>NZ_WEHZ01000015.1 GCF_012641745.1 Pseudoalteromonas peptidolytica
GCATTAAATGCCAGACCGAGAAAGTGTTTAGGGTATAAACAGCCTGCTGTTGTATTCAATAAATTACGCAAAGTACGTAAAGCAGCTTAATTTAGCGAGTGGTGCACTTCGGAGTTGAATTCGCGCTAACTTCCTTTGGAAGTTGATCACCACCACTACCACCAGACACGTTTTTAAGAGTATCATAACAAACAATTATTTTAAGCTGTTTACGTATATTCTTAGCCATCAAAATATTCTTAAGGTTACAAGTCAAATAAATTAAATAAAACACATATGCCTAATATATCGAACCACAATAGCACAGGTAAAAGCGGGGTTAATTTGGTTTTTGTACAACATTATTTATGAATAAGGCGGTCACAGCGTGTTGTCTTTTTTACGCGCACGGATCGGCCGCTCACCAATTGACTCTTTTAATTCCAAAAAGGGTTGCCACCAACTGTGCTTAATTAGCCCAGCCTGCTTTAACCAAATACCTACGTACTTATGATCGACAGTCTCAGTAATTGAATTTTCTAGGGTCCAGTAATGATTTTTAGAGATACCGACTAGATCAGCCATTTGAGCCTGCGTCAAACGCATCCACTTTCGGAGTCTCCATAAATCATCCCCTGTGAATTGGTACTTCAAAAGGCTCTCCAGTATATAAAAACCACTACTAGCGTTCCAATGCTTACACTCAGCACACCTTCAGCTCAATAAATAGGATAACATTTAAGCTAACTCTAATTAACATAGGTAGATTAACATAACTGAATCTATCTCTGTAGCCTTATTTATCTGAACTAGAGGACATACTATATGTCTCAAAGAGGTCAGCAACTGCTCACACTCTTCGTTCTAAAAAACACAAGACCAAAGAAAACAGGTTTACCATGTACGCGTCGAAGAATACACGTAACATAAGTAAATGGAAAGCCCAACACTATGTTTCAATTAAAAAAGTTCAAAAATCATGGATTCTTTAACTTTTTTTCATATAGGCTTCCACTTGCTACCAACTGGTGCGCCAAACCGAGATGTAGCGCTCTAGTTGGTGAAATAAAACAACTCTGAGAAAGGAGTACAATCTCTATGTATAAATCAGATTATCTTAATACATCAAGTATGCTAACAAGTCTCGCTGGTCAGCACGCTACCCTAAAGGTTAACAACCACCACAACGTGTTTCCTATCTCGACCATTAAACGTGACAGCCAATCACAGCTTGACTCTAGTTTACAGCACACGAATGTGACTTATACACGAGCCTTAAAAGGTCTTATTCAGGAGCGCTTTTTAAAAGACTATGAGGCGCTATTATTCAATATATTAACCGCGTTTAATGGCGCTCCTAACATTGTTAACACACGTTACAAAGTAGCGCTTGTGACAAACCATGAACAACATCTGAGTGAGTTTGTGTGCGATCAGCATGGTCTCGCTTCATCTGCCATTATTTTACTTTATAAAGATAATGCACAGGGAAACATAGTACCCATAGCAAAGTGGCTACCAGAGAATGATTTGCAAAATCACTTTTTGAAAAAAGTAGCGCAAACATTTATCCGACATTATCAACCATCTGTCGGTAAAAAAGGCCAAGCGATAGTCAGAAACTGCCTCGCTTTTAATATCGGATTATAATAAAAAACAGCAGAGAAAAGCCCTTGTTGAGCCGCTCTCTGTTATACCTGTTAACATCAAGGTCGACACCAAACACAATTATTATTCACTGACATAATAAAGCTGAAACAGGTGATCCTTGGCAACAACTATTGTACAATATAAATTACTATCCTTATTCAACGCAGTAAGCTAGCATACAGACGAATTAATTCACACAGTTGGTTTTCCAGCACCTAATGAGACTTGATAAGTATGTTGAAAATTGAAGGTCAATACGAGTTAAACCTCGAAATTGGCGGTGTATCTTTGGCCGATTCTCAAGGTAACCTAGATATCCAAGAAATTGAGATGATAGAGACCGTAGGTACCGCCTTACCAACAATCAGCGCAACGCTGATCTGTCGTGATAAAAAAGTCAGGGCTTTGTTTCACGAAGGTAATAGACTCAATGTCATGTTTCGTCGCAACGAAGATGACAGTGATGGGGTTGTGACGTCATTTCAAGTCACTAACGTCATGGTAAAGCGCATTGCGAGCCACTACCTTATTAAATTTACCGGAATTTATGCGGCAATGTCCTATTTGGCAGAGCATCGCCAAAGGGCGCTAAAAGAAAAATCGGCAATAGAAGCAATTACCACGATTGCCAACACGCATTTCAAAAAGGTAGATAGCAATCTCGCTAAGTCACAAGACCGACAAGTTTGGTTGCAACCAAATGATACCGATAAAAAATTTATTTCTGACATCTGGCTTCATGCTAACTTACCAGACTCTATGCTCATGCTTGCTCCTTGTACCAACGGAGATTTTCGTATTCGAGATTTAAAAACCTTGGTCAGCAAAGCACAGCCTAATTGGGCGTTTTTACCAAACGTGAAGGACAATGCAGACGACAAAAACATTTGGTATAGCGGTGAATATACAATCAATACCAATAGTGGTTTTATCAACCATTGGTTAGGTTATGGCAATCGAGTAGACATCACTGATAGGGACTTGGGTGAATACGAGGAGTTACTCGAAATGCCTACTCCAAAGCTCACCAAATCAAATTTATTTCCGCGACGCTCAGATATCGATGGTAGGCGCGGCACACCGCAATGGCTGAACGACAATGTGCACCCCAAATACTGGCATGCACATCAACAAAACATCACATCGCTGGCGCTATTTAGTACCGTCACCGTAACGCTTTCGTATTCTGATCAACTACATCCACAGATGCGCGTACTGGATCTTGTCTCTTTCTTAGAGCCAGACAGCACCAATGCTGCCACTGACGAGACCCACACAGGTTTATATATTATCAGTAAACTAAGTCGCAAATTTGCCAACAATCACATCGTCACGACCGTTGAGCTTAGCCGTGAAACTCATGAAGATATTGCTGGAGAGATACGCTGATGGGGCTAATAAAACAATCTGATTGGCTACGTCCGAGAAATGCCCTTCAACGCCAATACGAAGGGACTGTGGTTGATGTAAAAGACCCCAGAATGTTAGGTAGAGTCAAAGTTTCTATTGAAGGCCTCATGGATAGCAAGTTTATCGATATCGATGATTTACCTTGGTGCTATCCTCAATTACCCGCACACCTTGGCAATAATGCGTTTGGCAGCAGCATGTATGTACCAGAGCTACACTCTACGGTATTAGTTGAATTTCCAGAAAAGAGTATCTACCACCCGGTATACCGTTGGCGCGTCAGTAACCGCCAAACGCGCCCAACGGATTTTCAAAGCGAGTATCCTCACCGATATGGCGAAGCAGATGCTCATGGCAATAAATCTATTACCAGTCACGCACCAGGTCTATCATTTAAGGAGTCGCGTCAGCAAGATGGCAGTCAGACATTTAACGATAATGAACGCAGTGTCACTTTACTCAGCGATCCACATGGCACCTTAGTTGAGTTTGATAGAGAAAACCAAAAGCTTTATGCAAGCTTTGCGGGGGTTGAACTCACTATAACTAAAAGCGGTATCTTTCTTAATACACCTTCTTTGATGATCAACAGTGCGGATGCTATTTCATTGCTAGCAAGCAACGGAGTGGATGTCGCAACGGCACAAAATGGCATTGGTTTTGAAAATATAATCAATCAAATCATAGGTCAAGGCAATCCAAAAGGAGATAAATCATGACACATCCCAACAGAATACTGCATCGTAAGGATGTAGAAGCGGGTGTCATTGACAACAATCCCTACCCTGCCGATCTCAAGCCTGCACAGCTTGAAACAGGTAACGCCATTGATCATCTGACAACAGGAATATTTAACGAACAACAAAGCTCAGCTCCCATATTTGCAACTGAGCGTTCACTTAAATACCCAACTTTCAGTTTGCACGGTAAAGCCGGTAATTTAAATATAGATAAAGACGGCACCTATCAACTCAATGGTTGTACAATACAATCATTAAATTATGAAACGCCGGCAACTATTATTTTGCGTAATAGCTCTATTGCCGCTATTCAAGGGAAAATGAAAAACCAAAGTCCTGATGCAAAGATCCGCTTTATTTTCATTGATAGCACATTAGAAAACATCAAAGACAGCGAGCACTTTTTTATCAGTTTAAAT
Organism: Pseudoalteromonas peptidolytica; assembly: GCF_012641745.1. Lineage (GTDB taxonomy): Bacteria > Pseudomonadota > Gammaproteobacteria > Enterobacterales > Alteromonadaceae > Pseudoalteromonas > Pseudoalteromonas peptidolytica. Next base: position 4,199 of record NZ_WEHZ01000015.1, read on the forward strand.
GGCCTGTCTAGTTGGAACGGCAACATGTCTAAATGCCGCTTTGGGGCCGTCACTATGTTACAAACTAAGGATTGGATCACAGAGCATAATGTATTGGATTGTGAGCACATTACCATGAGCTTTTCCATGGGACCTCATGCCAAAGTACTGCCTGTGGGGACATTTTTTGCCAAAAACTCAAAACACTGTCGCTTTCAATTCCATGGTACTGACCTCACTATGAACAATAGCCAAGCGATATTGTTCAACAACTGTAGCCATATATTATCCCAACATCATGGCGCAAAGATAAATGCGGGTGCAACTGTTGCCAAGTCCGCCAACCAAGTTGCCATTACACTGCATTCAAGTAATTTAGAAGTCGATAAATGGCTCTTTAAAGATCTGCAAGGTCCAGTGTTGTCGGCGATCAATTCTACTATCAAAGTTAACTCATCAGCCGATAGTGGCATCATGTCAGGCTGTGACGATAGCAAAGTGTATATCGGTCACAACACGCAATGCAGCGCCAGTAATGTGTTATCGGGTAAAAACGGAGTGTTGCAGGTGCAGCATGCTTCGATAAAAGCGACCCAAAGCATTATCGATGGGACAGCCTGTAAAGTAGAGCTACACAATGCCAATTTGGAAGCTTCAGGGAGCGACACTGCAATCATATTATCCAACAACAGTTCCTTGTTGAGTTACAATAGCGACGTAAAAAGCCAAAAAGTAGCGTACACAATAACAGAGAGCATTGTGCGCATTGACGGCGGTAAAGTGCAAGGTGACACCAATGCCCTAAACCTAACCAAGTGCTCAAGCGCGCTATCGATGGTAAATATAACCAGCTCAGATACTGATATTTTACTCAACCAAGGCAGCTTGAACATAGAGGGCGGATCTTTAAGCCAGTCATTAACCGCATCCAAAACCTCCTCGTTAACAATGAGTGGTGTCAACGTAGGAAAAAACATTAGCGTTGCTGATGGTGCAAACACTACTTTACAAGGTAATACCGTGGGCGGCGATCTCACTATCAGTGGTGGCCACTATCAAGGTTCTGGCAATATTTTTTCAGGTAAAGGTAGCGTTTCTGCAGCGATGGGCACTATCGGTAAAGATAAATTCGGTAAGGCACTGTCTCTCAAGGGTGTCCACATGCTCAGTGAAGTCAACGCAGCTAATGTGAGTAATACCGGATTTATGCTACTTGAAGGTGGCAGCGGCTCATCGAGTCTTGCTAAAACCAAACGGGGCTGGCACGTAACAGGCTCGATGGACTGGGTCATAGATAAAGATCTCTTTATGAACGTGGGTAAGAACCTCGATTATCGCATAGCACAAAATGCAAACTATAAAGTTGGCAAAAATCTTAGCTACAAAACAGGCAAAACAGAAACACACAATGCAGGCACACAAATCGCATTGAAGGCACCAAAAATTACTGAGAACTAATGAAATGAGGATTTATCCTCCCTTCTCACTATTGTACAATATATAATTAAGCTGCTCATACGCGAGCAAAATCGATGTTAGCATAATTACGCTTTTTAAATGAGACTTGAGAAACGACTATGACGGATCAGCTACCTGATGGCATCAGCCAGCGCTTAAATGAGCTAAGCACACAAGTGTTGAACGCCCATCCAGATTTACAAACGCTTTGTGACATCAGTATTGTCAACACACGACAGCAGCTCATCGCAGATATTAATACAATCAGCAACGACATGAAGTCGCAAATGCGCCAATTGGGCACATTTTACACTGCCATGAGCACCAATGGACGCGCGGTAGAGGTATCCAATGACGAATTTCTTTATCAAACGATTGGCGGAATGAGCCGCTTATTTGCTTCAATTGCCAACGGGGAGTATTTCGAGCCACTACGGGCGCCGCTTTTCGAACTTACCCAACTGTCTGATTGTAATGCTATTGCTTCGCAGCTCGCGAACATTCGTAATACTTTGTATTCATTAAAAAATATCGCTCAAGAGCTGCTCTATTTTGCAAAAATAGTCAATGAGTTGCTGTCAACCGCCATGCAGCATTTAGCGCAACTAATGATGGAAATAGGCCAGCTCACGGAGCCTAATTCTCCATTTGAGCACTGCTTCACTGCTGTGGCCACCTACAGTCAAGACATAAAGCAAAATTATTTTAATATTCAGCAACTCCAAGCAGGACTTGAAGACGGTTCAATTGACGATGAAGACATTGGACTCTGGGCCACCAATAAGGCAAGACATGCCTCTCAACTCTCAGAGCGATTGATTGAATCAAAGCAAGCGCTTAGTGGGCCTGCACAGCAAAAACTAGAGACCGAGATTGAACGCTTTGTCGCTAACAACTCGGTGCAGCCTAACGAGCCAATCCCGTCAGTGGACTTTTCATCTCATAGCTGGCGCGCTTTGCGTGGTGAATGGCAGTGGCTCGGCGAAAACGAAGTGGTGCTGAGTGATTCGAGCTACTATCGGCGCGGATACTATTTGTATAATGATATTAACGATCCAGATTGGCGAGGGAGTTTAACCGTGCATCTAAAAAGCACGGCGCTGCATCGATACGCTGCCGGTTTTTGCCTAGGCTATGACCATGAGGAACAACTGATCAGTATTGTTAAAAGAGGCATTGGCGGCGTAATGAGTGTGGCTGTTGATCAAGTCACCTTCAACACACCAACCGACTACGTACCTTTGGAAGATAATAGCAGCGGCCAATCGTTTCAAACTTGGTCAGAAATAGAAGGAGTAGAGCTGAAACTCATCAGCGATGACTCAGGCTTCAGCGTGCTGGCAAGAGAGGTAAACACTGACACACCGTGGGATCAACTCCATTTTGACAGAGCCGAGTTTGCAGAGCTTGAGCTTGGCTTAATTACATTTGGCCAAGAAATTCAGTTTGAGTTGATTTCCAGAGTAGACGCTCAGTGATTATTGTACAATATTATTAACTTTCCGCTACGAGAGGTTTATTATGGTATTACCAGCACTAAACAACGCGCGACTAGGTGACAGGTGGGTTGGCATTTGTGTATGTCACCCAACCCCCATTCCAATGACAGGGACAATTTTACGCCGAGGCGCAAAGACCGTCATTGCACAGGGTAAACCAAAAGCACGGTTCGGCGATATTACCTCATCTTCATGTGGTCACAAGGGCGTTATTGTCACAGCGTCAGGGTTTACTAGGGCTGAGAAAAAAAATGATGCTCGGATCACTGACTTGGTGACAGGGTGTAATATTGGCGTCATAGTGTCAGGTGCCAGTAAAGTCAAAACGGCCTAGATAAACGCGCCAATCAGATAAATTGTACAATGTGCTTCTAATGAGACTAGATATTGGAGTTTTTAAATGGCGTTATATAGTGACGTTAATCAATGTGATATGTTTACTGAACATCTCGTCTCTGACGAAGAGTCCGTACAGCAAGCATTAAATAACCTATTTAATACACGTCTCGGTGAGCGCGTATTCCATCCAGAATACGGGATGGATATTGAACATCTATTGTTTGAAATAATGGATGACGAGATTGCTTTTAATATTCAACACAGGCTGAATAATGCCATCACCCAGTTTGAACCACGCGTCGTTATCATGTCTTTAAACGTGGAGATGATACCTGACGAGCATATTTACTCTGTGAACTTACTTTATAGTATCAAAGGCTTAGGTGATAGAACCTTTACCTTCACAAAAAAACTGCAGACCAAAGATTAATACGAGGTAATGCCCCATGTCACAAGACTTGATCCAGCCTGACTCGTTCAGCTACGAACAAATACTGAACGATCTCACCGGCAAATTAGAAGAAAAATACTCCGAAACCGATGGTGCTTGGCGCGACTTTTACAAATTTGGTACCGGGCAAATTATTCTAGAATTACTCTCTGCAGTCGGTTCATTTACCACATATTCTGCACTTGCAAATCGACGAGAAGCATACCTACACGAAACTCATTTAGAAAGCTCAGCTCGCGCAATCGCGGGGCCTCTTGGCTACTCTGCATATCGTGGTAGCAACGTGAGCCTGCGTTTATCCATTTACACCTCAAGTGTCACCACTATCAAAAAGTTCGACAAAGTCGGTGAATACGAAGATGAGTCTGGCGTATATGATTTACTCTCATTGGGAGATTATACGATTTCTCCGCCAAACAGTGAAAATGCACTACCGACACAAATCGATGTTGCCATTGGACAACTTGCCACAACATCTATCATATTGCCTACCTCTAAACCGCAAGTATTTAGATTTACAGAAGAAAATGTCAGCGAGCACTTTGAATTAAAGCTCAACAATAAAGCCGTGCCGCACAGTGAAGATGTCATAGATCTGATCAATGGCAAATATGTTTGTATCACCAACACGGTGGGTTCCATTGATGTAATGGCTATTAATGACTACCTAGCAGATACCGATAAGTTCAGGGCCGGATATGAATTGTCACTACTGTATATTCAACTGCATGAAAACAAGCGCGTGCAGTTGACCAATATTAACCTAGAAGTCGGCACGTTAGAGAACGTGGCGATCGCGAGTCGCTATCAAGCTCCAGATACCGTCGGCGAGATACAGGTAAAAGGCCCGCTTCGCCACGAAACCGGGCGTGTGATAAGAGGCCGTCACGACTATATGAAGCGCATCACTGAAGTGCTCCCAAATGCCATAGATGTACGAGCTAAAGATTTAGATTCAGCAAAGCAAATGATCGCCTACATTATTGACACCGAGCAGCCTCTCACCGAAGCAGAAAAAGAAAACGTAATAGCACAGGTCGCACCGGAAGAAAATCGCCCGATGGGTGTAACACCGCCAGTATTGGTAAGTGGTCGTGTTGTAGAAGTGATCTTAGAAGTACAGATCATCCCTAAAAAAGGTAATCAACTCCCCTCTTCGATTGATATCGATGTGCTCCAATCTTTGGCTCAATTTGAAAACCGCTTAGGTCTAAAGCTAGATTCTTTTGACGTAGAAAGTGCCATTCTAGCTGATCTCCCTTACGCCAAGGCCGTGCGCATAGAGGTGCTCCCAGCCCCCGATATCAGCGATGAAGAACTGGAGCAATGGCAACCACTTAACATTGCTTGGAGTGAGTATTTCAAATTCATGCCACGTGTGTCGCTATATGACTCAAGTAAAAGCTTTGAAGCGACTTCAGGTCCCGCTCAGCGTTAGTGCATATGGAGAGTGAGATGCAAAATTCTTTTATTGATATTCAAGGGTTAGTACCGGAAAAGCTGCGAAATAAGCCGCTATTTAAAGACGTGATCGACGCCCTAGAACATATCTATTTTGAGCGGACAAACAATGTTCAAGAACATTTGGAAGCAATTAGGGATAAGTACGCCACTTACTTAGTGCTAGCCAAACAACCTGCCTCAGACATATTTCAAATCACAGGTTACCCAAACGACACCATCATTGAACCCAGTGTGTACATGGATGAACCGCTGATTAAACGACAAGTCGCTGAATTGAGTTTTGGCACAGGTACACATCAATTCATCGCACAAGCACTATCACTAGAGCCCATCAGCCACATCGTTGCCGATGAGGCAGTCGAATACATCAAGCAAATTACACCGTTACAACGCAACATGAAAGAGGGCTATTTCGAAGAAAATGCCCTATATGAAATAAAGTGTGCTGCACCTGTACGTTTTGAGTATTTGGGTTTGTCTCATGGCCATCCAGTTCCAATTGATTCCATCAAATGCGAGACACTGGGCTTAGTATACCAATTCAACGACTTACGAAACTCCGATTTGTATGCGTTAGAACCGGGTTTTAAGTACCGAATTCAATCAGCTGCCGAAGGGTTTGAGTGGGTTATTCAAGGCAAAAAATACACCCAAGAAGACCTTGACCTAAGTCGCAACCGAAACAGTCAAATTATTTCTGAGTTCGGGTATCAATATCTCACCGATGCGTTGAACATGAGTCCTCTAGATGTAGCACTGGTGCGCTCATTTTTAACGGCCATTCACCAGCTAAAAGGCTCCAGAAAAGGGGTTGAGCTGATGCTCGATTTGCTTGAGCTTAAAGAATACGTACAACTGTTTGAGTGGTGGGAAGATGATCCGACAGGCGAAACCGCTGATGAAATGACCTATCGCGTGGAAGTCGATCTGACCAAAAGCAACGATAAGTTGACAGGCAATGCACTGCAAGCACTGAGACTCTTTTTGCGTCAATACGTTTACCCAGTGATGAGTGACTTTGCACTACTCATCAATTTTGTTGATGAAAAACTACGCACCGCATACAACATTCTACCTCATCAAACCCTCGATGGGACAGTACAATCACCACTGGTGTTGGGGGTGCATTATCGCGCAAATCATACGCTCGAAGGAAGTGTCGCCTCTCCAGTGATGCTAGATGTCAGAGGTCTATTGGAGCGTGAGTACTTAGCCACCATGACGAGTATTGTACAAGAGTATACTTGCTCAGTAAGTACAGAAATTAACACAGCCGTCAACGTGCTCACAGACCGAGAAATTCCAGGTGCCACATCAACAAGCGTGTTGTTTGGCATGGCAGGTGTCGGACTCAGTCAATTTTATGGCTACACTGTCAGCCCTATCGTTACCAGTGTGGTTGGCTTGGTTCATCAAGATTTGCTTGGCTACACGAAAGAAAGAGAACAGGAGCAAACCCTTACAGTCACACTTAATGCCAACATCGTAGGCACAAAAGGCATAGTAGCACAGACACTTAGAAGCTCTTTACCTTCACCTTTAATGTGCATGATAGTCGGACAATTGGACCGAGAGTTTTCGGGTAACATACACAGTGTGCCGCCAGACTAGCCGAATCATGTATTGTGAATGAATAAAAAGCATCAGAATTAACATGTTAGATTCTATGGTACGTACATAAAATCATGACGATAACACATGGTAGCACTGAGACAAATTCGCTAATTGGTTTGAAGCAAGAGTAACAGTCTATATTCTTTTTTCACTCCTTTTCGCTTTACGCTAGCGCCACATTGTACAACAGTGGTAGTATTAACACAGACTTATGTCTTGAGACTTGTAGGTGGCCTATCCCAAACGCCACCAAAATGAAAATTGAGGGGATTATTCCATGGCTATAACAGGCATTGTGACCAATAAAGGTCTTGCCGAAGCTGTAAAGGCATCATCGAACCAGGGCTGGTCGATTTTCCCAACACGGTTTGGTATTTCGGCACAAGACGGGGAGTTGAGTGCAAAGCGAACTGATACAAATGTCACTTGGTATGACGCACACATCACAGATCAAACTGTGGTTTCTGAAAATACCATTCAGTTTGTTTGTACAATACCTCCACAGGTAACCGAAACAGATCAGCACATCAAAGAGATTTACCTGTTCGGTGAAAATCCAGACGAAGGGTCGGAGTTTTTGCTGGCGATCGGTCACCCAAGCGATAACGTCACTTATTTTAAAGATGGCTCTATCACGCTGCGCATGCACGTCACGCTTGCCAATATTCAAGCATCACAAGTATTTGAATTTAAATACACAGGCCATCGCTCGATTGAAGAACATAACACCGATGCAACCGCTCACCAAGAATTATTCGGCACGCTCACCGATCAAATTAAAGCGCTGGGTGAAACTATCCTAGTGGATGGTCAGCTTGCCAGTGGTGGCTCTATGTATATTGATCGTGCAACAGGACGATGCAAAGTAGATTCAGCGCGTTTTTACCACAAGGGCGTACTTTACACGGTGCCTGCGGGCGAAGTTATCATACCTTTGAGTGGCGTGATGGGAGTGGGTGTTTGGCTCTCAACCGATACAGACACACAAGAGAAAACGCTAAAATGGGGCACTCGCCATCAAAGCGCTGGCACACGTTACTATGAAATTCATGTTGTCGAAGATGGTTATCTCAAAACGGTTGTAAAAGGTGAAATTGTACAAGAGCCAGTGTCTAGCGCCATTGTTCGTTATGACAGAGATGCTAATGGCTCTTATGTGGTCAATGGTCTAAAAGCAACAATAACCGAAACCGACGATAGTTCTTATGTTATTCAAGTTTCTGAAGGCAAAGCCCATATCGACGGCACAGAAATAAAACAACATAAAACCGTTGAGATAAAAGAGTACTTTGACCCTGATACCGCGCCGGTTGCTGCCGAGCGACATACATTTAAGCCTGATGCTAAGGGAATTATGGGTGTATCTCTTTTTGAGCAACCCGTTGCAACTGATAAGCCTATTAGGGTTGATTACACCAAACAGCAAGTATTCCGAGTGCTAAGAGGCCAATTTAGCGCTACACGTGACTTTGTTGTAGAAAACCCTACTAAAATAATCGCCGTATATGGTGACGGCCGACAATACCGTGAAGGCGTACACTTTGACATATCTGGATCTTTTATAGACTGGTCTAGAAGTGGAACTCAAGCGCCTACGATGGATGCGCACTATTTCATCGAAGTCCAATTTACCAAAACAGAAACAGTGCCCACCAACGACATCAGTGCAGCCGGTTTTACATTGCAAGATGCGGTCGAAGATTCCCATTTCTTAGTCAGTTATGAAACGCTGCTACCAAGAAAAGACTTGGTTATCTTAAATCGCACAGGGCAAATAGAACGCGTTAAAGGCAAAGGGGACACTCGTTCATTGACTACCCCAGCAGTACCGGCCGGCGCCCTACAGCTTGCTGAAATTCGCCACCATTGGACTGCGGGAGTTAACCCTCAGATCGAAGACTCAGGCGTGGTGGCACTCAAAGCGTCCGAATTAAACGAAATGCGCAACCATATTTCACAACTGTTTGATATGTTGGCTGTTGAGCGCGTTGAACGCCTTGCGAACTCGGACGATCCACGTACTACAAAAGGTATGTTTGTTGACCCATTCATCAGCGATGACTATCGTGATGGTGGCGCTACACAAACCGCAATGGTCGATGCACAGAACCAAGAGCTCACCTTGGCATTTGATGTCAATACCATAGATACCAAGTCAATCAGCCAAGAAGATGCACCACAGGGTCTAGCCTGCTTACCGTATACTTTAAAAGAAATTGTCTCTCAAAATGCCAGTACAGGGGCCATGAAGGTCAATCCATATGCGGCATTTGACCCAATTCCACCGAAGCTGACAATTTCTCCGGCGATCGATAATTGGACAGTACAAACAAACCTAAGAACTTCCATTAGCCGTACCGTCATTGCGTCGCGTCAACGTATGCGCGCCTCTGATTTCAGACAGCGTTTTGGTAGTGGTAGTGTTGCCACAGTCACTAATTCTCGAAATGTGAGCTCATCCACGACCATGCGTGTAGAAGATTTGCCTAACTTACGTAGTCTGCGCGTTAGCTTTGACCTGCAAGGCTTTAAGCCAGGTGAAGCGGTAAGAAATATTCGCTTTGGGAGCAAAGATGTAACAGATTCTGTTGGTGAATACGGCCTCCCAGCGGTTGACAAAACACTGCTAATTGGCGACAACAGACGATTAGATACACGCCCACTGTTTGAAGGCGCACAGCATGCAATCCTTAACTGGGAGCGCAGCAACCCTTCTACTAATGGGCAAGTTGGTAATGAAAGTTCTGCGTGGTCTGTATCGAACGGCCATCTTCAATATCGATTTAATTCAACCTCTTGGGCAATGCTGCTTTCAACCAATACATTTGATAACTTTGATGTAACCGCCCGTTTCACAGGCCTTGATAACGACAATGACCGCATGGGTATCGTTATTGCTCGGATCAAAGTTGACGGTAAAGAGCATACCCTCAGTGCTGTTCGAAACCAAGACAAAGGCGAGAACGATTTGCGCTGGGCCATTATTAAAGATTATCGCTCAGCCGATGCCACTGAGATTTCTCGCTCAAAAAATACCGATGTGCGTAACAATAATGGGGCGGCTTGGTCAGCATTCCCTGAAGGGATGTTAGTCCGCGTGCGCCGTCAAGGTGACATCATTGAATGTTGGACTAGCGAGGCTGGAGAAAGTGAGCTAAAAGCGTCATCTAAATATCTGATTGATTTAAGTAAGGACTCCCGCCTAGCGGTATTTAGACGTCCTTGTTCATGGGGTCTGGGTTCATTTAGCCAACAAAACCGTGCTGAGGTTATCAGCCACACAAACCATGGCAACTTAGGCTAATAAAGAGAGAATGAGACATGTCTAACACATTGATAGCAGATCACAACGGGGCTGTACGCGGCTCATTCCAAATTCCATCAAATGTGCCCGCGGGTACCTATGATGTAACAGTGGAAGGTAACAAAAATAGCAGCGCAGCGACGACCTTTACCGGACACGGGCAAGCTGAGGTTACCCAAGTACAAGATGTGATCACCACATCACTAACACAAATTACGCGCTACGACCCATTAGCACAAACATTTACTTTTGATCGTACATTGTATCTAGCCGCAGCCGATGTCTGGTTTACCAAAATAGGTGAAACCGCACTAACTGTGGACATACGCACGACAGAAAACGGCATTCCGACACAAACTGTATTACGTCGCACACGTGTTGAAGCTCATACGATCACCACACAAAACAACACTGCAACACGCATTACCTTTGACCCCGTGCTGTTAGAGCGTGGTGTTGAATACTGTATTGTGCTGATGTCTGATGATCCGAACTATGAAGTTGAAGTGGCCACATTAGGCGACTATGACGAAAGAGCTGACGCATGGGTAACAGCGCAACCATTTCAAATTGGTGTGCTATTGAGCTCAAGTAATGCCGTGACTTGGACGCCGCATCAAAAAACTGACCTACGTTTTACGCTGCATGAAGCTGAGTTTACCTCAACCACAAGAAACTATAACTTGGGCGAGTTTGATTTGTATGAAGCAGATCTGGTGCAAACACAGTTTAACGCCATGCGCCAAGATGCAGAAACCGACGTTAACCTCGTGATGACCTTGCCGAGCAATCGTGAAGTGCGCTTGAAAGAAGGCTCATTAATCACCCTAGGCGAGAAGGTAACAGGTCGTGCGAAGGTCAAGGTGGAGCTATCAGGCACCAAAGGTAAAACTCCACAAGTTCTGGCACCGATTACTATGGTGGGTGCTGGTGTAAAAGAAAAAGGTATTTATATCACCCGTCACATCAGCTTAGGCGAGCATGTCGATGTTCGTGTTGGATTTGATGCTGCGACAGGCCTTGACTCAAAAGTGACAGCGTACTACTCAACGGGTTCACAATGGCTGGAACTGCCATTAGTAGAGCAAATGTCGCTGGGCGGTGGTTTTAGCGAGCGACGCTACGAATTAAATGATATCTCGGGTGAAACTATACGCATTAAGCTAGAACTTGAAGGTACCGCAAATGATGTACCGCGCGTACGCCCTTTACGTGTGACCGTAGTTTAACTCACACACATCCGAATGAGACTTGTATAAAGGAAAATTGAAATGGCAGTTATTGGCGTCATAACGAACGAAGGTCTATCAAAGACGATTAACGCAGCCAACCAACAAGGTTGGAACATTAACCCAACACATTTTGCTATCAGTGCAACAAAAGGTGATTTAAATTCGTCACGCGATGGCGAGTCTACCAACGAAACTTGGTATGAAGCCCCCATAACATCACGACGTGTGATCAGTGAAAACTCTATCGAATTCGTCTGTAATATTCCTCCGAATGCAACTACAGAAGATATGGATATCGGTGAAGTTTATCTTTATGGTAGCGTCAGCGAAGACGATAACATTCCAGCTGAAGAACCGTTTCTACTGGCGCTTGGTCAACCTTCAAACGCCTTAACGTATTATTTTGAAGGCTCAATTTCACTGCGCCTTGTGGTAACACTAACCAACATTAATATCTCAGAGTTATTTGAGTTTAAATATGAAAATACACTCGATATTGATGACCATAACATGGATGCCGACGCCCACCCTAAATTAATCTCTGCTATTGCCCAGTGGGTTAAGGGTCTAGGTAACGCGCTACTACGTAACGGCCAATTACTCTCTGGCGGTTCATTGCATGTGTCACAGCCGATTGGCGATGATATTAAGCTACGCGCCGATGCTGCTGCAATCTATATCAACGGTGCCGTGCTATACGTGCCGCAAACTGCTGAGCCAATTTCAGCGAGCCACAATGCTACCTTTAAATTTGGTGTCTGGGTTGATAATTCAGGCGCAGAGAATGTCGGTGGCTCAGAGCTTACTTCTCCAGACGCGTCAGTCAAGTGGGGACTCGATTATGCGCAAGATAATGTGGGCGACTTCTACCCTGTCTATACGGTTTCTAACGGTAAACTACTGGAAGAGGAAGCACTACTATCCGATGAAGCCAAAGAGTTAGTCGCACAAATTGTGCGCTATGATGTGGATGCCCATGGTGATTATGCTGTAAATGGCCTTGATGTGCGCTTACATGAGTTCAATACCGATGTAGATGGTGATCTCACCGACCCACTGAAAGATTCAACAACATTTGTTATCTCAAGTGGTCGTGCCCATGTCGGCGGCAGAGAAATTGATTTACGCCACGATAAACGTAGCCGCTTCAAAAACAATGCAGTTACTTACCTGACGCAAGGTGAAAGAATAGCTTTTCACCCAAACAATGATCCCGATAAGAATACAAACCGACTAGACCTAGACTTTGGTCCTGTATATCAAATTGAAGTTGTTTATGGTGAAGTGAGTTTACGCAACAAAAAAATAATCCGTACTACTGAAGGTATTGACCAGCTTGGTGTAAGTGCTGTTACTTCAATTGAAAAGATATACATTGGTTCTGGCGAAAGCGAAGTTATCTTTGAAGAAGGTACACATTGGGACTTTCTAGGTAACCAAGAAAGTAACTCGACGATAAAATGGCGTTCTGTTGACGGTGTTCCTGGTCCTCAGGATTCGTATTATGTTGACCTAAATCACAATGAAGAGATCACCCATGCAGTGAGTATTTCCGGTGACCGTAAAGCAATAGAGATCCAAAAATCATTTACAACTGATGAAACTCCAGATGGCCTCGAAACAAGCCTAGTGCCTGGTACAGAAGTTCAGATCGACTACCAATGGCGCGTACCTAGAATCGACCGTTTGTATTTAAACAAAGATGGTGAGTTGATAATGAAACGTGGTGTATCATCACCTTTCGCCAAACCAGCATCTCCAGCGCTGCCTGACAACGTGCTATCTCTTGCTGAAATTTATCACACTTGGTGGGAAGAACCTGATGTTAAGCGTGATGGTGTAAAAGTAGTACATATGAGCGATCTAAATAAGATGCAGCAAAGTATTGTTGACTTATACGATTTGGTGTCATTAGAGCGCTTAAAAAATGATACAAGTCGCCAAGCACCATCAGCCACTCATGGATTATTCGTTGATCCTATGCTGGATGACGACATGCGTGACCGAGGTCTAGAATCGAATCTAACAAGCAATAAAGTGGATGGTATTGAACAAATAGCACAAATAAATCCTGCTCGTGAAGAGCTTGTGCTGCCTATTAATATGAAACCAAACTCTTTAAATACATCTAAAGAAACCAAACCATGGACTCTTGATTATCAGCATACGGTACTCATTGATAAGGGACGTCCTGTCGAGCAGGTTGAAAAAACGGGGAGTATGAAGGTAAACCCTTACTCGGCGTTTAAACCTATTCCGGCAAAAATGACGCTTATCCCTGCCGTTGATATTTGGACAGAAAGTAAAATAGAACTAAAAGATGGTCCGCCGCTTAATAGTACTGTTGTAAACCATGGGGTATATGGCTTTAAGTTTAGAGGTAATGTAACTTCACAAAAAGTAGGCTCAACTTCTCGTGCCGCTGAGTTTTTACGGGAGCTGGACGTCGAATTTACACTAGAAGGCATGTTGGAAGGGGAAGGAATTCAAGCCTTAACCTTTGATGGTGACGTATTGCCAGTCGTCTCTATTGATGGCAGTACCCCGACGATTGCAGACGCTTCTGGCGTACTCAAAGGTAAGTTTAAGATCCCAAAAGAGACGTACCCTGCAGGTCGAAAAGCAGTAACAGTGAAAGGCACAGGTATTGGTGGCAGCGAGCCAACTGAAGCAGAAGCGTCATTCACGGGTAAGGGCACCATTACAACAGAGGAGTGGCAAACTAAGTTCTCTGGAGGTTTCCAACGCTGGGATCCATTAGCGCAAACCTTCACACTTAATGAGAGCCACTTTATCTCAGGGGTCGATATTAAAATTACTAAACGCGGTGCTAAGCAACTCGTGCTGCAATTACGTAATACGACTGTTGGTATTCCAGATAAAACATTAGCTGAAGTGCGGGTAAATGCTGACGAGTTAATTGAATACGACAGTGGACTTTATGCTTCTAAAGAAGATCCCCTGATCGATGGTAAACCGCAATCTTATAGCAAACCTGAGGATTATGGCTGGACACGCCTGACTTTTGACCCAACTTATATTGAAGCGGGCCAGGAGTATGCTTTTGTTGTATTAACCGATGATGCTGACCACGAAATGGCGATTGCAGAGCTAGGCGGTGTCAACGAGAAGCAAAAAGTGATCACGGAGCAAGCTTACCAAATTGGTGTCATGTTATCGTCATCCAACGCAACAACTTGGACGCCACACCAAAAAGCAGATTTAACATTCCGCTTACTCAGAGCTGAATTTACCTCTTTAGAAAAAGAGATTAATTTTGGCGAGTTCGAAGTTGAAAAATTGTCTGATTTAATGGTAGCAGGTGGTGCAATTCGCCCTTCTGATAAATCAAACATTAAGATCAACTTTACGACGGAAGAGAATGTCACCTACGAACTCGACGAGAATGTGCCGTTCCGCTTGCCTAACTCATTTACGGGTAAAGTTAATGTTTCTGCGCGTTTATCGTCAGACAGTCACTATAGATCACCATTAATGTGGCCAGAAGCGCTGATGATGATTGGCTCACAAGCATCTAAAGCCCTCTACTGTACACGTACCTTTATGACTGGCGCTGCCGAGTCAACGTTGCGAGTTACCTTTGAAGGCCAATTTAAAGGTGATGCAAGCGTACAAGTATTTTACGCTGTGGATCCAAGTGCCAGTAACATCACTTGGATTGAAATGACATCCCCTGATGAAAAAGCGCTTGGTATAGACAGAACTGAGTATACCTACACGAAAGAGAACTTTGAGCATACCTCAACGCAAATAAAGTTAGTACTTAATGGCTCGGCACTTAACCGACCGGTAGTATCAAACTTACGTGCAATGGCTTTCTAATATAAAGCCCCGAGCAACGCAACAACTGGGGCGTCTCACTGAGTGAGCGCCCCTTTTTGTCTAGAAGCCACAACGTGAAACACAGAGGCCTGTCATGGCATTATTGAACGACTTTAAAATCCTCAAGGGCGGCGGTGGCGGTGGTGCCGCATATCGTCGTGAAGATATACTCACCTCAGGAGTCATAGCGCCAAAACAGTTTGAAAGCCTAAGCGTCAAAATGGGCCAATCAATCACGCTCACCAAGCTTGAGGTCAGCGCGCCATGCTTGATCAGGATATTTGGTAAAAAAGACTTTTCAGACCCAAATCCTTTTGAGTTTTTAGCTTACCCAAGTTACTTAAGTTATGAGGGCGCGGTATGGGACACACTCGGCACTGTCTGGGGTAATAACCGCTACCCGACACTCATCAACAAAGATGAGTTCCCAAATAACAAACTCTATTGGCACATCGCCAACCCCAGTGACGACCCGATACAGATCACGGTTGACTTTGGTTGGTTAGTTTTAGAGGAATAACGCATGTTTTATATTGACATACAAAGAGAAACAGAGCGCCGTTACTCAGCTGAAAAATTCATGCCCTTTAAGCACCGTACCGAACAAACAGGAAAACAGGGCGGTGTATATGATGTCTTAGATTCATATATGTTTGCAGCGATAAAAAAGCTGCCGATGGCCGGTACGTATTTAATCGTTGAAGATGAGGGCAACCCGCCATTAATTTCATACCGCTTGTATGGCCATACCGAGTATTGGTGGATGCTAATGACCTACAACAGCCTCGTTAGCCCCATGCAACTCAAAGCGGGTGTTAGTATAAAGTATCCCATACTTTCAGAATTAGAAGCTTTATACGCAAAGCTAGCAGCGCGAGAACGTCACCCTAACGTTAAAAAAGTTGCAGCATCGACACCGCAAACCACAGGAAAAATTGGTGATCCTGATTCGCTCAACCATATTATTCCAAGTGGTAATGGCAATACCAACGCCATGTTACTTAGAGCGTACGCAAGTTTTGCAGCCCAAAAGTACGATCTCGCTTATGCTATCATTGATGATTTTCAAACAACCGAGGGGATCAATATTGATAGTTCTTCTGGTATTGATCACACCCCCTATAAGGTTGATATGTCTGCTGGGGGACGCCGTGCGCCGGTTTTGACGACGGTAACCCATCATTTGCTTGATGCTGCAAACGGGAACGCAGTTCATATCGCAATGCTACCCGACACTGAAGGCCTGAACATCGAATACAGTTTAGATGGCGGCACAACTTGGGAAGCGTTTAACAAAGGCGTTATTTTCACCAAGGGCGGTGATCATATTACCCTGAGGTTTATCTATAACCCTAGTGCTGGGGCGTCAATGAAACGTGCTTTCAACGGATATGTTATTGTACATAATTAGTAATGTATTGGGAGGCAGTACAAAAGCCTTCATACTGCAATAAATATGCAATTCTAGGTATTTTTCAGCAGTGACTATCGCCTTAGAATTAGCTAAAATTGTACAATAGTAGAGAATGAGACTTGTAAGTTGGATATCATTTAAAGATGACCATACATAGAAAGACGATAACTGTTCCCGTTAAAACAGGCAGTCGCGATCACCGTCATAGTAACCTAGATGTGTTAGACAGTTTTCGTACGGATCAATACGGAACATTAAAATTCAACAGTAAGACATTGGTTGATAAAGAATTTTTAGAGAGTTCATTACGTAAAAGAGAGCTGTTGCAGCGGCCTTATGTCGTCGTCAGCTATTCAACTCACTTGTCACTGATTTCAGGTTTACCTTATTTAAACCTACTCACCTTTAAAGAGGGTAATGAAGTAAACGGGCAAGAAAGCCATAATTGTACAATAAGACCATATGATGCGGTCATGCATATTAATCAAAGTAACGCAGAGCTGGTCACCAATAGTGTAAACATCACCAGTGACAGTCAACCAGATGGAAAAGCCCATCAACTTTTGATTACGACCATCCCATCGTATGAAGATCAAATTGTAAAAGTGTCTCTTGATAACACTGACAGTTGGTATGTCGTTGCTCAAGACACGCCAATTGACATACCCAATGGTGCAAGTTCGTTACGAGCAAAACTATCGATGCCTCAAAGCAAAGACCCCGCAGATACAGAACGTCCGATCTACGGTATCTACATTCTGTATCGATGAGATTTGAAGGCGTTCAAACCACCGCCAGATGTTAGAGCAGTGGTGTAACGCGAGCATCCAAAAGTGCACGCTAGAGACTACGGCCCATGGTGATGGTAAACGCGAATGCTAGCTGTGAGTGAGACAAATAGCGAAAATGATTAATTAGGAGTTTGATATGGTGATCTCAACACACCGTTTAGGGCTAGCTGCGTTCATGAAAATGCAAGGTTGTAGCCTAGAAAAATTTGAAAATCGTCGTTTTTTCTTTGCAACAGAAAAAACACTGACCGATTGGGAAATCGAATATAGCAATTCTTGCTGTTATCGACATGACCTTGAGCTTTGTGAACTACGTAAGCTCTACCCTACAAGCCCTCGAGGTTAAGTAAGTAGGCGCTGGAAAGGTGGCAAGTATAGATTGCCGCCTTTGTTTATGAGCATGCGTCACTAAGACGCAAAGTTGAGTGAGAGTTTGCGAGATGACCACGCTAGATTACGGGAATCTAAGTTCTCAAATTTTGCAAGAGGAACGAGCTGCATTAATCGCGTCAGCAACAAAGCAGCTTAAAGAGCAAGATCAAGAATATTTTGGAACCCAAACCTATCACAATACCGTTATTTTCAACCTTGATGTTGATTTAGGTGCACTCGAAAATGCCAAATACGCGGTCAACGCGTATAGCGTTAAACAGTATGTAAATAATTTTTTTAACCAGATACTAAGCCCTACCGCAAATATTGAGTACAAAGGACATGTTACTTTTTCAGGCGTTAATCCAACTCAATTTGCCCAAAGCCCTGTTATTCACAACGCGTTATCTCTATCTTCGATAGACAATTTAGCCAATTTTCCAGAGCCTGAGCTCCTTAAAACTCCCGCGCTTGTTGGCGATGTAAAAAACTATATAGACGAAACCTATCGTTTAATAAACCTAAGCTTAGAGTACACAGCTGAGCAAGTAGTTGAAGCTAGGCTCAACCAAATACTACCAGATGCTATTGATTATTTTATTGATATATCGCTTGGCGAAAAATTAGCTTATTTTTCTGATGAATACGTATTTCCTAGAGTTGAACAACAAGTCAGTACTGCGTTAGAGGTTCAGGTAGCGCCAGCTGTGTCCTCTGCAATTCAAGATGACTTAGCGGCGTTTGCGCAATCAATCACAAATGATTATACAACCGCAATCGCTCGAGCTATTGAGAGCATCGATCCAGGTAACAGTTGGACCGAAGCGCAAATTCAAAATATTGCCGCCGAAGTCGATAACATTGTCGTACCGGATATTGTCGATACACAACTGAATTTAAAAGTCGCGCCAATGGCCAAAGCTGCCCTTGCCGACGACCTCAATGCTTTGCAAGCCAGTGTCACCGACGCCTACCAGATAGAAATTGCCCAAGCCATCGCCGGCATTGACCAAAGTGGCAGGTGGAGCGAAGCACAAATTCAAGAAATTGCCGCGACAGTGGATAACGTCACGGTGCCAGAAATCGTCGACACACAACTGAATTTAAAAGTCGCGCCAATGGCCAAAGCTGCCCTTGCCGATGACCTCAACGCGTTGCAAGCCAGTGTCACTGACGCCTACCAGATAGAAATAGCCCAAGCCATCGCCGGCATTGACCAAAGTGGCAGGTGGAGCGAAGCACAAATTCAAGAAATCGCAGCGGCGGTTGATAACGTCACGGTGCCAGAAATCGTCGACACACAGTTGACTTTAAAAGTCGCGCCAATGGCCAAAGCTGCCCTTGCCGACGACCTCAATGCTTTGCAACTCAGTGTCACTGACGCCTACCAGATAGAAATTGCCCAAGCCATCGCCGGCATTGACCAAAGTGGCAGGTGGAGCGAAGCACAAATTCAAGAAATAGCAGCAGCGGTTGATAACGTCACGGTGCCAGAAATCGTCGACACACAGTTGACTTTAAAAGTCGCGCCAATGGCCAAAGCTGCCCTTGCCGATGACCTCAATGCTTTGCAACTCAGTGTCACTGACGCCTACCAGACAGAAATTGCCCAAGCCATCGCCGGCATTGACCAAAGTGGCGGTTGGAGCGAAGCGCAAATTCAAGAAATAGCAGCAGCGGTTGATAACGTCACGGTGCCAGAAATCGTCGACACGCAATTGAACTTAAAAGTTGCACCAATGGCCAAAGCCGCCCTTGCCGATGACCTCAATGCTTTGCAAGCCAGTGTCACTGACGCCTACCAGACAGAAATCGCCCAAGCCATCGCCGGCATTGACCAAAGTGGCGGTTGGAGCGAAGCGCAAATTCAAGAAATCGCAGCGGCGGTTGATAACGTCACGGTGCCGGATATTGTTGCAAATCAATTGAGCACCAAATTGGGCTCCCTCGGCGACAATACCGTTGCTGACGCGCTGTCGGCCATGGCGCAGTCTATCACGACTGACTACCGCAACGAGATAAGCCAAGCCATTGAGAGTATTGGGCAAAGCAATAGCTGGACACAAGGACAGATCGAAGAAATTGCTGCAGCCGTCGACAACATTATCGTACCTGACATTGTTGACACTCAGCTGAGTTTAAAAGTCGCACCTTTAGCTAAAGCGGCTCTTGCGAGCGATCTATATCAACTGGAGACCGCTGTAACCGAAGCGTACACCGCGGCAATTACGCAAGCGGTTGATAATATCAGCCAAAGTAACAATTGGACACAGGCACAGATAGAAGAGATTGCCGCTAACATCGACATGGTTACTGTCCCAGATATTGTTGATGCACAGCTTAATTTGAAAGTGGCACCACTTGCTATCACAGCAATTGAAGACAGCCTTAACGCATTGCAAGCTTCTGTCACCGAAGCCTATAGAGCCGAAATCGCACAAGCTCTTCAGGGGATAGAGCCAGACGATAGTTGGACTCAATCGCAAATAGAAAATATTGCTGCGGCGGTAAGTACTGCTATCACCTCTGACATTGTTGATAATCAACTCAGCGCAAAATTAGGCGCTCTTGGCGACAATACCGTTGCCGACGCACTTTCGGCCATGACCCAGTCTATCACGACTAGCTATCGCGCCGAGATAAACCAAGCCATTGAAGATATAGGGCAAAGTAGTAGCTGGACGCAAGGACAGATCGAAGAGATTGCCGCAGCGGTCGACAATATTAACGTACCAGATATCGTTGATACTCAGCTGAACCTAAAAGTCGCCCCCTTGGCCAAAGCGGCCATTGCTGACGATCTATATCAACTGGAGAACTCAGTAACCGAAGCGTATACCGCGGCAATTGTCCAGGCAATTGACAATATCAACCAAGGTAGTAATTGGACACAAGCACAGATAGAAAGCATTGCCGCTAATGTCGATACTATCACCGTACCAGATATCGTCAATAATCACCTCAATGCCAAGCTTGGTACGTTGGGAGAACAAACCGTTGCAGATGCACTCTTCGCAATGGCTCAATCGATCACGACCAGCTATCGAACTGAGATAAATCAGGCAATTGAGAGTATTGACCTAGGCAACAGCTGGACACAGGCTCAAATAGAAAACATTGCCGCTAATGTCGACTCAGTTAACGTTCCCCAGCTCATTGACACTCAGTTAAGCGCAAAAGTTGCCCCCTTGGCCAAAGCTGCGCTGGCTGATGACTTGAACGCATTGGTGGCGTCCGTCACTGCGGCTTACCAAGCAGAAATCACACAAGCGATTGATAGCATAGAACAAGGCAATCAGTGGACGCAGGCACAGATTGAGGACATTGCCGCCAACGTCGATTCTATCACCGTTCCCCAGCTCATTGACACCCAGTTAAGTTCAAAAGTCGCGCCCCTAGCTAAAGCTGCGCTAGCTGATGACTTGAACGCATTGGTGGCGTCCGTCACTGCAGCTTACCAAGCAGAAATCACACAAGCGATTGATAGCATTGATCAAGGCAACCAGTGGACACAGGCACAGATTGAGGACATTGCCGCCAACGTCGACACGGTCACGGTACCAGATATTGTAGATGCTCAGCTGAGTTTGAAGGTCGCTCCTCTGGCCAAAGTCGCCCTTGCCGATGATTTACTCGCGCTGGAGAGCGCGGTGACCGAAGCATACAATACCGCCATTACACAGGCGCTTGACAGTATCAGTCAAGGCAATAGCTGGAACCAAGAACAAATCGAAAGCATTGCCGCCGCAGTTGATGCTATCACCGTGCCAAGCATTGTTGATAATCAATTAAATGCAAAACTTGGCGAACTTGGGGATCAAACTGTTGCTGATGCGCTTTTTGCTATGGCGCAGTCCATCACCCAAACCTACCGCGCGGAGATAAATCAAGGCATTGATCAAATTAACAATTGGACGCAAGGGCAGATTGAAGACATCGCCGCTAATGTCGATACTATCACCGTACCAGAGATTGTGGATAATCACCTCAATGCCAAGCTCGGTACGTTGGGTGAACAAACCGTTGCAGATGCACTCTCGACAATGGCTCAGTCGCTCACAACCAGCTACCGAACTGAGATAAATCAGGCAATTGAGAGCATTGACTTAGGCAACAGTTGGACGCAGACACAGATAGAAAACATTGCCGCCAATGTCGATTCTATTAACGTTCCCCAGATCATTGACACACAGTTAAGCGCAAAAGTTGCACCCTTAGCCAAAGCTGCCCTTGCTGATGATTTGAGCGCATTAGTGGCATCTGTCACCGCGGCTTACCAAGCAGAAATCACACAAGCGATTGATAGCATTGCTCAAGGCACCCAATGGACTCAAGCACAGATTGAGGACATTGCCGCCAACGTCGACATCGTCACGGTACCGGATATTGTCGACACACAGCTCACTTTAAAAGTAGCGCCTCTAGCTCAAGCAGCGCTTGTCGACGACCTCAATGCCTTACAGGCAGCCGTCACCGAAGCCTACAAAGCTGATATCGCTCAGGCAATTGAGAGCATGGGACAGGGGATCTGGAACCAGGCTCAAATCGAGGAAATCGCCGCTGCTGTTGACAACATCACCGTCCCAGACATTGTGGCGACTATACTTGCCGAAAGGTTAGGTGATCTGGGAGAACAAACGGTTGCCGATACATTATCTGCTATTAGTCAGTCTATCACGCAGGCGTACCGCACCGAGATAAACGAAGCTATTGAGCAGATTGCTCAGGGTGCATGGAGCCAGGCTCAAATTGAAGAAATTGCCGCAGCAGTCGACAGTGTCACCGTGCCAGACATGCTTGATGCACAACTGCCCGCGAGAGTTGCTCCACTGGCTCAGGCTGCTGTTGAAAACAATCTGAACGCCCTGCAAACTTCCATCACCGACGCTTACAGAGCTGAAATCGCGCAAGCCATCGAAAATATGGGCCAAGGCAATCAGTGGACTCAAGCACAGATTGAAGACATTGCAGCGGCAATAGACCACATAGTCGTGCCAGGCATTGTCGACACACAACTTGAGGAAAAACTTGCGCCACTTGCCCAAGCAGCACTTGTCGATGATCTCAGCGCGTTACAAGCAACCGTAACTGAGGCCTATCGGGCTGAAATAGCCCAAGCAATTGAGAATATTGGTCAAGGAATATGGAGCCAAGCTCAAATAGAGGAGATTGCAGCAGCCGTCGACAATGTTACAGTTCCAGGCATTGTAGAGGACAAGCTTAACGAAAAGCTCGGCACTTTTGGCGAACAGACCGTTGCAGACGCGCTATCAAACCTAGCCCAGTCAATCACTGAGACGTATCGCACGGAGCTGAGCCAAGCCATCGATAGTATTAACTTGGGTAACCATTGGACTCAAGAACAGATCCAAGAAATAGCCGCGACTGTCGACGCGATCACTGTTCCGGATATGATTGATGCTCAGCTAAATGAAGATACATTGTGGCCCATTATCGCATCAAAGACTGCGGCACAGATCGATACACACATCAACGGATCCGTCGTTCCAAAAATAGCACAGGAAGTAGACAAACAACTACCCGATATTCTCTCTACTGTTGTACAATTAGAGATATCTAATCAACTTCCACTATTTGTGAGCGGTGAGGTTGATAAGGCATTTGGCGCGATAACCTCAGAATTACCGAGTTTAGTTGAGTTCAAGATCAATGAGGGTCTAAAAGATGAAGGCAGTATTGCCGCATACTTTCAAGACAATGTAACCGCGCTTGCGCAAGGTATTGTACAAGAGTATGTCGACACAACGGTGTCACCTTTTATCGAGCTCATAGTACCTGAATACGCATTGAATGAAGTACAAGCTGCGCTCCAAGAAGCAGTTCCTGACTTGGTAGACAGCACCGTTCGTACCGTTGTAGATACAGAGGTTGAAACATTAAAGTCGACCTTTATACCAAACCTGGTCACGTTAAAATTAACTGAAACCGTGCCACAGCTGGTCGAAGACCGCATGGCACAAATACTGACTCGAGTATCACTGCCAAAAAGACTGAGATTTGAATTTTCTCAGCAATCAACGCAGTGGATTGTACAACATGAGAGAAATACCAAAGATTTCTCGATTGAAATTTTTAACAGTCAAGGTGTGCGCATGTTCGCACATCACGAAATCATTGACGACATGAGTTTTGTGGTGAGTCTCACCGAAGCCCTAACCGGCTTCATTGACGTTGTGTTTTATTCATAATTCGACGTAAGAGGACAGTCAAAGTATGGCTAACTACCCTATTTTTCACGGTATCACGCTAGCAAATAGCGCAACATTTGAAAACCTTGTTATTGAATCCTTGGCTTCAGATCCGCAAGGCGCTTCTGAAGGCCGCGTGTGGTATAACTCTGCTGAAAAGCAATTTAAGGCATCGATCACTGACGAAGGCGGTGCGCTGACAACGATAGCTTTTCAAACAACCCAAGAGTTTACTGACTTTTTAGCAGCGCTTGCATCTCAAGAAGCAGGCAATTCAGGTGCTTCTAAAGTCGGTTACGAAGGCAAGCAAGGCAGCAATGCGAAGTTTTCAGCGCAAGCAAGCACGCTAGACAATATCATCGGCGCCATCATTGATGCTGTTGATGCAGACAAACAAGCATTAGCTGATTTAGGTGCGCAAAATGCAGGCCTTGGTACCAATAAAATTGGCTACGAAGGTAAAGCAGGTGGTTTAGGTGAATTTAGTATTGCACCGACCACGTTGAAGGCAGCCCTAGATGCGATGGTTGATCAAATCGACATCAACAAAGCAGCCAGTAAAGTCAGCTCAGAGGCTATTCAAGCTGAGTTAGACAAAACCCAAGCAGCAGCAGGGTTAAGTGAGTCTGGCGATTATACGCCTTCAACTGGGGCAAATTATCTAAAATCAGAAGATTTTACTAACGCATCTAAAGTGCCTTCTCTCGCCGCTGCTGACGAGTTGTTAGATGATGCAATAAAGTCGCTAACAGACACGGTACAAAGCAATAAAGTTGCCGCTGAGCAAGCCGATGACTTAAAACTAAATATTGCGGGCGGTGTGATGACTGGCGCACTCGATATGGGTACCAACCCAATCAGTAGCGCGCACGTACCTACGCAACCCAATCACCTAGTTAATTTAAAATACATCGATGGTATGCGTGCCGGCTTAGATGTCCGAGAGTCCGTACGGGTCGCAACAACCGCCCCCATTGCCAACCTCGGTGGTGATATTCAAGATAATGGCGATAACAGTTATCAAATTGATGGTGTAACACTCGTCAGTGGCGACCGCGTACTTATCAAAAACTCAGCAAGCCAAAATGGTACCGACTCACCAAGCGCGATTTATAACGGTATTTATGTCGTCACTATCTCTGAGGTTTCTGACCAAACGACCGAAGCAAAAGCTGAATTTGAGCGCGCGATAGACGCAGATGGTACGCCAGATGGCGAAGTAACTAATGGCATGCACACCTTCATTGAAGAAGGTGCAACCTATGCCAATGCTGGTTTTGTACTTGGCACTCCCAACCCAATTAGTCTAGAAACCACCGAGCTGACTTTCGTACAATTCTCGGGCGCAGGCCAGCTAACAGCAGGTGCAGGTATTCAAAAAGATGGCAATACCCTATTTTTGAATTTTGGGGCTGGTGTTAAGGAATCTCCAACTGATGAGATTGGTATCGACTTTGGCGATGGCTTATTTACAACTGAAGACGGCAGCACCGAGTCAGATGCGTCAGCGGCTAAGCTACAGATTAAGATAGATGGCGATACACTAGAAAAAAGTAATGCAGGCCTGAAGGTTTCAGCCACATTCCAAGACAGTGTGAATGCCATTGCCAATGAACTCAACGCCACCCAAATTGCTGCAGGCCTTGAGGCAGACGGTCGCTATATTGCTGATTCAGAAACGAATTACTTAACAGCGGTCACTAGCTTAAAAACAGCTGATAAAGCGTTAGATGATGCAATTAAAGCCGTTGATGAACGTCTATCCAGCGAATCAGAAGCACATAACAATGCAAGACAAGCGCTACAGTTAGAGCTTGATAAAACACAAGTAGGCACGGGTCTAGAGCTGGATGGAAGCTATAAGCAAGCAACCGACAGCAACTACTTAAACACCGCGACGAGTGTACACGATGCAAGCCTACTTTTAGATAGCGCATTAAAGGCAGTCTCTAGCGAGTTAGTCGCTGAAAAGATTGCCCGTGAGAACGCTGACAACGCTATCAAACAAGGAGCAGGCCTATCGGCAGACGGTAGCATGCAAAGTGTTGATAGCTACACTTATATCAAGGATACAACGTCGCTATTTGGCGCTATCACCAAGTTAGATGTAGAAATGGCATCTGAACTGGGTGGCGTACGCTCTAATATCACCAATGTCGTAAACCAAGTTAATGATAATGTTTACTTCGAGCTGTCACAGAACAAACTGATGCAGCACAAAATCGAACACAATCTAAACTCTGAATATGTCGACGTGATGGTATGGGTGGAGCGCGGTGAAGGCGAAGATGCCCGCTTCTATAACGACATTACCATGGTCAAGCAAGAATCAGACAATGTTGTGATGATTTACCTAACTGAAGCGGCAAGAGTAAAAGTCTCTGTCCAAGCAGTTCGTAAACTTGCAGACCCGACAGCTTAAGTTTTTTCGGCCTACCTTGTATTAACACACATAAATGGGCCGACGTAGTTGTCGGCTCATTTATGTTGTACAACATATGAAGAAGGAGGCAAATATGTCAACCTTGTTTAGTTTTTACCGCGTCAATGTTGTTGCTCTAAAAACGCGCGAAGATGCTTTGTATGTATTGCACGATGCACTATCGGAGCTAAAGGCAGCCATGCTCAGTGAGCAAGGCGTGCCAATCAAAGAGCTAACGCAAGCCATTACGTTCTTACGCCGATTTTATGAGCGTATTGAACGCTTGATCCTTGACGAAGGACATTTGGATTACCGCAAGTTACAGCAAAAGCAACAACAGAGCGTGCTTTTACTGAATGCTATCCAAATCAATAAAACGGTGTTGAGGCGCAAATAATGACGGTGAAAGATGTCAAAACGGTACAAAGTGCAGGCTGGATAAATCAGCTACAAAGACAGATTGAACGCTTCTTACTCAAATCAAATAATGGCAAGGTGCCCGTCGATGTACCAACACACCTAGCACACAAGCTTGAGCACACCAAAAGCAAACAATTCATCGACAGTACAGATGAGATGTCTGCTGAAGACATGGTGGTTTTTGTTCAAGAGCAATACGAGTTATTGAGCTTGTTGCAGCAAGTTGCCACAAATTTTGATGGTAAGTGCCGCTTTAGTGGCATTGACATAGATAGGGAAACAGAAAACCCCTTCCGAACAGGCGCAGAACAACCGTGTCCATCTTACGATACAGCCAAACCAGAGTACCCAATTAAAAAATAGGAGACGATATGTCTACTTCTGAATTGCGCGTGATGACGAATATGAGAATGTTCGGTCGTTCAGCGCTTAGTTTTGATCAAATTGATTCTTTTCCACTGAACCCTTTTCCTGGGCAATTTGCACTCGTCGAAGGGATCCTATACATATATTCCAAGATCGGCGTAACGCAAACTTGGTTTCCATTAACCAATAAAAAAAGTTCCCATGTCCATTTTCAATCAACTCCCGCTTTCGAATGGACAGTGTCGCATAACTATAACACCGATGAGTATGTGTTTATGGTGTATGACGACAACGGCAATATACTACATGCCAATCCAACCCCTATAGATAAAAACAAGTTTAAATTAAATTTCAGTCATGCGGTGTCAGGTAAAGTAGTGGTGTTTATCCATAGCGACTTGGCGATCCCTAGACTGGCAACTGAAGATGGCATTATCGAAATGCTAACCGTTAACCAAATTATTTCTGTTGCACAGGGCAAAGTAACAGCGGATAGCAATGGGTTGATGGTTGACGGAACCGATGTAGGGACAACGCTAACCGATCACGCACAGCACATCGATTCATTTAATGGCATGTTTACCGCCGATTTCGATCACACCAAGGTCATCAAAGACTTATTACCTAATACCGATCAAGAAACTTTAGGTCGAGCTGATCACCCATTTGCCCAAGTACACGCCGCGAATATATCAGCAAATTCAGTCGACACACGCTCTCAAAGTGAAGATCCAGGCACACAACAAGGAAAGTTACTTGCTAACCAAGTAGATATTCAAGCGCGGACAACCAGCGCAGGTGTTGCCCCAGCACAAATCATACTGACAGGCTCTAATAAGACGCAGTATCTATTACGCTACGACGAAGCAACTGGTCAATTAAAGTTAATAGATGAAACCGGTGCGCCTCTAGAAATCAATGGCCAGGCCTTTACTGGCGCACGTATTGATGTTGTACATGGCGCGCTGGAAAACCTCAATGTCAGTGCTAATACCGTTTTGGGTAGTGGCGCTGCAAACAGCGCTGAAATCAACGCCACTACCACTTTCAATGCACCAGTGAGCTTCTCGGAGCATGCAAGTATTGGCAATGGTGATGACAACGTTAATATTAATTGTGGCGCTGAACAGCTGCTCACTGTGATCAGTAAGTTCTTTAACTTAAACTCAGAAGGCAAGTTAACTGTTAAAAACTTGGTTGTGTCAGAAAACCTAGACGTAGCAGGTACACGCACCGAAACTAGCTCGACCAATGTTACCTCTGGTGAGCAATTTATTACACTATTAGCTGGCACCACTGATGAACCAACCTTGGACGCAGGCCTAAAAATTACGCGTGGTAACTCGGCCAATGCAGCCATTTTATGGGATGAAACTCTCAATGCGTGGACACTTGGTGTCGATGGCGATATGCGTGCCATTGTTCGCACAGATGACCTACGCTTGCTCACCGAGCAACAACACCAGCAACTCACGACAGGTGAAAGTACTCACCTACACTACCACGAAGCGGATCGAGATAGAGCAAATCATACAGGTACACAGACGGCACAGACAATTTCTGACTTCGCTCAAGCGGTAGCACAAACTCAGTCAGTACAAAGCAAAGTTGATAATGTACCGGGAAAAGGCCTTTCAACCCATGATTTGACTGATGAACTGATCGATAAAATCAATAGTGCGCTGCAAAGTGTGAAAATGGCTGACATTGCTGATTTACCCGACTTATCAGGTGTGGGGCCACACCCATCAGATGACTTTACCCATGTGGAAGTAGCAAACTTACGTTCAGGTAAAACTGCTACTGGTGAAACCATGCATAAAACGTTGGTTTTCGGCGGTGATGAGCCACCACCAAATACAGATGCTGGCATTAACGACATTTGGTTTAACACTGCGGGTGATGCCACTGTTGTTGAACGGAAAACGGCCGAGGGGTTTCAACCAATTGTCACCATTGCTTCGGAAATGAATATGCAGCACTCAGATGTTGAGTACGTGATGTCTGCATCTATTAAGGAATACATTTTTAAGGTTAATGGTGAGCCACTCACGCTCAAACCCAAATTCCTTACCGTCTACTTGAATCGGAAACTCTTGCGTAAAAGTGAGTACACCATCAACGGGACGCAGAGTATTACGCTAAATATCGATTTATCGGTCGATGATGAAATTGAGGTTGTAACTGCTTAATGCGGTTGAATTCATAGCTTAAGGAGAATACCTAGATGAGTAATATTGATGACCTATTTGTGGTCAGAAAAGGCGGTGGACGCCAGTATTTAAAAGCCAATAAGCGTTATGTTGTTACCCGACAGGGTGCCGTCGTAGAACTGGATACCTCAGATCCATCTTATGCCGCACAGGCAGAAAACCAAGAAGCCTTGTTGTTGCTGGGTGATAAAGGCGATCTGCGTCAACTCGAAACCATTTATCGTAATTTGACAGTGCTCTTCAATGGCTCTGTTCGAAAAGAAGAGATGTATCATATTGAGGCTGGTGCGATATCTTCAGTCAATGCCCCTAACGGCAGCTATGATGCCACAGGTTTAGCCTACCTTAAAAGTGTGCGCTTCAAATCTACGGCCAATACCACGGTAAACTATGTAGTCCAAGGTAGTAATGACGATCACACTTGGCATGACATCTTCGAGGGGAGTGTTACGGTGCCAGAATCAGAGCCAGCATCCGATGAGGGATCTGTCGAACTGATAGCACCACAAGGCATTGCAAAATTTAGGTATTTTCGCGCCAGTGCGCAAGCAGGAGAAGATTTCCGAGAAATCGTTTTTGTTGTAGAGGAAATAGCGAAAAGTAAGTTTCTTCCGTTAGATGAGGCGGGTAAGCTACAAGAGCTCAATTCGGAAACATATGATGTGACCTTTTTCGTGCAGGGCGCCCCTGATCTATCAACCAAACTATTGACGTTTGTGGTACCTCGTGAACTCTATATTAGAAATAACTGGGGCGGATTTATTGGTTTTGCAGATACTCCGCCGGCCGCCCCCTACCCTATCAAAGTACTCATAAATGATGTTGAAAAGGGCACATTTACGGTCGATCCTAACGGCACGACCAGTATGTCAAGCTTGACCAGAACCAAGTTAGTTCCCGGTGATAGAGTGAGCTTACTCACACCTGCATATGTGGATGCAACCATGGCTGATCTATCTCTTACTTTGGTATTCGATAGACAAGAGTTAGCTTAAATACTGTGCTAGCGAGCGCTAGCACGCCTACTCAAGAAGGAAGTATCATGGAGAGTATAATCAAAGCTCTTTTTAACTGGGCACTTGTTGTAGAGCAAGATGGTTCAATTCGAGTGATGGCGGATGTGTTTTTATCATCAGCGCTTATCATCGGTTTGTTCTTTCTATATCGCTACAAAATGTCTCCGTTATTTAAACAAATTGAACAAGCACTCCCCGCTTGGGTTGAGCAGACCAGTACGTTCAACGAACTGACTAAAGCGCATAGAGAAACCGCTAAGCGACTTGAGCATATTGTTGAATTAATGAAAGATCTTGATGCGGATCAACTCAGATTTCATGAGGATGTTAGATCATTTATCAAGTCGCACCCAGACGCTTTAGAGCAGCTCTCCTCCGCCACCGTTAATCAACATAACGAAACGCAAAAAGAAGTACGAGACTGGCTTGATAACATCGTGGACAAAACCCAAAACAGTAGCCACCAATTAGCGACAATTCAAACTGAGTTGAGAAACATTTCAGCGCTCCTAGTCGCCGCATCAGCCGCTCGTTACAACAAACCGTTAAATTAACCTCAGCCCACATCAGTGGGCTGCATTCTATCAAGGGAAAATACAATGCATGTAGCACCAAGTACACATCATAAAAAGCTTGCATTTAGAATGAATTCATCCAAGTGGATTGAAACATTTAAATCAAACCAAACTTTCTCACTGAATGAAATGGTCAGCTACGAACCTCCTTTTCATATTGAAAGCCAAGAGTTATTAATGTCTTTATATGACAAATGGTTTAGTTGGTTGCTCGACTTAGAATCTGAACTTAGCCAAGTTGATCAATGTGATGGCACAGTAAGGCAGCAGATAAAGATTGCCACAGAGCAACTCAAAAATACGCTACTGAGTGAATGGGAAGTAAAAACCAGCGCACAATATTTACTGTGGCAACGAGTCTATTTCAATGCACTTGATGCGTTTGTCAGCCAGATCAGTGCAATCTCTCAGCCAGATCCCGAAACTGTCTTTTCTTACTGCGCCGAGCAATTGCTTGGATTCATGCAGCATACCCTATTAATAATGCACGAAATTGACACAATCATGAATCAGCCAAACAAGCGTCATTTCGTTTCACTAGACGATTATGGTTGCTCAGTGTATCGACAACAAGGCAAAGATCTTGTGAGTGCAAGGCTACAAGCATATCGACATAACATCGAAATCGATCAGCTTGGTGAGTGGGAGGTAAAACACTATAACAATATCGACGTACCTAATGATATGCATTGTCAATTACAAAGCATACTAGATCAACAGCCATAGCCATCATTTTGAAGTGTTAACGAAGAAGAAAAGTAAGCAATATAGGCTTGTGGATAAGCGATCATTTACCACTGATCCATGTGATTACCCACCACTGATTTATCAAAAAAATCAGTGGTAAAACAGCTGAAAAATTAAGCTTGCTGTGGATATTGACCACTGATCAATATGAAATTTATAAAAAAATCTGTGAATAAAGAACCTAATTCTGTGGAAAGTTTGTGGAAATAAAATCAGATAAAAAACACAGCCACTGATTCTAATGATTGGTAACCACTGATCTGAAAGGATCGAAACCCCTGATCTTAATGATTCGAAATTCCTTAAAACCTTTTATAATATAATAACTTACTAACAACCTAACCTTAACTAACCAGATCTAACCTATAGATCTAAGTAGATATAAAGATCTTTAATCTATATTAACCACTAGAAATTCAAAGTTCCAAACTTACTGTTTTTACAAAAAATAAGTTTAACAGTTGCGGTCAATAAAACACCCTTCACTGCTTACTAAATACGTACTGACGAACTAAAATTAATCAATAAGAACAGGGAAAGTCTAAAGTAGTTATTTTTAAATGTAAAAATTATCAATTAAAACATAAGCTTAAAGGTTTAAATCAATAAAATAAGTGGTAGATAAGTAAATCACCTTAATCATCAAAATCAGAGGTTATGATTAGTGCTAACAGAGACTAATCAGTCAAATCAAGGGTCTAAGTTGATTTAACTGATCAGTAAAATCCATTTACTGCTCAAAATGGGGGATTTAAACGATCAATCAAATGAGTGTAATCATAAAAATCATAGGTGTTACACGATTTGAGTGATCAATAAAATGAGTACAATCATTAGAATCAGTGGTTGAGTTGATTCTAATGATCATAAAAATCAATGTAATCAATAAAATCAGTGGTACGAAAACCTTTAAAAATCGCTGTAGTATCAAATAATCATTGGAATCATAGGTCAGCTGATAATTGTGAGTAATCAATGAAATCATAGCAATCATAAAAATCAGCGGTAAAGTCTAAATTCTATAGCTCAAGAACAACGAAAAGTTCACCACTAAAATTTTAACTGCATGATTATTAATGAAAAATTCACTTTGATATCATTGAACAGGAGAAACGCAACGTCATGCAAAATCTCGCGGACCTCTGATCATAGTGATTATTTTTAACCTGAACCACTGATCCCTTTGATTATTTTTATAAAGATCCTAATTTTTGTTAAAATTAATATCTCGATAACACATTAATTATCAAACGCTTATGTTGTATTAATCAGATAGATCAGAGGTTATGCACGTCGCTTGCGAATATGACTTTTTTGCGGCAAACTCAGTCCAATATCCCTACGCGCTGTTCTAAACTAATCAAATGAGGATCATGATAATGTCAAGTAAAGAGATCACTCGAGATGATTTTATCAAAGCTGAGTCTGAAAAAACTGCCCTCTTCGGTATGGTTAACCAACGAACTGAAATTGACTATGCAAATGCAGTTGAGTTTTTAGCGTGTATCCCTCGTTTTTTGCGTAAAAAAAAGAATTGGGCAAGATTTTCAGAAGTCGACACCGCTGTCGTAAAATTTGAAACTACCCATGACAATATTGATTACGAAATCCAAATGTCACCAGCAACCATTGAGCGCAAAGGTAAAGATGGTGATACAGAAGAAGTTTTTATATGGCCTGGAGATAGGGAAGAAAAAGTTGAAGCAGCGATCATGCGTATAGCATCTGATGGTGGTTTACTTCAAGCAAATGGTCGATACCAAAGAGATGATAATAGACCGGTTTATGGGTGTTACTTCTCTGTACATAGAATACAAAAAGAGCTCGAAAAAATAGGCAAAAGCGCTCATCCTGATGATATTAAAGAAGCCATTGAAGTGATGAGTAAAAGTGCGTTGCAGATCAGAAGCTTGTCAGGTAATGGTCAAGATGTTCAGGAGTTTAGCTCTGCAGTTTTTCCGCAAAAATATATCTCCGGCAAAGCCACTGGCCACAGGGACGATAAGTGCTATGTAACATTTCATCCACTGCTCAATGCTGCAATTGAAGCGATGCGTTATCGTCCTTATCAATTTGCACAAGTAGAGATGCAAAAAGGGCTATCTCGCTATATTCACATGAGACTGATGATGCGATTTACCTATGCTGCTGCGGGAAAAACATACTCCTTACGCGTGCGAAAGCTATTGAATGATTACGGAAAACTACCAGCCAGTGAAGTAATATCTCGTGCTCAACTAAATAACTGTGGTCGGGATGTTAACTCTGCATGCAATAAGCTAGTTGATTCTAAGGTGCTGCAAAAATTCACTAAAACAGCTATTCGTAAAGATGGGGAAATTGTTGATTACGAGATCACTTTTTATCCTCATGAGGAGTTTAATGCTGCTCAGTTACAAAATAATAAACTTAACAAAATGGTACAAGCGACTGGAAAAGTTCAATCTGAAACCGTGATTGAGCATAAAGAATTATAGCTATTGTACAATAACCAATTTCTGTATGAGCTCATCTTTTGCGTTCTGATCAAGGACTCACCTACCCTTTCTTGACTCACTAAATAGTAAAAATTAAAATGCGGTGCATGTTAGTTTGTCTTAAAGTGTGGTTCGACTTTACATTCTACCATGACGAAATGAGACTTAAGAGTAGTGGTGCACACTACATTGATTGAAGATTACTTACAGGAGGGAGATTATGGGCGAGCAGTGTAAGAATATGAATTTAGTAGATTCGAATGCTGATCAACACAAAGGAACTACACTTCTTCGAAAAAACGCTAAAGACTGTGATAAAGTGAGCCAAGATGATAATGACTTTATTTCTTGGGTACTTGCTGATTTATCATTAGATATTGATGTACCATCGCGTTATAAAATGAACCAATAAACTTAATTGATTATAAGTAAATAGTATGTGCTTGGGTTTTTAAATACCTGAGCTTACTGAGTTCAGCGACGGACTATCTTTTAAAAAGGTGTTGCTTGTCGTAGTGGTTAAATTACCTCTTTTGCTACCTATTTTTATTCACCTACGGATCTCACTCTTTCCAGATATCGCAAAGAGTCTAAACAAACTAACTATTTCCCTGCTCTTTTGTTTAATTCAGATAACTTTCTTTCGCACTGAAAGAGTGTATGGCAAAAAGTCTTTCGATTGTGTCGTCATATTTATTTTAGCTGAGATGATAGCAAGCCAAGAAATAAAGTTATGCAGCTAGTCTTAACATGTGCCAAGTGACCTATCACCTCGCTTTAAGGGCATAGGTGCAAACCTTGGCATAACTATGTCGCTACGTTATACTTATACGGCTTTAGAAGGGGGAATTTATGGCTGTTACTTCGGTAAAAAAAACAGAAAATGTGCGAACGTTCATACCTAAAATGAGCAACTTTGAAATTAGTTCTAAATACGAAGGACTGAGTTTTAAAAAAGAAGACTTAAGCAAGTCGATCGCTGATCTAAAAGCAAAGTATGCGAGATAAATATGGTGTTGCACAGGATAGCTACTGCTATCCTGGATCTGATGTACTAATTAATAAGCTTAATATTACGAATGCAGATGAGTTATCAGAGGCCGAGTTAGAATTTACCGCTTTTAGATATAGTGAATATTCATCTACCCTAAACTCTCTTGACGAGTTTAATTTAAATCACCTAAAACACCTCCATTGGTATTTATTTCAAGACGTGTACGCTTGGGCTGGTGAAATCAGAACAGTTGATATTTCCAAGGGAGATACCCGGTTTTGTACTTGTTCTCGTATCGACGTTGAAATAAAAAAGCAGTTCCAACAAGTTCAAGCATTGAATATACATGCAGCTAAAGCAGAAATTTTGGCTCAACTCGCGGACGTATACTGTGAATTAAACATTATTCATCCATTTAGAGAAGGGAATGGTAGAGCTCAGCGTTTCTTTTTCGAGGAACTATTATTCTTTCTAGATATGCCCGCTAATTGGCCCGACATATCAAAGGATGAATGGGTCAAAGCAAATATCGATGGCTATTATGGAAATTTAAATCCGTTACACCACATCCTCATACTCGCCACTCAATAGTTTATTTAATGTTGAAATAGCATAAGGTATGAATGAACTTGGTACTATGACTCAATTATTAGTATTTACTCATTCACCCCATACTTAAAAAATTTAGTATCGTAAAGGTTACCCTTAAAG
Source organism: Pseudoalteromonas peptidolytica (assembly GCF_012641745.1). GTDB lineage: Bacteria > Pseudomonadota > Gammaproteobacteria > Enterobacterales > Alteromonadaceae > Pseudoalteromonas > Pseudoalteromonas peptidolytica. The sequence goes on from NZ_WEHZ01000015.1 coordinate 40,109, forward strand.
TATCAACTGCCAACAATGTGTTTGGTGACGCTTAGGAGATAATACTTTTTGAGTCTGAGCTACTAGTTTAATGGTAAGTTATAAAACTCGTTTGATTAAGAGAGCTATTGTGAGGTGAGAAATCTTGTCAACAATGCCATTGCCGCGCTCAGTTATCGTCAATGTACTTGCACCCTTCTCTTCCTCTGGCTATCAATTCGAAATGACTTTACGTTGAGCTTGTTATAGTACTCACTATTTTAACTGTGTTAGTTGGTTTTTATCTAGTTTATGTTAACCTGATTGAAGCTGGTTTAGACAAGCTTAATAGACGTGCTTATATCATTACTGCTTGTATTTTGAGAGAGCCACCCTACTTTGGCGTAATGCTTAGATCTTTGCTATGTACCCTACTCTCATCATTCTATGGAATTTCTATGTGCTTGGCGGTTGCTAATACCGGCTCAGTGGATAAGCAAAAGTGGTTCTATGAGGTCAATTTATTGTTCGTCTATATGAACTGTGTATCGTTGAAGTTCTACTTTATGGCTCGGTCGAGTATGGAACTAAATATTACTCATACGTACTATCAACGTACCTAGACTTAGGCTGAACTCTTTATTAAGAAAACGTACCAATGGTACATTTCCATTTCTTTAGTTCGTTTCTTTCGAGCACGTGGCTAACAACCATAGAAGGCTAACTACATAGATTTACCAATTAACTATAAAAAATTGGTGTACCATTGGTACACTTATTTTTGGAGTCAGTGCCAAATCCATTTAAATAGAGTTATCTTTTGAACGACGTCACCCTGTGTGTAGAAGTATACAAAGAAATCAGCAACGTACCATTGGTACACTCAATTTTAGTGTCAGTGTCAAACCTATTGAAATAATATTGGCCACTTAACGACTTCATCCCATGTGTAGATGTTTACAGCGAAATAAGTAGCGTACCATTGGTACACTTAGTTTTGGAGTCAGTGCCAAATCCATTTAAATAGAGTTATCGTTTGAACGACGTCACCCAGTGCGTAGACGCATACAAAGAAATAAGCAACGTACCATTGGTACACTCAATTTTAGTGTCAGTGTCAAACCTATTGAAATAATATTGGCTACTTAACGGCTTCATCCCATGTGTAGATGTTTACAAAGAAATAAGCAACGTACCATTGGTACACTCAATTTTAGTGTCAGTGTCAAACCTATTAAAATAATATTGGCTACTTAACGGCTTCATCCCATGTGTAGATGTTTACAGAGAAATAAGTAGCGTACCATTGGTACACACTATTCAGGCTTGCTATAAGTAGTGGGAAAATAAACAGATAAGCATGGATAGCTTATCAAAATACACGATAAAAAGTTCGACATTGAGATCCATATCCCTTATAGTCTTCGCGGAGTTTTATACCTAAAAACTTGAAATAAGTTTGTAAGATAGTGAGTGACACCCGACGTTTTATGCGTCGGGTTTTGTTTATGGGGTCAGAATATTGCTATGCTTTTTGACATCGCGACACAGAATCAAGGTACTAAAAACCAATTTATAAATTCCCTCTTGATATATCATTTTTTAAAAAACAATGCTGTACCAATGGTACACTTTATTTTTAGAAACAGTTAAAACAAAGTAATGCTACCTCGTTTAATCAAGTTATTTATTTTAACGCGAGAAAACTTTTTGGCCGATAACACCTCTACCCCCCAAAGTACCTACATAGATAATGCAACGACAAGAACTAATATCTTAGAAAATGTAGATAATAATCTGGCTGTTTTACTATGCCTACACTTAACGAGTTTGTATGACTAAGTGACCGAGCTAAATAAACAAGTTTAAGTACTGGGTTAAGAACTAAGTGCATTTAGCAATACAAAGGGCGTATGCCAAAGATTAAAAAAACCATGGTTGGAATAGGCACAATCTTAGCCGTCACTTTTTACCGTGTTATTGATAAAACTTTTATAACGGCTGTTATTTATCTGCATAGCTCTGCTTAGTCGCTAAACAGTATACAGCGGAAGATAACCCCTAAGTTAACAGGGTAGAGTAAGTGGGTAAAAAATTTACGTAAGCGATTGCCATTTAACAAATCCGTAGTGGCTTCAGCCAATAAGATTGCAATGCAAAACTGGCAAAGCTACATATTGATGAGAGCCGCTCTATTAAAACCTGATAATACCAAGAGCCTGACTGAATATGCTTGATGAAGAGAGTTAGGGTTGTAATATGAGGAAAATGAGCATTTCGCTCGTAAAAGTCAACATGACTATTACAAAGCGATGAGTCACATTATGTGATGCGTAAGATGTGATAAAGTTTAGATTAGTAAGAGAGGGAGTTATAAGCCGTGTCAGCGCGACAGGCGCGCTGAATTAAATAGACTACTTTGATGTGAATCGGCCAAAAAGCGCTTGCTCTGTAATTGATGGTGTTCCTTTGCTGATGATCCAAATAGGGTCAATTCTTGCACCTAACTGGCCGTCTACTGTTCGGTCATTGATCCTTGCTCCAATGGTTCCGATATATCGAGCAAATTGACATTTATGAACTATCGCATCTATCGCACTATCAACAAAACGAATAGGCTCACTACGCTTGGAACCTCTTAAATCACCCATATCTAAGACCAGTACACCGCCTTCCTCGAGCATGTGCCAAGCATTAACAACAGCTTTAACTAAGAAGTGATCAATAAACGCATTTTCAGTTTTGTACCTTTTATATGCTTGACTCTCTTCATCAGTATACCTCTCATCGTGAAATGGAGGAGGGCAGAAATACAGTAAATCAGCTTTTTCTTCAAGTATTTCGTACTTAAACGATTCTGCTTGTGCATTATATAATTCAACTTTTTTACTGCGTTGCTTCAATTGTTTATGCATTAGATTACCAGCCTGAATAACTCTATTATCAGGATCAATACCAACAAAGCGTTTAGGGTAAGGGCTGGCTTCAAATCCCAGTAATCTATCTCCCCATCCCAAGCTCATATCGATCACTGATTTAGGTTTAAAGTAGTGAAAAATTGCTTTCGCTACTGCTGGCCTGTACTGTGCGGCAATATAACGTCTTGTGCCTAGCGCCTTGCGTATAACATGTCTGTCAATGAAGGGCGTATCTTGATCCAAAATGTGATTGAATACGGCACGTCTTGACTCTTGGTCATTCCAACTATCTGTAGCGGAGCCTACACGACTTCCTTTGCATGTAAAGCGGATTGCTTGAAAGTACGGATCTGTCGCTCTGCTACCGGTGTTATCAACATCAATGGTTAATAGTGAAATAGGATGCTGGTAGCTCATACGCGCGTGGTTATAATTAACATGAAGTAAACTGCCTGCATCGAGAGCTTTTAGCGCCTGAAAGTCATCCCAAGCTTGCTCTTTGCTAGTCATGCGGTAGGGCACATCTATATTATTTTTCTCAACCAGTTCATTGAGTAAAGATACAAGAGCGGGTCGCTTTAGTTTTCGTTTCAGTAAGCGCCATTCATCCTTACCTATATTGATATGATTGTCACTACCTAGGTATTGTGGCATAAATGCTTGTTCAGTTGGTAACTGTGTTGTTACCTCGTCGTGCATTATTGAACCTTTTGTCCTGCGCCTGGAGATTTGTCTATTAGTGTGCTCTTGATTATTCATATCACTACGTTCACTGGATAAGTGACGGCGGCGAGGTCGACTTTGCACCTCATCAGTATTCAACGCACTTGTTTGATTCTCTTCTTGGTTTAAACGAAGAGAGCGACGTCGATGTCGTTTTTCCAGCGCTGAAGATCCTTGTTTATTATCATCACCCATAAAAACTCCAAGACTCAGTTTATTCGATATTTATAAGCTTAAACTTCAGGCTTTCTGTGTAAAAACGCAACGTATAGCAGACCTGAGAGTAGGGCGGTATCTTGCCACGGTAATGCCTAGGGTGCAATCGTTTAGGCATTTCACTTATGACCTTACTTATGGATCCTAAGGTACCTTTATTAATTTAAGAATAAATTAGCTTGAGAGTGATACAAAGGCCAACTAACTAAACACATTCAAATATCAGGTATCGGAATATCACAATGAACACTTAATAAGTTAATGGAGGATTGCTGTGCAGGCTCTTTCAAAACATTATTACCGCTTCGCGATTTAGGGGGGGTTATAAAGAACCCGAGCGAATGAGACGAATAGTGTTGAGCCTTGAGTAATTCTTTTAGTTGTATCGGACGTCTTTGCTGTACAGTCTTAATGACTTTATTCCAGTGTCTATAAATTGTAGCTCTGGAAATCTGGCAGTGGTTAAGCAGGACGTTGGGGGTAAGAGACGTTAAGGTGTAACCGGCTTTACATAACCTCAGCACTAATTCCACCAAGGTATTTAACGTAGTACTTGCTCTCGCTTTACTGACTTTTTTAGCGCTGATAGATTGGCGACGTTGTTGCTCTGCTGGACTCAACTTTTCTCGACTCTTTAGCTGCACACTTAAGGGGAGTTCTAATTCGTCGGTCAGTATGTCGTTGAGCCGTTTAAGTGTGTATCGGTATACTGTTTTTATTGAGCTTGATAGGTACGCGCTTAATTGCTGCCCAGTAAAGCCGATATACTTATCATTGATCTGAATAATCTTGTCCCATGCAGTTTGTGGAGGCATTATCCGACGATAAATATTGTACAAGTGGAATAGCGTTAAATCGCGTTTACCTTTAACCACTTGCCCGTGTCGGTGTAAGTACACCTCCCAATCTTTTGCCAGTTTAGCCAGTTTGTCAGCCGCGGGATCTCGCGCAATACTAGTATAAACCTTGGGAGTTCTTATATGATGCGCTTTCATTGCTTTAGAGGGCGGTGCGGTGGCAGCGTCCGTTGTAATTGGCACTTTAAACCCTAGCTTTTTTCCTAGCATTTGTAAGCTTGTCACAGGTCCTCCTGTGAGATAGAGCACTTCTCGCGCGGTTTTGTTATGTTGGCTACCCGGCATACGCATTAATCTAGAAGGGTCGTTTGATGCCCCATGGTCGACTTTCCAGTCGTTGTAGCCTAATTTAATACGCCAGGTTTCAAGCTTTTTGCCTAACTTTGCGGCTATATCTTTCCAGCGTTTTAAGAGTGTGAAACGATGGGTTTTGTTCTGTACCAGCTCAGGCTGATCATAACGCCAGTACAGATGAACGCCACCTGAGCCTGTTAACACCCAGTTAGTTGGTGCTGGTAAATTCGATGCACCTAAACAGTCTGCAATTTGCTGATATATTTCCCATGATTGATTGGCTGTGAGTGGAGTATGACCTGCGGTATCAATTTCTAACCAATGAGCTGTCAGCCCTTTTATATTTTGTGTATTTCGCCAATCAAAAAACAAGTTGGGGGTTAGATAACATGCTGTTGTTTCTGTTTTATGTGTCGCTTGATACGCCCAAGCTAAATACTCTTGCCGTGAAATCCGCTTTTTTCGACGAGTCTCATAAGTTGGTTGCCCACATGGTTTGAGATCAGAAACTTTATTGTCAGACAGGCGTGCTCTAGCAAACCAGCGTAGCGCTTCCTCTTTACCAATATGCCAGTCTACGTCAAATTGCTTGTTGGACGATAGATAGTAGCGAGTTGCGCGCGCACTTGTGCCAGCGTAAACGGAGGCTACAAGAACCTTGTCACGTATCATGGATAAGACCTGTCTGTAAGATATTTAATATGCGATGAGCAAACTATCGCGTCTCTGTATTAAGGTCAGTATGCTATTCTTAATAGGCACTAAAAATCAAGAAGAAAAAGCCGTTTTTTAAGGACTTGTTGTATTTATGAGCGATGTATCGATTGCGCGCATAATTATTGTTCTAATTGTTAGTTTTTTATTATTGTACAATATTATTAAGCCGTACTAAATTATATCCCAAGCTAACACATCATACTGCTAATTTAGGTCGTTGCATCCCATCTCGTTGTGATTATTTATGAATAGGCTGTCATGTGTTTATTTTTATTGTACAATAAATTTTCATTTGAGTGCATTACATTTGTTTATCGTAGAATTAAGTAGCACAAGTATGATGTGCTTATGTTAGTAACTAGGGTCTAGCATGACGCTATTAAATAACTTGTTGTGAACTGTTATTCAGATATAACGCCTAGGAGACTATATGGCTGATAGCTATGAGGTATCATCACTTTTACCTGATGACACGTTGCGCCAGATCTTACACGGTTGGGGGTGTCCAGCATTTGCAACGCCTTCGAATGCGAATGTAGCAAATACAGCACAAAGGCAGTATTTTGTACATTTATTTTGTGGCCGCATCCCTACTCAAAGTGAGGTTTTACACGGCACATTTATTGACAGAGTAGGAGATAGCCATCGCGATATGCCGCTTACGCTGGAGCAGCGCTATTTAGGTAGCTTTAACGTTGCGACGGCTGTTGGTGAGAGTGTCATAAATAAAAGTGTCAAATCGACAGGTCGTATATGGCCAGAGCAGGTATCTATCGCTTCAAGTTATACTGCCTTGTCACCGCTTCCCGTTGCATCAATGGCTACGCAGTCTTGGATGTTAGATTGGTCTTTTAAATCAACTAAAACGCTCGTGCTGTCAAATGGGAATCTCGGGTGGCTTAGCCAAGAAGCGCTGTCTGGAGGGTTAAATACCACTGGGGCGACTTGGTTTTATATTTCGGAGAGCGAAAACCGACCTCGCTGGAAAACACGAGTTGTACAAAACCCACACTCATTGGATAACACTGCAGTGATAGAATCTTTGCATGTTGATATGCAAACCAGTGCGTTACCTCTAATTGTCGGAAATGTGGGTGCGATGGGCACTAACTCAGATCTTGAACTGATTTCAGGCGCAACCGGATTTAATTCACATATCCGGATGGCTGGTTTACGTATAATCACAACTTAGGAGCACAATGATGGCGATAATGTTAAATCCTATGCTTGTCTACCAGTCAGAGTCGATGAATGAGGCGACACAGAGCGCGTTTAAACAAAGTGATCCAAATATTGCATTGACACGACTATTAGAAAACAAGCCGGCCATGCTGGTGATTACAGACGAGAATGGTACGGTATTACTTACAACTGTAGGTGAAACCCATTGGAATATGTCTCAAGAAAGACAAGGAAATGAGCATGATTTAAGCGGGTTTTATTTTTATGAACAAATGTCAGAACAAGCTCAGCAGCCCGTGCTGAGCCAGTACAATACTCCCATTAAGCCCGTCCTTCCTACGCTTGTGTTTACGTCTAATGCGGTGTCAGCGGAGCGGATCCTAGCAAAAGGAGTCGCGACAAAATCCTATTTAGTTGTTGATAATAAAGAGTACTTTAGTAAAAAGGTGACTTTGGGGTGGCATGATGCTCTATTCAACGAAGGGCAATTTAATCGAGCGCTAAGCGACTTACCTACCTTAGAACTGAGCATTGGAGAGATAAGTGCGTATACAGACGTAAGACTCACCGAGCTTGAACTTGACCCTGATAGCCACACAGTACATGTTGCGGGCAAAGCGCTCCATATTTGTTTTAGAAATTTGTTGGGTGACTGGACGCAAACAAATACAGAGCTTAAAGCGTTGTTGTCTACCATAGCTGAGCTGGGTGTTGACCAATCAAGCATTGATGCGCAATTGGCTGATACTAATCTGTAATATCAGTTAAGCATTTTTAAAGAGTAATACCAACTTGACTTAATACTTGCTCAATTTGAAGGAGTAAATCTGACGCTAACAGCGTTAAAAGTTTCTTATTTAGAACAACTAAATAGCAAAATTTTTGCCTGGTTATCGACAAGGTTTTCTCGCCTCAAAATAGACTACTTAATTAAGAAAATTGGTATAAACCTGGCGATAGCCGCGTTAAAATTTTCTCATTTAGCGCAGCTCAATAACGGAATTTTTGCTTTATCTACATAGATCTAAATCTTTTGTCGACAGCAGATTTCGGTAGCGGTGCTACCAAAAAAGCCTTCTTGGCTCAAAACAAACCTAGTAGTTAGGCGGGTATGTATAGAATGACATTTAGGGCTGAGGGTAAAGGCCAGTAGCACTATTTTTAGGGGAATACGGTGATAACAAACTACTCAACGGTTTTAAAAACTTTGTTGTTTTTAAATCACTCCAAACGCAGATTGATGCTTTTTTCAGGGGCATTACCAGCTTTTGACATGGGACTATCAGAAGAGGATATGTTGCAGGTTTTAAAAGCACGTAGCAGTGATTTCATCGCGACGTATGAGTTAATTCCAATTTTATCTGGTAAATCTCTGTCTTACACCGATTCGGTAGAGTACGGAACGCCTAATTGGAACAAATCTGCATTAGTTACAAACCTTTTATACAGCCAAGCTAATGATGAAGCGTCATTATCTCACAAAGTGGCTAGCAAGCTTTATAGTGCGAGCGAACCGTTGCCAATACCAACATGGTTTGCTGTTCTTGAGGGTGACTGGGAGCAGGTGGAAAATGTAACCGGTGGCATCGAGTTTTTAGGCTCAGTTGGTGTCGGCGATACTGTTTCTAGCAAGGACTTGCTGGTGATAACTGAGAGTTCTGATCAAGGGCAGGCGCCAGATCCTGTCAATATGTTACCTGTAAGAGTCCCCTTATAAGGAGTATATTCATGACCGCTGCCCACTACTGGATTAGCAGCCAAATGCTAGTCAACTGTCTCAGTGAATATCTGCCAACATTTAAAGACTCAAGCTGGTCTAGTGACCACAATGAAGGCGCGTTGTTTTTGCTCGATAGCAGAGAACCTGAAGCGCTTGCAGCATATTTACGCCATCAAAATGGGCTAAGTAAAACGCAGGTTAATAATATGCTCACGCAACCATCGAAACCAATGGGCTGGCGTGATCGCGCACAAATAGCTATCGATGGTTCTGGTGGCATTACGTTTTCTTGGCCTGATGCACAGCGCTACCTTTGCTACCCTCCGCAATTGGAAGAAGGGGAGGTTAAGTCATTTGCTTTTTTAATGAGTAATACTAGTGATAGGGCTACGTTAGATAGCCAGCTGAGCGTTCGAACACATATTTTTTTCGTGGGTTCAGTTGGTACGAAAGGAAGTGGTGCCGAGCTGGAAATTGAAAAGGTCGATGAATATAAAAATGGTCGACCCTTGTATGTACCAGATAATAAAGTAACTACACCATTTAATATTTATAACGCGCATATTGACCGTCTGAATGCGCCACAGCCGCTGTCTTTAATTGGAACAAATGGTATTCGTGTGGCTAATTGCTCAACAAATCCAAGTAGCAATTATTGGCGTCCATTTAAGGTTGGAGGTGTTTGGGGGACTACGGCGGCCTCTGGTGGCAGCTATGTTAAAGTTGATTTCAAAGAGCCACAAAAAGAAATTACAGGCTTGTTTGTTGAAGGTCAGCTTAATTGGCGTTATCGCTTACCTAGGATAATCAAGGTCTTTTATACATTGGCCGATGGCGTTGAGCGAACAGGTCCCACATTTGATAATACAGGTTCAAATGGCATTGTTACCCTTACATTCCCAGACCCCCTAAAAGGCGTGGTCAGCATGCGATTTGAACTGATCGAATCACTTGCTAAAGACAGAGTCTATAACCGTTGGTCAGGTCGTTACAACTACTACTATCACATCGCGATAGAGCAAATGATTGTACTAGGTTGTGTTTAGCACGAACTTGGTTGCCTATTTCCGTGTTATACCAAGAATGGAGAGATTATGGTATCCACACATTATTGGATAAATAAGCGCAAACTAGGAGCTGATTTAGCTTCATACTTACCTACTTTTACAGGTACGGCTTGGGGAGGTACCTCAGATCAGGGGGCGCTCTTTTGTTTCGATGCTAGGCCTGTTGAAGCACTAGCGGATGAGTTGAGGCTAGAAAATGGTCTTAATGCGGCTCAAATCAATGCTATGTTAGTATCTGGGTATAAGCCTGTATCGTACAGGCAGATGCCTGAATTGGTCGTCAGTGACAACGGTAAAATATCATTTATTTGGCCACAAGAAACGAACCAAGCGATTTATCCACTACAGTTAGAAGCGGGGCCCGTTCAGTCATTTTTTTTACTGATGACAAGGGTAAGCCCGTATGCTTCAGTTGACTCCAACTTAAGTGCTAGGGCTTACGTATTTTTTGCAGGCACAGTCGGTGGCAAAGGCTCTGGCGCCGATTTGGAGCTTGAGGAAATCTCTGAATATGAGGTAGGAGGCGCGCTTTTTATGGAGAATAATAGCATTGATATGCCATTTTTCATCCATCAGCCCCATGCCGATAAAAGTACTCATCCACAGGCATTATCTTTACCTGGTACTAATGGTATGACTACCAGAGATTATCAAGGTGTAAATAATTCGGGGCCATTGTATAGTGGAGCACCGCGTGGTGTGTCAACACCACCTTATTCTGCGTTTCAAAGAAGTTTGTGGCTTTCAAGTGCTTTAAATGGTCATTTGCAGGTTAACTTTGAAACCATTCAGCGCTCTATTTCTGGAATGTATATTGCGGGACAGATAGGGCGACGTAACCGTTGTCCAAAAAAGATAGAGTTTATTTGTATTGATGCTCAGGGCGTATGGCACAGTGTCCATACATTTTTTATTCAAGGTACACGAGGTATTGAAACTCTATATTTACCAGAGCCGGTAAAAAATGTGAAAGGTGTGCGCCTGAAGTTTAATGATGTATTGAATCCTGATTCACATAAAAACCGTTACGGGCCTGGACGAATTTTCACCCGTACAATCGGTATCAGTGATGTTCGTGTTCTAGGTGTTGTATAAGGTTTTGTAGCGGGTTAAGGTCAGGAATACAGAGGCTCTGGTGCGTTTTGCGCTCGCTGAATATGTAAAGGAGATCTCGTGGTGTCCCAATATTACTGGGTTAATAAAAAAAAGCTAGCGACAGACTTAAACGCAAACTTACCAACGTTTGATAAAACACTTTGGCATAATGACCTGAGCCAAGGTGCGTTGTTTTGTTTAGATTCTCGACCAGTTGAAGAGCTTGCAGCGTACTTGAGGCTTAATAACGGCCTTAGTAAAAATGACATCAATTTGATGTTGAGTGCAGGGCACAAACCTGCTGCTTATCGAGATATGCCACGGCTTGAGGTCAATGACGAAGGTATTATGTCATTTAGATGGCCACAGGAAACAGAAGGAGGTGTTTTTCCCTTGTATCTGCACACTGGCGAACTACGATCATTTGTATTCGTGATGACCCAACTAGATGGTGTCGCATCTGTTGATGCCAATTTAAGTGTGAGGGGATACGTATTTTTTGTAGGAACAGTTGGAAAGAAAGGCTCGGGCGCTGATCTCGAAATTGAACACATTGAAGATTTTGCAATGGGTCGGGGGCTTTTTCTTGAGCAGCATCAAGTTCCATTGCCATTTTATATTCACCAACCGCATCAAGATGTGTGTGAAAAGCCACAGCAACTGTCTCTACCCAGTACCAACGGATTAGTTTCGAGCGATTTCACTGGGTTTCGTAACGCGGGTCCACCCTATAGTGGCGCACGTTTTTGGACATACACTTTGCCTTTTCATGCTTTTCAAAGTGGTGGTTTGTGGCTTTCCGACCAAGTGAATGGCACGAGTTACCTGCAAGTTGACTTTAAAACGTTACAACGTACCGTGGTTGGGTTACATATTTCAGGCGAAACGCAAAGACGCAATCGTTGCCCCAAGCAAATTGAGTTTTTATACTCTGATGCAGCTGGTAATTGGTCTAGTGCACACACATTTGTTATCGAAGGCGTAAGCGGTGTGGAAACCCTTTATCTACCAACGCCTATTCACAATGTTAAAAGTATTCGCCTTCAGTTTACAGGTGTACTCGCACCTGATTGGCATAGGAATTGGTACGGCACTTACGATATTATTTACACGTACACCACCGGCGTGAACGATGTACATATTTTAGGTATTGTATAATAGTAAGTTGTAGTTTAGTGGTATGTTGAGTGTAATTTACATTGTACAATACTGGTTGGTGTATATTTTAGTGCATCAGCACGTTTACTTAGACTTGAAATTTTATGATGTATGGCTAGAAACAGTCCACCGAACATAGCTTGCATTGATGAGACACAGTTATTAGGAGATCAGATGAGTGATCAAGGTGCACCAAGGTTAGAGACCTTATTAAATAAGCAAGATCTACAAGAGATATTACATGGTTGGGGGAGTCCTACTTACTATTTGGGAATGCACAAATATGGTAGCTCACTGGCCTCTCGGTACTTTATTCATGCGTTTACCGGGCGAGTGCCAACGCCTGCTGAAATGTACTACGGAACATTTATTAATAAAACTGGAGATCTTGTGTCTAATACCCCTCACGATTTAGCTGATGCCTATCTAGGCTGGATTGGTATTCGAACCGATTTATCAGCTGACGCGCATTATTATAGAGCAGGTGGTAACGCTGATACTGAACCTTCTCCCGGTCAGGCAACTATTGACGCTGAAGTCAGTGGGCGAGTATTTCCCGAGGGAATATCACTGGTAAAAGGATATACACATTATATTCGATTGCCAGTGAAAGAGCACCATGATACGTCTATGATGATGAGTGTAACATTTAGTCCTAGCGCAAAAAAACATTGGCATGGGGGCAATAAAGCTGCGTTAAAGACAGCTCATGATGAGGGGCGGCTTGTACATGGGTTCAAGCCCACCTGGTTTTATATTTCTGAAAACTTAGATTTCCCTGCTAGAGATACGCAAAAAGTGATGGATCGTGATAATCAACATATTGCGACAATTAATTCGTTGCAAAGTACCCACTTTTCTAGGTTAGGGGTCTTGTATGGCCGTTTTGGTTCTGTGGGTAGTGGTGCCGAAATTGAACTTTCAGATGGATATGAAAACAATATCTACTCTGCAACTTTAGTATCGTTGAAAATTAAAAGTAACTAGGAGCTACTATGTCATTGGTTATTCACCCGGTTGTATTGATAGCTGCCGAAAACAGAACTCGCTATGCTCAGCTTTCAATCCATGAATCTTCAAGAGATATTCATCTGACACGAAAGATTGAATATAAACCTGCGCTACTTATTGTTGTGGATGCGCAGAATAACGTTTTAGCATCTACGGTTGGTACGACTTATTGGTCAACAAAGGAACGTTCAAACCTTTCTCCTAGTCAGCATGGTGTTAACTTCACATATCGTACATCCAACGCTGATGCTGTTACTGCTTTTTCACAAACAGTGAATTTGCAACCGCTTACCCCTGCGCTGAGGTTTACGCCATATCAGGATTTCGATGTAGCACTTAGAAATTCGGGCACCATAGCGAATGCCTATTTGATTACCGATAGAAATGAACAATATAGCAGAATAGATATAGAAACCTGGCCTAGTGAGATGTGGCGTGGTGATGAACCGTTTGACGTAACAACCAGTGGTTATAAATACTTAGAGTTAACGGTTGGTACTGAGCAGTCGGATGCCACGTTGCGATTTTCCTCTTTAGACGTTGATCAAAACGATCAAGTCATAAAGTTGATTGAGCCCCATATTAATGTGTATTTCACTAACTTTTTACGTGATTGGTCCAATGCTAAAGCGGAGCTAGAAGCGCGATTAAATAGTATTGAATCGGTAAGCACGACGCAAAGCCCACAAGAGATGTTGGACGCAGGCCTTTAGCCTCACATAGTAATTAAATTTTTGGAGAATATATGTCTACATTAAACACACTGATTAATGATGAGGCGGTTAAAGAAATTGTACATCGTTGGGGCAGCCCTGCATACATTGACACGTCTTCAGAAAACAAAGGTGCACGTAATTATTACTTGCATGGTTTTGTAGGTAGAGTGCCTACCCCAGCAGAATTACTTTACGGCACCTTCGCGATGAAAGAAGGTGATGTCGTTACTGCGGATGCAACTGAAAAATATGGTTTCTCTCTTGATCTTCATTTTCCTCACCTCGGGTCTATTGAATTGTCCTGTGACCATACTGACAACCATTCTCGAGCTGTATTTGGTCAGTCGGTTCGAGCTAGCGGCTTGATACTGCCGGAGGGAGTGCGGTTGGAGTCAGCGATTGAAGGTATGCAAACGCTGCCACCTTTGGAAGGAGTAACGACATCGTGGATGATGGACTTTTCTTTTGACGGGCAGAAGGAATATACCTGGAATGCGGGTAATCGCAATGGTGTTATACAGGCCGGTAGAGAGAACAAACTTACATCTGGTGATCTGCCCACGTGGTTTATGATCAGCGAATCAAGTTCTTTACCAACAATGCAAAGCTACAAAGTGTATGCGCCAAAGAGTGCCACAAATCCTGATGGCACAAAAGTAACAGGCTATGTTTCACACATGTTTTATGATTATCAACCTGAAAGAAGACCGATTATAGTTGGTACAATTGGCCTGGTTGGTAGCGGTGCCGATTTGCAAATAGAGCTGCCAAGACGGGGTTATGAATTTGAAACTATTACGCCACTTTCACTGCGCATCATGATGCAATAGGAGTATTTTGTATGTCACTTATTATCCTACCACATATCTTGGCTGCATCTGAGCAGCCACAGTATGCTACCCAGTCTCAGTTCAAAGATACTTCAGAAGATCTTAAAAGAATGCGGATTGTTGAAGGTAAACCCGCGTTATTGGTGGTGTTAGATGCAGATAAGCAGGTATTAGCATCGAGTGTGGGGTATACCCAATGGTCTTCGGGCCGACCTCAACTGCCTTTAGCTGAATTCGGCGTATCATATACATATCGAAAGGCCGCTGATAAGGGAGATCCAGCTACGAACTTTGATACAGAAGAGAGGCGTTTGCCTATTATGCCGGCACTGCGCTTTAACCCCACCTCTAAATTTGCAATTGATATTCGCAACAGTGGTACCGCAGCACAGGCATTTATCATCGTTGATCAAGACGAAGTGCGTAGCAAGACAGACATTACGGATTGGCCTAATGAAATCTGGGATGGCTCTGCACCGCTGGATGTAGCGCAGCTAACTTATAAATATTTTGATATGGCGGTTGGCTTACACGATTCACAGGCTCCGTTGCAGTTAACACGATTGGATATGAGCAAAAGTGATGTGAATTTACCTCTAGTGAGTAAATTTATCGATGTTTACTTCACCAATATGTTTCATGATTGGTCAGATGCAAAAGCACAAATGGAAGCGGCACTTAACCGCCTTTCCTCTGTGGATACACTCAAAAGCGGTGCTGAAATAGAGGCTTTGGGAGAGTGATTGTGATGGTAGGCATTACCTACCATTTGCGTCTGACGGCTAGGAGACATTATGCACGTTACTTTACGATACAAAGGGATCACGTTACGCGACAGTTGGAACGGTGAGGAGAAGCCTGTTTCTCGCTACCGACAACATTGGGTGAAGGCAAAACAGCACACTACAGAGTTTATTGGCTATCCACAAGAACAGCTATTGTTTTTTGGCGATGCTAATTATTCAGATCTGGCAGTCAAAACTGCGCATACGGCCAGGTGGAGTGTGCTAACTAATTATACTGGTGAACTTCAAGAGCCGGTTTTAGTTGGCAGCTTTCAGTCGCCCAAAGTTAGCTATATATTTATTCACACAACGGTTAATTCAGATCCGTTGCTGTTTAATACTACGTCTATTAAACCTGAATATGTGTTTTTTGACTCCATTGCCAATAGGGATGCACTTTTATATAACACCGCACATATAAAACCAGAGTATCTGTGTAATCTATCTCAGGTTCAGGAAGCTGCGCTTCTCCATGGTACGCATAGAATACAGCCTAAAGTGCTTATCAGTCACGCCCAGGTAGCTTCTGAAGCGCTCTTAACAAGTACCGGTTTACCTGAGCAAAACAAAGTTGCTGTTGCTGCTGTAGAAAGAAGGGCGATTGCTCTACAGCCTTTGCGATTTACTACTAAGGGTAACTTACTGCTGGCTCGATTTGGTTTCCATACTGAGTATTTCAATCAAGCAAACATGGAGTCTGCTCCCTATATTACTTCGCGTGGTATGGATACGCGCTCAATATTTGCAGATGGCTCAGTAGCTGGGCATATGATTCAGTCTCTTGGCATGGATGCGCGTGCATTATCGCGTTTAGACGAAATTAACGCAGCGGCTACGCTTATCAGCCAAGGAGTTGACTCAAGAGCGCTAGCTAAGGGTTACCAAGCAATTTAGACAGAGAGATACACTTTCTCGATATCTGTTGTACAATAGCCGCAGCGAATGTAGACTGCGGCTTTTTTGTTGCCGTAATTGATTAGACTGCGATACTGGCATACTCCAAACCTAGGGTTATCCGTTTATCGATGAGCTTTGAGGCATTAGACGCCAGTATCAGCTTACTGGTTATGCTAGCAAGTATATTAATTACTAGCACGTTAAGTACAGTGGTGAGAGTGTTGGTTGCCTATTCGGCGCCTTTACACAGGCTATGATAAAAGGAGTGATGAATGAAAAGCACTGAATTTAAACGCCATAGAATAGAGCAAACGAATAATGACTTGGTGTTAGTCAAAGGGTTTCCCAGCCGTGAACAACTAACAGATTGGCTGTGCAATACTGCTGCGACAGTGTATTGCTTATTCCCAAGTCAGTTTCAAAGTGAACAAGCTCAGCTTCAGCTGCGCACCCACGTTAGGAATGAAGTCGAAAAACTCAATGTTGCGAGTGTGCGCTGTGTAGCGTTGACGATAGCAGATGACTCGGTTGGGACGAGTTTAGAACAATTCGATTTTGAAGCTGCTTGTGATTATGTCATTGAGATGCTGACACCTATTCAGCCGCAATCTAGCCAGCCGATGACTATCCCTTCTTTTGAGTAGTACTCAGTAAAACACGGAGAATATGATGATTTTTATAACTATTTTGGCTTTTACTGCGCTGTTGATCGCAGGGAATGCGGCGTACTTTTCTATCTTAGGTTTAGCCGCGATGTTTTCTGCCAGCTATTGGCCAGTGGTATTTATGGGGGCAAGCCTTGAATTAGGTAAACTCGTTGCTGCATCTTATGTTTATCGCGCGTGGGATGACGTTAGCAGAGCCATGAAAGGGTATCTTGTGAGTGCGATCTTGGTGCTTATGGCCATCACTTCATTAGGAATATTTGGTTTTCTATCACAAGGTTATGGAGATTCACTCAAGCAACTGAACGAAATAGAGTTGCTTGTCGAGCAAAAACAGATTGAACTTGCCATCGTTCGTGAGGATATTGAGCGTATACATACGGAAATAGGAAATGTACCGAATACCTATGTGACCAAAAGAATTGAATTGCAGCGAGAACGTCGACCTGAACTGGAAGTGTTAGCAGAACGAGAGAGCCGCTTGATTGAGGTGTTAACTCAATTAAACAAACGCATACTTGAAGCCAAGTCACATGTAGGTCCGATATTGTATGTGGCTGATATGTTTAACATCGATAAAGACGAAGCGGTGAAGTATTTTATTTTTGCCATTATTATCGTGTTTGATCCTTTAGCTGTGATTTTAACATTGGCAACCAACGGTGCATTAGCGCAAAAACAGAATGAATCGAAAAACAAAAAGTCGGAGAAGGAGCAAAGCGAAGTGCAGCAGAGTAGTACAAGCGAGCCTACTACCTCTGATCTCTCGACTAAATCTGTGAATGAACAAATCGCTCCAGTATCTCAAAAGCGAGCGCCAGATATTCCGACGCAGGTCCGACAGATGGCAAAGCAACAAGCGCCTAGCATTCAGCAAATGGATGCCGCATTAGCACAAGCCCAAGGCAAATCGGGTTGCTTGCAAATAAATAATCAAACAAAAGAGCAGCCTAACCTAACATCAATACAACGAAACGATAAAGATATCGTTGTACTGGGGGGAGCTAAAGTGCACAAAGCTGTTATTCAGGATATGGAGCTTTCGGATCAGGAAGTTATCATGGGGCTAGTGCAAGGGGTATCGGTTGGTGCGCTTGCATCACGGCTAGGGTTAAATGAAAGTGCTTTTAAAAGCCGAGCAAACCACCTGGTTGATAGATTGAAGTCCTCTGGCTATCAGATCAATACGGACCATTTGTTTGTCTAAATGTGTTAGGTGGCCAACATCGATGATGCTTTTGAGACATGACACAGAGAGGCAGGGAGTTTAGTTGTACAATATTAGACTACCGAGCAGTAAAAAATAGATTGGGCTTTAGCAAATGCTTTACAGTGCACTCGAATAACCGTATCCTTGTACCCAAGTTGCTATATTGTACAACTTAAATCAAACATGAGACTTGAGATATCGCAGCGGCTATTTTGCTGTGAACATAATGAGATAAGAACAATGCACTATTGTATTTTTGCTTTAAATGACAAGCGCATCGTAAATAAAGGACTGATAGCGCAATGCGTATATACGTGTCTGCTTAATTTTGCTAAAAACGTTTGAGGGAGGCAAGATGGAAAACCGATTGCCACCTAGTCAAACCAAGCAAGTACCAGCTGACGACATCACTGCTAGACTGAGCAGTCAAAAAGCAGTCATGCTAAATGCGCGAAAGCAATTACAAAAACACTTATCTAAGGTGTACCCCCAACACTTTGGTAAAGATCCTCGGCCTTGGTCATTGGCTTTACATGTGCAATTATTGCGTAAACTTGAAGGGGAGTTTTCAGCGCAGGTGATCAGAGACACGTTGGCATATGTGGCGCGCTCAAAAAGATATTTAACATGTTGCGTTTTGTGGGGCGTTGGCGCTGCTCGGGTTGACTTGCATGGTAAGCGAGATGGGAAAATCACGCGCCGAGAAATGATTTATACTCTTAATCAACTTGTTGGATTGACTAAGCAGCATAACGCGTTGCAAAGTGAACGCTATGCACAATGGTTAGAGCGTGAAATAGTGCTTGGGATTATGCGAGCAGAGCTTACTCGTAGCGATCTTACCCGTGCTAAGATCCGCAACAAATATGCTAGCTACTTGTTTCGGATCGCGAAAGAAGATAGCGCCGCACAGACATACGAATTGCTGGCTGAAAATGGGCGAGATCTATGTGAGCGTATTGCTCCGCGGCCCTATTTATCTGACTCACTAGTCAAAGTTCACGCAGCTATCAATGACAAGCCCAAGCGACTATCAAAACCGAATATTGGCAAGTCAAAAGGGGGGCTTAAGAAAACAGTGGGCAAACCTACGATACTGATTAAGCGTAAGCGTCGATCTACGACCTTAGCACCAAAGATGATAATTCCAGTCGGTCAAAAAGTAGAGACTAAATAAGATGAATACTGATAATTTTTGCACGTCATTTTATCAATATGGCGATAGCATTGGCATGTATCAACCGACATGCTGTGATGTTACTAATATGAGCTTCAATTTACCCCTGGATCAACACAATGACTCGCTAACACAGCTGAAATTGGTAAGTGATTTGTTTAGTCCGCCACAAACCCCTTCTCAAGATAAAGAGCCTGAGTCGTCACTACACTTTACTTATTTTGAAAAAATAGTCGGTTACTGGCAAGGGGACTATCACCATTTTCTATGTGCTACTCAGCTTAATGACCGTAGTAGCGATTTATATTTTTCAGACTATAGCTAAGTAACGATAAGACCAGCTCCGTAGTGTGGGGTACCACTAAACAGCGATTGAGAGGCTAGGAGCTCAGTCAACAAAAAGTGTACTTTATCCACTTTACGTCCAAATATGTGGCGGAATTAGTGTCGTTAATTAGGACTTTTGTGGACATTTTACTAAGTTCCCCTGTTAACTATCGGCAATATGAAGAGCCTAAATTTTGGGTTGAGTCATTACACACGAACTTTGAAACTTTGGCTGCGGCCACTTCCTTGCCTGTTGCAAGTTTGCGAAGAAAAGATAGAGTAAGAAGCCCTAAAGTGCAAAACCGTTTACGTGACATACACGCTATCTTAAACATCGTCTCGCCCTGTGTGAAGCTGTTTTTAGCTGGTAAGACAATGATCTGTTTATCTCTCATAGTGGCCTTTTTGTCGCGTCGATGGGTTAAATCGTCCGGAACCAGAGGTCTTTTTTCAGTAGATCTCGGAGTTGGTAAAATATTGCACTATGCACCAGTAGCTCGCTATTGGAAGTCGATTCAACGCAATTATCGCTAAAACGTCCTGTCAGAAAGTTTTATTTATCAGAAGGTTATGTTCACTATAAACCAAGCTGCTTCAGTTTGATGGTATTTGTTTCATGGTCGTTTTTACCATAGACCTTAATCACTACTGCCACGCTATCCATCAGTTTGGTTGCTGCCATGCCATAATCACCGGTTTTATCGAGAACAAAGGTGGCCATAAAATGTCTCAAGGCGTGGGGGTTTATGCCATTCTCAATAAACCGCTCTGGCCAAAGTGCTTTGGCGGTCTTAGCTGTCCACTGTTGGATCACTTTGGCAAGTGCCTTACGTGTGTATGGCGCACCGCGGTCGCGCGTTTTGCTGTCTCTGGTTTGTATAAATACCGCATCACTCATGGTTGGCCAGGCCAATTGCGTCCTTATGGCTGCTAATCGATTTAGCAGTTTGATTGTAAATGGATCTTCTATTTTAGCCTCAATCATAGTGACTTCAAGACTACGGCGATTTTTGAGCCAATTGCGGGGAACTTTTAAATAATATGTGCCTGCATCTTTATACAAAACGGGTGTTTTCGCTTGAGCTGCAAAAGGTGCATCAAGCCATTGCATAGCGCACCAGTTTGAAATGCGTAATGGAGTTTTTATGCTAAGTGATAACCACACTGCCACCTGTAAAGGCAGTAACTGTCGTGCAGGTTCTGTTATTTTATCAGCAAACTCTACCATGGCTTCAATCATTAACTGTAATTCTGCCATACTCTGTGATAAGTCTGCATCCGCCCTATCGAGTAACCAGTGAATATTTCGACTGCCACTGCTTTGCTTATCATGTCGCCTTTCATTGATTTTATGTTTTGTATCTCTGATCCAAGTACCAATTTGTCGATGTAAATATATGGATTGACTCAGCCAGTCGTCGAGGCCATCAAATTGCTCCGTGCTATGGCCATCGTAGAGTATCCAGGTACACTTCGGAGCATGATACCTGGTTAAATAACCTGAGTTTGCCTCACATAGGCCATATAGCGGCGTAAGAAAAGCTAATAGCGTGTTATACACTTCACTTCGAAAACATGCGTGTGTGTAACCCTCAAGGAGTTCAACACAAGTAAGCATGCTAAGATCAAGCTGCTGAACTTCAATATCATGTGATGTCACAACCCACCGGAAGAAACGTAAGACTTGAGCGCAAAAGTTTTCAGCGCTGCTGTTGATGCCATCAGGGGTTGTTGTCCACCGCCCTGCGCCTTGTAGGGGAAGCGCTTCGCGCTTTCTCATCGCAAAGCTAGCTTGTGAAAGCGGCGGCGCGACTAACTTATTTTTGAAATCTAGCAGGGCGTTAATTTGTAACTGCAAGTGTGCTGGTAAGGTGTCGATTTCGGGTTGTTGTTTTGGTAACGGTACCTTTGGTTTAATGTGCTTGCTTAGCGAGCGCTGCTTATTGATGCGAGCGCACTGTGTGAGCGTGCCCATATCCAATCCAAAGAGCGTTTCTAATTTTGCCAGAGCTACAACATGCTGTGCCCTTGGCTGCGCGTCGTGACTCGTCCAGCGTTTTATTGTCCCAATTGGAATACCACTGTACTCATTGATTAACGTATGTAGTTGTCCTTTGTTTTTTTTAGGCCAATATTTAGCGGCATAGTGCATTAAACGTTGCCCCGTATTGGCTTGTTCATCTAATACGTGTGGATTAATGTGTTGTTTGTATGTGGTTGCCAGTTGAGTGAGGCGGCTGCGATAAGTTGTGATTGAATTTTTAGTAAAGGCATGGGCTTGTAAATGCTCGGACAACCTCGCTTTAAGTGATGCTAAAGTCTTTGCACAGAGGCAGGCTTTGATAATTGTTTGCTCATCAATGAGCATATCATGGCGTAATAGGTTCAAAGTCGATAGCAGATTCAATGCTCTTCGGTCACCCCGTGAGCTGAGTTTGCTTTTGAACGATTGATATTCTTTTAACGCCATGAGAGCAACTTATACTTTTATACAATAATGATAAGTGTAGCTTGGGCTACAATCACTAATCAAGCATAACACACTGCGGCGCAGGTATTTTGTCGACAGATAAGGAGGATTTTACCATTGTACAATAGTTGGAGTTTCGCTGTACGTCGTATCCATATTAATAGAAAAGCCGCTTTGAATGTATGGCTCGCATATACATACGGTGACACGTTGCTTGCGTAAATTTAGACAGATACCGAGAGAGAATATAAGGTTGTACAGCTAACCTATGTGCATTGTTTTATTTTATGTATTGTAACTGCCTGCCTTATAGTGCTTTGCGTTCAGCACTAAAATAAAACTAGATTGGAAGCTCTCTTGCAACTTGTTGTACAGCATCAGTCTTGATAAACTAGAACCAACCATTTCATTGTACAATTGTAGTTGTAACTTACCTTGTACAATTATATGAACTAATGAGACGTGAATTTAGGGCGGTACCCTTAGTGAATACTAATCTGTATGACACAAAGCAGGCTGTTGAGTTTGATAAATTAACTGAGTCTTCGACTCATCACCGTGAAGCAAATTTTGCTAAACAGTCATTATTTGGCTTTCAGGCTGCTGTAAAAGAAGAAATAGAACAACGAATTGCTGCAAGTAATACCGATGGCGCAGCAGCATTGGCAATGGTGAGTACCTTTACTAAAGCTGCGAGCACCAAGCGTGACTACAGCCGTACAGTTGAAGAGCTATCCACTTATTACCTCGTTGATGCAATGCACTCACTGATATGTGATGAAGTATTGGTGGCCGACCCCGAGCATGGTTGTATCGTAAATCTCCATAGTAGCAACAAGGATGTTGAAGCTGCTTTGAGCGCGTTACAAAAAGAGATTAATCTTGATCAACTTTGTGAAGATGTGACTCCAGA
This sequence comes from Pseudoalteromonas peptidolytica, assembly GCF_012641745.1. Lineage (GTDB taxonomy): Bacteria > Pseudomonadota > Gammaproteobacteria > Enterobacterales > Alteromonadaceae > Pseudoalteromonas > Pseudoalteromonas peptidolytica. The sequence goes on from NZ_WEHZ01000015.1 coordinate 63,015, forward strand.
TCTGCTAAAGTATGGTGACTACACACTACGTCTTATTGCTGATGCCAATGGCGTGAGCGAAGTGATCGATGATGTTACACAAAATGATGTAGTGGCATTATATCGTCATGGAATGCCAGCCAAATTCTTAGTTCGAGAACAAGAGCGTATCCGTATCACACCCGCAAATTCTCACCTGCATTTTGCTCTTGGGCGAAATAAACTTCGTGTCGACCTGGGCGATGAATTGGGAGTATCGGTGCGAGATAAGCAGCACCTTGCCACCAAAATGCTACCTAACTATGTGCGAGTGGGTAAACCGCTGCTTTTTGGTGTACAGTCAAAACTAAAGGAGCTTCAACTACTTGAAGCGCTGGTGCCGGCAAGTAAGTTGCATCAATTAAGTACTCGGTCTTTGGTTGGGGTGTCGATCCCAAGCGCCACGGAGCCTAAAGAAGCCTTTAACATCGCCAGACGTTATGAAAGTTTATTGAATCAGAAAACCACGTTTAACGGTGAGGCGCAGTCACTGACAACGGTGGGAGATATTATGGCCACCGCAGGGAAAGCCAAAGTGTTACCTGTGTTTGGTGATAGGGGGACGCTGCAGGGAATGGATGTACCGGACACCGTAAATATTGATGATTTACTCGCGTGTATCCGTGATATTAGAGCAGCAGTATGCGCGTCGGTAGGAGTGCCGATTGAATTACTCTTTGGTGGTGAAACCTTACAATCTCAAGGAGAGTTTGAAAAACGTCATACGCGTTACTTACGAAAGGTAAAATCAATTCAAGGTGCCTTGGCAAATGGTTTAAAACAGCTTGCAATGACGCACTTAGCGAAAAAAGGCATTCAGTGTTCTGTACAAGAGATCCAAGTTCATTTCAGCCGTCAGGGAGTGGGCTTAGAGGCGCTTGATCAGCTCGAGTCAACAGAACAGGTATTGTTCTCTGTATCAAATTTACTGGCGTTTATGCAGGATCTGGATGATTCGGCACATTTTCAAGATAAAGTTGATTTCAAAGCCGTATTCGAGTGGAGCAGGCGTCAATTAAATATGGTTGGTGTGCTAGACCCGTTTTTGGTTACTAGAGAAACCGATGAGCCCCATAGTGTTGTGCTCGATAAACCCGTAAAAAAAGCGGCTTCAGGGGCCAAGAAGCAACCCGTAGAAGCAAAAAAAAATCTCCAGCCTAAACGCAAGCCATTAGAAGCATTGCATATGGATGAAGCTTCGCTAAGGCAGTTAGTAGACACCGCTGTTCAGCAATTATCACAAAGCAAAACAGCAAATAATGCTGAGCCAATACAAAGTGAAACATCAGTAAAACGCGACGCTAGAGTGAAAATGAGTAATGAGAAGTGATGAGGTTTGCAAAGCCTGCTGAGCGGGTACTGTTATTGTGCGAAGTGGGTCAGCTTGACTTGATTGATGAGGATGGGAGGGCGCCAGAACAGATCCCCGAAGATGTTTTGGATGCTTTTATTGAGCGAAGAAATCGCTTAGTTTATGGCGCCAGTGACTTTGCTAGAAGTGAGTGCATAGCGCATGGCTCAGTTGTAAATAATGCGATGCTGATGCGTGTTGCTAGCCGATTTCATGGTCGTACGGCTGGAAAACGAATGCACAAAATTTTGGGACGACATTTAGCTGTTCGGATCAGCGGGCAGGATGAAAAAAGCCTGCTAATTGTTCGGGAGCGTTTGTTAAATGCAGTGTCGTCCCTACGCAGCCTGCTATACACTGGGAATGAGGAGTACCAGACGTTAAGTCACCACATAGAGTGGCAGCAGGTGACGGATGTCGCCATCCCAATGCTGCTCAATATTGAGCAGAAATGGTTGCAAATAGACTGCTTATCAACAAAGGGTGAAGCTAACTTACCCTTGCAAGAAGACGAACTATGTATTTTGCTAGCTTTAGTCCATCCGGTTGAGCTAGGAAAAGCGTTCAACAAAGCCAACTGTACAGTGGATGCTGTGCAGTGGTTGCAAGATTCACAGCACCATTTGTACAACAATGATTCTAAGCAAGACATTGTACAACGACTGCGTGAAAAATTAGAGTTTAAATGAGGCAGCGCATGACAGAGCGTACACTATTTATCGACGCGTTCGATACGTCTAATGTGATCTACCAGATCAGTGAAGCGTCTGAACATACACAAGGTTTGCAAGAAACATCACAGGTAGATGGAGTAGGCATATTGGCGCGTGTTGTAGGGCCATTTTTTCTAGTCGATGGTACATCTCGCAATGGCCGTTTTTATACGCGTGAATTATGGCGTACTGCTATCGAGCGCAGCCAAGCTAAAATATCATCAGGAACTATGTTGGGCACAATCGGCCATACGCAGGCACTTGATGATCAGGCTCTATTGGAAGGAAGGGCATCGCATCGGATCTCTAAATTATGGATTGATGAGAAAAACAGCATAGGAATGGGTGAAATATTAGTGTTAAATACCCCAGCTGGTCGAGTACTGAACGCCTATCTTCGAGGCGGTGTGCAATTTCCTGTATCTAGTCGGGGTTATGGAGGCTATACGCCATACAAGCGAGACAATGCCCCGGTGATAGATGAAGCCAGCTTTGTACTTGAAACCTTTGATTTCGTGCAAGAGCCAGGTGTTGCTCAAGCTATTCCCTCGTTGGTCGAATCGCTCGATGATGAGGCCGCGAAATTACATCAGTCCATTCTTGAGCTGGCCAATACCAGCATTCAAACGAGTGTGGATGAAAAGAATGAGACCCCGTTAAAGACTAACCCCGTTAAGGATACTGTAATGAGTGAGAGTGCATCTACTATTGCGGCTCTAGCGAAACAGAAAAGCCACGTTGAAGAGAGTCTGGCAAAAGCTTATGCCGAACATGCGACACTGCGTAGCAAAAATGATTCGCTAAATGAGCAGGCAAAAACACAGGCTGAGCATATTGAGTTACTGGAACAAACACTGGCGGAAGTTCGCCAGCTCAACTCGAGTATGATGGCGCAGTTAGAAGACTATAAAAAGCTAGGTAGCGTATGTGAAGTTCAAGCAGCGTTAAGCAAAATAGGTGGGCAATACTCGACTGCACGAACACGAGTAGGCTCTTTGTCTGAGCAGTTATATGCAAACTTTTCCGTCAATTATGAAGACAGCGTAGTGCTGTCAGATAGCCAAGATAACACAGGCACAAGTCGATTAAGCTCGTTGTTTGAGTCGACACAGTAATACAGCTTACTCCTAATATGAATGCTCGTTATATCCAACGAGTGCTGTTGATAGTTTTTTATGAATTTTGAGGACAATACCATGTTACAAGAAACCGTAACGGGCCAAGCAATTGAGCGCAAAGCAGATCACTACTTCACGAAATACAAGCCTTTTGTCGAAGCATTAGAAAGAAACTCTTTATTGAGTAAAGTGCGTGCAATTAATACAACGGATGTCTATGCGTTGGGTAAGCAACTTGAAAACTTCCAAGTGTATAAGCGGCTTTGTGAAGAAGATGGCACATTATCTCAGTTGGGTAAGATCCCAGATGTTGCACTGGATGTGCTTACTGTCGCCTACGGTACTTCACCTTTATCTGCTATTGCGTCAATTCAACCAATTGATGAAGAACAAGGCACCATTTACTTCAAAAATATTGTATCCGGCGACTCACAGCTTAACTCAGGTGATTTATTATCAGGTGTGTCTGCAACGTCAAATGTGATGGGTGAAGCACTTGGTCAAACCCAAGCAGGTGAGAGCGACTACAGTTTCTCGCTAAAAAATGCGCCTGTGCAAGTAGGTTCTGTACGTGTTGAAATCGCAGAGTTGAATTTAGTTGCGCAAGACAATGGGTTAGGTCAGTTAATTGGTTTCGATATTCAAGGCACCATTGATTACGTCAATGGTACGGTTACTTTATCGACAAAGCATGCGCCAGAGGCGGAGCATACCATTACCGCTGCATATAGTGGTGATTATGACGCGGCAGATGACATTCCAAAAGTAGGGATGAAGTTTGCATCTAAAACGGTTCAAGCACGTTTATGGGCGTTAAAAGACACGATTGGTTTACAGCAGTCCTATGCTTTACGCCGCCGTTTTGGCATGGTAGCCGAAGATGAAATTGCACAAGACCTCGTCGCTGCCATTAACTCAGAGCAAATGAATACGGCTACGCGCATGTTATTAGCCAAAGCGCAGGGGGAGGTGACATTTAAGAAAAATGCACCCAGTGGTATTAGTTATAATGATCACAAACAAGGGTTTAAAGATGCTATTGCGCAAGCTGAAGCGACTATTTTAAATAATGCAGGCAGAGGCACTATTTCGGCAATGGTTGCGGGACGTAATGTCTGTGCATTGGCAGCAACTTTACCTGGCTTTACTAAGCTTTCTGACGGCGCTGCTGTAGGTCCACACATTTTCGGTATTTTAGATGGTATCTTAATTGTACGTGTGCCTAATCAACAGGTGATGGATGCTGATACGGCAGTCTGTGTTTATAAAGGTAAGTCAAATTTTGAAAGTGCATTGGTTAGCGCGCCTTATATGCCACTTGTTGTTACATCGGCACTTCCGCATGGTGTTAACCCGCTGGTTAACCAAAGAGCGGCTGCAGTATGGTCTGCAATTGATGTGCTTGTACCAAGTTTTATTACCAAGATCCGCTTAGTATAAGCTCGCGATACACATACTTCATAAGGTCGCATGTGTTGCGGCCTTTTTTGTTTTTACGCATTTGCTTTATTTAAGCGAATTTAAAAGTTGGTGAATGAGATAAGAAAATAATGGCGCTAACTAAAAACAAACCCGCACATAGTTGATAAGGCGGGTTGCTCAAATATAATGCAATTTGCGGCAAAAAAATCTACATACCTATTATCCAAAATAACCGCATTACTTTAGATAAACCATCATGGTCTGTACCCTGATGTTAACAATATTTTATGTTTATTATCAATGATTTTATTGCTAAATATGTAAAAATTACTCTGTATATATTAATGATAAATTTAATCTAAGTTCTGCGCTTAACGGGTTTAAATTCCAATTCACTTAATAGTGCATCAATGCGCTTGGCATCTTCTATACTGAGGTTTTCATCATATTGAGATATTTTAACCATTGAGTCATATGAATTTGCCAGTTCCTCGTCTACAAGACCCATATCACCCATATACAAGAGCATTTTACGAGCATCTGATATTTTAGCTGGTAATGCTGAAGCCGCATATTTTATACCCAGCAAATCTAACACAGCCATGATTTGAGCTTTTGATGCTTGCTCGTTTAAAACCAGCATATGGCGTACTATCCGGATCATTGCACCGTGACCTTTTTCAGCGCGTGCTATTTTACGGATCTTTTTCTTAGTTGTGGTAGGTGTGTACGCTGTGAACTCCGTGTCATTAGACGCTTCGCTGACCGTTGTTTTTTCTTCCACTGTGGTTTGTGTTAGCGCATGTTGCTCGGCGGCATCTGTCATTGGCACGTCAACATAGCTTTTAACTATGTAGGCATTTTGAATATCCGAAATCGCATCGGGTGTTAGAGCACTGTTGTTACTGAGTGGATCGGTTTCTGTTGGTATTGATTCATCAACAATGTCGATAGGTTTTTCGCGGCTTTGCTGGCCAAACATAGAGGAAAGAAAAGCGTCGGTATCTGGCATTAGAAAGGGGGATGCCTGCTGCGCTAATGTTTTTAATAGCTCTGGTATTGGTAAATCATCTAGAGCAATCAATGTCTCTGACAATGAAGGCAGCGGGTTGTCAATTGTCGCTTGTGCTTTACTTGGGAATTTCTCAAACTTTTTGTGATATTGGCGGGGCATTTTTTCCCATTGCACCTCGGTATCGAAAACGCTGGAGGCGGATTCTGCCCAAGTTGTGAGTTTATCAAGGTCTTTGCGTTTTTTATCAGACCCCTGTGCTTGTTTTGTTAGCTCGATGATTTGCTCTTCTGAGGTGGCAAACCAAAACGCATAATGAAGCTTAGCGGCAACAAGTAAGGCTGTATCGTTGGGCTTAAGTTGTGAAAGTCCGCTGTGCATTGCGGGTAAGAGGTCGTGAGCTATCGCTAATATCCCGTTAAACTCAGCTGCTGATTGCGTCATGTTGTCACCTTTATGTAAGCATGATGGTTTTTTTAAAGTGAAGGTTGAAGCAAGCCAAAATGACTGCACAACAGTAACTTTCAGTTCATTGTACAATAAAAGTCATTTTAGGCAACTTTTAAAAAAGGAGGTATCGATAAGTGATGATATTTTGTCAAAAGTGTTTGAATAACAGCCAATGTGATAGCTTTGTATTCCCTAATGCGTGACATTCTAACACGCTTAGCATACGATTATACAATTCGTGTAATGGTGCGCGGCAGGCTTTTTGAATGGAGCGAGTATGAATTTAGAAAATGCAAATTATATCGTTATGCCCAATACGTCGGCTGTACTCGTTTTGCCTGTAAATGGGGGAGAAACAGCAAGGTTTGTGGAAGTTGAAACAAAAGCTGCTCGCTACTTTTCCAGGGATAACTGGTTGTTTGATGCAGCGTCATTTCTTGAACAACACTCTCTAGCACAAAGGCTTAGTAAATTGGCGACATTCAAGGGCATTGCTACTGAAAAGTTTGAAGGTATATTAGAGAATGTGCTGGCATCAATTATACCAGGAGCTGAAGTTAACTATATGGTTTTTATAGAAAACGAGCATTTGCTTATTGCACATACGGATAGCGTGATCCAAAACCATTTAGTTTAATAGACTTTCTAAATATCTTATAAATACAGGTGATTATTGCATAATCTAGCCTTTAACGGTGCAATAGCCATTACTGTGGGAGCGTTATTTCTCATTGCATAATGAGTAAGTGATCTGAGGTACTATGTTAAATGATATGCTTGACTGGGCCCGAAATCGTTGGGGTTACGTAGGACTGGCATTAGATTCAGACGGGTTTGTCGTCATTAAAACGGTAGATGGCCGATGTGAACGTTGGTTATATACAGGTATTAATGCGCATTTTGATTTCGTCGAGCAAGCGGTTCAGTTAGTTATATTTGACTCGGTGTCTAATCTCACATATCGAGAGTATCAGGTTGCATGGCGTACTGAACATGCCGTTCGTTGTCTAGATAGTGCTGCAGACGAGCAAGACATAGATATTGGCGAATTAGACTATTGCCCAAAATGCTACGCCCACAAAATGGTGCAGTTTTCTCAGGGTCGAGCCATGAAGTTATGTAGTAATTATGCAGTATGTTCAGGGAAGTCAAAAACCAATGGTAGAATTTATCCACTAGAGCACCTTAATGCTGATCAGCAGCTCTTTCTATTGTCTCATGGCAATGATGATTTAGGTTATCCCGCAGGCGCAATTTGTGCGTCTATGACACGCAAATTGGGTCTAACTACGGGCGAAGAGTTGTCGCAGTCAACGGTAGGGTTGTCCCTCGTTGAAGATAGTGACCTTATCAAAACGTCTGAATTTACTTTACTTAATTACCCGTTTAGTCACTTTAACCGAGTGCAATCGACGCTGCTTAAAAATCAGATACATACGAAAAACGTGAACTTGGTACTGGGTACTGCAACCAGTAGTGGTAAAACGGTGTGTGCCGAGTTATGTATGGCGCATACATTAGCCAAAGGAGAAGTGGTTGTGTATGTGTCTCCGCTTCGCTCATTAACCCAAGAAAAATACGATGACTGGTCACACACATTCGGTGCTCAATACAAGATAGCGATATTGACGGGAGACTATGCCTTATCACCAGATAAAAACGATGAAATAAATCAAGCGGATATCTTGTGTATCACCTCTGAAATGCTGGACTCTCGGACTAGAAAGTATGGTAGTGAGCGTAGTGCTTGGATCGACAGGGTTGGCTTATTGGTGGTTGATGAGTCTCACATTATTGGCACGGAACGTGGCCATGCTGTAGAAGCTGGTTTAATGCGTTTTACTCAGTTTAATCAAGCGAAAATTCTATTTATGTCTGCTACGATGCCCAATGTGGAGCAGTTTGCACAGTGGCTAAGTGTATTAAATGGTTTGCAAAGTGAGATCATTAATTCTCCTTGGCGGCCAACTCCCCTTACTTGGCATTTTCCGCGCTATGTAGACAATGGTAATTACAAACAAAGTAGAGACAGTCGCATCAATGAAGCGCTCAAGAAAGTGACAGATGCCGAAAAGTCAGATGAGAAATATCTTCTTTTTGTCCATGATAAGGCAACCGGCGCAGACCTATTAAGAAAGGTCAGGGCGCAGGGCATTGACGCTGAGTTTCATAGTGCCGATTTGAAAGTAAATATCAGGCAACAAATTGAAAAAGAATTTAAAGATCCGCACGGAAAACTACGAGTTTTAGTATCCACCTCAACCCTTGCATGGGGGTGTAATGTGCCAGCACAAAATGTTGTAATTGTGGGCACAACTCGAGGTTTGTCTCCAGTGGAAATAGAAGATATTTTACAAATGGCTGGCCGTGCAGGGCGCAGCCTTCCAGCTGATTACTTTGTTGTTGCTCCTGATGGAAATAGTTACGCCCAGTCTAGTTTGGATAGATTGTCGTTAAGAATATTAGATAGTGTTGCTGAGTTAGATATGTCCACTGCGGGGTCGGTAATAGATATCCGCCACGCAGGTAATCAACAAGATATCAAAGCCGTGGATAATGAAGCGCGCCTTCAGAGAAGAAAGCGTAAAGTGAACATGCGACAGGTTAAAGACCATCAAAAGGTTATCCTGGCTCAAAGCGTCGAAGAAGCCAAGGCGTGGATCGCACACAATGATCCCCAGTATCTAGCACGCTATCATGGGCACTGCTATCTTATTTGTGCGCAGCCAAAAGTTTGGGAACATCGTATACAGCAAGCTAAGCCTGTCCATAGCCGACTGGTCAATGAAGCTACCCTCGGCTTTCATATTCTCGCTGAAGTAGATGCGGGTACGATTCATAATCAACTAGATTTGGTTAACTGGTTTGACCGTTCTTTAGCGAAACTGCAAGGCTTGGTTGAGCAAAAAGTGGTTGATAGCGTCTTGGGAGATTTACTGCGTACACAGATGCTCAAAGGACATGACGAACAGTACAAAATAACTGAGATTGGCAAAGTTTCATCGCGTTGGTACTACAAGCCAGAGGATGTTTTTCATTGGCATACGGCGTTACGATTTGTAGACCATGCTCAGATTTGGGATAACGATGATGCGTTGGCCTGGGCTATCGCTGGGGCTCCTTCTTATAACACAGACTACATTCAACGTAGTCAGGCGAAGCTAGTCGATGACTATATGAAGCGTTTGCAACGGGTGGTACCATTTGCGTCGGAAATGGCATTGCCAGCGGATATGGCGACATACCTCAGTGGCAAAACGGTGCAATACCAAAAGATAAACGGTTTTAAATATGACCTTTCACGTGTCTTTCAAGCCTTAAGACAAATCGCTAAAGCCTGTGCTATCTCGCGTCCTGATGGATATTGGCATATGTTAGAAACCCGATTTAGATATGGCACAACGGCTGATTCCGCGAAGCTGCTTTGTGTTGAGGAAGTGGGGGTGATGAATATCCGCAAGCTTGTGAAAGCGGGAATCGTAAGTTTAGACGATTTTATTGATGTAGAGCGACGATCTGAGGTTACACGGATTTTGGGTCATAAAAAGTTAGAGACCGCACTGGCTTCGGCGAGAAAAATCATACGAAGCCAATATGGCGTAGAGTAATGTGCTTGCAAGCAGGCTACGGTTAGTAACGTAAAAGCCTGCACAGATAATGCAGTTTGAAAGTGACACATCAACTGGACTTGCTCAGCAATGGATCTCTTTTGCGATCCGCTGCATCAGTTTTGGTTTGATCACTGCACCAATGTTTTTCTCGATAACATTGCCGTTGAGCATAAAGTGCAGAGTTGGTATCACATCAACGCTCGCATTCTTTAACGCATCGCCACATTCGTCAATATTCACTTTCACAATAGTAAGATGTTGCGTCAATGTGTCGGGCAGCGCCTCTAGTGCGAGTCCCAACTGTTTGCAAGGGCCACACCAAGGCGCATAGTAGGCAACCAATGTGTAACCTTGATTGATTAGCGTATGGACATTTTCATTCGTTGCATATTGTATGTTACTCATTACAAGCCTCCAATTCAGTCATTAGTTTTTGCATATTTGTGGCTGAATTTAATACTCATTATCTTTTAATACTTGCCCAATCTGAAGGCGTTACTTCCAAGAACCTGCTATTGCTGCATAAGCTAACCTTTCCTACAGGAGGCAGAGGCCTTAGCGAGAGCAGGACGCGCAAGCGGCGTTATCGCCAAAACTATATCTGGCTAGATAACCTAAGCTAGGCTTAATAAGTTGTCTTCTCACAGCGGTTATCCTTTACTGCTGCGCTAAATTTGTTTGCAATAGGCTATCTACTGATGCACAAATTTGCTTCGTATTAAGACATAACTTATGGCTTGCGTGATATTATGCCTATTGAGCTTAGGTGTTTTCGTTGAGTAACCCACTTGTTACCCCGAGTTCAGATTAAATAAATAAAACCACTTCGCGAATATACCTATATTTTAATAAGCAATCTAGAGTATGAATAATACAAGTATATTGTACAATATGGGAACTGGATTTTGATGACTTGAGAAGAGTAAGAAGGTGGGCAAGAGGTTGATATCGTTTCTTGCCCTTAAAAAAGGTTACATTAAACAGCTTCACGAAGACTGATTACGACTTCATCCTTTTCAGAGACAAAATAGAGCTTTTCAGCTTCTTCAGTTAATGCCGATTTTTCAAAAATAGCTTCGAGTAATGGCAGAAAGTGTGCATTAATGATGTCAGGATCTAGACTTAAAATCATTTCAAAAAGTCCGCCATCGTTTTTGTTTTGTTCATTTGCTTTTTGTAACAGCGCTATCATTGAAGTCATTACTTTTGCTTTAGGAAGTAATTGCTTACAGGAGACTGGTGTTTTGCTTGCGACAAACTTTTTACCCTCAATGGAAGGCTGTGTAGAGGTTTTGAGTAAATCCATAAGTGAAGACTGTGCCTCTTCAATGCGAGCGTCTAACAGGTCACGAGCAGCAGTTAAAGCCCCAACTTGGTCAATAGCCGAGCCAACTTTAGCCTGTCTTAACTTGGCATTATTTCCGCTTACATTTGCAAGTTTGATGGTAGGAGCTTGGGCGATAGCTTTGGCGCTAGCCGAAGAGCCATCGATATTACTTTTCTCGTGCACAACTCTCTTAAATTTCATAAATTAGCCTCACTGTTAGCCCCGATTTGATAACAGCCTAGAAAGATTAAGACTGACAAAAACTAAACTTTAATTTAAAAGTTTTATCATAACTTTTTGATATAGCTCTAAAATATTAATACCAATGCTCATTTAATTAGCAACTAGCTGTGATTTGTACCTAATTCACTAGCGAGTCTTCCTGATACACTATTTATTGCATTTGCATTCGATGTAAATCACTGCAATGCAACCCATTACGCTATATCCTAGACAAATCTATACGTTACGACGCTGACTGTCAAATCAAAATAGTAAATTTTGGCCTCCGAAGTCCTGTTTTGGTGCGCTTTCTCGTTTGCTTGGTTGCAGCAATTGCCCAACATGAAATTATGCTGAATATGTTCGTAAGTATTGAAAATAAAGAATTTGTTGTACAACAATTTTCATTATAAGCAGTGTTGTCGCCGTTGTTCATTTAGTCATTAAAAGTGGTATTTCAGCCAACTGTATTAGATCACTCTTTGATAAATTCAGTTGACTAATCGTAGGTGGTTGATAATTGTACAACTTGCTTGTTGCTTTAAGGTGCCTGTACTATGTTGCAATGTTTCTATTCTTGTTACAATTGATTATTGACAAGGGGGATTAAAGCTTGGATACTCCTGCACACTAATTAGATTTCTTGTAACATGCGGAGTATATTCGTTTCCGATGTACATTAAATGAGACATATAAAGACACCATAAGATTTACGCTAATTGTTACATAGCACATTTGCAATGTGAGAGAGAATAGTAAATGCTCTTACAGCATGTGACTCTGCAATATGATGATTTTAAAGCGTATATTTTAAAGGTGATATAAGTGCTTTAAGTAGACCCAACCGAAAAGCTACTCCTGCTTAAGGAGTGGCTTTTTATTTAAATAACTACAGGCATATAGCTCAAAAATTTAGAATCTAGGATGGTACTTATGGATACGCAGATCCAAAAAATATGCGCTAGCTTGGCGCAGGGAGATCCCGCTTCATTGATAAAAGGACTTGTCATTGGTTATGATGAGCAAGGACAGTTGAGATTATATAATGCTGATATGAGCGCAGAAGAAATTGTAATTGCAGTTGAAATGGCAAAAGCCCGAGCTCTGGGGCTAATATCAAACAAAGAACTACCCAGTGCGGTTGCTAACTGCTTGGCTTCAAGAGAGTTTGTAGGTGAAGAGCACGCTTTTTCATCTTGTGATAGTGCTTGCAGTCGGCGACGTCAACGTCGAACTTCTAATTTAGAAAGCTAGATGTTACTTAGTCGGTTATAAAGTAGGTTTTCGTTTTTGCGCTGCGAGTGTTTAAGCGCACCGTGGTACAATAGAGAAAATCACATAACTGGCCTCTACCAATTTAGTGACGTTAATCTGTTATCGAATCGATAGAATTAAATTGTACAATATCTATCAAATTATAATGCAAATGTGACAATATAATATCTACTACCTCTTCATGATTTGGTTGTTAACTGAGACATGTAGATATTTAGGGGTATTTAAGATGGCAATTTCAAAGACAGAGTTGGCTGATCATGTGGCTGACGCAATGAAAATTAGTAAAACGGACGCTCGTGGTTGTGTGAATGCGGTGATTGATGCGTTTTGTGACGCTCTGCAAGCAGGGCAAGATGTGCGAGTGCAAGGATTTGGAACATTAAAGGTAGTTCAACGCAATGCGCGTTTAGGGAGAAACCCCTCAACAAAAGAGCCTGTTCCTATTGATGCGTGCAACACTGTACAGTTCAAAGTGAGTCAACGACTCAAAGAGCTTCTACCGAATGTAAAATAGTCTATGTTGACTGGCTTTTTGCCTGACTATATGGCGGAATTTATCTTGGCGGTAGCAGGGCGCTGTTATCGGCAAGGTTTTCTCGCTTGAAAGTAGAAAGCTTAACTAAGCTAATTTGAATTAGAAAAGCCGACTGAGCGTCGGCTTTTTACTAGCTAGATGACCTCGACCTCATCGTCAGTGTCGTTTGTTTCACTCCCTTGACTCTCTTGATCTGCGCTTTTTATTGCATCATCAAGTAGTGCATCAAAGTCGACAGGCGCCAGAAGTAGCTGGGGAAAGCCACCATGTAACACTTGAGAGGAAATGTGATTTCGTGCAAACGGATAGAGCTGAGCTGGGCAGTATGACCCTACTAATGCCATGATCTCTGTTTCCTCATAGCCCTCAATTTCAAAGATCCCTGCCTGCTCTACAGTGGTATTAAATAATTGTGTATCACTATTCGTGGCTTTAGCTTTGCACTTCACAGTGAGTACAACCTCATAAGTGGTATCGCTTATCCTATTTGCTTCAGTATTTAAATCAACGCTAATAGAGGGTTTCCACTCATCTAAAAATACAGCCGGTGCATTGGGTGCATCGAAAGTTGATTTTTTATGGTAAATTTTTTGTAGTTCGAATGACTGCTCAACGGCAGTTGTATTGTCTTTATTAGTCATGTCACATGTCTCATTAATTTACACGCAAAATAAATGCGTATTATGGGAAATTTTATATCGCTTGCTCTTCAATATAGATCAATAACAGCATGGCAATCTCTCGTAACGCTGTAAGCTCTTCAGATATAGCAAGTCTGTGCTCTTTTTCAACAAGATCTCGACACAGCGATGGTGCTGTGAGCTCACCTATTACTTGCTCTGCCTCGGCTGTAGCAAGCTCTTGCTTTGCTACTTGTAGCAAGGTAGCTTGGATCGAATCGGCCATCACTTTAGCATAGATTGAACCATGTTTCATCAGAGGTTCGAACTGTTCGTTCATTTTTACTTCCAAACACGGAAGGTGTTTTTTTTTGCTCAAATTCATTATTTTTAGCCAATTTATCTGAGAACGCTAGTACTGAAACCTCAATGCACTACAAGCTCAAAGAATGCGAACTCAAGTTTTTCAAAGGTGATAATAGCGCTACTATATTATTGTACAATTGAAATGTGAAGACATTTAAGTCATCATGCGAATGAGACAAATATAAACTCTACATATTGCTATTTCTTTCTGGCTCACATTATGAAGTGGCTGGTTGCATATCAAGTATGTGTAATAGTTTGATTTTATTGTATTAATGGAGAAATCAAAGAATGAGTATGAATTTACCCCGCTGTCCGTATTGTAGCAATCCTAGCATTGTTGGTGAGATAGCAGGCAAGCTTGCGGCGGTATGTACGCAATGTAATAACGGATATGCTATTGTAGCAGATGACTTCGCTAGCCTGACACAACGAGCGTTTCAAATGGCAACAAAAGGACAAGTTGAACAAGCGATAGGTGTTGTACAACAACACTTAAATAAACATGTTGACGAAAGAAGCTCGGCATTGCGTGAAGCGGAAAATGAACTTCCTGGAGATAAGCGTAAGCTGACAAAAGAGCAGCAAAAGAAGGCTGCAGAATTGGAGTCTCAACGCATTCTTCTTGCAGGGATTTTGCAAGGCGGCCAGCTATACAAAGAGCTGCTAGGAAAAGCACTTGGTATTGTGAAAGAAGAGAATAAAGCCGTCTAATTGGTGGCTGCTTTAGTGCTGGGATCCCTGGCACTACTCAATATTCCTCCCCGTTATAAGTAAGCATGCTGCTCAAAGGGTGAGCGTCAGCGGACTTATTGGCTTTGCTAAAAACAGTTGCGGCCCAAGCAAATAAACTCTATCCTAATAACCCATGCGGTGTTTTATAGAAATGCGCCGAAAATTAAGTATTTGACATGTGTGTGTTTTGACAAGTATTGCTAGGTTGTTTTGACTTATGCAGTAATACAGCTGCTTCACCTTGCTCTGGGCTGGTACTATTATTCTAGGACAGTGATTTAGGTAATGTCATGATTCAATTAATAAAATAAAAAATTGTCTTGTTTTTTTTCTTAGCCCTGATGGGTTTGAAAAGGCGTAAGATAACGGATTTAAAACGCACGAAATAATTGGTTTACGATAACGTAAGCCGAGTAAATGAAACAGGACTTGTATTGTATGTATAATGATATTGCTCCGAGTAAAAGAAGCCCTAACGAGTTGCAAGAACACAATGGGCAGCCGTGTTTTAAAGGAAATACAGTGGCTCCTGAATACCTTACTTCTCTGTTGTCATTCTTCTATGAGTTGGGGGCGCAGCACTCCCGGGAAGAGCAGCGTATTCAGCTTGCCGACTTTAGAAATGAATTAATTATCGCTGAAGATACCATAGAAGAGTTAAGAGTTTCGCTTGATCTGTCGCGTCAACAAAGAGACTCTGCACAAGATTGCCTTGACATAAGCCGTTTATCTATTCAGCAGTCATTACTCATGATGGAGCGTTTACTATTAGAATTAGAAGCGAGGCAAGATCTGGATGAGGCTTATTTTTTCCGTAGAGAATTAAAAAAGATATCTACACATCTGTCTCAACGTATATAGTATTGTACAACTACGCTGTTAAATGAGCATCTGTTATAGTGAAGCGTCATTACGGTATAAACTGGCTCAAATTTTCAAAAGTTTGGAACAGTACATAAGTAAGTGGGATCCTTTTTAAAAAATAAGTCTGACTATCAATTTTTATAAATAAAATATTGATTTGGTTGGTTTTAAATATTCTTTCATCTGATTTTAGATCATAAATTAGTTGCTTAATTTATAGATATGGAACTTACAAAGCGATCCAAATTGAGCTGTTTTAGCTATTTTGAACACTTTCATACAAAAACCAGGTGCTTATAACCGATCTGAATCTGATCTTTGCTAAAGTAAGCTTGCTGCTCGGTACTCAAAAGTAGCCTGATTTTAATGTACAATAAAAATTTCAGTGTACAGATCTGAAGTTGGTCTGCTTAATCTAGCTTTGCTGTCTCTGAAAAAGAGGCCTGATTAGTGGCCTCTTAATGAGTTTCGTTATTTTATCTTTCAGCGATGTAACTAATGCGCACTTTGTCGCCGATTTGAGGCGCTGTTACAAAAGTCGCCTTTTTGGTGGCTTCGTCAATCGTAACCGAGTCTTCAAATACAGCAAGACCATTCACAAATACTTGTGCAGATCCAACCCGAGGTGATTTTGCAATATCAAAAGACACTACTGCACCATCTACTTGAGCGGATAGATCTTCCGCAGAAACAATATCCTGAGCCATGATACGCGATGTATCATCTTCTATGGCCTTAATACGGTTATCTTGTGTGGTTAAAGCTGTCGTTACAGTTGCTGCAAAGTCGGCGTCATTTCCCAGAGCATCAGCTAATTCTTTAAGTGTATCAAGCGCTTCAGGTGCACTATTAATGAGATCAGACACTTTAGAGTCTACGTAGGAAATACTCGCTTTTACGGTACTAAGTGAAGCAATATCATCAGCAAATTTTACTAAGTTTGCTTCAAAGCCTGGGTCGACTAGCTCACGACTAATTGTTGCAGGCATAATTTGTGAGTTTGCGCGTAACTTACTCATTGGATGAGTCTCCTTAATGGGTTAATGTATTTCTCATCTCAAGCTCATACGCGATTCCAGAGACAGCGTTATACTCACTGTTATCAGTTGAGTAATTTGGCTGACAATTGAATTTTATCACCGTCATAAATTGTGACAGCTGGGTCAATCAACAGGATGCTTTTGCTATCTTGTGTAGCGATACTGTATTGACTTTCTTTATCCAAGAGCAAGCCATTCAATGTTACCAAAACATGTTTAGTACTGTCGATTTGTCCGTTTAGTGCAATGTGAATGGGTTGCCCATCAGGCTCGGAAATTGTGTATGACTGCTGAATTTCCGTGCTTGACCCTCCGCTACTGCTTTGATCTGGTTGGTAAAACTGTTGTGAAACTGAAGTGCTGTACATTTTAAGCCCTTACTTTAAAACAGATACTGCATTATCACTATTGGCTGCTACCCACAGTGCTAACGAATCAGTTTCTTCATGAGCATCAGCAAGCTCGATTGATAGTTTAACCTTGACTTCATTGCTACCAACCGGAATAGGAAACCTATATTGACCTGATTGTACAATATTTATCTCCATCGGCACAATGCTGTTATTGACGAGCTGACACATGTCAAACGGTGTGTCTTGTGCTATGTTTGGGTCTTGCATAGCGATTTTGATGCGCCCTGTTGCCTGCAAATTTTTTTTATTAAAGTCGACGTACACAAGCAGTTCGCTTTTCCCAAATGTTGGGGTGACAACATGTAGCGTGTGGTCACCAATTTGGTTCGATACTGATTGATACTGTCCATTTTCCTGGGGAATGTTTACTGTGATCATTCTGTCGCTCCACTCTCATTTTCACTGAATTTTGCCGAGCTTCGCTCAGCGCTTGGTTGGGTAAAGGGCCTGTGTAGGATGAGTCCATTCACATGGCATAAGTATTTGCTTTTTACTCAGCCGGATCAGGCTGATGTGGGATGGATATATAATTTCATCTGTTTCAATACAAACGAAGTGAGTGCCATTACGATGCGGCATACACTGATGGAGTACTCGGCCATCAATACATTGAATATCATGTAAAAGTTCTACACAGCTTTCAAAAGCATCATTATGAAAGTTTATCCAGTTAAATAAATAGAATGCGAATGGAGAATGCGTTGCTATTAAATCTTCAAATATCTCCGTAGGATCTTGGGTATCATAGTGTGTGAGTTTGGCGGTGATATATTGTTGATTCATAAAGCCTCCTCAGCAAAGCTTACCTGTTGTGACAGGTATTGCTGTAGTTTAAATTGACGGCGAAACCAGCCTTTTGCATATTTACCATTGCTCGGTCTACGTGCGATGATCTCGGCATATTGCTTGGCTCTTAAGCTTTGGTACTCAATGAATAAATTGTCTCCTTGGACTCTGTTTGCCTGTTTTAACGCTCTAAGTGTGTTAGGCCCAATAATGCCATCTACATCGGTCTTGATCGCTTGTTGTAATAGTTTTATAGCACTTCTCACCCCCATGTTTACGGCGGTATCAAAAACTAAAACCGCCATTTTTTCAGGCATTAAGTGGGCTTTACAGGCTTCAAAGTAATCTCTTTGGTATATCTCTTTCGCTTGTGCTTTGGTCAGTGCCGCTATATCCAAATTAGGATAGGCATTTTGAGAAATCCCGTATTTTGTTTTACCGCCACTGTCGTCAGGGTCGTCGACAAAGCCACCTTCAAACTCTAAAAGTAAACGAAAGGCTGACTCAAAAACGTGTTGATACTGCCGTAAGTGATCTGACATGTTAACTCCTTAACCAAACACCGTTAGTACCTTCAATTGAGCTGTTTTGGTATAACGGGCAATACTATACGAATGGCACTTTAAACAGGCGCCACAACAGGGTCTCAATCACTACTCACTATTAAGTTGTTATCAACTTCAGTCTCTTATATTGTCTATTGTACCTTGAACGGCACATTGAGTGCAGCAAAGAAATTACTTTAAGTGACAGTGAAAATAATGTTAAGGCAATACTGTCACGGTATCGTCGCCTGCTTGATTGTTCGAATTATGTACTGATACTTATGTGTAAGTGCTTCCTCTTTATATTGATAGGACTTTTGTTGTTAGTTGGTACTTACATTTGTTTGTGAGTGAATGCAAACTTATTGGTTGCTGTTTTTTGTGTTTATAAAAAGTGATTGCATAATCAATTGTTGCACTCACTTTTTATATGGCGTAAGCTATAAGTCATTGTCGTACAGGCGTTCTCGACTCAAAAGGTAAAGTGCGCGCAACTCAATAATCCGCTAAGGAACCGAAAATGAAAAAAATAATGGCTGTAAAATTCGCATGGAGGTTTTTATGAGTTTATCTGCAAGAAGCTTCAGGCTAGCCCAAATTCCGGTCGATAGTCGGGCTAAGATTGTTTCTGTTGCAAACCGCAAAGGTGGTGTGGGTAAGACCACCTTGGTGAGTTATTTAGGGGAAGGTATTGCGCTTTGGGCTGGTAAACGCGTCCTTCTTATAGATACTGATAAACAGTGCAATCTAAGTGGTGCTTATGGCGTTATTGAGTCGACCACAGTTGATGCGGCGCACGCATTTGCAGGTTCTGCGCTCAGAGCCATTCATCAGCCCATAATTCACCCTGAGTATTATGATGAAGATGGTAATCCAATGCCTTTTGCTGCTCGTAGTAGCTCATCAGAGATCATGAAAGAAGACAGGCAATATGTGTGTCAGTACGGCACATATATCCAGCATGACTCTCCTCATTTAGGCACTGTGAATAAATTGGGGGGGATGCTAGATATTGTACCTGGTGATAGTGAGGCACTCAGTCATATCCACACTCATGCAGAAAAATACCCGGCAAGAACACTTTATGAGCGGTGGGAGTCTTGGTTGATTGATTGCGACATCCTCAATTGTTACGACCTGATCATTTTCGATACCCCACCACTGGATGCGGAATTAAACGAGGCGCTTTATCAACTATCGGATCATGTGATTGTGCCAGTAAACCCATCCAGAGATACGCTTGGCTCATGCAACACCGTCACTATGTCTTGCCTTGCGGCAAATAATAGTGATGGTCGCATGCGCCTAGTGACGACAATTGTTAATCCATTAAATTCAGGGAAGTTGAGTAAACGAGAAGAAATTTTATTAGAGCCAATTTTCAATTACCCTGCGTTTGGTTGCTTTCCAAAAAATGAGGTATTTCCTCGTAGTCGGTTAATTCAGGAACGTCGTGATATTTCTGTGCCCCCTTATATAGACCCGGAAAGCTTTGAAAAGCTCAGCGCTGAAGAGAAACGAGCTGTAAAGCCGCCAATGTCATCGCTTATTTGGAATAAAAAATCAGATCCTTCGAGAAAAAAGCTGTTTTCAATAATTGATAAGTTACATCAACGCATTTTTGGTGAGCCTCTTCCTCCTGAGGATGATAATTAAGCTTTTAGGTAATTCGCTATGACAAGTAAAAAACAATCAAAACTCGGTCACTTGCTTCAAACCAAAGGAGCACGAGACAAAGCTGCCGAAAGAACAGCGCAAGCACTTTCACAGGAAATGGATGCGGTTAACGCGATGTATTTGCAGCAACAGCAACGATCTTATAAATCTGTGAACTCGAACGAGCAAGGGCAATCAGGCGCAACCGTAGAAAAAACAATCTATAAAGTGCCGGTCATTGAGCAGTTGTCTCAAGTGAAAAAAATGTTTGAAGAGAACGGTGGTGAATCTTTCGATGTAGAAATACCGTTGAGTTTGATTAAACCCAGAGCAGACAATCATCGCTTAAACGGTACATTAAAGTTATCTTTTGATACTTATATGGAATTGCTGCCTTCATGCCCTGATAACTGGCAAGAGCTAGATGCGGCTGAGTATGTAGAATCGTTTTGGGCTTCACCGCTGGCAATGTTAGTAGCTAAAGGTAAGTTGCACGGCAAAGAGTTAAGCGACGCAATGACGGGTGTGCAGGACTTATTTAAAACTGCGGTGAGCTTAAAAACAAAAGGCCAGCGTAAGTCTATTGATGGCTTTTTAGCTTACGACGAATTTGGCGCTGCGTCACATGTGGTGATCATTGATGGTGAGCGGCGTCTGCGTGCTGCCCATTTATACGGACGCGAGACGCTAAGACTACGTCTGGCTGTAAATGAACGTGCTGCTGATGGCCTATCTCAAGATGCCTCAGATCTAGACGTTGAGCTGGCCACTCTCGCAACTTCATACGAAGCGAATAGTTCGTCGGTATCTTTATCTTTGGCAGATACATTCAGGCATTATCACACACATTACAGGGTGCTATGTCAAAAAGTGGGTAAAGATGTTGCCGATGCAATGTCTACAAACACAGCAAAAGTCGCGATGAAGCTGACTTCTGAGTCAAAACCACAAGTTGCACGTTTTTTGAAGTTGGTGCGACACCCGCAAAGCGAGCTGCTGTTAGAGATCTGCTCCGTGCATAAGCCGGGTCGTGAATCTTTAATAAAAGTGGCGAATGACGCTATAGCATATGCACAGCAACATGGTATTAGTTGTGATCCTGTTCATGTTTATGCCTTCTCGGTTGCAGATGAAAAGATTGATTTTTCTATCGATGAGGTGCCTCAAGCGCTTGTGGATGAAGTGATGGAACTCGTTAATCAAGTTACGGGTAAGCATGTCATTAAAAAGAGCGAAGATGTTACACGTCAACAAGTGGCACTACAGTCAGAGAGCGATAAAAAAGAAACAGTTAAGAAGCTGAAGAAGTTAGGCTTTCCAACACCTGAGTCGGATAATGCGTTACGAGACAGACAGCTAAAAATGCTGATTGCGGTTTGCGCGCGGATAGATCCTACACTGGAACAAACAGGCGAGCTACTGGAATCAATGGCTGCATCTAAAGGTTCAAAAGAAGACATAGATACATACCGTCAAGGTTTATTAAATATCGTCAGTCAGTCTATGCAGCATTTAGACAACCTAGATATGTCGGGCGAGGATTTATCTGGTTTGATCCGTAAAGCGCGCACTGAAGGGGTTAACTGGTCTGAATTATTCCAAGGCCAGAAAGAGGAGCGTAAGCATGGTTAATGATCGTAGCTCAAGTAAACTTGCTATGCTGGTGACGCCTAAGCCAAAACTTGACTCAGTGAGTGACGGCTCCGATCGCATTAATGCTAGATTTCCTAACAAAATGATTGAATTAATGGATGCGGCAGCGCAGCAAAAAGGAGTATCACGCAGCCGCTGGGTATCTGAAGCAATTATTGAATTCAAACGTATCCATTTGGATACGCACCTTGAGTTTTTGAAAGAGATCGACGACAAGGCGGAGCAAGAAAAAGAGCGTCTGGCGATTTATCAAAACTTGGCGCGCATGACACTGGAAACCAAAATATCTACCATAGGTGGACGCTCATTATCGATTAGGATGATCCAACAATCTATTCCAGCGCTCAGTGCTTTTCAAGAGCTACTACGCGTTATTGACTTGGCTGACAATACGCCGATTGAGTCGGATGATGTACCCACCACACTCTCTTTAGCACCTGTCAGAGACAAACTAAGAACAATTTTGGGTCATATGGTAATTTGGGAGCGCTTGATGAAAGAAAGTGATTTATCTACGTTGATTGGCTCCCCGTTAAATCAACAATAGCCATTGTTGGTTTTTGCTGCTTAGTCCTTTTCTGCTTGCCTTTCATTTGCTATTGTACAATAGCAAATGAAAGGAGCACCCCAATGAATATACAGTACTCTGTCGTAACAATTTCGGTTACAGACTTGAATACATCCATTAAACGCTTATCAAAAGCACTTATCCGTCAGCGATGGAAAAGTGCATATAAGGTGGCGGATATGATAAGAGATAGACTGTTTAATGATGAAGCACTACGCGAAATGACGCAGTTAGAGAGAAATATATCACCTGAAAAGTTTACAGTTACACTTAATATTCAAGGCCCCAAGAATAAAGTGGCAGAAGTAGTCGCTTTCGCGAAGGTAACGGCTGATCAAGCCGGCTTAGTTATTAATACCGATCTAGATCTTACCCGTGTAAAGCTATTAAGCTAGCCTTAATTTAAGTAATCATTGACCCTTTAGCAGTTGTTACCCCTTACTGCTGCGTTAAATTTGCCATGTATTAAGAAATAACCTCTGGCTAGAGTGATGTTGCGTCTTTTGAGCTTAGATATTGTTGTTGATTAACTCACTTTTTACTCAGAGTTCGGGTTAAGCTAAAATTTTTAACGCGTTTGATTTAGATGTGCATTCGGTTTATATCCCTACCTTTTATTATTGTACAATATTTTTGATGTGATATATTGCGACTGCCCTTTACTGGCAGGTAACTGGGTTTAGCTATGAGACACTAAATTAGACTTAAGGAAATTTTTAATGAAAGCGATAATAACGATTATCACGTTTCTACTGAGCGCATTTCCTGTGCTGGCCGACACGTCCTTTTTTGCAAGAGACCTTGATTGGGGGACTACCAAAGTAAAAGATAGGGTAGCCAGTGCAATAGAGGAGTTTAAGGCCCATTCATCAAGTAGCACTGTTTCTAATGGTCTAGAGGGTTTTATAAACGGACAAGCAGCTGCTGGAAAAAAATTAACATTTAGCAATGGCGTATCTGCAACGTTAACGGGTGAGGCATCATTTATAGCCACATCGCATGCACCTTCCGGTTCAATGACCATCTACATGGAGGATATCGAGCTTACTTTCGATGCCCCTATTAAATCGTTTGCATTTCAAGCTGTTGACTTAGATATTGGGAGTGCGAATTTACAAATTCAGTTTGATTATCAGGATGGCGGTGTAGCACACTATGCTTTGCCAGATGCTGTTGATGTAAATAATAACTTAGTTTTTTGGGGCGTTCATTCATCAAAGCCCGTTAAAAAAGTGACTATTTCACGTACCAGCGTGGGTGATGTGGTTTACCTAGATGACTTTATGGTAATTTCTGAGCAATCTTTTCGAGACCCCACTTCATTTAAAAACCCACAACTTACCAGAGTAGGTATATGCGCTGCAGATCGTATTGATTATACCGACGAGTTTGGCGCAACCAAATTGAAATCCGATCTAGGCCAGGTGCAATGTATTGGACGTCTTAGGGCAAATAAACTTGAAGTGTTCACAAACACTTATTCTGCTGACCGGTTTTTAGGTGAGATCGCGTCTGATAGATGTTTTATTCGTAGCGAATATACAAATGTACATTTGATACGCAGTACCCCACACTGGGAGCATGAAGAGATTGATGGTAAAAAAATTTCTACCATGACAATCAGATATACACATAGTGGTCAATTTCCACACCAACCATATGGCTATGCGAGAAGTATTTGTCAATTTAAAAACCCAGCTCAAGACAATATTATGCTTCTAGGCAGTTATGCAACTACTTACGCAGATAAATTTTAAGGGGAGTAATATTATGTTAAATGATCGATTAGCCATATATATACTGTGTGCTTTTACCACTTTTACCGCCTGTGCTTCTCTTTATCCTGAACACCCAAGTACACCATCCCCTCGCGGATTCTGTACTATCACAGGTTCGGTCTATTCTGGGACAGAAGTTGGTGAGTATGGTGGGTTGTGGTCAACTGTGACTTATAATAATTACACACCAGCGCGTGACTACGGCATTGGACAACCTGCTATTGCTTCGCCAGATGTTGCAAATACACCGACACAAGTAATTTGTAAATTGCCAGTTATTACTTTAAAAAGTTCCTATCCAGATGCTCCAGGAGAGATTTACATCGGCGCTGGTTGGTTTGCAGACCGAGTTGGTGATATCAGCTCACTTGTTTCATGTGATGTTGTTGCCCGTAGAAAAGGCCAGGAGGTATACAGAGAAACACTGGATATTAGCAATGAGATAGACCCAAGCTATCGCGGTTACGACAATGGTTATGCATACAATATTACAAGGATTAAACCATGGCTTCCAGACAATGAGTCGTCTTTAGTTGAGCTAAAACAATATGGTGCGAAAGTCACGTCGCAAGCTTTTAAAGATGTGATGTCGAATAAAGAAGCGCAAGTTGATCATGCTTACTTTGATTGCACATTAAATAATGACTACAGCCAAGCGGACGCTATTACCTTTAACTTAATGTCTGCCAGTTTACATTAATTTGTTCAAGTAAAGGTGACTTAACGTCACCTTTTGCCCCCTTTATTACAGCTATTGTGCTTTTACTTCATCTGTTACATGATGAGTAAGGCTCTGAGGATCATTCATATAACATTTGTACTCATTTAAAAGGTTACGCAAATGAGTATAGTTTTGTGCAAACAGTTTTTTGCGGGTGCTGAGGTTTATACTCGGTAAATGAATGGGCATGCCGTTTTCTTTACTCAGGGTTGCCCACCCCAAAGGGGTTAAATTGAGCATACCTTTTATATTCAAACTATCATGTTCAATAAATACCGCTATGGCTTGTTGTCCCAGTGGTGTTGAGCTAGGGTAACTTTCAAAAAAGCTCGTAATTTGCGGATACTCGTTGATATGCAGCTTGCGATTAAGGCAAATGGTTTGTGTAAGAGGCACATTAATGATATCCCTTATCCCAGCAGGCTTAACCCCATCAGCGAACGCAATAAGTTCATATGTATGCTTCATTTTAGTGCGGCTGATCGCCCCAAGTATTTGTACATGCTCCATAATATAGGTTCTCAAGTCTCATTTAGATTAAACGACTCTTATTTTAACTGCGAAGTAGGCGGTTAGCTACTTTCTTCTTTTTTAGTCACGCATCATGTGGAATTTATATTGTACAATATAAATTGTATCGCGTTGTAATTGTGATAATTATAAGGCATATTGCTATCAAGATGAGACTAGGTTGAAAAAAGATGACATGTACAACTGATGCGGTATTGGTGTATTTAGATGTTGAGTGTGAGGATGCTGCACAGCGAGTACGTAAATTTTGTGAGTCGTTAGGTATAGATGAATCGGAGCCAAATTCGCAGTTAAGGGCTGCACAACTGGCTGAATATGAAATAAAAAAATCCATAGCTAAAATAAAAAACAAATCTCGACCTGGTGTAAGAGACAAAGAAAAGCTCAGCTCTTTGAATAACGAGCTGGTGCATTTGCTACATGCGATGCCTGAAAGGATCAGTGCGCTGGCACTCGAGCGAATTATAGAACAATTTATTGTGGAGATTATTCATATTCATCCCATTGCGGACGACACTTGTATTATTGCGCTATGTATGAAAAGACTTAGAGAAAACTATTTAGGCAAGTATGATGGTCGCCTTGCCTATACTATTGTACAACAAATTATTGATTGTCTGCATGCGTCAAGTGGCCGCATCATGTTCCAGTAGTATAATGTTGCTGAGGGCCGATTAGAAAGATAAAAAGTATGATGTGTTAACTTAGTTAAATAAGGATAAAAACATGTGGTTTCAAGCTCTTACAGCCGCAGGTGGTTGGATTTTCGAAATATTTAAAGGCAAACAGGATATTGTTAAACAAGCTGCACACGCTAAAGCGCAGCGCGTAATAAGTTGGGAAGAAGCAATGGCTAATGGTGCGGCCACCAGTTGGAAAGATGAATGGTTCACTGTTTTGTTAAGTGTTCCTTTTATTATGTGTTTTATTCCACAACTTGCGCCATACGCTCATCAAGGCTTTATTCAATTAGAGCAGACCCCCGAATTTTACCGCTATATGTTCGGCCTAGCTGTAGGAGCCTCGTTTGGATTTAGAGGCTTTGATAAATTTGTAAGAACGAGAAACATACGTAATTGACGTTTGTCAGCGTGAACAAGTTCATTTTTGTGTCGCAAATATAAAGCGAAGTGGCACTAGTAGTAATCAGTAAACTGGAGTTAAGTCGATGTCTAATAAAGAGTTGGTGTTTCCCAATGGTGAGCCTTTTGACCTGTGGGGAGAGCACTTAATACAGTTCCTTTTAAAAGGGGCGAAAGTGCGTGTGTATTTAGTCAATGGTATCTGTCTTAATGGCAAAGTCCGTCGGTTTGATAAAGGTAGTGTGCTACTTTCCTCGCATAATAAAGAGCCCATGCTGATTAATCGAGAAAGTGTTGCAACGATTGCCCATGACGATCACAAAGTAGCCACCTGTGAATAGTCGTGATCAAGGGATTGTGACCATTGACCCTGAGTTCTGGCGACCAAGTGATACAGAGCTAAAAAGGATGGAACAAGAGCAGTTGTTGGTAGTTTCAGATCACGAGGGTGAACCTGTTTATCATTTCAAATGTGTCAGAAGTGGGGCGTGTTGCCGAACGAACCTGTGTGGTAGAGGTGAAATGAACACCGAAACCAATCAATGTACCCACCTAATTTTAGATGAAACGCTACAAGAGGGCGTAAATCTCTATCGCTGTAACCTCTACTCATTGTACAATAATAAAAATGATGGGTCTGCGATGCAATTTGGTAAAGGTTGTTGTGCACCTTGGAACGAAGCGAGAGCTAAAGTGATTGAACAATATCGTTTAAGACAGCTTGCCATCACTTCGGTAACCAATTAGCCGTGGTTACATGTGTGAGATAGGTAGAAAGTAAGGTTCTACTTTGCGTTTGAGAACGTTGAGATGTTTATTTAGCTCAACGAAAAGGAAGCGCAAGATGACACAAAAACACATATCTCACCAAAACGAGCTCGGTACAAACCGAGATGATATAGTTAAAGAGCAGCAACGTCTGCGCTTTACCAATGAGCTGTTAGCAGAGGAAGTTCGACTAGCAAAGGACGCTTTGTCTACGGCGCTGGATAAGCTCGGACTAAACTGGTCTCCAAGATCAAGAGACTACAGTGTTTTACATGACATTCTGGGTACACTGCCTCTGGCAAGCTACGAGCAAGCGTTAACCGCAAGTGAAAGTCAGCGTATTGAATTACTCAATAGGCATGTAAAACTGAAACAATCGTTCGAAGAGCAAAGCCGAGAAAAAAATGATTTGCTGATAGCATTCACCTATGCACACCAAGAGGCGTGTTATTTATGTGAATATCATCACAGACTAGCTTTGATCGTCGAAACTGAGTTGGGTAATGCCTGCTGGTTTTTACAAGCAGAAACCAAAAGTGCATTTGCTCACTTAGCATATAAAAAAGCGCCAAACTCAACGCTTGAAAACAGTCAAAGAGTCGCTGCATTAATTATGCTGGCAACTTCATCACATCAGTGAGCCGGCGTTTTTAGGATGGAGTGTGCGCTCTTAAAGCATGCAGTTAGGTTGGTTTTACCTTAATTGCAACTGTGAGAATATTGAACTAACAAACGCGTTGTTGGTACATAAATGAGTCTGTGAGATTGAGCCTTACAATCCTGCACCTATAGGAGATGCTAACATGGCATTTGATATTACTACTGTATTGCAAAACACAGTGACGTTTACGTCGCAACCTAACAACCATGGTATCTATAGTCTTTCACTGACACTAGAGAACCAAGATATTGCAGGCGACTACTTATTCGATGCAATTAAAGCATACGCAAGTGAAAATAACATATCTCTCAAAGAGGACATTCGTAACTCATACCTAAAAGTGTACTTGAAACACTCGTATGCTAGCGGCGAGCTTACAAAAGATGATCTCGATACCGCTGATTATACAGCGCAAGTCGCTCTGAAAGATTTACATCAAGCGCAAGAAGGGAGTGAAAAGTACGAGCCTATTACAATTAGCGGCTTGCCAGCAAATGCGCGTTTTAAATGCGCATTTGAACTTGTACTGAATGGCGAACTGCAAGGAGAGTTTCTATTAGCGCCAAGCTCTGAAATGCAGCTAGGGGGCTCGAATGTAGCGGAGCCAGAAAATGTCGTTTTATCAATCACAGAAACCGCTAAAAGTGTCGAAGTAAAAGTCAGTAACGTTTCAGCTGAGGACAACACGCACTTTTTACTTGAAGTAGTTGACGACACTAAGAGTGCAATGCCAGAAGTGCCTTATGAGCAAAGCGTGGTATTTTCTGGAGAATTTGAATTTCAAGCAGACAGTGAACCAACCTTTATGTTTACTGTTGGTGAAAACAACATGCGCAGTTATGTAAATTACTCTGTCCACTTAAGAACGATAGAGAAAGTGGATAATGCGCCCAACTCAGCTTCAGCTTCGGTAAAAGTAGACGCTCAATCTTTTGAACTTCCTTGGCTTGCTGGTTTTGTCGACACGACGGTCATCAAAGGCAAGCAAATTGAAGATGCGCTTGTGAGTAAGATAGCAACTAAGCTAACAGCCAATAAAGATGCCCGCAAAGCACTGCGTACCGCGTTAAATAGTGGCGCATATTCACTCGTTGCATCGCAGATGTACGACCTGACTCGTGACGTGGCGGTCGAAGAATTTGAAAGTGCAAAAGATACCTTTAACGAAGTAAGGACGAAGTTACGTCGTATTGCTCTATACAGTGATATTGACCCTGATTACAGCGAAGTTTTGGACTTGAGCGGCTCTACCGGAGATGCCGAATTTGATACCTATGATGTCTTTATGTTTGTGACCAAACAGGGTTTCACCAACGGTATCGAAACCCGTTACTTTACTTGGCTTGGTAAAGCTTTTTACTTAGGCCCAATTGTTGAAGGTGGCGTTATTTCAGACAAAAAATTCCAAGTGTCAGTGCGTGGCGATGTGTATCGTGACCGTGCTGAGCTTATTTTCTCATAACCTGCTTTACAATCTGCTGGGCGTTTATACGCCCAGTTATTATAGAGGTGATCTCCTATGACTTTTGATCTATTGTCGTTTTTAAACGCTACTAACAATGTAGTCACGACGGCACAAACACAAGCGGCAGCCGATGGGCTAATGCGCCACGCCATTGCGCTGGTTGGCGCGCAAGATCACATCTCGTTGCGAGATGCGTTAAAAGACCAAGCCAGTTTACCGAATACCTACTTGTCTATTTATGTTGCAGCCAAAGATGAATTAGATGGTAACTCAGTTTCATTCGATCAAACATATGCGCAAGGTAACTTAAATCCATACAAATTTAATGGTACTCAGCTAGCGTATAAAGTCACTTATCAAGCAGAGGACCGTTTTCAATACAAAGATTTATTTGTCGATGGTTTGCTCTCTGGCACTGACTATTACTATGGTATAGAACTTGTTGTTGACGGAGTATTGCAAACAGGTTGGCTTCAAGGTGCTTTTACTACTCATGGGACAGCCTATTCAGCCCCAACACTGAGTGACATTGCCTTTTCAAATCCTAGTGACCCATACCGGTTAATTTATGACATTGAAAGTGTCAATATGGCTGGAAAAGACAACTTGTCAGTGCGCTTCGAGGTAATAAACTCCGTATTAACAAATACAGGGCCACGTGAATACATCGTTGAACGAGATGAGTTTTTTGGCCCTAACGGTGAAAGGTTCGCAATTGAAGATTTGCCTGGTTCAATTTATCAACGCTATGTTGAGTATGATATACAAATACGCTTTGTTTCAAAAACGGATTCTCCAGTTGGTGTGTCTGCGCCATTGAAATTAGCACAAAACATACAAATCCCATGGTTAGATCATTTTGTCGATACGGTTATATTAGACGGCGGCGGTATAGATCAAGAAATCTTAGAGGATGCTGCTAAGCGTATTGCTGAGTTAACACCAGCACAAAGAGATGCACTTTTGGCGCAACTCAGCGAAGGTGATATTAAAGATATCGGTTCAGCGTATAAAGCGTTATTGAAACAAGCAGCTATTGCGACTGTGCAATCACTTGAACCTGCGGCTGATGCGATGCGTAAGCAGCTCATGGATTTATTATATGCAGCCAATGATCAAGGTGTTCAGGCACCAGGTATTTATATCACGCTTGATCTAAATGATAGCGACGCACAACGCGTATTTAAGATGATCACAGCGCCATGCTATGTGAGGGAACACCATATAGACAGTGTCGTGCGCTTCTCTGAGGGCGTATTTTATATTACTGAAGACAAAGATGACCAAGGTGTTGATACAGGCTTAACACGTATTGTTTATGTTGGACAAGCTGCGTTTGAGCGTTTTTTCTTGAAGTTTAGTAATCGATAAATCTCGCTCAGCCGGACTCTTTATACCAATTTGCTTAATTAAGCTTGTTATTTTGAGGCGAACAGATAATACCGCTAGCACGTCATACTATCGCCAAGGTAGCTGCATGGATGCAGACAAAGAAAAGGCGGTGCTACTTAGTTTGTTCTAGATAAGCAACGTTTAACCAATTAGCGTCAGATTTATTCCTTCAAATTGAGCAAGTATTAAGGCGAATTGGTATAATATTAGCGCCTTTTTTTAGTTGCAACTTTAGTGTAAGCAACCCATTGGATACTGTGCGCATTGTACAATATGCAAATTCACAGCGAATTTACTGTGTTGCTTTTAACTTCTCCATGAGACCCATTACATGTTTAATTCAGATCCACTTTTCTTAACATCAGCGCAAAAACCAAATACACACCGAATTGGTAATGTACTTCATTGTGATAAGCTCCCCTACCCCACCAATTACGTCCAACATGATATATATTGTGTTGTATATGTTGGTGATGATGTTCAAGACATACTCAAAGCACGTTACACCATTAATTTACTCATTGAGAGCGGGCGTTTAACGGAAGATAGAATTAGATTAAGAAAAGCACTGGGTGAATACAATTTTAATAGAATGATTGATGGCTTTTTGCAAGAACAAATTAACACATCAAAGCAAGGGTAAATTGTACAATATAAAGCATACCGTACTGTACAACTCATTCATGCTCATTGCTAGAAGTCATTACCTCAGGCGCTTGACACTTGACGACATCAGAAAAAGAACTGCTGTTTTGCTATTACCTTACGCTACGATAACATTAAACTTGGCAATTAACTTTCCTAAATGGCCGGTGCTTCACTTGTTATAACGGTAAGCGCCACCCAAGGTTATAAAGTCATTTAAAATCAAAGCACTAATAGATAAAATAATTAACAACGCCAGCTAAATAAACTGCCTATTAAGCTTAGAATATTACTCTGGCATTGCGACAAATTACACCCTAACAGACGCCGATATGAATTAAAATGTAGTCGTAGCGTCTGAGCATTCATTGAATAAGGGTAACCAACAAGCATATTCACTCTTTTAAGCAAAGCGTTTTACTTCCCGTACCTTACAATCAACAATATGAACGTCGCTCTGATAAAAGCGCACTTAAGGTATATTTAGATTTCTATTACTCCTTTTCATATTCAACAGGCGGTACCATACCGGCGATACCAACTCCGACATTAATCGCTGCGTTACACAACACTTTTGCTTTGTCCTCATCACTTAGGGCTTCATATGCAGCAATGAGTGCAGGTCCACCTTGGTAAGTAGTATTAAGCAGTGCTGCTATATTAATGTCTTCTCGAACAAAAGTCGCATTAAAGTGTTTTGCGTCCATCTTAGTCCACCATTCATTACAAAATTCTTATAGCCCTTGACCTATCATTTTAAGTGCACAGTTCGTCATATAATGATATTGGGCTAAATGTCGTTAGTCTCGAGTCAACATTCTAAATGTAGTGCATCACTAAACGCAAGACGCGTGACTACAAGTATATTGAAAATCGCACATTGCTTGTGAGTACATTAAGTACACACGCAGAGCCGTTTTAGTTAAGAATCAAATTGTCCAATACTGGTGTAATGTCAAATACCTGCTCAACAGCAGGGTTACCAATATAAAATTCATCAGACGGAAACTCAAAAGCTTGATATGCAACGTTAGACACTGTCGCTAGTAGGCTTGCCTGGATCTCATTTTCTGGTAGCCATTTGTTATAGGTTAATATACCTGCATCATTCGCTACACCAACAATTGCCACACTCACATTGTAATTGAACTCATCAATGTTCATCCCTAGCGTATCTGCACTCGTGACAAGTAAATAGGCTACTTTGGCACTCTCCTTTAACGGCAGAGCATCGCGTAACCCATTAGCAGTGTTCAAAGCCAATGTTTCAAATGCTCTAACGTGGGTGTCTTTTAGAAGACTGTTTAGGCTTGTTCGCTTGCCTCGACCATTAGTTATGCTGGACTTGCTGTACCTTATTGTCATACAACACTCACTCCCTAATAAAACGTACATTTCTTTATAGGCGCCTTAGATTGCCTAGTATTACAACGACTAACATTTCCCCGCGCTATAAAACATTACACTCAAAGTGTGATTGATTCAAGCTCAATCTGTTGCGTCATATACAATTCTTCACTTATCGATCTGAAAACATGTTTTAGCACACTTTTTGTTAGAGTTGTGTTGATATATAGCAAATGTAGGCGAATAAAAGCATTTGACGCAATTCACATTTTAGATAAATTACCATGCCTATTATCCAGTTTTATATAATTATAAATCTTGATAAATGTATTTAAAGTGCTATTAATTCAAGGTGTTATTTTTCAAACCAGCAAAACGGAAATAAAAAAAACCTTACTAATGAATGATTTAATATTATTAAAATCATACTTAAAGCTGAATTAGAGCGACGCACTCTATGGCGTTTCAACTGTAACGGCTGTATGATTGCAGCAGCTTTTTGCACTTTAAGTGTTAAGCAATGTTTTTCGTTCGGAGCCACTAAAGTTGACAGAACTATACTATAAAGATCACCAAAATCTGGGGTT
The DNA here is from genome assembly GCF_012641745.1 of Pseudoalteromonas peptidolytica. Lineage (GTDB taxonomy): Bacteria > Pseudomonadota > Gammaproteobacteria > Enterobacterales > Alteromonadaceae > Pseudoalteromonas > Pseudoalteromonas peptidolytica. Next base: position 96,295 of record NZ_WEHZ01000015.1, read on the forward strand.
AAAAAGCCCAAATGGACCGTCAGCCCGCCTCAATGAAATGTTGGATAAGAATAAGAAACGATGGAAAGAGCCCGGCCACGGCAGAACTTCTGTGGTTAGAGATGCTGCTGATATATCCTTCTCAGCCGCTGCAAAGTGGCTAAAAGAGGATGTTTTGCCTCGAAAAGCTGAAGATAGAGTGCATTTTGCTCAGATCTTACAAGTAGATCTACTGTATTGGGAATATGGTGAGCGAAGAAAAGTTGAACGAAAACCGGTGGATATTTTGAAGTTTAGTGTCGTAACGCACCAAATGATGTCCAAATTAGGGCTTTCTCACAATGAGATAAAAACCGAGCAGCTGATATTGATTCAGGAAATCGCACTTGCATTCTCAGATAGATGTGGAGATGCCTACCCAGATGAACATATCATAGAGCGACTTTTCAAGTTAGCAATCGGAAATAATTAATCAATACATAAATATTGTACAATATCAGAGTTTGGCTGACCCAATTCTCTTATTTTCCTGTTACAACTTGTATTGTACAATTACAACTTCATCGCTGTTAAATATTAAGCCCCTTGGCTTTTTGATAACGGCCACTAACACACTTTAGTAAGCGCGGGTGTAACATCAGCGTCAGAAACTCACTCATTAGTGAGCTTCAATTATAGTGTCTTTACAATCAATTGGAGTACTTGGTATGTATCTTGAAGAGTTAATTGACTACGTCATGATCGAAACCGGTGGATTCATTATGGGCGACTTAGAAATGACCCAAATTGACAAGCATCAATTTCACCTCATCGTGAAGCGTGCCTTGGGTATTTACAACAAATATTGCCCGCAATCAAAACGCCTTATCGTTGACTGTGACAAGACATATGACTTTACTACGTCACCTTTGGGCAGGCCAAACTGGGTTTCTAATGTTACTCCATTAGACCATGAGAGCGCCATAGCAGAGTTAGTTTATGGCCGCTCAATCATCAATAAGCCTCCGGTTTGGGAATACCAAGAGCCAACCCTTTTTATAGCCGGTTCAGCAGGAAAATACGACGTAACAGCACTCTATTTTCATGACATTACTGATATCATGTTTGATGAAAACAATCGAGTAACGACATGCAATTTACCTTCGATTTCCTATGACGATGTTTTATTTTTAGACCTACTAGTAAGCTACTCTTTACTTGCCATTGGCCGCTCTAGGCGCGCCTTTACATTGCAAGACTTTCCCGTCTCAATGGACGGAAAGTTACTCGTATATGAGGGACGGTTGATGCTAAAAAACACGAAGCGTAGACTACAAGAGCAATCTCGCTGGCATCATGCGATTGGGTGAGTAAGCGTAAATACCAAGACCTTGTTTCTCTGTGGTAATTTGATAATATGCTTGAAAATTGTACCTATCAACGTGTTTTTGACTAAGACAATTTTGTATCGCCAACTTGAGACTGGAAGTATGAGACACTGAACTATGACATATAATGATTATGATTGGTCTATTGTGCCCTTAGAACCTGTTCCCCTTACTATGGGCCACATTAACTTATTAAATTTAGCTAGGCATCAAGCAGATAATACGCTGATTATTTTACGCCACCATAATAGCACCGCTTCCCCAAAGCATTTATGGACACAAGCTCAAAGCCAAGAAATGATCGAGCGATGGTGCGCCTCTCAAGTTTATGTACCAGCTTTAAAGTTCGTTCAGCCAGATGCACAAAGTAGCAATAGCGATTGCATTGAACTCATTCAGTCAAACACCAGTGGGAAAAAGGTATTGCTAACATCAAGCCTGAGTGCATGCGGTAAATTTAGTGAATATCAGCAAAATGGAATTGACTGTCGCTTTGTGACCCCAGCGAAAGACAAAGCAGGCGCAATCATCGACTCCTCAACAGTATTGCACGCTTTTTTAGGTGAGCCGTCATTGATTAACTTACAGTATGAGCTAAAACAATGCTTAGATCTGGGAATTTTGCATTATTCAACATACCAGTGGCTGTGGCGTTACGCACTGAACATACAACAAAATACGAATACCAGAATGGCGAGTTAACGATGGATCAGCTCACAAACAGAGGTAAACAAGGTGCCTGTAGGTATTACGTGGCTCGGACATCCGTGTTGCAAGCGCTGAGTGATTGTGCGCCTTTACTAAAACAGCATGAGTTCGAATTAATTGACACATTATACAATAGAATCATGAACTTATTTGATACAGACCAATATGCCTTATATGAACAGGTTGCAAATATATTGTCAGTAAAGAAAAACACCTCTATTACAGCATATCTAAAAGAAGCAATAGAGGCGACAGTCGTTAGCTTTACACATAAAAACTGACAGCCTGGTGAAGCAATTACCTTTTGCAATAAAAATGGCAATAGGTGTTTAACAGCGATGATAAGCTGTTCAGTGACAAAGACTCTTGGTATACTCTATTGTACAACTGAGACTACACCGACACCAAGCGGTGAATAATGAGAACTATGGGGCCTGTATGATGTCCACACGTGAAACATGCAATACACAACTTTGCGCTTTACCCGTCCATTTTGCGGACCTCTATGTGTTAGCTTGTCAAAGCAGCCTATATAGCGAGTAAACTATGTCAGGTATGTCGTTTAACCGCAGTGGCTACAAATCACACGTCAATATGTTAAAAGATGTGGTGATTGACATGGTCGAGTCTGGAAAATTTCAGTCAGTCTCGATACAGCAGCTGGATAATGATCAAATCATTCACCCCAAATTACTTGAAGATGACGCCCCATTCTCGTGCTTACTTGAAGTACTGCCTGAGGGTAACGCCATGCTGGCTGGCAACCAGTATAGTTGGCGCGTTATGTTTAAAGTTAGTTGGAATGAAGCCAGATTATATGTGGCGCCAAAGTTACAACTCCCCGACACCGCAATGCTCACAGAGGTACAAGGTCAGTTTGAACGGTTAGTGGGTTGGGATCATGTTGGTGTCATCGGGTCTGATATTGGTAACTCAGGGATCCCATTTGTTGATAGAACGTACCTGAGAAAAGCAGCTCCAGCGTATCCAATGGGGTATATACTTACGTTAACCGAGCGCGGCTTTGTATTTTTTTCATACGAAGAAACTTTTGATGATGCAACGCAAATAAACAGTAATAATGCAAGCTGGTTTAGTTGGCTTTGTGTACAACGCCCTGTTGATCCAGAATCGGGCGAGCCGCTGGTAAGTGAAATGTCGCCAGTATTCGCAGCATATGAAATAAAAAATGGTTTTGGTCATGTAAGAAACAAGTTTGTAGTACGTGAGGCCGACGTATACGTACCGACCAAAAGCCAACCGGCTTGGCGATTTAAGCACATGGACAATGCGATTTTGCCTCATCAAGACGCTGAAGTTAACTATTTTACTGATGATAATACCGCAAAAGTATTTTTTCCCCACAATTTGAATACGCGCCGTTATCGCTACAAACATGTCCTCGATCTGATTGCCTACAGTGAGGCTCGCTTATTTGGAAGTTTACAAAACGTTGAATTTTCTCAGGTATTTTACGAGAAGCAAAGTCGCCGTTTTAAAACAGTATTGAATCACGCCCAAGATTCGACCGGCACCATTATTCTGATTTATATCAATGGACCAGAGATAAAAGAGCATGTTCGCTCGGTGCATGATGAAAGTTACAACTGGTTATTGGCCACAGGATAGCAGCATGACAAACCATGAAACGTATTGCGATATAAAGGGCTGGTAAAATATATGTACCATCAGTTTAAACATGGCTTAGTGGACTTGGCACAAGTATTTGATTTCTTGATAGAATCAACAAGTATGTATTTCACTTATAAAAAAATGGAAAATGGCCGCGTACTTAACTTGATGCCGCGTGTCACACTTGATGCCAATGCAAAAGACCAGCCTTGGGTCGTGCGTTTTGAGCTGATTAACGACATAGCGCTGCGCATGAATATTGTGACGCCCATGCAGTTAGACCCTGACGGCTCTCTATATAATAGAAACCTAGGTAGCCTTAATACAAAAGACACAAGTTATGCTGTTGGCTATTGGCATCAAAGGGAAGGACTTAAAGGTGATGCTAAGTATTCACGGCCTTTTTCTGTGCTTTTCACTGCCGATTCTCATGGCTTTGCTTTTGCAATTTGGGAGCATGCGGTCGTTAACAGTTTAAACCGTCAACTATCTTGGCTAGTCGTACAAAAGCCTGTTGAATGGCAAAATGGCATTGCTATTCCAACTGAGCATAACCCGGTGATTGCATTAAGCGGTATATTCAACCGCTATGAGTCAAGCGTTGAACAGATGCTCGTACGTGAGCGCGACATTCCAGTCCCCGCGCCTGCACAAACAGCGATTTCAGATCAATACAATCGTTACAGCGCAATGCATACAGTGAAATTAAAAGAAATTTCAGAAAGTAGGGATTACTTTATTCAATTTCCTAATAATTTCTCAACTGAACGATTTAGCTATGATGGTGTATTCGATATGATTGGCTTTGCCAATACGGATTTAGTCAGCGCCAATGCCACTCTACCTCTTGAGGTATTTGGTGAGCGCAGGAACTATCACACCATGGTAAGTACATTAGCCGATAATAACGGCGTCAGCGTTATGTTTCGCATTACATAATGCGCTACATATTGAGATTTTGTGAAACACAGTAGTGAAACACCTTAATTATTGTACGATCGAAGCGTTTTAAATTGTACAATAGTTAGAACCGCACTTTGCAGAGGCAAAGTAGGCATTAATGAGACCAGTTTGCATTGGCCCCAGACTATCCGGAGAAATTTATGGGTTTTGTCAAAAAAGCGGAGTTTGCGCCTTATTCAGTCGAGCGTGGTGGATACACGACGTTAAAAAGCCTGATCACAGCCGTAGTCCGAGATTTAGTGAATTATTATGAGCATCCAACTGCTGCCGATGAAGCACAGAATGCGTTTGAACTTTTATATCCCGCAGATAACCCAGATTTGGGTGATCCGGAGTCAATTGATAGCGACGTATTTGTTGTACAAGCGACGGGGTTTGTCGATCCTTTAGCTGGCGCGGATCCAACTTTTAAGGCACAAGGTACTGAGATCATCCCTCAGCCTTGGATTATTCGTTTCGATACTGGTGTTGGCAAACAATGCACCCCAGCACATAACAATCGCCGTGAAGACCGCGACAACGATGCGCCTGAAGTTGGTAACTTACATATCAATATTTCTACTCCACTACAGTTGTACAAACCTGCAAGTGGAGACTGGCAAATGTACGACTATACGCCACCTAACCGCGGTACAGGTGACGAACCCATTGTCGTTGGCACTTTGGGCTTCTTGGGCGAACGTGTTCCCGTTGTAGACAAGCAAGTTGCTTGGTGTGACCCAAATGATAAGCTGCGCCTAGAGATTGAAGACAAAGGCTTTTTCTGTCGTCGCCCGCTTTACAATATTAAAACAGAATTTGAAACTAAGTACCCTGACACAGCTCAGGTAAACATCGCAGGCACGCCTAATATTCCAATGTCATATGCCCTGTCCGTTAGTGAGCATGGTATTGCATTGGCTATTTGGGAAGAAGCGACAGATCAATATGATGCAAAAGGCCACCGCCACAGCTGGTTTGTTTGCCAACGCCTCGTAGACAAAGAAAGCGGCACACCACTTGTAAATCAAGCCGATTCACACTGCCCACTAGCGTGTTTGTATGGTATTCAAAACCAAACTCAAAATATTAAACGTTATTTTGTGGTTCGAGAATCAGATGTGCACCGTCCATCTGAGGACTTAGATGCAACCAAAAACACCCAAGACAGTGTTGCACTTATCAATCCTAACGAACAAATCTCTGTCACAGAAAACTACGAATATGTCGTATCCGTACCAAGTGGGATCAACACCCAACGTTATTTGTATCTTGAAGAGATGGACATGATCAGTTACTGCTCAGCCGATATTATTTCTCAAGACGGTATTGCTGAGTTGTCCATGTACGATGATGGCAGTAAAAAGCGATACAAAGGGTTGCGCTCCACGGGCAAATATAACACCGGCGTACGCATTCTCATGCGCTGGTACAACACGGCTATCACAACACAAGACAACGTGGGTCAGACCGACGTTGTGCCTGGCTCTAGCGCTGGCACTTACTAACAGGAGAGTTATCGATGCCACTTACAATAAATGGTGATATTTACACTTCGAATTTACCAGCGAGCTTGGCCAATGGTGGAGAGCATTTCGTCACGACCGTTACCCGTGATGGCTTCACTGATGTCCGTGAGCTTGTCAGCAACTGGTTACAAGTGATGGTCGAAAACGGCTATAAACGGATCACCCGCACCCCTATCGAGTTCGACCCAAATAATCCTCAGCCTATTATGGCTGTACTTGAGTCAACGACTGCGACAAATTCACTCAACGATGAAGAACCTTATCGCATCAGGGTATACGCAGATACACAATACACTTGTGAAATTCAAATGGCGACGCCACTACAACTGGGTGAGGACTTTGAGGAAGCCATTCCGAATTTGCGCGGCTACACTTGCGGTCATGTTGGTGAATCACCACACACTGTTCCGCACAATTACCGTGATGTGATCCCACTAAACAAATCATCGGCAGCTAACGCGACGACAAAGCCGCCGCAGCCAAGCCACGGCTTTAACGTATCAACGCTCTACTTTATTGACGTGCGCGAATTTGAGGGGATGCTTCGAGCTTACCCAATGTCATACCGACTATCCATCACAGATAGAGGGTTTTCTTTTGCGTACTGGGTAGAATCAGACGACCAATCAGCTGGAGACTCGCCAACACAAAGTTGGATGGTGCTACAAAGGCCTGTGGATCAAAAGTCTGGCAACAACTTGCAAGATGCAGATCCGCTGGGCTCTCGTAACCCCATTTTTTGCTTATACGGAATCTATAATAAATACATTTATGATAATTTTGGTACCACACAAGATGGTGAAATCTACACCATGGACATGGATGGACAGGTACCTTTAGGTAGAACGCAACCTGTATCTTTAAGCTCGCTACCGGGCATTATTCAAAAATTTACGGTACGAGAAAAAGACGTATTAAAGCCAACATACGCCGAAGATGCGACGCTGAACACCCGAGACTCAAATGCTTGGGTAAACGAAGTGCAGCAGCAAACTCGAGTTGAATATCGAGCGAGTTCAGAAGCAACAAACGCAGGCGCATTTACCTTAGCTGGTGCCAAATACGTTATCCTTTATCCTAATAGACTGAATACAAAGCGTTTTCGCTATCAGCATGACATGGATATGGTGGCATACACATCAGCCGACGTAATAGCACCACAGCTTACTATTAAAGTTAATGTGTATAACGAAGGTGATACAAGCGCCAAACGTTATCGCAAATATACCGCATTAACACCAAACAGCAGCCATAATACCAATATGACTGTATTAATGTTAACTGAAATAGATTGTGACGCCCCAGACACCGGGGAAAATCAGTAATTAAACAGCTTAATAATCGTTATTGAGCATTCGCCATTTTGTTCAAAACTGTTGTACAATACAAGCACACTGTACAACAGTTACAGAGCTAACTGTAATGGTGCTGAGACTAGAGACAGCGAGGAAAATGAGTCATGTCAGAATTTTCACCTTATTCCGTAACACGCGGAGGGTTCGCCACACCCCGGGAAATGTTCTTATCTATTGTACAAGACCTAACACGGGAAAATAGCAACCAAGTAAAAGCATTCGATATTGTGTATCCAAAGGATACTTCAGAGCTTGACTATCAAAACCCAGATAATCCAATCAATGATGTGATCATTGTGCAAGCAAGCAAACATGTCGATGCCTGTGCAGAAGATGAGTCAAATCCTCAGCCTTGGGTAGTTCGTTTTGACACACGTTCAGAAATTGGCCACGGCATGGGTCATATCAATGTGACTACACCACTGCAAATTGATATGGACAAAGATAAAGCTCCAGCCATTCCTTATATTCCGCCAAATACATCGTATGATGAGAGCAATATTTCTAATATCCAAACCCGAGGTACCTTAGGCTTTATTGGTAATCGCGTACATGATGGTAATGGCGCTGTACCACAGTCAAACCGTTATGGCTTTATTAACCGTGCGATTTATCATACCAAAATAAAAGAAGACCACAGAAAGGATCCATATGGTAACTTAATGTGGATGTTGATTAACAAGTCGAGCAAGAGCGAAGAACCAACTTTTGGAAGCCGTAATAAAATTCCACGCGGTGCATTCGACGATAGCAACCGAATACTATATCGCTATCGACTGGAGTGGTATGAGTTAATGAACCCAGAGGGTGTTAATCTCAATGCAGTAGCTCCTAGTTTTTCCACGAGCACATCACCACAACCTCACATTAGCGCGAATGGAAGTCGTTTAGATGGATTTGAAAGCCCAGTTTATGAGCGTCGAGAATGTACCCTTTATTTCCGTGCTCCGGTAGGTAAAGACGCAACAAACTTGGATGGCGATACATTTATCACGACGAAAGTCGAAGGTGAAGTGCCTCCCAGTTTATTGAACCTAGCAATCGAAGACTCTAACCGCGATGAATTAGGTTTAGTTCAAGAGTTAGAGTTAACATTTCCTTTAACCAATCAACCGGAACTTGTCTATCACAAAATATCGGTCGAAAGAACAGGCTCTCCTAATTCGGGGGGTTACAGGTATAAGTCATCATGGATCGTTGATACGGAGCGTACTAACGATGTAGAAATCATTGCAGAAGCGCCGCAATCACTAGGTGACTCTAGCTTCGATGATGAAAATAATAAAGGCCTTGAATTCTATGACAACTTAAAATGGGATCTACGACCCATCACAGACCAATCGTTTGATGTGACTGGTGAGGCCATGGACCCTAAAGAAGGCGCTCGTAACGTTCCGATGTCTTATGCACTCACAGTGAGCGATCATGGTATTGTGCTGGCAACGTGGGACCAAGCAGTAGACCAATATGAAACAAATGATGGTCACCGTTTTAGCTGGTTTGCAACACAACGCTTGGTAGATAAAGACACCGGCACACCGTTAGTTGACCAATCAAAGAGCTTTTGCCCATTGTTCTGCATTTATGGTGTTTATCATGAGCGTGTTAGCACCAGTAATTACTTTATTGTACGAGAGTCTGACGTGCATCGCCCTTCTGAAGAACAAACGGCAGGCGATGATAGCCCAGATTCAAATGCCATCATCAATACCTACGAGCAAGTCGCTGTATCGGAAGATTATGAATACGTGATCACGGTACCTTCAGGCCTAACAACACAGCGCTACCTGTATTTAGAAGAAGCCGACCTTATTGGTTATACCTCAGCTGATGTTATTTCTAACGGCGCCCTATCAGAATTTAGCATGTACGATGAAGGAGTATGCTCTATACCAAACGAAGCACACGTAGATAGAGAGTCATGTATTCAAGGAAACGGTGTATGGGAAGAAACATCGCGTCTGTACAAGGGCTTGCCTGCAACAGGTAAGTTTAATACTGGTATGCGTGTTTTAATGCGTTGGTATGGCGGTCGCTTAGGCAACCTTAACAGCAAACAACAAAACTAATTTAGGAGAGGACGAGGATGGCTTTAAATACCCTTGTACAAAGTAATGTTAAGTATGGTTACAGCGACCTGCGTTTCGTTTTGTTTGAAATCGCAGAGTGGCTCAATACCGTTGGTTGGGAAATTAAATATCAATTTCCAAACGCAAAAGAAAAGTTTGATGCGCAAGGTGGCTACAGTTTTGTTGCTGTTCCTCGCGGTGATTCACAAAACATGTTTGATAGTGAACTTATCGCACTAAAAATGGCTACAAAAACCGTCAGTGGCTCAGAGTTTTCTTATCAAACAATTGAGGCGCATGTCACACCGCAACTACAGTGTGATTTTTCAAATGGCCAAGTGATCCAAGACGCACGAGGTGTGACTTCAGGTAACCTAGGTCCAGACTATGACTATACCTATACAGAAGCAGGTGTTGAACACCGTGCTAACACTGGGGATGGTCTATTTTTCGACACTAAAGTCGTCAAAGGTCGTCTAAAAGCACATCCAGTTTCGTGGCGCGCATCATCTACCGAACATGGATTATTTTTAGCTATTTGGCTAGAGGGTGACGAACACCGAGATCCGCCAACGCAAAGTTGGTTTGTGGTACAGCGCCCTGTAGACCAATCAGATGGTCAACCATTGAGAGAACCAGATGCGGATGGTAGCCGAAATCCAATTTTCTGTATGTATGGTATTTCTAACGAGAGTAATACTCGTTCAGCAGCCCACCAAGCTGCTTATGAGAAATATGCACAAGAAAATGGCATTCCATATACACAAACTTTGGGATCAACATCGTCTGGCCCGCAAAGCTCTATTACGCCCTCTCCAGATGCGACCAAACAGGGTGCCATCGCACTAAAACGCTTTGTGGTACGAGAAAAAGACGTCAATGCACCTGGTAAACAATACGATGCGTGGCGTAACGACCGTGATATGAACGCCATTATTAATCTACGTCAACAACAGGCGCGGATTGAAATGCGCGATATTGGCGTTGCAAGTATTGAAAAAGCAGGCTCTCGCTATGCAATCCTGTTCCCTTCAAAGCTGAACACGCCACGCTTTAGGTTTAAGCACGAGCTAGATATGGTTGCTTACACCTCAGCTGACGTCATTTCATCTGGGTTACCTGTAAATGTGCACGTGTATGGTGAAAAAGACCCTGAAACGCAAGAGAAGCTGTATCGAAGGTATATTGCTATTCAGCCAACAGGGCCATTTAATACCAACCTTATTATGCTTCACCTAATTAAGTCTGGTATTCCCGAGTCTGAAATTAAAAAATAATCGAGCACTTGTTTGAAGGGTGCAATGCCCTTCTTTTTGCTGTTTCTCGCAGAGTTTGCGTATATTTATTTATATAATAACTTAGGTTTGGATCGCCTGAGAAACAGCCCTTCTTCCTTTTCAAACGGCTAACTCACCGTCCCCATTAATTTATTGTACAATATTTCAATCTCACTACTGCTTCATTTCAACAATCGCGGTACAATCCTTATATTAAGGCGATGCCAAATGAGACTAGTATGAGGGTGCCTCGTGAGTGTAATAAATACCATAAAAAATGCGAAATACCGTGCATTTATCAATGCGCTAGCGGACAAAAGAGAATGGTTCAGTGTTAAGTCGGAACAAAGAGTACCCAGCGTTATACCCGATAATAAAGGGTTATTGTATCTGGCAAACTTTAATGAGAATTACGTCGTTGCCGTCACGCCAATCAACCATGATATGGTGTATGTTGCCGAAGTAGCCTCACCAACTCGCGTGGTTAGCGGTGTTATCGCTGGGAGCGAGCGCGTATTAGTACTCAGTGCAGACGGCAAACTGCATATTTTCAGCCCGAACCTTATCCACCTGCAAACAGTAAACTTACACGACAATGTAACCGACATCATTTGGGCAGATGGTCTTATTTGGCTAGTTGGTCCAGATATGTTCCATATAGAAATTCAACAGGTTTTATCGCGAGAAGAAGGGCTACTCGAGCTAGTTCCCTATCGCAGCGTACCCGGGTTACCCGGTATTCGCCATTTAGTGTGGTTACCTCAAGCACAGTCGGTCGCAGCGGTCAGTGCGACCACATTATACTTTGTTTCTTTCGAAGGGCTGGAAGTACAAAATGTACCTTTGCCTACCAGCGTGCAGCATGTTGGTGGGCACACTTCCTTGCTGGTATTTACTGAAGTGCATTCTGGTGATGCCCTGGTATTGGATTTGATTGATGCTGACATTACACCTTTACCCGCCTATGGCTCAGTCAATATATGTACCGATCCAATCATCACTACCAAAACGGCTTGGCATCGACGTCACCACGGTGACTATATTGTTTCACTCCTTGATATTCAAGAGCCTGGTAATGAAGAAGTGACCTCAATTGTACAACATATTGAAAAGGAAGCCGGAGCACTACCCAACAATCAACCTGAGCTGCTCGTTAACTTGCAAGAGAAAGCTGACTATTTTAACTTAAGCGCTCAGCGACACTGCCAAGAGGATGAGTTTTATACCAGCGAATATTTTTCGTTACGTGGCGATGGCGACCCACTGCTTGTGCTCACCGATGGCGGAGAACTTGTTATAGACGAAGCGGGGTCACGCAGGCTAACAAGCGCCGCATGGATCACCGATCAGCAACTGGCTATCAGCCACAAATTCAGCAAACACTCAGGGCTTCACCACCGTGTTAGCATCAAAGTATACGAGCCATTCGCATCCTCTGAACGCTATGTTGATTTATCCCAAGGTGAGTTCACGGGAATGCAGTGGTTGCCAGCACGAGGGTTATTAACGCTTAAAAATCCAGTCTATACCGAAGGCTATTATGTTGGTAAGTATGTGTCAGAAATTTATCCTTTATCTGCACTAACCTTAGTCGAAGGCGCTGAGGTACTTCTAAGCGGTACAACTCCAAGCAACACATCAGTCACTTTTGAATTTCGAGTAAGCTACTCCAACGAAGAATACGCCCATATTCAGTACAGTGATTGGTCAGCAAATTTACCAACTACGCCCTCTGGTGCGCAACTCAAAGGCGTTCAATTTCGTGTTTTTGCTACTACAACCGATACCAATACAACACCACTCATACAAGGGTTTCAACTTAATAGTACCCAACACGCGCTACTTAGCGTTGGTTTTTGGGATCTACATAGAGCAAGATCTCAAAAATTTGTACCATCACTGTCATCAAGCCAAGATTCAATAGACTTAACATCAGACTCTCAATGTGTGAGTGCTCATACCTGCGCACACAAAACATATGCTAACGATGGCCAGAGTAGGAGTATGGGTACTCATACACACGCTTATACTTTGGCGGAACAACTAACAGTGCGATGGCAAAACGCACATTATATTTTACGGCGCACATCAGCGAACTCTCAGCACGGGTATGCGCGATATAAAATAAGCCCCACACAAAAGCAATGGGCAACAGCCAAGTTTCATTTACAAACTTGGCTCAGTCGCGTTAACGACGTTAACCGAGGTCGTCTCTACTCTACGAATGCCCACCATGGTCCTAAAATAGACATGATGAGTGAAGGGTCTAGGCAATTACACGAAAACGTTCTTAGTGCCTCTGGCTTTGTTAGTACCAATGCCACGTCACAGCAACGCGTATTTAGTCCTCATATGCGTTCTTCGTTCAACGTCAGTTCAACCTACACTAAAGATTGGCACTATCGACTGGCACTGGGCGGTATTCAGCGTTACTTAGGACTGCGACGATTTGCCTCTAAAAAAATTGGCAAGCGTTATACTTGGTCTGTATTTAGCAACCCTATTTCGTTGGCAAGTGATAAAACGCAAGGAGTGGGCTACCCTTCACAAGCGAGTGGCTCGCCACAAACAAGAGCGTTCTCATGGCATGAAGGGATCAGACCAAGAGTCAGCAACGGCATGCAGCCTGTACGCGTAAAGTTACCGCTTTTTGGCACCCAAGAGGTTGACGGTATCAGTATGTACAACCACAGTGGCGTGCTAGGTTATGATAATGAGCTGTATCAAGCCAACACTAAGGTTAATGCCACCGTCGCCTATGACACACTAACTTCCCTCACATTGCAAAGTACCAAAGGAGTTGGGCAAACCGAGTCTCGGCGCGCAACATCACAAAGTGCACTCACAGTGGATGAGGTGCTCGCCGGATCCACACGTCAACTTAAGCACTACCTAGTTGCTAGCCAAATTTATTCTTGGGCAGCGAAGTTACCTTTTAGACAACCTGCAGAGGCAAGGCGCTTTAGGCGAAGTATTTGGGCTATTCAGCATGCTGTTGATAGCTGGAAAGCCCAACCCGTAGAGGGGCAGCGAACATTAAGCGCGGACAATATCAATGCACTTGAGCTAAAGCAGTTAAGTGCATCCTTAGGTACAGATTTAACCGCACATAGAACAAAGCAACAAAGCCTGCGCTTGTGTGGCTCAGTAAAATTAAGATTGCTCTGTCAGAGCAATTTAGGCACTAATTTTATGACGAGCTACCCAATACAAAGCTATCATGCCTCAAAACCTGAGATGATGAATTTCAGTATTATTGGTGGATTAAAATCAGCCAGTAATGACCAATTAATCGCATTACTAAGCCAACCAAACCAACGCGTAAACGTTGCACAAACTCTCAGCTTTATCATGGAGTCGAGTACTCGCATCCAGCGTTTATATGAGGCAATTCAGTATGCAATTAGTTGGTTAGCACTGCACCCATCTGGCTATAAAATGGAGTACTCAGCGACCGGTGCACATTCTGGTCCACTTGCTGATGCTATGAATGCACACTTAGTGAGTATGTCTAAAAGTGAAGCACCAGACGTGCCCTCCACAGCCGCACACACTAAACAGTTAGAAGCGGGAACTTCGCAAGCCAACACGGCACAACCCCAAACTTTAGTGGGTAATATTAACTACGATAAAGCGAATGGACAGGATACCTCAACACCCGCAATCATCAATTATCATTTGAGCGGTCAGCAGTATTTACTTGGTCGCGCAATTTACGATGTGTTGTCAAATTGGATAGGAAAAGAAAGTGGCAGCAGGATCCAATTTATCAAAGGTGTGCTGTCATCTTCTCACACCTCGGACACCCACGCTGTTGCGGATAAACTCAACAAGTTTGTCGCTCAACTGCTTAAACAAACAGCCTCGCAACAAAGTGCTCAAGTCGCCGATGTGATCAAATATTTCATTGCGTCATTCTTAAATGAAAATCAGCCGCAAAAAGCAGAGTTTGCCGTTGAACCACAATCATCATTAGCAACGCTCGCCAAAGCCATTTTTACTACCGGTGTCAGTAATGCCTACTCTGATGATATCGGCTCTGCCGTTTATAATACGCAACATGCCATTCAAACCATAGCGTTGCGTATTTTGCTCAAACAAACGGCCGATTATCAAAAGTTGACCTTTACGCAGATGCAAGATCAGTTCAGGCAATCTCTTGGCGCACCTGTTTATCAACTTTATCGCTACACCAGAGTAAGTTCAGATAGACACAATATTGGCTACACGACGACCGTCGTCTCTAAAATTCAGGTCAATGCGCCGCGCTATTTAAAAAAGGCTACAACCGGTAAACCGATCAACGTAATTGCTAAGTCTATTGCTAGCGGCCCTTTGTGGACTAATAATATTACCATGTCGCCTGACAGTGCGTTTAGTGGCGGCGAAAATATCCTATCTGAAATACAGTATAACGTGGCTCAATACCGCACGACACTCCGTGCACTGCAAAGCTTGTCTAGTACAGCAAAGAGCTGGCAATCACGGGTGCATGAACAAGCATCGTATTGGATGGCAAAACAAATCAAACATATTCCCGTGTCCGTACTAACGGCTGAGTCACCTACCTATTCACATGCCATAAGCGATATGATGAACTACCGCTTCTCCAAACTTGGTCTCACACTTGGAGAGCTCATTCAAAGTACACCGCAAAGAGAGCACAATATTACCCTGTTTTCGGTGAACTTTTTAAATAACCAACAGGGGCATGCCTATCAATCTAGCGGCTTCACAGGTAGATCTCAGCTACCTTGGCTGATCACAGGTAAAATATTGGGCGTACGCGCCGCTGACAATGCAAGGCCTCTAAACATTAGAAGCACAGCGAATGAGAGCATACGATTTTGGTGTTCACGCTTAGAGGCTGCTGACAATCAGCAACCAACCTTTGCTCAACAGCATATACCACTCGTAATGAAAACGGGTATTTCCAGTATACAGACCAGCGTAAAAATAGTACGCGGGGTCTTTAAACAATGGATAGAACAGCAGTTCACTGCACGCATTATCTACCGTGACGTAGCAATTAACGACGGATACTATATTCAGTCACCGAGCTTTCAATTTAAGCTGAATAATCAAGTTAACGCGACGCCGTGGCAAAACTTATCCATAAATATGCTCAACGCGGCTCCGTCTCGCTGGTTAAGCGAAGTACACAGACTCAGTGATAAAATATACACAGCCATAGATAAAACCCTAGCTCAAGAGGTCAATGTGGCTTTTAAAAGTCTCAATAGTAATAATGCGCTTGAGCTGCTCATCGTCACAGTCACAACTTTAAATAAATTTGTACAAGGCCTAGGCCGGTATTCAAAATACGCGTCTTTGGAATCAGAAACACTTTCTGCCATACAATCTAAAATTAACAAAAATATGGCTATTTTGTGCTCTGATGCGGTGAAGTATGAACGTTTATATCAAGCACAGCAATATCTAAGTATCGTGTATAACAAAGCGCTCGCCGCGTTGTCACACACGGGCCAACAGACACAATTTTTACATCAATCTAGCGCCAAGCTCATTGTCAAGATGGTTGAAGCAAGCGTACTCAACTACGCCCATTACTTGATCCGTGCCAATGGCCAAACACACCGGCCCACTCATTTGCTCCACGCAGTAGAAGTAATTAAGAACTGGCAGCAACAGCTTGCTGTTAAGCAAACCAACAGCATAGCATCGACGCAAGAAATTAAATTAGTCAATGCAATATATGAGGTTATTCAACCGCTGATCACTTTACCAAAAGCAGTTTTTTCTATCACCGCAGGGATGCAAGCAGATGCGCTTAAGCTGATCAATTTTTCTTTGCAAGAATCATTTAAAATACATCCGATCAAATCGATACTAGGCAAGCATTTACCAAACACTTTGCTGATACAAAATAAAGCCTTGTCGAAGCACGCGTCCAGCGCAATTGAAATGTCAGGCCGCATGTATGTTGATTCGTTGAATCAACATATGCAGCTGAAGTTTATACCAGGCACTTGGGTAAGAAATCATTATGTCTTCAAAAAAGCACACCTAATTAAACAAGCTGGAACCAAAGTGCACCTGCCGGAAACGATTAAATGGCAGGTGGAATCGGGTTATTGCCAACACAATCAACTAGAAGTTGCTGCTTATCTACTATATCAGCCGTGGTCAAAACGCTTCAATATGCTTAATTTTAAGCCCCTCATTAATAAAACCACGCGCCTATTGCAACGTGTGGCTATTTATCGCGAAGCTGGCAAGCGTGTGCTACTTTCTCAAAAGCCTCAGTACTGGATGCCTAAACCGCGTTATATATTTCCTCATGGATTACCCGATTTCCTTCAAGATTTTGGGCCGTTTTCCCCTGGCCTGCACTTGTCACAACAACAGTATATTCAAGAACTGCCAAAGCAAGATACCGCGGTGCTAAGCACTCAAAAAGATGCCGGATTATACGCCCTTGGATTAGAACACACGCAGCAAGTCGTCCGTGACAAGCGAAGTGCTGGCAGTGTAGGTCTCAATTATGAGCGTAATTACGCACCATTTTCTGCAGATCTGCAATTATTCGTGAATGATTTCAAGCAGCTATCGCAGGCGAAAAAAACAGTCAGCCGAACAATACGTCGCAGAGCAGAGCAATTCTCGTTCGGTTACAGCCGACTAAACATGCGTTATGTACAAAATCGATTAGGGCATGAACACATAGAACGCCTATTTAGCCAAGCGGTAACGAATACGAGACTGCTTATTGGTGCCCCAAGTTGGCTACGCGCTAGCACTCATGCTCAAGCCTATAACAGCGATAACATTGCTTGGCGCCAAACTAGTCAGGGGATAGGTAAACTGACAGTAGATAAATGGATCAATACGCACTTATCTAATAGCACCACTCGCCTTCTCTACAAACTAGCCACGCCATTGAGCACGCACAGCTTCACCACGGCATATCGGGCTTCACGTTGTAGCGACATCATATTTGCACACGATACAACGACGCGTGCATGGCAAACAATCGGCACGGGAACAACACGCTCTATCAAGCATAGTGGCGACCAACCGGCAGTTAAGCATGTCGTCATTAAAGAAACACTGACCAACCCGCTCACAAGGACAATACAATGGGAAAAGCTCGAGGCGCTAAAGACCTCAGCAAACATCCCTGCATTAGTGAATCTAAAAGTCACCACTTTGAGCTACAACGTTACGCGCTTGCTAACATTACGCGTCACCGACGTTCATACTACTAAGCAGTCTATTAGCTTGGCGAAAGCACACAGCATGATGCGCTCAACCGAGCTCACTTATCAGCTCGTTACCCCAAGTGATGTGCCGTTAGGTAAGGTAGTACAATCACCTTATAAATTATTAAAACAAAGCATGCCTGACAGCATATTTGTAGCCATGCGTCATGCAAAGGGTTTTGACCTATACGGCACAGTTGATTTAGGTAAGCGTACGTTTTGCGCGCCAATACCAATCAAGATCCAGGAAATGGACAGGCTAAAAGCAAGTACCGTAAGCCATTATGCACTCAAAATTAATACCATATTACGGGACTCTCTATACGCGCATGCAGACAAGTTAGATTACACTCGATTGTCGCCAGATAGCTACATACAGAGCTTAATGCAGTACACGGCTGAACTCACAGCAGTTGCTATCGATCACTGGCAAATGAAACAAACAGCGCCCACAATCAGTACCAAGCTGCACAAAGAAATTATCGAGATCTTAGAAGGGAGCTGGCTCACAGATAAAAGCTTTAAGCAGTCACTTAAGACGCGAGGCCACTTGTTAAACCGCTTAGCTCAGGCCATGGTGCTCCCACCTAGTGTGCGACAACATTATCGTCAAGACCTACTAAGTGAAAGTACCTTGTTAAATGCCTTGATCCAGGCTAATCACATTGACAACGTCGCACAACATGCACTTGCACAGGCAGGTCTTTCCGCTTCTACCATTCACACACTAATGGCGCAGTCACGTCAAGGATTAGCCGAGAGGTTAGCTCTACTTAGACAAAGCGAGCTCAATGAAGTGGACGTTGAGCGCATATACGACCAACAAATGCTCGGTGCAGCTAAGCTGATGAACACCCTCACCCAGTTGGGTGTCAACACAGCGCAATTGGAGTCTGCCTATAACCAGTTACAGTCTCCGCTCGACGCTGCAAGCCCAATCATCGCACAATATGTGGAATACCCTAACCTCGTCATGGCTATAGGCGCTGCATTTGAACAATACCTTGCCTCTGATCCCCGTGCATATATGCACTATCGGATGAACAAAGAGCAGGTAGCCAACCACCAACGACAATATCGTTTCATGACTCAAAACTTGCCAGAGGTAATTGATTTTTATCATCAAACACACTCAACACAAAGGCAACTCGGTGCTAACTTCGCGGTGGATATGACATCTATACTCGATAGCATCGATCATTCTGCTTTACAGACAAAACCATTCCATGATCGAGTAGAACTCAATTTACCACTGAATTACCGCAGTGATGATTACCGCCGTTACAAAGCTGGTATTGTCGCTATTGATCTGATGCAATGGTTACGGGATTTACGCACAGATTACCGAGAAGAGCTCATTGCAAAAGTGCAAGCCGGAACTGCGCAAGGTGCGTATTCTCCCCGTGCAGCAATGCTTGATGCTGTCAGGAACATGGTCGTAGAGCCTATCCTTTATCGCCACCCTAAAGACGGCTCTTGGATGTGGCGCGCCTATTCACCGTCGGATACACAATACAATTATATTGTATGGGGTAGCCTATAACAGGCACACCCAACCATGATCGGCGTATGGCTACTGTCACTGAGCACAGCCCATGCGCCAACATTACACAAAAGGGAAAAGTATGATCACAGCATATGCCAATGTAGAGCCCAATAAAAGACCGGCCTATGTGCGTTTACATGGCCCAAAACAAACACATATCGCAAGAAATCAAGAAACCTGGTTTAGTTTTTTTGATCACACCAAAGATCCCCGCTTTACCAGTAGCGATGTCTTACACCGCACCATCGATTATTGGAGCTATGACTATCAGCGTGAATATTATGATCTGCATTTTATTGACCAAAAAGAATTAGAGAAAGACTTTTCTCAAAGGTATCGTTGCAGTTTTGAAATACTGCGCTTTCCGGAATTTGGTGTCCTCGAAGTCGCACCTTGGTTTCCTATGTATGATAAACTTGTTTACCGACCTGGTCGTGGCTACGAGGGCAAGGACTCCTTTTCTGTTCGCCCGATAGTACCAAATAGAGGTTACACTGGGCACGGTTACACATTTCATCTATATGTTGGTAATCCATTCACCTAAAATGACAGTTATTGTACAATAATATGGTTTGATAACTGCAAAGAGACTTGTAAATGCTATATCCTAATATTGAATCTGCCATCAGTCGGTGGAGTGCCTCCATGTTCCCCACCTTGATCAATATGTTTGGTGTGGAGGTCAAGGTATCTCGCCAAGTATCAGTTGCGTCATCGCAACCTCAGACGCTTAACCCCCAGTCTGCCATCGCCAGTGTTTATGGTGGCCATGCAGGGCCCATGTCAACAAGACCCAATTCGCCCTTTGAAATCAAGGAATTTCTCGCAAAAATAATTCCTCCCTCTCGAGGCTGGGTACTTGAGGGCACACATGCTTTAGGTAGTGCTAAAAAAGTCGAGGTGTACGCGCAAGCAGATATCAAACCAGGAGACAAGCTCACTTTTGAGCGTAGTGATGGGAAAATATTTTCCTACAAAGTCAAACAATCCCTCACACTGGGAGTGACACAATGCTTGATGAACAAGCTCGCGTTATTGCCTATTGAGGCGGAGGAACTTCATGACTGATCCGCAAACACGTGTCGTCGCAACCCCTTCGTTGGTAACCTATTATCTACTCAAAGAAATAGGTAACTACCTTCCTAATGTCAACGCGATATTCACGCCATCACTTGACTATCAAGATGGTTTGCGCGCCTTTCGCACAGCGAATCAAAAAAAACAAGTGATAGACCCAACCGCGCTGCCACTGCTGCTATTTAACCGCTCCACCATCAACAATAATGACATATATGCTGGGCGAAGTGGTCACACATTACTGGCAAAAAAATATCGCTCTGAAAATCCACTCAATCCGCATCAGTGCCAAACCGCTCTGGACAAATACCCCGTGCTATTCGGTGACATGACTTTTAAGTTTATGTATATCACCTCTTCCATGGAAGAATTAGAACGCTTTGAAATGCTCTACAGCGTGGCAGGGGGCTTGCGTGAAATCAGTGCAGTTAGTGTTGATATTCCCGATATCGGACAAATTGAATACAAACTTACTTGGAAAGCCCTACAAGACTTTACTGTCGACGTTGGTGACAGTGCAACCAAATCCATTGGTGCAGAAGTTATTGTGAGGGGGCCGTTCATTGTATCAAAGAATGAAACTCTGGCGTTAATCACCAATATTTTCGCTTCTGGGGGGGTAAATCTCCACCTTCTTTGCGAGTCTAAAGCACAGCCTGCAAACGATTAAATTAGCGAATTATTTTAATCCAGTGATGACGAACCTTCCATCACTGTTGTACAATAAAGTCGTAACTTCCTCGTTATCCTGAAGTTACACCCTATGAGACGATGAACTGTGAGATGAGCGCCTGTTATTCAGGCATTGAGACACCTAAACCAAGATTACACCGGTAACTTGGGACTAATTTTAATGTCACATTAGGAGCAAACATGGCTTCACGTAAATCTAAAACCGACAGTGCAGCAACGGAGCTTGCAACGTTAGTTTCGACGCTAAACCACCCTGTCGTTATTTCATACGACGGTGATGCAACGACACTACCACCACGCGGACGTATCAATAACATCAACCCTAAAGCTTTAGGCGCATTGCCAAAAGGCGTTCGAGTAAGCTAAGCGTTTGAATACGCAAGCTTCATTGAATTAGTAAAGGAGACGCATAATGTCATCTGCACAAGTCATTCTTAAAGAATTAAATTTATCTCAGCGTGTAGGTTCAGAAGCCGGCATGTACGCCGCAATCTTATTACCACAAGCTGAAAGAGGTTCTCTAGAACCGCAACTATGTACCAGTGAAAACACTTTTTTAAACCGTTACACGGTTGATGGTAAGGTTAAAATTGGTGCTGACAACGCACACTACTCTGCACTGACTTATCTTGGTGGCGCAGACAAATTGTACATTCGTCGTGTACTTGGTGATGGTGCAAAGTTCGCAGCAACCGCGATTGGCGAAATGGGTTCTGAAACAGAGTCTAAGCCAATTGCAGATGGCTTCGAAGATTTCTTAGATATCAAAGCAGCTTCACCACAAGCATTCATCCTGACAGCGGCAGATCAAGGCACTTGGGGTAACCGCCTGTCAGTAAAAGTACACAACTATCGTACAGCAGAAAAAGTTGCGTTTAATACTGTTACTGATGAAGCTGATGCTGAAGTACTTGATAGCAGCCTAGCAGTTACGCAGGCTTGGTCTACGGGCTCAGTGGTGCGTTTAGCCGTGATAAAGCAAGCGGAAGATGACAGACTACCAACCGGCATCTCTGGCGATCGCGGTTACTATGTCAAAAGTGAAGAGAGCGGCAAGATCCGATTGGCAACCTCTGCACAAGCATTAGCTGACGAAGAGTACGTAACGTTTACCGATGCTGGTCAAGGTGACATTGTGATGTCATTATTCTCACCAGTGGCCACCACGCCAAATACATTCGTACTAGAAGTCTATCTAGATGATAGCGCCAACCCAGTTGAATCATTTACCTGTGCGTTACGTGAAGATGCGGTAGATGGATTCAACAAGAATATCTTTTTGGATAACGTACTTGAGCAATCTAACTACATTCGTGGTTTCGCAAACCCAAGTTATGTAGGAGAGCCGGCTGATCACGTGCTTAACGCGATTGGTTTTGCAGGTGGTGATTTAGGTGGCGCAGTCATGGCGGGCCACATGATGCAAGCGCTAAAAGAGTTTGAAAACTCTGATACTTACCCAATCAAGCTGTTTATGGATGGCGGCTATGCGGTACCAAGTTATCAAAAAGCATTACTTGCATTATGTGAAAAACGTATGGACTGTTTCGCTTTTCTGTCAACGCCTTACAGCGCTGAAGCAAGCAGCAACTACCTGAATGAAGTGGTTGATTATCGTAACCTTGTATTAAATGCAAACAGCTCATTTGGCGCAATTTACAGCTCACACGTTAAGATATTCGACAAGTTCAACAATCGTGCTGTCTTTGTTTCACCTGAAGCTTATGCGGCACTTGCGGTATCACGCACTGCAATGAACCAAGAAGCTTGGTACCCAGCAGCTGGCCTTAACCGTGGTGTGATCAAAGTACTCGATGTACGCCGTCGCTACGATAAAGGCGAAATGGATCGCCTATACGCCGCTGGTATTAATCCGCTGCGCTTTGCAGCAGGTAAAGGCATCTTGATCTGGGGTCAAAAAACCCTGAGCTCAATGCCAAGTGCACTCGATAGAATCAACGTTCGTATGATGTTAATCACCATAGAACCGGCGGTACGCGATGCACTAGAAAACTTCTTGTTTGAATTAAACGACGAGTCATCACGTGCTATCGCAAGTGCCATGGTTACGTCATACATGAATGGCATCAAGGCACGTCGAGGCGTATATGACTTTAAAGTCGTTTGTGACGACTCAAACAACACACCAGAAGACATTGACGCTGGCCGCATGAACTTATGGCTATTTGTTAAACCGACCCGCAGTATTGAATATATTCCATTCACCACAGCAGTACTACCAACCGGTTTAGATTTTAGCCTAGCAGAACAGTTACTGGCTGCATAAGCGCCAGTTCATTTGATACTTTTGTAGGGTACATACCCTGCACCAATAAAGGAGGCCAATATGGCTGGTTTACAAATTGAACAGATCCGTAACTTAGACGACTTTGCTGTTCTGTATAAGTGGGATGTTTGGTTCACGCCCCCTCCGGCAGTTGCATTCGACCGTAACGACTTAAACGTACGATGTTTATCAAGCTCACTGCCAACAAGCGCCGTGCAGAGCATTGATATTCAAATCCGAGGTCACCATATCAAGCAAGCAGGTATTGTTGATGATGATCACACAATCAATCTCACGTTTGCTGAAACTGTCGATAACACTATCCACAATATGCTTCACAACTGGCGTGAAGCGTTGTGGGAAACAGGCATAGGTAAACAAAAGAAACGTGCGGAATATCAATGTGATATGCTACTAACGCGTCTAAATAATCAGGACGAGCCAATCTGGACCTACAAGCTATTTGGTTGTTATTTAGAAAGCGTGGACTGGGGCGGTGAACTAGGTGGTGATACGTCAGATATCATGCGCCCGAGCCTAACTTTATCATACGACTACTTCAAAATGGGCGCTGGTGCTTCTGTACAGTAAGCAACCATAAAGTAATATTCGTGTGGCAACAAAAAGGGTGGCGAGTGCGCCCCCTTTTTTTAACTTTGTACAATATAAAACTTGCTTTAATATATTGTACAATACACAACGTAATCGTTGTGTAAATACGGAGACTGGTCTATGGCTGATTTTTCGATGGAATCAGTACGTAATGTTGATTGGGCTAAAGACTACTTATGGGACTGCAGGCTCATAGACCGCAGTAACTCTGGGCCGGGGCAGTTCACGAATTGGTTCCCAGCTACAACAGTCAACGAAAATTTAGCAACAACACAAAGCTTTACCTTTGAAGCTTATCTTTCATCTTACAGTGTGCCACAAAGTACCAGTGAGACCACTGTAGATATCAGCTTTATTGATGATAGCGAGCATTCGATAAAGCACTGGATAAGCGACTGGGTAAACAAAGATATTTTTGGTGAGGGTAAATTTGTGCGCACCGCCCATGAATGTGTTCGTTATCTACAAGTAAGAATGTTAGACGCACAAAGAAAGCCAACCAAAGAGACAGTTTACATGGTAATACCTGATGGCGACTTAAATTTTTCAGGCACAAGTGAAAGCGGCAGCCATGAAAATACTATAAGTTTCAAGGTACTGGGTATTTTAAGTCAAACAAAAAAGTGACGGTTCAGAGCCAAACACACACTCTGATCACACGTTGATTAAATTAGACGCACCCCCCGATGGTGTACAACCTGTTATGGAGATCCTCATGAGTAAATATCGCTTTATGATCGACACCCCACACGGCCGTTTTAAAACGACCAATGAATACGCATATCACGGCTTGGTATTTAAGAGTCGCAATAACGGTGCTCGAAGCGAAGTTATCTGGATGATGAGTAAAGAAATCGCCCAAAAAGAAGCGATAACACTTGCTAAGTTAGGCTTTCTTATTCAAGGGATCTATCCAGCTGTAGAGTATAGAACCAGTATTTAATACCAATTTACCTTACTACATATTCAATTTGAAGGCGTAAATCTGACACTGACTGCATCAAAAATTGCTATTTAGAGCAACTAAGTAGCAATATTTTTGCTTTGCCTATATGGATGTAGCTAGCTTGGCGACAGCACAACAAGATAGCGGAGTTATTGATACGAATATACCGCCTAAAAATAGCTCACGTAGTGACACAAATTAGTACAAACGCGCGATTATCGTAATAGAAGATTAAAAGGTGTCGCCAATAGATGGTGGCAAACTGAGACTGAGGTAATGATACGATGAATGAATTACAACAAGCACTAGACAGAGAAAGTAACCTACCTGATACCATGGTAAAAGTGGCACAATTGCCCTCTCGTGGTTTAGCTTACCCTGTTGGAACAGAAATACACTACAAGCCATATACATTTGGCGAAGTAAAGATGTTTTCCCAGGCACAAGGCACAATGTCTAGTGCAAAAAGCACAGAAAAAATCCTGAATGGTATTAGCGTAGAAGGAATGGATCGCGAAGACATCACATTTTTTGATTTTTTATACATTGCCTTGTTACGTCGTTTGAGCACAATGAATGCCGTAGAATTTAATTTGAATGTTGAATGTCCACAGTGTCAACATAGCGTGCAACATCAATTTGGCTGGGAAAATTTGCAATTTGAAGACCTAGCGGCACCTAAATTACCCGTTATCGCTGATTTATGTGGCATGACAGACGTTAAATTTAAACCCCTCACGGTCGGCCAGTATTTAGAGTTGACTCGACGCAATGCCGATGAAGACCCAGTCGCTATCGCTGCAATGCAGTCATCTCTTGATTACAAGTTGGCATATAATTTATTTAACAATGCCATTGGCGATGACGCGGCCACACTAGAGGACATCGACAAGTTTTTATATCACGATTTAAAACCTATGGCGGTAACTTGTGCCAATACTGAATGTGGCATTGTTTTTTCAGCTTCTCTAGACGATGAGGCGGCCCTTATCAATCCCTTTCGCAAATCTGAACCAACTACTGGAAGTCGAGTTCGGTTTGGCAATTAAGCAGATATTGTCTCCCACCGAACTGGCCAAGTTCGATTTCGGTATGGCAATGCTGCTACAACAACGATTACGTAAATACTTAGACTCGGGCCAGTAGACCGAGTCATTACATTTTGGAGACTTGTATGGCTAACATCGCTGTGCGCCACATTGACAAATTACGTCAGTCAAATGCGCTAAGCCTCCCTAATTTGGGTGACGTCACAACTATTAACAGCACGCAGCCAAGCGGTATTCGCATTTTTGAGCCGCGCCAAGCGCAGCCTCAAGAGTTCGCGCTGCTGGCAAAACGCTTGCAGTTAGCTTTTGCTCGCTTCAAAAGCCCCTCCCCCAATACGAGACAGGCTAATACTCCTATCTCCAATGGGCAATCACACCCAACTCTAACTACACTCCCCAAAAATACAGCGACCGGTTTGATCAATGCCGTGGTCAGGGGACTTACTGTCCAATTGCAAGCTCTGAACCTAGATGAACTAAAAACGGCTCAACATAACACAGGACAGTCTCTACAAAATGTTCCCCATGCGCTGAATATAGATAAGCTCCTTCAAGGGCAAGATCTGTCAATCGAGGCATTGCGCGCCACAATGAAAATGCTTGGGCCAATGATCAAGGCTTTTAATGCCAAGCAGCAAAGCGATCATCCAATTTTAGTTCAGGATATCGCGAGACAATATAGTGCACAGTTACAATTAAGCAAAGATCAAAGCCAGCGAGCACAGTGCCACTCGGCCTTAGATTTATTGTCACAAAATGCCGCTGCTGATCACGCACAGCTCAATGTATTAACTCATATGGATGGCACGCTCACAGAACTTGCTAGCCATATAAAAGCGCAGAGTGAGAAGCAACAAAAGCAATCTCAACAATCTCGGGCATTAAAAAGCGCCAGACGAAGCTCAGATCTGAACAACAAAGAAGATAACTCAGACACCACAAAAGACAAGGCAAGCTTGTTCAACATCGACA
The DNA here is from genome assembly GCF_012641745.1 of Pseudoalteromonas peptidolytica. Lineage (GTDB taxonomy): Bacteria > Pseudomonadota > Gammaproteobacteria > Enterobacterales > Alteromonadaceae > Pseudoalteromonas > Pseudoalteromonas peptidolytica. Next base: position 123,558 of record NZ_WEHZ01000015.1, read on the forward strand.
AAAAAGAGTTATTTAAGGTTGCACTGGGCACAGTTGGGCTTGATGACTTACCAGAACTGGTTAATTTTGATGCGCTTTTCACCAGTCAAAAAGGTGCAGGAAAACAGTCATCTGACGTTAATCAAGTCGCACCAAATAGCAGTACAGCAACTGTTGCAAAACGCGCTTCACAAGCGGCTGTTATGCTTGCACCAACTGACACCGCAATGATGCGGGGCAATACTAGCAGCACAGTGATTTCAACAAAAGCTGCGCTCATTGACGTAGGCACCGCACAATCCACCTTTGATCCGTCAGTGCCCAAACACCACAGCCAAAACAAAAACACTCGACAACCAAATTCTGAGATACAAAGTCGCTCACAGCTCCCCGTGAGTGCAGCAAAAGCCGCCGTGCCCACTCAACAGCACGCAGAGGAAACACACGCGCTACTCAATGCGGCATTACGTAGCCTCAGCACGCAGTTGCAGGCGATTGCCAAAATAAACGGAACAAAGCCGAGCGCGCTTACCTCTGTAAATATAGACACGCTACTCAAGGGACAGCGTTTAGAGACTCACTCTCTTCGTCAGTTGCTGTCCGATTGTGCGCCTTTGATTAGTGCATTTAATCAGCAACAAAAAAGCACTACGCCGATCACGCAAGGGCGTATGACCAATAGCTATAAAGAAATGCTAGTTGATGCACCAAAGCCACAGCAGGCGATATTACAGACACTTATTAAACAATCAACCTCACCACGCCCACAAGAGCAAATAGCTCCCCCTGCTCTAGCTCAGCTCAATATTCTAGGTACAGTAAATGAGGCCTTTGCACGGCTGCAAACGCAACGAGTAACAGCAACTAGACAAGCGACAAAGCCGCGACATAAACCCCAGGTTAATCGCAAGGCTTCAAATAGGCGCGCAGAGCAGCAGTCGATTTTGAACATTGACAAGCATGAATGGTTACGTGTCGCACTTGGTACACTCGGTCTTGATGACCTACCAAATATACTCGATCTCAAAGCATTGTTTAGTGGCGGTAACCCTAAGACTGCCAAACTGGATAAACGTATTGCCAAGCCACAAAACAAAAGCTTGGCTAAGCGTGTGATGGGGTCAGTGACAGAGCTTTTTGCGACCAGGCAACCACCTGGCAACACGGCCAAATCTACCCAAGGTCAAAAAACGATTGCACCACCACAAGGTCGCGTTAAAACCACCGCGCTGTTGGGAGGGATCACTGCGAGCGACGTTAACCCCAATGCGTCTGTCTCTACAAAAAGTGTTGCAGCACCCAAAACACTGCGCCTGAACAATGCCCAAATTACCATTGATAAAGGCAGCACGCTAGTTATTCAAGGTGACAAGCGAACTTCAGCTGCTCACCAGAATATTGCCCATACGAACCAACAAAGAGCAAACCAAGCACGTACGTCAGCTCAAGGTAAGCAAGCACATCAAAAGCGCGCGCGTCAGGTGAAAGCCAATCGCACTACTTGGGCAGCCGCTCCTACACAGTCTTTAGCCAAACTAGCAACTGAGTATTTGCCATCACATGTCACCCACGTAGCCAATCCAGATAAACGCCCAACAACAAAACAGTCTCCCCTACAAGGGAGGATGAGTTTGCGGTTATTGTCAGGTAACAGCAAAGCACCAACGCGCAGCAACACACGACCTCGATTAGCGACGACAACAGGCTTGCTAAACAAGTATGAAGTTATCACTCAGGTCGCCAGCCTGTTTGGTGCATCATTAACCCACGACACTGCTATAAACGCAGCCAGTCACATGGCTCCACGCTCTACTCGAATTCAAGGTCAACAAGGCAATATCACGGGCCGACTTCTTAATCTGGGCGCTTCGTTATTCGCTGAACAAAAGGAGTCGCTGTCAGAACTGAATCAAACATTACGCTTGTTCAAAACCATACTTCCAAAGGATAGCTCAGCGGATAATTTATTAGGTAATTTACTAGACAAGCAAACCAGCAAACGAGAGAAGCGCACTAATCGCAAACGGAATGGCCGCAGCAATAAAGCGAGACCTACGGTAGTGAAGCGTCTCGGCACTGGTCGCTCCTTTATATCTACATTATCAAGAGGCGCAAGCGCTGCAGTTTCAGGCATAGCATCATTAGCGACAGGCGGAGTGGCCGCACTCAGCGGTGCACCGGATACTAGCCATAAAAAAGCGCATAGAAGAGAGGCTAAGCCTCGCCTTGGATCTGAAGTAAAAGCGCAAAGCCGACGCAGGAAAACAACCCAAGGTAAATCAACGGCGAGTAAGGCTCTATCGCATACCAGTAAGTCTATTTCAAGCCGACTCCCATCAATGAAAGGGTTGGGGCGAGCAGTACTTGGAGGAGCTAAATTTGTTCCAATAGCAGGTCAAGCACTCACAGCGGGGTTAGCTTTATTAGATGGCGCAGCTGGATGGCAACGTGCAGATGAAAACTTTGCACTGCAAGCAAATGAAAAAGCCAGCACAGGTCAGAAAGTCGCATCAGCAGCTGGCTCTATTTTGTCCGGGATCTCATTTGGTCAACTGGATGAAGGAAATACCGCGCGCACTTTGTACGATGTTGGCTCTAAGGTGGTTAATCTTGGTAGTCACCTATTTTCAGGGCTTTTTTCCAACGACCCTCAGGGTACAACGAAAAGTTCAAAATCACAGTCAACTCGGTTAATCAAAGCCGCCGCAATACCGTTGACGATGATGACACAACCACACACACAGGCAGCCACCACCCCAGCATCCGGTCAGATGATGGTACAGCAACACATACCGACGCATAGCTCACGCGTTCACACAGCAGCCAAACACGAGCAAAGTAAAGAGAAAAGGGAACAAACAGAAGTTGCCAACCTTGCATCATCACTGCAAATAGATACCAAAACATCGATACCAGAGCCACTTAACGACCAAGTTTTGCGCAAAGATACACTCTCGCACGTGGTCAACAAACAGGCCACTGCGAAGAAATTGCCAGCAAGTAGTACTGTAAAACCGGTGTCTGCATCACGCAAGTCGGTGCAATTAAATCGCCCAGCAAGTCGTTCAACACCAGCTCAAAGTAGTTTTGGCATCGATGACTATGGGATTGCGATAATGAACAGTATCTTATTCGATTAGAGGTTATATGAGCGACTATACACTAGATTTAGAAGCACTCGAGTCTGGACAAGTACCAGATGCTAAACTGTATATTGTGACCCCAAACGACTCAATCACAGGCTTCCTCACCGAAGCAGTGACGGTTGCGGGCGCCGCACAATGGGAGGGCAAACAACCGGGACATTTAGAGTCTGCCGATGAAATCTCCAGAACTGCGCACAGCGCGTTAAGCCTATTTGGCATGGCACCCTCACAAATGTCGATGACATCTATTGCATCGACACGAAAGCACTGGCTATCAAGTGAATCGCCCTCCATTCCAATCAACTTTCTCATTGTCGCATATAAAGATGGTATGGATGTAAGACAAAAGGTAGCTGCGCTTTTAAAAACGGTTTACCCATCAGGGCCAGCTGCGTCCATTGCGGGCGTTGACTTATTCTTAAGTGCACCTAACAACTACAAATTTACTGGGCTGGACTCAGCCTCGGGGCTGATAAGCTTAAAAATAGGCCGTTGGTTTGAAGCCAAAAACTTATTAATGGAAGATGTCTCCGCCACTTTCAGCAAACAGGTGACACAAAATGGTTACCCGTTGTATGCCGAAGTGTCGTGCACTTTAACGCCATGGAAGTTGCTCACAGCCGATGAAGCCATTGAAATGATACAAGTGTAAAGGGAGAAGTTGGTTGCAGCATGTTACTTACTGCAACCAAAATAAGTGGTTTAACGTTGCTGCTGTGCGCGCAGCTGGCGGGGTTTAACATACAGGGCATAAACCGACAAGACGATGATGCTAATGGTGATACTGTTTAGTATATTTTTAATGGGCAGATAAAGATCGTAAATAAAATACACATTCCAAAATGGTTCGGCGATTTGCCTGCTTACCCCAAACTCGTGCAAATTTCGTAGTAAATTTTCTGAAAAAGCAGCAACATCTATAACTAGAAATCCTGCGAATACAACAACTAAACATGAGTCAGTAAAGATTTTATAACTCAATTCTTGTGCATATCCCTGCTTTTTCAACACATAGCGAGATATTTTGTCACGATTATACAACGCCCATATTACTATAGAGTCGAGCATAGAATGGATCATATAAATTACCGCATTACCAAAAAATGACGAATAGACCCAATACTTAAAGAAAATAAAGAACACTAGATATTCAATGAGTGTAATGATTAATAAGATACAAGATATATGTGCAATATTTATATTCCGCCAATTGGTCACTGTCACGATTAATAAGACACCAATTAACACATTTCTTGATACCGTAGCACTATCAACCATTGCAAAAAGTGCAGAGACAACTACCACTACGAGTATATATAAGTGATTACGGCTCACTTACTTTCTGCCTTTTATTATTACAGCGCTGATAAGTTCCAGTATTCAGCTATTTAGGCCTCCCGAATTCAGATAATAAGTGCACCACTCATGGTTAATCGGTGAGGAGAGATCAACTGCCTGTTGGTGGTACTCTTTAATCGCCAAAAAACAAGAGTAGTTACCATGAGTTACAAGCAGTTGATCGAAGGACAAAGATACCAGATAGAGGCATACTTACGCGAGGGTTTTAGTTACCGGGAAATTGGAAAGCGGCTGAGTGTT
>NZ_WEHZ01000016.1 GCF_012641745.1 Pseudoalteromonas peptidolytica
TAATGAATATGCTCAAGCAGTGTGAATGCGGCTTACCGAGTCAACGCAGCAAATTGAAAACCGCTGGCTGGAACGACAAATTTAGGGCACAGGTATTCTTTGGTTTATAAGTAATCAAAGTATGCTCTGCCCCTGCTCTAAAGGACATTCAACATATAATCAATACAATACTGACGCTCACTTTGTGAACTAGGCTCGTTCAAATTGTGAAACTAATGACCCCCACAACTAATAACAGTGACTAAAGAACAAGTTACTATCTTGATCTCAGGTTAATTTAATAGCCAACCTCCATACTCAAGGCCGCCAGTGCATTGTTGTTGCGCCACTAAAGCCAACTAACCACTCAAGATAAGAAAAGTCGTCGTGGTGGGAAGCAACAAACCCCGTTCTTAAATACAGTTGTTTTGCTTTTGGATTGTTATCAATGACATCGAGCCGTAACGTCTTGAAACCATTTTCGCGCGTGTAATTTTGCACTGCATGCAGTAAAGCCGTGCCGATCCCCTTACCTCTCGCTTGCTTGGATACCGCAATTCCGTCCATTACCAACTCATGTTGTGCAGGTGCTCTATCAAATAAAGAAAAAATAGCAGCCGCTTTTATTGCGCCGAAAAAGCCAAGCTCCTCTTTTAACACAGCAAAGTCTATGTTTGAGGTAAAACCTTTTTTCGCATCTTGAAAGCCTGCGATACCCAGCAGGTTTTCACCTTCAAAAGCCCCAAAAGCGTACTCTGTCACAAAGCTCTTGGCGATGATTGCAACCAGTTTATCCCTGTCTGCAACAGCTGCCTTGAACTTGCGACCAAACGCTTCAATATATAGCTCTGCCGCGGCCTGCACATGTCTACTATGCCACCCTCTTACTATTTTTAATTCCATACTTTTTATTCATGCGTTACAAAGCTTTATATTAAATTTAAAACATTAGAATTAATAAGTTTAAGTTTGTAAAAAATAGTATAACGCAGTTTATGAGCCACCATGTTCAGAGCACAGTTTTACGCCCTAGTATCGTCATTCAATTTCTGAGCTTAGCAGTGAGTGTACGCCATACTTTCTCTAGTGGGCCTTGGGTAAAGAAACGTCCGTATATCATATTTAGCACAATTTGGCACAACACCATCAGGATCCACAGGACTAATAGCTCACTACGACTATAGGTATTATAAAGGTCAAAGCCATAGAATATGATCACCAGTACAATCGATTGTAGAATATAGTTACTCAGCGCAAATCTTCCGACTAAATTTATTGGCGTGAGCCACCGCAGCTTGCAGAGGAAACGATTATAAAGCAAAGATAAAACAACAATGTAAACTAGCGCCTGAAGTTCTCTATTTAACACAACCAACATTTGCTTTGAATAGGATAGTATTGGTATATGAGGGTGTAATAACCAGTGAAAATAGCGTTGCTGAGAAGCATATATTGACACTACCACTAACCCAGTAAAGGCAGCTACCACGAGCGGGCTTAGCTTTTTGGCGCTAAAGAATCCACTTTGAAACAACAGCGCTCCTATCAACATCATCATCAATGTTGACCAAAAGATACTGGAATAAAATAGCTTACCTTTATGAACTTGCGGTGTACTGAAATTATCAAGCCAATGTGCTTGCAGTGTTGGCTGGTGTTCAAGTTCACTATGCCTTGGGAGCTTTTGTTTGACTCTATTTTCCCAACGCAAAATACTTCTATGCTGCTTGCTTGAACGCTGCGCCTTTTCAACGCTTTGTGCTACTACATATGCTTGATACTGTGCGTTAGTTCGCTCTGCTTTGGCATAACCAAAAAGCAATATAAAGCTAATACAAACGACAATACTGACTTTTATCACCGCTGAGCCAAGCAAAATTATCATTAACGCCACAATACCAATCACAGCATAGTGATAAAGGATATCTCCACTCCAAATAAAATAAGCATGCGTACAGCCAATAATAAACAGTACCAGTAATCGCGAGGCGCTGAGTGTTATTGCAGATCCTAGCGGCTGTTTTTGAATTATCATTGTCAACCCAACACCAAACAAGGCAGCCAATAAACCATAAAACTTACCTTGAGCAACAAAATAGACCCAATACCGCACCTTACTGTCAAGTTCCGTCATAAAGCCATACTGATAGCTGCCCCAAGGGCTTGGATAAGCAAAGCTTTCTATGTTTATCAGTAAAATGCACAGAATAGCTACGCCACGAAGAAAGTCTAAACTATTGATTCTTGTCGTCATTTTATTATTCACCGACTTGTACCTGTTCAACATTATCTATTTGACTAGCAATACGAGAGTCCTTGCCATTAAGCGGGTCGGAAACCTGTGCCACATATGCAATAAAGCGCTTGAGCTGTTTACCTTCCAACTTGATATATTTTGGCTGTTTGAGAGTAAGCGGATTAATTGCCTTGCCATCTTTGTGCACCTCATAATGTAAGTGACGTGCTTGTGAAAGACCGGTATTTCCCAAGTAGCCAATCACCTCACCTTGCTTTACTTTAGCCCCGGCTGTAATCCCTTTGGCAAACCCTTTTAAGTGAGCATAAAGCGTTTGATAACCGTTACCATGTGCCAAAATAATGCGGTTGCCAAAGCTTCCTCCCCAGTTGGCCTTGATCACCTCTCCTGATCCAGCCGCCATAATAGGCGTGCCAATCGGCGCACCAAAATCTATGCCTTTGTGCATACGTGTATAGCCAAGCACGGGATGGTGACGTTTACCAAAACTGGAAGATAACCTTGCTCCATTGAGTGGTGTTTTCATCAAAAAGCTCTGTGCGAGCCTGCCGTCTTCATGGTAAAAAGCAGACATTCCTGACTCATCAGAAAACTGATAAAGTCGATACTCTTCTTTTCCTGATAGCAGCGCAACATGCTGTAGATGCGTGGCTATGTCGCTTTTCTCTGCAAGCCTAGAGGTTAATAGCAACGATTTTTGCTGATAAACAAAGTCAATTTGATCACCTGCATATATTTCTCGCTGGAAATCAACCAGGTGTGACAGCGCAATAATACTCTGATTGATAATATCGTTAGGGACTCCTGCTTTGCTTGCATCAACAAAAAAGCTGGATTCAACTACTGTTGAGAGTCGTTTGGTACGCGTAACGGTTTCAAGATTCTCAAGTGATGCCTGCCACCCATCTTTAGTTCTTTTTATTTCTATTAGCTTTGCAAAATCGAGCTCAAAACGGATGAGTTCAACCTGACTCTCGCGCAATGCAACTTCAATTGCCTGTCCAGTCTTGAGCTTGGTTAAAGAGGTCCAAGTCGCGACTGACTGTTCAACTAGCCAACTATCTCGGTCACCAAATGCGAATGGCGCAAGCAAAGTAGTTAAGCTCTCACCTGACTTGAGCTTGAGAAGCAACCACTGCTTGTCATTTTTGTTGTCGCTCGTCGCTTCTGATGAGGTAGTGCTTAAATTGGGGGTATGTAGCTCACCGACGCTAGTTGTAACGGTAGGAACTGCTGCTGTTTTACTAGACTGCACTGACAGGCTTTCATTTGATGAATTAGGTTGCTTTGAGCAGCCGGATACCGCCAACAGAATGATGGCTAATAAGTATTTTTTTGACATATTAAATTTCCAACCGCTTTAGGGGATCAATGCGAGTATTCTGATGAAGTATTTCCAAATGTAAGTGCGGTCCGGTTACTCTGCCAGTTTCACCAATTGTGCCTATCATTTCACCTTTTAACACCGTTTCACCTACCGCTACGTCTATACTATCTAAATGCGCATATAAACTTTGATAACCGTTATCGTGCTGGATCAATACAACTTTTCCATAATTCTTCCCCAGCGTGGTATTGTCAGAAACCGTTACAATACCGTCTGCAACCGTCATCACTGAGTCGCCAGTACTTCCTGCAAAATCAACACCTTGGTGTGCTTTATTGTGACGAAAGCTAGAAATATGACCAAAGTGTGATGTTATCATTGGACTTTCTACCGGCCATTGCCACGTTGTGCTGTTTGATATTGTTACTCTCGCCCATTGCAGGTTGCCATAGGCCAATACAGAACAAGACAAGATAAAGAAAGCGAACAAAGGCCAATTATTAGGCTTGCTCTGAGGTTTTAAAATAACGGTAAAACGCTTTTTATAATCATCAAGCGTGAGTGAATTTGATGCAAAGCTGGCGGCAATATCTACTGGCGTCTGCATCTTTACACGCTTTAGCGAGTTAATCAAAGCCCGGCTGTATACCAGCGGTTCAATCTGGTACCGAGCAATCGTCAACTCATCACATCGATATTCCATCGCTCGAATAAAGCTTTGCTCCATCTTGGCAATAAATGGATTAAACCACGCTATCACACAGCACAAACGCCACACCATAACCGCAATATGATCGCCTTTATTGACGTGTGTTAGCTCATGAAATATCAACGCTTCTTGTTCATCATTAGGTAAATCTTCAAACTCCATTGGTAAATATATCTTTGGTTTTAACAAGCCAAACACAAACGGTGAGCAGGTGATTGGTAACTGATACAACGCTTGGGAATAAGACTCAACTCTTGATGCGCTGAGACAAAGACATTTGATACGTCTGTACTGTGTGAGCAGCACCCCTAAATGGAAAATCAGCCCCACACAATATACAATCGCTAAAGTCGTGAATAATACTTCTAACCAAGGCAGTGTGACTCGTACGTTTCTTGTCATTGCAATTAACGGCTCGGCATATTGTTGTAAATTGTCATGTAGTAGCACTGACGGTATCGCTTCTTGTTGCTCAAGAAATTCAAAAGGCAAAAAAGGTACAAACGTGACGGCAAGCAATCCCCACCATAGCCTTTTGCTCTGGAAGTAATATGCACAAAGAGATACCCCTACCACATAACTCAATCCAGTTAAGGCAACCCACAACAATACAGAAAGTAATATTAATTCCATTTCTGAAGCCTACTCTGGATCGCGCTTGTCATTATTTGCCAATGAATTTAGCATCGCTTCCAATTCGTCGAGCTCATCAGCTTCAATTAGGTTGCTGTCAGAAAACATAGCAACAGGAAGTGGTGCGTCGAGCTCCATCACTTGCTTTGCAAATTCTTGCGCATACAAAGCAAGCGTTGGTACTTTAGCTAAGGTTGCGGTATAAATTTTTTTGTTACCTTGTTTTTGCTCCGCAAGGTAGCCCTTCTCACACATTCTTTCCAGTGTCTTTCTTGTCGATGAATAGCTCCAGTTTAGCTTTGACTCTATTTCAACATGAATTTCCTTGCCGGTTCTTGGTGCTTGACGCCATAAAATCTTCAAAATTACCAACTCGGTAGCATTTGGTTTCATGCTCCCTCCTATGTAGTGCGACATTTATCACAGAATACCAAAATAAAAATGCGACACAAGTCGCACTTTTTATTTTGGTATTCTGTATTTATTATTTTTATAAGCAAAAGTAGATGTAACCCATTGATAGAATTTACAAATGAAAAACCCCGAGCTTTGAACTCGGGGTTTAAGTTGGATAATGACTTATCTCTACAAATCGGTGTGGTTATTTCTAGTCACACACTTTTGCTGAATAATGACATTTTATTTACGCAAAGAAACTGAGCTTTTGCGGCGAAGTAATGCAAATGGTAATGCTAATAGCGATAACCAACCAAGAGAGCCCGAAGAACTCGATGGCGCTTCAACTGGCTTGTCAACCACAGCAGGAGGGGTTGGCTCAGCCACATCAGCAACATTAATTGTCACTTTAGTCGGCGCTAGCATAAGTGTACTCTCACCAGCCGCTTTTGCCGTGTACGTGAAACTATCAACGCCAAAGAAGTCTGCCTCAGGCTTGTAGACTACTTTACCTTCTTTGATTTCGACGGTGCCATTTGCAGGAGCATCAACAAGTGCAAGTGTTGCTGGGTCAAAGCCGCCTTCAGGGTTAGTAAAAGACACACTTTGCACTGCACGTTGATTTTCACCGCCTCGAGCAGTCAAGGTAACAGGGATAAGATCAATGTGCTGAGCATTATCGTTAGCTAAGACATCAATGGCTTCAGATGTTGTGTCTTCGTCCATTTCAACCATATCTGCAACACCAGCTTTAATCTGTGCATTGTCCGCAAGTTTAACCTTTACACCAAGGTTTACAGAGCCACCATTTGCATAATCATACGCAATCAGTTGTCCTGCCGCTGGCGCTGTACCTTCACCATTGTAGTATGTTTGTAGGCCAACTAACCCATTCGAGTTTTCAATACCAACGGTCGCTTTACTTGGCATTTTTGGCACTTTAACGTAGTTAAAGAAGTGTTCCTCATCACCATTTAGACGGATCCACGATTGGAATGTAAACTTATCGCCAGAGTTATCTTGATATAACTGTGCATCAGCCCACTCAGTAACAAAGTAAGTTGTTACATTATCTGCATCATCGGTAAAGGATAATAATGCAACGTACACTGCTCCGCCTTCGGTTTCACTTGGGCCTTGTAGATCAAAGTCAGCCCAAAGTGGTGCAATTAAGCCATTTTGACCATTTGCTGATGGGATAGCTTCGTTTGTGCCTGTGCCACTTGCAGAGCCGTCGCCTGCAACGATAAGACCGTTAGTTGTTACAGTAATATAGTTATACTCTTTGCCCGCTAACTTAAATGTATAACCATCGCCGATTGCGCCTAAGTTAAATTTGAAATCAGCATCATCACATGTATCTTCACACCCTGGACGATACTCATCTCGAGCTTTAAGATCGATTGCCAAACCATTTTGAATTGCGCTGCTGATTGATGCCTTACCTAGGCTACCTGTCCATGCGATATGACGAGTAGGCATATCTGCACCAGCTAAAATTTGAGTACCGCTTTGCACATCGACGGTAAAGCTATCTTCAACTAGTTCAAGAGAGCTAGGTAATACTGAGTTGATTGCAACTTGACCTTCAATAGTTTCGTTCATGTAACCAACATTTACGTCAAATGCAGCTGTGTTTGACGCTCCAGAAGTCGAAACTGCCAGACCAGGTAGTGACGTCGACGCTGCAAATGCAGCTAATGGAACATGACCAACGCGCTCACCAGCTTCATTGTAAGCTTCTAGTCGACCGAACTGCCATGCCTCAAATTCAGCACCTGTAATATTCAGTGTGATTGACGTGGCTTTTGCGTCGCCCTCTTCACCATAGGCTGCAAGCTCTACTGATGAGTTGATATCACCCACTGTGACACCGTCTCCAATCGCGACACCTTTAAAGTGCAGTTTCATGGCTTCGTCAGTCATATTACGAACCGTAACACTGTAATCACAGCTATCAACACACAGCGTTTCTGATAAGCCCATTTCAGAGAAAGTAACTTTAGCATCGAATGCCTTATCAAGATCTACACGTCCTGCACCCACATCAAAGCCATCAGCAGGCGTTACTTCATCTTCTTTTTTCAAACCATCTGTTACACTGGTATTCGTCAGTGCAGACTTAATTTCTTGAGGCGTCCACTGCGGGTATTGCTGCTTCAATAGTGCGGCAGCACCTGCAATATGAGGGCCCGCCATAGATGTGCCAGAAAGTTCTGCAAAGCTTGCCATTCCGTCTACATCCAAGTGAGCTGACAAGATGTTAGTCCCTGGAGCCGCCACATTTGGCTTAAAGATGGACGGATCGCCATTTGGCCCTCTTGAAGATGACTCACGCATCGAGTCGCGCGCTGCTTCACTGATTGCGGTACGATTGACGCCATCAATAGCTAGTTGACCAGCAAAACCCTCAGCTGAGATTGCAGTAATAATGGCTTCACCATCATCTTGACTGACCATAAACGCAGGGGTTGCCTCGCCTGCTGTGTCCATAATAAATGGAGTACCTACACGGTTATTATATATTAACACCGCTTTAGCGCCGGCATCCGTTGCATTTTTTACTTTAACTGAGAAGTTACATCCACCGCGAGAAACCACCGCGAAAGCGTCGGTAAAAGACCCAGCAGGGAAAGGTTCACAGCCTTCGACGTTGTCAGGCGAGATAGTTTTAGCTGCGACAGGCTTTGCCGAGATAGCCGTGTTATGCGGCGTATCTGAACTGCTTACATGTAAGATATTCTCACCACCATCCAATGCCATACCAGTGGTGAAGATACGACCATGATTGGTGTTAGCTACTGACAATACTGACGCTAAGTTTGCAGGGCCACCGATAGTATTAGCACCGGCACCGCCATTACCCGCTGAAACAACAGCGACCACGCCCGCTTCTTGGATATTTTCAAATACTTCTGCATACGCACTGTTCGTTGGGTCAGAGCCATAGCCACCACCCCAAGAGTTGTTGATCACGTCTGCGCCATCTTCAAGCGCATGCTCTAGCGCCTCGATCAACATGATGTTCGAACCGCCACCTTCGTACAAGGCTTTGTAACTCATTAAATACGCGCCAGGTGCAACACCACTTAGCTCTAAGTTATAACCGTCATAATCTGCTGTTACTGCCGAGCCTACTGCGGTACCTGCTACGTGCGTGCCATGGCCGTCTTTATCAAGCGGGCTAAATGTTTGAAAATCAGGTTGTGAAAATGTAGGTGTTGAATAACGAGCAACAATCAGCTTGTTATTACAAAATGATGAATCTACAGTTCGACAGTAGTCATCTGATGGCAATGCACCTGTTGGTGCTTCCATACCAGCATCATCAAACATTGGGTTAGTCGGCACAATACCAGAGTCGATAACTGCAACTCGAATCCCCTTACCTACGCTACGGTCTCCACCAAGCTTCTCCCACACTACAGGGGCATTGATAAGAGAGAGTGAAGCGTCCATTTGCGCCTGGTAGCGCTCTTCTTTAAACACTCGCGTGACGCCAGGTAACGCCTGTAGTTGCTCGTAAATGTCTTTGTCTGACTTCACCACAACAGCATTCATTGTCGCATCAAAATGGCGGTCTACTTTTGCGCCTGGTATTGATTGAGCGAGCTTATTTGCAAATACATTACGCTCTTTTGCAAGCACTTGTCTTTGTGATTTCACGGCCTGAGACTGCATCATAAGACCGTTGCCATTGCGCTCAGCGTCAACCGCACCTTGCGTCTTGACTAACGCGTTACTTTCTAGGCGAACAATATAGTAATGTTTGCTCAATGCTTTAAGGGGGTTTGTTGGTTTAGCGTGACTGCTTTGTGTATGCTCGAACCCATTGATCCCATTCGGAATTTCTGCATTTAGGTTGACGCTCGCTTGTACACTTGTCATCGCCAACGCGCCACATACGGACGCCGCAACCATTGACAGTTTTATTTTATTTGACATTTTTTCCCCTGATTTTTTCTTATGGTAATATCGTTGCAATGAATGCAAAGGAGAAATCAATATAATGTAAACCTTAAACAGTTATCAACCGTTCAACCCTCAACTATTTTACATTCACTGTTGACAAATACAAAACAAGTCATAACTTATTATTATATAAGGAAAAGTAGTGAACTAATATTCGTAAACGAACGTAAACAAGCAATCAAAGTGTCATCTAATACTGTTTTACTTTCACCTTTTTGTTAATTTATTAGCCTATTTCGAATGAGGTTACACCAAACACTTTCTCCAGTGGCAGCTCTGGAAATTGCCCTGTGTACATTCGTGCAGTTTCAAATACAGCCGACAATCGGAATTTTTGAGCCAGCGCAATTGCCGCAGCATTGACTTCGGGCACATCTAAATAGATAGGTGAAGATTGTGGTACTTGAGATTTAAGCGCTAAAAACATTTGTTCAGCCAATTCTGGCGACTCTGCATACAACGGTGCAATTTTATAGCCAGTATGGCAAGGACGAATAACGCCGCACGCAAATAGCTTTCCCTCCTCGTAAATACCACATGCATAACTGTTTGGCTGATGGATCCAAGCTTGCAAAAACTCCGTTCTGGGCGCAGGGAAAAACTTTTCTTCATAGGCTTTAAGTACGTCAAATGAGATATCTTTTAATGAAACAAGGTTTGTAAGGTGTGGCTTATCTCCTCCTCCTATGCCCTCATAACGTATATTGCGATAAGCTAATTTAAACCCAGACTTTTCATAATTTTCTTGTTGCGCAACAACACCATCTAGGCCAATATTACAGCTTTTTAGATATTGCATTGCGGCATGCCACATTTTTATGCCATAGCCACGACCACGATATTCAGGCTTGACGATATAAAAGCCTAAAAATCCAAAACCGCCATCATATTTAACCACAGAAATCGTCGCAATAGGCTCATCACCTAAGTACCCCATCAAAAAACCATTTGGATCTGCGTGAAAATAGCAATACGCGTCGTTTACTCCAGGGTTCCAGCCCTCTTGCTGCGCCCACTGCACTGCCGTCTCGAGCTCTGCCAAACTCATATTTTTAATCTTAAAAGTCCCCGCCCCCATGATATTTCTCCTATCACGTCAATGTTGTTCTAATACTGACAAATCTTTAGAGAACTTTGAACTAAACATCAATGACTTGTCAAATATAACGTCAAACTCTAAGTAAAACCCTAATTCATTGATTTAAATACAAAAAACACTTATCCTCTGCACTAAATCTACGCTTAGTTTAATCAAACCATAAAAAGGAATTGCTTTATAGCACTACATATCAAAGACTCAGCAGTCACTTATTCACCTACCCGTATTACAAAAGAAAGCAATTTTTACACGCCATTTCCCAGTAATGAACAGGTTACCTTTAACGAAAAACAACTATTGCCACTTGGGTTGCTTTCAACTACGAAGCTTGCCCAAGATGATAAAGATAACATACTGATTGCAATGCCAATTTCGATGGCAATATTTGATGGTGACGTTCCCTATATAGTTTATTCATTAACTGACCATGGTTGGCAAGTAGACGCTAGCTACTTGGAGAGTCTCAGTGATGACTTTGAAAGCTATCGTGAATATTATCAAAAAGCCGCTAGTTTCTATAAAAAACACGCTTTTCTGAATATGTCACTGAATGAGGCTGAAGATGGTGAACCGTTATTTGAATTTGGTGGACAACCTGAGCTAGGTTGCAACTGGGATGCCTACTTGTGGGATGAAGAGAGTGATGATGAGACTCGCTATTTTGACGCCATAGATGAAGAGAGTGGCGATAATTACGACCACTATGCTACCCGCGAAATTGGCTTTTTCGACGAACAAAGTGGTGTTGACTTTAGCTATCTTGGCACCTTCAGCTTTTCAATATATGTCGACGGTGGCGGAGAGGGTATTGTTTTTTATAGCGCCAAACATAAAAAAGTATTAATCATTGCCGAGTTCTCCTAGCTAACCTGCGGTGATGTTTAATTATATATTTTTTCAATTATAAGATTTATACATGGTGATAATGTCTGATTTCAGATAATAGTTAGCATTCAAAAGAGCGCTAACTTAATACTCACCATTTTTCTTTCAGTTGACGTGCTAGGCAGTGAATTAAACACAGCTAGCACTACAATTGTTCATTAGAAAAACTTCATTATCCGAGGCTCAAGTTTGTCATCGCCCACCTCCCCGTTACTGCATCACAAGAAAAGCCTCAGAAACAACATAAGTAGTATTTTTATCTTTTATATAAACCCAGTTTCTAGAAGCTTCCATATCTAAATATACATGGTCACCAACACCATAGTCTCTTAAAACAGTGATTGGTGTAAAAGACTGTCGTAATAGCTGATTATTGTGGGCGATTATTGTAGGTATATCTCGGCCCATTTCGATACCAATAAGTTCAAAAATATAGGTGACCACAAGGGCAAACCTCTCATACATACTGTCAAATATTCCGGGCGTTAGTTCATCTATCAACCTAAATAACCAAGGTAGTTGTACATCAACGTCTACACTTGGCTTATACTGTACGAAGTTAGGTATCCCTGTGAAGCGTTGGTCAAACACATTATATGTTCCTTTCACACTGATATTTTTATAGCTTAATTTTACATAAACATTTATAGGCAAACCGAGTTGATATTTTCGTAAATGTCCCACCGTTTCGATATCAAAGCCGGTTATAAACACAGGGACATCCCCATGGGCGTTAACAATTCCATCAATGAATAAACGCATCGGACTTTGAACTTTCGATTTAATATTGCGCACACGCGTGTCTGATTCTGCCGCAATCTCGTTTATTGCATCAGTGGATATTTCGCTAAAGTTATGTTCTACAACCTGGAAATGCTGATCAACTTCAGCACCCAGTTGTGCTCTTAACTCGTCAGGGAAAGTACTCTGTGTTGTTAATCCGCGAACATAGCACTCATTTTCATGTATTACCATTGGTACATTGACTCCCTCCATATTGTCGTTATGAGGTAATCCGTACGAATGACCTGCGACATAACGGCATGAATCTGACTTGTCTTGCCATCGTCTGTCTATAGTGGGAAGTGAGGGGAAGCTATTTTGTGTGAAAGCAGCAGGTGTGCTGAGAGTGTGACTTTCAGCCGATACCAAAAGTGGAATATTAAGTGAAACACTCAACAATAGCATTGATAGTATATTTTTCATCATTATCCTTGATTTGCATTATGTAAAAACCAAGAATATAGAGTATGCTTTTAAATGATAGTATAAAGTTACAAATGTAACTTTATTGCTCAAGAAGTTATTATAACTCGGAAGGAACAGGAAATTTTGCTCTCACATTTTCAATTAAACGTTTTCGAGAGCTCTGTTCACGCTCATGGGGGGCAAATTGCGTACTTGCGTCATCCAACAGGTTAACAGCTTGATGCAGCTTCACTAATTCTGTTTTGCTGAGGTCATGCTCTAAAGCGAGATATTCATTAATGATGATAATGGCAGCTTCTTTGTTGGCAATATCTTCGGGCAGCCCCGTTTTAGTACAAAGTCCATAAATACCATCGAGAAAATACTGCCATTCGCTACTAAGATGGCTATCAATATTCCCGTTAAGCTTCGTATTTTTCGTTGTAAACCCCTGTGTTTTTAGCCTATTAATTTGCCCCTTATAACGGTGACTAAAGACATCAAATGCCTGTGCTTCATCTCTTAATTGTGAGACCACCCCAAGCCATACCAAAGCGCCTTGTGGATAAAACTCGAGGTTACTATTATCACAGTGCGCACCAAAGAAAGAATCGCATTTCAAGTTTAAGGCTAATCTATAAGCGGCTTTTGGCATCAACCGCTTTTCAATTAATTCATTTAACTCAGTTTGTGATAGCCGCGATTCGCGAAGTAAGTGTTCCTTTGTAATGAAATAGCTTTGTAGATAATGAATTAATTCCATTTACCTTTCCTCTACATTGTCGAGTTTAACTTTTGCGGTGAGTGCTGTTGCTATGATTATAAAACCGAGTAAATTGATATTAACTGAAATGTGCTCTAGGTTTAATTGAACAGTTAATAATAACCCTGATGTAAACTGAATTAAGGTATCTTCAACTTTAATGCCTATTGTCATTAGCCCCCCCAGTATCAGCGCCCACATCAATGCCTTATATTGCTGTTGATAAAGCTTAAACGACACCATTATACATATAATACTAGTTGCAAAATCAAATACTAAGATGGGAGTAGGATGAATAAAAACCCCCAAGACTGCGAACAATGATCCGCTTAGCCCGGCTATCGCTAACAGGTAAAGAGTAATTTTTGAACTAGTGTTATGCTGAGGAAATATCATTTTTATTATGTAGAGTTGGGATTTGTTAATCTTTACGGTTTAATTCTTGTTCTACTAAAAGGGTTTATCAGCACTCAATCTCTCAACTTATATAGACAAAACTAGGTGCCAGAATACAATACCCCTTTAAGCAAACCCAAGGGGTAGCAGTATAACCACTCCCCCAATGAGTAAGAAGTATTATTTTACTTTATTTACCATTTCTTCAATATATTTAATGGCAATAAATGGATCTGTCTCATCAAATAGGTGAGAAGCATATTTCATGGTAACAGCGGTGACATTGTCACCAATTTCTTGCAGTTTTATCTGGGAATCTTTTGACGTTTGCGTGTAAACATCAACATCAGCATAACTCATACCGGTAGAGCGGATAGTCACATGAGGGATCCCACGCGACAGTATCGTAACTGGCATTTTCCGGTTGATTTTATACATCTCTGTATGGGCAGAAGCTTCTTCCAAATCTTCTAATGAATGAGTATCTCGCTCCCAGTTGACGATCCAATCCATGATCTTCCATGCTTCTTTGGACATCTTACTTTTCATATTGTGATACCAAGACTCATGAGCGATATCAATAAGTACCATCCCTTTCACTTTTTCAGGGTTTCGGTTGGCATAGGCTCTTGCAACAAAACCACCAAATGAGTGAGGCACAAGTACCAAATTATCCATTTTAGTGGCTTGAGTAAATGCCTCAAGCTCTTGTGTAAGCTCCAACATAGTCCGTACTCGAGGCTTTGCAAAAGTGCTTTTTCCGGTGCCCGCTCTATCATAAAAACATAAGCGATAGCCTTTTGGATTTATGTTATGAATGGTGTTTTTGTAGGTTTCATGAGCATCAAGGCCCATTCCAGCAAGTAAAAGTGCCGTTGTTTCGCCCTCTCCTTTGCAAGCATAGGCAAGTTTGTTGCCGTTTATTTCCACATATTGATAATTGTGCTCATGAGCTGATTGGTTAGCGCTGGCCACTGAACTACAAGCGACGAGCCCCAGTACTGCTGATGTTATTATTTTCATTGTCCTTTCTCATTTATTGTTTGCTCCAAAAACATACTAAGCAATTCCCTTAATGAATATAATAAAGCGTAAACAAAGTATGCGACGTAGCCTATAAATAAGATGCCTCCCTCTTTGCGACTGAGTATTAACCCAGAAATGAGTAATGGCGTACAAAGTATCGTTGCAACGATCATGACTGAAATATCAACATTCAGCATACGGCTTGTCACTTCTAAAGGGGTTGAGCTGATAAGTCCGCTCACGCCAAGTACACCCAATGAATTGAATGAATTACTACCAATAACATTGCCTACCGCAATATCAGCATGCCCTTTTATACTCGCCATGACGGAGGTAACCACTTCTGGTAGCGACGTGCCAATAGCAATAATGGTTAAGCCAATCATAACTTCATCCACTGCTAAAGCACGGGCAAGTTGCACCGCGTTCTCAACCATCAATTGTCCGCCAAATATCAACAAGCTAAGCCCTACGATAAATAGCAGTATGCTAACTGCGCGCTCACGCCAACGGTTTGGTTGTTGTGATGGCGTCGGTTCATTATTCTTATTACTAAGCATGCGGCCTTGGATAAACAAATAAGCGACATAAAATAACAAAAGCGAGCACAATAATGCTGCGTCTAACTGACTGAGCCTGCCATCCCAGACTAATGCAGTAACAATAAAACTGGCGATCACTAGCATTGGAATGTCTCTTTTCACTAATTCTTGTGAAACCACCAGTGGTGCAATCAGGGCAGATACTCCGAGTATAAAAAGAATATTAAAGGTATTGCTGCCTAACACATTAGCAAAAGCGAGACTACCTTGCCCCGTAACAGCTGACTGAATGCTAACAGTAAGCTCAGGAGCACTGGTACCAAATGACACTATTGTTAACCCAATCAATACGCTTGGAACATTAAAACTTGCAGCTAGCTTAGAGGCACCCGCGACTAAACTGAGGGTAAGATTTGTCACTCTTGACGAGCAAAATAACTCATTAGACTGGGACTCTTTATTTGTGTCTAATGCGCGAAAATTAATTAACCTGAATACGGTATAAAAAGTTGGTTAATCAACCAAAAATATCCATGTTCAAAAGCGTAATAACACGCTAGCCAGATGTTATTTCTTAATACAAGGCAAATTTGTGCGTCAATACCCAGTCTATTGCAAACAAATTTAATGCAGTAGTAAGGGATAGCAGCTGCTAGAGAACAGGTTTTTATGCGAGTTCAGGTTAATTAGACCTTTCACTCAGTGAGTAGCCGCCAATGATGGCGCACTGCAGGCTGAACTCTAACTTATGTTAAGGAACTTGAATGACCAAATTTATCTCTTCTGAGCAAGCACGTGAATGCTACAACGTGCGCCACTGGAGCCAAGGCTTCTTTGGTATTAATGATCAGGGAGAGGTTACTGCGATGCCGAACCAACAGCAACCACAGCACGCCGTAACTCTGACAAACATTGCACAACAAATTAAATCTGAGGGTTATACCCTACCTGCGCTAGTGCGTTTTCCACAAATTCTAGAACAGCGTGTACATAATATTGTTGGTGCGTTTAATCAGGCGATTTCTGATTACAGCTACCCAGAAGATTATTTATTGGTTTACCCAATTAAAGTAAACCAACAAAAAGAAGTCATTGAGGGACTTATTGCAAGCCAAGCGGCAAGTGATAAAAAACAGCTAGGCTTAGAAGCAGGCAGTAAAGCTGAGTTACTTACTGTATTGGCGCTCAGTGAAAAAACCAGCGCAGTGATTGTATGTAACGGCTACAAAGACAGAGAATATGTCCGTCTTGCGCTTATCGGTGAAAAATTAGGTCACCAAGTTTATATCGTTTTAGAAAAGCGTTCTGAGCTCGACATCGTGATGGCAGAAGCCAAAGCACTAAACGTGAAACCACGCTTGGGCTTACGCGTTCGTTTGGCATCACAAGGTAAAGGCAAATGGCAAGCAAGCGGCGGCGAAAAGTCCAAATTTGGCCTATCTGCATCGCAAGTGCTTACGGTTATTAACCAATTAAAGTACGCTGACATACTAGACGCGCTGCAACTGGTGCACTTTCACTTAGGCTCGCAAATGGCCAACATTCGTGACGTTCGCGTTGGTGTGGGTGAAGCCGCTAGATTCTACTGCGAATTACGCCGTTTAGGTGCAAACCTGTTGAATTTAGACGTAGGTGGCGGGCTTGCAGTGGATTACGATGGAACTCGCAGCCAGTCCTCCAACTCGATGAACTACAGCTTAGCTGAATATGCAAACAACATCGTTTACACCATAGGCGATACCTGTAAGCAATACAATCAGCCAATGCCAAAGATCATCTCTGAGTCGGGACGTGCGTTAACTGCCCATCATGCGGTATTAATCACCGATGTGATTGGCACCGAAAGCTACCAAGTAGAAGAGATAACTGCACCGGTAAGTGACGCCCCAAGACTGCTACACAATATGTGGACGTCTTGGCAGGCACTCAACGAGCAGAGCGATGACCGTGCGTTGATTGAAATTTTTCATGATACGCAAGGCGACTTGGCAGAAGTACACGGCCAATTTGCGATGGGCCTATTAAGTCTTGAGCAAAGAGCTTGGGCGGAGCAAGTAAACCTGCGTGTATGTTATGAGCTAAACAAGCGTATGGATAACAAAAACCGTTTCCATCGCCCAATTATTGACGAACTCAGCGCTAAGCTTGCAGATAAATTCTTTGTGAATTTCTCGCTATTTCAATCTTTGCCAGACGCTTGGGGTATTGAACAGGTATTCCCTGTACTGCCACTTAGTGGATTAACAGAGGCACCAAAGCGCCGCGCGGTATACTAGATATTACCTGTGATTCTGACGGTACGGTGGAGCATTATGTGGATGGCCAAGGTATTGAAGCAACATTGCCTGTACCTGAGTTTTGCAAAGATAAACCCTATTTATTGGGGTTTTTCTTGGTGGGTGCATACCAAGAGATTTTAGGTGACATGCACAACCTATTTGGCGACACCCACACTGTTGTAGCCACATTAGACGATCAGGGCGAATTATCGCTGGGTAATATCGATGCAGGCGACACCGTTGCCGATATGATGCGTTATGTACACCTTGATGTTGAACAATTTAAG
This sequence comes from Pseudoalteromonas peptidolytica, assembly GCF_012641745.1. Taxonomy (GTDB): domain Bacteria; phylum Pseudomonadota; class Gammaproteobacteria; order Enterobacterales; family Alteromonadaceae; genus Pseudoalteromonas; species Pseudoalteromonas peptidolytica. The sequence continues at coordinate 17,739 of NZ_WEHZ01000016.1, forward strand.
CGTAACTTTGCCAACCTTGTTGAAAGCAAACTACCGCTTGAAGAGCAAGCAGCCTGCCTAGCAGAGCTTGAAACCGGCCTTGACGACTATACTTATTTGGAAGATTTTTAACCCATGAGCCATTTATTCGATCACACCGATCATTCTCTGTACTCCAACGGCATGACGTTTTTACGTCAGCCAATGGTACGCAATATCACAGATATTGATGCAGACGTTGTGGTACTTGGCTTGCCATTTGATTTGGCAACCTCTGGACGCCCAGGTGCACGCTTGGGTCCAGATGCGATCCGTCGCGCATCCGTGCATTTGGCTTGGGAAAGTAAAAAATACCCTTGGTCATTTGCATTGTGGGACAAAATAAAACTACAAGACGCTGGCGATTTCACATATCCAGTTGGCGATCCTGAATATTTCACTGCGCAACTCGAGCTAGCTGCTCTGCAAATTTTGCAACAAGGCAAAACGCTATTAAGCCTAGGTGGCGATCACTTTGTGACCCTGCCATTGCTGCGTGCTCATCAGCAAATTCACGGCAAAATGGCACTCGTACATTTTGATGCGCACACAGACACGTACAGCCAAGGTTCACGCTATGACCACGGTACTATGTTCTATCATGCTCCAATTGAGGGCTTAATAAGCCCAGAGCATTCAATGCAAATTGGCATTAGAACCGAGTACACAGAGCAAGGCCACGAGTTTGGCGTGATTGGTGCGATGGCAGCAAATGACTTAAGCGCTGAAGAAATAGCAGCGCAACTCAAAACACGCGTCGGCGACTTGCCGGTGTATTTAACCTTTGATATCGACTGCCTAGACCCAGCATTCGCACCCGGCACAGGCACACCAGTATGCGGCGGTATAACCAGCAACAAAGTGCTGAAGATTTTACGCGTACTGCAAGGATTAAATATGATAGGCATGGATGTAGTAGAAGTCTCTCCTTCCTACGACCAAAGCGAGCTTACCGCAATCGCCGCCGCCACCATTGCGCACGAACTACTGCATTTGTGGGCAGTAAAGCATAAATAATCGGATGCAGATTTAGATTAAGCCACCCTAACAAGGTGGCTTTTTTGTTTAGGGTTTATACCCTGTTTTACTTATAAAGTATGCCAGTTATCTTATACCAATTTGCTTAATTAAGTGGTCTATTTTGAGGCGAGCAAATCTTGTCGATAACAGCGCTATTGCTTCATGCTAGCACCAAGATACCTGCATATACTCAATAATGGCGCATGCGACGCCGTTTGCACTTCAGATGTTCGTCTCATTATCTATGTAGGTAGGGCAAAAATAATGCTATTGGGTTGTTCTAAATAAGAAGTTTCGAACGCAGTTAGGATCAGATTTACGCCTTCAAATGGTGCAAGTATTAAGGCCAATTGGCATGGTAACTAGCAACTGTGTAGTGTGCCCCACTAGGCTTTATTTCTTACCATTTTATCTACGGTTACGGCAACAGAGTTATAAGTGGTTTCAAATGTTTCAGTAACCACAAAGCCAACACTTTTATACACTTCTTTAGCAACACAGTTTGAAGCGACAACGTATAGACTTGCTTCTTGCGAAGTAAGAGAAAGTAAGTACTTCAGTAAGTCTTTGCCAATTCCTTTTCCTCGATGATCCGGATGTACAAATAGTGCCCTGATTTCTGTATGACAGATAGCGCAAAATGCTGCTATCGACCCCAGTTCATAAACAAATATTTGAGATTCGAATAGCTGCTCATTCCGTGGTATATCTTCTGACAACGGTAGTAAAGTAAACTCAGCATCTTCCTGTGCCAGCTCATCTAATTTGGATAGATTGTAAATCTCTTCTATCGACTGAAAGTCGTCTTCTGTATATGTCCTTATCGTCAATGTTCACTCCTAGTGGCAAAGTACATGATATGTAGCAGAGTCGCAGGCTAGATAAGAATTTGCAAGCTAGAATATAACCTGCACTTGAGGCTTTATTACTTACTTTCAGCATCTCACCAAAAAACTTTATACTAAACAGATAGGTACGAGCACTAAATACTTTATTAAGCGTTAGGTCTGAACTTTTTTGTCATGCCTTGACTCGCGGGGGAAACCAACTTGTAACCGAGTTTTTTATAAAACTCAGGTTCATCAGCGATCATCGATACGTAAGAGCCTTCTAACACAACGGACGATAAATAGTCATCTATATATTCCATGACTTTACGACCAAGCCCTTGACCTTGATAGGCAGGATCAACCGCAACATCTACAACCTCGAAGTTACAAGCGCCATCCCCTACCACTCGCCCCATGGCAATTAAGTTATCGTGATCTCGCACAGTAATAATGTAGAGACTATTTGGCAATGCGATTTCTGCTGCTTTTATAGACTTGGGAGAAAGACCTGCTTTTATTCGCATTTCACAAAATTCGTGTGGACTGGGAGCTTGAGATTGATACGTTATTGTCATTATTTTCACCTTTGTTATTCTCATTGGTAAGCTTATACAACAAAACTGTATAAATAAACAGGTATTTACACGTTTTAAATTTCAGCCAATAAGTCACAGTAAATAAATTTGCTCTTTATTTTTAGCATTCACTCGAACTGCTTTAACCACCCTTTTAGTAATTCATTCAATAATACTCGCTGTTCGGGCTTCAACTCCTGCACTAATTGAGCTTGTAGCGCGATATGCGGCTCAATCAGCTTTTCAATCAAGCTTAGTCCTTCAGCTGTCAACTCAACAGTCACACTGCGGCGATCTTCCTTACAATGTTCTCGTTTAATCAGTCCTTTTGCCGCCAGCTTATCTAAGCGATTAGTCATAGCGCCAGAGGTCAGTAACATGGTTTTAAATAACTCTGATGGAGTTAAGCGAAAAGGCTCGCCACTACGACGTAGGGTAGCTAGTACATCAAATTCACCTAAGTTTAAGCCGTATCGCTTGTGTAGTTTTTCTACTTCGGCTTCCATATGTTTAGCGATGCGCACCAAGCGACCCATTATCGCCATTGGTGTTGTCTCTAAGTGTGGTTTTTCACGAGCCCACTGCTCTTGTACTCTGTCAATTGCGTCCATCAATAATTGCCTCAACAACAAACTTTGTAAATAAATATCTTAACATAAAGATACTTTACAAAAAGTGTTTTTAGTAATACCTTAGCGAGAAGTATCTCAATATAAAGATAATTAACGTGAATATACTTCTCGCAATGATCCCTGCATTTTTATGGGGAACTACGTATGCGGTAACACAATACACACTTGCAGACTGGCCTCCTCTCTTACTGGGTGCTATTAGGGCACTTCCCGCTGGACTGATTTTGTTGGCTATAAAGCCCAGTACACCAAAAAAAGAAGACTGGCCGATACTGTTCGGTCTCGGTGCAATTAATATCGCCATCTTCTTTGGCATGATCTTTATAATGGCGCTAACACTCCCATCAGCCATATCTAGTGTTGGCATGGTATCTGTCCCCGTGTTCGCTATGTTTTATCATTGGCTTGTTCACAAGCAGCGGCCGGGGTTAGCACAAGGGTTATGCGGGGCTGCACTCATCTTTCTGGCTTGGTTGCTTTTTGATCCAAGCTCTCTTAGCTTAAACCCGCTTGGCTTAGGGGCAATGCTTGCAGCAATAACCTGTATTGTGATTGGCAGCGCCATTACTAAATCTCTTGGCGGCCGTATGCCTTGGTGGACTGTGCTAACTTGGCAATTGATTATTGGTGGCACGATGCTAACACTTGCCGCTGCGTTTCAAGGTATTATCGCTCCAACTAGCTATATTGCAGCTTTTGATAGCTTTTCTGTGGTCAATTTCGTCGGTATTGTGTGGGTAGTCGTACTTAATACGGCACTTGGCTACAGCTTGTATGTATGGGCTTTGCAACGAATGTCGGTAGTAGAGTTTGCTTTTGGTGGTATTGCCAACCCGCTCGCTGGCATTTTAACGGGTATGATACTGCTGGGTGAAGCGTTCTCGCTATTTCAATATATGTTAATGTTCGGCATGATCATGATGCCTCTTCTTCCTGCATTGCTAACTGCAAGGGTACGAGGCAAAGCATTAACCGCAAGCTAGCAAACCATCACTGTGTTTGAGCAATAATGGCTCAAACACTTACCACTGAACGTGCCATGTTGTAAACAAGGTTAAAGCCATAGGCGATACACGTATAGTGCCTCGTCACCACTCGTTTTTGTCTGATCCGTGACAGAACCAATAAGCTGGCCTCCCGCTTTTGTAATGATCCGTTGGCTGGCGGTATTAGAGGCTAAGCACTGAAACTCTATCGACTTAATATCTGTTACCGCACGTAGCTTGGCTATCACCTGTGTCAACACTTGACCAATAATGCCATGACCGCGCGCGTGCGCTCCAAGCCAATATCCGACTTCTGCATTTTGCGCTTTAGGGTCAACATATTTTATGCCAAAGACGCCACAAAACTGTTGCTTGAACTCAATTGCCGACCACAGTCCACCCACCGAATTATTTATTCTCGTTTCAATATACCGTCTAGCATCAGATTCTACTTGAATATCGTTTACCCATGGCAGTACAGCCTCTAAGCTCGTGCGACTGTCTTGCACACAGCAAAAGAGCATTTTTGCATGCTCAACAGATAAACTCTGAAGCTTTATATCCGAGCTAATATCCAACTCCACCTTGGTGTGCTCCAATTGTTCACATTTTATGTAAAACTTAATTGATCGCTAGATAATTTACAATATCTGAATTTGAAAAATAGAAGTATCACTTTTTTATATTCAGCTATTTTGTAATACAGGTAAATTGATAGTAAAACAGCTCCCAACTCCTTCTTCACTCTGCACGGTGAGTTTTCCCCCATGCTCTTTGATGATGTCATAACTTACTGATAGCCCCAGCCCAGTGCCTTTGCCAATTGGCTTAGTCGTAAAGAATGGATCAAATATTTTATCGATACTTTGTGGTGAAATCCCCACACCATTGTCTTGTATTCGAATGATAACTTGGTCATTCTCCATACTTGTCGAAATACTCACTTCCCCATGTCCATCAAGTGCTTGAGAAGCATTAATCAATAAATTGGTTAGTACTTGTATCAGCTTGCCCATGTTTGCCTGTACAGGGGGGAGCTGACTCAGTTTAGTCGACACATTAGCCTGATATTTTAACTCACTCGCGACCAAATTTAAGGTCGTTTTTATGCAAGCGTTCACATCACATGGCTGTAAATCTAGACTATCTGCACGCGAAAATTGTTTGAGATCTTTGACAATTGTTGACACTCGCTGTAAGCCCGACTCAGTCTCTTCAACTAGTGCTTTGCTGTCGCTGTTTAGAAATTCAAAATCCTTGCGGTCAATAAACTCCGCCATGTTTTGCACTGAACCTGTATTTTTCGCCTCCATTGCATGCTTTGCAAGTGTCACATAGTCACTATGGTAGCGCTTCATTACATCCATATTGCTGGTAACAAAGCCAAGTGGATTATTAATTTCATGAGCTACCCCTGCGGCTAACACTCCGATAGATGCCATTTTCTCTGAATGTATAAGTTGTTGCTGAGCTGTTTCTAATTCTTGGTTTATTTTTTCAAGCTGTTGGTTTTTGTGGTGCAGCTTTTGCGTTCTTTGCGCAACTAAACGTTCTAAATCTTTGTTTAATTGTATCAGTTCACGCTGATACTGTTGGCGCTGCTGGTGTTCTTCGGTTAGTGTGTGGTAGAGTTCGTCAAAGGCAGCAGATAACTCTTGTAATTCATCCCGGCTTTGAATTGGTTGCCATTTGAAATCAAATACTTCATCTTTTACACTTTTAGTTATCTTTTTCGCTTGGCTTTTTAGTCGATATAAATTGGTAGTCAAGTACACTCCCAATATATATGAAAAAATAGCAACCAGTGCCATCTCAAATAATGCAATCGAAATTGTCCAACGCTTTACTTCCGACATGGCACGGTTAATCGCGCCGATATCGATTCCGATATGTATCGTCGCAAAATGTGTCCCACCTTCCGTAATGCTGGTATGCACATCAAAAATGCCGTCACTTACTTCCTCAACCAAGCTATCAGGCTCAGATAAACGCGTTTTAAACTCACTCGAGCCAGCATAAGATAATAAGTTTGATTTAACATCAACAACTTTGACATAAAGAATGTCAGGATTAGTAAGTAACTCGGCTGTAAAAGCATCTAATGTGGCCAAATCATAGGAGAGCACGGCATTTTTAGTCGCGCTGGCAAATAATCTAGAAGTGGTGGTTGCCCGCTTATTCATTGCATCGTTTGCAGACACCATCATAAAGTCAATAACAACGAGTATTAACGCACTGAGCAGTACCGCTTCAATTATCGCAGTACCTATCATTGTTTTTAGCCTCAGCGAGTACCTCATATATTATTCTTTCCCTACTAATATATCTATATTAAGCGCTTCAACATCCTGCCAATGTGCATTGGATGCGGGCATGATGGCTGTAAAGTTAACGGCCGCAAGTAGTGCTCGCCCTCGTTCACTATTTGCCAGTGACGTAAGTGCATGCGTGAGCCTAGCTTTGGCTTCTTGCGGCATATCTTGTTTTACCGCAAACGCATGAGGAGTGTAACCTGGTGTAGTCCACAAAATATCCAGTTGAGATTTTATCTCAGGGTCGGTATTTTCTAATGTTCGGATCACGCCACCTCCGGCTTTAACAAAGCCTCTGGCGACATTAAGATACACGGAGTCATGAGACGAAACATAACGAGGGGTAAAACTGATCCCCTGTTTCATCAACTCACTCCTTGGCAAAATACTCGCCGCAAATGCCGCTGGCGCAGGGAAAGCTAGAACGTGGTCATGTAACTGTGACAAGGTATTAATACCAGAGCCTTTCTTCACCACGATAATCCCTTTTATTTGTTTGTTTTTTTGTCTCGCTATAGCCTCATACCCCGCTTGTTTATTAAACACGATAAAATGATATGGATTCATATAAGCGACATCATACTCTTGATTTAGCAACCGAGATTCAAAAGTGGGAATATCTTTTGCCGTTTTGAAGATGTACTTATCACCGGTTTTGTCGTTAATATAATTTAAAACGGGCTGCCAGTTTTTAGCTAGCTTATTTGCTGACTGCTGAGGTACAAATGCAAAAGTATACTCGGCTGATAAAGCCGATAACGAAAAAAGCAATCCTATAATTAGAAAAAACGATTTCATCATTTACCACCGTGCAACAAAGTCTTAATACAGATCTATTAAAAATTGGTTAGGCAGAAACCCAAGTGGCCAGTGCTTGAATTAATATTTAAGATATTTTGTAAGTTGATACATTTTTAAGCGCGACTAACTGTTTATCCCTATTCCAACTTAAGTATAGAACAAAAACCAAAACAACATTTTTATGTTTTCTTGGCTAAAATCACACCTAAAAGATCAAAAAGGTACGCGCTAATTCTCTTTCGAGCCAGTTTGGGCTATTTGGTGTAAATCCGTTGGGTTTCGTCTGTGGACGTCCTGCCTTAGCCAATGTACACAAAGAGATTAACAAGTACGCCCTAGTTCTCTTTCGAGCCAGTTTGGGCTATTTGGTGTAAATCCGTTGGGTTTCGTCTGTGGACGTCCTGCCATAACCAATGTACACAAAGAGATTAACAAGTACGCCCTAATTCTCTTTCGAGCCAGTTTGAACTATTTGGTGCAAATCCGTTGGATTTCGTCTGTGGACGTCCTGCCGTAACCAATGTACACAAAGAGATTAACAAGTACGCGCTAATTCTCTTTCGAGCCAGTTTGGGCTATTTGGTGTAAATCCATTGGGTTTCGTCTGTGGACGTCCTGCCGTAACCAATGTACACAAAGAGGTTAACAAGTACGCGCTAATTCTCTTTCGAGCCAGTTTGGGCTATTTGGTGTAAATCTGTTGGGTTTCGTCTGTGGACGTCCTGCCGTAACCAATGTACACAAAGAGGTTAACAAGTACGCCCTAGTTCTTTTTCGAGCCAATTTGAAAATTGATGTAATTCTGATGAATTTCGACGGTGAGCTGTCTTTCTTGACCAATAGCTGTATCCCACAAAACTCGATATATTTTTATATTGCTTTAACCAGCCACATTCAACCGCAGATCTAGCCAGCACATTGCTTACTAAGGCAACCCCTTGTCCGGCCAGTGCGGCTTGCAATACAAAGTGCTCTTGTTCAAAGTACTGAACTTCATATAAATTTTCATCTACATGGTTTTTCCAAGGAATATTTTTTAACCCCTCGTCATCACGCCAATGTGTAACAAAGAGTACCGGCTTTCTGCCAACCGGTGGTTGATAATTTAAACTACAATAACCGCCTATTTGTTCTGTGACCAAACATGTTTCTTCGGCGTTAGACTGACTATGCCCATAACGGAGTGCAATATCTATATGCTTATCTTCATTTAAGTTTATGAGTTTATCACTTGCACAAATCACCACCTTTTGGTGCGGAAATAAACTCGTGATGATGCCCATCTTTGGCGCTAGCCACAACGCAGCAAATGAATTACAGCATGAAATAAGCAAGTCCTGCTGGTGAGGACTAAACTCAACAAACGCATTGTCCAATGTATTTAGTGTATCAAAGCATGTTTTGGCCAGTGCTTGACCTTGAGCCGTTAACTTAATTGCACGAGTATGGCGTTCAAATAGTGGTACTCTCAAATGAGATTCAAGGGCCTTGATCTGATGTGATACCGCGGTCGGCGTAACATTTAGTACTTTCGCAGCTTCTTTGAAACTCATCAGATGAGCGGCTATAGCAAAAGTCTTAATGTTGTTTAGTGATGGTAAATTTTTAAGCATAACGAACCTATAGTTAAGTTAACCTCATCTATCTAATCAATCTTCTCATTTGTTAAAAAGCTTTATTAACAAGAGAATAAGCTTAATTAATAAATGGAGATAACTAATGAAAAACATTCTATACATAAGTTCAAGTGCAAGAAAGTATAATGACCATAAACCGCAACATCAGTCTATTTCACGGATGCTGGGCAAACATTTTTTAAATGAGCTATCGGCTGATCTGCCAGATGTAGAGGTAGTGCATCGAGATCTCTCGATTCATCAACCCGCTTTTATCGACGAAGCCTTTCTTGCTGCTGCATTCGAAAAGCATAGTTTGAGTGAGGAGCAACAACAGATCCTTGCGGCATCAGATCTAGCCATAAAAGAAGTCAAAGATGCAGATGTTATTGTAATTTCAAGCCCTATGTACAACTATGGTATGCCTGCTGTATTGAAGGCATGGTTTGATCTGGTCATTAGGGTCAACCAGACTTTTAGCTTTGATTTAGCCAGGGGGGACAAGCCGCTATTACCAATACTCTCAGGTAAGTCAGTCGTCTTGTTAGCATCATGGGGAGAGTGCGAGTTTAAAAAAGGAGAAACACAGCACCATTTAAACCATTTAAGCAGTCATATAGAGCAACTTTCTCCTTACCTAGGTGCTGACAATTTTTACGAAATCGCATCTGAGTATCAAGAGTTTAACGACCAAAGGCATCAAGACTCTAAGCAAAAAGCAATTGAGGATACCATTGAGCTTGCGAAGTTATTAAAAGCAAAACACGTGACAGGTCATTAACCTGTGGTCAGACTAAAAAACAAGCTAATACATTGTTTTTATGTAATAAAGTTTGCTCAGTTAGTTTCTTAAAACTAAGCATGTACTAAGACAATTTCAGTGTGATAAAAGTAAAGCGTACAGAAGACGCCCATTTAACCTGTGGTTAAATGGGCTTTATTGCTCATGCGTTTAAGATTGCCAGTAATCTATCTTTAGCGCTCTTTAAGGTATCTTGGTCTACCTCAGCTAAATAGCTGACCAAATAGGTTTCAAGGCTACATTCCTCTCCCTGCAGCTTAGCATCAAGCATGGCAACTTGTTGCGACATTCTATCATTTTGCCACTGCGCTGGGGTCGGTTGATTTGTTAGTATTTCAAGTCGCAAGATTAACTGTTGAGCAGTCAGTTCAGTTTTATTGCTTCCCTGCCATGTTGCAGGGATCACGTCACCGTTTTCAACAGCACTCACCAACTCGTTAAATTTTTCGCGGCGTTGCGATGAAAATAAGTCATCTAGCTTTGACTTTACCTGTGATAGCAATCGGCTTTTCTCTTGTTTAAGCGCAGCTACCACTGATGTCGCTGTTAACTCCTCGCGAATGTTTATCAGCTCATTTTGTGTTACGGCTTCAATCACTTTACTGTCTAATTCAGCTAACAGCTGACGCTGTTCAGCTTCAAGACTTTTCTCGAGTGCTTTTTGCTCAGCATATTGAGCACTGCGCTTTTCAAATACAGCGTCATTATGCGCACGGAACGCTTTCCATAATGTATGCTCTTGTTTTGCACCTGCAAAGCCAATTTGCTGCCATTGTTTTTGAAGCGACTTAAGTAGCTCACAAGATGCCGCTAAGTCATCCGACTCAAGTTGCTGCTCGGCAATTTCAACAAGTTTTGCTTTTTCAACAGCATTGCCTTGGTGGAATGCTTTTAACTGCTCATAAATTGCTTGATGATGTTGACGGTAAGTGGCATTCAGCTTTTGATATACCTTAGCATCAACATTACCAGCACTCTTCCATGCTTTAGCAAGACGATTAAATTGCGCTTCAACCTCTCGCCAATCATTATTTTCGCTTTGAAGTGAAGTTAATACAGCCTCTACATCATTTATAATTGCTTCACGCTTTTCTTTAGCCTGCTCACGAAGGACTTCTTGTTCAGCAAAATATGCTCTACAAGGAGCGAATAACAATTCTATTTTTTCATCAAATAGCACCGCTTGTGCTTTTTCTTCGTCGCTCTCTACGTGGCCTAATTCATTCCAGCGCGCACGAAGTAATTTAACCTCTTCAGCACGCTTCTGCGGGTCGATATCCTCTTCTTGTAACTTGTTGTCAAGTTCACTCAATAAGGCTTCACGCTTTGGCGTTGCTGCATATTTCTGCCAATCTTTTAAATCATTTAATGCTTTAGACAAGCTGTCATGCTGACTTTCAAGCTGTTTTTTGTAGTGTGGTGTGAGTAGTTCATACTGCTCTACAAACCCATTGAAAACGCCAAATGCCACGTTGAAGCGACCCTGCTCAATGAGCCGTTGTACATCTCGTGCCTTTTTCTTAGCGATTTTCAAGGCTTTATCTTGCTCAGCTTTAAGAGGCTCTATAGCGCTCATAAATGTCTGGCTAACCTCTGCAAGTTGCACTTTAGCTGGTTTTTGTAGCATTTTTGGTAAGGCATCTAGGGACTTTCTTACCACCACATACGCATCTTTTTGAGCTTGCATTTGTGCATCGAGTTGCTCAATAGCAGCTGGTGCTTCGATAGCCTTAAGCGCGCTTAATGCCTGGTTAAACATTTCGTTAGCTTCGATTATGCTTGGCAAGTTTGATAAATCCCGTTCAATATTATTTAACTTACTTTGCAAATCTTTTAGGTCAGTAGTATTGACGTACTGTGCAGATGCCATCTTGCTTCTTAGCATCTCTACGCGCTCAACAAGACCTGCATGTGGTGCTAAATCCAGAGCTAAACATGCAACTTCCACTGACTTTTCAATTGCCTCCAACTCAGCAGTGAACTCGGCAATTTCAAGTGCTTGATCCTGTTTAGCTTTTAGCTCCTCTTGTAAGGCTTGGTGCTTTGCATGTAACGATTTTAAATGACGGTGCAGTTTTTCTGAGACAAGCTGATACTTAGCATCAAGTGTCGCAACCGTCTCTTCGTCAAGCCATTTAAGCTCAATACTTTGCCACTGTGCAAACAACTGCTCTGCTTGTGTATTCACTTGCTCAAAATCGGCCTTATCTCGTAGCGCATTAAGTTTCGCAAGTACAACTCGTGTTTGCTCAGCCACTTGTGCTGGCATCTCTTTAGCTAGCCGCTGTTGCTCAAGCGCATGCTCAATGGCTCCTAGTGCCTTACCTTTAGCGCTCTTTAATACAGATTTTTCAAGACTGTGCTGATAAATAAGATCAAGCATTAATGCTTGAAGTGACTCGTCACCATCTTTAAACGTCTTTTCAATTAATGATACATTTGCTAAGCGCTTTAGCAGTTTAACCTTAGTGCTTGAGTCTGTTTCACGCACAGCAACTTTTTCGAGCGTTTTCACCGGGGCATAACGTTCTATGTACTCTTCACGAATTTCTTGCAGCAGCGCATTATCTTGGTTGATAACAGCACTAGATATTTTTTGCTCTGCCAGTTCTTTAAGCTCACTATCTTGCTTATAAACTTTCCACCAAAGCCCCAGATCATTAACTCTGGTAAGAACCTTTTTCCGGATCTGCGCAGACTCATCTTCGAGCGCTAGAGTGTGGAGCAATGTCGCATCTTTACTTAGATCTAGTTTGTCTACCGCTTGTGAACGAACGTCTACTTTAGGGTGTTTCCATTTCGGTGTAAAAAGGTGTTTAAAGATCATTTTCACTGAACCTAGCTATTTCATTATCGGCTTTGAATTCTTGTTGTAATTCGCGTTTGGATTTTTGCACCATCTCACCTTTTTCGTTTATGGTGAATTGTTCGTTGGATTTGACTACCTTTGCTTGGTATAGCATCACCAACTGAACCGTTTGCTCTTTTTGGGCTTCACTAAGAGGCGTACCATCAGGCCACTTCCCCGTCGCTGCACCATATTGCAAACGTTCGAATATTTCTGGGGTAATATTTTGAACTAAGCTATCTACATTCATTACTACTTTTTCTTTTTCAAAATAACGAGTATTACTCGATTAATTAAGTACCAAACCGTGCCAATACCTATCGCGCTTTTACTTGCTATCATTTCGAAGGAGTTAGGCGCAGGCTGTTGCCAATAAATATATAAGAATCCGCCAAGCACTAGGATCAGTGCAATAAATGAATAATTCATCACTGTTTGTTGACGCTTGACGCGATTTCTAGAGGCTGCTCTTTCTCTGTCTTCTTGAGAAAAGTCTGCTAAATTGGTTTCACAATGAGGGCAGGACTTGTGTTTGGAGGAAATAGATTTATTGCAGCTGGGGCACTGTGCTATTGCCATCGTGTTACTTCTCCATTATACAAAAAAGGGCACCTGTGAAGTGCCCTATTCTACTACCTTTGCGATGCCTTGTCCTTAGATGACAAGATAATTTTAATTAAAATTCGCTCACTGTTTGTGTTCTTTGTTGAAATCTTCCCAGTAATCTTTCACCGAAGATTTCATTTCTTTTCGTAGCAGGAAAATACCAAACAGGTTAGGTAGCGTCATCACAACAATTGCTACCGCTGCAAGTTTCCAAACCAGAGTTGTGTCTGCAAACGACGCCCAAAAGAAACCCGCCACATAAAATACTCGATACGGCATCACAGAGCGGCTACCTAGCAAGTAAATCATAGCTCGGTCACCATAGTAAGACCACGCAATTGCTGTAGAAAATGCAAACAACAACAAACCAATAGAGACAATATATTTACCATTTTCGCCTAAATAGCCTCTGGTAAATGCTTTAGTTGTTAATTCAGCAGAATGAACCAGCGAGTGACCAATCAAGCTTATGCTATTGTCTGTTGGTAACCCGTTTTTCACCTCAACAATTCCAGTGTATTTGTGACGCTCAGTAATACCAAAACGTACTTTCTCGCCAATGGAGCGCGAATGGATAACCGTGAAGTTTTCCGTTACTGCTTTACCCTGTACAACTTCAATTTCGCCATTAAATGGTTTTACATTGTGCTCTTTTTTACCATTTAAGTAAGCATATAGAGCTTCTCGGTCTTGCTGGTTAGACTCGTCATATTTACCATCGAGAATAATCATTGATGAACGCTCGAAGTGAGTTTCGAATTTTTCAGTCCACACACCTGAGGACAAGATAACAAGTCCAGTCAAGGTACAGATAATGATGGTGTCGATAAATGGTTCTAAAATAGAAACCATCCCCTCTGACACTGGCTCGTCGGCTTTTGCCGAAGCATGCGCGATGGGTGCAGAGCCTTGACCTGCTTCGTTAGAAAATAAGCCACGGTTTACGCCACGATTAAACGCATAGGCAAAAGAAGCTCCCAAGAAGCCCCCTGCAGCCGCTGAGCCCGTAAACGCATCAGTAAAAACAGAAAGAAACGAAGGAACAATATTCTCAATGTTGTAGAAGATAACTGCAAAAGATCCCAAAATATAGATAGCGGCCATCAGTGGTACAATACGAGATGTAATGGCTGCAATACGCTTAATACCACCTAAAATAACAAGCGCTAGTAGAATTGAAAGCACTGCACCTGTGGCCATCGGAGCAAAACCGAAGGTCGCTTCCATGCCCTGTGCAATATTGTTTATCTGCGGCAAGCTACCGGTACCAAATGAGCTGATAACAGTCGCGATTGCAAATAACACCGCTAACCATTTCATGTTCAGGCGGCGATCCATATAATACATAGGACCCCCTGCCATTGTGCCATCATCTGTTTGCACGCGATATTTGTGAGAGAGGGTCACTTCCACAAATTTGGTTGTCATACCAAAAAATGCCGTCATCCACATCCAAAAGAGTGCCGCGGGTCCACCAATTGAAATCGCCAGAGCCACCCCTCCAATATTACCTGTTCCAACCGTACCAGAGAGTGCTGTTGCCAGTGCTTGGAAGTGCGTGGTATCCCCTTCTAGGCCTTTTTTATCGTATTTTCCCGTCACCACCTTACACGCATGTTTGAAATATCGTATTTGTGGAAATTTCAGGTAAATGGTAAAAAATAAACCAACCCCCAGCAACACATACGGGAACCAAGGTGAACCACCTAACATCCCATCTAAGCTATCTAATAAGCTGCCTAACGCATCCACGATTATTCCCCTTTATTGTTGTTATTACACCCTGTTGAGGTGTTTTAAAAACGTCTTTATGTTAATTATTTGTTTTTACAATCATACAAAAATAAGCGGGTAATCAATCATGATTACCCGCTCTTGTATTTATCTTAAGTCATCAACTATGTTTAGGATTGCCGCTAACGTGTCTTGACCGAATTGATATGAACGTCTGTCTGACCAGCCAAAGTACGGGTCTGGTAGATTTGCATTGTCCTTAAACGGCATTTCAACAGTATAAGCCAACGCCTTGAACGTTTCACCCACAGCACATGAGGCCACGGTAAGGTTTGCTTCTCCCGGTGCATCTTTATCGTAACCAAATTCATCTTGGAACTCAGGTGTGATGGTTAACAGTGCCGCCTTAAACGATTCTTCTAAACGCGCTAATCGCTCGTCGTAACTTGGGATACCTTCACTACCCGCAACAAAGTTATACGGTAAAGCTTCATCACCATGAATATCTAGGTACATATCCAGCCCTATTTCACGCATTTTATTAAGCACGTAATAAACTTCTGGTGACTGTTCTAGAGTTGGTGTTTGCCATTCCCTATTTAAGTTAACGCCTTTTGCGTTGGTGCGAAGGTGGCCACGTACACTGCCATCTGGGTTCATATTTGGCACGATATAAAAAACGGCTTTTGATAAAAGTGCAGCGGCATGAGAGTCTTCGTCATCAAGTAGTTTGTGAAGTAGTCCTTCAACAAACCACTCTGCCATTGTCTCACCTGGGTGCTGACGAGCGGTTATCCAGATTTTTTTCTTCTCTGGTGATGGTTCGCCAATAGTCAGCAAACTCATATCTCTTCCGTCTAACGTTTGACCCAATGTCTCAACGACACAGGCATCATGTGACTGCGCCCAATAAACGAGGTCCAGGTGACGCTCATAACTATAAGGCGCAAAATATGCAAAATACGTGTGCGCGCACTCTGGTTCAAAATCAATAGTCAATGTGCCATTTTCATAGCGTGTTGGTACACGGAACCAAGTTTGACGGTCATAAGATGCAACAGCTTGATAGTCATCCCAACCTTCTGGGTAAGCAGAATCCAGTAACTGATTAATTTGAATTTTATGCTCTATGAAAGGTGTAGACTCAAGTCTAAAATGAAACCACTGGAAAAAATCAGATTCATTGTCTTTATTGATTTCTAGTTGGATATCTGTAGGTGATGTCGCGTTAATTACCTTGATATTCCCACTATCGAAATTGCTCGTAATGCGCATAGGTTTCCCTAAGTAAGTTAAAAATTGTTGTGTAAATACACAGTTACCAAACTAATACCAATTATCTTAACTAAGTGGTCTACTTTGAGGCGAAAAAATCATGTCGATAACTCCGCTGCCACATCCTGCTACTGCCAAGATACCTAAATCCAAGTAGGCAAGGCAAAAATTTTGCTATTTCAGTTGCTCTAAATAGCAAAATTTTTAACACAGTTAGCGTCAGATGTACCCCTTCAAATTGATCAAGTATTGTTGCTAATTGGTATAACTTCTATCCACCTTCAAGAAAGTAAATCACGGGGTAGTGTGACGAAATTTTCTCTTTCGTGTTCAAAATTAGCAGATAACATTTTGTTAGCTAATTGTAGCTAGCCTATTTTTGCAAGCCTACCACAACCAACTTATTTCAAAAACTAAAAAAGCCAGCTGGTGCTGGCTTTTTATCGCAAATTGTTATGTTAGCGAGGTAGGCTTGGGAATTTAACCTCTGCCATATCCTGCATTACACGTACAACCTGACAGCTATAGCCAAACTCATTATCGTACCAAACGTAAAGTACAACACGGTCACCATCAACGATAGTAGCCTGAGAGTCAACAACACCAGCATAACGGCTGCCTACAAGGTCTGTAGACACGATTTCTGTTGACGCAGTGTAATCGATTTGGTCGCGTAGCTCTGAGTAAAGTGAAGATTCGCGAAGGAATTCGTTTAACTCTTCAGCTGTTGTCTCTTTACCTAAATTAAGGTTAAGAATAGCCATTGATACGTTTGGTGTAGGTACGCGAATTGCATTACCTGTTAGCTTACCAGCAAGCTCCGGAAGTGCTTTAGCAACCGCTTTAGCAGCACCCGTTGAGGTAATAACCATGTTCAATGCCGCACTACGACCACGACGTTCAGCTTTGTGGTAGTTATCAATCAAGTTTTGGTCATTAGTGTAAGAGTGAACAGTCTCTACGTGACCATTCTTAATACCAAACTTGTCGTTAAGTGCTTTTAATACCGGTGTGATTGCGTTAGTTGTGCAGCTTGCTGCTGATACAATCTTGTCTTCAGATTGGATGTCTGAGTTGTTAACACCATAAACGATGTTTTTGATGTCACCTTTAGCCGGTGCTGTAAGTAGCACTTTAGACGCACCGATTGACTTGAGGTGTTTACCTAAGCCATCTTCGTCTTTCCAAACACCTGTATTGTCTACGATAAGTGCATTTTCAATACCGTATTTTGTGTAATCCACTTCTTCAGGTGAGTTTGCGTAGATAACTTGAATGTAGTTACCGTTTGCTTTGATCGCACCTTTTTCATGGTCTACTGTGATTGAACCATTGAAAGGACCATGAATTGAGTCGCGGCGCAATAAACTTGCACGTTTCTCAAGATCACCATCGCGGCCACCGCGAACAACGATTGCACGTAGGCGTAAATCAGCGTGAGAGCCGCCACGTTCGATAAGTAGGCGTGCTAATAAACGGCCAATGCGACCAAAACCATAAAGAACGACGTCGCGAGGTTCTGGACGTGCGCCTTGGTTTAGTAATTCTGCAAGTTCTGCATTTAAAAACTCTTCGATTGAGCGTCCTTCACCTGCATTTTTATAAATGTAGGCATAAGCTAGCTTACCAAGGTCAACGCGACCCGGTGCTAATTCCATTTTGCTGATCACTTCTAAGAATGGAAAGCTTTCACGAAGACGTAGTTTACGCTCTTCAAAACGCGCTACTGTTTTGTGTGCTTTGATAACATCAATGGTGCTTGCACTTACAAGAGGACGACCGTATACAGAGATTTCAACGCCTTTGTTACGGTATAGACGACCGATTAGGGGTTGCATGCTTTCTGCATAATCTTGACGCTCTTGCCAGCTATTTTGATATTCTTGCTCGTGAGATAAGGTCATTTTTTCTGCCTAATAAACAATTTTCTTTGAACGGATAGCCCTTTTGGGCACAGCTATTCTAATTTAAACTGTCGCGATTCTCCACTGTTACCGAACAATTCATTGCGCTAAACTAGTCGACCATTAGCTCTACCCTGTTTATTTGGGCTGCAAAGCCTATAATTATAAAAAATCATTGAGGTCAAACTATGGCGTTTAAAAAGTCGCTAGTTTTTGCAGCATTACTATTGGCTGGTTGCGACGATACCTTAACCTTGAAACAAGTGTGTAGTGAAACACCCGGGTTTTGTGAGGATTTAAATAAGGATAGTCATTGTAAAGATGAACGTGCAGAAGTGATTTATGCCCGTTATCATGAATACAAGTCTCCTACCGACGATAACAAGTATAAATTATTGAAAGATTTGGAACGCTACAACCAATGTGTTGCGCTCGCAGCCAAAATTGAACATATCAAATTAAAAGAAAAGACGACCTCACGCGTTGAGGGACACCTTACAGCATTAAAAGAAATGACCCGCATCTACCAGGAAACAAAAAATAGTAACCACCCTGGGTTACTCTACTACCAATGGTCCAGAAATAATGATCGTGCAGCCATGAACAAACTACTCAATATGCAGGATGACCCTAGGGTGCAAAATGATGCAGAGATCCAGCTATTCTTAGCTGAATTTTATGCCAAAGTAGATGATAACAAAACGGTCGATATTCTGTATCGAGTATTAGAGTTAAACAAGCGAGGCGAAACACCAAACCCTGAGGTTTACTCGTCGCTTGTGAGCATTTTTTATAAACATGAAAAGTACAAACACGCTTACACCTTTGCCCGGGTTGCCCAGCTATCTGGCGTGGAAGAAATAGACATTATTCCGGTAACGAATCAATTAGCAGCCATGGGTAAAGAGTTAGGTAATCTAGATTCTCTCGCGCAAAGAACCTATGAAAGTATTCAAGCTGGAGAGTTTGTCTCTCCGCGAGACTTTTAACTGACCTGAGGTTTGGATAAGGCATGTTCCAACTCTTTGTAGCTAGAGCACAACTTAGTTTTTTCCTTGTCTAGCCATAGAGTTTTAGCGAAAACACCGCTCCCGCGTCCTGCTCCCGCTAAGGTAACTACATCCTATAGGCAAGGCGAATTTATACCAATTTTCTTAATTAAGTGGTCTATTTGAGGCGAGAAAATAGCTCACTTAATTGAGATGACGTATTACACAGATAAAATGGGAAGCTGTTGCTTCCCGTTTTTAGTTATAGATTACAAAGACTACTACTTTGCTATCGCCACGTTTATAAACACAGCTGTCATTAAAATTGGGCAAACAAACCTAACATACTGCGCAAACCAGTAATGTGCACCACGAGATTCAAGGTGAAGTTGGTTCCCTCGCTTCCACACCCAACCAACAGTAACAAAGTAAAAAAGTCCCATTAGCGGCAACTGATACTGAGTAAACAAGCTGATCACAAGCTCAAACAACCAGTCAAAGTTCAATATAATGGTGCTTGAGGCTATAAAAATCACCAATGTGACCAACCAAGTTGCCTGCTTGCGTTTAAAGCCGTGGTTTTCAACCAAAAACGAAACCGGGATCTCCGTAGAAGAAATGGTGGACGTAACTGAAGCAATAGACATCAGTACAAAAAAGGTGAGGCTGACCAGTAATCCAACTTGTCCCATATTCGCAAATAGCTCTGGTAAAATCGCAAAAATTAACCGACCTTCACCAATCAACTTGCCATCTTGAAAAACTTGAACGCCATTTTGCTGCGCTACGAAAATAGCGGGAATAATCAATAAGCCTGCCAAAAACGCAACGCTTGTATCTAACATTGCAACACTGAAGGTCAACTTGGGAAGATTTTCATTAGGCTTTAAATATGAACCATAAATCATCATGCAGCCAACACCCAGCGATAGTGAGAAAAACGCCTGCCCCATTGCAGCAATGATCAAATCGGGATCGCTAATTTTAGCAAAATCAGGGATAAGATAAGTTCGAAACCCTTCTGCTGCACCATCAAGCGTAGCCATATACGCTATCAAACCAACCAAGAGTAAAAGCAACAGTGGCATTAACCTGCGCGACCACGCTTCAATACCAGACTTTACACCTTTGAGGATAATACTAGCCGTAAGTAGAAGCATCAGTGGTGTGAACAGGAAGTTTCTAAGTATCGAATCGCCACTAAGAAACGCATGCACACTATCCAGTTCAGCCATTTGTGCTAATGGATCAAGAGAATGAGACAACATCCACCCTGCCACAATAGAGTAGAAGCTTAACATCACGATAGCACCGCCAAGACCGATATAACCGGCTGCAGCGCCAACCTTTGGGCTGCGCTCACGCCATGCAGTTTTGAGTGCTTTAACTGGGTTTGCTTGCGCCTGGTGGCCTAAATACAGCTCAGTATAAAGCGCAGGTAATGCGAGTAGAAAAATTACCGCAAAGTAAACCAACAAAAAGGCGCCGCCCCCATGGTTTGCAGCCTGAGTCGGGAAACCCCAAATATTTCCAAGTCCAACAGCCGCACCAGCTGCTGCCAACACAAAGCCAAGCCGGCTTTGAAATCCATCGCGCGTATGAGCCATGTCTTAAATCAATCATTATTTTTGTAGACGGCTGATTATACGTACTTCCATTAAAAATGCGAGTGTAATGGGGTTGAGCTTAAAAACTCGAGTTTGGTGTATTGAGAAAGGCTAGCTCGGCCTCGGTTGATGCTCGCTTTAAAATTTCATTGCGATGCGGATAGCGTCCAAACCTGTCGATTATACGTTTGTGCGCCAATTCAAAGTCGTAATTGGGCAAAGGTTTAAAATATTGCTGTGCTAATGTATGTATGCTCGCGCTTTCACTGTGCATTAGTGGCATATATAAAAACATTAATTCAGTGTCATTAAGTTGTTGGTGATAGCCTTTTTCGATAGCATGTTGAGTTAAGCATAATGCTAATGGATCGCTGGCAAACGCTTCTGGAGTATTCCTAAAGATATTGCGGGAGAATTGATCTAATATAATGATTTCACACAGTGCCCCAACGGGCGATGTACGCCAACTTGAAAGTTCTCCCTGCTGCGCCATATGATGAAGGATACCAAAGCGATTTTTGATGATGCGATCAAAATCTGCTGACTTTTTCCACCAATCAGCTTCTGTACATTCAACAAACCAGAACTCGTAGACGTCTTTATAATTCATAATGGCACTCCCAAGTATCCTGTTGATAAAGTGCCATCACCGAGCAAATATTGCAACTTTTTTATTAGTGCAGTACAGGCAATAAATTTACTTATGCTACTTCTAATAATTTGGCATGAATTGATTGTACCACTTGATCAGACTCCTGCTGTTCCACCAAGAAACACAAATTGTGCTTGCTTGCACCATGGCATATTAGTCGAATGTTAAACTGAGATAACACATCCATTAAATTCAACTGGCATTGTCGGAGCTGGATCTCTGAGCCTATCATTGCAACTAGTGTTAGATTGTTTTCAACTGTGACATGACAAAACTCCCCTAGCTCATCTAGACACGCTTGCTCCAGCTCTGGACGAGATGCGTTTGGGGCATTATCAAGCGTCAGCGCAACGCTTATCTCTGAAGTAGTGACCAAATCAACCGAAATGTTGTAGTTACTTAAGATTGTAAAAATACGAGCTAAAAAACCACTTGCCAATAGCATCTCGGGACTTTTCAGTGTCAGTAAGATCTGGTTCTTACGTTGAGTTACTGCACGGATCCCCGCTTGAGCAGTTTTTTCTTTTTCAATCCAAGTTCCTCCTGCTTGTGGATCGCGGCTCGACCCGACAAACACTGAGATCCCTTTGCGGCTGGCAGGTAAAATAGTTGCTGGGTGTAGCACTTTTGCACCAAATGTCGCCATTTCAGCAGCTTCATCAAAACTCAAACGAGGAATTGGCCTCGCTTTTTCACACAAGCGAGGGTCTGTACTAAAGATACCAATTACATCGGTCCAAATATGCACACTAGAAGCATCTATCGCTTCTGCTAACAGTGCAGCACTGTAATCCGAACCACCACGACCTAGTGTGGTTGTTTGACCGTATTGGTCGCAGCCAATAAAGCCTTGCGTTACCTGAACACTATCATCCAGCAAATTAACAAGGTTAGCCTTCGCAGCTTCACGTGTGGCAGCTACATTAGGATTCGCTTTACCAAATTGATTATCAGTTTTGAGTACTTTTCTAACATCAAAACGAGATGCTTTGACATTGTGGTTTCTTAAAATTTGCGTGAACAGGTAGGAAGAAAAACGCTCGCCAAAACTCAGCACCTCATCACATTGTTGCCGACTCAAGGCAGGCAAACTGGCTAAACTCTCAAATTCAGAAAATGTTTGTTTGTAACCTTCAGCAAGGTCAGCATCCAAAGATACTTTGTCGATAATCGCTTGCTGTATGTTTTCAACCGCTGCAACAACTGCTTTGCGCCCGGCTTCATCTTCCTTTTGTTGAGTTAGCGTTACAAGGTGATTGGTTACGCCAGCACATGCGCTAACAACCACAACTCGAACATATGGATTGTCACGAACAATGTGAGCACAACGAGACATAGCTTCAAAGTCAGCGACACTGGTACCGCCAAATTTGGCTACAACATACTGCGAATTCATTTTCTCTCCTCTCGACCGATGGCACAGTCAAATTTTATAAGGAGAACTCGGCATGGGATTTCTAGAAAGACGAACGCTTGAAATGACCTTTGCCAGAAGCTCTCCACCAATACGGTGACAGTTCCGAGGATTCAGCCTCGTAAACCGAAGAATCGTCGCGACGAGCAACGCTTCTCCTCGGCGAATACTTCCCTCACTAGTGGTCATTGGTCTCGTCACCTCACACTAACTACCTAAGCATCGCGCCTCTTCTGTTTATTTTGCCTTTGCAAATATGAATAAAAGCAAAATAAAAGCCCGCAATAAATGCGGGCGATGTGAGAAAATTATCTTTTAGCCGTCTAGGTGTCAAGTAATTTATAAAAAACTTGTCCCAAAAGGGTGAAAATATGTGTAGCTCAAGTTAAATAAGTTGGCCTGCGAAATATGCCCCACTATAACCGACAGTGTAAGCAATAAGCAGATAGAAGCTCATTTTGAGATAACTTGAAAAAGTCAACGCTTTGACCTTACTCATCGCAATGATCCCTGCCGCAGAGCCGATGATAAGCATGGAACCACCTACCCCTGTTGCATAGGTAAAAGTCAACCACTGTGAAGGGGTCATGGTAATATCTGCTTTTAATAATGCAGCGGTTAATGGCACGTTATCGACCGCAGCACTCATCAAACCAACCAAATAGTTTGCATACTCTGGCGCAAGGTATAGATATAAATCAGTAAACTTAGACAGTACACCAACCTCTTTTAACGCACCAACTAAGAGCAATACACCAACAAAGAATAACAAGGTGTCGTATTCAATTTCACGAATATAGTCGATGATTTTTTTATTCACGTCCTTTTTGCGCATTAAAAATTGTGCCATTAAAAACATCAAGGACAGGCCAAATAGGAAAGTCAACATTGGCGGTACATGATATTGAACGCTCAAGAACAATGTTGCGAAAATCGTCGATAAGAAAATAAGTGCAATGGTAATGTCGGTCTTTTCAATTCTGCGTAATTCAGCCTTTTCAAAGGTAATTTTTTCATTCATACCAATAGAAAGCATGGCAGCCAGCACGAATACACTCAACATAGACGGCATGATCAGCAATAAAAGATCAGGGATTGTGACTTTGTCAGCCAAAAATATCATCAAAGTAGTAACATCCCCAGTGATCAAAGACACGCCGCCGGAGTTAACACTAAATATAATTAAGGTCGCATATTTTATTAGCTTTTTCGGGTCTAGTTTTAAAGACATGACTACAGCTAATGAAATAAGCGTCGCGGTAATATTGTCCGATATTGAAGAAAACACAAATGCAAAGGCACCAACTAAAAACATTAGCTTGCGTTCGCTAATATGGGTTGGCATGATCCGGTGAACAATATTTTGGATGAATCCTTTGGAGTTTAGGTAGGCAACAAATGTCATCGCCGCCATCAAAAACAGCCATAATGTGGCAATTTCTAGGATGTTATGATCTAGCTCAATTTGTACAATTTCTGGGCTTTGACCATGAATTGGAGAGATAAAGGCGATAATCCAACATAAAGTACCAAAAAAAAGCGTGGTTTTG
The DNA here is from genome assembly GCF_012641745.1 of Pseudoalteromonas peptidolytica. GTDB lineage: Bacteria > Pseudomonadota > Gammaproteobacteria > Enterobacterales > Alteromonadaceae > Pseudoalteromonas > Pseudoalteromonas peptidolytica. Next base: position 41,910 of record NZ_WEHZ01000016.1, read on the forward strand.
GCCTTGTTTACATGAATAATATCTTCTATAACGATCAGTATAAAAGCGATGGCTATCAGGGTTAGAATAATGGGCGTAACCATAATGCGTAAACAACCTGTAATTAAATGTAACAAAGGGTGGGTTCGTTTTCGCGGCGGATTCTAGCACCATCATAGTTCCCATGCTACGTACGATAAACATTTTGTGACAAATTGATGAAGTAGTAATGTAACTTCTCTACTACCTACTGGAAAGTTATGATCCCAGCAAAAAAATTATTAAATACGATAAATGAGCACTGGAGCGTATTGGAGCTACTTTTTAAACGATTTAAGCTCGCTGATTTCAGTCTTAAAGATGTACAAAACATCCTAAAACAGAAAAACCCTAGCTGGTCTAGTGAGCGAATTTATAAAGAAACCAATCGATTACTCCAACAAGAAATAATTATTCCACTAGCAAAGTCTTCCCAGCTGGAGATCAATCGGGCGATTGCTGATTTTGCAAGCTTTTTACTGCAAGAAGAGAGCCTAGGCTTAGCGGAAGAAATTACCGTTTTGATAAAAGACCTAGAACGTCTGGGCAACCGCATAGCGCAAGCTGGTGAAGAAGCCGATTACTCTGAACTACGCCGTTTTAGTCGAATTATGGACGAACGCGTTCGTAAAATTGTTAAGCTGTTCGAACATAACGAAAGCGCTATCATGAACTTGGTTGAACAAGCTAAGTCTGATACCTCCACGCTGTCTCTTGGCATGAGGTATAAAGCCGTATTGGAAGCGTTTGACGAATATATCGAGCCGATGTTGGAAATGGTCGATATTCATGGTCCGTTCCAACGCTGCTTTGATCAGATAGAGCTTCAGGTCAGTGAACAAATTGACGAGATTGAACAATTGGGCCGTGGCGCTGCAGATAAACGTATGCTGGAGCAACTCAGAACACGAATTTTAGATATGCACCTCATTGGTAGAGAGAGCTTAAGCCGCAGCGCCGACCTACTAATGCCACTGAGAGAGGAGCTGCGCCGTAATACACTCATTACAAGACAAGCCTCTAAAGTCCTTGGACAAATTAGAAAACGCGGCGTTGACCGATTACTTTCACCAGTTCAACCAGAATTTGTTTCAGATATTCAACGTTTTAATCTTGGGCAAAAGCGTCACATGGTGGCTTATATGGCAAGTCTTGTTGAATTTGAGCATGAAGAGTATCAGCTGCCCGATCACGACGATGTACCTGCATATCAAAGCCCAACCATCCCAGATTACCATGCAGTAAAAACAAGATTTCAACAAACAGGTAAAAAGCGCCAAGCACTTCTGGGCTTTTTAAGCGATAGCTATCCTGATCTTGAAGCAGACGAAATGCTATTCCTTTATCAAAAGCTGATCAACGAATCAGATTTGACCTTAAGTCAGGAGCAGCAAAAAAGTAAGATCACTATCGCATCACATACTTTTTCTTTATATCCATTTAGTGCCAAAGCAAAACAAGATTAGCATGATGACAACAATTAATTTAGATATGCTCAATGAGCTCCAAGCCATCAACAAGAAACTGGTGAGCGGGTATCACATTAGCGAACAAGACACGACTCTTTGGCAAGAGCTAGACCAGCAAATAGAAAGCTATCAAGCGTTATTTGCTGCACTAGGCCATGACTTACAACATGATGCTAGAGGCTTTTATTACCTAGCAAGTGATGAAAGCACGCCAAATATGGGGAAAATCTCCCGGGCGATTGCCCTAACCATTTATATCTTGATCGAGCACTACGCCAACCAAGGTAAAGATCCGCTTCGCGTACTATTTGATGAAAGCTGTGATTTGGAGCTAATGCAGACCATAGTACAACTCAATAAGCACCTGTTTGATCAGCTTGAGATTTTTTCGGGTTCAGATCTTAGAAAGGACGTATTTTTGCGTATGGTAAGACTGGGTCTTGCCCGTGAGGTTGAGCAAGGCTTTATGCTACTTGCACCGATTTATCGCTACATTGACGCACTAATGGAAGTAAACGAAGAACAATATGATATTGAGGACGAGCTATGAGCGAGCAGTTGTACGGCTTAAGTAAACTAGCGTTATTAAATACCGCCGGATATGCGAAGTGTGTCATTCCTCTGAATAAAAGTGCATCTATCTGTGCGCCTAATAACACTGGTAAAAGCTCAGTGATCAATGCCTTGCAGTTCCCACTTATCAACGATTTAAGGCTGACAGAGTGGGACGGTCACGATTTAGAGGAAACGCGTAAGTTCTATTTTTCGTCAGATCAATCCTATATACTGCTAGAAGCTAACCTCCCCCACGGCGATGTCGTTATTGGCGTTGCAGGCCTTGGCAAAATTGCCGGTTACGCACACCAGTTTTTTTGCTATCAAGGCAAGCTGAATCTTGATGATTACACCCAAGGTAAAAGTATCATCAAGTACACTAAGCTATTTAATCATTTGCAGGAAAAGCAGCTAAAACCTGTAGAGCTAAAAGCACAAGAACTCAATGCCCTACTCACAGGCGGAGCCACGCCATTTGATGGTGATATCAACCTGAAGATGATCCCACTGAATAATGTCCAAGATGCGCCTGTATATAAAGAAATATTCCGCCGTATTTTGAATCTGCATAAACTCGGCGCGCAAGACGTAAAACGCTTTATGCTCAAGGTGTTCGAACGCCATATGTCGAACTCGAAAGTCGACTTTTATGAAGTCTGGCGTCGCGCTTTTGATAAGGTCAACCGCGCTCGCCGTGAGCTAAATGCGCTGGAGTCAATGCAAGAGCCAATTTCAGCCCTTGAGAAAATGCTTGAAAATGAGGCTGTGTTAAAAGGTAAATTGGCGGCATACGCACCAAAACTAGATTTAGCTTTGGTCGAATATGATAACTATCACAACGAGCAAATTGCGGAATTAGCTACACAGCTGGAAGATATCGAAGCAGAGAAGCGTGAATTTGAGTCTAAGCAGCAGCTGTACGTCCAACAGTCTCGCGATATCGAGCGTAAGCAAACCCAAATAGAGCAATGGTTTACCGATTTCCACGCGTTAAAACGTGAATTTGAACTGACCAATCATGCAACGCTTAAAACCAATTTAACGCTGTTGAAAAAGGAATATGAGCAACTTTCCTTCTCTATCAATAGTGCACAGGGGCAAAGCCTGCATACTCTTGATTTCCGTATCAACGAAACGCAAAAGCAAATTAAGAGTTTGAAACTGCAACTCAAGAATCTTGAGTTCAACTTGTTTACTCGTATGCGTGAAGATCTGTCTTTAAAAGAAGTAGAAGAGATATCACGAATTTTAAATCCAGATTTGTTATCGTTTTCAACCACCTCTCAGGGTGAAATTAGCATCACCGACGAAGATGCCTTTGGCGCGTTTTTAGAGTCACTGTCTAAATCAGTTCAAGGTGGAGAGCTTAAAGTACCTGGCGCTACTGTTAAGTTGAAAAAGCTCAGTCCAGTGCAAATGCAAAGCGGTGAGAATAAAGCCCAGCTGCAAGCACAGCTAGAGTCACTGCAACAATCGCTTAATGACTTAAAGCAACAGCGTGAAGTAGCTGCAAACGTCGCTGAAAAGCAAAAAGAACGTGATGCGCTTTATGATGAGCTCATGGCTACCGAAGCGGCCATGAAACGCTTTGAGCAATATCAAACCATGTTGCAATCGGTCGATGCTCAACAAGCCCTCAAAGAGCAGCTAGAGATGGAACGAGAGCAAGTTGATGAATATTTACATGATATTCAACGCAATGCAGGTTCAATTTCAGACCGCCGCTCTATCATTAAAAGCAAGCAAGACTTGTTGGTGCGCCAAGCCGACCGCCTAAAGCAAGTAAAGTCAGAGCGTATTGACCACACACTAGACCTATATTCGGGTAAGTTGGCACCGTACGAAATCGAAATTACGCTGGATTTTGATAACCTGTCAGAGGTGATCCATCAGTTTAACAAAGAATGTAATGAACTTAGAAACTTAGACGTTAACGTGCGTAATACCTACTTGCATATCTACAATGCGGGGATCACTAAGTTTGAAAACGAATCTGACGCTAACACTAAGTACCAAAAACTGATCAGCGCGTATCACAACCTCGATAACGAGCGAGATGCCGTCGATAAACAAGCACGTGTCGCGCTCACTGAGGTGGCTGCAACCATCAAAGGACTGCGTCAAGACTTAGAGCGCTTACGTCGTGAAATGAACAGTTTTAATAAAGGTATAAGCCAGCATCGGATCTCTAACTTGCAGGCGTTTAAGATCAATGTGATCCCTCGTAAAATGTTAGTCGATAGCATAGATACTATTATTAGCACGTCAGATTTATACGAAAAAGGCGAAAGCTTAGACCTACTGAGCGAGCAGCCGAGCTCAGAAAAATCGGTTAACGAGGCGAAAGATCACATCATTAAACTTGCAAGTGATAAAGCGGGATTGACACTCACCGATCTCTTTGATATTCGCTTTGAAGTCGTCAACCGTGCGGGTGAAACCGAGCACTTTGATAAAATTGACTCGGCAGGTTCAAACGGTACTCGGATCACTATCAAACTTTTATGTGGCATGCTATTTATTCGCTACCTATTATCTGATCAAGAGCAAGCGATGTATCGTATCCCTATTTACATAGATGAAGCCGCAGATATAGACCCACAAAACCAAAAAGCCATCATCGAAACTGCGCTAAGCTTTGGGTTTGTACCTATTTTTGCTTCGGTTAAACCACAGATCAGCTGTGACTACTTGGTACCTATCCGAAGTGTTGCACATGGAAGCCAAAACTGGGTAGACGAAAAAGATTGGATAGAGGTGGAACATTAATTCCAAGTTAAGGTCTTAGAGGCAATGATCAAGGGATGCTTTGTCTCTATCAATTAACAGCTTAACACGTTAAGGTAGAGTAAACATCCCACTAAGGAGTAAAGACACATGTTTAAGAATATTGTTATCGCCGCTTTGGTGTTAATGTTAGCGGCCTGCGCCAAAACCCCTGATTGGGATTATGACAAGTCTGTACAATTCGCTAACTACAAAACCTATGCCTGGTCGCCCGAAGCCGATCTGAAAAATGAAGGCCGTGAGTATCAAGTGAATGACTTAATGGAAAAGCGGATCCGCAGTGCCATTCAACAAGAAATGAGTAAACAGGGTTTCACCCTCACCGATCCGCAGTCGGCTGACTTATTGGTTAATTACCATGCTTCAGTGGATACCAAGATTGAATCGGACTCTTTACACACCACCTATGGTGCTCGTTGGAGTTACTGGGGATTTGGCTGGCAAACACAAACTACAACTCGTGAGTATGAAGTGGGCACATTAGTTGTGGACATGATAGATAAAGCGTCCAACCAGCTGATATGGCGCGGTGCGAAAGAAGGCCGTTTACGTAGCCACCAGTCACCAGAAAAAAGAACGGAGTCGATAAACAAAACCATCTCGGAGTTACTGGCTAACTTCCCACCACAGCCACAACACTAAAAGAATTAGGGTCAAGCCTTGGCTTGATCCTAATTACTCATCTTCATTCTGAAGGATATTAAGTCTTAGCTTTATCTACTAGGGCTTAATCAGATATAAGTGCCAAACTCGGCCATTCAACAGCAATGTCATATCTTAAATCCAATTGCGGCAACAGGTGCTCACCTAACTTGTATTTAGACAGAAACGTTTTAGGACGTCGGCTGTATTAGACGAACTTCGTATAAAAACTTCTATGGGCAAACAAGCAAGTTAAGGTGTGAACAGCGCTTGGCCATACTTGAGCGAAACGAAGCTGCCGAACATTGCGAGTCACTATAAAACGCTTGTTATGAGTAAGTTTCTAACTCGACCAGTGCTAATAGTTTACGCCCTAGATTAGTTACATTACCTGAGACTACGACGTTACCAATAGCTGAGTTATTAGCAATCGACTGACTTATATTAGTTACAACATGCCTTCCAGATGCTGCCCACACTATTAATATCCTAATATCCTGACACCCATTAATATCCTAATATCCTGACACCCATTAATATCCTGACACCCATCACACTATTAATATCCAAGCTGAGGACGTAAAGTAAAAATGTATGAAAGCACTTCCATCACTTTGGTCTAAAGCGTGTATCGATAGGTTATTTTTTAGCACTGAATAATATCCTGATGAATAATATCCCATGAATAATATCCTGACACCCATTACTATTAATACCCAAGCTGAGGACGTCAAGTAAAAACGTATGAATGCACTTCCATCACTTTGGTCAAAAGCGTGTATCGATAGGTTATTTTTTAGCACTTGAGCGTATCTCTACACTAAAACCGGGTTATCGCGCACAACAAAGCGCTGTAAATGCAGCTGTAAGAAATTCGAGAATTGAGAATGTGAGTTTTACTAAGTCAACAAGCGCTCACAGTTTGTTAGGTTTGTTCGTCGTCGCTTTTGCAGTGTTTCACAGTAGGCGGTTACTGTTCGCTCTCGACCAACCGCGCCGTGAAATACCCGAGAAAACTGCGTAGTGAGTTTTATCCAGTTCTCAGGCTCTATATTTAGTCGAGTGAGTATGGGCTGAGATTCAAAGATATAGCCTCGCTTGTCGTCTCGAATACAACGGCCTGTGAGTTCAACCAATTCGATATAAGACTTGAGTTCAAAAGGCAGGCCTTTTGGCATATGTTTTCGTGGGCTGCCCACAAAGCGTAGTAGGTTTTTTGGTTGCTTTCCCAGCTTAGCGTGGTCGATGCGTTTTTTGATGCTGGTGTAGTCTGAGGTTTCAGGCGTTGTGGCGATGTTGGCTCTAATGGGGTTTAAGTCTACGTAAGCGAGGCAAGCGGCCAATGCAGCCTCGTCCAGTAATGCTTGAGACTTAAATCGTCCCTCCCAAAAACGGCCTGTACAATTATCTTCTCTATTTGCTCGGCGGGCGATGTCTTCGTTAAGTACTCGCATAAACCAGCTAATATCGGCCAGCCTTTTCCTGTACTTATCAACTAGCTCATCTAATATCAACTGCTCCGACTCATTGAGTGGCTCACCTTCAGTAAATTTTTGGCTTATCCAATTACCTTTAAACAACTTGTGCCATCGTATCACTATCGCTTCATCGGACAGACGTTTCGCCTTGTTGTCATCAACATATAAAACAATGTGAGTATGATTGCTCATCACGGCATAAGCACAAACATCAATGCAAAATACGGAAGCCAACATCAAGAGCTTTTCTTCAACCCAATCTCTGCGATGTTCGTATGATTTTCCGGTAAATTTATCTTCGCCACAGAGAAATGCGCGCCTGACGCAACGGGAGATACAGTGATAATATTTGGTGTCAGTTAAACTGATTTGTTTTTTACGGGCAGTCGCCATCGTTTGGTTTCCTCAATCCATTGAGTATAGATTCAAAGCTTAGGCGGTATCTCATCAAGGTGCAAAATTAGTGGTGTGTGTCTGGTTTAAATAGGTGGGTGTCTGGTTTAAATAGTTTCTGGTTTAAATAGTTGGAGCATTGCGCAGTGCTTAAACCAAAACACAACGCAACAATTATACAAGTCTGTAGTTACTTTTAAGATTTGCTTTCGCATTTTATCGTCTCTTCCCCAAGACGATAGGTATTATTTATCAGCATATAAGTCCCCGAAAGAATTGCGGTAGTAGGAACGAGTATTGGCGTTAAAATAATTCCACTCACGGAATAATACGTATTAGTTTCGTCTGCAACATCTACTATCTTTAGGGTTTTTCTATCCGATGAAATCTCGCACTTGTTGGTGTGACCAGTATCTTGAACAGGCATTACTACACAAGCGCTGAGTGAGATTATCGGTAACATAATCAGTCTGTTTAATTTCATCACCTTTCCTTGAATTCAGTTTGCAATACTTTTATGACGTAGCTCTTAGACATATCCACCCTCTGAAAGTTCCCTGTGCTTTACGCTTAAACTGCACCAAACTGGTATTGCTCTACACAGTTTTCAGTCTTGATCCAAGAGTTATTGTGGCTCAATAAATCCAAGGTACCTCTTTTAAAATGAAGTACCCAATACTGATAAGTTGAGCCGAGGTTTTAAGGTTTACCAAGATTTTGTTCGTAGACCTTAAGTGCGTGTTCTAAATCTTCTATCAAGTCTTCTACGTCTTCAAGACCTATGTGAAGGCGGATAACGGGACCAAGTGTCCAACCTGTGGCTGATCGCAAATACTCCATGGTTTTATTGGCTGTAACCAAACTCTCGTATCCCCCCCATGAAAAGCCCATTTTAAAATGGGATAAGGCATCCAAGAAACGGTTAATCGCTTTTTGGCTACCTTCTTTCATTACAATTGAAAATAAACCATTACTGCCATCAAAGTCGCGCTTGAAAAACTCATGACCGGGGCAAGTTTCAAAAGCTGGGTGTCTAACGTGGTCGACAAGTGGATGTGCGTCAAGCCATTTGGCCACAGTCATTGCCGACTGTTCATGTTGTTTTAATCTCGCGGGCATAGTGCGTAATCCACGCAGCGCTAAATAAGCATCATCTGCGGAGGTACATTGCCCCAATAAATAAGAGTGTTCTCTCAATTCGGGCCAATAACGCTCGTTTGCAACGGCTACGCCCATCATTACATCCGAATGTCCAACAATATATTTTGTTGCTGCTTGAATACTAACATCAACACCGTGGTCAAGTGGCCTAAACTGCCAGCCATTACCCCACGTATTATCAAGCATAGTGATAACGCCACGGCGCTTTGCAACTTCAACCATCGCTGGCACATCTTGTACTTCCATCGTGATTGAACCTGGAGACTCTAAGAACAACACTTTGGTATTGTCTTGAATTAACGCGCCAATACCAGCGCCAATCATTGGATCATAGTAGGTGGTCTCTATTCCGTAACCCTTCAGTAACTTGTCACAGAGATCTCTGGTGGGTTCATAAGCGGTATCCACCATCAGTAGATGGTCTCCGGCTTTCAAGAACGACAAGAGCGATTGTGCAATTGCTGCTGCCCCACACGGGTACAAGGCACAACCCGCGCCATTTTCAAGCTCTGCAATGGCATCTTGCAAAGCAAAATGGGTGTTGGTGCCTCGCCGACCATAAAACAGTGTACGATGGCCACGACCTTTTATTGCTTCTTGCATTTCAGCAACGCTTTCAAACACTACAGTCGAAGCGCGCTGAACGACTGGATTTACCACCCCTGCTGTATATTCTGCTTTTCTTCCAGCAGCAACAATTTTTGTATGCTTTTTCATAATTACTCTTCTGGTTGTGCACGCCAGTATTCAACTAAATATCTGGAGATAGAGTCTTCTCTGGTCAGTTTATAGCCGGGCTTGGTATCGCCCCACTCTGAAAATGTATTAAGCTCCGCCCGTGAAAACCATCTAGCCTGCTCAAGCTCATCTTGCTCCACGAAGATTTCTGTGGTTTTCGCTTTTGCGATAAATCCGAGCATAAGTGAAGACGGAAATGGCCATGGCTGCGAGGCAATATAAGTGGCATCGTATGCTTCAACTCCCGCTTCTTCCATCACTTCCCTTATTACTGCTTGCTCTAAAGTCTCCCCCGGATCCACAAACCCCGCCAGTGTTGAAAATACGCCCTCAGGCCAAATGGCCTGACGACCCAATAAGCAGCGTTCAATACCATCGGGGAATACATGCGTTACAAGCATGATAACGGCAGGATCTGTACGGGGAAACGTCATATGTCGACATTCTGGATTCACACAGCGCCTTGCATGACCTGCTTCAACCATTTTATTAGGTTGTCCACAGCGCCCACAAAAACAGTGGGTTTTATGCCAGTAACATAAGCCCCGGGCAAGCACTCCTATCGAGCCTTGCTGTTTTGGCAAATTGCGACCTACCTGACGCATGTTGATAAACTCAGACTCAGCATCAATAAAATAAAGTTTGTCTCGTTGCTTAGAAACATCAAGAGCAAAGTAACTGTGCGATTCATCACGACCTAAAAATATCGCATCTTGAAGTGCTAAGTCGGAAACATCTGCTCGAGAAAGATAATGTAATTCGTTAGCTTGAGTGTGCACTAAATTTGCGTCGTCTTGAATTAATAGCCAGCGACTGTTATCGCCCATTTGGGACAATAACCAATTTTTATCTTTTCGTTCGTTAGATGCTCTGTCTAACGTCATTTGAGTGTAATACAACAAGCCCCTATTCCCTCATTTTTCGGACCAAATTAGCCATCTCTTAGAGAGATTAAAACTAACACAGCGCAAAGATGCTGGCAAAAAAAAAGCCCATAAATGGGCTTTCGAAAACTACAGTGTGATTTCACACTACAGAGAGGCAAGATAATCCAGCAACTTTTGATTCTCGTTTTCAATATGCTTATAAAATTCAATGTCTTTTAGCTTAGATGCCGCGGCTTCATCAATAACGATCACTGCATCTCGGTGCATTTGTAGCGCTGAGGCCGGACATGCGGCAGTTAACGGCCCCTCTACCATCGCAACAACCGCTTCAGCTTTGTTTTCACCGGTTGCTAGCAACACTACCTTTTTAGCATCTAAAATAGTGCCAATACCCATTGTGATGGATAAATGTGGCTGGTACTCATCAGCTTTAAAAAATCGTGCATTATCATCAATTGTTGCTTTCGTTAGGGTCTTTACGCGAGTACGTGAAGTTAATCCTGACGATGGCTCATTAAAGCCAATGTGGCCATTTCTGCCAATGCCCAAAAGCTGTACATCAATTCCACCAGCTGACTTAATACGCGCTTCATACTCACCGCACGCCGTAATTGGATTTTTTGCGTCACCTGGAGGAACGTGCGTATGACTTTTATCAATATTGATATGGTCAAACAGCTGCTGCTGCATAAAATATCGATAACTTTGTGGATGTGAGCCATCTAAACCTAAATATTCATCTAGGTTAAAACTGGTAACTTCAGCAAAACTAATTTCATTTGCTTGATTACGCTTAATTAATTCTTGATACAAAGCAACTGGTGTTGAACCCGTTGCTAATCCCAACACAGAGTTAGCTTTACGCTTTAGTTGCGTTGTAAAAATGTCTGCACCATATGCTGCCACTTCGGCAGCGTCTTTTAAAATGACTACTTGCATACGATTAACCAAATGTTGAGATGATTAGAATAAAATGGGATCTGAACCCTGTCTCGCGTGCAATCAAGACAAGGTCAGATCGAACCTAATTGGGATACACAGCATTAGGTTATTACCATTATGACAACGCTGTCATTATTATCAGAAATAATTCTCTTGTAAAGCAAAAGTGAAAAAAAATATGGATATTTTTTACGCTATACATTCAGCAGGTATAAAAAAGCCCACAATAGTGGGCACTTTTACTAATTAACCTGAGCTGCTGATAACCACCGAGGGCCGCTATACACTTACAAAAATGCGGCGTTTATACATCCAGTGAAGCACCAGAAGCTGCACTGCCAATAACGCAAAAACAGCCATTAGCGGCTGCCATGCAGCCGGTACAGCAGTAATAACCCCACCAAACACACTCTTACTAATAAAGCTCCAGTCCACTAAACTCGACGCCAAATAAATAATAATAGAGTTGGCTCCAATAATAACAAAGGGATACGCCCAGCGCTGAAAATTCAGTATATCTACAACCGCATAAAATACTGCTAACAGGATCGCGCTCCAGCCCACGGTTACGAGCACAAATGAACTCGTCCACAACTCTTTATTAACAGGAAACTGCATACCCCAAATCCAACCTAGTGCTAACGCAACGATCCCAGAGCCTGCTAGAATAGCTACCGTTTTCCACTCACCTTGAGTGTGTGCATTAGCAATTGCACGACCTGCAAATACCCCTGCGATAGCATTAACGATGGCAGGTAAACTAGATAGCACACCTTCTGGGTCAACCGGACGATTTTGATAACTGATCCCTGGAAGTAGATACGTGTCGATAAATGCATTCCAACTACCCACACCGTTTGCACTTAAGTCGCCGGCTTGTCCACCGGGGACAGGAATGAAGCAAAGCAAAATCCAATAGAATAACAATATACCAATACCTACATAGGCCAATGTTCGCAAGCTAGTGTGCCAAACCAGTAAAGCACAAAAGAACCAAGCAAACGCGATCCGACCTAAGACACTCGCGTAACGAACACTTTCTGGATCCATTGGGATCCCCGTACCCCAACCATGATTATATAGCACGCCAAAACCACACAGTAATAAGAGGCGCTTCAGTGCTTTGATATAAAACGGTTGACGCTCTTTAAAAGGTAGATGATCAATACGCTTGGGCGATAAACCCATTGCTACACCTGATAAAAAGATAAATAGTGGAAAGATAAGATCATAAAAAGTAAAACCATGCCAAGGGCTGTGGGCCGTATGTGCTTCGAAAGCTTTCCACCCTTGCCATCCGGTCAATACAAATAGTGCAGCAAAAATTGACTGGCCACCTAAGATCCAGAACATATCCATGCCACGCAAGGCGTCTAAAGACGCAAGTCGTTTTGGTTTATTATTAGTTGCCATAGTTATTTATCCGTTTGAAAACATAACGATGGGTAGCTCAATCAAACTAACCGACTGACTGTAAGGTGTATTCACAATGCGTGTAATCGCTATCCCACCATAAAGTAAATCGAAGCGATACCAATAGTTATCTTAGTTAAGCTTACTATTTTGAGACGAAAAGAACTTGTCTATAACTAAGCAAAAATCTTGCTATTTAGTTGTTCTAGATAAGAAGTTTTAACGAAGTTAGCGACCGATTTACGTCTGCAAACTTAGTAAGTATTAAGACTAATTGGTTTACCAGCTCTAGTTATTGAACCATCCATATCGAATATCGGCTAAACACAAAAAACAAAGCCCCGCGATACAGCTGCGGGGTTTTATCAGGGAAATCTACAAGGTCATTTCGACCATGAATCATTTACAGAACAGTTATATCACCTGCCCTGCGATATAGGTCTGCTCAACAAGCAAGTTACGTCTATCGAGTACCACAAAGTCGGCATCAGCACCCGATCTTAGATGCCCTTTTTGTGATAAACCAAGATACTGTGCAGGGTATAGGGAAGCCATACGTAAACTCTCAGCTAGGCTCACGTTAAGCGTATTGACAGTATTACGTACCGCACTTGCCATATCTAATACGCTGCCTGCAAGCTCTCCTGTTGTTGAGTTTAAACGATCGCCTGTACGGATCACTTTCCTACCATCAAAAAAGTCAAACTCGGTGTCATCTGTACCAACAGGTGGCATAGCATCTGTCACAAGCATTACTTTACCGCGCTGCTTAGTACGAATAGCAAGCTGTGCGGACAATGGGTGCACATGATGACCATCAACAATCAAGCCACACCAGCTATTGTCATCCCATAGCGCCGCTCCAACAACACCAGGTTCGCGTGAGGTAAATGCAGACATTGCATTAAAAAGGTGAGTAAATCCATCTACACCAACGTTAAGTGCTGCATTTGCTGTTTCGTAATCTGCATTTGAATGCCCAATACACACTTTTACGCCAAGTGCAATCAAACGTTCAATGTCGCTAAAAGGAACAGTTTCAGGTGCCAAAGTAACCATCTTGATCCCTAAATCTTGACGGCCGTATACGGCAAACTCTTCCTCTGAGATTGGCCGAATAAACTGTTCGCTATGAGTGCCTTTTTTAGGATGAGACAAATGAGGACCTTCAAAGTGGATCCCAAGCACACCTGATTGACCCGCTGCAATAGCCTGTGCAGTGGCGTCGGCGGCTTGCTGCATCACTTCAATTCTATCTGTGATAAGTGTAGGCATCAGCCCTGTAGAGCCAAATTTCCCATGTGCACTGACTATTTTTTCTAGACACTCTGTGGATTGCTCTGCATTAAAAAATGCGCCACCACCACCGTTAACTTGAACATCAATAAAACCAGGTACAACTAGTCCTGATAATGTCAAAGCATCGATCACCTGCGATTCATTAACATGTTCAATTCGACCTTTATTTACACTGAAGTAAACATCTTTCCTAAAACTTTCGCCATCAAAAAGCTCTGGAGCAAAGTAACATTGAGTCGTCATTAGTTCGCCTTTTGTAATTCTTGACCTGCACTTTGAATAGCAAAGTAAATAGCCCCCATTTCAGGCGGCTGCTTAGGTAGTTGGACTTGCTTTGCGATTTCTGGGTCAAGCCAAGCTTGTAATGGTTCAGATAACCCACCGATCATAGACAATCTGGGTGGATTCAGTTCAAGCAGACGCTTCGCCAAGCGGCTGATATATCCTGCACCAGACTTCACTATTGAAAGTGCGATGTCATCGTTTTGCTTAGCCTGATCTAACACATATCGGGCAAGTTTTGCATAGCCACTTGAAGGTTGCCCTGCCATTTGCTCTGCAATTCCCATCGCATCTTTAGCACTGAAATGATCTAATAATACTTGGCTCAACGTTGTTTTCTCACCTAATCCATCAAGATCAAGTAAGGCAGCTTTAACTGCTTCTAGCCCCATCCATGCGCCACTGCCCATATCGCCTTGAGCAAAACCATGTCCACCATAGTTGACCGTTTTGCCATTGACCAAAGCAAAACCACAAGAACCGGTCCCCGTAATAATGACCGCACCATCACTACCTTCATGTGCCCCAATACATGCAGTATGTAAATCAGTGGTAAGAAACATCTGTTTAAATGGATGTTCCCACTGCATAATCTTGTCATACAGCAGCGGCAAGTTAACACCTGCGAGACCAAGGCCGGCATTAAGTTCATGAACCTGCTCAACACGAAGTCCCGCATCTTGTAATGCCATTTGAGTCGATACCATAATAGATTCAAGTGTGCGCTCTAATCCATGTAAGGGATTAGCAGGGCCTCCCAGACCGGTACCCAAAATGCCATGTTGAAGAGAATAAATAGTTGCACGGCACTTTGTTCCACCACCATCGACACCGATGTATAGTTGGTCTTGGTTAACCTGTTTAGCCATCATGTAAAGACCCCTACTCTATTCTGGATTACACCACGTTATTATTTTCGTTAGACGCGGTTTTTTATTCATGTTGAATTGATGTTACACAACAAATGACAGCGTTGTCATTATTTTTTTCAAGAAATTTATTCATTTTGAAAAAATGAATATTGCATAGTTTGAGCAAATTGTCAGGGAAAAACAGCAAAAATTACAGAAATAATATAACCGAGGATGAGAAATTAGAGAAAGAAATGAGTTCAGCCTTTCGAGTAAAAAACCAAAGTGGCACTAGGCAAAGCTAGCACCACTGAGTAGTGTTACGCTCAAAACAGAGGTTATTTAACACCTAGCTCTTTCAAACGTTCTTGTAAGTAACTATCAGCCGTGTATCGTTCTGACAACACTACATCTGGTCTTGGGTGCAAGAACAGTGGCAGTGAAATACGTGACTTAGTCGATGCTTTGCCTGTTGGATTGATCACTCGGTGAATAGTAGAAGGGAAATACCCACCAGATGCTTCTTGTAGCATATCACCAATATTAATGATCAATGAACCAAAATCACATGGCACATCTAACCAACTGCCATCTTGTCTTTGTACCTGTAGACCTGGCTCATTTGCTGCAGGAAGCACGGTTAATAGATTAATGTCTCCATGAGCGGCTGCACGAATAGCACCGGGCTCTTCGTCACCTGTCATTGGCGGATAATGAAGAATACGCAATAACGTTTGCTCTGATTGACTGATCATGTCTTTTAGATCAATCGAAAACTTTGCTCTTACTTCTTCTGGTGCTTC
The DNA here is from genome assembly GCF_012641745.1 of Pseudoalteromonas peptidolytica. Classification (GTDB taxonomy): domain Bacteria; phylum Pseudomonadota; class Gammaproteobacteria; order Enterobacterales; family Alteromonadaceae; genus Pseudoalteromonas; species Pseudoalteromonas peptidolytica. Next base: position 57,628 of record NZ_WEHZ01000016.1, read on the forward strand.
TGATTGAACCCAGCTTAATAACGTTTGGGCAAACTCATTCGCCAAACGATAATATTCACGGATCTCAGATTCTAATTGAGCTGGTACTTGACCTTTTGGATATACATGAAAGTATTCTTTAATATCTTTCACGGTAAAGCCTTTTGCTACTTCTGACACCTCTGGTGGAAAGTAACCGTCTTGTGTTTCTTTATTAAAAAGAAATTGATGCTTTTCTTCTGAATTAAAAAATTCTTGCCAATTTTTGTAGATTGACTCAACCAACTCTTGAGGGATTGGATGATTCTTTAATACACCAAAACCGGTATTTCTTAATGACTCTACAAATTCTTTCGCAGCATTTGGCGATTGATAGTCTACGGTAGGTAACTGTTGCATAATGGTTCCACCAAAATTATTAGTAATTCATGGTTATTTACCTAAACACATTGTTTCGGTAAATAACGCACTTCCCGTGTCATCTCAACACTGCGTACCTAGTAGAAGGTAAGGCGTATGTTATCGGGTCTGTTAACCTAGGGGTTTATGCTTGAGGGGTAAATCAAACCTTACCTCTCAAAACAGCAACAGCAAAGGCTAAAAAAGCCCTTATACGATCGTGTTGTCGATAATTCTTAGATAAGTCAGTGACGCTAATTCAATACATGGCAGGTGACTTTTCCAGATTACGTTTTAACAGCGAGCGAGCTTATTGAATTAGCGGCGATGACATAAGGACTTATGTCCGCTTTTCCTAATAGAGCTCACTACTTTGACACAGATCAATCACAATCAGGTGCACTAACCGGAATACGGATCCGCCACTCCAATCCTAGTGGAGTATTATCTACGTCAAATTCGCCTTGTAACGCCCCTGAAATCAAGTTAGCAGTTAAATTGGCGCTCAATCCAACATGTCCAGCGTTACCTCGTTTTGTCGTAATAAAAGGTTTAAGGAGTTCAGTTGTTGAAATACCTTTTAGGCCCACGCCATAGTCAATATAAGAAATATGAAGCAGCTCACCAAGGTGTTGACAGCTAATTGTGACACTATGTTCAGGTGAACACCACGCGTGTGCTATCGAGTTTTCAATTAGATTCTCAAACACTTCAAGTAACGCCTGACCATCAATATATAAATTAGCTGCGATTTCTGTAATAAATTCGATTTTAACATTCTGTTTCGAAAAACTGTTGCGTAAGCGGTTCTCAATATCAAACAGCTTTGTAGGCGCACGAACACAGCCCCTTTCTGATTGCGATATTGATTTTAGTAGGCTGACAAATTTTGCTACTTTCTCTAAATTGCGTATACACAACTCGCAACTTTCTTTCATTTGCTCAAAACCATCAACTAAATGTGCTTGTGTCAGCGTTTGTGATGTCAATGCTTGTTGTAAGTTTTGTGCTATCTCTTTTAAATAGCTAGACGAGGTAATACTTGTGCCAAGTGGTGTGTTGAGTTCATGTGCAATACCTATCATCATCTGATTAATAGTGTTCGATAGCTGTTGTTTAACCGCTAATTTTTGCGCCTCAATCAATTTAAATTGGGTGTTAACTCGCGCTATGATCTCACTTGGCTTGTACGGCTTGGTGATGTAATCCACGCCACCTACAGAAAGTGCTTGAACTAAACTCTCACTGTCTTCGTAAGCGCTAACAAAGACAACTGGAATGCCGGCTGTCACTGCGTTCGATTTCAACGTTTTACAGAGCTCGATGCCAGACATATTTGGCATTTTAATGTCGGTGACTATTAAGGCTGGATGATGTTTCTTAACGATGCTGAGGGCAATATCTCCGCCCCTTGCCGCTAGCACTTTAAACCCCTCTTTACGGAGAATAAGTTGTAATACTTGGAGGTTTTCTGGCATATCATCAACAATTAAAATATCAGCCATTCACGTTACCCACTCCCTGAACAGGACACTTTTAACAGCATAGCTTGAGAAATCATATATCGCGACTATGGTTAAATATAAATTCACGCATAAATAATAGCTTATGTCTTCAAAAGCGTTACTAAGTTGGATCGCCCTATTCGCTTTGTTAGGCGTACTTGGCGGCGCAGCTTTGCTCTTTCACGCCACTACATCACAACGCTTGATTGCAGACGATTTTAGGACTTCCTATCAAAACCATTTATCGCTAGAGATGTACGTAAAAGAACGGGATACAAAATGGCTAGATAATCTGAAATTTCCAAAAAGGCCCCCTACGCCTTTTATGCTGGATCAGCTATACGAAGCACAAAAAAGTTTAGCTTCTCACTTCGCTTCTGATCCTCAGGCACAACTTAGCTTCCCTAAGACATATAGACTCGCCATAGACAAGCTGCCGATATTGGCAAACGCTGAGATTGAAAAAGTACATAATCAACAACTTCAATTACTGATTGCCGTCTCGTTAACTATCTTTTTTGTTGCCATCTGTTTAGCGGCTTTTATTTGGCATATGAGAGCCAAGCATTTTTCACCGTTATACAGCATAATCAGAAGCTTACAAAACCAATCCGAACGTGCTGATACACTTGATTTGGCCTTCTCCAAAGGAGATGCTGAAATCCAAGAACTGATCCGTTCGATTCATCAGACTACCGCTACACAAAATCAAAAGTTACGTTCAGCTGCAATAATCGAAAGGTATAATAGAGAACTAAAATCAATCACAGGCTCAAGCGCAATTGTTGAGCACGCGCTCTCATTTATTGCCAACCAGTTTAATTCACCTTGTACTGCTTTATATATACACCAAGATGCTCAAACCTTTTCTTTGTGCCGTGCACATGGAGTTACGCTGGATTATTCTGTAATTGAATCAAGTTTAACTCAGTGTGCCTATCAAAACACATCTCAAATACTTATCGAGCCGTTGTGGCTTAAAGCAAAGCATCTTGAGATAAAAATACAAGGGCGCTATACCTTGCCGTTGACAATAAATAACCAAGTTGTTTATGTGATTTTTATCGGTAGTGCAGAGACGTTAAGTGAGAGTCAATTTGATGCTTTGGAGTATCTCTGTAAAGACTTAAGTTTGGCTTTGGTCATTAACGAAAATATGGAGAAACAACAAAAAACAGAGTCCGCCTTGGGCGAGCAGTTAGAACTCACTCATCACATCATAAATGCCATCCCAAACCCCACATACTACCGTTCTACTGAAGGTGTATTTATGGGTATTAACAAAGCATTTTTAACTCTCCTTGACCAATTTGAAGTTGATGTTATTGGTGCCAGGATAGACGAAGTGTTTGATTTAGGGGTAGCTAGTTTATTTGAATCGAAAGCCGCTGAAATCATTCGTTCATCACACGAGCAAACCTATGAAGTGTTATTACTAGATGGTCAAGAAAACGCGCGCGAATTAATCGTATACGAAGCGCCATTTTTCAATGAGGATGGCGATGTAATAGGTATCGTGGGTATGTACTTAGATGTTTCAGAGCGTAATCAATTACAGCGTGAGCTCATTGAAGCAAAAGACTCTGCACAACATTCAGCAAAAGCAAAAAGCGAGTTCTTGGCAAATATGAGCCATGAAATAAGAACACCGATGAATGCAATTATAGGGATGTCCCATTTGGCATTATCGGGCGAATTAAGCGCAAAACAGCATGATTATATCTCTAAAATAGATGTTGCTGCTAAACAGCTACTGCGGCTTATTAACGACATTCTAGATTTCTCAAAAATAGAAGCAGGTAAAGTAGAACTAGAATACCAAGCTTTTTCAACTGAAAAATTACTCGATAGTGTTGCCACTATTATCGGCGTAAAAGCACAAGAGAAACAACTAGAGTTAGTTTTTGATGTCGACTCTCAAGTGCCTTATTGTGTAATTGGTGACCAATTTAGATTAAGCCAAGTCCTTATCAACCTCGCAGGGAATGCTGTCAAGTTTACCGACAAAGGTGAAGTGGTGATCCGAGTAACTTTGGTGAGTTGCACCACTACGCTTGCCAAAATGAAGTTCAGTGTTAAAGACTCTGGTATTGGGATGAACAAACGCCAGCAGAGAAACTTATTCCAATCATTTTCTCAAGCCGATAATTCAATTACGAGGAAATATGGTGGTACTGGTTTAGGCTTAACTATTTCACAACAACTAGTCAAACTCATGGGAGGAGAGATCTACGTAGAAAGTGAAGAAGGTATAGGCTCCGAGTTCTATTTTACCCTAGAAATGGAGATTAGCGATGAGATTAATAAAACAAAACCCCTCTCTAACTACTTATCAAAATCAACAGCCATCATCATCGATGACAACCAACATGCACTAGATGTGTTAGGCGGCATGCTGAAAAACTTTGGAATGCAGTTCAGTGCTTACCAAGATCCCAATAAAGCGCTAAACCACTTTATACTTACCAAGGAGCAGCCGGACCTTATTTTTGTTGACTGGCACATGCCAAAATTAGATGGTATAGAATTAATTGGCAAAATTCACTCTCAACTTGTTGAGTTAAAGAGTAAAATAATTTTAGTCACGGCTTATGGACGAGAATTGCACCTGACAGACACCCAGGCAAGTTTAGTTGATGGCGTGTTATTGAAGCCAATAAATCCATCAAACCTTATCGATATCATACAAACAGCACTTTTTGGTTCAACCACAGTAAGGGGAAGTGTTGTCGAAAAAGCGCAATCCATACCTAATGATGTGTTACAGGGAATTGTGATTTTAGTCGCCGAAGACCAACCTGTAAATCAAGAAATTGCAGTTGAAATACTGTCAAATTTTGGTGCAGATGTCGTAGTTGCGGATAATGGCAAAGAAGCGATTGAGCGACTCAAAAGCAAGCACGTTAATATTGTGCTAATGGATATGCAAATGCCAATAATGGATGGTATCACTGCTACGCAAAAGATCAGAAAAGAGTATGATAAAGATACCTTACCTGTGCTGGCGATGACGGCAAATGCAATGGAAGAGGACATACAAATTTGTATTGATGCTGGAATGAATGATCACGTAACTAAACCCATTGACGTGAAGCAATTAGTAGAGCGTATTTTACAATATACGCAAGTCAACCACTCGCTACCACCACTTGAGCCAGACGATCTACAAAACGACATCGTGACCACGACATCAACTTTTGTATCAGAGGAAACTATTGAGTTTAACGGTATTGATATTTCAGAAGGTATTGCCCGTGCTGCCGGAAATCAAAAAGTTTATTTTGATATTCTTGAAAAGTTTCTTTCACAGCAAGTTGAAGAGCTCATCAACTTAAAACAAGCATTGGCAATCGAAAATTTGGAACTTGCACAAAGTATGCTTCACGCCTTAAAAGGCGCAAGTGCTAATTTATCTATTGTAAAATTAGTCACTGAATTCAAAAAAATTGAATCCTCACTTGATATTAATCCACCTAAAGCACAAGAAATAGATGAGCTTATCAAGTACGTAAAATATGCGCTGGGGCAATGTCAGTTACGTCGCAAGCAAGATAAAGTAATAGAATCGGAGGCCACTAACAGCGTGACGAAGAGCGAGAGTAGTCAGCTAGAGGAGCTAATACAATTGGCTAGAGCACTGAGAGATTACGATACCCAAGCGACTGAGTTAGTCGATACCATAACGGCCAGTAGCTATTTATCGGAGGTAGAGTTACAGAAGCTAAAAACGGCTATTGCACGCTTCGAGTTTAATGAGGCATACATGATGTTAACGTCAATAAAGCGTGTTGAGGAAGCTAAAGACTTAAATATCGATAAGGGCTCCGTCCACTAATTCAACAATCCAATTATTACTTCTGCGCCCTCTACTGCATTAAGCCAAACAAGGGAAAAAACTGAAAATGGCTAAAGACTTACTACTTCAGCCTAAGACACAGCAAACAGTACATCTGCCAATATAACTCAGCATTAAAAGCACTTTTATCGAGAGCTTAACACCTCAGCCAAAACATAGCCCAAAAAAAGCGTAGATGACTATTCAGTCTGACATTTGAGTAAGTAATGACAAGAGCCATTACCTCATCAAACTTGTTTGACTGCTATATAATGCTTTGCAATCGTGCAACCCAGCCACCATAGGCGCAGCTACATACGTAATGACATGTGCATCTTTATGGTAACTTGGCCGCAGAGTCTACACAGCAACAATAAAAAAATGCTACCCGTTTACAGACCTAATTGATCCATAAAATCATCATCAGCAGTGTCTTGCTCCTGTGCAGCTTTTGTTGACGTCTTTTTATCCGCTTGACTTGCAATGATATCATCTGGATCTACAGACTCTGCAATGTCAAAGTCGTGAAGTTTAATAAACTCAGTCTTATCCATCGCTAACTCAAGATAGAAAATATTTTGACCTTGCGTGGTAAAAGTAACACGTCGCGCTTGCGGTCGATCCATGGTCGTATCAACTGAGATTTGTACTTGTTTATTAATCGCCATCATCTTGGGCTGGTTTTGTGTGATAGATGTATGTAGCTGCTCGCGAACCTTGTTGGTAAAATCACCAACAATTTGATTCATCAGCTCACCTAAAACATTTGCAACATCATCTGACAAATGACTATGTGCAATTTCGTCTTCAGGCATACCCATGTTACGCATATAGTCAGTATAAACTTCCATCGCAGCTTGCGCCGTAAAATTGGTCACAACTAAACCGGTAAATCCACCATCAAACAGTACAAAGCAGCCAATATCTGGTCTCATACAAGTACGGGTAATCTTTTGTACCATTGCAGAATAGCTTATTTGATTGCCGCTTGCCGACGACAGCACTTCTGTTACCGAGTGGCATAGAGTTGAAAGAATATCTTCTGTGCTAATCACTTTGTTTTTCGCCATTTTTTATCTCATATTTACTTCTTATCATTAATAGTAGCCAAGCTACTGAATTTATCACTGACTATCCAGCATAAAATGCTAAAATAGCGAGATTATTTTCAAAGAGAGATTTGATGTGACGGGCAAAGACAGTATTTATGCCACTGAGCAAGCAGTAAAAGACTTTACTTTTGACGAAAATGTTGTCGAAGTATTTCCAGACATGATCCAGCGATCCGTGCCTGGATATGCAACGATAGTCAGTACAATGGGTAAACTTGCTGGTGCATATACACAAAGCAACTCCAATTTATATGACTTAGGATGCTCTTTAGGTGCAGTAACATTAAGTATGCGCAGAAACATCGACAAAGAAAATTGTCACATTATCGCTGTAGATAATTCTGCGCCAATGACTGAACGCTGTAAACTTCACTTAAAAGGCTTTAAATCTGATGTGCCCGTCTCTGTCATTTTAGGCGACATTAATGAAATAGAAATTAATAACGCCTCGGTGGTTGCGATGAATTTCACGCTACAGTTTATTCCACCAGAAAACCGCAATGCGGTGCTTGAGAAGATATATCAGGGCCTAAAACCCGGTGGTGTATTACTATTGAGCGAAAAAATTCGTGGGGAAAATGACATTAAAGACAATTTATTGATCGATCTCCATCATGACTTTAAACGTCACAATGGCTATTCCGAATTGGAAATCAGCCAAAAGCGTACAGCGATTGAAAACGTGATGCGCACAGACTCTTTGAGCACACATTTGACAAGATTAGAAGATATTGGCTTTAGTCAAACTCAAGTCTGGTATCAATGTTTTAACTTCTGCTCACTGGTAGCTATAAAATAGAGGCAATTATGAATCATTGGTTTACTGACTTTTACGCTACCATAGCAAAGACACCACTGAGCCATTGGCTCGAAACACTTCCTGCGCAGCTAAGTCATTGGCAAAAAGAAGCACAGCATGGAGACTGGCCAAAATGGGAAAAAGTACTTAAAAACTTACCTGACATTTCTACTTCGCATGTCAACATCACTACAAAAGTTGAAATTGGCACGGTAGAAGAAATCAGCGAAGGTCACCAAAAGCAACTGACACACCTTCTTAAGCGTATGATGCCTTGGAGAAAAGGGCCATTTCACCTGCATGGTATACATATTGACACAGAATGGCGCAGTGATTGGAAGTGGGATAGATTGTTACCACACATTAGCGATTTAAAAGGCCGCAATGTGCTAGATATTGGGTGTGGCTCAGGCTACCACCTTTGGCGTATGCGTGGTGAAGGTGCAGAACTGGTTGTCGGTATAGATCCATCTGACCTATTTCTATGTCAATTTCAAACTATCAAGCACTATAATCCAGACCCTAATGTTCACCTATTACCGCTTGGTGTAGAGCAATTGCCAGAGCTTAAAGCCTTTGATACCGTTTTTTCGATGGGTGTCTTGTATCACCGTCGTTCCCCGATTGATTTTTTAGCTCAGCTTAAGGCTCAACTACGCAAAGGCGGCGAGTTGGTACTAGAAACTCTCGTCGTTGAAGGGGATGTTAACACGGTATTGGTGCCCACCGATCGTTACGCAAAAATGCGTAACGTATGGTTTATTCCAAGTTGTGATGCACTAACCTTATGGCTGGAGCGAGTTGGCTTCAAAGACATTAAAGTTGTTAACCGGGATGTGACGTCATTGGACGAGCAGCGCCAGACCCCGTGGATGGAAACAGAGTCGCTTGCTGACTTTTTAGACCCTGATGACCCAAACAAAACGATAGAAGGCTATCCGGCTCCACTTCGCGCCATTTTTACTGCTAAGGCGTAAGGAAGTTAATGTGCAAATTTGCCTAGCCTGCATTCTGCAGGTTAGGCAAGCTATGATATTTAGCTCTACAAAACAATAAGCTCCAATGTGTTTATCGTTGTAATAGCTTACAAATCAACCTCCCCCCTTTAATCCAAGCGAAGCTGTTGCACCCCACCCAAGCTCAGTATTTTAGATTGACCGTTAATATTGATAGTAAGATATGTCGAACTACACTATATGTAATAAGTAACCAACATTTTGGACAATAGGTGAGCAAGCTTACTTTTATCGCTCATCGAACATACTACCGCATCCATTTATAAAACCGGCACTGTAATGGCTATTCTTCAATAGTACCCGAGCAGTGGCTAAAAAAGCCTGAGAGTTTGGGGAACAGTTAATCCTAGCTTTGAAGCAAGCGAGAAGTAATCCGTAAAAATGGGATCATGATCAGCCTAAAAGCCTTCTGTTCAGGTACCCCACACAAAGCTCAGCTGTCATTACATGGCTTATTTCATCATAAAAGGAGACTAAATGGCTGTAAATAAATCAGATCAAGAATATACCCATGTGCGGCAACTGTTAAAGAAAATGGATCCTGATATAGCTGCCAGCTTTAGTTACAAACAACGCAAAGCACTACAAAAAGCAATGGATACGCGTAGTTGGAACAACCATAAGATTGACTTTAGGCCGACATTAGCACTGCCATTCTTACCCTGGAGTTTCTATTTTGTTTTCCTTGGCGGTGTAAACAGGCGCAAGCTAAGCTCGAGCGAACGTGTTACCGCCGCTATCGTTTTTTTAATCACGCTACTTGTCTTCAGTGTTATTTTGCTTGGGATCTTGTTTGTTGCGCTTTACTTATTAAAGTCTTGGCTAGGTATTGATATCTTTGCTGGTGAATCACTGGGCTTATGGGATCATTTCAAAGAAGTGTTTAATTTGGAATAAGGTATGTAGAAGAAGCAATGATTTAGCCAGCATCCAAACACCAGATTACATAGTAAGTAGAAATCTTTTTTGCTTCTTACTCTAAAACAGTACAAGTTTATAATCGATTAATTTATATAGTAATTATCAAGGATAAGTCCGAAACAGCGCTATACTTTGTTCCTGATTTTGGGTAGCATCTGCACTGATTCAATAATGGACTAAATCAATGAAAACTACAAAAACACTCATCGCGCTTGCGCTTATCTCTTCATTAGTAGCTTGTGGCGGTAGTGATAATAACAACAGTACACAAGGTTCAGGAAGCAGCAGTGCTGCTCTAGCAAAATTCACAACAATGACTAGCGTGACTAACTCGTGCGGTGAAGCCACTCGACCAGCTTTTGATGTTGTATTCCATAAACTTGATGGTGCCGTAAACGGTACCACAAAATCTGACAATCAAGGGAAGATAGATACCGATATTCCCCAAGGGACACAACATATCTCTGTCATAATACCAATGAAAAACAATGATGGTGAAAAGGTGACTTATGTCGACACGTATCTTGATGTTTCTAACGGATTAACACTAGATAGACTCAGTTTTTATAACAGTGATGACTCTTGTTCATGTACATATGAGGCGCAAGTCGATATTTCTGAACTTAAAATATCTGCACCTGATGCTATTTTGGAGGGGGTAAATCGCCGCCCAATTCATATTGATGTTGCTGATGACGTATTGCCAATGTGTAGCAAGGATAAACTCGCTTATCTTTCAATCAAAACGCCATACTTTGGCGGCTCAAAAGCGGCGAAATTTGATCTCTCTTCCGGAGCAATCAGTGTAAAAGAGTCTGACTTTATTCATCAAGGCGTTAAAGTCGACTACTCACACATTGATGAGCATAGTATGGGGACTGTTAACATACGTGGTGCCATTGATAACCGCTCTGTTTTTCATCAAGTTTCATATAGAACCAAAGATAATCTTTATATCTACCCCTCTATTGCAGATACCAACTTACTTTCTCTTGCAAGCTTTGAGGAAAACAGCTTTGCAGAGGGTAACTTTAAGAGCTTTAATACTGCATATCAGCATATCGACGAAAATGGTCACTTAGATCAACCGCAGAAGATTTCGGCCTACGATGTTGGTTATGAGTTTTCAAACAGCTTTGTTAATGCCCTAGTATCATCAAATAGTAACGTATTATCTTATGATTACACCAACGCTGTACCCAGTGCTGACAGAGTACAATATATGATAGGGTTTAATGATTACAAGCATGGTGCGGTAAGTTGGTATATCAACTCTGAAGCTAAAGGAACAATCCCTGATTTGGAATTTGGTGATATTCTCACTGATGAGACGATGGATGAAAGCTCTATGTACCTCTCATTTAACCTTTACGATTATAATCATGAAGGTAATTACATTGACCTTATCAATGTGTTTCAACGCCAAACATACGAACAATTGATAGACAGTGGTATATATGATGGTGGCGCTTCCATCAGAATAGAGTTTGAACTTAACTCCAATTAAGCTTTATTAAAGGTGATATGAGGCGAGCTTAAACGCGTAAAAAGCTCAGAGCTCGACTTATATCATCTAACTTCCATTGAGAGCCTCTTAGCCGTAATTCCCACTATCGATTAACACCATCGCTATAACAGCCTTAAACCAATTATCTTAATTAAGAGGTCTATGTTGAGGCGAGAAAGTCTTGTCGATAACACCGCGCCCGCGTCCTACTATTACCTCGGTAACTACGTCCTGTAAGCAAGGCAAAAATTTTGCTTCTAAGCTGTTCTAAATAAGAAGTTTTGTGACTAATCAAAACAATAGGATAGTACGAATGTCATACGGCTTTATGCTCATCTCTACGCAAGAAATAAAGTGAAAAAGGAGCTAAAACGCTCCAAATCATGTAGATATATCAACCCTTAATGGCAAGTCTTATCTTTACACTATAAGAGAAGCCTACCTAGTTGTTCTATCACCCATGGTTTAAGTTATTTTGCAATGTCGCAATATGCTCTACTTAACTCTTTAAACCAACTGGAAGTAAATCCGCCTCCCGCAACTTGTGGTGTCAGTTTTTGGTTTAATGACTTGTTATCAGATAGGTTTAACATGTTTTTCTTTTTTACTTTTAATTTCATTTTTTTATCCTTAATGACAATCTGAATTTTCAACTTGCTTACATTGCAAGTAAAAAAATAATAACAACATTGAGATAGTTAGCAAACATTTGCTTTTAAATTGTCCTGTTTTTTAATACGGAAAGTATGAATTTGCGTTAGAAAGACTTGTTACTCAGGTGACGAGTTAACGACCTGAGCCCCTATCCGCTAGTTGCTCTAAAGTATACTGCATACAGCTTTTTTTAAGCTTTCAACAACTACTTTAATTAAAAAATCTCTCTGGATGAATACAACACCTTGTGAAGGTGTGGATCACCAGGATCCAAACTTAACCAACTATTACTGCTGAAAACCTTCACTATATCTAGCTGAGAGGAAGCAATTGTACCGTAACACCTGCTAATCTATGGAAATTGCTAGGCCAGTCTGGATTTGCTAGCAAACTGCTCGCTAGAACTGGAGCTTGGGCATGTAGAGTGAAACTTTTACCTTTTTAGGAGACTTAAATATTCTTTTTGTTGCGAGGTTAATATACTAAAAAAGGAGCTAAAATTAGCTCCTTTTTATTTCGATTTGTAAACTTTAGCCTAAAAGCTCACCAAGCTGCTTGCTGACCGCATCAACAGCTTGAGTACCATCAAGTTTGTGATACTGCGTGTTACCGGCGTCCGCTTCAGCGCTGTAGTAATCTACAAGTGGCTTAGTTTGCTCGTGATAAATTGCTAGGCGTTTACGTACTGTTTCTTCTGTATCGTCATCACGGATGATAAGGTCTTCACCTGTCACATCGTCTTTGCCTTCAACTTTAGGCGGATTGTAAACAATGTGGTAAACACGGCCAGAACCTGGGTGTACACGACGACCACTCATACGCTCAACAATGATCTCATCCGCAACGTCAAACTCGATGACATGGTCTACATTGATGCCATTTTCTTTCATTGCATCAGCTTGTGGGATAGTACGTGGAAAACCGTCAAGCAAGAAGCCGTTTGCACAATCTTCTTTAGCAATGCGCTCTTTGACTAAGCCGATAATAATTTCATCAGACACCAATTGACCGGCATCCATGACTTTTTTCGCTTCAAGACCCAGTGGTGTTCCCTCTTTAATTGCGGCACGTAACATGTCACCTGTAGAGATCTGAGGGATCCCATACTTGTCCATTAAAAATTGAGCTTGAGTACCTTTACCTGCACCCGGTGCGCCTAGCAAGATGATGCGCATAATTAAATCCTCGTTTGGAGTTATTGGTATTTGTGTGTGAATTTTTCCATATACGCTGCCAATCCTCAAGGGACTTATACCAATTGATAAGGCAGAATGGTCATTTTTCTCGTAAAAACAAAAAAGCTCTGCGATTAACAGAGCTTTTGGTCAGAAATTAATCCTGATTATAAGAATGTACCTAGTGCCTTCACTTGGTCTAACATGCGGCAAGAGAAACCCCACTCGTTATCATACCAAGCCATCACTTTTACAAGTTTGCCATCAACTTTGGTTTGCGTTGAGTCAAATACCGAAGAAGCTGGGTTATGATTAAAATCGATCGAAACCAGAGGTAGCTCATTGTACTCTAGGATTTCACTCATTACGCCCTCAGCAGCTGCTTTAATTGCCGCGTTGACCTCTTCTTTTGACGTCTCGCGCTTGGCAACAAAAGTTAAATCAACTAGCGATACATTGATAGTTGGCACGCGAACCGCCATGCCGTCTAGTTTACCCGCCAGCTCAGGCAGCACAAGGCCTACTGCTTTTGCTGCACCTGTTTTTGTTGGGATCATCGATTGTGTTGCACTTCGAGCGCGGTACAAATCTTTGTGGTATACGTCAGATAAGTTCTGATCGTTCGTGTAAGCATGGATAGTCGTCATGCTACCTTGCTCAATTCCAATAGTGTCGTTTAACACTTTTGCAATAGGCGCAAGACAGTTTGTGGTGCAAGATGCGTTAGAAATAATCGTTGACTCAGCATTAAGTACTTCACTGTTAACGCCATGAACAACCGTTGCGTCCATATCAGTACCCGGTGCAGAAACGATCACTTTCTTAGCGCCCGCTTCAATGTGCTTTGCAGCGGCTTCGCGAGAAGTAAACAACCCCGTACATTCAAGCACGACGTCAACATCCAGTGTTTTCCATGGTAAGTTTGCAGGATCACGCTCTTGCGTTAGCGTAATTTCATCTCCACCAATAACCAGTGTATTATCATTCAGTACAACTTGCTCTTGAAAGCGGCCATGTACTGAGTCAAACTGAGTTAGATGCGCATTTACATTTGCAGGTGCAAGATCGTTAATGGCAACAACTTTAATGTCTTTATTCTGACCTGACTCGTATAGTGCGCGAAGTACATTACGACCTATACGTCCATAGCCATTAATTGCGATATTAATCATGATAACTGTCCCCTAATCTATTTTACTTCACTTGCTTGTTTTGCAAGCGCTTCAATGGCTTGCCAGTCTTTGTTTGCGATAAGCGCTTTATCAAGCATCCAAGTACCGCCCACACATACCACATTGTCGAGTGCTAAATACTTAGGTGCAGTTGCCAACGAAATACCACCCGTTGGACAGAATTTTACTTGTGGAATTGGTCCGCCAATAGACTTAAGCATTGGTGCACCACCTGCAGCTTCTGCTGGGAAAAATTTCAAGAATTCAAAACCATGACTTGCAAGTTTCATCACCTCACTTGGCGTTGCGGCACCTGGAAGGAATGGAATACTTGAAGACTTTGCCAGTTCCAATAATTCGTCATTTACGCCAGGGCTGACCATAAAATCAGCGCCGGCTTCTACAGAAGCATTGAAAGTTGCTTTATCCACTACCGTGCCAGTACCGACATAGGCCTCTGGTAAAGCCGCTTTAATGTCTTTCACCGCTTGCGCTGCCACCGGTGTGCGAAGTGTAACTTCAAGTGCTCGCAAGCCACCATTAAACAATGCCCTAGCAAGCGGTACCGCGTCTTCTAGGTTATCAATAACGATAACCGGAACCACTGGTGCTGCTGACAATATCTCTTTAATACTCATGCTCACCCTCATTCCCACTGTTATTATTCTTCGATGCCAAATGAGCATGCGCCTTGATCTGCACTACTCACTATGTGTCTAAATCCTGAAAATAGCTCTCGGCCTGTACCAAATGTCTGTGACTGTGGTGATAGCTGTAATTCACGCTGTGCCATTTCTTCATCAGAGACGTGTAGCACTAATTCGCCTTTAGGTGCATTTAGAGTGATCAAATCACCTTCGTGCACTTTAGCAATTGCACCACCTTCAACCGCTTCAGGCGCAAGGTGTATTGCTGCTGGTACTTTACCCGAAGCACCAGACATACGACCATCGGTGACAATTGCCACTTTAAAGCCTTGGTCTTGTAGTGTAGCCATCACTGGTGTCAGTTTATGAAGCTCAGGCATACCTTTCGCTTTAGGGCCTTGTTCTTTAATCACGGCAATAAAATCTTGGTTAAGCTTGCCAGCAGCAAAGGCTTCTTGTAATTCACCTTGAGAACTGAATACCTTTGCTGGCGCCGTCACAGTTTGATGCTGCTCTTGTACCGCAGATACTTTAATCACCGCTTTACCCAAATTACCACTGAGTAATTGCAAGCCACCTTGCTTATTAAATGGATTTGCGACTGGACGAAGCACTTCTTCATCTAGCGAATTCTCAGGCACTGGTACCCACTTCACTTTAGCAGGCCCTTGGTTATCGCTAATGATCACATTGCTGTTAATATCCAGCAATGGCTCCATGGTGTAAGCATCAAGTCCTTCGCCCACAATTGTTTTGACGTCATTGTGTAAGAAGCCGCCATCTCTCAATTCACGCATCAAGAAGCCCATCCCCCCTGCTGCTTGGAAATGGTTTACATCTGCATGCCCGTTTGGATAAATACGCGTTAATAACGGCACCACTTCAGACAAGTCGGCCATATCCTTCCAGGTAATTTGCACACCTGCCGCTTTTGCCATCGCCACCAAGTGGATAGCATGGTTAGTTGAACCACCAGTAGACAATAGACCAACTAAACCATTAATAACGGTTTTTTCACTCACGATGTCCGCAAGTACATTGCCACTTTTTCCATCGAGCAGTTGCGCCAACATGGTCTCAACTGCACTCGCTGTTAGGCCATCTCTTAGCTCAGTGTATGGGTTGATAAACGAACTACCAGGTAAATGAAGACCCATGATCTCCATTAGCATCTGGTTAGAATTTGCTGTGCCATAAAAAGTACAAGTACCAGCACTGTGATAGGAAGCACTTTCGGCTTCTAGTAGCTCATCCCGACTTACTAGACCTTGAGCGAACTTTTGACGAATACGAGCTTTTTCTTTATTTGGGATCCCCGACTGCATTGGGCCTGCTGGCAAAAAGAAAATAGGTAAATGACCAAAAGATAACGCGCCGATTAATAATCCTGGGACGATTTTGTCGCATACGCCAAGACAGAAAACTCCATCGAAAACATCATGCGATAATGCCACCGCTGTTGACATGGCAATTACGTCGCGAGAGAACAAAGACAGTTCCATACCATCGCGGCCTTGTGTCACCCCGTCACACATCGCAGGTACACCACCTGCCACTTGTGCAGTCGCATCAAACTTATTTGCCACTGCTTTAATTAAATCTGGATATTCTTTATATGGTTCGTGCGCCGACAGCATGTCATTGTACGAATTAATAATTGCTAAATTTGGTTGTTCGTCTTCTTTCAGACGTGCTTTGTCACTGCTTGAACATGCAGCCATCACGTGTGCTAGATTTCCACAGCCCAGTCCTGCTCGTACGCGCGTTTGTTTTTTTGCTTGTTGGATTCGAGCTAAATAGGCTTGACGTGTTGCTTTGCTTCGCTCAATGACGCGTTCGGTGACTTCCTGAATTCGTGGATGCAACATAATACTGACTCTCTAGTGTTAGAGGAAAAAGGCTCTGCACGATTACCAGCATTCGTGGCAATCCTTGTACAGAGCTGCTTTGATTTACCCGTTCAAAGGTACGCTATCAGGTTGTCTCTCACCCCAACCTGACACCGGTGTCACTATATTTACTCACAAAGCTGACACCGGTGTCAACCTTTCTTATAAATTTAGTCTAACTTTTTAAAATGACCAAATTATAACCATTAGAAATTCAACTGGTATCTGTGTAACAAGAATCGTTAGTTGTTTGATTTTATTGTTAATTATTATGACAAAAATAATTATTCTAATGTCTGATCATAATCACTATTGTAGAGTTAAATTCTCAATTGGCCTTAGCATGACGATATGCAGCTTAATACCAATTTGCTTAATTAAGTGGTCTATTTTGAGGCGAGAAAATCTTGTCGATAACGAGACAAAAATTTTGCTATTTAGTTGTTCTAAATGAGAAATTTTTAACGCTGTTAGCGTCAGATTTACTCCTTCAAATTGAGCAAGTATTAAGTCAAATTGGTATAACTGATGGGTCAACAAGCTTCATTAATGCGATACAAACCTGAGGATTACTTGAACGCGCTGTATTTAACATTTTTCCTAAGAACAGCGAAAATAAAAAGCCCAATGACTAAGCATTGGGCTTTGGGGCAAGTATAAAAATTGAAAATGTTATGAGTTCGAGCGCGCTTGGGTCGACTCTCGAGTAATGAGTTTAGCTTCAAGTACATGTTGAAATGGCGTTTCTTGCGGCTGCGAAATATGCTTTATTAACTCCTCTACTGCAATACGTGTCATCTCTTCGACAGGCTGTGCAATGGTCGTTAGTCCAGGCCAAATATGCCGAGCGATCGGCGCATTATCAAAGCCTGCAATAGACAACTGTTGCGGCACTTTAATTTCACGTTGCGTAGCCAACTTTAAAACGGCAGCCGCCATATAGTCATTTGAAGCAAAAACAGCGGTCGGCCTAGGGTCTAGATCTAAAATCGCTTTTGCGCTGTCTGCACCCGAATGGTAACTGAAGTTACCTTCTGCGACTAAACGCGGCTGAAAATCTATACCATGCTTTGCGATCGCGCGCTGATAACCGGAAAAACGATTTTCTGTGGCACTGTGATCTGGGTGACCTTTGATAAATGCTATTTCGGTGTGACCTAACTTAATCAAGTGCTCTGTAAGTTCAAACGCGCCCTGTTCATCGTTACTTCTAATCGAAATGGAGTCATCTCCTTCAATTGCCGACGCGACACGTGCATACGGAATTTTTCGCTGCTTTAAAAAAGCTATCAGCTCTTTGGAGTCTGAAAATGGTGGGGTAAGTACAATTCCATCTAATCTTGAAGTCGTCAGTAACTGCTCAACGTTATCAATAAGGTCTTGACCACGCAGTTCACATGGGTGGATCAATAAGTTGTAACTGTGTTTTTGGCATGCCTCAAGCGCACCACTTTGCACGCGCGTGATGTAACTCTTTGATGGATTATCGTAAAGGCAACCAATAATAAAGCTGCGGTTTTGTGCCAGACCCCGCGCGATTGGATTTGGTTTATAATTTAATTCTTCAAAAACTTTTAGCACTTTTTCGCGAGTTGCCGGACTGACATTAGGTTCGTTGTTCAGAACCCGAGAAACTGTCTTTTTTGACACTCCAGCATACTCAGCAACGCTATTGATAGTTACTTTTTTCATTGGCCTACCTTAACGATCCTCGTCGCTCGTGAATACAAGCCGCAGCACCAATTAGTGGAATATTATCCTGCACCACCAAAGTTACTGGAATTTGGCTGGTATACTGCGACATCATGCCTTTTTCAGTAAAGCGCTCAACAAAGCTACTTGCTTGCAATCTAGTCTGCATGCGAGGCAATATCCCACCGCCAATATAAACGCCACCTAAAGCACCAAAAGTCAGCGCTAAGTCGCCTGCTACACTGCCCATCCAGTCGCAAAAATGTGTAAGCGTCGCGTCACACACTTTACATTCTTTGGCAAGAGCACTAACTTGCGCAGCGTTTAAGTCTTTTGCTTGCTCACCACGCACTTGCGCCATGGCTTTGTAAAGTCTTGCGATACCGGGGCCAGAAAATACAGTCTCAACAGAGACATGCTGAATGCTGGCACGAAGGACGGTCAATAATTCTTTATCTAAAGCGGTCACCGGTGCAAGTGAAATATGCCCAGCTTCACAGCTCATCACTGCACTGCCGTTAATATCTCGCGCAAGACACGCAGCCCCAAAACCAGTTCCGGGTCCCATCACCCCAATATTTGCCCCTAACTCTGGCTGGCCTTGTTTAATTACAAGGTTTTTCTCTAATGCTAAATATGGTGAAGCATACGCAAACGCGGCGAAGTCGTTTATAACCGCCAGTTCATAAAAGTCAAACTGTGATTGAATGTCTTCAGAATTAAAATGCCAACCAAGATTAGTTAGGTGTACTTGCTGAGACTTAATAGGACCTGCAACCGCTAAACACGCTCGGCGTGGTTGTGGGATGGGTAACTCAGTTAAATATTTTTGGATAGCGGCTTCAAAAGATTGGAATTCAGCACTTGGAAAAGTAACTTGGTGAGTGATTGAAAAACGATTAGTTTGTGTGTCGAAATCTGACACTATAGCAAATCTAGCATTTGTTCCCCCGATGTCGGCAACGACAATCGGTTCAAACGGCACGGATGAATGGCTTGTTGTCTGGCTCATATTATTATCTCTTTATCACTGCGATTATGCTTGGGCTAACATCAGGGCTGCCAGCACACGTCCTGCAATTTATTGTCTCAGCTAGCCAAAATTTGCACGCCTTGGCTTTTGCTCCTACCTAAATTGAATTAATTGGTAAAAAAATGCTGCCCTTGGCATAGGGCAGCTAAATACGTTTTGACAACAAAATGATAAAACACCGACATTATGACACCGGTGTCAGACTGTATCAATAAAAATTTGCAAATTCTCTTAAATTGGTTGAAAAAAATTCTCAATGGCTGACAATGTCACAGTCCAAAGCGTTGAGAAAAACATGAAAGGTAAAGCAACTTCATTTGATATTGCCCACTATGCAGGCGTATCACAATCTACCGTGTCACGCGCCTTAAGAAATAGCCCGTTGGTTAACGAAGAAACACGCCGCCGTGTCCATGAGATTGCAAAAAAGCTAAATTATAAAGTCGATAAAAACGCCAGTAACCTGCGTACCCAACAAAGTAGCACACTTGCACTATTACTATTTGAAGACCCAACGGAGGATGAATCACAGATCAATCCTTTCTTTTTAAGTATGCTGGGCAGTATTACTCGCGCATGTGCAAAAGAAGGTTACGATTTATTAGTCTCGTTTCAATCCACCAGCAGTGATTGGCACGCTGACTATGAAGATAGTCATCGCGCTGATGGCCTTATTTTACTGGGTTACGGTGATTACATCGACTACCAATCGAAATTACAAACCTTACTCGACAATCACACTAAATTCGTCTGTTGGGGGGCATCTGTTGATGATCGCCCTGATCTAACAGTGAGCTGTGACAATTATGGTGGTGGTGCGTTAGCTGCTAAGCACTTAATTGAAATGGTTAGGACTGATTGTGCGTTTATTGGCGATGCTTCGGATCATAGTCCTGAATTTTTCGCTCGCTTTAAGGGCTTTAGAGATACTCTCAAGCAAAAGGCGATCGAAGTCAGCGATCGTAAAATAGCCAATGCCATCTCCACAGAAGATTCAGGTTACCATGCGACTCGCTCACTTATTGCCAATAACGTGACATTCAATGCGCTTTTTGCCGCCAGTGATCTTATTGCAATTGGCGCTATCAAAGCGCTACAAGAAGCTGGGATCCGCGTACCGCACGACGTACATGTTGTTGGTTTCGACAACATAGCTGCGGCCGGTTATGTCTCTCCATCTTTGACAACAGTACAGCAAAATACCACGCTGGCAGGTCAAATGCTGGTTGATAATTTACTTCGTCTGATCAGAGGAGAACAAGTAGCCGATACACTACTGCCACCTAAACTGATTATCAGACAGTCTTCACGGTAACAGTCGCAATAAAAATGCCGAGGTAAACCTTGGCATTTTTATCACTTGTATTCGTTATTGCAATTTATTATCTACAATTGGGTAGTGATCCCACACTTGTTTTTCTTGTAGTGAACGAACCAACTTTACGTATTCTGCGTGTGTCCAAGCTAGTGGTGTCGCTGAATTAGTTCCTTCACCGAGCGTATATTCAAAGGTATTCTTACCCACGCCATCCCATACTTGCTCTGGTAACATCATGCCCTCATTAGCAAAATGCTCCATCGCTTTAACATAAGTATTTTTTATTTTGCTCTGCTCATCGATACTCAGTTCACCGTCTAGCAGTGCTAATGCAATGTCATAATGACCCCGTTCACCGGTGAAAAACGGCCATACCCGACCGCGCTGACCATCAGTATTTTGTCCGCCTTCAGCATAATTTGTTCCGCGCTTTTCATCTTCGCCATAGCCATCATTACCATAGCGGCGATAACCCGGGTAGCTATTCACATCGCCATCAAATTTAAAGCTGTATTTTACTCTCAAGTTTTCTGCAATCGTTTCATCATCATATTCAGGCATTGTTGCTACAATACTTGGCGCATCTGCCGCCCTTACCCCATAACGCACAAGCTCCAAAAAGCCACCATCAATGATCTGTTTCTTATCCATACCTTGACGGCCATTATTTGCGTTTAATGGTGTACTCGAGTTCGGGCCTTTATCCTGACCAATTCGGAAGAAATAACGCCCATCACTTTGCTTACTCTGTAAGTTACCTTCGGTGGTGAACATTAAAGCTTCAACTTCACGATTATACTGCTGTGCTGTTGCTAGAAACTTTTCTTCTCCAGCTTTGTCACCAGCTAACTTAGCAATGTCACTTGCTGTGACTAAGCCTGAAATGATGGCAGCCGTAGTTGATGGGGAGTAACCATTTTGCTCTTCCCAACGCTCTTGCTGAGTTGCTGGAGGCATGACCTGTGTGTCATTCCATAGTATTTTCGCCAGTCCCCCTTCAACCAAAAAGTTGGCAGCCGGTTTGAGCATTTTGTTGTACCAGTACACCAACTTCTCATCACTTAGGACACCTGCTTGCCACAGTTTCCATGCTAGCATAATTGGCATTGCAGTTTGATCAAGCTGTACGCCCACCCACTCAAGTTCACCATCAACATGGGTCTTTTGCAAGAACCACCCCGTATCACCTTGGTTACCTGGTGTTTTATCCGTGACTTGGACTTTTTCTAAATATTCAAATGCAGTTAGTGCTGTTTGCTCATCACCCATCGCTAAAAATGCCATTGCCACTTGGTAAAAATCGCGTACCCATACTGCTTTATAACCCGTATGGCCTTGCTCTGCAGGCACTGTATCTCCCCACGGGTTAGATAATGATGCGATCAAGGCGCCTGCATGGGTTTTATCTTCTTGTGCTTTTAATACAAGTGCACTGGTATACAAGAGCTTGCCATTATCTGTTGTGTTAGCGGTCATTGAGTTAAGTGGTTTAAGGCTGGTGATATAGTCTTGCCACCCTATCGCCTCTCCTTCACCATTATAATCTGCCAATACTTGCCCATACCCTTTAGCTAGAGAAGCTGCGCCTTCGGCAAAACTTTTTTGCGCTGAGTGACCAAAGCTCAAGGTTAAATCAAAGGTATTACTACCGCTAATAGTGCCTAAATTTGCCAGCCAGTTCACATTCCCTGACGTTTCCCCTGTGGTGGTATAAGCTTGAGCTAACTTACCTGTAGACTCCAGCATTGATAAATTATCGCTGGTGCCTGTAAAGCCAACAGAAGCTTCAACAAACCCCGTTTTGCTTTGCAACGATAAATAATTATCACCTTCCCACGCTAACAGCCCTTGATCTGTTACTTTTGCAAAGTCATTTAAACCATTGTTATTGACGTAAGGATTAACGTTCACAAACGCCTTAACAGCGTTTAACTTACTATCCACCTTTGCTCTAACAAATAACGTTTGCCTTTCAGGGTCTGTAAAAATATGCTTTTCAAGCGTAAAGCGACCTTGCTTATCTTTGCTGACCACTTTGTAGGCGAGAGACAGTGGACGGCCACTATCATCCTTGTGCAGGTAATCTATGGTCACATCCAAGCTATCTGTATCCGATTCTTTAACCACAAACCCATCACCAACAATGATAAACTGCATGTCTTTAATTTGCGCTTGGTGGATAAGACCAAACATAGTTTCTGTGATCATGCCTTTAGCAAGCGAAAACCATACCTTTGACACAGCTTTGGTAGAAGCTGCATCACTATATTGCCCACTTTGATAAGCCTCGTAAGACGTGCCAATACCTGTTTTACCTGAGTAAGCCCAATAAGGTTTGGCACCGGGGGCACCCGGTGCTGAATGTGAATCGATTGCTGATTGCTGAGTACCGCAACCAATAAGACCCGCACTGACAAGCGCAAGTGCAATTGTTGAATACTTAATCATGTTGTTCTCCTTATTGAGCCTTAATCGTGACTCTTGAAACAGCTAGTGCAGCGAGTAAAAGCGATACGCCCCCAATAATCAGTGCAAATATCGGTTGGTTGTCAAAACCGTGGCGCAAAATAAGTCCTAAAATACTGGCAGCGAGTAATTGTGGAATAACGATAAAAAAGTTAAATATGCCCATAAATACTCCCATTTTACTACTCGGAAGTGCATTACTCAGCATGGCGTAAGGTAGTGACAAAATTGATGCCCAAGCAAAGCCAATCCCAACCATGGGGATCCACAGTAGTGTTGGGTCACCGATAAATTTAAAACTGATTAATGCAGCAGCACCAAGTGACAGGTTTGCAGCATGCGCCCCTTTAAGCCCGATACGCTTCACCATAAACGGGATCACCATTGCAGCGATGGCCGCAAAACCATTGTAAGCCGCAAACAGCACTCCAACCCAATCTGCACCGTCATTATAAAGTTTGCTGGTTACATCCGAAGTACCGTAATGAAAGCTCGTTACCGCGGAAGTGGTGTAAATCCACATCGCGAATAAAGAAAACCAGCTAAAAAATTGCACCACTGCAAGTTGCAGCATGGTTGTTGGCATAGTGAATAGATCAAAAATAACATGATAAAAGCCATTATTTACGCTTTGCTTTCGCTGCATTACATGAGCTACGGCAAATACCATGGCAAACGCAATTAATAAGCCACTCAATAAATAAAGCTCCTTTTCAAGCTTCATTATCGCCACAGCAAGTAACACACAACCACCAAAACCACCCGCTATTACAGCGCCTTTTAAAAAGTTGACCTGTACATTTGCGGTGCTTATTTGCGGCTGATGAGCTTGCGCTTTTTCAAATGCAGCTAATTGCTCTGGGCTATATTCCTTTGTGTTGACAATAGTCCACATCACCGCAACGAATAAGATCGCCCCACCCCAATAAAAAGCATATTTTACCGATTCAGGAATTTGTCCTGCTGGTGCTGTATTACTGACATCAAACCAATTGGTCATCATCCAAGGTAAGGCTGACGCAACCACAGCTCCAACGCCAATAAAAAAGCTTTGCATCGCATAACCGTTGGCACGCTGCTTTTCATTTAGGTTATCGCCAACCAACGCTCGAAACGGCTCCATTGTCACATTAATTGACGCATCCATGATCCATAACATACCGGCTGCAATCCAAAGGGTTGGTGAATTTGGCATAATAAACAGTGACAACGTCGTGAGAATCGCGCCCCACAGGAAGAAAGGTCTCCTGCGTCCCAACTTACCCCAAGTTCTGTCACTCCAATAGCCAATAATAGGTTGAACAATAAGGCCTGTTAGTGGCGCAGCAACCCACAGAATAGGAATGTCATCGACTTGAGCACCTAACGTTTGAAAAATCCGGCTAACATTGCCATTTTGCAATGCAAACCCAAATTGGATCCCTAGAAAGCCAAAGCACATGTTCCATATCTGCCAAAAACTGAGTTGTGGTTTTTGTTGTTCTTGTTGCATAGATTACTTCTCTAGTTGATATACCGCACTCGCCAGTGGTGCAAGGGTAATTGTGGCTTTGACCTGCTCGCCAACTTCACTCTGTTGTAATTGTAAATTCGCGTGCGCCTCGAGAATATCGCTGTAGCGACCTTGCCAATCTGCAGGCAAGTGCACTGTTACAGTTCGAGATTGTTGTGCGTCAAAATTACTGATAACAAGCAGTTTTTGTTGGCCTAGCTTGCGGCCAAATGCCATTATTTTCTCAGTATTGATAGGGTCATCACTGTGTGTAGCCACTGGACTGTATTGCCCTGCAGCTATCGCGGGTTGCTTAGCCAGATTCAAAAGCTTAATGTAGTAGTTGCGCAGCGATACTTGCTCTTCGCTCAGCAATGCACCATCAAACTTACCGTGGTTCATCCATTTTTGATGTTCGGGCACCCCAATATAATCAAAAATACTGGTACGGCTAGGACTGCCAAACCCTGCTTGTTCCGAGCCATCTTCACCTACCGTTTGACCAAAGTAGATCATAGACGGAGCTGTGCTTATCAGATGACTTACCACCATGGCAGGTTTACCTTTAAGTGCATCTCCAGCAAACTCAGGACTTGCGATCCGCTGTTCATCATGGTTTTCTAAAAAGTGCAGCATATGCGGAGCAATATCCGCAACTGACTGATGAATATCTAATACAGTTTGAGCATCTCCTTTTCCTTGCATTAAGGCTTTTAGGGTGTCATAAAAACCAACCTTATCATAAAGGTAATCCATCTTCCCTTGTTTGATATAAGGCCGATATAAAGCTGGGTTATATACTTCAGCTAGCAAAAATGCGTCCGGTTTTTTTGTTTTAATCGATGAGTTTAAAAAGCTCCAAAACTCTACTGGCACCATTTCAGCCATATCGTAACGAAAACCATCCACCCCTTTTTCTAGCCAAAAATGGGTAATAGCTTGGAACTTATACCAACTGTCTGGCAGCGATTTGTGTTGCCAAAATTCGAAGTGTGCTTGATAGCCCTTGTCTACATATTCATCTGGTAGGCGGTCAAAATCATAACTACCATCAGGCTTAACCCCATAGTTTACTTTGACGGTTTCATACCAGTCATTGATATCTGGCTTTGCTGATCGAGCGCCGTTCCCTGTCCACTTCGCCGGAATTTCAGTAAACTTACCATCAGCAAGAGGGTGTACATCACCACCTAGCACTTGATAATCATCGCTGCTTGGCACTTCAAATGCTTCACCTACGACATAATAAAAATTATTGTTCTTCGCATAAGTGACTTGCGTGTCATCATTATCGCCAAAATCTATCGTTCCATTTGGTGCCCCTAAAGATTGATAATTACGGGCAACGTGATTTGGTACAATATCGATAATGACTTTAAGCCCCGCCTCGTGGGTGCGTTTAATTAGCGCCTCAAACTCTGCAAGACGTGCTGAGGGGTCATTAGCAAGATCAGGGTCAACGTTATAGTAGTCTTTGATTGCATAAGGTGAGCCAGCTCTGCCTTTCACCACATCTGGGTCATCTTGACCAATGCCATATTTACTATAGTCAGTGACAAGTGCATGATGAAGCACGCCAGTATACCAAACATGGGTTACCCCCATGCTTTTTAACGCCAGCAGCGCCGTTGGAGTGAAGTCAGAAAACTTGCCTACACCATTTTCTTCTAGTGTTCCCCAAGGTTTATTAACTTGTTTAGTATTACCAAATAACCGAGTAAATACCTGATACACGACGGGCTTACTCAATGGCACAACCTCAGGTTGTAGCGTCATCTGCTGTGACTTTTTGTCGATAGGCGCAGGGCTACAGCCAGCTATACTCACTGCACCACCTAAAAGGGCTGAAACAGCCAATAATAAAGATTTATTTTTCATAATGTTGTCATACTGCTGTTTTAACAGAGTCTACTTGCCTCACTGTTTATTTAGAACGGCCTGCATACGTATTCACAGAACTACTCATCGTTATTCTTCAGGCTTTATGACTAGTGATAAGCGCTGTTAAGCAACATTTAACTTAAGCTACTGAGAATAAATGCCTTTTTAACGCTCACTGTGTTGAACTCGATGCTAATAGTCGGTTACCTTCAAGTAACTTGGTCTGGTTATTTATGAAAAGTTGAGGCAAGCGCATCTAGTTCCAACCGATGTGCTTTAAAATTCAATCCACATCGTCTCAAGTAATCTTCAATTTTTTCGATATTATATTGCTTAGCTAACGCGTTGCCTGGTTTGAGCTGAGCCTGATCTGGATAGACTCCATAGCCTGCAAGCAGACAGTGCCAGCTAACCGATGGGTAGTACTGATCAATATTTTGGCGCGCCAATTCATCCGATAAATTATTGCCTGACACCCAAGTTTGCAGCACATTAAATAGTGAGCGAGATAGGTTGTTATTATTTGCATTATCAAGCCAATACTGTGTATCCGTGCGACTATTTACACGATAATGGGCAACAATATAATCTCTAATGGCTTGATAGCGCGTTGCGATCGAATGGTTATGTTTGTCGCGATTCCCATCCGTGAATCCTGCCTCTTGATAACACTCTATAAAGCTTTGCACAGTCTCTTGAACTATGTGTAAAGCCGTCGCCTCTAATGGTTCTATAAACCCTTGAGATAAGCCAACAGCAATACAATTATTTTTCCAGTGGGTTTTCACTTGACCCACTTTCATTTTTATATGGCGAGCTTCAACGTCTGAGTCTAGTAGACCCAGTGCGGCCCTTAACTCTGTTTCGGCCTGATCTCTATCGCAATAGCGCTGACTATATACATAGCCATTACCTGTCCGGTTGGTTAATGGGATATGCCAAGACCATCCGTATTTGCGCGCCACCGACTGCGTTTCAGAGCGAATGATATCGCCTTGTTTGGTTGCTAATACCACCGCAGCATCATTAAACAAGTTATTGCCAAATGATTCAAAACCGACATCAAGTGCTTGTTGTAGCAGTAAACTCTTAAAACCTGAGCAATCGACAAAAATATCTCCAGCGATTTCTACGCCCTGTGAGGTAACAAGTGCCGCAATGTCACCATTCACATGCTTTCTCACATCTGAAATTGTTGCATCAATATGCTTTACATTGCGCTTTTCGGCTTCACGTGCCAAAAACTCTCCCAACAAACTTGAGTCAAAGTGGTAGCCGTAATTGATTTCGAACGGAAAGTTTTGTGCAGCAATTGGCGACTTATTTGTGTTCGCTAAATGAGTGGCCAAAAAAAAGTGGTCTGGATGACCTTCAACATCAATTGCCTTACGCCTCACGAAGCTATTATGAAAAAATGCAGGTGCAGAGTAGTCATCTGGCTGTGCGGGAAAAGGATGAAAGTAACTGGAAAATCCGGTTTTCGTTGACCAATCAATAAATCGGATCCCATTTTTGTATGTCGCGTTGCAAGCTGGCATCCATTGAGCTTCCGAAATACCAAGGTAATCCATAAAGCCCTTAAATTGTGGTGTTGATCCCTCACCAACCCCAATAATACCGATACTGGAAGACTCAACAACGGTGATTTCGATCGCTTTATCTGCCCAACTCTTAGCCATCATATTTGCAGCCATCCAACCAGCAGTTCCGCCACCTAAAATCACTATTTTTTGGCTTTTCATCGTCTTCATACCTTAACACTGTCAACATTGCTTATAAAAAGCTGAGTAATACCTATTTTCTTAATTAAGTGGTCTATTCTGAAGCGAGAAAATCTTGTCGATAACTAGGCAAAAATTTTGTTATTTAGTTGTTCTAAATAAGAAATTTTTAACGCTATTAGCGCCAGATTTACTCCTTCAAATTGAGCAAGTATTAAGTCAAATTGGTATAAATACGCCTTGTTAGAAAATAGATGATAGCAATCAACTACTGCTTCAGCGATTATAAAAAAACCACCAAAGCAGGGGTTTACTTTGGTGGCTATCAAGTTCTTATTGATTAAAAACTATAGTTAAAGCCCAGATAATACTGGCGACCAAATTCCTTGTATTCCCCTGTCGCCAGAGCTGTACCATAATTTGTCGTATTCGGTTCGTCAGTCAGGTTATTTACTTGCAACACAGCCTCTAAGCCATTTTCAAAATTATATGATGCTTGCCAATCGACTACCGTATATTCATCAGCCCATGCTAACGATGACCCACCAGGTGACGCCCCCTCATAAACGTACTCGTCACGGTAACGAATATTTAAGTGAGTTGTGAATGAATCAATGTTCCAAAATACCGTTGCACTCCAGACATTTTTAGACAAACCAGGCAGTGGTAGCTGTTGATCTGGGAAGTTACCGCCACCATCAACGGTGGTTTCACTTTCGGTATATGAATAGTTAGCATTGAAGCCTAAACCGGAAAAAATCCCCGGTAAGTTATCAAACATTGTCGTGTAGGCAAGTTCGATACCTCGGACATAGCCGCCCTGATCATTATTTTGTGTGGTCTGATACTGACCAGCCACAAATCCTTCCGGAACTTCCAGACCAATATCAGCCCAGTCGACTTCACCTTCTTGATAAGTGATACTTTCAATTAATGACTCAATATCCTT
The DNA here is from genome assembly GCF_012641745.1 of Pseudoalteromonas peptidolytica. Classification (GTDB taxonomy): domain Bacteria; phylum Pseudomonadota; class Gammaproteobacteria; order Enterobacterales; family Alteromonadaceae; genus Pseudoalteromonas; species Pseudoalteromonas peptidolytica. The sequence goes on from NZ_WEHZ01000016.1 coordinate 86,790, forward strand.
CCAGAATAAAGCTGCAACAAAAGCACCACCATCTTCAAAATAGCGCTCGTATGACAAATCTATTTGAGTTGCTCTAAATGGGTCTAGATTTGGATTACCTTTTGACCACACATTGTAACGAGGAGTTTTACCATCATTTGCCGTATCAGCCCATGAGCCTGCGCCCCCTCTTAGCTGATAGACAGGCGGTCGACCTATCACCTCTGCTGCTGCAAATCTGATTTGGTCGGTGTCACTTACTCTGAAGTTCAGGTTTAATGAAGGTAGTGTGTCAGTGTACTCTGGACCATAGTTGACATGGCGATAATCCGTTCTTTCAACACCATTATCATCCACGATTGAATCACCTACTTCATTACCTTGGATCTGTTGGATCCCAATAGATTTAGTATCAGTTCTAACAACTCTTACACCGAAGTTACCAGTCACAGGAATGTCTGCGATTTCGGTGTCTATGTTGGCCATGATGTAACCTGCAAGTACTTCTTCTTTAACCGCACCACTTTCAATAAGAGTCCAGTTATGACCCCAAGTTTGTTGCGCGTCATAATTGCCGGGCCCAAAGACCTGATCAGCGATACCTTCAAGGTCTAACTCTAAGTATTGGAAGCCACGCGTCTCTCTAAGCGAGACAAACCCCGTCACATCGTGAGGAATACATGGGTGGTTTTGATCATTAAACTCACAGCCTTTATTCGTGACAATAGTGCCATCAGGTAGCTGATAACCATTTTGCCCTTCACGAGCGCCCCATCTAAACGTCGAACGTTGATCGGTAAACTCTCGGTCTGACCAACGTGCGCCAACCTCAATCGATGAAATAAAGCTATTTTCAATATAATATTTGAAGTCAACTTTTACGCTGTCCAACTCATCCGTATACTTATGTGGAAATTGCTCCCAGTCTCCCAAGCGCATATTTGAAAGATCGGTATAGCCATTACCCAAAGTTAAAAACGGTGAGTCTTTTTCTCTTTGCTCAAAAGAAAACGTTTGGTTTCTTAATTCCTGCCATGTATTTACCAGCGTACCATCTTCCAGTGTCGCCGTACCGAACTCGTAGGCGTGCATAGAGGCAATCATATCTCTTCGCGTTTTTTCGCCTTCGCTGTGTGCGATGTCAAGGGCTATTTCCCAAGTGTCAGTGGTGTACTGCAAGTTTAAGCCAAAGCTGTCTGTCGTCGAATCTGTAGATTGATCCTCAGAGCGCATTTCCACCCAAGGGCCTGTAGGGTCGGTAATCGTCACGTCACCGGCAACCAAGAAACCATCTTTTACAACAGCATTGTCAATGGAATACAGAGAGTTCAGATCTTTTGAAAAGCCTTCAATATTTAAACCGCTCTTTTTATCTTCCGATTCAAATTTTGAGTGAAAATAGTCAAATTGTACCTTGAATGTGTCTGTTGGTTGATAAACCAAAGTACTTAACAGGCCAAGCCTCTCATCGCTTCCTTTTGCCGAGCGATATTGAAAACCGTTAACCGAGCGTTCTTCATTACCATCACCGTCAAAATCTTGGGAGCGAGTTGGGGCATGTGCAGAAATATCGATGGCATTATTAGGTTGATTTAAATAAGCTCCCCCTATTGCAAAGCCCAGTGTCTCATCAAGAAACTTACCACGATAAGAAAAGCTTATGCGCTCTCCTGTAGAATCAGCACCAACATCAGACGCGCCATCGTTGTATGAATATCTAACTGAAGAATTAAAGTTATGCTCATTTTCAGCATCAAGTGGATTAGCGGTTTTTAGCTCTACCGTTCCTGCAACCCCGCCTTCAACAAGAGAAGCTTTGGGAGACTTATAGACCGCAGCTTGATTAATTAGCTCAGACGGATATTGGTCAAACGAGATCCAGCGACTACCAGCAGTATAGCCACTAGTACTGGCTTGCTCGCGTCCATTGAGTGTCGTTTGAATAAAGTCGCCATTCATTCCGCGGATATTTAACTGAGAAGACTGTCCACTTGCTCTAACAGCCGTTATGCCTGGTAAACGGCTTAACGAGTCTGCAATAGAAACATCTGGTAAAGCCGCCAAATCTCCAGCATCAACTATTTCTGAGACCGTATCGCTGAACCTTTTTTTATCAATAGAAGCGATAATACTGCGCGAGATCCCACGAACCTCTATCACTTCTACATTTTCATCTTTGTCAACGGCGTTATCTTCGACTGGAGCTGCGTGACTCACACCCGCTGCAATCAGTGCAAGTGTTAGCATACTCGGTTTGAACTTAGACATAATGTTTTATCCCAATTAACCATATTATATTGTGCGATTTGCTCATCGGCGTGCAATTTGATGAAAAAACAATCTGGCACTATTGTTGTCTGGTAAATACTAGCGGTTGATTAAATTTGCAAACAACTTTGTGCATACGTATTCAAAGCTAGTGTATTTTAATAAAATTTACAGGTAGTTTACGAAAACAAAACCTAACCAAATGAAATATATAACTTTTTATGATTAAAGGTTATTAGTCCTCTCGTTAATTTTATTCGGTGTAAAGTTCACTAAATTTTAACCCAAATGCGTTACGGTCATTTGCTATACCTCTATAATATCGGAGCTGTTGTGTATTCGCCCACCAAGCTTAAATTGGTCTTACCAATAAATCACAGCTAGACCCAATAAATACAGAACAATCAAATCAATTACATCTAATTGGTAAAGTCTTTTGACAAAAATATATCTTGCTTGGACTTTACTTTATCCCGCAATGCAAAACCTGCATACGTATGCAGGTTTTTTACAGCCTAAAAACCATGACGTATTCTTTGCCACAATATAGTGGTGCTTATCAAGACTAGTAAGCAACACAACCACAAAGCAATAAGGTGAGCAGCCGGAGAATGTACATGGCTAGTAATAATGAATGGTGGAAAGGTGCAGTTATTTATCAAATCTACCCTCGCAGTTTTCAAGATAGTAATGCAGATGGTATCGGCGACTTAAAAGGAATAATTCATCGTCTGGACTACATCAAATCTCTTGGCGTAGATGCGGTGTGGATCTCACCGTTTTTCAAGTCACCAATGAAAGATTTTGGCTATGATATTAGCGATTATCGTGATGTAGACCCTATGTTTGGTGCGATTGAAGATTTTGATGAATTGATTAACCAAGCTCACGAGCGTGATATTAAGATAATCATTGATCAAGTCCTGAGTCATACCTCAAACCAACATCCGTGGTTTATCGAAAGTCGTGAAAATAAAATCAACGATAAAGCTGACTGGTATGTTTGGGCTGACGCCAAACCTGACGGCAGTCCGCCTAATAACTGGCTGTCTATCTTTGGCGGTGTTGCTTGGCAATGGGAGTCTAGACGTTGTCAGTATTACTTACATAATTTTTTGACTGAGCAGCCGGATCTTAATTTCCATAATCCAGATGTACGTAAAGCTGTCCTAGATAATGTTGAGTTCTGGCTGAAAAAAGGTGTTGATGGCTTTAGATTAGATGCAATTAACTTTTGCTTTCATGACCAACAATTAAGAGATAACCCGGCAAAGCCAGTTGCGTTACGTCAGGGAAGAGGTTTTAGCGAAGACAACCCGTATGCTTTCCAATACCACTATTATAATAATACCCAGCCTGAAAACTTGGCGTTTATGGAAGAGATCCGCGCCCTGCTTGACCGCTATCCAGGAACCGTTAGCCTTGGAGAGATAAGTTCAGAAGATTCGCTACAAACTATGGCTGAGTACACCGCAGATGATAATAAGCTGCACATGGGCTATAGCTTTGAACTTCTCACCCGCGACTACAGTGCGAAATATATTCGAGACACCGTATCTCGCCTCGAATCTGTCATGACCGAGGGGTGGCCATGTTGGGCATTTGCTAATCATGATGTCGAACGCGTCGCAAGTCGCTGGAGTACTAACAGCGTAGTCAATAACGAACAAGTAAAAATGCTCACTGCCCTACTCGGTTCGCTACGAGGAAGTGTTTGTATGTACCAAGGTGAAGAACTTGGCCTTGGTGAAGCTGCGGTGGCATTTGAAGAGTTGCAAGACCCATACGGGATCACATTTTGGCCTAACTTTAAAGGTCGTGATGGCTGCCGTACACCAATGCCGTGGACAAAAGCCAAACCACACGCTGGGTTTTCAGAAGCTAAGCCTTGGCTCCCTGTGTCCAATGAACATAGCGAGCGAGCAGTTGATGAACAAGTACAAGATAACAACTCAACACTTAGCTACTATCAAGCATTTTTGAGGTGGCGAGGTGCACAGCCTGCACTAAAAACTGGTGAAATTGAGTTTATCGACACGCCAGAGCCGATATTAGCTTTCTATCGAAAAGTGGATGAACAAACCTTGTTATGTATCTTTAACTTAGTAGATACCCAGCAGGCGTTCACTTTACCTGAGCTAACACTGTCAGAATGCGACGTCAAACATCAAAGTGGCAGCATTACTAACAATGTACTTCAGTTGAGCGCCTTTGGTTGTTATTTTGCTGAAGTGATTTAATACAGCTATATCAGCATAGAGCGGCGCTAAGCCGCTCTTTTTTATTTTCCGGCTTTTTTTCGCTTCAAAGGTCCCAGAAAAATACAAGGTGGTCGCCATCAAGTAAGGACCGTTTTATACATGGCTATGATGTCTACGATTCAATCAAACCCCGTATTCAAATCCCAATATGAAAAGCTAGTTGCTGCCGGAAAACCCAAAAAAGTATCACTCATTGCCTGTGTCAGAAAGATGATTGTGATCGTAAATTCGATGGCCAGAAACGGGGCAATGTGGGAAGCGCCAAAAGTTTAAAATTTAGCTATTGACGCCATAGTCTCTTGTTAGAGTTTCACTACTCTGATTTTAAATATCTTTGGTAGTGCTCCTCTACTTCTTCCTTTGGTATAACTCGCCCCTCAGATTCTCTTTCCAGTAATGTATTCATATAACTCAGAATATTACCGTGACTTAACTCTTTTTGATTTGGAAAGAAATCGCTAGGTGCAATCTTAAAATCAAGCCAACTATCATCATCGTCGAAAGCTATATGAGAGCCCCATTTTGAAATAAACAACTCACCATCACGATCATCAAAGAAAATGCTAATTTCATAGTAATATGATTCACCATCAAATGATTCTGAGTATGGGAACTCTTGGCCATTTTCACTGACTATAATTTTATCGTATGGCATGCAAGAAACTCTAACGCACGCATTAAGGTGTGAGCAACGCTACCACTGAACTTAACCATACCACCGTAAACACGAAACCCAACGATGGCACCAAAAATGCCAAGCGTTGGGAATCACTCTTAAATGCTTTGTTATGAGCGTACTTGAGTAGTTGTACTTACTTATTTTGGAAGCTTAATCGTCCTTTGAAGAAAACTCCAATGACAACTAAACCAACTCCAATAAGCTGCGCCCCAACTTGTTCAAAGCCGAAACTATAAACCTCGATGAACAACCCAAACAGCATTTGTCCAGCAACAACTAATACTATTGAATTTGTTGATCCAAGCCTAACCATAACAAAACTATTCACTGCTACGTACAACGCACCAATAACTCCCCCGACATATAAAGTTAGGTCTTGAGGTAATGCATTTACTGGTTCAGCTACAAATATAAACAATAAGGACAATGAAGCAAACCCTACAGCATGATTCACAAATGAAGCATGAAAAGCTCCATTACGCACACTAAGCTGGCCATTCAAAACTCGACTTAAAGTGATACAAAACCCGTTAAGAAGACCTAGTAATATAAATTCCATTACATCTCTACCTTACCGTAAATTATTAAAATTGACCCAACTGCAACCAGCAATGTGGGCAACAAGTTGACTATAGTAACCTTAGTTTTGGGTTGGTTTAACAAACCATAATGTTCAAGAATTAATGAGAGAAGAAATTGCCCAATGAGCGCTAACGCTAAAGTTCCTGTCAGACCGATATAACTCTGTACTGTCATTGATGCAAAAACTACTGTTAAAGCACCAGGAACACCTCCAAACCAGTACTGTTTCTTGATTTCTGGTCGGTTTGCACGAGCGTGATTTTTTTTGAATGCAGAATAAAGAAACCACGCTGTAATGCCACCAACCCCATGAGCAATCCAAGATGCTTGAAATGCAGACGTAGTACCTGCTAATTCGGCATTAACACTGATCATTAACGCAAGTAACAGACCACTAAAAATAGCTACTAAAACTAAACCACTTTGTTTTAACATAAATTTTCCTCTTCTGATGAGGGCATTATAATTAACAACAAATTGATGTATAATAGCTAGATTATCACAACTAAGTTGAGTAAAACTCACCAATGAAAGATGTTTTTTCCGCAATCCCAATATTTGTTGCAGTGGTAGAAGCAGGCTCATTCTCATTAGCAGCTGAGCGCCTTGGAATGACAAAGTCAGCCGTGAGCAAACGTATATCTAGTTTAGAGGATAACCTTGGTACAAGGTTATTCCATCGGAGTACTCGCAAGTTGGTACTAACGGAATCAGGCGAAGAGTTTTCAGATTACGCTCGTAATTCTGTATACATAGCTCAACAAGGCATTACTGCTGCGACATTAAATCAAGGCAAGCCTAAAGGCACATTAAAGATTAATGCCCCAATGACTTTTTCCAGATTACACCTAGCTCCTCACCTAAAAGAGTTCCTAGATCTGTACCCTGATATAAAAGTCATTTTAAGTATGGATGATCAAGTTGTTGATATGATCGCTGGTGCTTACGATGTCGGAATTCGGATAGGAGAATTAAAAGATTCAAGCCTAATTGCTCGGAAATTAGCTAAGTGCAACAGTGTTGTATGTGCATCCCCTGAGTATTTGCAACAAGCTGGTATTCCCAACACCCCGCACGACTTGAAAGATCACAATTGTATTTATTACAGTTTATTTCAAGCGGGTGTTGAATGGACATTTTTTAAAGCAGATAAAAAACTCAAGGTTGAACCTACTGGAAATTTCATAGTAAACAACAGTGATGCTATATGTGAGATGCTTTTACAAGGACTAGGGATCTGTCAAATGCCAACATTTATTGTTCAGAGATACCTCAATACAGGTCAGTTGGTTCCAGTGTTGGCTAACTATGACTTACCAGATCACAGCATTTTTGCTTCGTACCCAGAAAGGAGACACATACCAGAGAAAGTAAAAGTATTCATCGACTTTCTTGAGGAGAAACTGCACTCCGTTTACTGGGAGGTTGACAGTGGTAAAAGCTCATAACACTTTAGTATTTATGCGAGACGCAGTTTGTGTTGCATAATCGCTTGTTGGACTGAGCTGCTACCCGCTCGATGTCTCAGAGTTGGTGTTATTTATGCTAAGGGAATTTGTTTTTTGGAGGCTCTCACTTTCCTAGCTAGTGTTATGTAAGCTTTCCCTGCATTGCTCAGCGCTCATTATGTATTCATTACACCTAAATTTGCCTTAATAAGCAATTATATTTTTTATACGTACAGAGGCCGCTAGCCTGAGCAATTAAGCAGGTTAACTAATTGATTTTGAAAAGTTATCTAGCTACTAACTCGTGCGTTCTACTTTGATCGGTGTTGCCTCTAACTTGATTGCGCCAATTAGCCGCAAGATACCTGCCTTACAATGCTAACAAGGCCATGTTTGATAACCGAGCTAACATCTAACCCGTTGGGTGATACATTTTCCAGTAACTAAAATACAAAACGCCCGATGAAGTTCATTGAGCGTTTTAATTTCAAATAGTGTCAGTCCATGCTAGGACGGATCACTTATTCATCTCATGCTTTAGCTGAGGTAGCTCGAGCGCTTGGTAATATAACCATCCTTGATGAATGTTGACGCCCCGACTTTGCAGATAATCCGCCTGAGCCTGTGTTTCGACTCCTTCTGCAATTAGTTTCTTATCGAGCTTTTCCGCCATATCTATTACAGCCGCGAGTACTGGAGACTGAAGTGTGTCTAAGCCTATCGAAGCTACAAAGCTCTGGTCTATCTTGAGTAAATCTATTGGGAAGCTCTGTAAATACTGTAAGCCACTATAACCTGTACCAAAATCATCAATAGCTATCTCAATGCCTGCACGCTTAAGTTCATTTAAGACCGTTTTGGTTTGTGCCTGTGTCAGCACATCTCGTTCAGTTAACTCAATGGTGAGTGATGAAATATGCTTCTTTGCGCCAAGCAGTGTATCAATATATCGCTTTGATCCAAGTAATAAGCCATTGACATTAAATGACACTTTAAACTTCGGTTGCTGCAATAAGATCTCGCTTAAGTCTCGTATTGCCTCTTCCACTTGGGCGATTGAAATATCCAGTATGGTGCCATCTCTCTCGGCCTCTGGTACAAAATAAGCGGGACCCAAAACACCTTCTAACGGGTGGCGCCATCTGATCAATACTTCTACGCCAACAATACTTTTTGACTGAGCACATACAAGTGGCTGATAAACATTGAAAAGCTCTTCATTTGCAAGTGCTCGTAGAATTTGCGTTTTACTGCTCAGCTGACGTTTATCATAGTTAATTAACAGAAAGGTTAGCCCACCCCAAGAGCAGCAATACAAGACCCCCCACAGTAGCCCCCAGATCCATTCCATTTTGACCAAGCGGTCGTCGTTTTTGGCAATGATCAAACTTAACTGCGGCAAACTAGGGATTGCGGAAATATAAGCAAACTTAACAGCGCCATCGTCAAAGTGCCCTTCTACAGCTTGTCGGTTTTTAGCTGGAAAAAGTTTCTGGCGGATCGGCAGTGAATAATTACCGTTTAGAAAGATGGGTACGCCTGTCGTGTTATCAACTAAAGCTGCAAAATTAGTATCATGATGAGCTGATATGTCTAACATTCTTTTCAGCCAATGATCTGGCATCAGCACGTTTACCTCATAGCCATCATCTCGAGTACGGGCAAGAACAAATGCTGGTAGCTCCAAATAATCAGTAATAATGGGGCCATAATATCTCAAACCAGACTGTTTTAAAGGCGCGCTAGTATTGACGGGGGGAGTCAATCTTCCAAACGAATTACAGATGAGTTTACCCTTGGGATCTATAACCCCTATTTCGCTCATACCAGGGTTTTCAAATACTAGCCTGCGCATATGATGAAGACTGTGCGGATCACAGTTTAAAGAGAGATCTACTGCATACTTGAGTGTGTCGTCAACAACGGTAAATTCTTTATCAATATCGGAGACAATTCGGTTTACTACGGTAGCTAGGTTCGCCTTTGCCGTTTCCTTTAGGTGTACATAGCTGAATAAAGTCGCTATTGAAAAAACAAAACTACAAGAAAGCCAAGCAATCAAGATATTCTTTAACAACTTGCTTAAGGAGTGTGCTCCTCGCATATACTTCTCACTACACAAAATGCGACAAGGCGCAGAGTGTAGCGTGCGTATATGACGATACTATTTCGAATTAAAAAAAGCCTTGGTATCGCTACCAAGGCTTTTTTACTTTTACAAGTTTTTGCTTGTGCCGACCTCAACACGGGTTTTTAACTTTTGGCCTGGCCTAAAAGTTACCACGCGTCGCGCAGAGATAGGAATATCTTCCCCAGTTTTTGGGTTCCTACCTGGGCGTTCCTTCTTGTCGCGAAGGTCAAAGTTACCAAACCCGGAGAGCTTTACTTGCTCGCCGTTTTCTAGCGCTGAGCGGATTTCTTCAAAAAACGCTTCAACTAAGTCTTTGGCATCTTTCTTATTGATCCCCAGTTTATCAAATAGGTGTTCAGCTATGTCGGCTTTAGTAAGCGCCATATCTAGTCCCTCAACGATGCATTGAATTGTTTGGCCAATTCGGCCACCACGTTTTCTACAACCGCGTTGATGTCTTTCTCTTCGAGTGTTCTATCAACCGCTTGCAATGTTAGAGCAATAGCTAAACTCTTATGATCAGGTTCAACACCTTGCCCTTTGTACACATCGAATAAGTTTAGGTCAACTAATTGATTTCCGCCAACTTTCTCAATGCACTCTAAAATATCGCCTATTTTTACGTCATCTGCAACTAAAATAGCAATATCTCTTCTATTTGATGGGAATTTAGAGATGCTTACCGCTTCAGGAAGCAGACGGTTTTCTAAAGCAGCCATGTCAATTTCAAACACATATGGCGTATCTTTAAGCTCTAACGGCTTTAATAGCTGCGGATGTACTGCACCGATAAAACCGACTTTTTTGCCATCTGCATAAATTGCAGCTGATTGGCCTGGGTGCAAGCCATCACTCGCTTCGGCTTTAAAGCTAAAACGTGCTTTATCATTACATAGTGCCAGTAATGCTTCTACATCGCCTTTTACATCAAAGAAATCCACTTTACGTGAAGGCACAGACCAGTGTTCATTATGTGTATTACCATAGGCAATACCACCAATTACAGCCGTTTGACGTACACCGTTTTCTGCACTGTCATCTTTAATAAACTTCAGCCCAGTTTCGAACAAGCGAATGCGTGATTGTTGACGATTTTGGTTATAAGAAACCGCATTGATTAAGCCCGTCATCAAGCTTACGCGCATTGCCGACATTTCCACTGAAATTGGGTGTGGCAAGATTAACGCATCAGATTGTGGGTGCAACAACTGCTGAGCTTTTGGATCAACAAAACTGTAGGTGATCGCCTCTTGGTAGCCACGACTTACTAACTCATCTCTAAAACGCGCTACTGGCAAACGCGCTTCTTGATGATCTGTCATCTTTAACGCCGCGGTTGGCGCCACATTTGGAATATTATTGTAGCCAAATACGCGAGCCACTTCTTCGATCAAATCTTCTTCAATGCTGATATCAAAGCGATAGCTCGGTACTGTTGCTTGCCACTGGCCGCCTGCAAATGTTACCGCTAAACCAAGACGCGTTAAGATATCAGATACTTTAGCATCTTCGATATGATAACCGATAACGCGATCTAAACGCTCACGGCGTAAAGTCACTTCACGCTCTTTTGGTAAATCTGCTTCTGATACCGCTTCAACAATCGGCCCAGCTTCACCACCAACGATTTCAAGCAGCAAACCTGTTGCTCTTTCCATTGCGTCACGCTGGAGTACAGGGTCTACACCACGCTCGTAGCGGTGCGACGCATCAGTATGCAAACCATAGCTACGCGCTTGACCCGCAATTGCCAACGGTGCAAAGAAGGCACTTTCTAATAAAATGTCTGTTGTCTGCTCATTAACACCAGAGCGCTCACCACCAAAAATACCTGCCATGGCCAGTGCCTTATTGTCATCTGCAATAAGCAGCGTTGATGGCTTAAGCTTCGCCGTATTGCCATCTAATAATACCAGCTCTTCATTTTCATGGGCGTTGCGTACTTTGATCCCACCTTCGATTTGGTTTAAATCGAATGCGTGCATCGGGTGGCCTAACTCAAGCAAAACGTAGTTAGTAACATCAACCACAGGGTCAATTGAGCGCACGCCACAACGGCGCAGTTTTTCAACCATCCATAATGGAGTGTCTGCGTTAACGTTAACGCCCTTGATCACTCGACCTAAGTAACGTGGACATGCTTCGCTGTTTACTAACTCAATAGCGATTTTGTCATCAATTGTTGGAGTAACTGGCGTGATAGCCACTTCTGTTACATCGATACTGTTTAGTACTCCAACTTCACGAGCAAGACCTTTGATCCCTAAACAGTCACTGCGGTTTGCAGTTAAGTCAACATCAATAGTTACGTCGTCTAAGCCAAAGTATTCGCGAATATCTTGGCCAATTGGCGCGTCCATCGGTAGCTCTAAAATACCGTCTGAACTTTCTGCCATGCCCAGCTCTTCGAACGCACAAAGCATACCATGTGATGGCTGACCACGAAGTTTAGCTTTCTTGATTTTGAAATCACCAGGCAGCGTTGCGCCCACTTTAGCAACCGCTACTTTTAAACCTACACGGCAGTTAGCGGCACCACAGACAATATCTAGTAGCTCGTCTTCGCCTACGTTTACTTTTGTTACTCTAAGTTTGTCAGCATCTGGGTGTTGTTCACACTCAACTACTTCACCGATAACAACCCCTTGGAAGTCACCAGCTACTGGGTCTACACCATCAACCTCTAAACCAGCCATTGATAATTGCTCAGATAGCGCATCAGTATCAATTGCTGGATTAACCCACTCGCGTAACCACTTTTCACTGAATTTCATACTTTTGTCGCTCTTATCTGAATTGGTTTAGGAATTTTAAATCGTTTTCGAAGAAAGCCCTCAAGTCAGTTACGCCATAACGCAACATAGTCAAGCGCTCAACCCCCATACCAAAGGCGAAACCTGTGTATTTTTCAGGATCAATGCCTACCGAACGCAATACGTTCGGGTGCACCATACCGCAACCGAGCACTTCTAACCATTTACCATTTTTCCCCATTACATCTACTTCTGCTGAAGGCTCTGTAAATGGGAAGTATGAAGGGCGAAAACGAATTTCCATATCTTCTTCAAAGAAATTACGTAGGAAATCGTGCAAGATCCCTTTCAGTTCAGTAAAGCTAACGTCAGTATCTACCATCAGGCCTTCAACTTGATGGAACATCGGTGTGTGTGTTTGATCGTAGTCGTTACGATAAACACGGCCCGGCGAAATAATGCGTAAAGGTGGTTGCTCTGCTTCCATTGTACGGATCTGAACACCACTGGTTTGTGTACGCAGTACCAATTTAGGATTGAAATAGAAAGTATCATGATCAGCACGCGCTGGGTGATGCTCAGGAATATTTAGCGCGTCAAAGTTATGAAAGTCATCTTCAACCTCTGGGCCAGATTTAACAGCAAATCCTAGCTCACCAAAGAATTGTTCAATTCGTTCAATAGTGCGAGTTACTGGGTGAAGGCCACCAGCGGGCATAGTACGACCTGGTAAGGTCACATCGATGGTTTCAGCGGCTAACTTCTGCTCAAGTGCTGCATTTGCTAACGCTTCACGTTTTACCGTAATCGCATCTTGTACTTGGGTTTTAGCTTGGTTAATCACTTGACCTGCGTCTTTACGCTCTTCCGGCGCTAGTTTGCCTAGCGTTTTTAGAAGACCGGTGATCTCACCTTTCTTACCAAGGTAGTTAACTCTAACTTCCTCAAGGTGCGCAATTTCGCTTGCCTGCTCTACGGCTTCGAGCGCTTGCGCTAAAATATTTTCTAAATTCATTGTCTACCTGATCTTTGCTGAGGTAATTTGCTGTTATTTAATCTCTTATGATAACTGAATTGCAAGGCGATATTCTAGCCCTGTTACAGCTTTAAAGTCGCTTTTATAAAAGGAATCGTTAACTTTCTTTGCGCTGCCATGGATGCGTGATCAAGTTTGTCTAGTACATCGAGCAGTGCTCGCATGTCACGGCTTAGCCGAGTGAGCAAAAATCGAGCACAGTCATCTGAAAGTTCAAGGCCACGCATATACGCTCTTTTTACCAATGCTTCGGCTTTGTCGTCATCACTCATTGAGCGGATCTGAAATGTCGTACCCCACGTCAAGCGCGATTCTAAGTCTGGTAACGACAGGTTTAGCATATTAGGAAGTAAGTCTGCAGTCACCACGAGACACTTACCTTTTTCGTTGAAGCGATTGAAAAAGTTAAATAATGCTTTTTCCCATGCTTCGTTTCCAGCAACCAAATGGACATCATCGATGCACACAACGTCTAAGGCGTCTAAACCATCAAGCACCAAAGGACCGAAATCGAGTACTTCTCGCAATGACAACAAAATGGTGGAAAGCCCTAACTCCTGGGCTTCGATACAAGTAGCATAGAGTAAATGCGACTTGCCAGAGTCTGCTAATCCACACAAATAAGTATATTGAAACCCCGTTGAGCGCTGAGCTAGGCCATTTTTTAGGTGGCTTACTTCTAAGGAAGCTTCACCACCGAAATAAGAAGAAAATGTTTCGTCATCAGGTAATGTGACGGGCAATGCCATTTGACGTGGCGATTCCATCTTAGCGACCCACCCAGTTATATTTTAAATTACCATCATCGGCAATTTGGTAGTACGCCCTAGGGTCAACGAATATTTTAAAGCTTTGCTCTAAGCCTATTGTTTTACGCAAATCAGAAACTGTTGAAGTATGCTCAATGGCAAACTTGACAGCCGTTTTTGCTCGATAGATGACGTCAACATCCATCACTGTGCTCATAGACAGTAGCCTACGCCTAGCATGCTCAACATCAGCAAAGGATAATAATTGGTCGACCGTAATCACTGTTCGGTGCACATCTTGCGTTTGATTGGGATCTATTACGTATTGCTGAGCCAAGGTACTAGATACATAATTTATCATATCAATGATCACTTGCTGTTTATCGCCAACATATTGCTCAGGTTCAAAAAGCTCTGCATCAGTATAACGCCAATCTAATTGCCAAGAGCTAGTATGAGGAGGTTGAAACAACCTTGCAGTAATAACACGTTCGGCTTCATACCGACGTGATGCAGCTTCCACTTCGTTGGAAAAGTTTCCCCATACTTCAGCAATACTAACGTTACTTCGGTCTACCAAGTCCATCAAGGGGACAACAACAGGCACTCCCCATTCATCAGCGGTATCGTAAATTAATCGTTCTAATTGGGGGTAGCTTTCTTGTGTCACGAAATCACGCTGAAAGTTGTCTTCAATTACTATCCAAATAGCAATCATAGGGCGTCGATTTCCCCAAAGAGGTAAGCCTGCTCCTCTAACCAGCTCTTCAACTTTCCCCGGCTCAAATTCAACCTTTATTTTCGTTGCGCCTTGCATGTCGTAATATTCATATCTCAACATGTAGTCCGAGATCCGCCTTAGGCTTGACTGAATTGCCGAGTGGGAAAAATCGTCAGCTTTACCGGTGAGCTTTTGTAATACTTTTAACAGCGCCTGTTGGCTCGCTTTAGCCCGTGTCGCACGAGATTTATCGCTAACGGTCAGTGAAGTCTCATATAGATTTTGAACTTCAACAGCTTTTGCCGTCAAGGTAAAGCAAATAAGTGCAATAAAGATCAGCCTAATGGTCATAGAATGCAATTGTTTTATCTGTAAAGCTTGATCCTAAAACAATCACCAACGTAAAGCAAAGGCCAACATGCAATCACCAAAAGAAATTATAAAAACATGATAAATATAAGGATCTTAATCTCAAGTTCAGCGTGGTTCAAAGCTAAATGAGACCTGATTTTTACCTTGTTTCTTTGCTTCATAAAGTGCATTGTCCGCCCTTTTTAACAACGACTCAGCACTCACGCTCACCCCTTCAGCAATCACCACTCCAATACTACAACCAACCTGTACAAGCTGACCATTACTCAACAAAATATCTTGGTTAACCTCAGTGCGAATACGTTCTGTTAATCGAGATAACATGTCTGATGCAATGCTTTCATTAATAACAAACACAAATTCATCTCCACCAATCCGACATACAAAGTCATACTCCCTTACTGTCTCCTGCAATCTTCTAGCAACATGTACCAGCACTTCATCGCCACTATGATGACCATGAGTGTCATTGATTGGTTTAAAATTATCTAAATCTAAATATCCTAGGTACACATTAATTGGCTGACGAGATGAACGCGCAGATAATTTTTGTAACTCATTTAACAAATACTTTCTATTGGCAAGCTGCGTGAGATTGTCGTGATAGGCATCAAATTCCAGCTTTTCTTGAAGCGCTTTGCGTTTGTCGATTTCTGATTGCAACTCAGACAGGCTCGCTTGAAGTTCGAAGGTTCGCGCTTGTACCGTTTTTTCTAACTCTAATTCGTGTTTTCTTAATGCTTGATTGGCGTCAATTAATGCTTGCTGGTTTGCAAAAGCATCCATTGCAGAAGCGATTACATGACTCACCGTGTATAAAAGATCTACCATATTGTCTGAGTATTCATCTTGACGGCGGTAAGACTGGAGTACAAAAGCACCTAAATGCTTGTCTTTATTCATTAATGGGAAACACAACCACTGTTTGGGAAAGCTCCCTAGCATATCGATAACACCTGTGGAAGTGAGTGCCTTTAGCGAGTGCTCGGTGTAATTTTTTACGCTATCTGAACTAAGCGCATAATAGGTCAGCGTCTTGTTTAACTCAGCTGTAGTTAAATTATTTAACTCATCTAGTGAAATACTATCCTTGACGTCATGAAAATAAGGAAACTCAAATGAGCCATCTTGACGTTGCAACACAACATAAAAATTATCGGCATAGGTAATTTTTTGCACAATACAGTGAACATTTAATAAAAAATGCTCCAAAGACTCACTTGTATTTAAGCATGATACGATGTCTGTCATGCTATCAATTACCTCTGGAAGTTCTGCCATCATCGAGCACCTTCTTTTAATTCGTTATCCATCGTCAAAAAGCTTAACTACCCGATGTAGAAATTGCCAGAAATCCGCCTCATTTTTATAAAGTTAAGCCTTCGCTTTTAATCCATGAGGTAAAGCTTTAAAATTGATGTTAGTAACCCAGAAGGAATAAGTAATGAAATATTTACACACCATGGTTCGTGTAAGCGATCTAAATGAGTCACTTAATTTTTATTGTGATCTATTGGGGCTTATTGAGGTAAAAAGGTATGACAGTGAGCAAGGTCGTTTTAGTTTGATTTATCTTGCAGCCCCTGAGCAAGCAGAGCAAGCGCGAGAAAGCTTTTCACCCACGATTGAGCTAACTTACAATTGGGATCCCGAAAAATATGATGGCGGTCGTAATTTTGGGCACTTGGCTTTTGCCGTTGAAAATATTTACGATCTTTGCCATAAACTGCAAGAAGCCGGCGTAATTATAAATAGGCCTCCTCGGTGCGGCCACATGGCCTTTATCAAGTCACCTGATGGTATATCGATCGAATTACTGCAACAGGGTGATGCACTACCACCACAAGAGCCGTGGAAATCGATGGAAAATACAGGTAGCTGGTAACGTAACGCCCAGCTGCCGTGATTCGAAAAATAGCGTTAATCCCGCCCGTTATACACTCAACGATTAGCGCTCATGTTGTAGTTAAAATTGATGTTGCACGTTAGCATGCACTTGGCACCACTGTAGTTTGATTTTTCAGTAGACTAAATGATAACTTTTTAGCAATGTCACAAGTTGCTTTTTAAATAACTCAGAGTCTAGTGCATCTTGTAGTAACGTAAATTCTGCTTTGAGTGACTCTGGTGCCATAATCGCTCGGTAATATGTCTCATGTGGATTTTGAGAAAAGTAAAACACCTCTTTCCAACCATTTTTAGTGGCTAAATGCTCTGTGGTCGAGCGGCTGACAATGGCAACATTAACCCGTTTTTTCAACACCATTTCAAGCAAGGCTTCCTCAGAATTAACATCTACTCTTTGCACTTTTGAATATTCATTTTTTTGATCAAGGTATCGATAATAGTAACCAGCGATTGTACCGACCAAATTGCCAGACAACGAGCTTGGATGATAATATTCAAACGGATGTTCAATATGCGATACGAATTCATCCGTGTCATACATTAATGGGCTGCTCCAAAGGTACTTCTGTTTTTTTATGTCCCCAAACCAAGCTGGGTTAACCCCTAATATAAAGCCTGGTAACTGTGCTTCTTGAAGCAGTTTATCCAGACGCTTGCGGGGAATAAATCGCAAGTCAAACTGTAGCTCAGTCGCATGGCTATTTATCAGCCTGACAATATCAAAATAGAGGCCTTCACGAGCGTCTAAGTCTGTGATGTATGGCGGCTTATTATGATACACATATAGTGTCTGTTGCAGAGCGCTATATGCTAGAAACGACCCTAACAGAAATAGAAAAGTAGAAAGAAAAGCTATCTTTAACACCACAGGCCTCATCACTTACACAGCACTTATACCAATTATCTTAATTACGTGATCTATTTTGAGGCGGGAAAATCTTGTCGATAACTCCGCTACCGCGTTCTATTCTCGCTCAGGTATCTACATCCAAGTAAGCAAGGAAAATGTCTTATTTAGTTGTTCTAAATAAGACATTTTTAACGCGGTTAGCGTCAGATTTACACTTTCAAATTGAGCAAGTATTAAGTCTAATTGGTATTATATTATCAATACAGCCTAGCCTCTTTTGAGTAAAACTGTCACATCATTCTCTGGGTAACGAAAAAGGAGCTCATAAAGCTCCTCAAACATTATAGTCGATTACCCTTTTATAGCTAATTGCAGCTCCCCGCGTTATACGATACTTTGATTGATGCACCAGCTGGATCACCTGATACTTTTATATATCCCCAATACGAAGATTGTGCACCGAGCTCGATACATTCAACATTACCTTGATTAAAAGAGCTAGCCTCCACATTGCTACCATTTGGCCACCCCCCATTACTGTACTCAAGCCCCAAGTCACCGCTGCCATGGGCAGTTTGTATTACAATTGATTGCTGTGCACTTACATTTTCAAGGCTAAACCACATCGGATCTTGGCTACCTAGACACACCGTTTTACCGGCTGTTAATCTGCCATTGGATATACTACCTTGAGACTTGCACATATCCTCAACCGCTGACTTAGTATGGATCTCTCCTAATAACTGAACATTTTCAAAGCGATTGTAACCGTGTAGCATAAGGTAATAAGTGCCAGCTACCGGGGTAGCAATTTCGCATATTTCTTCGTTACCAGATTTATAAGGCCGGCAATCAAATTCATTGAATGTTGGCGCTGTTCCCGCTTTGACATACAGATCAACATCTCCAGTTCCTCCAGATGTCGTCAAAATTAATTTGTCTACACCCGCAGCAACGTCAATGGAAAAGGCAAGTTGTTCATCTTGTTCACCTGAAATAATTACTGGACTTCCTGAACGTAACTTTTCTGATGACGCTGCACTTATGGAAGCAATCGTATTACTTACATGACTTAAACCGGCAGGATCCATAACCGTAAGACTTACTTGATACTCACCAGGTTGAGTATAGTTATGTGTGGGATTAGCGATGTTGCTCTCACTACCGTCTCCAAAACTCCAAAGATACGTTAATGTGTCACCATCTGGATCTATGCTTCCTTGACTAGAAAACTGAATGGCTTGATCAGCAGTCCCTGTATATGGGCCATTAATTTGTGATGTCGGCGCGTTATTTTGTCCGCCATCAACCAAACTATTACACCATTGCACAAATTCAGACTGATACTGAGACGCCCAACGATTGACACGCTCTTGATAACCATCCCAATTTGCGGTTCTGGTTTCTTGTCGCATTGCCTTTACTTCATCAAAGTGTCTTTCGTACATAAATCTGACACCTAAATATCCCCAACGATAGATCCTATCTTGGTCAAATCCATCGTAAGTGGTGCTAAAGGTTTCAGCTAGCGTATAGGTGGAGCCATCTTGAATCGTATCGATAGCAGCTTGATTGTCGTTAAGGTTTGCGATGTATTCAGCAACCCCTTCACTCCACCACACGATTGGTTTGGTTGGGGCATTAAATCCTCCATACAAGTCAAAACGACCATCAAGGTAATGCACATACTCATGCTCTAAGTTCCAGATGTAGTGATCGGGTTTAGCATAGCTTGCCTCGTAAGCAACAAAGTTGGCAATATTATTCACATCGCTTGGATCCCCTTCCAGATACATACCACCATTGTCTGTGCTTATTTTAAAAATGGCTTTAGCATATTTTTTATAGTCTGAACTACTGTTAAAGATATTAACCTGAAGAAAATCATTGTTATCGTCTGCTACGGGTGAACGACCTGTCTCAAGCATATCGTGGAAACGCACTTCCTCTGCTTCCATTTTTTCACAAGCAGATGTCAGCTGTACGGGTGTTAACTCTTGTGCACGTATTTTAATAGTGTCGCTACAGCTATGCTGCTGTGACAGAACTTTCGCTTCTAGCTCTTTGTCAAAGTCACAAATATCAAACTTACTACAATCCGAGTAATACGTTGCAACATCAGCCGCAGCCAACCATACTCCATCCCCAAAGCCATAGCTCTCATAGCGTGAAAATAGTGACACTAGTTGATTGTCTACGTTGTCTTGTATTGCTGCACCATCATATAGCTTTAATCTTGCCAGTTCGCTTGCAGCATTGATAATGAGGTATTGTGAATCAGAGTTTATCATCCAAGTTTGCGCCGTAAAGTTACCTAATAATTGGACTAGCTCTTGATCATTTTTTACCTGCGCTACGAAGTTACTATTCCATTGTCCACGATATAAAATCGTAAAAATGCCATTTACCGCGCTTCGCATATTCCATTTCTGCCCATAGCTTTCATTCCATTTTGCTAGCCAAGCCTTCACTACTGGCAGGTAGCTGTCTTGCAACTCAGACGAGTCCATGGTGATTATTGCTTCGCTTAAGACTTTGCCATGTGCATCATTGTCATCGTAAAAGTGGCTATTATTTACAAACGCATCCAAAGCCTCTTTCACAGCAGGCTTTACCCAAGTTGCAAAACTCACTTGGTCGTTATAAAACTCAACGTAAAAACCAGCACGAATAAATAAGTATAAAGCTTCAAGATCAGAGCTACCGTTGCCAGCGTAGCTCTGAGAAAGCGCTTTTGTGCTTTGCGCAGCAGCATACATTTTATCAGAAGTAAACACTTTTGATTGAATACTGCTTTCAGCCGAAAATAGCGCATTGATACAACTTGCCCCTTGCAGCTTGACTTCAGCAACAATTTGACTGCTGTTGGCATTTGCCAGACTAGCTAAGTCGCAAACGCTTAACTGCTCGCTGCGGTCAGCATTAAATGTATTGACTTGAGAAGTTTGTGCGGCGAGTAATGGGCTAACTTGCATAGCTTCACTCTCGGCGACCGGCGCTTTATCCCGTTTGGCGTTGTGTTCATGACCATGCGAGATATTAATTTTTGCCTGGCTCGACGCCTCTAATGGCTTAAATAATCGCTCTGACTCTTGATGGGCGTTTACCGCTCCTGCCATTGCTAACGCGACCATGACTGACGTAAATTTTGTTGTTTTCATAAGTTACCTTTATGTTGTGTATCCAAACCCAACGGGTCTATCCGATTGGGTTTTATTTTTCTAACATCAAATACACAATGTATACAATATATTTTATATAACATTATGGAATAGTGAGGTGATTTATATCTTGGTTGGAGGGGCTCAAATGCGCGAAGTAGAAATCACAATACCACTTCCACTGTTTCCAAAAAGGAAACTATTATCGCGTACTACAGCGTTAGTTTTGCTTGAATAGAGCTGCTTTTGATGTATAAATTTGCCATATATTAAGAAATCACTTCTGGCTAGAGCAATATTGCGCAGAGGCACCTAAGTTGACTAACTAACTGCTTATCCCGACCTAAAGTTTGAGCATAAGCTCAGTCATAATTTGTCATTGAGACTACCAGATTACAGTACATATCAAGTTTCGAGCATTTAAACCCAACCCTTGGTTAAATAAAGATAAATCGGTTAACTGACGGTGGTGAGGAATAGAAATTTACAGAAAAGGAGAATATTTTAAATTTTATCTATTTGGGCGATGGCACCTGATGATATTTTAACTCTAATTTTACAGTTTGAAAGCGAAATGGAATAAATACCATCCGTTGGCTTCTGCACTAATAGGTGCTGAAGTCCCAATACTAACTCATCAGTCTCACTTTTCATTTGCGTGTTTCGTGAGTCTATGAACTCCTTTCCCTGCTTCAATGCTTTATCAAGCACGACCGAAGCGACCTGCTGAGTAGATTTACTTTTTAAAGTCTTAATAAGTGCACTTTTTAATAAACTCATGCTAATCCTATAAATAAAGATACCGATCCATATCACAATGCTTAGGGATCGGTGTCTAATTGGTCTTGGGAACAAATAAAGTGTAGCAAGCACAGCAAAAAAGTCTAAAGTAAATTCGTTTCAAACTGTGTCAATTGTTACATCATCGGCTAATTAATTTGCATGCAAGTTTATCCCCTATTCACACTCTGTGGCTAGGTACTCAACTATCGCCAAAAAGCTAAAATGCCTCATATTCATCAAACCGGACTTCGAATAACTTATACTTTTTTAGCCGCAAGTTTTATGTGGCCTTTATACCAATTTGCTTAATTAAGTAGTCTATTTTGAGGCGAGAAAATCCTGTCGATAACTCCGCTACCGCGTCCTGCTATCGCCAAGGTACCTACATCCGTGTAGGCAAGGCAAAAATTTTGCTATTTAGTTGTTCTAAATGAGAAATTTTTAACGCAGTTAGCGTCAGATTTACTCCTTCAAATTGAGCAAGTATTAAGTCAAATTGGTATTAACACTCTCTACCTAAAGTTTGAGTCAATAAAGCGCGGATAAATGATTACACTGCTCAATAATCTGCTTTTCAGAAAATAGCTGCGGTATAAAATATAATAAACTACTAGGAAGCTGGGATGCTGAGCGTGGCGCCGAAGTGAAATTTGTTACGGCTTCCAGCTCATGAAACGCATCGTGCCATGTCGGAACGGCCTTGCGTAATTGCTCATAGCATATTGTATTTATCTCAAAATTCTCGAAGTATTCATCGATTAAGCAAAGCGGCTGGTTGAGATTAAGAGAATCAAGCAATTCTCGAGAAAAACACTGCTGAGCTGGATTAGCGTCATTAAAAAAGTGTCCTGGCAAGTTATGGCCGATAATTAGGTCTTTACTCTCAAACAAGCTATTGGTGTACAACAAAGCAGTAAGAACGAGGTATGTGTCGTACCTAGCCAAGCTAACCCCTTGGAGAAGTGCGCTATGCTTGCTGAGATCCACTGTGGATCTTAGTCGTAGAGTGCGCCAAAACTCATGCTTTTGACTGGGTAACTCTTGATGAATTCCTGTGCTTGCTAGCCTCTCTTTCCAACTTGATATAAAAAGCTCAAATCCTTCAGTTTTAAACTGTTCCATTTCAAATGGCACATGTACCTCCTCATTTTTGTTCCGTGTCAAGGATTAACACAAACCCTAGAAGGTTTTGCATAATTAGCAATTACATGACATTACAGCTAAGTTCTGAGTGAGCGTTCAGACTCGTTTAAGTTCAGTGACTGAGACACGGGGTAAGAAGCTACATCAATTAACTGGATTAATACCAATTAATCTTAATAAACGAGAAGAGGTTGTTGATAACATAGTATTAAGTGAACACCTGTGCATCTATATTCATAGAGGTGAGGAAGAGTTATGACAAGGTGGGTAACAAAAAAGCCCGTATTTTTCAAAATACGGGCTTTTAATTGAAAAGGATTACTTGTATTCAACCTCGATGATTTCATACTCAACTAGGCCATTTGGCGTTTGAATATTCACTGTATCATCTAGCTCTTTGCCAATTAATCCACGCGCAATTGGAGAGTTAACAGAAATTAAGTTATTTTTAATATCTGCTTCATCATCACCAACAATGCGGTAGCTAACTTCTTCGTCCGTATCCACATTAACGATAGTAACCGTACTGCCAAAAATAACCTTGCCGTTATTTTGCATTTTAGTTACATCAATTATTTGTGCAGTTGAAAGTTTCGCTTCAATTTCTTGAATACGGCCTTCACAAAAACCTTGCTGCTCTCTTGCTGCATGATATTCAGCGTTTTCTTTCAAATCGCCGTGTTCACGTGCTTCTGCAATGTCTGCAACAATTTTTGGGCGAACAACTTTTTTTAAATGATTCAGTTCTTCACGAAGCAATTCTTCGCCTCGCACTGTCATCGGAATTGATTGCATAAGTATCTCACTCATCGCCAGAGCATATGCTCTGGCTTTGTTCTTTTTAGTTCAAACGCTGGTGTAATTCTTGAACAGAGTTTACAGAGCTTCTGTCGTCAGCTGCATTCGCTGTACAGTTTGCAAACGCTGCATTTAGCGTAGTGGTGTAGTTAGTCTTATGCTGAAGTGCACCACGACGTAACACCTTCGAGTCTTCAATAGCTTGGCGACCTTCGGTCGTATTAACGATATAGCTGTACTCACCATTCTTGATACGGTCAAGAATGTGAGGACGGCCTTCGAATACTTTGTTTACGCGACGTACTTCAATACCCGCTTCTTCAAGCGCTTTCGCCGTACCATTCGTTGCATCTAGCTCAAAACCAATGGCTTTCATTGTCTTAGCCAGTTCAACGACGCGTGCCTTATCACCATTACGCACAGATAGTAGCGCGCGGCCGCCACGTGGTAAAGTGTTTGATGCACCTAATTGGGCTTTTGCGAATGCTTCGGCGAAGTTTTCACCAACACCCATCACTTCACCCGTAGAGCGCATCTCTGGACCACGCATTGGGTCAACACCTAAGAATTTAGCGAATGGGAGTACAACTTCCTTCACGCTATAATAAGGAGGGATAACTTCTTTTGTTACACCTTGGCTTTCAAGAGACTGCCCAACCATACAACGCGCTGCTACTTTTGCCAGTGCAACACCCGTTGCCTTCGAAACAAACGGTACTGTACGTGCTGCACGAGGGTTAACCTCGATTAGGTATACTTTGCCATCTTTCACAGCAAACTGAGTATTCATTAGACCCACAACACCAAGCTCTAGCGCCATGTCACGTACTTGCTTGCGCATAACGTCTTGAATATCTTGCGATAGAGAGTGTGCTGGTAATGAACATGCTGAGTCACCTGAGTGAACACCCGCCTGCTCGATGTGCTCCATAATACCGCCAATAATCACGTTTTCACCATCACAGATAGCATCAACGTCAACTTCGATTGCATCATCTAAGAAGCGGTCAAGAAGAACTGGTGCTTCGTTAGATACAGATACCGCCTCAGTCATGTAACGACGTAAGTCATCTTCGTCATATACGATTTCCATAGCACGACCACCTAATACGTATGATGGACGAACAACTAATGGGAAACCGATCTCTTGAGACTTAGCAACCGCTTCTTCTAGAGAAGTTACTGTCGCGTTCTCAGGTTGAAGAAGGTCAAGGCGCTCAACAAGTTGCTGGAAACGCTCACGGTCTTCTGCACGGTCGATTGCATCTGGAGAAGTACCAATTACTGGCACACCATTCGCTTCAAGGTCACGTGCTAGTTTAAGTGGTGTTTGACCACCGTACTGAACGATAACACCTTTTGGCTTCTCAACACGTACGATTTCTAGTACATCTTCAAGCGTGATTGGCTCGAAGAATAGACGGTCAGACGTATCGTAGTCGGTTGAAACGGTTTCAGGGTTACAGTTAACCATGATAGTTTCATAGCCATCTTCACGCATTGCAAGTGCAGCATGAACACAACAGTAATCAAATTCGATGCCTTGACCGATACGGTTAGGGCCGCCGCCGATAACCATGATCTTGTCTTTTTCAGAAGGTGCTGCTTCACATTCTTCATCGTAAGTTGAGTACATATAAGCGGTGTCTGAACTAAATTCTGCTGCACATGTATCAACACGCTTATACACAGGTAGAATTTCTAACTGATGACGCTTCTTGCGGATTTCTTTTTCAGAAACACCTGCAATCTCAGCGATGCGCGCATCAGCGAAACCTTTGCGCTTGAGGCGACGAAGGAAATCTTTGGTAAGACCAGCAAGACCCGCTTCTGCGATCTTAGTTTCATCTTTAATGATGTCTTCAATCTGCACTAAGTACCAGCGATCAATCTTGGTTAACTCAAATACATCTTCAACGCTCATACCGTGACGCATTGCATCTGCAATGTACCAAATACGCTCAGCACCTGGCTCACGTAACTCACGAATGATGGTTTCTTTTGCGTTTGGCGCATCAAGTGCAATAATCGGGTTGAAACCTGTTGCACCCACTTCTAAACCACGAAGTGCTTTGTGAAGAGACTCTTGCTGGTTACGACCAATCGCCATAACCTCACCAACAGACTTCATCTGAGTCGTTAGACGGTCATTTGCACCAGCGAACTTCTCAAAGTTAAAACGAGGGATTTTGGTAACAACGTAGTCAATTGAAGGCTCGAATGACGCTGGTGTCGCGCCACCAGTGATGTCGTTTTGTAGCTCATCAAGCGTGTAGCCCACAGCCAATTTTGCTGCAATTTTCGCGATTGGGAAACCCGTTGCTTTTGAAGCTAGTGCAGATGAACGAGATACACGAGGGTTCATCTCAATGATAACCATACGGCCATCCTTTGGATTCACACCAAATTGAACGTTTGAACCACCTGTTTCAACACCAATTTCACGTAGTACCGCCATCGAAGCATTACGCATTAGCTGGTATTCTTTGTCAGTTAATGTTTGTGCTGGTGCAACAGTGATTGAGTCACCTGTGTGAACACCCATGGGGTCAAAGTTTTCAATAGAACATACAATGATGCAGTTGTCGTTTTTGTCACGAACAACTTCCATCTCATACTCTTTCCAACCTAGTAAGCTCTCATCAATTAGAAGCTCATTAGTTGGTGAAAGGTCTAAACCACGTGTACAGATTTCTTCAAATTCTTCCATGTTGTAAGCAACACCGCCACCGGTACCACCCATGGTGAAAGAAGGACGGATGATACATGGGAAGCCGATACGCGTTAGCACGTCTTTTGCTTCATCCATTGAGTGTGCAATCTCTGCGCGAGGACACTCAAGGCCAATGTTTTTCATCGCGATATCAAAACGCTCGCGGTTTTCTGCTTTGTCGATTGCATCTGCCGTCGCACCAATTAACTCTACACCGTGCTTAGCAAGTACACCATGCTTGTCTAAATCAAGCGCACAGTTTAGTGCTGTCTGACCACCCATCGTAGGAAGGACAGCATCTGGCTTTTCTTTTTCGATGATTTTTTCAACAACTTCCCAGTGAATTGGTTCGATGTACGTTGCATCAGCCATTTCAGGGTCAGTCATGATCGTTGCAGGGTTCGAGTTTACAAGAATGACTCGATATCCTTCTTCTCTCAGCGCTTTACAGGCCTGAGCACCAGAGTAGTCAAATTCACAGGCTTGGCCGATAACAATTGGGCCTGCGCCCAAAATCAGAATGCTTTTTATGTCAGTACGTTTTGGCATTATTACTCCGGTCTAATTAAGCGTTGCGAGATTGCATTAATTCAATGAAATGGTCGAATAACGGTGCTGCATCATGTGGACCTGGGCTTGCTTCAGGGTGACCTTGGAAGCTAAACGCAGGCTTATCAGTACGATGGATCCCTTGCAGTGTGCCATCAAACAAAGACTTATGCGTTGCACGTAGGTTATCAGGAAGCGTTGCTTCGTCAGCAGCGAAGCCATGGTTTTGTGCTGTGATCATCACAACGTCACGATCTAAGTCTTTAACCGGGTGGTTGCCACCATGGTGACCAAACTTCATTTTCACTGTTTTTGCACCAGAAGCGAGTGCTAATAACTGGTGGCCTAAGCAAATACCGAAAATAGGTGTGTCTGTTTCTAAAAATGCTTTTATCGCGTCAATGGCATAAGTACATGGCTCAGGGTCACCAGGACCGTTTGATAGGAAGATGCCATCAGGGTTGAGTGCTAGGACATCAGCAGCGGAGGTTTCTGCTGGAACAACTGTTAGTTTACAGCCTCTGTCAACTAGCATTCTAAGAATGTTCTTTTTCACACCAAAGTCATAGGCAACAACATGAAACTTTTCATCTTCAGCGCGAAGTGTTTTAAAACCTTCGCCCAGAGTCCAGCTTGATTCACGCCATTCAAACTGAGTTTCTGTTGTCACTACTTTTGCTAAATCCATCCCTTTTAAGCCAGGGAATGCTTGCGCAGCTTCTAGCGCTTGTTGCTCGTCAACTTCATCACCTGCGATAATACAACCATTTTGGGCTCCTTTATCACGAAGAATGCGAGTGAGTTTACGAGTATCAATATCTGCTATCCCTAAGATATTGCGTTCTTTTAAGTAGTCACTTAATGACTGTTCATTACGGAAATTACTCGCAAGCAGTGGTAAGTCACGGATCACTAGGCCTTTTGCCCAGATTTTGTCCGCTTCCTCATCTTCGCTGTTAGTACCGGTGTTGCCGATATGTGGGTAAGTGAGCGTAACGATTTGTTCCGCGTATGAAGGATCCGTTAAGATCTCTTGATACCCCGTCATTGACGTATTGAATACTACTTCACCGACTGACATACCGTCAGCACCGATAGCAGTACCACGAAAAACCGTGCCGTCTTCAAGGACTAACAGAGCGGATTTAGTCAAGTTAACCTCCTAGATAGTAAAAAACGGGCGAAAGCAAAACGCTCAACATCCCGTCTACAAAGCGCTTGGTAACACGCAGTTATTAAAATTTTGGCAAATTCGTTATAGTCTACAGCATGAATCACATTTCGTCTAATTAAAATCACCAAAATTACAAAAATAAGCCTTTAAACTCTTTTTTTACTTTAAAGCCGCAAAATGATATGCTTACTTCTTTAAATCTAGGACATCTTGCATATCGTAAAGGCCTGCAGGTTTATCTTTTAACCATTGCGCAGCCCTTACAGCGCCTGATGCAAAGGTCAATCTCGATGCAGCTTTATGTGTTAATTCGAGTCTTTCCCCCATTGTTGCAAAGTAAGCGGTATGTTCACCTACTATATCACCCGCTCTAAGCACCGAATAACCAATCTCATGTTGTGATTTCGCTTCATGGCTGTGACTTCGGTCATAAACCGCAACATCGTCATGCTGCCAGCCTTTAGCTTCAGCTATCGCTTCACCAATAGCCAGTGCGGTACCTGACGGAGCGTCGATTTTGTGGCGGTGGTGTGCCTCAAAGATTTCAATGTCCATCTCGTCAGCAAGCTTCTGTGCCGCTGTTTGCACTAAATTAAGGAGAAGATTAATACCCACACTATAATTACGAGAAAAGACAATAGGTATTTCCTTTGCAGCCTCAACTAGCAGTTCCATTTCAGTTGTAGTAAGACCTGTGGTACCGATCACCATTGGCTTTTTAGCAGCAATCGCGGCTGATAGGTGTTGCTTCATTCCCTCAGGTAAAGTGAAGTCGATTAATACATCAACATTTTCAAGCGTATCTTGTTCAGAGCTAAAACGAATATTTGTGTCTGCCTTTGGCTGCAATTGATTAATTGCTTTATCAAGGTATTGTGAACTTTCTCGAACGAAAGCGCAGATCAGCTCAGCTTGTTGCGATAAATAACAAGCTTCAATTAATGCAAGTCCCATTCTGCCATTCGCACCATAAATACCTATTCTTGTCATGTGTCACCCTTATTTTTACGATATTAATTATCCGAATGGTAGCAATTATGGCTAACCGGATATGTAGAAATGCGTTTTTGCAGGAGTAGAGTTTACCGTATCTGTATGTCATAGTCAGTCAAGTTGAAAATAATAAAACATTAGACTTTAGACGTCTAAACATATAAACTGCCGCGCTCGCTAACCTATTAGGGTTGAAAAAACTTCATCTTATTAGGCGTGTTTTGCGGTTTTACAGCCAATTATTGGCTGTGCTTTATGTTGGGGAGTGCTATGCAACCAAATTACAATCAAACAAAGGCAAAACTATCATTATTGCCACTGCTGACCTTTGTAGGGATTTTTCTTGGCGCAGGATTGTATTTACAATCACAGGGCGTCGACTATGCGTTTTATCAATTAAAAGCGCCCGTTGCTATTCTACCCGCCATTGTTTTGGCTTTTTTACTCAATAAAGATACCATAAACCGCAGTGTCGAAACGTTTATTCGAGGCGCTGGACACAGCAACATCATCACCATGTGCCTCATCTATTTATTGGCAGGTGCTTTCTCAGCCGTTGCAAGTGCAACAGGTGGTGTCGATGCTGTGGTTAACGCAGGTTTGTCACTTATTCCTCCAGCGTTCCTATTACCTGGCCTTTTCCTTATTTCCGCTGTCGTCTCTACTGCAATGGGAACTTCCATGGGCACAATTGGTGCGATTGGCCCTATTGCTGTTGCAGTGGCGATGAAAACGGGGATCGACCCTGCACTGATGGCCGGCACTATAGTATCGGGTGCAATGTTTGGCGATAACTTATCTATTATTTCTGACACCACAATTGCAGCCACACGAACCCAAGGCTGTGAAATGAAAGATAAATTTAGAGAGAATCTAAAGATAGCCCTACCTGCTGCGTTGTTGACTGTCTTGCTATTAGTATTTTTAACCCCAGAGCCGCAGGTTGTAGAAACCAAACCGTTTGATTGGCTATTAGTTTTACCCTATGCGTTTATCTTGGTCTTGGCTGTGATTGGGATTAATGTTTTTGTTGTTCTTTTTAGCGGTATTGTGTTTGCTGGCTGCATAGGTTTTGTGGGTGACTACCAAGGCGCAGCGTTCCTAAATGACGTCTACAAAGGCTTTAGTGATATGCAGGAGATTTTCTTACTATCTATGTTCATTGGTGGCCTATCCGAGTTTATTCGTATCAATGGCGGCCTCGATTTTTTAGCAAAGCAAATCCAAAAAGTTACCAGTATCATTGCTAAATGGCACCGCCAAGTCGCTGATCAACTCGGTATTGCAGCGCTTGTATTAACCAGTAATCTATGTATTGCAAATAACACTGTAAGTATTATTGTTGCTGGCCCTGTTGCTAAAAAGCTAGCTGAAGACGGAAACATTTCAGCTAAGCGCTCTGCAAGCTTACTCGATATTTTTGCGTGCGTTATGCAGGGTTCTTTACCCTATGGTGCACAGGCACTGTTACTCGGGGCAACTTTTAAAATCAGCCCGTGGGATGTATCTAGTTCATCTTATTACTGTTTTATTCTAGCGTTCACTGCCATTTGTGTTATTTGTCTAAGAAGAAATAAAGCATAATTTATTTACTTTAAGCGCCCAACTTAGGGCGCTTTTGTTATACTTTCATTTTTAATGTTATCCGAGTTAATAAATGAAACTCAATACGCTCATTACTTTATCCTCACTTGCTGTTAGCTCACTTAGCTATGCCGCTGATTGGAGCACTACACAGCTGCACGTCAACCACGGCGACTTTAAAAATCCCTTTAGCAAAAATGAAGCAACCACAACCGTTTATTCGCTTCAACATGCTTCAGGCTATCGCTATGGTGATAACTTCTTTTTTATCGATTACAGTAAAGATGATCTCACTGATGACTATCAAGATGGTGACTTTTATGGGGAGTGGTATTCAAGCTTCTCCATGTCAAAGATTGCTGATTTTAAGTCCTCTTTTGACGCTATAGCTGACGTTAGCCTAACGATGGGCTTCAATGCAGCTGGAGATGCTAAAGTGATGAAATACTTACCTGGTGTCAAAGTGAACTGGAACTTTGAAGGGTTCAACTTTTTCTCATCTACATTTACTCTCTATCAAGACGATAGCCAAGGGATCAGTCATGGCGGCGCTCCTAAGGAAAGTGATAGTTGGATGATAGATCTTGCATGGGGCTATCCTTTCAAAATAGGCGAACAAAAGTTCTATCTTACTGGCCATGTAGAATATATCGGCGAGCGAGAAAACGAGCTTGGTAATGATGTAAAAGGCTGGCTGCTCGCACAACCAATTCTTCAATGGGATCTCGGCTATGCGATGGGGATGCCAGATGATCAGCTGATGTTAGGTGTGGAATGGCAGTATTGGCACAACAAACTTGGTACAGATACCAACGAATCCGTTCCTCAATTACACCTTGCATGGACTTTCTAAACCCAGTACCCATGATGCAGCGGCTACTAGCGTTTATGCTTCTTGTAGCCGACACTGAACTAAATTCCCTCTTGGCACCAAGACAAAGCGAGATCTAGAGACTGCTTATTATCATCTAATTTTCTAACACTTAGGTTCTTATAAGTGGCGAAATCTTGATATAGCGTAGTTAGTTTCGGCAACTGTAGCAGTGACACATACCTTGTTATGTTGTGGTGATACTCTGTTTTCATAAGCATAGGAAGGGAGTCTAATAAAAAAACTTGCTGTTCTTGATTCAACTCAGCAACCTGCTCTGCTCTTTTAACAGTAAGTTCTTGCCACATTAATACTGTTATTAACTCACTGTCTTGGGTTTGATCAACGCGCATTTTCACTGTATTGACATAACGCTGATAGCCCTGCCATTGTTTTGACGCAATATAGCTATTGAGTAGGTTCAGGCCAACATAGCTGGCCTCGTAGTTCTCCCCCGACTTTTGGTGGTGTAGAAACGCCAGCCGATACAACTCAGCCGCTTTTTCATAATTTGCCCGATCAAAATATACGTTCGCTAAATTATTATGTAACGCTGCTTTAATATGTTCCTCTTCCCTATACTCGATAAGAGCTCTATCAAGAATCTCTTCAGCTTCATCCAACTGACCCGCTGTCCGATATAGTACAGCTAAGTTATTTATGATCTTTTGCTTTTGTTCATTTGTCGAAAATCGAATTGCACATTCATAGCTCTTCTCTGCCAGCTCAAACTTACCGGTCCTTCTAAAATAAATAGCAAGATAAGTGGCTATTTCACCTTTCTCATAGTTTAAATAATGTAACCAATCTTTATTTTCTGAGAAAAGGTTAATAATACTTTTGATTAACCCAACATCGTTTGCTCTAATTCCTGACTTGAGGCCGGCTAAATGAATTTCGTATAACCCTTTTGAAGGGGTTTTAGGCAGGACTGGCTGTACCTTGGTATATATTTCCAAAGCTTCGCTCGGATTAGACGCGTTTGCTCCCTGAATAGCCTGTAGTGTCTTGAATAGCTCGTTAGGCGTTAACACAACAAATGCAGAAAGCAATAATGCAACCTGTAGCACACAAATACTCCTATCGCGCCAGCTTAAACAATCATAATGAAGCTTAGTAGTTTACATCAAACTTATCACATAAAAGAGTAAAAATCTGACTCGACAATGAAGTTGATATTGTAGTGGGAGCGAATTTACCTCGCGATGTTACAAAGTAGGATGTTTTTATTCTTTTTGTTTGAGAGACCCAACAGCTCGGCGGGTAAGCCGCCTCCTACCAGTGCTGCACTATGTTGATGTTGTGGTGGGAGTGAGTTTACCTCGCGATGTGTTGATTGCTTTGTAATGTATTGATTGCTTTTCGAGGTGTTGATTATCTTGTGAGGTTTTCTTTTCAAATCCCACATAGCAAAAAACCCGCTGCATTGCTGCAACAGGTTTGACGTACATGGATGCACTAATTTCGATTAGATTCATGGATGAATGCGGTTAATCGGCCTTTTATAAGGCCCTGGCTCGCTACGAAGTAGGATGTTCTACTTTCACATG
>NZ_WEHZ01000017.1 GCF_012641745.1 Pseudoalteromonas peptidolytica
CACCACCGTATACTTTTGCAAGTACGTTAGTGATTGCTGCAGTTAGAGTTGTTTTACCGTGGTCAACGTGGCCGATTGTACCTACGTTTACGTGCGGTTTTACGCGTTCAAACTTTTCTTTTGCCATTTTAAAATTTCCTATAAAGAAATTAAAGTCCAGCCCTAAGACCGGACCGAACTAAAATTACTTAACAGCGCGAGCTGCAATTATTGCATCAGCTACATTTTTAGCCGCTTCAGCATACTTTAGAAACTCCATTGAGTATGATGCGCGACCCTGAGTAGCAGAGCGTAAATCTGTTGCATAACCAAACATTTCAGAAAGCGGTACCTGAGCATTAACTTGCTTAGAGCCACCAAATGCTTCTTCCATGCCTTCAATTATGCCACGACGACGGTTTAAGTCGCCTACTACATCACCCATGTTTTCTTCAGGGGTGATTACTTCTACTTTCATGACAGGCTCAAGTAAAACTGGACTTGCTTCTAGCGCACCATTTCTAAAGCCCATCGAACCGGCGATTTTAAACGCCATCTCGTTTGAATCGACATCGTGGAACGAGCCATCAAACAAAGTGGCTTTGACACCCAATAGCGGATAACCAGCAAGAACACCTTGCTTCATCTGCTCTTGAATCCCTTTATCAACCGCTGGGATATACTCTTTTGGTACTGTACCGCCTACGATTTCGTTAACGAATTCATATATTGGCGCATCGTCATCAGAGACATCCATTGGTTCTAGCTTCAACCAAACGTGACCATATTGACCACGACCACCAGATTGACGCACAAACTTACCTTCAGCTTCAACAGAAGCTCGGATAGTTTCACGGTATGCAACCTGAGGCTTACCAACGTTACACACAACGTTAAACTCACGCTTCATACGATCGACAATGATATCTAAGTGAAGCTCACCCATACCAGAGATAATCGTTTGACCTGATTCTTCGTCCGTTTCTACGCGGAATGAAGGATCTTCTGCTGCAAGCTTACCGAGTGCAACGCCCATTTTTTCTTGGTCAGCTACTGTTTTAGGTTCTACTGCGACTGAGATTACGGGCTCAGGAAATTCCATACGTTCTAACGTAATTGGCGCTTCTTGAGCACAAAGTGTATCACCAGTAGTTACATCTTTTAGGCCGATAGCAGCCGCGATGTCACCCGCATGAACTTCTTTAATCTCTTCACGCGAGTTAGAGTGCATTTGAACAATACGTCCAAAACGCTCTTTTTTACCTTTAACAGGATTTAGTACCGAATCACCCTGGCTCACTTTACCAGAATAAACTCGGAAGAAAGTAAGTGTGCCGACGAATGGATCGGTTGCGATCTTAAATGCAAGCGCCGCAAACGGTGCATTATCGTCAGCTTCACGCGTATCTTCGGTTTCGTCATCTAAGACACCTTGGATAGCCTTTACTTCAGTAGGCGACGGCATGAATTCAATTACAGCGTCAAGCACAGCTTGAACACCTTTGTTCTTGAATGCGCTACCTGTCGTCATAGGCACAATTTCATTGGCCAATGTGCGTTGGCGAAGGGCTGATTTAATCTCTTCTTCGCTCAACTCACCATCTTCAAGATATTTTTCCATTAGTTCTTCAGAAGCTTCTGCTGCACTCTCAATTAGATGAGAGCGCCATTCTTCAGCAAGCTCTTGAAGGTCTGCAGGGACCTCTTCGTAAGTGAAAGTCATCCCCTGGTCTTCTTCATTCCAGTTAATCGCTTTCATTTTGATGAGGTCAATAACACCTTTAAATTCGTCTTCAGCACCAATCGGCAACTGAATAGGCACAGGTGTAGCACCAAGACGTTTTTTAACCTGCTCAACTACAGACAAGAAATCTGCACCCGTACGATCCATCTTATTGACAAAAATCATACGTGGCACTTCATACTTATTTGCCTGACGCCAAACCGTCTCAGTTTGCGGTTGCACACCTGATGAAGCACACAACACAACAACAGCACCATCAAGTACACGCAATGAGCGCTCTACTTCGATAGTAAAATCTACGTGTCCTGGAGTATCGATGATGTTTATACGATGCTCATCAAACTGAGCATCCATCCCTTTCCAAAAACACGTTGTTGCAGCAGAAGTGATCGTGATACCACGCTCTTGCTCCTGCTCCATCCAGTCCATAGTTGCGGCACCGTCGTGTACTTCACCAATCTTATGAGAAAGACCAGTATAGAAAAGTACGCGCTCGGTCGTAGTTGTTTTACCCGCATCTACGTGAGCACAAATACCGATGTTACGGTAGCGCTCAATAGGAGTTGTCCGTGCCATAATATCCTCTTAAAGGGTGTTAGCAGATTACCAACGGTAGTGAGCGAATGCTTTGTTCGCTTCAGCCATACGGTGAACGTCTTCACGTTTCTTAACCGCAGTGCCTTTGTTTTCAGCAGCGTCGATCATCTCTTGAGCAAGACGAAGACCCATTGATTTTTCGCCACGCTTACGAGCAGCTTCAACCAACCAACGCATACCTAGTGCGTTACGACGCACTGGACGTACTTCTACTGGTACTTGGTACGTTGAACCACCAACACGGCGAGATTTAACCTCTACCTGTGGGCGAACGTTATCAAGTGCAGCTTCAAAGATTTCTAGGTGCGACTTGCCTGATTTTTCAGCAGCCACGTCTAGCGCACCATATACGATTTTTTCAGCAGTAGATTTCTTGCCGTCAAGCATTACTACGTTAACGAATTTAGCAAGAAGCTCTGATCCGAACTTCGGATCTGGAAGAATTTTACGTTGACCTATTACGCGTCTTCTAGGCATTTTCTTTCTCCGGTATCTTCAGGTCCGTGTGTTACACGGATTCCCAAAACAATATATAAAAATTTAAAACTTAAGTGCTTGGCCTTACTAACGGAGAACCATTAGCCCTTAGGACGTTTTGCACCGTACTTAGAACGACCTTGCTTACGGTCGTTAACACCCGCACAGTCAAGCGCACCACGAACTGTGTGGAAACGCACACCTGGTAAGTCTTTAACACGACCACCACGGATTAGGATTACACTGTGCTCTTGAAGGTTGTGGCCTTCACCGCCAATGTATGAAGTTACTTCGAAACCGTTCGTTAGACGAACACGCGCTACTTTACGTAATGCAGAGTTTGGTTTCTTTGGTGTCGTTGTATATACACGAGTACATACTCCACGCTTTTGTGGACAAGCTTTAAGAGCAGCTGAGTTGCTCTTAGTAACCTTGCTACGACGTGGCTTACGCACTAGCTGGTTAATAGTTGCCATTAAATAGCTCCTGAATTAATAAATTACTACTGAAAAATAAAATCTTACCATTTAAGCGCGCTTCAATTTATTGAACGACTAAAATGGGTGGCCGAATTTTAATGACCAAAGTTTAACCTGTCAACCAAAAGTAATCATTAGCGGTCTTTAAATACCTTGAACCTAGCCTATTTTCAGCTTGAACTTATTGAAAGTTAACAAATCTTATGGGATTAGCGGAAAAACGATTATTGCAGTATACATATTCATATGACGTTTTGATGGCAACACGACAGGTCGCAACTTTGGCATGCTTTTCCTTAAATAGACCATAATAGTATAGGCATAAAAAAACCGCTGTGGAGTTAGCACAGCGGCTTTTAACTTATTTAGCTAACTGACTCGATTACTCGTTGCCACCTAGTAAATCAGCGTTTAATGCGTCTGTTAGCGCTTGAGTTGCTTCTTCCGCACTTACTGTTTGTTCTTCAAGTGCAGCTTCGCCTTGCTTACGACGATTGATACGCTCTTCATGGTAAGCAAAACCTGTACCCGCTGGGATCAAACGACCCACGATTACGTTTTCTTTCAGACCACGTAGCTCATCGCTCTTACCATTCACAGCCGCTTCTGTTAGAACACGAGTTGTTTCTTGGAACGATGCAGCTGAGATGAACGACTCAGTCGCAAGTGATGCTTTGGTAATACCCATCAGCTGAATTTCAAACTTAGCTGGGATCTTACCTTGCTTTTCTAGCTCACGATTTGCGATGTTAACACGCGCAACTTCTGCTTGCTCACCTGCTAGGAATTCGCTGTCACCACCATCAAGGATGATACACTTACGAAGCATCTGACGAACGATAGTCTCAATGTGCTTATCGTTAATCTTTACACCCTGTAGGCGGTATACTTCTTGTACCTCGTTAGTGATGTAATTAGATACATCAGTAACACCACGCAAACGTAGGATATCGTGCGGTGATTCTGGACCATCGGCAATAACTTCACCTTTAGCCACTTGCTCACCTTCGAACACGTTAAGCTGACGCCATTTCGGGATCATTTCTTCGTACGCATCACCTTCATCAGGTGTGATCACAAGGCGCTTCTTACCTTTAGTCTCTTTACCGAAGCTAACAGTACCTGTGATTTCTGCAAGAATTGCAGGATCTTTTGGTTTACGCGCTTCGAATAGGTCAGCAACTCGAGGTAGACCACCCGTAATGTCACGTGTCTTCGAACCTTCTTGTGGGATACGAGCTAGTACAGAACCTGGTAGTACTGTTGCACCATCTGTGATTTCAATCGTTGTGAATGAAGGTAGACGGATCTCTTGAAGACCACGCTCTTCGTTCTCAATGATTAGTTTAGGCTCTTTCGCGTTTACTTTCGCAAGATCCTTAACAACCACACGTGTTAGACCAGTTAACTCATCAGTCTGTGCTTCAGTGTTTGAATCGTCGATATCGCTGAACGATACTTTTGATTCATGTTCAATGATGATTGGGTGACTATGCGGATCCCAAGTAGCAACGATGTCGTTACCTTTAACGTCAGCACCATCTTGTACAGTTAATACTGCACCGTAAGGTACTTTATAACGCTCTTTCTCACGACCGTGCTCATCGATAATCGTGATCTCGGTTGAACGAGACGTGATAACGATTTTGCCATCAGCATTGATTACAAACTTCGCATTGTGCAGCTTCAAGTTACCATTGTTCTTAACTTGAA
The DNA here is from genome assembly GCF_012641745.1 of Pseudoalteromonas peptidolytica. Classification (GTDB taxonomy): domain Bacteria; phylum Pseudomonadota; class Gammaproteobacteria; order Enterobacterales; family Alteromonadaceae; genus Pseudoalteromonas; species Pseudoalteromonas peptidolytica. Next base: position 4,990 of record NZ_WEHZ01000017.1, read on the forward strand.
CACTGTTCTCTGCAGACGCTCGAGATGCCGCACCACCGATGTGGAATGTACGCATCGTAAGCTGTGTACCCGGCTCACCGATTGACTGTGCCGCGATTACACCAACTGCTTCACCAGGATTGATGATATGGCCACGGGCCAAGTCACGACCGTAACAGTGTGCACACACACCAAAGTCGTTTTGACAGGTGATTACAGAACGTACTTTAACTTCGTCTACTGAATGCTCTTCTAAAAGATCACACAGTTTTTCGTCAAGCATTACGTTACGTGCAACAAGTACTTCAGTAGTACCTGGCTTACATACATCTTCCGCAACAACACGACCTAGTACTCGCTCGCGAAGTGGTTCTACAACGTCACCACCTTCGATTAGCGGCTTCATTACTAGACCTTCTTCGGTGCCACAGTCTGATTCGTTGATAACCAAATCTTGTGCTACGTCTACTAGACGACGAGTTAGGTAACCCGAGTTCGCTGTCTTAAGTGCAGTATCCGCTAGACCCTTACGTGCACCGTGCGTCGAGATAAAGTACTGTAGTACGTTTAGACCTTCACGGAAGTTCGCTGTAATTGGCGTTTCGATGATTGAACCATCTGGACGTGCCATTAGACCACGCATACCCGCTAGCTGACGGATCTGAGCAGCACTACCACGAGCGCCCGAGTCTGCCATCATAAACACTGAGTTAAATGACGGTTGCTCTTCTTCGTTACCTTCAGCGTTGATAACCGTTTCTTTTGAAAGGTTAGCCATCATCTCGCGAGAAAGGTTTTCGTTTACACGTGACCAGATATCGATAACTTTGTTGTATTTCTCACCGGCAGTTACAAGACCTGATTGGAACTGTTGGTTGATTTCTGCAACCTCAGCTTCCGCACGATCGATGATCTCACCTTTAGTTGGTGGGATTACCATGTCATTGATACCGATAGAAACACCAGACTTCATCGCGTAGTGGAAACCGGTATACATCACTTGGTCAGCAAAGATAACTGTATCTTTAAGACCTAGACGACGGTAACACTCATTAAGAAGACCTGAAATTTGTTTCTTACCTAGTGGTTTATTGATCAGTTCAAACGGCAAACCTTCAGGGATATTCAATGAAAGGATTGCACGACCTACTGTCGTATCTACTAGGTGAGTTAACGTGCCGCGCTCACGTGTTTCTTCGTCGATAGTCACTTCTGTGATACGCACTTTAACACGAGCGTGAAGCTCAGCAGCACCTACACGGTATGCTTTTTCAGCTTCTTTTGCATCTTTAAATACAGTGCCTTCACCTTTACCGTTGATGCGATCGCGAGTCATGTAGTAAAGACCTAGTACAACGTCCTGTGAAGGAACGATAATTGGCTCACCGTTCGCTGGTGCTAGGATGTTGTTGGTAGACATCATCAATGCACGCGCTTCCAACTGCGCTTCAAGCGTCAGTGGGACGTGAACCGCCATTTGGTCACCATCGAAGTCAGCGTTGTACGCCGCACACACTAGCGGGTGCAGGTGAATCGCTTTACCTTCGATAAGTACTGGTTCGAATGCTTGGATACCTAGACGGTGAAGTGTTGGTGCACGGTTAAGTAAAACCGGATGCTCTCGGATAACTTCGTCTAGTACGTCCCAAACCTCAGGTACTTCACGCTCAACCATCTTCTTCGCAGCTTTGATGGTTGTCGCCATACCACGGCGCTCTAATTTACCGTAGATAAATGGCTTGAATAGCTCAAGTGCCATCTTCTTAGGTAGACCACACTGATGTAGTTTCAGCGTAGGACCAACGGTGATAACAGAACGGCCTGAGTAGTCAACACGCTTACCTAGAAGGTTTTGACGGAAACGACCTTGCTTACCTTTAATCATGTCTGCAAGCGACTTAAGTGGACGCTTGTTAGAACCTGTAATTGCACGGCCACGACGACCATTATCAAGTAGCGCATCAACCGCTTCTTGAAGCATACGCTTTTCGTTACGTACGATGATGTCAGGTGCAGCTAAGTCTAGAAGACGCTTCAAGCGGTTGTTACGGTTGATTACACGACGGTAAAGGTCGTTCAGATCTGAAGTCGCAAAACGACCGCCATCTAGTGGTACTAGAGGACGTAGATCTGGTGGAAGTACTGGTAATACGCTCATTACCATCCACTCAGGGTTGTTACCTGATTGGTGGAACGCTTCCATTAGTTTTAGGCGCTTGGTGATTTTCTTACGCTTGGTTTCAGAGTTGATTGTTGGTAACTCTTCACGCATTTCAGCGATTAACTGACCAAGGTCTAGCTCGCGAAGTAGATCAAGTACAGCTTCTGCACCCATCTTAGCTTCAAACTCATCACCGTGCTCTTCAAGCGCATCTAGGTATTCTTCTTCACCTAGTAATTGACCGCGCTCAAGCGTAGTCATACCCGGCTCAGTTACCACGAATGATTCGAAGTAAAGTACACGTTCGATATCACGAAGCGTCATATCTAGCATTAAGCCAATACGTGACGGAAGTGATTTCAAGAACCAAATATGTGCAACTGGGCTAGCCAGCTCAATGTGACCCATACGGTCACGACGTACTTTTGTTAGCGTTACTTCAACGCCACACTTTTCACAGATAACACCACGGTGCTTCAAGCGCTTGTATTTACCACACAAACACTCGTAATCTTTTACTGGGCCGAAAATACGGGCACAGAATAAGCCATCACGCTCAGGCTTGAAAGTACGATAGTTGATTGTCTCAGGTTTCTTTACTTCACCGTAAGACCATGAACGCACCATGTCTGGCGAAGCAAGACCAATGCGAATTGCGTCGAATTCTTCGGTCTTATTTTGTTGCTTCAGAAACTTAAGTAAGTCTTTCACCTTAGCTCTCCTGTCGGAGGTTAATCTTGAGGGTAAACGCTGTTTACCCCTACATTCTTTTCAGTCCGGTTGCTGTTAAGCAACGCCGCAGCGCACTGCGGCGGTCGGATTAAATTTCTTCCAACTCGATGTTGATACCTAGTGAGCGGATTTCTTTCAACAATACGTTGAACGACTCAGGCATACCCGGTTCCATCTTGTGGTTACCGTCAACGATGTTTTTATACATCTTGGTACGACCGTTTACGTCATCCGACTTCACTGTCAACATTTCTTGTAGCGTGTAGGCAGCACCGTATGCTTCTAGTGCCCATACCTCCATCTCACCGAAACGCTGACCACCGAACTGTGCCTTACCACCCAGCGGCTGCTGAGTTACTAGGCTATAAGAACCAGTTGAACGCGCGTGCATCTTGTCATCAACTAGGTGGTTCAGTTTCAGCATGTACATGTAGCCCACTGTCACCTGACGCTCAAACGCATCACCAGTACGACCGTCATATAGCGTAACCTGACCACTTCTCGGATAACCACCAAGCTCTAACATGTCTTTGATTTCAGCTTCACGTGCACCGTCAAATGCTGGAGTTGCGATTGGTAGACCACCTTTAAGGTTTGCTGCCAAGCGACGGATTTCATCATCAGAGAAGTTAGCAATATCTACTTTCTGGCGACAATCACCAATTTCGTAAGCTTTCTTGATGAATTCACGCAGCTCATGAATTTCGCGTTGCTCTTTCATCATTTCTTCAAGACGTTCACCGATACCACGAGCAGCTAGACCCATGTGGGTTTCTAGGATCTGACCGATGTTCATACGAGACGGTACACCTAGAGGGTTAAGTACGATGTCTACAGTACGACCTTTGTCATCGTAAGGCATATCTTCAACAGGAACGATAGTTGAAATAACACCCTTGTTACCGTGACGACCAGCCATCTTATCACCAGGTTGGATACGACGTTTAACAGCTAGGTATACTTTAACAATCTTAAGTACGCCAGGTGCTAGGTCATCACCTTGAGTGATCTTGCGACGCTTGTTCTCGAAGCGCTTGTCGTAGTCAGCTTTAAGCTCGTCATACTGTGCAGCTAGTTGCTCAAGCTCTGCTTGATGCTCTTCATCCGCAAGACTTTGCGTTAGCAATTTCTCAGTATTAAAGCCAGCTATTTGCTCTTCACTCATACCTGCTTTGATCAGTAGGTTACGAGCGTGAGTTAGGATACCGCCTTCAAGGATTCTAAACTCTTCGTTGAAGTCTTTCTTCGCTTCACGAAGCTGCATTTCTTCAACTTCTAATGCACGTTTGTCTTTTTCAACGCCATCACGCGTAAACACTTGTACATCGATTACTGTACCAGATACTGAGTTTGGTACACGTAGCGAGCTATCTTTTACGTCAGATGCTTTTTCACCGAAGATTGCACGTAGTAGCTTTTCTTCTGGTGTTAGCTGCGTTTCGCCTTTAGGTGTTACTTTACCTACAAGGATATCGCCGCCTTTCACTTCAGCACCGATGTATACAACGCCAGACTCATCAAGTTTGCCTAGTGCAGATTCACCCACGTTTGGAATATCCGCAGTGATCTCTTCTGGGCCAAGCTTAGTATCACGGGCAATACATTGAAGCTCTTGGATGTGGATAGTCGTTAGACGATCTTCTTTTACAACGTTCTCTGAAAGTAGGATTGAATCCTCGAAGTTGTAACCATTCCAAGGCATGAACGCCACACGAAGGTTTTGACCAAGTGCTAAGTCACCAAGGTCTGTTGAAGGACCATCAGCAAGTACATCACCACGTACTACCGGCTCACCAACCATACAAGTTGGTTTCTGGTTAATACAAGTGTTTTGGTTTGAGCGTGTGTACTTAGTTAAGTTATAGATGTCGATACCCGCTTCACCAGGGATACGCTCATCTTCATTAACGTTAACAACAATACGGCTCGCATCAGCATATTTAACAATACCACCACGCTTCGCAACGATAGTTACACCAGAGTCTTTTGCTAGTGTACGCTCGATACCAGTACCAACTAACGGCTTATCAGCACGTAGTGTAGGTACAGCTTGACGTTGCATGTTCGATCCCATCAATGCACGGTTTGCGTCATCGTGCTCTAGGAATGGAATAAGTGCCGCGGCCACAGAGATTACCTGCTGTGGAGATACGTCCATATACTGAATGCTGTCGCTTGGCATAAAGGTTGATTCACCTTTAAAACGACAAGGAATTAGTTCTTCAGCAAATTGGTTATCATCAGTTAGCGTTGTATTCGCCTGTGCGATAACGAACTGACCTTCTTCAATTGCTGATAGGTAATCAACATCGTCAGTAACGATTCCATCTACTACTTTGCGGTATGGAGTCTCTAAGAAACCATAGTCGTTTGTACGCGCGTAAGTAGATAGTGAGTTGATTAGACCGATGTTTGGACCTTCAGGCGTTTCGATTGGACAAACACGACCATAGTGCGTTACGTGTACGTCTCGTACCTCGAAGCCTGCACGTTCACGTGTTAAACCACCCGGACCTAATGCAGAAATACGACGCTTGTGCGTTACTTCTGAAAGCGGGTTGTTCTGATCCATAAACTGTGAAAGCTGTGAAGAACCAAAGAATTCTTTTACTGCTGCTGAGATTGGCTTAGCGTTGATCAAATCCTGTGGCATCACGTTATCTAGGTCACCAAGACTTAGACGCTCACGTACCGCACGCTCAACACGTACAAGACCTACACGGAATTGGTTTTCTGCCATTTCACCTACAGAACGAATACGACGGTTACCTAAGTGGTCGATATCATCTACATCGCCTTTACCGTTACGGATGTCGATTAACACCTTCATCACACTAACGATGTCTTCTTTAGATAACGTGCCTTCGCCTTCGTCTGAATCATAACCAACTCGGCTATTGAACTTCATACGACCAACAGTCGATAGATCATAACGCTCTTCAGAGAAGAATAGGTTATCAAATAACGCTTCTGCAGCTTCTTTTGTCGGTGGCTCACCAGGGCGCATCATGCGGTAGATTTCTACCAATGCCTCTAGGCGGTTATTTGTAGAGTCAATACGTACTGTTTCTGACATGTACGCACCGCTGTCGACTTCATTGATATAAAGGGTATCAATCTTCGTGTGACCAGCTTTTACCAGCTCAGCCATAAGCTCAAGAGAAAGCTCAGCGTTCGCTTCTGCAATGATTTCGCCTGTTGACTCGTCAATATAGTTGTTAGCAACGATACGCCCAATGATGTACTCATGCGGTACTTCAAGGGTATCAATACCTTGCTTTTCTATACTCTTAATATGACGTGCAGTTATACGACGGCCTTGCTCAACTAGTACATCACCATTTGCATCTTTGATGTCAAATGCTGCGGTTTCACCACGCAGACGTGAAGGTACAAGCTCCATCAACACTTTACCATCTTTTACTTCGAAACTGGTTGTCTCAAAGAATAGTGCCAAAATCTCTTCAGTCGTGTACTCAAGTGCACGTAAGATGATAGATGCAGGTAATTTACGACGACGGTCAATACGTACGTAAAGGTTATCTTTTACATCGAATTCAAAGTCTAACCATGAACCACGGTAAGGAATTACACGTGCGTTATATAGTACTTTACCAGATGAATGTGATTTACCACGGTCGTTATCAAAGAATACACCAGGTGAACGGTGTAGCTGAGAAACGATAACACGCTCAGTACCATTAATTACAAAAGTACCGGTGTCAGTCATGAGCGGGATTTCGCCCATGTAAACTTCTTGCTCTTTTATGTCTTTGACCGTGCCAGGTGCATCTTTGTCCATTAGCACAAGACGTAGTTTAACGCGAAGTGGAGCAGAATATGTCACACCGCGGATTTGACATTCTTTAACGTCAAATACTGGCTCGCCAATACGATAACTAACGTATTGAAGCTCAGAATTGCCCGAGTAGCTCTTGATAGGAAATACAGAACGGAATGCAGCTTCCAGTCCAGTATCACCATCAGCGTCAGGCGCAATGAACTTATCGAACGATTCCAACTGCATTTGCAGTAGGAAAGGTATATCCAAAACCTGTGGACGTTTACCAAAATCCTTACGGATACGTTTCTTTTCAGAATAAGAGTAAGCCATGGGGTTCCTCAGCTTGCTGATCTTTGACCCAACCTGTCCAAAATTGAACAGACTTCACTGGCATCTAAGCCATGATAACAACATCTAAATTGTCACACTAACTTGCTTAACTAAGGACTTTAATACGCATCAGTTGCGCTTTATTGAAGTTCTAGTGTAACCAAGACAGTGTATCTTCAAACGCCATTGCGATTTTCAACAAAGATCTAAGTTATTGAAAATTACACTGAAATTTGAAGTTATATGCACGATAGAAATACATCGCTCTATAGCGCAAAAAGGCCGGTGATTAAATAATCACCAGCCCTTGCCTGATTTCTCAGGCAGCGAACCTAGCGGGAGCTAGATTACTTGATCTCAACTTCAGCACCAGCTTCTTCAAGATCTTTCTTAAGTGCTTCAGCTTCGTCCTTAGATACACCTTCTTTGATAGGTGCAGGAGCAGACTCAACTAGCGCCTTAGCTTCTTTAAGGCCTAGACCTGTTGCGCCACGTACCGCTTTGATTGCAGCAACTTTGTTACCGCCAGCAGCAGCTAGGATTACGTCGAACTCAGTCTTTTCTTCAGCAGCTTCAGCAGGGCCAGCAGCAACAACAGCAGCAGCTGCAGTTACACCGAACTTCTCTTCCATAGCTTCAACTAGTTCAACAACTTCCATTACTGACATTTCAGCAATCGCGTCAAGGATTTGGTCTTTAGTTACAGACATTTCAAATTTCCTAATTATTCACGAACCCAAGTGGTTCTAAAAATTTATTGATGAAAGGAGCGGTGCTTGGATTAAGCAGCTTGCTCAGCTTTCTGTACACGTACTGCTTCAATTGTTTTACACAATTTACCGGCAGACGCTTCTTTCATAGCGCTCATTAAGCGTGCAACAGCTTCGTCGTAAGTAGGTAGCTTAGCAAGCATTTCTACGTCAACGATGTCACCTTCGAATGCAGCAGTCTTAAGCTCAAATGCTTCGTTCTTTTTCGCGAAATCAGCAAAGATACGCGCAGCAGCACCTGGGTGCTCTGAAGAGAAAGCGATTAGGCTTGGGCCTACTAGCGACTCGTTAAGACATTCATAGTCAGTGCCTTCAACAGCACGTTTAGCTAGAGTGTTACGAACGACTTTCATCCATACACCCGCTTCACGAGCTTCTTTACGAAGAGCAGTGATCGCGTCTACTGTCACACCACGAGAATCTGCAACAACTGCAGATAGAGCACCTTTGGCAGCTTCGTTGACTTCAGCAACAATTGCCTTTTTGTCTTGAAGATTTAAAGCCATGGGTGTTACTCCTGGTTTGTTGGGAAAAACTTCCCAGTTCTACTTTACTCTACCGAAGTAGAGCTGCTTTTTACGGCGAGAACCAGAAGATTAGGAAAATCTAGCTGGGATTCACACCGTCTACGTAGGCGATTAATTAAGCAAAAGCAAGCTTTTGCACCTACGGTCTTGGACGGAAACGCAATTTATCGATTTATTGTAGACTATTAAGAAAACAATTTTCGAAATTATACGCTTCAACCCGAATTCTTTGCTTTGTAAAGAAGCACACTTCTCTACAAAATGGCGCAAAATTATAGTCTAATTTTTACGCCATGTAAACGCCAAACTCTAAATTATACTACTTGAGTATTTAGTGTAGCTTGGTCTACAGCAACACCTGCACCCATCGTAGTAGAGATGCTTACTTTCTTCACAAAAGTACCTTTTGCAGTAGAAGGCTTAGCCTTCTTAAGCGCAATGATTAGCGCTTCAAGGTTTTCTTGAAGTTGGTTAGCGTCAAAGTCTACTTTACCGATAGTAGTGTGGATGATACCGTTTTTGTCGTTGCGGTAACGAACCTGACCAGCTTTAGCGTTCTTAACAGCTTCTGCAACGTTAGGTGTTACAGTACCTGTCTTAGGGTTAGGCATAAGACCACGTGGACCTAGGATTTGACCTAGTTGACCAACAACGCGCATTGCATCTGGAGAAGCAACAACAACGTCAAAGTTCATTTCGCCTTTTTTAACTTGCTCAGCAAGGTCTTCCATGCCTACTAAATCAGCACCAGCTTCTTTAGCAGCTTCAGCATTTGCACCTTGAGTGAATACCGCTACACGTACTTCACGACCAGTACCGTGAGGTAGTACAGTTGCACCACGTACGTTTTGGTCAGATTTACGAGCATCGATACCCAGGTTTACAGCAACGTCTACACTTTCAACAAACTTAGCAGTAGCAAGTTCTTTAAGAAGAGCAACAGCTTCGTTGATTTCGTACTCTTTAGTGACATCCACTTTTTCGCGGATAGTACGCATACGCTTAGTTAATTTAGCCATTCTCTATTACTCCTCTACGTTCAAGCCCATTGCACGTGCAGAACCTGCGATCGTGCGTACAGCTGCATCCATATCAGCAGCAGTAAGATCTGGACGTTTCATCTCAACGATCTCTTCAAGTTGAGCACGAGTAACTGTACCAACTTTCTCAGTGTTAGGACGACCAGAACCAGACTTGATACCAGCTGCCTTCTTAAGAAGGTATGCAGCAGGTGGAGTCTTCATGTCAAAAGTGAATGAACGGTCACTGTAAACAGAAATAATTACAGGAACAGGTGCACCTTTCTCTAGAGACTCTGTACGTGCGTTGAACGCTTTACAGAATTCCATGATGTTCACACCGTGTTGACCTAGTGCAGGACCTACTGGAGGACTAGGGTTAGCCATACCAGCAGCAACTTGTAGCTTGATTAAAGCTTCAACTTTCTTAGCCATGATAATACCTCAATTGTGGGTCTTTGCCTCGTGCGCGCGAGGACGCGTACTCAAACGGCTTCCCAGTTAAAAAAACAGTCTTTTTGTCGCGTTTTTTACGCAATAACAAAAAGGCCGCTGATTATAGATTAATCAGCGGCCTTTGACAACTTTTTCAAGTTAGATTTTACTTGTCTTTCTCAACCTGACCAAATTCTAGGTCTACAGGCGTTGAACGACCGAAGATAAGTACCGATACCTTTAAGCGGCTCTTTTCGTAATCCACTTCTTCAACCACACCGTTGAAGTCAGCAAATGGACCATCGGTAACACGAACGACTTCACCAGGTTCAAACAATGTCGCTGGTTTCGGTGCTTCCGCGTTTTCTTGCAGACGGTTAAGAATACGATCAGCTTCTTTCTGACTGATTGGTGCAGGGCGGTCTGACGTACCACCAACAAAGCCCATTACACGTGGTGTGCTATTCACCAAGTGCCAAGACGCATCGTCCATTACCATTTGAACCAAGACATAGCCAGGGAAGAATTTACGCTCAGATTTACGTTTCTGACCTGCACGCATTTCAACCACTTCTTCAGTCGGCACAAGGATCTCACCGAATAGGTCTTCTAGCCCTTCGATTTTAATATGCTCGATAATGGTTTGTGCTACGCGTTTTTCAAAACCTGAAAACGCTTGGATCACGTACCAACGTAATTTCTTTTCTTTATTCTCATCCGACATGGGATCAGATCTCCAATCCAGTTAAAAAGCCTACTGCACGGAAAAGTATACCATCTAATCCCCATAGGATTAATGCCATAATCACCGTTGCAATGATCACGATGAAAGTAGTGTGAGTCGCTTCCTGACGCGTTGGCCAGATAACTTTACGTACTTCAATACGTGATTCTTTAGCAAAAGCGATAAAGGTACGGCCTTTCTCAGTCGTTACCAAAATGCCCAAAGCCACAGCGATAGCCGCAACTACGCCAACAGCGCGTACTAAAACAGATAAATCGGCATATAGATAATTACCAACTACGGCACCAGTTAGAAGTGCAATAGCAGCTAGCCACTTTACCGTGTCCATCGAGCTTGACGAGTTTTCAACATTAGTGCTCATAATCAATTTTACCTTAAATACAGACACAACAACCCTGCATAGAACAGGGTAAATCCATTCAATCCAAATTTACAAATAAGCGACTTAAGTGGTTTTGGGTCACGTTATTTTAAATGTGGACTTGTTGCTGAATTGGCAGGGGCGGCAGGACTCGAACCCGCAACCATCGGTTTTGGAGACCGCTGTTCTACCAATTGGAACTACGCCCCTGCAAAGTGGATGCCCATTATACTGACGAAGCAAACGAAAACAAGTGTAAAAGATGTGCAAAGTAGCAATTAATCAGATCTTGAATTTGTATCGCGATTAAAAAAGCTGCAAAAGCTCCCCTTGATAAAAATCACAAAGTAGCCAAACCTCCTCAAATGGATGGCTATCCGGTATCGCCCAGCTGTTTTTGAGACGTTTAAAATCCTCACTATGATAAATGGGGCTAGCATTTCGAATTAGTAGCCATACGCGCTCTGAATCATATTTCTTTTTAGCTTTTTGATTTAACAGACGTTGCAGCCCGATACTTAAAGGATCGCTATTAACAGTTTGACTCATTGCCGCCAATTCGCGTTGAATAGAAAGTGATAATGGACGCCCGAGCACCGCCATGGCTTCTTGTTCGCTGGCATAAAAATGGGCAACCTCTATATCAAGTTTGTATTCTCCTTGATAGCAGCTCACATCCGGCTTATTTGGCTGGTTATGCCAAATATGACGCATAGGTACCGAAAACTGTTCTTCATAGCAACGTAAAAACAGTTTCACGGCATCATGCTCTAATTTAATTTTTTCAGCTTCGCTTGCTCTGTCCATTTACAACCACTGCAACATCACTCAATAAGCTTGAAGCACCGAACCTAAAATTATCAGCGTTCAACCAATTTGCGCCCATAATATCCTCTGCCATGCGTAAATAGACTTGGGCTTCAGTCACAGACTTTACGCCACCTGCCGCTTTGAAACCAACGTCTTTACCGCTATTTTTAATGACCTGTAAGATCACTTCAGCCGCTTCAGGTGTCGCATTCACCGTAACCTTGCCTGTACTTGTTTTGACAAAGTCAGCACCCGCCATAATGGCTAATTGCGACGCTTCTGCAATTAACTTAGATGTTGCTAGCACACCACTTTCAATAATCACTTTTAGTTTGGCTTTCCCCGCACACAGCGCCTTACTAGATTGTACATATTGCCATGGCGTATCAGGGTCTCCGGCTATCAATTGTTGATAAGGCAATACCAGGTCTATCTCATCAGCGCCATCGGCAATAGCCTGCTGAGTCTGTTTCAGTACTTGCTCTAGCTTTTGTTCCCCTGACGGAAAGTTTGTAACCGTTGCTATTTTTATTGTTTGCCACTGGCGTATTTGCAGTTGCTGCTTCACCAGTGTGACGAATTGTGGGTACACGCAAATGGCGGCAGGTAAACCAATAGTTGGATCTATGCTGTCTAGCAACGCCATGATACTTTGCGTAGTGTCATTGTCTTTCAACGAGGTTAAATCCATCAAACTCAGTGCCAGCTGAGCATCAGCTTTAACTGTCATTATTGTTTTCCTTTTCACTGTATTTAGAAAGCCAAGTTAAAAGCATACGCTAAAACAGCAATAGGACAAATGTCCGCTCTTTGATGGATAACTACCCATACTGTGGCTCTTGCTACTTTATAATGAATAACTCATAACCAAAGGCTATATATTAACTTAGGCTGGGTCAAAACAAACTTAACCGCATGAAAAAATAGAAAAATTAATTTAAACCGTGATTTTTATAACTTTTGGTTATATGGGGTCGGTTTAAATTATTTTTTCCTCGTTTTGCAACTCTATATGCTGCCAACTATCAATGATGCTGGACACCGGTCTGACATCCATTATCAAAAAGTTAAGAGGTCGCTGTGCAATACTTGCCTATTTTTACCAAATTAGAAAATAAACCTGTGTTAATCATAGGCGGTGGTGAAGTTGCACTAAGAAAGTGTCGTGCCTTCTTGAAAGTAAACGCAGCTATTACGTTAGTCGCTCCAATATTTTGCTCTGAACTTGAAACACTTGCTGCCGAAGCTCAAGTGACACTTAGAAATAAAAAGTTTGACGAAACAGATTTAGATAATGCGATGCTGGTAATTGCAGCCACCGACATTGAAGCTGTCAACGCCGAAGTCGCGCAATTAGCAGAAGCACGTAACCTATTTGTTAACGTTGTCGATGACCAACCGAAGTGCAACTTTATCTTCCCCTCTATTGTCGACAGAAATCCAATTACCATCGCCATATCCAGTGCAGGCACAGCTCCGGTACTTGCAAGGCGCTTACGTGAAAAATTAGAAACACTGATACCTCAACATATCGGCCCACTTGCGAATTTAGTGGGCCAATTTAGACATAAGGTAAAGTCACGGTTTAAGCACTTTGCTGATAGACGACAATTTTGGGAATCAGTTTTCGATTCAAATGTAGTTAGTGAAGTACAAGCTGGCAATAATGAAAGTGCACAAATGCAACTTGAAGCCATGTTAGCAAGTACTCCTTCACCTGAAGGCGAGGTTTATGTCGTCGGTGCGGGCCCTGGAGACCCAGAGCTACTGACGCTTAAGGCATTACAACTAATGCAACAAGCAGATGTTGTGGTGTATGATTACTTAGTTTCTGATGAAATCATGGAACTTGTACGTCGCGACGCTGATTTGATCTGCGTCGGTAAAAAAGCAGGCAACCATAGTGTAAAGCAAGAGCAAACCAATCAAATTCTGTTAGATCTCGCAAAACAAGGCAAGAAAGTTTGTCGTATAAAAGGGGGAGATCCCTTTATTTATGGCCGAGGTGGAGAAGAAGTTCAAGTACTTGCAGAGCATGGGATCCAATATCAAATCGTACCTGGGATCACAGCAGCAGCTGGCTGTAGCGCCTATGCAGGGATCCCGCTAACGCATAGAGATCATGCTCAAGCGATCCAATTCGTTACTGGCCACTGTAAACAAGATGGCCAAGAATTAGATTGGGAGGGGTTAGCGAAAGCCAACCAAACCCTCGCGGTTTACATGGGTGTGATCAAATCTCCCCATATTCAAGCACAATTGCTTGCGCATGGTCGTTCACCTAGCACCCCTGTCGCCATAGTTGAGAATGGCACGCGACAATCACAGCGGGTAATAAGAACACAGCTTGACCAATTAGCCAAAGCAATCGATGAACATAGTATATGCTCGCCTGCTCTGCTGATAATCGGTGAGGTCGCTGCATTACATGAGCAACTAGCTTGGTTTAATCAGAACAATCAAATAAGCAGTTTCGCTCAACCGATTACGCAAGTTGCGTAATCACTGTACAAGATAGTTAAATTTATAAGTAGGACATAAATCATGGCTTTAACTCATCTCCAGCAATTAGAAGCTGAGAGCATAAAGATTATTCGTGAGGTTGCCGCTGAGTTTGAAAACCCAGTAATGTTGTATTCTATTGGCAAAGACTCTTCGGTACTGCTGCACCTGGCGAGAAAGGCATTCTTCCCTGCAAAAATACCATTTCCTTTGCTCCATGTTGATACTAACTGGAAATTCAGAGAGATGATTGAATTTCGCGATCGCTTAGCAAAAGAATATGGCTTTGAATTGCTTGTGCACAAAAACCCTGAAGGGCTCGAAATGAATATTAGCCCCTTCGTCCACGGCTCCGCCAAGCATACCGACATTATGAAAACACAAGGCCTAAAGCAGGCTCTTGACCAATATGGCTTTGACGCTGCATTTGGCGGCGCCCGTCGTGATGAAGAGAAATCCAGAGCAAAGGAGCGAGTTTACTCATTTAGAGATAAACATCACCGCTGGGATCCAAAAAATCAACGACCAGAGCTGTGGAATACCTATAACGGCCAAGTGAATCCTGGTGAGAGCATCCGCGTATTCCCATTATCTAATTGGACTGAGCTTGATATTTGGCAATACATCTATCAAGAGCAAATTGAAATCGTTCCGTTGTATCTCTCTAAGCCCCGCCCGGTAGTAGAAAGAAACGGTACACTTATCATGGTTGATGATGATCGTATGCCACTTGCTGAAGGTGAAGTGCCGGAAATGAAATCTGTACGCTTCAGAACACTTGGCTGCTACCCGCTAACGGGCGCTGTTGAGTCAGAAGCAGATACATTAACTGGTATTATTGAAGAGATGTTGCTATCAACGTCGTCAGAACGTGAGGGCCGAGTCATTGATCATGATTCAGCAGGGTCAATGGAGAAGAAAAAGCGTGAGGGGTATTTCTAATGTCAACGGCAAATGAAGTAAAAGAATTAGGCATTGAAACCTATTTAACGCGTCAACAAGACAAAAGCTTGTTGCGCATGATGACCTGTGGCAGCGTTGATGACGGTAAGTCAACACTGATTGGTCGCCTGCTCCACGACAGTCACCAAATTTATGAAGACCAACTAGCGGCACTACACAAAGACAATGAAAAAGTTGGCAATGCTGGTGAAGAGCTAGATTTAGCATTACTTGTTGATGGCTTACAGGCTGAGCGTGAACAAGGTATTACCATTGATGTGGCTTACCGCTATTTCTCGACAGCGAAGCGTAAATTTATTATTGCCGATACGCCGGGACACGAGCAATACACCCGCAACATGGTAACAGGAGCCTCGACCAGTGATTTAGCCATTATTCTGGTTGATGCCCGATATGGTGTTCAAGTACAAACAAAGCGTCATAGTTTTATCTGTGACTCTTTAGGCATCAAGCAGTTTGTAGTCGCGATAAACAAAATGGATATTGTTGACTTTGAAGAAGCCGTTTTTGAACGCATTAAAGCTGACTATTTAAAGTTTGCTGAGCAACTGAATGTAGAAGATATTCGCTTTGTACCCATGTCTGCATTGAAAGGTGACAACGTTGTTAATCGCTCAGAAAAAACACCTTATTACAATGATAAGCCACTACTTGAACTACTCGAAGATTCTCCGGCAGCAGAACCGAATCACACATTCGAAGCGCGCTTCCCAGTACAGTATGTAGTGCGACCAAACTTAGATTTTCGTGGATTTCAGGGAACCCTAACATCTGGCAACTTACGTGTAGGTGACGCCGTTAAGATCCTACCTTCAGGCAAAACGTCAACGATTAAAGAGTTGGTGACATTTGATGGTAACCTAGCACAGGCAGAAACGGGTCAAGCATTCACCATCACCCTCAATGACGAAGTAGATGTCAGCCGTGGAGATGTCATTGTGCCAGCCAACTCCAGCGCTCAAGTTACCAATAAACTTAGTGCTAAGCTTGTATGGATGCATGAAACGCCGCTACAACTTGGTAAGAGCTACAATATCAAACTAGGTAGCAAGAAAACCACTGCAACCATAACGCACATTGACTATACCATTGATGTCAATACTCTTGAGCATGGCCAGGCAGATTCATTGTCATTAAATGAAATTGCCATTGTAACACTCGAGCTGACTGAAAATGTAGTTGCTGACGAGTATAGCCGCAATCATGAGACTGGCTCGTTCATTTTAATTGACCGCCTCACCAACCTAACCATTGGTGCAGGTATGGTCGCAGAGGTACAAACT
Organism: Pseudoalteromonas peptidolytica; assembly: GCF_012641745.1. Lineage (GTDB taxonomy): Bacteria > Pseudomonadota > Gammaproteobacteria > Enterobacterales > Alteromonadaceae > Pseudoalteromonas > Pseudoalteromonas peptidolytica. Next base: position 21,391 of record NZ_WEHZ01000017.1, read on the forward strand.
GCGACCACCACATCCTCAAGTCAATTTAGCGACTTTGAGATTGAGTTTAACGCATTAGTTCGCAAGCATTTTCCACATTGGCAAGCGCTTGATATTTCGAAATTAAAATAATGCACCAGCGCCTGTTAGTCGAGGTATGACAGTATTATGGAACAAGTCATTTTAACAGGCATTATGCTAGCGTTAATCGTGTGTCTATTTGCCACACGTATTAACGCAGCTTGGCTGTTTACAGGTGCAATTGCAACGAGTTATTTGACTGGATTGATCGATTTAGAATCCATGCTAGCCAATTATGCTAATCCTTCGTTGATCACGCTTGTTTTGCTCATTTTGGTTTCCATAGCAATAGAAAAAACAACGCTGGTAAGCAAACTTGCCCAGTCAATGGCACAAGGGAGCTTAACAAAAGCGGTTTTAAAGCTTGGACTATCAACTGCATTTTTATCTTCTTTTACCAATAATACAGCTGTAGTGGCATCTCTCATTACTAAGGTTAAGGAGAGTAAAACCCACGCCCCCTCTAAGCTTCTACTCCCATTGTCATATACCGCCATCTTAGGTGGAACTTTGACATTAATAGGGACATCAACAAACTTAATCGTCAATGGTTTTGCTGTTGAAGCTGGTATGGCGCCATTTGGCTTCTTTGATTTTACCTTGGTAGGACTGGCGGTTTTGGCCGTTGGTTTGGTGACTATCACCATCATGCTTAAGTATTTGCCTGATAATGGAAAAAATGATGACGAAGTGGTGCCGTTCTATCTTGAAGGAAGAGTAGAGCCTAGCTCAAAACTCGTCGGTCGTACCGTAGAGGAAAATGGTCTACGCGACTTGAAAGACTTATTCCTTGCCGAAATCATACGTGGAGAAAGGCGTATTTGTGCAGTTACGCCACAACAAGAGATCCTTTCAGGCGACGTATTATTATTTGTTGGAGACATCAATTCAGTCCCCCTCTTGCAACGTTTTGATGGACTCAAGATAGTCCATGATAAACACGAAAAAGACGTGGAGCATTTAGTCGAAGTCGTTGTTAGCCAATCGTCTCGATTCTTAGGGAAAACCATTAAAGAGATCCGCTTTAGAGAACAGTTTCATGCTGCGATTATCGCCATTCGTCGTGGACATGATCGACTACAAGGAGGGATCGGGCAAGTTAAGTTACAAGCAGGTGACTCATTAATTTTGGCACCGAGTAGTGACTTTTATGCACTGCCAAACCTGAAACGCGAGTTTGTCTATATTTCAGGACTAGACCTTCAAGCACACCTTTCTAGCAATAAGTCTAATACGGTGTTGGCTAGTTTTGCCACCGTCATTGGCTTGAGTATCTTTGGTATTGTGCCGCTAGTTAAAGGGCTAATTGTTTTATTAGGCGCACTTGTACTACTTGGTACTATTAAAGTACCTGAGATGAAACGTCGCTTTCCCATCGAGCTGGTCGCGATCGTCGGCAGTGCAATTGGGCTCGCCAAACTCATGATTGAAACCGGGTTGGCAGCTGAAATTTCATCTAGCCTGCTGTGGCTACTCGGAGATTTTGGTCCTTATGGTGCCTTTATCGCTATTTTTGTGATGACGGTAGTATTTACAGAGCTTATTACTAACAACGCGGCAGCCGCACTGTCATTTCCGGTTGCCTATGCACTCGCGAGCGGCTTTGGGGTCAACCCCTTGCCTTTTGTGATGGCGGTCGCGTTTGGTGCATCAGCAAGTTTTATTTCACCATTTGGTTACCAAACAAACCTAATGGTGTATAGCGCAGGCAACTACCGTATTCGTGACTACATCACCATAGGGCTGCCCTTGTCGTTGATTTATTCCGCAACGGTACTCATTGTAATTCCATTTGTCTTTCCATTTTAACAGAGCAGAATATGGACGAAAATATTGTTTGGCATCACTATGCCGTAGATAAAACCAAACGCAGCCAATTAAAAGCTCATAGACCTTGTATACTTTGGTTTACTGGCTTTTCAGGCTCGGGGAAAAGTACTGTAGCCAATGCCTTAGAACATGCACTGTTAGCGCGAAATATACATACCTATCTATTAGATGGCGATAATGTCAGACATGGGCTCTGTAAAGATTTAGGATTTAGCGATGCTGATCGTGTCGAAAATATTCGCCGGGTTGGTGAGTTAAGTAAGCTAATGGTCGATGCCGGACTGCTCGTGCTCACCGCTTTTATTTCGCCTTTTCAAGCCGAGCGAGATATGGTTCGTGACTTGGTGTCTGAAGGTGAGTTTATTGAGGTTTACCTTGATACTCCACTCGACGTTTGTGAGCAGAGAGACCCAAAAGGACTGTATAAAAAAGCGCGTGCAGGCGAGATAAAACATTTTACCGGCATTGATTCTGCGTATGAGCCCCCAATTAACCCAGAAATATGTTTAAATACTTCTGAGCAGTCGTTGGAATGTTCTGTCCAGCAACTAATAGAGTATCTACTGTCAAAAAATATCATAAGGTAAGTCATGAATCATACGGATCTGCTAGAAGAAGTATTAAATCTGAGTATTCGCGCTGGTGAAGCAATTATGAAGATTTATGCCAAGGACTTTAACATTGAATTTAAAGAAGATGAGAGTCCAGTCACTGAGGCAGATCTTGCTGCACATAAAGTGATAGTTGCAGGACTAAAAGAACTTACCCCAGAGCTCCCAATTTTAAGCGAGGAAAGTGCGGTAATTGACTGGGAAGAACGCCGCCAGTGGCAATCATACTGGCTAGTTGACCCAATCGATGGCACAAAGGAATTTATCAAAAAAAATGGGGAGTTTACCGTCAACATCGCGCTTATCAACAACGGCGAACCCATTCTGGGTGTCGTTCATGCTCCGGCACTCAATGAAAGCTACCTCGCTGAACAAAGCATTGGCGCTTTCAAACAAACCGGTGAAGCGCGCATTGAACTTAAAGTCACCACTAAACCAAACCAAGGCGTAATTAAAGTGGTTGGTTCGCGCTCCCACCCGTCAGCTGATCTTGCACAATATCTTACCCGTTTTGAACAAGTTGATATGGTACCAAAGGGAAGCTCATTGAAGTTATGCTTAGTCGCAGAAGGCAAAGCCGATGTATACCCACGCCTAGGCCCCACTTCTGAATGGGATACAGGCGCTGGACATGCAGTTGCAAATATCGCTGGAGCAAGCGTAGCCCAGCTCAATGGTGAGCCGCTACGGTATAACCAAAAAGCTGACTATCTCAATCCTTACTTTGTGGTGTCTAGATTAGAAGAGTGATACCACATAATCGCTTATACATGTTAGCCCGAGATTAACTCAACCGATACCGCCAATCTTGGCGTAGGGTTTACTTATGCTAAGTATTGGTTGGTTTATTCGCAGCCCGAGTCAGTACTTTATCGTACACCTGTTTTAAAACTTCGCTGGGTACAGTTAAAGAAAATTGTTCTCTTACTAACTTCTCAAGCTGCGCAAAGCTTTCGATCGGTTGCTCTACTACATTTCCATCGCACTCATGCCATTCAAAGTAGCTTTGGTTTCGGATCAAGTAGCGATGGCAATGACTGACACGAGATACAATCAAGTTATTGACAAACCCAGCATCAGGGTGTTGATGAGAGAAAAAATGGCCGATTTCACAATCTGATTCAAAGATTTCACCCAAGTCAACATGATACAAAGTGAGCGGAGCTTCTCCTTCCTCTAACAATGTCACTTTCACATAATCAGATGATTTTTGTACCTGATAAGTTTGGCGTCCTTGTATACTAAGCGCTTGGTTGATATTGATGGGTGCTTGGGGAGACTTTACCCCAAAACCAACGTCAACTAAATACTCTTCCCCTTCCAGTTCTAGTAGCGTCATGCGATGAGAGCGAGGGTTGTCCTGTTGACCATTGAGCATTACCCTTGCAAGCACAGGTCGAACCGTAAAGCCTAGCTGTTGTAACGCCAAATAGGCAATCTTATTTTGTTCAAAACAATAGCCACCTTGCTTTTGGGTGATTAGGCGATTAAATAAAGCGTCTTCATCAAGTAATAAGCGTTCACCATACATAGCATTAATACTTGAAAAGGCGTATCGATCTAAATGTTTTTGCTGCAACTCAGTTACAAGTGCAAGGCCTGAGCCTTGCTCTAGAGACAAGCTATCTAGGTAATTTTTAATATTCATTGCTAATTCCATCACTGAATCCTTAAGTTGATGGGAGCAGGTTAAAACCTCGACTTAAGTTTAGGTCAATACTTAATATAAACTTTTTACCATCAACATCATGCAAACAACTGATGTATTTTTGAGTCTGATAAAAGTAGGTGCTTTGCGCGCTCTACTGATAAAGGTTTTGACATTAAATACCCCTGACTTTGCTGACAATAAAGCCGAGACATCACAGCTAATTGCGCCGCCGTTTCTATCCCTTCTGCTGTTACGACAAGATTGAAGCTCTTAGCAATAGCGCAAATTGCCTCAATAAGCTGCTCGGCTTTGTCATCATACTCAATCCCTGCGATAAATGATCTATCGATTTTTACTCCGTCAATTGGCAGATGATTGAGCCTAGCCAGACTGCTGTAACCAGTACCAAAGTCATCAATATAGATCCCAAATCCTGCGTCATGTAAGCGTTTTAATGGCTCAACTAGCATATTCTCCTCTGCCATCATCGCAGATTCGGTTAGCTCTAGCTTAATTTGTGATACAGAGATCGACGCGACTTCACACTGTTCTATCAGCCAATCCACAAATTGCTGAGAATGTAGCTGTAACGGAGACACATTGACAGCAACAAACATACTGTCATCCCCCACATCATGAATGAAACTCAGCGCTTGTTCAAAAACCCACTGACCAAGCATGGTAATTTTTCCACACTGCTCAGCGATGGGAATAAACTCAGCTGGGCTTACATCACCGAGCAAAGGATTGTGCCATCGTAACAATGCTTCAAACCCCTTCAAGCATTTACCTTGCTGACAATACACAGGCTGCAGATTTAACGTCAGCTCTTGAACAGGGTTCATCACGTTCAATGCCTGCTCCAATTGAATCTTTCGTCCCGCCTCGTTAGCAATCGCGTTAGTAAAAATATGATACGTATTTTTGCCGCGCTTTTTGGCTTCATACATCGAAATATCAGCATCATGCAGTAACTTTTCAGCATCACAGCTGATGCAAGGTGTTGTGAAATGCCTTACTCCTATACTGCCACTTACACTATGCGCTTGATCTTTTAGTGAAAAGGGTGCACGGATCTGTACTAAAACATCTTCTAATACCCCTTCTATCGGCTGCGGTAGTTGCTTATCCTCAATGAGGACGGCAAACTCATCGCCTCCAAGTCGTGCAATCTCAGCGTAACCACTTAGCAACCCCCGCATGCGCGAAGCAAACTCGGCTAATAACTTATCGCCAGCTTGATGTCCTAACATGTCATTTATCAATTTAAACCTATCTAAATCAATGTATAACAGTGTATATTTTGCGCTCTGTTTTTCGCGCACTTTATCAACTAAAGAAATAAAACTTTGTCGGTTAAGGAGATCGGTGAGGCTATCATGTTGTGCTTTATACCTCAGCTGCTCTTGAAGTAATTTTCCTTGAGTAATGTCTGTTACTCGGCCTTCATACAAACATGAATCAGGGAGGTGCAACCAGTTGCCTGAGTGCCTAAGCCAAATATGCTCACCACACTCAGACGTTGCCAGCCACTCCATTTCTTGGTGCGCGTGCTTATTCGTTACAATGCCTTGCCATAGATCTTTGCACTCATAATCTTGCATGAGTGTCGCAAAACTGGTTTCAGGCTTAGGCGGATTGCCCGCAAACAAAAGCTGATTGAATGCTGGGTTTGAGTCTACTATGTTGCCATCTTGATTTAAAACGAATAGCCCTTCATGACTATTGATAAACAGGCTTTTATACTTTCGTTCAGCCGCTACCTGTTGCTGCAGTGCCCCTAGTCGTTTATTTGACTCGCTTTGTAACCTTTGATTGGTAATTTCCAATCGTTTGGTTCTCTCAACCACGAGATTATTTACTGTTTTGTTGCGATTCTTTAGCTGTTGCAGCTGCAACCAAACCAAAAGAATACACACAGTGATAACGGATAAGAAAAGCACAATTAAGATTTTATGATTATTTAACCAGCTGGGATGCAAAAGAGACTCATCAAACAACTGCATGGTAATGGGCATACCATAGAAGTTGATGGTTCGCTCAGCACTTGGTGTGAATTCATCCAAAGCAAATTGCTGTTGCCAATCGGAACTATAAATAGCCTCCCCCTTGGAGGCAACCACGAGATGCTGTTTGCGTTGTTGGTAGAGTTGACCAAATAATGATTCCAGCAAAATAGGTAATTCAAAGCTTAACCCAAGTATTACGTTAAACTCGTCCCCTTTAGCTTGCTGTATTAAGAGGCTGAGCTTCTTTTGATTTGGCCACACAAAAGTAGATAGTGCATTTTGATTTTGTTGAGTAAATATATCTTCTGTCAAAAGCTCAGCCTGCCCCACTGTTTGACCAACTTCTGAGACTGGTGCAGCTTTAGTCACCACCAACCAGCGGCCAGATTCACTTACCTCGTTATGACGGATTTTAAAGTCAAAATAACCACGATTTCGCTGTGCGGTTTCAAGTGCAGAGAACTGTCCGGGCTCAACCAATACATATGTTTCCATACTTAACCCTAAATTGGTTGTAGCTAGCTGAGACTGAGCAATTTCATAAAAATCAGCACTTTGATGTCGGTTTAAATAAGCATCTATTGAATAAAGCAAATGAGCCACATGTTGCAATTTACCATTAAGTAAATACTCAAGCCTTGATAACTCCTGCTCTTGTTTATGATCTAGCTGCTCTTGGTAGTAAATATTGACAATCACGCCTACGTAGAGCAAAGACGTAAACAAAAACAATAAACCAAACATTGGCAAGCATCGCCGTATGGTACGCAAGGCTTTAACATCTTTGATATTACTAATTTGCGGTCGTTTAAATCTGGACATATTTACTAAACATTGTATGCTACTGCCATTCGATAATAATTCTTATTTACAATGAATAAAAGTAAACTTTTCCTTTTTTTGCTTTTTTGGGTACATTTTGATCAAGCCATCGCGCTGCAATCATCACAGCCACAAGTTAACGTTTATTCATTTCGAAAATACAAGCTTATCCAACCTGTTATTCACGCTTTTGAGCAAGAGACGGGCATAAGTGTCAATCTCGTCAATGGCAAGTCACAGCAGCTCCTCTCACGCTTAAGAACTGATGGAATTAACTCGCAAGCAGACGTACTACTGACTTCTGATCTGATCCAATTGCATGACTATAAAGATCTACTACGCCCATTAGATGAGATTGGAAGTTGGCACATCATTAATCCTGCGTTTAAAGATGATGATAAACGCTGGGTCAGCGTTTCGATGCGAACTCGCGCCATATTTAGAAGAAAAGCTTCAAATACACCGTTACCACAGGTTTATTCTGATCTGAATAAGCCACAATTTAAAGGGAAGTTTTGTATTCGTCAGTGGTCTCATAGTTATAACCTCGCTCTGGCATCAATACTCTATACTTCTTCATACTCTGGTGATTACATGTGGCTAGAACAAGCCAATACATTGCTAGCAAAACGCCCAGTTGGCGGTGATAGAGATCAACTTAGAGCACTTGCTCTTGGGCAATGTGAACTGGCGTTTGCTAATCATTATTACTGGCTAATGATGCACCACTCTGACAATAAAAGAGACAAGATACTGGCAGAGCAACTCGAGATCCACCATATAAAAATGCACTCGGGTAAAACTCCAGTTTCCACAACCACAGCAGCAATTTCACGACATGCGCCTAATGCCAAGGCAGCCATGCAGTTTGTGGAGTTTTTATTAAAACCAAGTACCCAGTCTATGTATGCTGAGTTACTTCACGAATATCCTGTCCTTGGCAGCGCACAATACAACCGTGTGCCGTTTCATCCAGCTATTGAACAAATCAAACAAGGTCTAAAGCAAGTCAAACGAGCACAGGCGGTGATTAAATCAATTAGCGAAAATCACCTGTAAGTCACAATTAAATATTGGTACAGGTCGTTTGGCTAATTGTATTCTGGTAAATGTCTTAGCCGGCTTTGGACCCTGTAGGGTTTGTACACTGTGCTCACGCTCTGAATATACTTGTTGATAGGGGTATTTGTTATCATTTTCACGCCACGTCAAGGTAAGATGACCACCTTCATAACGCCAGCGACCTTGGTAGTGGCTCCCAACCTGCTCCCAGCTCCCCCTTTGGTTGAGCTGCAATTGCAGCGCATCGTCACATTGATGAGAAAATAATAGGTTTGGAAGTAACTGCACGGCTCTATTTTTAACCAAGTACAGCCCAGCATTCCCAGGAGTATAGCGATGCCCTTCCATGTTAAATTCAGAAGTGGTGAGCGATTCAAAACCAACCGCTTTTACAGCCGCCTCAACTTCTCCAAGCCATCTCTCACCCGATGTCATCGGCGCAATATTCAAACGTGCACTATCATACTTTTCAGGAACAGGCAGTGAAGTAAAGCGAAAATTAACCTCTCGCTGCGCTAACTCACGCATCAGATTTTGTCTTGTGGTGTCGTCTAGCCCTGATTCAAAAATGTGTAAAGTTTGGGTACTACAACCGCTCAGCAAGCAAGCGGCTACTAAATAAATATATCTCATATTCATCCTTGAGCACGATAACTTGAGGCTGAATTATATTATCCACTTACCTTCAAGTTTGGTGCTATTTTTGCTCCAAGTTAACACCTAGATAGCCAAGTTTCAACTGCAGATTTTGGATAAAGAATATCTTTGAAAAGATGGTGCTGTTGATGATGTAAATGTTGCTCTTGACTCGGTAACCCTGCTTGGATTTGACTGTGATGCTCATTAAAACGTGAGATGACTGAGAGCTTGTCTTTGGCTTGAGTAAGCGACTCATTGACATAGTGACGTACATCATCCGCGGTCATTAGATCTGTCTTATCGACCTGCATAAGCTCTTTTCTCAATGCTGTGCGAATCCCCATCGTTGCCTCCATTAACATACTGATAAAAACAAATCGCGTGGACGACCTGCAAAATACACACCAAATACTTCAGTAATGTTAAAGACACAGGTTTTAGCAAAAAAGTTTCGTCATTAATCGTAGTAATTTTATATACTGTCGTATAAGGCAATAAGACACTCGCTGTGTTAGGTAAATACGGCATGTTGAGGTTATAAAAATGCAAGATGGGTTTATTGAAATTGAGCTCGAAGAAGAGCCGATAGAGTTGTGCAACCTTTTGAAAGTGCTCGACTTAGCAGAAACTGGAGGACATGCAAAGTTATTGATCACTGAAGGTTATGTAGCAGTCAACGATGAAATATGTACGCAAAAACGTAAAAAGATTTACTCGGGCGATATTCTGCATTTTGATGGCGATGAATTTCATTTAACGTTAGCACCAGACGCGACACCACAGCCTAGAGCAGTTGCAACACCAAAACCATCAACTGCCACGCCGACTGCCAGTAAGAAAAAACGACAAAAGTCGGGAAAATCTTACACACAAGTGGACAAAAATACAGGCCGTAAGCCCATTTCTTTTGGTTAACTCGTATCGCTTTGACAGCAAACCACAACTCTTTTCTCACCGCTGTAGTGCACTAATGCCCCGCTAGAGTGCACTCATCTCTTGAAAAATTCCCTTTTCAACACTAGGACTATAGATGTACAAAAATGCAGCAGGTTTGCAATTGGTACATTCTATGCAAATTTCTTTGCATGATTAGAATAAGGAAAAGGGTCAAGCATGAACAATTCATATAATACCCTGACTCAGCTTACCGTCGGCGAGCGTCAGGTGCACATTCACTCACTACCAGCGTTGAACGATAGGGCAAAGAGACTGCCATTTTCTCTGAAAATCTTACTCGAAAACCTACTACGCCATGAAGATGGTAAAAATGTTACTGCCAAGGACATCGATGCGCTACTTAACTGGAAGCCTGAAGAAAAACCAAGCAAAGAAGTGGCTTTTACCCCAGCCCGCGTCGTAATGCAAGACTTCACCGGCGTGCCCGCAATCGTCGACCTTGCAGCAATGCGTGATGCGATGGCAAAGCTAGGTGGTGACCCAAATAAAATCAATCCCCTGTCTCCTGCTGAAATGGTCATAGATCACTCAGTGCAAGTAGACGAATACGGTCATGATGGCGCATTTGATTTAAATGCAAAACTTGAGTATCAACGCAATAAAGAAAGGTATGAATTCCTGCGTTGGGGGCAAGGCGCATTCGACAACCTAAAGGTTGTGCCACCAGCAACGGGTATCGTGCATCAGGTAAATTTAGAGTATTTGGCACGAGTCGTGTTTGAAAAAGATATCAATGGCATGCCCTTCGCCTACCCCGACACACTTGTCGGTACAGACTCACATACAACCATGATCAACGGCCTTGGCATATTAGGCTGGGGCGTAGGAGGGATTGAGGCTGAAGCCGCAATGCTTGGTCAACCTATTTCCTTACTCATCCCTCAAGTGGTTGGCTTTAAATTGGAAGGTCAATTACCTGAAGGAACAACCGCAACCGACTTAGTTCTAACAGTAACGCAGATGTTACGTGAGCACGGCGTTGTGGGTAAGTTTGTTGAGTTCTTTGGTGATGGCTTAGCTGACCTGCCACTAGCTGACAGAGCCACGATTGCTAATATGGCGCCTGAGTATGGTGCCACATGTGGGATCTTTCCTATTGATGATGAAACCCTTGAATACCTTCGCCTCACCAACCGTGACGAAGAGAAGATAGCGCTGATTGAAGGTTACGCAAAACATCAAGGCATGTGGCGCGAGCCCGGTGATGAGCCACTTTACACCGACGTTTTAACACTAGACTTAGCGACTGTCGTTCCAAGTCTTGCAGGTCCAAAGCGCCCACAAGATAGAATCCCTCTCAATGACGCAGGTAAAATTATCCAAGCCCATTTAGGAGAATTTCAACATGAGCGCAGTGAAAAAAATGCCGTGTCGGATCAAGATGAAGCTCGCACCGTTAGTGAAGGTGGGACTTCTCGGGTTGACCAAAACGAACCGGCAACCCTTGGTGTTGGTAAGGTTAAATTTAAAAAACAAGAGTTTGAATTAGTCGACGGTGCCTGCGTTATTGCGGCTATCACAAGCTGCACAAACACCTCAAACCCAAGTGTCATACTTGCTGCTGGCCTTGTTGCAAAAAAAGCCAAAGCACTTGGATTAAAGCCCAAGCCTTGGGTGAAAACGTCATTAGCTCCAGGCTCAAAAGTAGTCACTGATTATCTAAAACAAGCTGACCTTTTAGCGCCACTTGCGGAACTCGGTTTTGATTTAGTCGGCTACGGCTGTACAACTTGTATCGGTAACTCCGGCCCATTACCAAAAGAAATTAACGACGCCATCGTTAAACATCAGCTGGTCGTCAGCTCAATTCTATCTGGAAATCGTAACTTCGAAGGGCGGATCCACCAAGATGTAAAAATGAACTTCCTCGCATCGCCGCCACTTGTCGTGGCCTATGCAATCGCAGGGCGAACTGATATTGACGTCTACAATGAAGCATTGTGCCAAACTGATGACGGACGGGATGTATTCTTAAAAGACATTTGGCCATCGGTCTCTGAAGTCAGTGAACTAGTTTCTCAAACTGTGACCCAAGCCATGTTTGCTGAAAACTATGCCAATGTTTATCAAGGGGATAAACATTGGCAAGAGATCGCTGTTAATCAAAGCGAACGCTATCACTGGCAAGATAGCTCTACTTATATTCGTAAAGCACCCTTTTTTGATGATATGAGCAAAGAGCCACCAGGGATCCCAAGCATCAAAGGCGCAAGGTGCCTTGCTAAACTCGCAGATTCAGTTACTACCGATCACATCTCTCCTGCCGGGAACATTAAAGCGTCAGCTCCCGCTGGGGAATATTTACAATCACAAGGTGTGAAGCAAGCGGATTTTAACTCTTATGGCTCACGCCGTGGTAATCATGAGGTAATGATGCGTGGTACCTTTGCGAATGTGCGCTTACGCAATCAGCTAGCCCCGGGTACCGAAGGAGGGATCACTAGGTTATTACCTGATGGCGCTCTTATGAGTATATTTGATGCAGCTGAACAGTACCGACAACGTAATACACCATTGGTGATCTTAGCCGGTAGTGAATATGGTACAGGCTCATCGAGAGATTGGGCCGCTAAGGGTTCATTACTCCTTGGCATAAAAGCGGTTCTGGCAAAAAGTTATGAGCGTATCCATCGTTCTAATCTTATTGGTATGGGTGTGTTGCCTTTGCAGTTCAAACCAGACGAAGGTCATGAAGAGCTTAGTTTAAGTGGTGAGGAGGAATTTGAAATAGAAGGGATCTACGACACCGCAACTGAAGTCATCGTTACCGCCAAAAATGCCAAAGGTGAGGAAAAACAGTTTTCAGCAGACATTCGCATAGATACCCCAAAAGAGTGGGAATACTATCAACATGGTGGGATATTACAGTATGTGCTGAGACAAATGCTCAATTAATCTAACAGCATTAAAAGAGCATAGCACTTCAGCTGAAATCAGCGCTATGCTCTACTTTGATACCGAGCTTCAGCGAAGCTCGTTTTCTGTTGTCACCGCTGTTATACCAGTGCAAACTTGAATAACATGAACTGTGAATAATTCAGGGTTTTCGAGCGTTAAAGAGTAAGCGCACCTTACCCAAACTTCAGGTTAAGTATCAAAACCGTCCCGTATAAATAAGTGTAACAGTGTTAAGGTCGGCATCGTTTAGATCCGACCCTAAACCAAATCGAACCGCTGAATGAGCATTAAACCAGTACTCTGTTTGCAGCTCAACGATTGACTCATTAAACTCTTCTTCTTGTAGCCTCGCAGACACCGCAACTTGCCAGCTTTTGTTGAAATAATAACCAGCTTGTACTTGCCAAAAGTCCGTATCTGCTGCCACTTTTTGCATCTTCACATCCCACCCAACACCATCCTCAATCTCGGTATACCTAAAAAAGGGCGCAAGTGCTGTTTCAGTACTATGATCATCTACACCAAAGCCATCAAACTCTGAACGTTGACCGATAAATGTTAAGCCTAGCTGCATATTTCGACTGACGAAACGACCCACCTGTAACAATGCAATGGTATCTTTGGTGGACACAGAAAATGCCTCATCATCACTAAATTGAGTGACATCTACCGCCACCCGCCAGTGCCGCCCAATAAACAGCTCAGCATCAGCTTGGTACAATTGCCAATCATCATTTGTGAATCCCCCGATGGAAAAGTTATCACTTTTCTGTAAATAGCCCTGCAAGCTATAAGGTGTGCTATTGTTTTTCAAAGTTGTCAGATAATGCTTATACTGAACACCTAAGAATCCATCCTCAATTTCCAAAAACTCACCGAAACCGATACTTACTTCGTGTGAATTGGCTGCACTCATACCGGAATAAAGTAACAACCCAAGTATTGGTAGTACTCTCATGTTTTCCCCTTTACGTTAATGCAAAGATTGTAACGATGAGAAAAAATCGCCATAGTAAAAAAATGTAAGCATATGTATAAGAAAAGGAGACAAACATGTCCATTTGGTTTTCCCCAATTAGCCTTGAGTTGTGTAAATCACTAGATGAGGGAGCGACGGGTAAAGGTACATTAATGAAAACTTTGGGTATCGAGATTAGCGAAATTGGCGATGATTATCTTGTAGCGACTATGCCTGCGACCCCTCAGCATCACAACCCTATGGGAATTGTACATGGTGGTGCAAATGTGGTGTTAGCGGAAACCGTCGCAAGTTATGCGGCAAACTTTGTCGTAGATACCGAACGATTTTACTGTGTCGGTCAGGAGATTAATGCAAATCACTTAAAAGCCTCGCGAAACGGTATACTACGAGCTGTTGCTAAACCTATCCACCTAGGAAAACGCTCTTCAGTGTGGGAAGTACGCATTACTAATAGTAAAAATGAACTATGTTGTATCTCACGAATGACAGCAGCAGTGGTATCACGTTAAAGCTTGATCTACCACAATTCATAACGATGCAATTCACCTCATGATTATTGCACCAACAAGCATGGTGAGGTGAATATAATGTCAGCTTCCAAACTCTGGCCTTTACACCTACTTATCGTATCAGGGCTTGCGCTCATTGTGATAGGTCATACTATACTGACGACTCAATGGCTGCATGAGTTGGGGCCAAGGGGCTTGTAGTAGGTGCCAGCTGTATTGCTCTTGGCCTTACTTGCTCGCTACCCACCAAAATCTATCTTACTATTTTACTCATGCGCCGCGAGTATAAGGGGTGATATGTTCTGAGCTTAATTTCAGAAGTCTGTTAGTTAACTACAATAATGTCTAAGTGCAATGGAGTATTGAGTTATAACATGTGGTGCTTAATACCTAGTTGCTCAGTATTACTTGATATTAGAGTGTGATTACTGCACCCTAAACCAAGAGTTTGAGATAGGCGTTAAACAGTGGATAAAGTTGATACTATCATTATTGGCGCGGGCGTTGTCGGCCTTGCTATTGCAGCAAAACTTAGCCATAACCGTAGTGTGCTTGTCATCGACAAGGAAACTCATGTTGGCGAACATACCAGTAGCCGTAACAGTGAAGTAATCCATGCAGGAATTTACTACTCTTTAGATAGCCTCAAGCAGCTGTTATGTGTTAGGGGTAAAGCGCTTCTTTATGAACGTTGTAAACAACTTAATATCCCTTACAAGCAACTCGGTAAGTTTATCGTCGCGACCGACGAAAGTGAGGCGCAGCAACTCGACGCAATCAAGCAGACAGCGTATAACAACACCGTCACGGATCTGAGCTTCGTTTCGCCTCAAACCATTAGCCAACAATTAAGCCATTTAAGCATTCACAGTGCGTTGTTTTCTCCTACCACTGGTATTGTGGATAGTCATCAGTTGATGCTGTCTTTGATTGCCGAAATTGAAGCCAACGGTGGTATTGTTGCAACCCAAACAGCATTCATGGATGTTCAGAAGCTGGCCGAAGGCTTTGTCATAGCGATGCGCTGTAAGGACGAGCATTATGAGCTGTGTTGTAGTCAACTCATTAACAGCGCAGGGCTGTCAGCGCCTGATATACTGAACAAAATAACTGGTAATAACCCCCAAGTGGACGCTTATTATTGTCGTGGTCGCTATTACCGCTATCAAGGGAAACACCCATTCCAACACTTAGTTTATCCTATTCCAAATAGACATGGCCTTGGGGTACATGCCACATTAGATTTGGCTGGACAGTTAAAGTTTGGGCCTGACACTGAGTATATAGACAACATAGATTATCGCTTTGACGACTCGCACAAGGCACAGTTTATAAAAGCGATAGCTCAATACTGGCCACAACTCGACCCCTCTAGACTGACACCAGACTATACCGGGATCAGGCCAAAGCTCAGCCGCCACCAACAAAGTGATTTTGTGATTCAGTTCGAGGCAACACACGGTATCGCTAACTTTGTCAATTTGATGGGGATTGAATCCCCAGGCCTAACTGCAAGCTTAGCGATTGCTGAGTATGTTGAGCAGCACTTATAGACTGTTTAGCGGTTTTCCTTTAGCGCCTCATCTATTTTTTTTGCTCTCTCGTCCATTAACTTTTGTACGTCTTGGGTGTCCTTCATTAACTGCTGCACCGCAGCAGGGTTTAACGCTGTCGGTACTACTTTTGAAGAGGAGTTATTGGGCTCTTGTTCAGCCTTGGCGGCAAGAATACTTGTATCTTCAGCTGCTATAACTGTAATTTTACTCTCGTCTATTTGATATGCTTGAGAATGACCATGCGGGTTTGGCTTATCGGAATAATGCCACTGTCCCTTTGCATCCTGCCAGCGATATACTTGTGTATGCGAACTCGACGCTGGCTTACTGTCACCTAACAAGTCGTTTGTATGTGATTTGACTTGATCCATTGCATCTATTCCTTGGCGCTTCAACTCATTTGCATTGTGTTCTACCGACTGGGTTATCGACTGCACACTTAACCAAGGCTTTCCATCTGGTCGTTTGAGCACAAATAAACAGGCCACTGCGACTAGCATGACCATAATCATCAAATAACTCGCGGCTTTCATTTTCATCTCTTCATTGTCCTTTGAGCCCATACTTTAGCAGTATCTTTTTAAATTGTTCAGTCTTTTTAAAGTCAGTTAGAAAATGATTAAAATCATTGCAAAGCGTTTTTGCTTTTTGACTGTATCCAAATTGTAATTGCAATGGTGCAACATCAGATATACCTTGAATTACTAGCTTCTCATCAAAATGGGCGTGTTGTAGCTGGTACCAACGTAGGGTAGGTTTGCCAATAATAGTAAAAGCGATTGCCTTATGCCCCCCACCGGCGAGCACAGATAAAACATCATGCTCAGAGTAATAATCTTTCCTCTGTAACTGGTCATGTTCTAAATACGGCTCCAACTGAGGGTAGGTATAGCCAAAACGCCCAAGAAACAAATGCGATTTTACGTCCGTCATATCAAACTGTTCGGCTTGTTTATGTGTCACGATCACATCTTCAATAACATAAAGGGGCTCACTCCAGCACATTGGAGTTATACCTCGATACCACAGCTCTGATTCCATTCTAACATCAACTGTTCCCTTTTCGATTTCAACTGATGAGCGCCTTTCGGGGTACAGTAGATAGTTGATTTTATATCGATACTGCGCTGCGAAGAGTTTAAACACATCAATAATAAGCCCTTGCTCAGCGCCATGCTCAATAATAAAAGGAGGGTAATATTGAATGGCAAAATTAATATGCTCCTCACTACTAGCAACACGCCCCGATACAACAGCTAGCAAAGTGCAAAGACATGTACAGAAATAACCCACTTTTACAAACGAGATCAAAGCCACCTCCTCGACTTTGATTAAGCAATAGTCTAAGTATGACTGATAGCCACCAATTTCCAAGTTAATGCCTTTGATAATTCGGCTCAGTTATATGAGGCATACACACAAAAATAGACGAATAGGCGTCTTTGGGTAACATTGTTTTTCAAAATTGACTGGATACTCAGATGAACATAACAAGGAGGGTATTCATGAAGTACACACCGCGTTGCTTGGTGATACTCAAACTGTAGAGCGCGCTTGTACCGCTCTATCCTCGCCCACAGCAGCCAATTAAGGTATAAGGTAGATTGACCTGCATGGGCGAGGCGGCGCCTTTTATGCAACAATGCTCACGATATGGTAGCCCGAGGTTGAAACGTTGGCGTAGTTGGCATTAAATACCATCACCATCAATATGTAACCCACATTCACGATTCAAACCGAAGAAGCGTGTTTCTTCCTCTGTCATGCCGGGCTCAAGCTTACGAGTAGTATGTACATCCCCCATTGATACATAGCCCTGCTCCCACAGTGGATGATAAGGCAGATCAAATTTGGTGAGGTATTGGTATACATCTCGATTATGCCAATCAATGATAGGATAGAATTTAACAGTTCCTCGACTTAACTCAACAATCGGTTTGTCAGCGCGTGTCGCAGACTGTTGTCGGCGCAGGCCACTAAACCATGTACCTGCATTAAGCTCACGCAATGCTTGAGTCATGGGCTCCACTTTATTTAGGGTATTATACTGCTTAATCCCCTCTTCACCTTGCTCCCAAAGCTTGCCGTATACTGCTTCTTGCCAAGCTGGACTTTGTTTAGCGCGGTATATTTTAAGATTAAGTGCCAAGCGCTCTGTTAACGATTCAATAAATTGATACGTTTCCGGAAACAAGTAGCCCGTATCGGTCAGTACCACTGGAATATCTGGTTGTTGTTGAGTCAGAAGGTGTAGCATCACCGCTGCTTGAATACCGAAACTAGAAGACAAAAAGTGAGTATCCGGTAAATTTTCCAGTGCCCAAGCGACTCTTTGCTCGGCTGTTTTATCACTCAATAAGGCATTAGCATCAGCAAGTAACATTTGCTGGGTTGCACCATCAAGAGTTAATATTTGTTTAAAATTACTCATTTTCTCATCCAATGGGCAGCTTAGCTGCCCGTTTTAAGTCAAGCGTGGAAATCAGTTTTTGATACTTTGACTTCCGCAACAATTTCTTTGCGGATAACATAATCACCAAAACACTCGCCTTCTTTACGCTCTTTAACCCACTGCCCAATCAGCTCATCAAGAGCGGGAAGAAATACCTCTTCACCGACATTTTCCAAGTACAGTTTAGGAATACGAGTACCCGCGCGGTTACCGCCTAAATACATATTGTATTTACCAAGTCCTTTACCAACGAACCCAACTTCAGCGAGCATCGCTCGGCCACAGCCATTAGGACAACCAACGACACGAAGAATAATATTCTCCTCAGCCACCCCGTGCTTAGCGAGCAAATCTTCGACTTGTGTTACAAGCCCTGGTAAATAGCGTTCTGCTTCTGCCATTGCCAATGGACATGTTGGTAGTGACACACATGCCATGGAGTTTTTGCGCTGCTCTGAATGCTTACTATCAATCAAACCATGCTCGCGGGCGATTTGCTCGATTTGCGCTTTATCTTCAGCCGCAACACCAGCAATAATAAGATTTTGATTTGCAGTCATGCGGAAATCACCTTTATGGATCTCTGCAATTTTGCGACAACCAGTTTTTAGAGGTTTATCTGGGAAATCTAAAATACGGCCATTTTCGATAAACACCGTTAAGTGATGCTTACCATCGATACCTTCAACCCAACCAAAACGGTCACCACGATGCGTAAATTCATAGGGGCGGCTTGGTTCAAATTTCATACCGGCACGATTTTCAACTTCCGCCTTAAACACCTCAGTGCCAAATGTATCTAGCGTATATTTGGTTTTTGCGTTTTTACGGTTTACTCGGTTACCCCAGTCACGCTGCACAGAGACCACATGCTCAGCAACAGCAAGCGTGTGCTCAAGCGGGATAAAACCGAGGTCATCTGCTTTACGTGGATAGGTATTCACATCACCATGGGTCATCGCCAAACCACCGCCCACAAGCACATTGAAGCCAACTAGTTTGCCGTCATCAGCAATAGCAACAAAGTTGAGGTCATTCGCATGTACGTCTACTTCGTTATTTGGTGGAATGGTTACCGTAGTTTTGAACTTACGCGGTAGATAAGTATCACCTAAAATCGGTTCAGCTGTTGTTTCCGTTTTTTCACCGTTCAACCAGATCTCGGCATATGCTTTGGTTTTTGGTAATAAGTGCTCAGAAATCTTGGCCGCCCACTCATAAGCTTCTTGATGTAACCCAGACTCAACAGGGTTTGTGGTACACAACACGTTACGGTTTACATCACCAGCCGTCGCAATAGAGTCGATCCCGACGCTATTTAGCAATTGGTGCATACCTTTGATGTTTGGCTTCAATACACCGTGGAATTGGAAAGTTTGGCGCGTTGTTAGACGAATACTACCGTACATGGTTTTATCCGCTGCAAACTCATCAATTGCCAACCACTGGTGTGGTTTAATGATGCCGCCAGGCATACGAGCACGAAGCATCACGTTATGCAATGGCTCAAGGCGTTGCTTAGTACGCTCAGGACGGATATCGCGGTCGTCTTGCTGATACATACCGTGGAAGCGGATAAGTTGAAAATTATCCGCTGTAAAGCCACCGGTTAGCTGATCGGTCAGATCCGTTGAAATTGTGCCTCGCAAGTGGGCACTTTGTGACTTCAAACGCTCGTTATCAGAAAACTTTGCGCTTGCATCGAGCTTACTATTCGGTTTGATTTCAGAATTGCTCATTGTCTTTCCTACATTAAAATTGGCTGACGGTATAACAAGACGTGTTAGTAAACGTCTTTCTGATAACGGTTTGCGCTGCGCAATGCTTTTAGATATTGCTCAGCTTGTTCATCATCTTTCCCTCCATGGGTTTTAATGATGTCGATAAGTGCTTGATGTACATCCTTAGCCATTCTAGTGGCATCGCCACAAACGTAAAAATGGGCACCCTTTTCAAGCCAAGCAAACACAGCTTCGCCTTTCTCTCTCAACCTATCTTGCACGTAAATCTTTTCTGCCTGATCACGGCTAAACGCTAAATCTACATGGGTCAATAGACCCGACTTTACGTATTTTTGAATTTCTACTTGATATAGGAAATCTTCAGTGAAGTGTGGATTGCCAAAAAACAGCCAGTTTTCACCTTCAGCGTCTCGTGCTTCACGCTCTTGTAGGAAGGCTCTGAACGGCGCGATACCAGTACCTGGCCCTACCATAATCACAGGTGTTGTATTGTCACTCGGCAACCTAAAGTTATCATTATGCTCACTGAATACTTTAACTTTAGCCCCTTCTTCAGCACGATTCGCTAAGTAGCCTGAGCAGCCGCCGAAGTGTTTTTCACCAAAAGCATCAAACTCCACTAAGCCAACGGTGAGGTGTACTTCCTCTTCAACTTCCGCTTGACTTGACGCGATGGAATACAAACGCGCTTGCAATTTACGACAGCAATCAACCAACGCTTGCGCCTCAATGTTCGCAGGGTTTTGTTTAATCACATCAAAGATCTGTCGCTCTTCAATATAGGCACGTAATGCCGCTTTATCGTTTGCAAGTGCGCTTAGTTCCTCATTCCCAGTCGCTATCGCATATTTTTCAACAAAGCCTGGATATGACTGTGTTAGCTCAAGATGCTCAATTAAGGCTGTTTCTACTGAAACAGTTAGGTCACCCACCTTGACAGTTTGCGCTTTATCAAGGTTAAGTACCTCAAGAATAGCAGCCACTTCTTGTGGATCATTTAAGAAGTACACGCCAAGAGAGTCTCCTGGTTGATAAGTAATATCAGAGCCTTCAAGTGAAATCTCGATATGACGAACATCTTTACTGGAATTTCTCCCGGTTATTTTTTGAACCACATTTAGCTCTGCGGCAAACGGATTTTGTTTGGTATATTGACTGGCGACAGGCTCTGGCATGCCAAAGGGCATGCTGATGACATTACCACCTCCGGTTTGCTGCGCTTTGAGCTCTGGCTCAAATACGTCTAATGCTTGTGTTATCCACTCTTGCGCTTGCGCTTCATAGTCTACATCTAAGTCAATACGGGGGACGGCAATCTCAGCACCTAACGCGCCTAGTCGTGCTTCAAAATCTTTTGCTGTCTGGCAGAAAAATTCATAACTGGTATCTCCAAGACCGATAACAGCTTGTTTCACGCCAGCAAGTTTAGGGGCTTTTTTACTCACCAAAAATTCATGTAATGCTTCAGCATCTTCAGGCGGTTCACCATCACCATAAGTTGAAACAGCAATCACCAAAAACTTTTCTTTTTTTAGGTTAGCTGGTTTGTAATCTGCCATATTAACGAGCTTGGTCGTCAACCCCCGCGCTTCAGCTTGGGTCTTGATAAGCGTTGCGACACCTTTTGCGTTGCCAGTTTGTGAACCATATAAAATAGTTAATGGTGCAGAGTCACCAACACTCGCAGTTGCTTGACCAGCTACACCTGATAAAGCAGCTGAATTGGCTGTGGCTGCCAAGTAGCCACTCACCCATGCCTGCTGGATTGGATTTAGCTCCCCAACTAAGCCTTGTAATTTTTGCAGTTGTTCATTTGTCAGCGGACTTGCTGCAGCACTAAGTTGACTTAACAACATCATGGATCCCCGTACCCAAAAGGTTTGCTTGCTCATTGCATCATTGGCTCGCTCACAGCGGAGCCTGCTTTTATAAGCCTGAAGCATACGTGGCAAAAGATAAGATCAAAAAGAATAGAATCTGCTTTTATATTCCTTTTAGTTATTGAAGATGAAAAAGTCCAAATAAAATAACTTAAAAGAAGTGCAATATTTAGCCTTTAAAAGTATTAACATTGCCGTAACAGAGTTGATGTAAAATCAACCTGTCAAATAGACAAATCAATAATATAGATAATGATAATAATGAGAGTAAAAATGAAACACGGGAAATATAAACACCTGCTCATCGGGTCGTGCTGTTCACTATTGAGCCTAAACGCCACTGCACAAGTGCAAAATGGCAGCTTTGAAAGTTGGAGTGGACAGGCTCCAAGTGGATGGACGACGATTGATTCTGGAATAACGCTATCTTCAGTCACAAGCCCTGTAAAAGATGGCAACTATGCTGCCGCAATTCAGGTTAATACTGCAACTCAAAGTAGTACAGACTTGCAACAACAAGTTAATGTTGAAGCAGGAAAAAGCTATCAATTTAGCGCATGGGTTTATCATACTGAGGGTGGTGTCAAAGCAAGGTTAGTGGTGGATGGCTATCATGGTTACTCAGACCAGTTCAATGTCGGACAATGGCAGCAGATTAATCACACCTATACAGCAACCGCAACGACTACTATCAATGTTGGTTTACGCTTTTATGATGGAAGTGGCTTTGATGGCAGTGAAACCGTTTATGTTGACGGCTTTGCACCAAGTAATGTGACGCCAGAACCACCGACAAGTTGTCAAAGCAACAGCTTAAATCTTGCTTTGATCACTGATAACTATGCCAGTGAAACCAGTTGGAAAATTACCAATACCGCAGGTAGTACAATCGCAAGTGGCGGTAATTATAGCAACAACCAATCCGTTAACGAGGGAATTTGCCTTGCCGATGGTAATTACACCTTCACTATTTTAGATAGCTACGGTGATGGCATTTGTTGTAGCAATGGTAGTGGGCAATATACTTTAACACATGGCTCTAAAACGATTGCATCTGGGGGACAGTTTACCAGCCGTCAAGATCATAGCTTTAGCCTTGGTAGCACGTTACCACCACCAACGGGAGATGGATACTACGCCACTACCGCGGGGCTAAGCGGTTATGCACTTAAAACGGAACTGCACCGTATCATCCGAAATCATCAATCTCAGGGCTACTCGGCAATTTGGGGCTTCATAGATCAAAGTGAACGAGATAACTACTTTGAAAAAGATAATAGTATTCTTGATAGGTACTCTGAAAAACCATCGGTAAGTGACAGCATCACTTATGTTTCAACCGGTTCACAGTGTGGCACCTACCGTGTAGAAGGAGACTGCTATAACCGTGAGCACTCTTTCCCTAAATCTTGGTTTGGCGGAAAAGTAGAGCCGATGAATTCAGACATCCATCATATTTTCGCCTCTGATGGTTATGTTAATTCAAAACGGAGTAACTTCCCTTTTGGTGAAGTCGGCAGTGCCTCTTACACCTCAAGTAATGGTAGTCGCGTAGGTTCTGCTACAGGTATTAACTATAGTGGTACTGTATTTGAGCCTATCGATGCTTTTAAAGGAGACTTTGCCCGTGTCTATTTTTATATGGCAACACGCTATCAAGATGTTATCGCTAACTGGCAAAATAACACCAGCTATAGTGATGCTGTATTAAACGGTAGTCAGGATCAGGTATTCGAGACTTGGGTTGTTAATATGCTAAAGAGATGGCATAACGAAGACCCTGTTGATGCGCTTGAACAAGCTCGTAACCAAGCCGCTTATGAATTCCAAGGGAATCGTAATCCTTTTGTAGATCACCCTGAATTTGTTGAAGCCATTTGGTAATGTAAAAGTCTAAAATTAGTCTTTACAACCTAGTCCTCCTTACGAGGAGGACTAGCCTGCACATCTTATCAAAAGTTGTTGTAATAGAATTCCACTAACGCGGATTTATCGTCAATGGCTCTAAGGTTATCTTGGCGTTGCCGCTTGCCCCCATATGATTGCTATAACGCTGACCTTCAAATAAGGTGTAGTACACATCCACGTAATCATCGTCATTAGTAAACCAGTGACTTGGCATGGCCTTTATCAATTGGTTGGTTAGCTGTGGGATCAGCGCATATCCTTGAACGTTTGGATCAGGGATCGCACGCATCACTTGTGTCACAATATCTAAGAAAGTTGTCGCCAATTCTTGATAATTTGTGTTGTCATCCTGTTCCATCAGTAACAAATCAGCCGCTTGCCAACGATATCTTTCCCAATGAATGATAATTTGATTTGGTGTGTAGTCTCTACCGTCATGATCTAGATATGGCATATCAACAATATCAAGTACAGGCTCGTCGCGCGAAGGGTTAACACCTGTCACAATACCATATACTTCTGCTGCGCCAGACACCCAAGGCTCTTGGTCATTATTCAACCTAATCTTTTTTAGCACACTGGTAGAAATCGGCGCAGCTTCGTCATTAGCCTGCATTTCAGCCGATGGCATCATCATTCCTTGCTTTGCAAATACTCGCTTCATGACCTCAAGCCCTTCAGCTTTGGTTTTCTTTGCGTCAAGCTCCACGATAAGCACTGGCCGCTCAGGCATCTTGTGTGCATCCAGTAAATGCAATTGTCCATGTTGATCGAATGCTTCGACATATTGCCACGACTTATCATCGCCCTTGGGTGCAAATGCGATTAGAGGCACTTCACCTTGCTGCCATTTTGTAAGCATTTGGCTTGAGGCAATACGTAGTTGATAAAGGTTAGATGTGTTATCAGTTAACCCTTTCAACGCACGAGTGTATTGACTAGCCTCTGTCATTAACTTTGCAGCCGCCCCACCAACTTGTAATTGTTCTAATGAGATAGTGTCTTGGTATTCACTAAGCTGGGTCTGTACTTGAGTATTAATTTGATGCAACGATAGTGCTAAATTTTTTGCTATCTGTTTCTTTATATCTGCCACCTGAACAGGTGCTGCGTTAAAAACATCAAGCCCTTGAAGTGAGCTGTAAGCATTTGGCGTCTGTGCAGTAGCTACGCTTGAAAAAGTTACACTACCAAGCATGGCAAGTGTTAGGGTAGAAAGTGTTACATGTTGTTTCATCTTGCGTTCCTAGAAATAATCCGTCTTAGTGAACAAACAAGATAAAACAACAGGAATAATTTATCAACAAGTTAACAACGTTAACATATAAAACAATTTATTCTAAGTTTTAGAGTTTTTATTCTTCAATTGGGTAGAGCGTTATTTCTATTCCAGCACCAATTGCAGAAATTCTGAGCAACGTATCAACATGCAGTGCTTGAGAAAAGCACTTTGGAGACTTGCCAGAACTAAAACCAATATCAAAGGTGCGTTTTGTGCAACTAAGCCATTGCTTTAATGCGACCTTGGAGCAGGACTCAATCAGCTCACACAGCTGGTTAATCGCCTTATCAGGTGTTAGTTCGGTAGTGTTCGCTTCAATTCTAGCCAACTGACGATAATCATCTTGATCATAATGCAACACGATAGCGTTTTTCTTCAAATCTGAAACTAACGTGCTGATATCTTGCTTAGACTCTAGTTCCAAATCGACATTTAAAAATTGAATTTCAGACATGTGTTAAAAGCTACCTTGTAAAACTAAATGTTATAATGGCTTAATAACCTGAGATTTTGTAAAAGTAAGCAATTACCTAATCTACACTTAGGTTATCCAGAATGCGACAATGTGACGCATTCTACACTGCGTATGTTATCGTTATCATATTCACGAATAACTAGAATAACATATTGTGATGATTAAAAAACTGCTAAAGCCTGCCCGTAAACTCCATAAATATCTTGGTTACTTACTCTTCCTCCAGATTTTTGCTTGGCTGCTTGGGGGCTTAGTGATGAGTGCTATTCCTCTAGAAAAAGTGCATGGCAAACATCTTGCTTTGCGCAAACTCGATAATCCGTTTTCCTCTGCTGACTATCGTGCTGACATCAATAAATTAGTACAGCAGTCAACGAAGTTGGAGCATATCCAGTTTAGTCACTTTCTTGGTTTACCTATCATCAAACTAAATCATGACGAGACACAAGTATTTAATGGCATAACTGGCGCCCCTCTGGCAGCACCTAGTAAAATGCAAATAATTCAGCAAGCTGATAAACATGTATTAATCACTGCACAGGTGATTAGCGCGACACACCTTGCCCAAGGGCCTAGAGAAATAGGTTATAGAAAAAACGTATGGAAAGTTGAGTATGGTGATGCGCTCAATACCACACTTTATCTGAGCGCAAGCAATGGAGAAGTCATTACAGTGCGTAGCAGCCTTTGGCGTATTTTCGATTTTTTCTGGATGTTACACATTATGGATTACGACGAACGTGAGGACTTTAATAACCCATTACTTGTCTCATTTGCAGCAACAAGCGTCTTATTCTGCATAACCGGTTTATTGCTATTACTACAGTCTCCTCCTTGGCGTAAACGCCGACGGTATACATAATACGGCGTGTACCGCCCTATTTCGTTGTTAGTATTGATGAGTTTTTTGATATAGTGATATTCCCTGTATTCCACCCTAAGGTGAGAGGTTATGTCACGCTTTTTCTACATTATAGTGCTCTACTTCTTTGCACTAACCGCCAGTGCGCAAGATTTCAGCTCTTTCTCACAAGCTAAGAAATATCTTTCAAAACAGGTCACTGAAGATAGCCGCACCTTATATTGTAACTGTGGTATCACCAAGCGGGGTAAAAAGCTGGTACCCGACACCACAAGCTGTGGGTATACCGCTAGGTTGCCTTATACAAGAAACGGCAAAGAAAATGCTCGAGCAAATCGCATTGAATGGGAGCATATAGTCTCGGCATGGGAGTTTGGTCATCAACTGCAATGTTGGCAACAGGGAGGTAGAAAACACTGTCGAAAAGTGAGTGAAAAGTTTAGAAAAATGGAAGCTGACATTCACAACCTTGCCCCTGCTATCGGCGAAATAAATGGTGATAGATCTAATTACCGTTTTTCTATGCTCCCTAATACCGAAGCAAATTATGGCGCTTGCCCTGTTAAAATCGACTTTAAACTACGTCGTATCGAGCCGCCTTACTATGCAAGAAAACGCATTGCTGACGCCTATTTTTATATGGAAAAAACCTATGGTTTGAAAATATCGACTCAACAACGAAAGTTATTCACAGCTTGGCAGAAACAGTGATTGCTAGATGAGCAAAGCGATGCTAGCTTTTAGTTATACAACTAAAACAGGAACGTAAATACGATGCAACGTATTACTCTAGTTTTCGCATCAACAGTGATAAGCCTAGTATTAGCAGCATGCGGAGGCGGTGGTAGCGACTCCTTAGGCACTGACAACCCTGGCAATAATACTGGGCAAACCGAGCCGCCAATTTGGACATTTAACCAATTTTCACCTTCGAGCCAGTTCCTTAATTACTGTGCAACGCCACGCACTGGCACCGACCAATTCAACAACAACCAACCTTATCCCGATAAGGTTGGTACCGCTATGCACGAAAAGATGTGGCTCCGGTCTTTTACCAACGAAACTTACTTATGGTATGACGAGGTCATTGACAACGACCCTGCACAATTTGACACGGTTACTGATTACTTTGATCAACTGAAAACGAACCAGAAAACTCCTTCAGGTAACGATAAAGATCAATTTCATTTTTATGAGTCTTACGACAGCTTCCAAAAGCAAGCGCAAGCTGGGTTCACAACTGGCTATGGTATTCGCTGGGCAGTAATCTCTACTTTACCGCCACGCAACTTTACCGTTGCAGCGGTGGAGCCAAACTCTCCCGCCGCTGCCGCAGGCATTCAACGAGGCGATAAAGTACTATCCATTGATGGAGTCGACTTTATCTCCAGCTCTGACAGTGCCACACTCAATGTAGGGCTGTCTCCTGCTCAAAGTGAACAGCATGAGTTCGTATTTGAAGACCAAGCAGGTAACCAAAAATCGGTTACTTTGACCTCTGTAGATTTCAAAACATCCCCCATTCAAAATGCTCAAATTATTAACTACGCGGGTAAGCAAGTAGGGTATGTGCAATTTAATCAGTTTATTCCAACCGCTCAAGATGGTCTAATCGAGGCGTTCAACCTATTCAAAACAAGACAGATCGATGACCTAATACTAGACATGCGTTACAACGGCGGGGGTCGTGTAATTATGGCGGCTCAGCTAGGTTATATGATTGCTGGGAATAATAGCCTAAACAAAACGTTTACCTTTAGTACCTTGAACGACAAGCGCACCGCAGAAGAAGAACGTACAGAGTTCGAGTCCAGAGTAATTAACTGGGCTGAAAACACCTTTACATCGACCAATTTACCTACAGTTTCCCTCCCTAGAGTGTATATCCTCTCAAGCCGAGGCACAGCATCTGCAAGCGAGAATGTGATCAACGGATTACGTGGTATTGATGTTGAGGTGCTTCTCATTGGCACCACTACGAGAGGTAAACCATACGGATTTGTACCAGCACAAAATTGCGGCACAGTTTACTACACAATTCAGTTTGGCTCAGAAAATGCCAAAGGCTTTGATGACTATGCTGACGGCTTTACACCCTCAGGAGCGTCCAGTAATGGTGAGATAGGTTTGTCGTCACAAGTACCAGGTTGTATTGTGGCTGATGACTTCTCAGAGTCACTCGGCAGTCAAAATGAAGATTTGCTCGCCGCTGCACTCTCTCATATAGATACTGGTAAATGTCCTGAGACTATCCAATCAGCTCCGAGGCTTGCACCTACGCAATATGGACAAGGAGATAGATCAGGTAATGCAGTGACGCTGCCACATTACCCTCTACGCGATAACGCAATCTTACTGAAGCCAAAGGAGTCACAGTGATCCGCATATTGTATTAATTGCGCTACTGTCTACAGGAAGTGCGAGCGAGCATATACTTACTTGCGCTTCCTGCTCAGCAAGCATAAAAAGCCAAACTAGCTGGGGTCTGTTGACCTTTCCTGTTTGATTTTTTTACCCTGAATATGGTTTGGTCGCGGCGCTCGGCTTACCGCCTAATAATCCAAGCAAAAAAGAAAAGCGTGCGCTAAAGAGCTGTCAGTTGTTAAAGTGGCGCTTTAACACCTCACATAACGCTTGTACTTTTGCTGTGCGATGTACTAACACATGGGTGACTAACCATACCTGACTACACCACCTTAGCTCCTCTTTTAGTATCGGCAGTAAATCAGGGTAGCGTCTCGCAACATTGTGCTGAACACCGCCAATACCAAGACCATTCACAATTGCTCGTGTAGCATCTGAAGTTTCTGATACTCTGAAGGTGACTTGAGACTCTGCAATATGCTCATCGACCCAAGCAAAATAAGGGACTCTAGCATTAAACCCACTCACCCCCGAGACGAAATTATGCTCCCGTAGTGCGTCTACTGTCGTCGGTATTCCCATACGCTTAATGTAATCGGAGGACGCGTACAATCCAGCTTCTAAAGTAGTCAATTGTTGCACCACGTAATCTGGTTCATCCGGCTTAGGTCCGGCTCTTACTGCAACATGTGCTTGACCGTGATCTAACCGCAAACGCTTTTGATCAAGCAACACTTCTAGTTGTACTTGGGGATGCTGCTGCTGAAAAGTAAGACAAGGCTCTGACAATATATCCATAAAACCACTGACTGTCGTCACTAATAGCTTACCTCTTAGCTGACTATCTGATGCAACGATTGAGGTACTCAATTCCATCAAACGCTCGTCGATAATCGTCGCCGTTGCTAACAGCTTTTCCCCCGTTTGTGTTACTTGATAGCCACGAGCATGGCGGTGAAACAAACGCGTACCTAACTCTTTTTCTAAGTTATTAATACGCCTAAGTACTGTACTGTGATGTATGTGCAGATACTCAGCTGCTGCAGACAGCGTGCCGAGCTTCGCTACTGTGTAAGCGACTTTGAGATCTTGCCAATCTGTGAATTTATCCATAACCACCTCTGTGCATATATGCACACAAGCTTTGCGTTTATTCAGCTTTTATGCAAGTGAAATTTTGCTACTATAAATTCAACGAAACAAAATAAGGTATCAGCAAGATGACTACAGCTAAAATTATCGCTCTAGCGGGCAGTTTAAGAAAAGACAGCTATAACCAACTTCTCATTCAAGCCGCGGCAAATTATGCACTGGAAAGTGGTGCCGAGGTAGAGGTCGTAAAATTACGGGATTTAGATATTCCAATGTTTGATGAAGATCTAGAAGCTCAAGGTACACCACAAGGTGTTCAACTACTCAAAGAAAAGCTTCGTAATGCCGATGGGATCCTATTGGCTAGCCCTGAATACAACGGCTCATTTACCGCCGCGCTCAAAAACGCAATTGATTGGGCATCGCGTACAGAGCAAGGTGCAGTGCCTGCGTTTAGAAACAAAGTTGTTGCACTTTACGCCACATCACCCGGTGGTCTTGGCGGCTTGCGTGGTTTAAACCATGTTCGTGACGTACTATCAGGAATTGGCAGCCTAGTACTGGCAGATCAGCTCGCGGTTCCAAGTGCATTTAATACCTTTGACGAACAAGGTAAAATTAAAGACCCAGATCTAGCAGAAAAAGTTTCTAACCTTGCTCTGCAACTAGTATCTGTTGCAAGTAAACTAAAATAACGGACAGATAGCTTTGCATATATCTTGCTATGGACGTTTAGCTCATGCACACTAAGCGTCCAAAGCAAATGACAACTTTAACCAAACAGGTAATAATACCAATTTGACTTAATACTTGCTCAATTTGAAGGAGTCAATCTGACGCTAACCACGTTAAAAATTTCTTATTTAGAACCACTAAATAGCAAAATTTTTGCCTAGTTATCGACAAGATTTTCTCGCCTCAAAATAGACCACTTAATTAAGAAAATTGATATCACGCTAAGTTTCGATAACGAACACCTCTTTGGTTGCCGGTTTTATCGCCTGCTGTATTAATCTCACTAAACATGCTCGCCAGTATTTACAGTGAACGTTACAGGGCAATCAGCCAGCTCTTCTCAACTTTAGGCTAAGTAGATAGCTCGCAAACTGGCATTATGGACAGGAATAACAGGAGCTAGCTTTGCAAAGCAATCACAGCCATCTATTTACCCCGTTTTTGCAACATCACTTTCATTGTATTCAATTTGACCCAGATAGTTATTCTGAGCAGTCTTTTGAGCAACATAACATCTTCCTTCCTGATACTTTAGAGAAAGCAGTTGCAAAGAGAAAAGCTGAATTTTTAGCAGGAAGGATCTGCGCGAAAGCGAGTTTAACAGCATTAGGTCATGATAACTTTACCGTACTGAACGGCTCTGACCGCGCCCCAATTTGGCCTAACAATGTAGTCGCGAGTATCACCCATACCCGTGGAATTGCTGCTGCTATTGCCACTAACAATACGCATACCATTGGTTTAGGTATTGATATTGAAAGAGACATGAAGCCAAAACAAGAAATCGAATTACAACGACAAATTTTACATCCGGCTGAGTTCGAGAGCTTTCGTGGACTGGCAAAACACGTACATTGCCCGTTAACCGTCATCTTTTCAGCTAAAGAGAGCATCTACAAAGCACTTTACGGGACGGTAAATCGATTTTTTGGATTCGATGCAGTGAAATTGAGTCAATTCGATACCCATACCTTGTATTTCACTCTTATGGAAAATTTACATCCACAATTGAGCATGGGTCAAACTATCAAAGTATTTTATCAATGCACGACAGGATTGGTTTTGACCGAGTGTGAATACCATATCACCTCAGCATGACATAATGAATAAACGCTCCACTGGGCGTTTATTCTTTATGTTCAACTTTTGCTTAGATTACTGGGCGGCAAGTTGAGCGCTGCGACCAAAACGCACTCAGTGGAACAAAAATCAAATGGCAAGAGTCAACAGACCCTAGTTTTACGTTATACCAATTTGCTTAATTAAGTAGTCTATTTTGAAGCGAGAAAATCTTGTCGATAACTAGGCAAAAATTTTGCTATTTAGTGGTTCTAAATGAGAAGTTTTTAACGTGGTTAGCGTCAGATTGACTCCTTCAAATTGAACAAGTATTAAGTTAAATTGGTATTATTGAAACACCACGTTTTCACTGCCTGTCGCAGCTTTAAAACGCACAATCAATTTCTCACAATCTTTCAAAATCTCTGGTTCCAAACGCTCTTCTGCACGCCAGCGCTGACTGTCCATTTTATAGATTTCTTTTTTAGAGTATTTCTTGCGTGCGTCATGAGTCGGCATTTCCTTCACCTCCTCATACATCTGATAGACACCAGGGTAATCTAGCTGTAAATCCACCTCATTATCAAAGCTATATTGAGAGATAAGCACCCAGACTCTGAGACAGCCTTCAGAGTACTCACACTGTTTCTCTTTCATCGCCCGGGCGATAAGGTTTACGCTATCAGCTATCTTGCTATTGCGCTGTTGACGCGATTTCTCTAATTCTATCGCTTTTTCTTCACGATGCTTGGCAATTTTTTCTTTTTGCACCTTCAACTGCCATAGCAATTTACCTGCGTAAAATGCCAAACCAGCAATGATCACAGCGCCGATAAAAAGTGCGACAATCCATGCAGTGTTCATTATTTGTTATCTTCCTCTAAGTCATCATCTAGCCATTCATTTGCTAAGTCATTACTCATAAACTGATCTAACGGATCATCTTCTTCCATGTCACTTTCTTCAAATTCATCATCAATACCTAAAAGTTCACATAATTCTTGATGACGTGCAATACCACGATTGAAGTATTTAGCATCTTTGCCTGTGAGTAATTCACCCTGCTCATGGCGCTCAAGCAACGACATTAAACGCTCGTCATTTTCAAGTTGCTCTAACTCTTGCTCTGGCGTCAGCACCTCAGCGGCGTTATGTAACTGCGCTTGCGGCTGTAAATGACGCTTCATTTCAGGCTGTGTATTTTCTTTAACCGGTTGCGACTCAACAACCAGAGAAATAGGTTTTTTACTTCCAGCTCGAGGATCTTTTTTTGCTGTCACTTCAGACTGCGCTTTTGGTGATATGTCTGGCGCATTTCTTGAGCCAGGCTTTTTACCTTTCGTTTTTTTATTACGCATCTCTTTTATTGCGCGTAACTCTTGAAGCTTTTCTTTACTTAACCTAGGTGTACCATTGGTCGCAATTTTACGTGTCTTTTTCTTTCTGGTCATAATCAATTACTCAAAATTCTGGCGTGTATTACGCTTGGTGAGAATGATGACATCATTCCCTATAAATTCTAAATCACAATCTTGCTGCGCAGCAAAATACGCAAAGGTTTTCTGACTAAAAAACGAAATATGTGTTAAGTCATTCTTATAATGCCAATTAGCAAAACGCGATTTATCTATCACAAGTTTAGTCATTAATACGAGCGGTTGCCCGCAATCTAGCAGTGCTAATAATTGCTGTAGTACCTGTCTTGGTTTGGCAAGGTGCTCAACCACTTCGGTGCTAACAATAAAATCATACTGTTGTTTTAGCACCTCCGGATTATTGGCATAGTACAAGTCAAACAATGAAACTTGATGTCCTACCTCTTCCAACATTTTTGCAAGCAAGGGGCCTGGTCCACAACCAAAATCTAACCCTAGACTTGGCTTCGATAGGCGAGCTATTAGCGGTTCAGAAACCCGAGTTAAAAAGCGGCGATAGCCTGCATCTTCCAAATCATTCTCATGACTATCATAAATCGCTTTTTCTTGCGCTGGTGTTAGCCTTGAATTTGGATCCGCCATAACCAGATGGCAGCACTGACATTGCCAATATAGTCTATGTTTGTCTTGGTGATAGGTTTCAAGCTGCTCACCTAGACATAGGCCACAACTTATCAGAGTTGAATCTTGCAATGGTTAACAATAATTGCTTAATAAGAAGGCTATTGTATCAGGTAAGCGAAAAGCAACCAAATAAAAAGGCGGCAGAGATTACTCTCTACCGCCTACTAATCTGAGCGTCACAACTGGACACTTCTCCCTTCGACTTTTAAGCCTTATTATTCTTATTATTTTATTGTCGTCCGTATTGTTTTTATTTTAGACTTCCGTGACATTTCCATATTGTTATTGTTATGAGACTTCCATGAATTTCTTATTCTCGGTCTTCCTAACGCTTTCTTGATAGTCCTTTGTATCAATCTAGATACTAAATATTGCCACCTACGCTTCCGTATCGCATTGTCCCTTTTTTTGTATTGCTTGGCGACAACGAATAATTTACGCTCCTGAGCCTGAGTTACAACTGTTCAATAACAAATTTCTTACCTTAAATTTTTTAATCAAACAGAAATCATATTGATTACATTAACTTACAATGAACCAAAGCTTAAAATTAAGCTAAAACTTACAATTAAGCAAAGACAATATCTCACAGAAAAAGTGAGATATGTCTCACATTTTAGGATATAAAAAAAGGCAGCGTGTGCTGCCCTTTTTTCAATAGTAGGAGTTTACAACGAGCGCTATAAACTCAATATACGACTTTAGTGTAGTCCACCTAAATATTTAGATAGTACTTCGATATCTTTGTCAGTAAGCTTTTTCGCGATGTCACGCATCATGCCGTTCATATCGTTATTGCGAGTACCGTCGCGGAACTTTTCAAGCTGGGCTTTGATGTACTCAGGATGCTGGAAAGATATCTTAGGAAATTTAGCCAATGATGTACCATTGCCTCGAGGACCATGACATGCTGCACAAGAAGGGATCCCTCTTTCAGCATCACCCGCTTTATATAATTGCTGACCAACAGCAACCACATCTTCAGGTGTTGTACCAGCAGACATAGATAAGGTAGAGAAATACGCAGCTAAGTCTTTCATATCTTGATCTGAAAGAGGCATAGCCATACCACTCATTACCGGATCCATACGCCCTTCTTTACCACCTGAGGTCATTCCTAGCTTAAACTCTTGCAGTTGCTTGTAAATATAATCGGCATGCTGTCCTGCGATTTTTGGATACATAGTCACAGGGGCGTTGCCATCTGGACCGTGACATGCTGCACACGTTGCAGATTTCGCCTTACCTGCTTCTGCGTCACCATCGAATGCCGATGCGTTGCTTGCTGACAACGTACCAAGCAACATTGTTAAAGTTAATGCTATTTTTTTCATGGTAAATTCTCTGTTTCCGACCCTGTAATTTGCACCCATGCGAACTAAAGTCGCTCTCTTTATCGCTTGGGTAAATAATACCAATCAGTACTAAAATTAGGTTGTTATCTTAATCAGATGAATCTTACATGCAGTACTCAGCAATAATAACGCCAAACAGCACCGATCCACCCAAATATGCCTCGTTCAGTAGTGACTACTGATGGGTATACTCTTTAGATTGACATTGCAATTTCTACATTCTACACGATATTACTTTCTCTGGCACGTTTTCTGCCCATATTAAGCTTATAATTTACAGGGATTTGACCTAGATTAATTAATAATGGCGCATCAATCCCCGCCTTACGCTCAAAAAGCAGCACCCATAACTGTTAGCGTAACGCTTTTGGTTTCAGCCATACTGTTATAAAATACGCAATTCAATCCGCGAAAGTTTAATCAGTTAGGAGTCAGCGTGCTAAAATCTCGCGTGAAATATAATCAGGCACAGTTTATTACCAGTGCCCCAGATATCAGTAAACTACCACCGGATACTGGAATTGAAGTGGCTTTTGCGGGTCGTTCTAATGCAGGTAAATCAAGTGCTCTCAATACATTAACCGATCAAAAGCTTGCTAGAACGAGTAAAACCCCCGGCCGTACCCAGCTTATTAATACCTTTTCTTTGGGCGAGGATCAGCGTCTTATCGATTTGCCTGGCTATGGCTTTGCCAAAGTACCACTAGAAATGAAAAAGAAGTGGCAAAAAGCACTGGGTGAATACCTACAGCGTCGTAAATGCTTAAAAGGGATTGTGGTGCTAATGGATATTCGCCACCCGCTGAAAGATCTTGATATGGATCTTATCAATTGGGCAATTAGTAGCAATATACCCGTGCTTGCGCTACTGACCAAAGCGGATAAGCTAAAACAAGGTAAGCGCAAAGCTGAAGTGCTTCAAGTTCGCCGTGCCTTAGCAGAGCTAAATGGCGACATAACGGTACATGCGTTTTCGTCCTTGAAAGGTATCGGCTTGAATGAGCTGGCTTGGAAATTAGACGAATGGTACCTGGGCCCTTTTGTTAAAGACAAGACTGAAGCTACAGAGTAAAAAGCGCCATGACGAAATAGAGGCGCGCCTATCCAAGATAGAAGCGCGTCTTTGCCGACATTAGATAAAATCCATTTTTATCTTCTTGCAATATCTCCACCCACTGGTAGTAGACATTTCGTGACACTCTAGCAGTTAATCCGTAATTGAGCCGCAAAAAGGGAATATCAACGCCATTTGCTCGTTCTAGCGCCAGTGGAAACATACTACTAATCGGCCATTCACGTCCTATGTTGTCCACAGCAATGATGCACGGAGCAAGTGACAAGCTTGAAGCATGTTCACAAAAGTACCACTGCTCAATCACAAAAGGATGTGCCATCACCTTCACAATGCAGCTTTCTGCCGGAGTTTTTAGCCAATAATGTGTTCCATCATAGCTTAATACACTCGCGAATAACGCAACGAGCGATGCTCTTTTTATCTCACTTTTTTGATGAAACCAGCGTCCATCCGTATCAATCACTATCTCGGAAAAGCCACACGAAGGTGCCGACCAGCTTTCTGTCGGCGCATGGGCTGTCACATACTGTGCAATTAATTCATCAATTTTGTTCATCAAAAACTAAATTAAAGGTGATAGGCACACTGGTGGAAATCGTTTTTAACCCAGCGATCTTGGTGAGCGCTTCGATCCCCGCACTAAAACCGAACTGTGTTGCGTCAAGTACAACCACGTTTACTGGAGTAACGACTAAACCGTCAGCATTTTTAGTCACGAGCAAGTCTAGGGTGATCTCTTGAGTTTGACCATGAAGCGTTAGCGCAGCATTAACTCCAGTGATTGTCTGAGGCCCCATAACTAAATTACTAAGTGATTTAGAGACATTGGCCGTTATCTTCGCGTGTGGATGATCCGCAACATTGAATAACATGGTTTGCATCCGCTCGTTACGGATGGGGATCATGGTTTCTACACTGGCAAGATCAATGTTGATCTCAAGTTCACCTTGCTTAGATAGCGAGCCTGCTATTTTCTTAAAATGATGTACTTCCGCAATATGTGTCTGTTTCACAGAAACAAAGCTGACATTACTATGTTGTTGATCAAGCTGCCAAGACGCAAAAGACTGAGCAGAAAAAAGTGCACTACCTAACAGTAGGTATTTAAGCATGACGACTTCCTTATTAATTGAGAGAACATAACGTTTGTGCACCCAGTGTAAAACGCAGTTAAAATTAAATAAAGCCCTTCTCGCTAAGGGTTTTAATACCTAGTTGCAGACTATTGCTGAAAAGGAAATTGAGACGATAATTGGAAGACACTAAAGCAGAGAAAAAGACGGCTCGTCAAAATAACGAGCCGCTATAGCAATCTGGGGAGAAGCTATCAATACACTGTATCCTCTTACGAGAGATACATCATCAACAGGATGTCCTACAGGATGAGGACGGCGCGAACTCTAACAAATAGATGTCCAGAAATAAACACCAAAAAGCAAAACTTAAGCCAATTTGATAAACTTTCAACGTTAAGTTTTTTTTTGTTACTGGAGATTAACAGAAGCTACAAATTTAAGATGCTATACCGCTAGTGTTTACTTGCACACATAAGTTAAGTCATCCACAAAAAAACCGTATCACCTAGAAAGATGATACGGCGCTAATACAATAAAGTTTGCGGCTTTGCCTCTCGTGTTAAGCAGTGAGTTAATCCGCTAAGTCACCTAAGCTCAACAGGCGCAATATCAAGCTAGCCAGAGATTATTGCTTAATACACGGCAAACTTGTGCGTCAATAGCTCAGGATAACAGCTGCTAGAGAATAGGCTATTATCCCGATTTCTAGTTAGTGTGCCTGTTCCCAATTATCACCACTGTCAGCTTCTACCAGTAACGGGACATCTAGTGATGCTGCAGCACTCATTAACTCACAGATCTTTTCACTGTACTCTGTCACTTTATCGCTATGGACTTCAAACACCAATTCATCATGCACTTGCATCAATAATTGAATGTCGTCACGGCTGCACGTTTGCAGCCACTCATCCACTTTAATCATGGCCTTTTTAATAATGTCAGCAGCAGTACCTTGCATAGGAGCATTAATCGCAGCACGTTCAGCAGCCTTTCTGCGAGCACCATTACGCGCTTTTATATCGGGTAAATACAAGCGTCGGCCAAATAAAGTCTCAACATACCCTTTCTCGGCCGCTTCTTCCCTTGTACGTTCCATATATTCCAGCACTCCAGGGAAACGTTCAAAGTAAGTATCCATATAATGCTGTGCTTCGTTTCTTGGAATATCGAGTTGTCGCGAAAGACCAAAGGCACTCATGCCATAAATCAAACCAAAGTTAACCGCTTTAGCTTTTCGACGCATATCTGATGTCACTTCTTCAAGCGGCACAGAAAACACCTCTGAAGCTGTAGCACTGTGCACATCTTTTCCTTCTGCAAAAGCGCTAAGTAGCCCCTTGTCTTGAGATAAGTGCGCCATGATCCTAAGCTCAATCTGGCTATAGTCTGCTGCAACAATTTGTTTATTGGTATCTGCAACAAATGCTTGGCGAATACGACGACCAGCTTCATTGCGAATTGGAATGTTTTGTAAATTCGGATCACTTGAACTTAAACGTCCTGTCGCCGTTACAGCCTGATGATATGAAGTATGTACACGACCAGTATCAGCATTCACTAACCTCGGTAATTTATCAGTGTAAGTAGACTTCAACTTCGATAAACCGCGGTGCTCGATGATAAGCTTAGGCAATGGGTAGTCATGCGCTAACTCTTGCAGCACCTCTTCCGCTGTTGACGGCGCACCCTTTGGAGTTTTCTTGATCACCGGTAGCTCAAGCTTGTCGAACAATATTGCCTGCAGTTGTTTGGTCGAACTGAGGTTGAATTCCTCACCTGCAATTTCAAAAGCTTGCTGTTCCAACTCTCCTAAACGCTTCTCTATCTCAACACTTTGTTTTGCAAGCATATCACCATCAATGTGTACGCCTGTGCGCTCAATTCGAGACAACACGCTTAATAGCGGCAATTCAATCTCTGTGAAGACCTGTTTTAGACTATTTTCTTTCTCAATTAATGGCCAAAGGTGTTGATGTAACCTAAGCGTAATGTCAGCATCTTCTGCTGCATAAGGTGCCGCTTTTTCCAACTCAATCTGGTTAAATGTCAGTTGATTCTTGCCTTTGCCCGCAATGTCTTCAAAGCTAATTGTTTTATGACCCAGATATTTAAGCGCCAATGAGTCCATATCGTGGCGAGTTCCCACGCTGTTAAACACGTACGACTCTAGCATAGTATCAAAAGCGATTCCGTTTAGCTCAAGCCCTGCACGGGCAAGTACACTTTGATCGTATTTTAGATTTTGACCCACTTTTTTGATCTGGGGATCGGCAAGTAATGGCGCCATCACCTCAAACACCGCTTCTTGGGTAAGTTGCTCTGGTGCGCCGACGTAATCATGATGGATGGGTAAATAAGCTGCTTCACCCGGTGCAACAGCAAAACTCATTCCAACCAGATCCGCTTGCATATAATTAACACTGGTCGTTTCGGTATCAAAAGCGATTAAATCAGCAGCTTTTAGTTTGCTAACCCACTGCTCAAGTTGTGCTTTTGTAAGGATCGTTTCGTAGTGAGTTTCTACTTGGGCTGCCGCTGGTGCAGATCCCTCCGCTTCAATGGTAACGATATCTGATTGTTGTTGACCATCCAATAACTCAGCCAGCCAGCGCTTAAATTCACACTCACCATACAGCTCAATCAGGCGATCTTTGTCCATTTCTGCAATTTTAAATTGCTCTAGATCTTGCTCAACTTCACAATCAAGCTTAATCGTTGCCAATTCGTATGAGAGCTTCAGTTGTGCTTGATGCTCTTCTAGCTTCTTCGCCATGGTTTTGGAACCACGGAAACCCAAACCAGCGATTTTATCTAGATTATCATACAGTGAGTCTATCGACCCTAATCCTTGAAGCATGGCAAGCGCTGTCTTTTCACCCACTCCAGGTACACCCGGAATATTATCTACTTTGTCACCCATCAGCGCGAGATAATCAATGATCAGTTCAGGACCGATACCAAACTTTTCCACCACGCCTGCGGGATCTAAAATGGTGTTTGTCATCGTGTTGATCAAAGTAACATGCTCATTAACCAATTGCGCCATGTCTTTATCACCTGTACTTATTAGTACGTGACGACTTTGCTCTGAGGCGATTTTAGAGAAGGTGCCGATCACATCGTCAGCTTCTACACCACTGATACTGACAAGTGGCAAGCCCATTGCTTTTATAATTTCATGGATTGGTTCGATCTGCGTTCTGAGATCATCAGGCATAGGTGGGCGATGTGCCTTGTATTCGCTGTACATTTCATTACGAAAGGTTGGCCCTTTTGCGTCAAAGACTACAACCATATGACTAGGCTGATATTGCTTCAGCAAACTCTTGAGCATATTTATCACGCCATAGATTGCCCCCGTCGCCTCACCTTTTGAGTTAGTTAAATGCGGTGGCGCATGATAAGCACGGAACAAATAGGAAGAACCATCAACCAAGATCAAAGGGTTTTGAGGGATCTGAGACATAAATATTGGATCCTAAATTAGTCTTTTACAGAGTAGAATGTAAGGATGCCACAAGGCACAAGATAAAACGAGTTTCACGTTAGCCTATCATTTGGATATTGCAAGTTGAGCCTGTGGATAACTTTGTAGACAAACACGAAAAATTGCTCCAGAACTTTCAACTTGAAGTCAGAGTACGATTTAAGGCTTTGGTTTACTTGCGTTTTTAGAGCTTTTTTAGTTGTTATTATCTTTAGCCATTTGTGGATAAAGAATTTTATTGGTCACACATTTTAGAGCGTATGAACAAAAAATAGCCTGATTTTCTCAAGCGGAGGAGTATACTACCACAAATGATCAAAGATCATAGAAGATCCTTTATAATTTTTTAATTAGGCCATAATTCTTTTTATGTATATAGCGCGCGCAACAAGACGTTAGAAGGAGAAATGAATGAAAAAAGTAGCAGTAATTTTTAGTGGCTGTGGTGTATTTGACGGTGCAGAGATCCATGAATCGGTACTAACCTTACTTAATCTAGAAAAAGTAGGAGCAAGCTACCAGTGTTTTGCACCTAATATTGATCAGTTCCATGTGATCAACCACTTAACAGGCGAGACACAAGAAGAACGTCGTAATGTACTAGTGGAAGCTGCACGTATCGCGCGTGGAGAAATAGCAGACTTGGAGACTCTCAATGCAGATGAATTTGATGCACTTGTCATACCTGGCGGCTTTGGTGTCGCGAAAAACCTGTCTGATTTCGCTTTTAAAGGTGCCGAATCAACGATTTTAGAAAGTATAAAAATCGTATGTCGTGCGTTTAACAGCCAACAAAAACCAATAGCATATTTATGTATTGCACCGGCGCTCATCCCACATATTCATGCACCAGGTACGCTTGCAACCATAGGCTCTGATGTTGATACCGCAGCTGCTATTAATACGTTAGGAGCAAAGCATGTTGAGTGTACAGTATCTGACATCGTAGTTGATGAAGGTGAAAAAGTGATATCAACACCAGCGTATATGTTGGCATCCTCGGTGCTAGAGGCAGCTTCTGGAATTGAAAAAGCCATCTCAAAGTTAGTAGAAATGGCTTAATATAGAAATTTACGAGTCTGTCAGACTTATCCAAGTTAGCAGGCTCTAATCCATTCTTAGGTAAATTGCGTATCTTACTTAAAGCGTATTCGTGACAACCACAAAACTTGGCTGTGGTTCTACGAATTTGGGCAAAAAGCTTGCCCTAACGCAATAAATTAATGGTTTTAACCATTTATACTCAAGTTTACGTTTTATAAATGAACAGGTGGCGTTATAATCGCAATAATTCCGTCATCCATCATCGTGATTGAACACGTTCAAACGAAGTGAGCAAGGTAAATGAAAAAACTTTCAGCAGCACTTTTATTGCTATCAACAGCCGCAGTTGCGCAACCATATGACAATTCTTTAACTGAAGAAGCGATTAAACAACGCCTTCAGCCAATCGGTTCAGTATATTTAGCTGGTGCTGAAAGTGCAGCAGCAGCGGTACCAGCTGGCCCTCGCTCAGGCGAACAAGTTTACCAAGCTTCTTGTTTCGCTTGTCACGGTACTGGCGCGCTAGGTGCTCCTAAAACAGCTGATGACTGGGCTGCACGTCTAGCCAAAGGCTCTGAAGTACTACTAGACCATGCGATTAATGGGTTTAATGCAATGCCACCTCGTGGTACTTGTATGGACTGTTCTGATGATGAAATCGCAGCAGCTATCGAGTTTATGACAAAAAACTAGGTATTAGCTCGTTGCTGTCATGGTAACCAAAAATACATTAAAAAGTGCAGCCTTTATCGCTGCACTTTTTCTCTAAAATATCATGACAATTTATACCAATTATCTTAATTAAGCGGTCTATTTTAAGGCATGAAAGGCTTACTATTTATTTGTTCTAAATAAGAAATTTTTAACGCAGTTAGCGTCAGATTTACTCCTTCAAATTGAGCAAGTATTAATGCTAATTGGTATGACAGATCAAGCCACAAAACAAGCTTGTAGGAATGAGAAAATTGCACTTGACCACTTAGGTTAAAAGTGAAATTATTAAGCTCAATAATTAAACAAAAATAAGAACCGGTTTTCATCATTGGAAGAGCCACAACAACAGGTTAAGAGACTATCTCGACGAGCCGCAAGATTAGAGTCTTTACTAGAAAAATATAAAAGAAAGTCTCAACTTCAACACACATTAATTCAATTATCAGAACAGGCAAGTACTGTTGCTGAGTTAACCCTGTTGTACCCCGCAATTCATAATATTCTTTCTCAATATCTACCAAGCAAGAGCTTCTATGTGGTATTACAAAACCGCTTTACACAAGCACTTGAACTTTCTTACTTTGTAGATGAAAAAGATGCTGTGGCTATTCCCTTACATGAGGCACATCACTTCAAAGATGGCGTTACAGGTCATGTTTTTAAAACTGGCAAAACAGTTTACCTCACCAAAGAAGAGATGTTGTCGCGAGCAAAGGCTGGTGAGTTCAAAATCCTTGGTAGCCAAGCAGAACATTGGGTAGGGGTGCCAATATATCGCGATGGCGCGATTATTGGTGTCATGGTGTCACAAAGCTATGAGGCTGAACAGTCATACAGTGAGCATCAAGTTGAGCTGCTTGAAGTGATGTCGCTATACCTAGCCACTGCAATCGAGAGAGTCAAAAAACGCGAATTACTCGAGTCAGAAGTTAAGATACGCACTCGCGCGTTAATGCAAAGCAATGAAGCGCTGAACAAGGAAATTGATAATCGTAAACGTGCGCTAGAAAGGCAGCAGATCTTGTTTCAAATATCAGAACTGGCAACTCAGTTTTCTGATATCGATGATGTTTATAAACAGGTTCATGACATTATCCGGTCAATTACCTTTGCCGATAACTTGTATATCGCGCTTTATAATAAAGAAGAACAATGGCTAACCTTCCCCTATAGTGTTGATGAAAAAACTCGCTATAAAACCAGATCTTTTGCAAAAGGATATAGCGAGCTGGTTATTCGCACGGAGCAAAGTCAACTGATCGACTGCACTCGAGCCAAAGCTCTCGCGATGGAGGGGATTGTAGAGCGACCAGCGGGATACAACCATAATTTAGCCGCGACAAGTTGGCTCGGTGCTCCATTAAAAACCGCCACTGGCGTTATTGGCTTAATAGCATGCCAAGCGTATGATCATAAATATGAATTTGACTATGACGATGTTGAGCTAATTTCGTTTGTATCAAATCAGATTGCATCGGTATTACAGACTCATTTAGCAAATCAGGCATTAAAGATCAGTCACCAGCAACTCGAACATCGCGTTGCAGAGAAGACCAAAGAATTACAACAAACGAATTTGCATTTACAAATGCAAATGGAAGAGCGCAAAAAAATAGAGCAGCAGCTATATCACGACGCCCACCACGACTCACTTACCGGTCTACCAAACCGCAGCCTATTTTTAACCCAACTTGAAAAAACATT
This sequence comes from Pseudoalteromonas peptidolytica, assembly GCF_012641745.1. Classification (GTDB taxonomy): domain Bacteria; phylum Pseudomonadota; class Gammaproteobacteria; order Enterobacterales; family Alteromonadaceae; genus Pseudoalteromonas; species Pseudoalteromonas peptidolytica. Next base: position 65,343 of record NZ_WEHZ01000017.1, read on the forward strand.
GAAGAAACATCACCGCTATCCTGAAGATAACTTTGCTGTGCTGTTTATTGATTTAGACAAGTTTAAAGATATTAATGATGAACTTGGTCATCAGGCTGGCGATCAGTTTTTGGTTTGGGTATCACAATCTTTCTCAGAGTGTATTCGTGAACATGACTTGCTAGCCAGACTAGCTGGTGATGAATTTGTAGTTTTACTTGATCATCTAACCGATCGCCAACAAGCAGAAGACGTGGCGAAACGGATAATCAAGGTAATGCAACAGCCATTTTGCCTCAAAGGCGTATGTATGCAAAGCGGTGCAAGTATCGGCATAACGTATAGTAACAAGCTATATCGCAATACCGATGAAATTATTCGAGATGCAGATGCTGCAATGTATTACGCAAAGAATGCCGGTCGTGGCCGCTACGAGTTTTATCATCCACTACTCAGTGCCAGCTCTAGCGCTCAGAAACAACATGATCAGCACCACCTTGATAAGCTACCAACACATTTTCGCTATACCGAGATAGTCAACTGGTCTGACAGTGCAGAGCCCATCGGATTTATCGAGGCTTTTGGTGAACACCCAGTACTAGGTAGCACAAGCTTTGATATTCTAAAGAAGTTTGCAGCTGAAAAACCCCAACACCTTGAGATCGAATTGCAATTACTTAAAAAAGCTCAAGATGTTGCGGCTTGTCGGAATGACGACATTTTATTTAACTGTTCAACCATGTTGTTGGAAAACAACCATTTTGATGTGCTAAAGCAACAGTTAGTCACTGAAGGTAACGCACTTTGCTTATTGTTTGAAGAAAGTGAAATTCGTTTTGCTTCTAGTCAGCAAATTTTAAACTTAAAGTCGTTGGCTGAAATGGGGATCCCTATCGGGTTAAATAACTTTGGCAAAGATCGTTGCGATCTTACCCTGATCAGCCAAATTGACTTTACCTATGTTCTACTTAGCTCTACCTTTAGTAAACGTGTACTTCAGCAAACGAGCTATGAGGTTCAATTACAGGGTATTTTGGCCGTTACCCAAGTAAAAGGCATTAAAGTCATTGCTCGCGGACCTGCAATATTAAATTTCAGAAGTTTGTTAGAAAAGCATGGCTTGCAGCTGTTTTTTGGCAAGCAACGAGCTTTAGATAAAGGGCAAGAAACATGCGCCTTTATCCCCACTTTTGATAACGAATCAATCCCTTCTTAACATAGCGCGTAGATTCGCCACGTTAGATTTTCCTTTTTCCATTCGTTCTGCCTGTGTCGCCACAGGCTTTTTACCTTCAATTTGCAGATCGTCTTGAGGTAACTCTTGCACAAAGCGGCTCAACTCAGGAGTGATCTGCTCACCAAATTGACGGCGACTTTTTGTATAAGTCAACGTTAACGTTTGCTGAGCACGAGTGATCCCTACATAAGCCAAACGCCTTTCTTCTTCAACATTGTCTTCATCGATACTAGTTTGATGCGGTAACAAGCCTTCTTCCATGCCAACCATAAACACGTGCGGGTATTCTAACCCTTTAGAAGCATGTAACGTTAACAGCTGCACGGCATCAGAATCATCCTCTTCCTCATTGCGCTCAAGCATATCCCTCAGCGTCAGTTTACTAACAACCTCTGGCAAGGTCATCGCCGGATTATCTGCATCCCCTGTTAGCATATCACTGATCCAGCGATATAATTCCGAGACATTTTTCATCCTCATCTCTGCCGCTTTAGCACTTGGGGATGATTCGTATAGATAAGCCTCGTAGTTAATTTCTCGGATCATATCTTTAACGGCTTCCAAAGTATCACCCCGAGTGGCTCTATCTGAAAGCTCCACTACCCAACGAGCAAATCCCATTAAGGCCTTTAGCCCTCGTCCCGCCATACGCTCTACAAGTTCGGACTCAAAGCATGCTTCAAATAAACTAATATGACGTTCGTTGGCAAAACTGCCAAGCTTTTCTAAAGTCACCGGGCCAATCTCACGTCTTGGTGTATTAACGATACGCAAAAACGCATTGTCATCATCTTGATTTACCAAGAATCGTAAATATGCCATGATGTCTTTGATTTCACTGCGAGCAAAAAACGACATACCACCACTGATTTTATAAGGGATACGGTTGGTCATTAAAGCTTTCTCAAATACCCGAGCTTGGTGGTTTCCGCGATAAAGCAAAGCATAGTCCCGATAGCTCGTGCGCTTCATAAATTTATGCGAAATAATTTCAGCTACTACCCGCTCAGCTTCGTGCTCTTCGTCACGGGTAGCAATCACCCGAATAGGATCACCGTACCCTAGTTCACTAAATAGTTGCTTATCAAACTCGTGTGGGTTATTCGCGATTAGAATATTAGCTGCTTTTAAGATCCGTCCGGCACTACGGTAGTTTTGTTCTAATTTAATCAGCCTTAAACCAGGAAAATCTTTACTTAGTAGTACTAGGTTTTGTGGTTTAGCACCACGCCATGAGTAAATCGATTGGTCATCATCACCTACCACAGTGAAGCGTGCACGCTCTCCCACTAAGCGCTTTACGAGTTGATATTGGCTGGTATTGGTATCTTGATATTCGTCGACTAATAAATAACGAAAACGCTGCTGCCAACGCTCTCTAACATCAACCGACTGATTCAGCAGCAATGTTGGGATCATGATGAGATCGTCAAAGTCTAGCGCGTTGTATGCACGAAGCTGTGTCTGGTAACGAGCATACAACTGAGCGAACAGCGCTTTTTGAGGCTCTCGAGCTTCTCGAATAGCGCGTTCGGGTAAGATCAGTTCATTTTTCCAATTACCAATCTGCATTTTTAGCAAGTTAAGCAGATCTTTGTCACGCTCCAGCTCTTTTTCAGTCAGTTCACTTAACAACTGGTTGGTATCTTGATCATCAAACAAAGAAAAGCCTGGCTTGTAGCCTAAGGTTTTAACCTCTTTTTTGATGATCTCCAGACCCAATGTATGAAAAGTCGAAACCCACAGCCCCTTAGCTTCTTGTTTGCCTAATGTTTGCGCGACACGTTCACGCATTTCTTTGGCGGCTTTGTTGGTAAAGGTGACCGCAGCGATATTTCTCGCTTTGTATTCACACTGCTGTACTAAGTAGGCAATTTTATTGGTAATAACACGGGTTTTACCAGAGCCAGCCCCCGCTAACACAAGGCATGGGCCACTAATATACTTTACTGCTTCGTCTTGTTTTGGGTTGAGCTTCATGCAACTAATCCGGTTATCTTCTCGCTTGGCGCACTTTTGGTTACAACTTTGAGTGCTGAGGGGTTGAGGAATTCTTATAAACTAAGCGCGCTAGTTTACCGTATCAATGTAAAACTATGAAGCGAACCTTTTCCACCTCTCGTGCATAAGGTAAGATGGTAAATGTATACTGACTCGCAAGCTAAGGTAAGAAAATGATTAACCCAGCCAAAATTGAAGAGATTGCCAAACAGATTTCAAGCAATATGCCACAAGGTGTTAAGAGCCTTGCCGAAACGTTTGAAGCCAGAACCAAGCAAGCTATTCAAAGTAAACTATCAGAGATGGACTTTGTCAGCAGAGAAGAATTCGATATTCAAAGCAAAGTATTGATCCGCACCCGTGAAAAGCTAGTAGAGCTCGAAGAAAAAGTAGCACAGCTTGAAGCACAACTGGCTGACAAGCAAACAGACTCTCACGAGTAACACCGTATTGGCAGCACTGCGTTGGTGTTTTGCTGCCATTTCATTGTATGGTGTTTAATACCAATTAGCTTTAATAGTTGGTACAACATCAAGGTTTTGTGGACACAGGATAATTAGTGCCGCAACCTGTATAGCCTGACGCTCATATCATAGACATCCATTGTTCGCTTGCAGTTTAAGAGCAATAGCGTTGATTCACACCGAGTAACGACTTTTCATAGCACAAAGATAGCTGCTCACTGTCTGCCACTGCACCGACAACCTCATTTAATAATCCATCAGCAAGGCCATATACCCAACCGTGTACGGTCAGTGTTTGACCACGCAACCACGCATCCTGCACAATGTTGCTCTGACAAACATTGCGCACTTGCTCCACCACATTAAGTTCACATAATGCTGCGCATTGTTGCTCATCAACTATGCGCTCAATAATTGCCTGATGCTTCTCTTTGACATCAGCAACATGACGAAGCCAGTTGTCAATTAGTCCAAACTTTGCATTATCTAGCACCGCTTGAACACCACCGCAACCATAGTGGCCAACTACCATAATATGGTCGACTTTAAGTACTTCTACTGCATACTGCATGACCGATAAACAATTATGATCAGTATGTACCACTACATTTGCAACATTACGGTGAACAAATAGTTCACCGGGCATTAAATCAACAATTTCGTTGGCCGGTACTCGAGAATCTGAGCACCCTATCCAGAGATAATCAGGGTTTTGCTGCTGCGACAACTTTTTAAAAAATTCAGGATCACTGGCATTGGTGCGCTCTGCCCATTGCTTATTGCTATTGAGCAAATGGCTCAGCGGGCTCGAACTAAAATTACACATTAGTGGCTCTCCGGCTAACGTTCAGCCTGTATCAAAATATTCCTTGGGGTGAGTGACTTTTCGCAAAAAGTACTAAGCTCAACATCATACCCCGATGCTTGTAAATATAAAGCTCTATCTAGCACTAACCATATTTCAATAGCACGGCGGAACAAATGACGAACCAACTCAACTCTGTCAGTAACTTGCTTTCTCTGGCGGCCAATTCGCTCATACCTTTCAAAGTCGATGTTTGCAGGTAAGATGATTTGTTTTTGCTCTGCCGCCCAGTAACAAAACTCATCAAACGTCCCTGAAAAAATGGCTTTATTTACAGAGGGAACCGAGACATAGTTATCACTACCGTCCAACTCTCTTCTCAACGCATCAAAACCCAGTCGCCAACTCACTTCTTTTTTGCGAACTGCCGCGACTCTGCCCGGTGCGGTGACGGTTTCTTGTAATGCTAGCTTCATATCATGATGAGATAAGTTCAGCGCACTGGCGCTAGCTTCTACGCTCATCGCTTCATACTGTTGTGGTGTAAAAAGGTGATAGCAGCAAGGAGAAAGCGATAGCTTTTTCATTCCATTATCAACAGCTTGGCGGATAAATACACGGTGTAATTCACCACAAGCATGTAATGCAATACCATGGCGATTTTCAACAAAATGGTGATGAATATCATCTTTGAGTACATCAGCACAATGAAAGTGAAGGTTTAGATTCTGCCGTTTTGCACTCTCCTCTCCTTGACGACATAAATCTTGTTGTAGCTCAATACTATTGACTTCAGGCGCACCATGGTAGGCAAGCATACGCCCTAAGTGCCCTTTACCAGCACACCATTCAAGCACAGCAGACTTGGTTTCGTTTATAGCAGCAACAAAGTCTTGTAGCTGCTCAAGCTTACGCCCTTTAATTCCATTACTTAGCCAAAATGGCAGTGCATCTCGATGACCTTCAATCTTGGGCAGCATACAAAGGGTATGTAATTGCTCCAGTTCAGGGATAGTACTTTTGAAGAAATCACGATGCGCTTGCTCGTTGTTGTCTAACTCATGTACTGCCTGATCGCTAAGTTGCAGTAACGTAGACTCAAGCTCAGGCCAAGGTATGGCTAAATGCTCAAATGCAACGATCTGCCAATACTGACGAGTATCAAATAATAATTTATCTAAACGTAGAAAACGCGTACTTAAGTCCACAGTAGTTACAACCACCAGCAATACAATATGCTTATTCTAGCGTAAATGTGACTTATTTTTCCGAGAAAAGATGAGCTGAATATACATGGGAATACAAACTAAGGTTAAAACAGCGGCAATTATTAACACCCAAGATAATGAGGCCGGATCTTGCTTGACTTCTGAGTAAATAAAATCAGCCTTATGTTCGTGAAATTGGCTTACATCCAAATGATACAGCTGTGCTATCCACAGCCACTTTGCAGCTGACATTTTTCCGATAGGGATACCCGAAACCCTAATAAAATCTTTGAGCTTCTCTGCTTCATAAGCCAATTGTGCGAGTGACTTATGAGTTGCATAGTTCGCTTTGGTAACGGCAAGCGACTCTTCTAAATGGAGCATCGCATATCGCCAACCTTTGAGACTGGCACGACGAAATCGCATTACCTGCTGCGGACGATCGCGTAACATTGCTTCGGTCGTAAATAGCACGTCTGCGTAGACATTTAAACCAAACTGTTTAGGGCAAATTTCTCGAGTCGCCACGCCCAATTGCTGTGCCTGATAGGGTTCGTTTGTGCTATAAACCTGCATCGCATCAAACTTTCCAGCGATGAAATCATCAAAGGGTTTCTTGCCTGAATAGAGCAACATGCTGTCGGTATTTACACCGGCTCGTTGCAACATCATCAGCAACTCACCATTTTCAGTATGCCCAAGGAGGCTGATGCGCTTTCCTTGAAAATCACGTGGGACATATATCCCGCTTTGCGCTTTAACCATCCAACAGTAAGGAGAGGATTGTAATAATGCAGCCAGCGCCACAAAAGGTTTTCCTTCAAGGCGTTGTTTTAGTAAACCAGAGTGAAACACACCAAATTGCGCTTGTCCGTATAGCACACGAAAGTCAACATTAGGGTTGTTCGGATCAGCGGGGACAATGATAACGTCAAGCCCTTCTTCTTGATAAAAGCCCTTTTCTTTTGCCATATAGTATCCAGCAAACTGGAACTGATGCGTCCACTTCAACTGAAGCGTTACCTTCTCTAATGCCTGTATTTGGGTACTGAAGATAAGAAGCAATAACACTGCAAAATACTTAGACATTATGTCCTTATTTCTTGTACGAGAATAATGGCTAACTATAGTCGATGGGCAGAAGCTTGCCATAGCAATAGCCGCGATTTCAAAAACAGCTTAAGGAAAGTGAGTGCTATATACTATGTACAGTACAGTTTTCAAAATGCTCTGCGAGTAGATTTTTAATATGATGATGAATTTGGTCGCGACTTCCTGTGCATGTAATGTCGTAACCATTACCGTTGTTTTGTTCTATCAGCCCCAAGTAGTTTTTGCCTATCGCAATAGACTCTATACGCGCTATCGGTATGGTTACTTTTCCGATCCCATGTGAGATGATCAGTGTATCGCCTACCTTTGTTAATAATGATTCCACTCTTTGGTTACCATATCCGTCACCGCCTAATACCATAGATAACATCAGCATTAAGCAAGCTGTAGAGAAGAAGATACCACTTTGAAAATCTGGCCAACATATCACTAGCACTACGTAAAGGCCTGCTAGTAACACAAGCTTCTTTATTAATGCAGCCCATCTTGATTTAGTTTTACCAGACTGTAACACTCGTCTCTCCCGCTAAATAAACTCCTCGAGATGGCAAAGCGCCCTCTCATTGCTCTGTGAAATTAAATTGGCAATAATATTCTCTAAGCGCCCAAACATAACCCCACTAGCCTGCTTTTTGCTTTTGCAACTGCTCACCATATAAAAAGCGTGCAAAGCAAGGGTTCTGTGTTTCCTCTTGAAATTGATACGCCAGCTTAGCTAAATGAGCATCAAAACATTCATAATCCTTTGGTTCTACCTCAAACGCTGCTAATACATTACCCTGTGCTGCACCGTGATTTCGATAGTGAAATAATGTTATATTCCAGTTACTACCTAGCATGTCTAAAAACCGCGCCAACGCCCCTGGATATTCTGGAAACTCAAATCGTAATAGACGCTCCTTCATTACCGCAGGAGGCTTTCCACCTACCATGTATCTAACATGTAATTTCGCAAGCTCGTTGTCTGATAGGTCATCAAACTGATACCCATTTTGATGTAATGAAGCCCTCAGTTCATCCAGCTCACTTTGCCCATTTCTCAAACCTACGCCAACAAAAATCTGTGCTTCTCCACAGCCAGCATAGCGATAGTTAAACTCAGTGATTGCGCGTCCACCTAGAGAGTGACAAAAGCGTTTGAAGCTACCTTTTTCTTCAGGAATTGATACGCCAAGCAATGCTTCATGCTTCGCGCCTAATGCTGTTCTTTCGGCAATATATCTAAGCCTATCAAAATTCAGGTTAGCTCCAGATAGGATTGCAGCAACACTTAACCCTTTTTCACCAGTTTGTGCCAGCCACTTTTTTAAACCTGCTGTTGATAACGCCCCAGACGGCTCTGCAGTTGCTCTTATTTCAACAAAAATATCTTGCACCGCAGCGCATATTTCATCGGCATTAACTGTGATCACCTCATCACAAAACTTTTGTGCCAGCCTGAAGGTCTCAGTACCAATAAGCTTAACTGCAACACCATCGGCGAAGCCACCAACCCTCTCTAATTCCACAGGCTTGCCAGCTGCCATTGCAGCCTTAAGACAAGCACTGTCATCAGCTTCTACTCCAACAATACGAATGTCTGGCCGCAGTGATTTTAAATACACCGCCATACCCGCGAGTAGACCACCACCACCAACCGGTATAAATACCACATCCAACTCATCAAGCTGTTGAATAAGCTCTCGCGCTACCGTACCTTGACCAATGATCACGTCTTTATCATCAAATGGAGGAACAAATACACCACTTTGCGCTTCACACAACTCCAAGGCATATTGTTTTGCAGCATCAAAGTGGTGGCCATGTAAAATCACTTCACCACCGAGTTTACGCACGGCATTCACTTTAATTTCTGGCGTAGTCACAGGCATTACAATAGTGGCATGCTGACCTAAATGCGTTGCACTTAGTGCAACTCCTTGAGCATGATTACCCGCTGAAGCGGTATACACCCGAGACCCTTTCGGCAACTGACGCAGTTTGTTGTATGCACCACGTAATTTGAAAGAATAAACCGGTTGTTGATCTTCTCTCTTTAGCCAAATCTGATTACCAAGCTGGGCTGACATTTGCTCTAATTGATTGACTTGCGTTACCTCAACGAGCGGTGCCACATTCGCTTGAATGATGGCTCTGAAGTAATCAAGCTCTTGGGAAACCATCGCTAGCTCAACTCCTCAAGTTTTTGTAAGTCACGAACAGCACCTTTGTCAGCGCTAGTTGCAAGGAGTGCGTAAGCTTTCAATGCAGGACTCACATAGCGCTCTCTATTTAGTGGCTTATAAGCATCTTTACCACGAGCCAGCTGTTTTTCATGGCGCAGTGCTAGCTCAGTTTCATCCAGCTTTACATCAATACTGCGGTTATAGATGTCGATAGCGACAACATCGCCGCTTTCAACCAGCGCTAAATTACCACCACTGGCAGCTTCTGGAGACGCGTGACCAATAGAGAGCCCTGAAGTACCGCCAGAAAAGCGGCCATCGGTGAGCAAAGCGCAGTCTTTGTCTAGACCCATCGACTTCAGGTAACTGGTTGGGTATAACATTTCCTGCATACCCGGGCCGCCTTTTGGCCCTTCGTAACGAATGATCACTACATCACCTTTTTTAACTTGGCCGCCCAGTATCCCCTCGACTGCATCGTCTTGAGATTCGAATACCACAGCAGGCCCCGTAAAGCGCAGCATTTCATCGGCCACTCCTGCACTTTTCACGATACAGCCGTCAGGCGCTAAGTTACCTTTTAATACGGCAAGGCCGCCGTCTTGTCTAAAGGCATGCTCGATAGAGCGAATACAGCCGCCTTCACGGTCTAAATCTAGCTCGTCCCAGCGACACGCTTGACTCATTGCTTGGGTAGTACGGATCCCAGCAGGTCCCGCACGATAGAAAGTTTGTGCCCGTTCATTATTGCTGTCTGCGGCATTCCAGCGTGCAATAACCTCACCTAGATTTCCGCCAGCCACATGCCCTACCGACAAGTCTAATTTATCCCCTTTAGCAAGCTCGTTTAGAATGGCCATAATGCCACCTGCACGGTGTACATCTTCAATATGATATTGCTGTGTTGCTGGCGCTACTTTACACAAAAATGGGGTACTGCGAGATAAGCGGTCTATGTCGTTCATATCAAAGTCGACAAAACCTTCTTGTGCCGCCGCCAATAAATGCAGCACCGTATTGGATGATCCACCCATCGCAATATCTAATGTCATGGCATTCATAAATGCCGCTTGATTTGCAATATTGCGTGGCAGCACTTGCTCATTGTCTTTGCCATAGTATTCATCACATAAAGCCATGATGCGCTTTGCTGCGCCCAAATACAGCTGTTGGCGGTCTTTGTGTGTCGCTAGAGTTGTACCATTACCAGGCAACGCTAAACCCAGCGCTTCTAATAAGCAGTTCATCGAGTTTGCAGTGAACATACCTGAGCATGAGCCGCACGTAGGGCAAGCAGAGCGCTCTACTTGCTCAGACTCCTCATCACTGACTGTTGGATCCGCTCCTTTTACCATGGCATCAACAAGATCCAACTTTAAATCGATATCCGCTAAGCGAGTTTTACCCGCTTCCATCGGGCCGCCGGAAACAAAGATCACCGGAATATTCAACCGCAGTGCGGCAAGTAGCATACCAGGGGTGATCTTGTCGCAGTTAGAAATACACACCATAGCATCAGCACAATGGGCATTGACCATGTATTCGACTGAATCAGCAATTAAGTCTCTCGATGGCAACGAATACAGCATACCGCCGTGCCCCATGGCAATGCCATCGTCAATTGCTATGGTATTAAATTCACGAGGTACGCCGCCTGCTTCTGTTATCGCATCAGCCATCAATGCGCTGAGTTGATTGAGGTGAACATGACCCGGAACAAACTGGGTATATGAATTTACAACTGCAACTATAGGTTTATGAAAGTCACTATCGGTCATTCCTGTTGCTCGCCACAACGCACGGGCGCCCGCACGTTGCCTGCCTTCAGTCGTTGTTTTACTCCGTAATTTAGCCATGTCTCACCTTACGCTCGGTTTTCCGAGTTCCTCATTCCCAAAATTTACAATGCTTTGCTTCAGGGTGCATCACCCTGAAGCAATAAGATTAATCGTTTACGTACTCTAACCAGCCGTTTTCGTCTTCAGCCTCACCCTTTACAAGTGCAAAGTATGCTTGTTGCAGTTCCTCTGTGATTGGACCACGCCCGCCGTTACCGACAGGGATTTTGTCAACGCTACGAACCGGTACAACTTCAGCTGCGGTTCCAACCATAAAGAATTCATCCGCCAAATACAGGGCTTCGCGTGCAATCGCCTCTTCACGCACTTCATAACCTCGCTGCTTGGCTAAATGAATAATAGTGTCACGGGTTAGGCCCGGTAAGATGCAGGCTGTCGTGGGTGGCGTATAAAGCACGCCTTTTTTCACCACAAACAAGTTTTCGCCCGCACCTTCACTGAGATAACCATTCACATCTAGCGCAATTCCTTCAGCATAACCATTGCGTTTCGCTTCGCCTGAAATAAGCTGAGAAGACAGATAATTACCACCAGCTTTTGCTGCCGTTGGCATGGTATTTGGCGCCAAGCGACTCCACGAAGACACACATACATCCACACCTTGCGCTAAGCCCTCTTCACCTAGGTACGCGCCCCACTCCATTGCAGCAACTGTCATATCAGCGCGATGTGATTTTGGATTCAAGCCAAGACCTACATGACCTAAAAAGGCAAATGGACGAAGATACGCATTGGTAAAGTTGTTTGCTCGTATCGTCTCTTTACACGCAGCAATTACTTCCTCTTTTGTATATGGGATCTCCATACGGTAGATTTTTGCAGAATCAAATAAACGCTGGATATGATCGTTTAAACGAAAAACCGCAGGGCCATTTGGCGTGTCATAAGCACGGATCCCTTCAAAAACTGAGCTGCCATAATGCAGAGCATGACTAAGCACATGAGTGGTTGCTTGAAAGTAAGGAACCATTTCACCGTTGTGCCAAATAAGTTCTGATGTCTGTGTCATTGTTTAACTACCTTAATTAATTCTTTTAAATTGCCTGTTTCTGTAGTGTGTGCAAGTCAACTGCCTGCACCTCTACTAGCTTACTCAGTTGTGAGGTTAATAAATAGATAGGTTTGTCACTATCTACTGTCATTTTGACGTGGAATAAGTCATCTTGCCCTTGAAGCTCTAAATTAGTAAGACGAAATCCCCGATGTCTAGCCACTCGTAAAAAGCGCTCTATCGCAATACTCTGTTGTTTTACTGCAACGGTTAAATGGTGTTTCATGAAAAGTTCTCCGTCATCATTTCATCATTGGCAGCACCTGGAGGAACGAGTGGCCATACGTTTTCTTTATCATCAATACAAGCGTGAAGAATATAGGGGCCTTGCGCACTGACCAGTGCATCCACAGCCTCATCAACTTGACTGGCGTGAGTAATTGTCTGCCCTGGAATACCAAACACAGCAGCCAATGCGACAAAATCTGGATTATCTGACAAGTCTGTTTCGCTGTAACGACCGTCAAAAAAGAGCTGCTGCCACTGCCTCACCATACCTAATCTTTGGTTATCAAGTATCAAAATTTTAACGGGTAAGTTGTTTCTACGAATAGTTGCCAGCTCTTGAATATTCATCATGATGGAGCCATCGCCAGATACCGTGATCACTGTGTTATCTGGACGTGCTATTTGCGCGCCAATAGCCGCTGGCAGGCCAAATCCCATAGTGCCCGCACCACCGCTACTTAAGTGGTTACTCGGATGGCTAAATTTCATGTGCTGCGCCACCCACATTTGATGTTGACCAACATCGCAACATACCACTGCAGTTTTTGGCAGCTTTTGACTAAGTTGATTTAGTAAATAAGGAGCAAAAACTTTTTCACCGGGATAGTCATAACGCCACGCATGTTGTCGTTGCAGAGTTGCAATTGTTTCAAGCCATTGCGTGTTAGTAACCACACACTCAAGCTGTGGTAGCGATTGCTTCAAATCAGCAATCAGTGATGCAGCTGCTGGTTTTCGTTTACCGACTTCAGCAGGGTCAATATCTAAGTGGATCACCTTAGCGCCAGCAGCAAACTTTGCTAAATTCCCCGTCACGCGGTCGTCAAATCGAGCCCCAATACACACCAATAAATCACATTGCTGTACAGCTAAGTTGGCAGCCTGAGTGCCGTGCATACCCAACATACCAAGGTCAAAGTCATAATCAGGTGTAACACTGCCTAGTGCTTTTAGAGTCGACACTGCCGGCATCCGTGTTTTCTCTAAAAACTGCATCAACTGAAGCTGAGCATCAGCGTTTTGCACACCACCGCCGATGTATGCAACTGGCCTTTTTGCTTCACATAGTAATTGATTAGCTTTCCCTACCTCGGCTTGTGATAGCATTGGACATTCATCTTGTGGCGCTGCAAATGGATGAAAAGGCACATTTGCGAGCTGAATATCTTTTGGAATATCAACTAAAACAGGGCCTGGGCGACCGGATTGGGCAAGGTACATGGCTTCTTGGAGCACTTCTGCAAGGTCTTCTGAGCGTTCAACCATGTAACTGTGCTTTGTACAAGATAAGGACATACCTAGTACATCGACTTCTTGAAACGCATCCGATCCAATCGCAGCAGTTGGCACTTGGCCTGTAATGGCAAGTAAAGGCACTGAATCCATCATCGCATCTGCAAGCGCAGTGATAAGGTTAGTCGCTCCGGGGCCTGATGTTGCAAAACATACCCCTAACTTCCCGGTACTACGCGCATAACCGACGGCAGCAAATCCGGCACCTTGTTCGTGGCGAGTCAAATAGTGCTTAACAGGCGCACCGTACAAAGCGTCGTAAATTGGCATGATGGCTCCCCCTGGGTAGCCAAATACGTGTTTGACGCCTTGCTCTTCTAGCACCTTGATAACAAGTTGTGCGCCGGTTGTTGAATTGCTCATGTTCTGCTCTCAGTTGCCTTTTTTGCCCTAAAACGAAAACGCCCCCCGAACCTTGTGGTGCGGGGGGCGCTTATGCTGATGGTTTTCTTACAGCACTAACTAGCCCCCGCGGTAATAATAATCACCACGCTGATAATCACGACTAGTAGAGTTGCTGTTAGTAACATTGCTTGAATTCCGAAAATTTAACTTTGCTAACGACTAGGTATAAACACTGCGTTGCCTCTTTTTCTATTAATACCGCGCGAACAGCCCCCAAGTCAACCTAAAAAACTATGCCATTTAAATTTAAAAAAGCACACTGAAGACATAAAAAAACCCCAAAAACACCATAAGCGGAATTAAAACAGCAAAAAATACTAAATTGAGAATTTTATATTGGTTTTGCTTAACGATAACGAAAAATTTACTTTCTTATTTTGGCAATATGAAATTTTCTATACTTCTTGCTCATTTCTTTTTTAGTGACATTCGCTAGGCTATATCGCAGACTACCTTTTTAATAAAATCAACAGGGGATCAAAGTGGTAAAATTCCTTTCTCCATTTATATTTTTTTGTTTTTTCCTAAGCCTTTTTAGTACTTTTGCAAATGCAGAAGTTGGCCTTTGGAAAGTAGAAAAAGGCCAAAAAACATCCTACTTGTTTGGAACTGTGCATGTTGGTGATAAACAAATGCAAGGGTTGCCAGTCAAAGTTAAAACCGCTATCAAAAACAGTGACAAAGTGATGGTTGAGGTGAACCTAGAGGCCTTATCTCCGTTGGCAATCCAACAACGCTCCATGCCTTTTATGCTACTAAAAGGCAATCAAACCTTAGCGTCTCAACTAAGCCCCGAAGTCTATAACAAGCTGAAAGCCTATTTTGCAGCAAAACAAATAGATATTGCTTTATTTGAACGTTATGCCCCCTGGGCTGTTATGGTGACTATGCTACAGCTGGAATATCAGAAGTTAGGTTTCACGGACAAAAATGGGATAGACAAGCAGGTTATCGCGTTTGCAAATGAAAGCAATATTGCAGTTGATGAATTTGAAACGCTTGAATATCAGCTTGAGATGTTTAGTCAATTGAGTGTACATAGCAACGACATGCTAAAAGAGACGTTTGCACAGATGGCGGACTTAAATACTTACTTTTTGGATTTAGTCGCGGCATGGCGTTCCGGCGACTTGAAAAAGCTATCTCATTATTACAATGTGAGCTTCTCTGATGATAAATATGGTCAATTAGCCGAACAATTGATGATCATTGAACGTAACAATAATTGGATTGAAATACTCAAAGAGCAATTACCGAACACCTCCTTATTTGTCGCAGTAGGTGCTCTGCACCTGGTCGAGCAGTACGGACTGATCGCTCAACTAAAAGCTGAAGGTTATACCATAACGCCGCTTTAATATGGCCATAACTTGGCAAAGAGCCAAAGCGCAGGTCACCTTTCAAGGCTCGTTGATACAACACTGCACCGAGCCTTCAAAAAAATTAAAATCTATTTAAACCTTTTCACCTGACACTGCGACTTACCTTACAAAGACACTCCTTAAAGGTAAAAAGAATGAAAAGAATCATCTGCGCTTTATTGGTGAGTAGTGCAGCAATCACTGCTCACGCAAACGAAACAAAAACAATTACAGCATCATTTTCAGGTAGCGATGTAATTGAACTCGGAATAGATGTTGCGGTGGGTAAAGTTGATCTAGAAACTTATCATGGTGACACCATTGAGGTTGAGATCCTAGTTGCACCAAAGGACTCTGACAGCTGGTTTAGCACACCTGACGTCAATGATGCCGAATTAACCAGTAAAAGCCATGCTGATAAGCTCTCTCTTGAAGTACCGTCAGATGATTATGAACTCTCTTGGCACGTAAAAGTACCGCAAAGTGTGGCTCTAGATATTGAGGTTGGAGTGGGAAAAATCGAAGTAAATGCCCTTAATAATTCTGCCGAGCTGGAGGTAGGTGTTGGTAAAATAAAGGTTGCCGCGATGGCCTCTGACTTTAAACAGGTCTCGTTAGACTCAGGTGTGGGTAAAACATCTATGTCAGGGTACCCCGCTAGTAACACAGCGAAAAAAAGCATGGTAGGATCAAAAACTGATTATTCCGGTGCTGGACGCTATGCTATCGATGCTGAAGTTGGTGTGGGCAATATCAGCCTGATAAAAAAATAGCAGAGATTATCTTTTATCAAGCATAGCGGTGAGTTTATCTGTTAATACTTCTGTTTGTAGCGGCTTATACAAATGAGCCGTTGCGCCCAACTCATATACTTTGTCTAAGTCTGCACTATTGGTATTTGCGGTCACAACGAGAATAGGAATGATAGGGTCGATTGCTCTGATCTTTCTTGTCGCCTCAAAGCCATTCATGATTGGCATATTTAGATCCATCAGTACCACATCAAACTTTCCAACCTGATATATTTCAAGTGCTTGCTCACCATGTTCAGCATGTGTTACTTGCTTAGCTATCGGTTGCAGCATTTTTTCAATCACTCTGGCGTTGATTAAGTTATCCTCAACGAGTAAAACATTGGTAGATAATTTTTCACGCTTGCTTGAGCGCACGTTCTCGATATCAACTTCTACCGGGATCTGAAGCTCTGCTCTCGTCCCAAATGGCTTTCGAGCTGTAAATTTAAGCTGTCCACCCAGCGCGGACACTAGCAACTGACAGCGTTGTAGTCCAAGTTGCGACCCCTGAAAATGCTCTGTTCGCATTGACTCCTGTAGACGTTTATAATCAAACCCCTCTCCTGTATCTTCAACAATAAACTCAAGATAAGACGCCTCTTGAGTCATCACAATATCTGCAAACACTTGAATACCACCACGCTCGGTAAATTTAATCGCATTGTTTACAAGTTCTCCAACGAGCCAAGCTATCCGTTTTGCATCACCGAAACAAGCCATATTTAGCGCATTCCCAAGGGCTAAATTAAACGTGAGAGACTTGTTATGTGCGCTCAGTTGGAACGAGATACAAGCTGTTTTTATCACATCGTGCAGCTGTATTTGATGCCGCTCAATGACAATATCTTGCTGAGATAAACTATTGAAATCTTCTACCGAGTAAAGCAAAATATCTAACTGATTAGCGGCACTCTTTACATGCTCCAATTGTTTTGCATCTGCACTTTTTATAAATTCATCCAAGTAACCATGGAGCGCTTGAAGTGGAGTTCGTATTTCATGACTAACACGAGCCAAAAAGCGCGATTTCGATTGTAGCGCGTCATCCGCGAGCTTTTTTGATGCTTCAAGCTGCCTAAAAGCTTCGGTTATCTCTTTTGTCATTGGGCGAAATACAAATTTAGCCTCAATAAATAAAACCGTCAGCCCTAATAGCCAAATTAATAACTCTATTTTTCTAACCCGCTCGGTGTTTAACTTAGCTTGATGTTCAAACAGAGAGACCGCTTGGTTTAAGTTAGGTAATAAAGTCTGTGATAATGTAAGTATGCCTTCTGACAACTGAGTATTTGGCTGTTTTAAGTGGCGTTTTGCCAAAGTAATAAACGTAAGACTCTGCTGATGTAATTGTATTGGGTTTTCATAATACAGTGACTCAAGCGACTCATTTAAGTGGTGATACTGACCCCCCTCTTTTTCTGTTAAAAAGTGATGGTTACCTTCAAAGTCATCAATAGCTAATCTGAGCGTCTCCAACCCTTGCGGCGAATCTATCGAACTGAACAGTGCAATCCGTTGAGATAACATCCGCTGCATACCAGCAAGATTGATCACTCGAGCATCCTGGCTCTGCTGGTGGAGGAGGTATTGCATCACTACCATGGCCATCGACAGCAATAAAGCCATAGCCAACAGCGCCCCTATGTAGCGAAACTTCATGTTAGGTATTAACGACATATTGGTATATTTGTTCCCTCTTTAAAAAATGCCCACGCTTATTCAGTGTAGTGGACAATCATATTATTTACAGTCCTATACTTGACACCTAGACGGCCAAAATGTTTCAATGCGAGCTCACCCTATTTATGCAGTTTGATGCCAAAGCGTCAAACTTATACCAATGGTGCTTAATTAAATCGAATAGATATTAAGACCAAATGGTATTAGGGCTGGAAGAGGTGCGTTATTCAGGTAACTAAGTGAAGGAGAGCAAACTCCGTTGCAGCTTAGTAAGGGGAATACACGCCGAGAAACAGACAACTTTGCTATTCTCTGTTTCGGGCGACTGGGCTGAATCCCAGCGACTGTCACCAACACACTTGGTGGAGAGCTTCTGGTCTTAGAAAAATAAGGCCACAGGCTGCCTTATCCTTTTTAAGTCCATTGCTCTTCGAATTTTAACGGTTCGAAGTTTGGACACCCCCCTTACTACGAACATGATTTAAGTTCGGTAGAGATGAAATTACAATTCAACTTATCTGACTATCCATTATGGACGGCTTTAGTTACGCCTTTTGATGCTGAAAATCAGATCGATTTTAGCGCGTTGACGACCCTTGTACGGGATCAAGAGCAGGCACAAAATGGTATTCTGTTACTTGGGAGTACCGGCGAAGGGCTTGCGCTTACTCAGCCAGAGCAACAAAAAATCGTAGAGTTTGTTTGCCAACTTGCGCCTTGCGTACCATTAATGGTCGCAGTGGGTGGCAGCAACCTTGAACAACAAATACAGTGGATGCAGTTTTGCAACACACAGCCCATTGATGCTTTGTTACTCGGCTCACCAATTTATGCCAAACCCGGCAAAGTGGGACTTGCACATTGGTTTAATTCCCTCTTAAACGAGAGCAACGTGCCATGTATGCTCTACAATGTACCAGGCCGAAGTGCAGTTGCCATCGCCCCTGAATTATTAGGGGAACTTGCAAATCACCCAAACCTTTGGGCACTCAAAGAAGCTAGCGGCAATATCGCAACTTTCGAAGCATTTCGCCAAGCAGCCCCAAATGTCGCAATCTACAGCGGTGATGATAGCTTAATGCCTTACTTTGCCCAAGCGGGAGCAACTGGCTTGGTGTCTGTCGCTGCGAATGCTTGGCCGCAACAAACAGCCGAATTTGTAAGGCGCTCTCTTAGTGGCACGTCCCCTAATTTATTCACTACATGGTCGAAAGCTGCGAACAGCTTATTTGCAGTGGCAAACCCTATTCCGGTTAAGGTCTTGATGCATTTACAAGGAAAGCTGACAAGCCCAAACCTACGCCCTCCTTTGACACATTTAGAACTTACCCACACAGATGCGCTGACACGCGCCAACGAAACAATTTTATCTTGGAATTAAGGCAGTAAAACATGAGCTGGTTAACACTACTAAACAACCTCGAAAACGGCACTGTACGTGCGGCAACACAAGACGAACAAGGTCAATGGCATGCAAATGTAGAAGTAAAAAAAGGGATCCTTGAAGCATTCAAAAATGGCGTAAATACGGAATTCCCTGGTGGCTTCGTGGACAAAGATAACCTAGCGCCACGCGGTTTTGCAGCACAAGATGGCGTGCGCATGGTACCCGGTGGAAGCAGCGTAAGACGTGGTGCGTATGTCGCTGCAGGCACCATCATCATGCCACCGGCTTATGTAAATATTGGCGCATATATTGACGCTGGCACTATGGTAGATAGTCATGCTTTGGTCGGTTCATGTGCGCAAATTGGTAAAAACGTTCACCTAAGTGCTGCTGTTCAAGTTGGTGGAGTTTTAGAGCCTATTGGTGCAAGCCCTGTTGTTGTTGAAGATGATGCTTTTATTGGTGCGGGCTGTGTATTAGTTGAAGGTGTTGTCGTAAAGCGTGGTGCTGTCTTAGCGCCAGGTGTTCGTTTATCTGCCAGTATTCCAGTTTATGATTGTGTCAATGAGCGTTTACTAGATAAAGGCGAGGCGATCCCTGAAAACGCAATTGTGATCCCAGGCTCTCGCCCAGCCTCTAGCGAATGGGCGCGCCAACAAGGTTTAAGCATGTCCTGTGCACTTATTGTCAAATACCGTGATGAGCAAAGCGATGCGTCACTTGCACTAGAAGAGGTATTACGCTAATGAGCTGGTTGAGCACGTCACAACGAGCTGTTGCACAAAGCTTAGTACAGCAACAAGATACCCCTTTTTTCTGCTACGACTTAGATAAACTCAGCGCACATGTAAAGCCGCTAGTTGATCAACAAGTTGTAAAGCTATGGTATGCCGTTAAAGCCAACCCACTGTCTCACATTATTAAAACCCTAGATCACGCTGGGTTTAACTTTGATGTGGCCTCTAGTGGCGAGTTGGATCAGGTTTTATCACAAGGTGTCACTCCAGCGCGCGTGCTCAACACAGGTCCGGCGAAATCACTAAAGCAAATCCGCCACTTTGCAAACCAAGGTGTTCGCATCTTCGTAGCAGAGAGTCACAACCAAGTTGCATGGTTAAATCAAGTAGCCTGTGAGTTCGACCTTCAATTTGATGTGTTGTTACGAGTTCAGTTACGTTTTGATAAAGCACAACACAATCCACTAGGTGGTAATACATTGACCCCTTTTGGCCTAGGTAGTGAACAGTGGCAAGCTTTAACTTTAAGTGATTACACCCATTTAGATTTTGTCGGCCTGCATATTTTCCAATGGGGCAATATGCTCTGTAGCGATACCCTAGCTGAACTTTGGCAAGCCATGGTGTCACCCTTAGTACAGTTGGCTTCTGAACTTGGGATAGCGCTTAAAGTGCTCGACCTAGGCGGTGGTCTTGGGATCCCTTATGACGCGCACAGCACCGCACTTAATTGGACAAAGCTGCTAGATACACTCGCATCAATTAAATCCGCCACTCAAGTTGATGAGCTGTGGATGGAATTAGGACGCTATGCTGTCGGCGAGTGCGGTTTTTACCTCAACCCAGTGGTTGAACAAAAACAGAATTACGGTGCTCACCAACTTATTGTCGCGGGCGGTGTGAACCACTTATTACGTCCAGCAGTTACTGGACAAGCATTCCCAGCTGAACTGCTACGTCAGTCTGATGCCAACACAGCTGATTTTCATATTCATGGTCCACTTTGTACTGCGCTGGACAAGTTAGGCACTTTAGCTTTACCCAGTGACAGTGCAGATGGTGATTGGTTGGTGTTTAGTCAATGTGGTGCCTATGGTTACACTGAAAGCATGCCATTTTTTCTGTGCCACGAATTACCAGCGGAGTTTGTGATCTCTGGCGGTGAAGTTACCTGCGCTCGCGCAGCGCAACCTGCATCCAGCTATTTGAGGTAGAGATGAACATAATTACACAACAGAATATTCAAGTTGGTGAAATAGCGAACGGCTTGCCGTTAACCATTCCTGTATATCGCATCAAAGGCGATGGTAACGGCCCAAAAGTTTATATCCAAGCCAATATGCACGGTGCAGAAGTCCAAGGTAATGCAGTCATTTATCAACTTCTTGAGCAACTTAAAACATTGTCACTGGCAGCCGATATTACTCTAGTACCTTATGCAAACCCCATCGGTTGTAATCAAAAGTCGGGAGAGTTTACTTTGGGTCGCTTCGATCCGATAACTGGAACCAACTGGAACCGAATGTATCAAGACCATAGCTCTTTGGCATATGAATTTGTCGAAAAGTATGTTGATCTTCCGTTAGAGCAAATAAAGCCGCAGTTTCGCCAAGTGTTGCTGGAGCATACAACAGCACAATTAGACGCCCCGCTAGATAGACTCACCACGGGAAAACGCATTGCATTAAATTTGCAACGCTTGGCTCATGAAGCCGAGCTAGTATTAGACCTACATACCGGCCCCATTTCAGCAAAACACCTTTACTGCCCTGAATATGCCAAGGAAAGTGCCCGCTATTTTGATATTCCACATGTGCTACTTATTCCCAACGAGTTCGATGGGGCTTTGGATGAAGCAAGCTTTTGTCCATGGTGGCACTTGAAATTAGCATATGAAGCAAAAGGACGAAACATCCCTGTATTCACTGAAGCATTTACTGTTGAACTCGGCTCGCAAGAAAAAATTGACCTGACAGAAGCACAGCATGATGCTAACAGCATTCTCAGCTATCTCAATTATAAACAAGCTTTTTATGGTGCTCACTTCGCGCCAAAAGAGATTGCTCGTTACACTTGCCAATTAGAAAACTACCGTACTTTTTACGCACCGATGGGCGGTATGGTCGAATACACGGCAACACTTGGGGAGCATATCAAAGCAGGGCAAACAATTGCCAAGATATTAAGAATGGAACGCTATTTATCGGAAACGCCCTTGAACGAAATCAAGTTAGACGAGGATGCAATTGCCATTTTGCACTTTGCCTCTGCGAGTGTGAACCAAGGTACAGAGCTATACAAGTTTTTTACCCAAGTTGAGCGACTGTAATTTACGTAACCAATTGCGTGAGAGTAAGTCAAATAGCAACAATCAAAGGTTAGAAAGATGTTTACTGACCTATTATCTAGCTCTTTCGGTTGTTTCTGTAAACACTTACTAAGGTATGGCGGCAGCCGCCGCCACCTTTTTATCGAGACCTGTTTTTAGCTATCAGGGCATAGTTGACCTTACTGATTCATTTCCCTTTCATTATCATTGGTTAATAATGTAATCAATTGTACTCACTCTCGGCGCAAAGATAATGAAACTGACACACCTATCCCTACCCGCTTTGGCGTTATTGGCGTTACCGCTTTACGCTCAAGATACACAGCAAGAAGATGAAATTGACCTTGTTAAACAATGCGTACTCAACGCGGTCTTAACCGGTGAAAAAGACAAAACCATTGAACAAGTTCGTCAAGAATGTGCAGAAGCAGACGCCGATAAAAACTTAAGTCAACTCGATAAACGTATGGCGCGGGAACGTGTCACAGAAAAAAACCGGAATGTCCTTACGCCACATAAGCGCAATTACATCTTACCAGTTTCCTATATGACCAATGTAAATAGCCGACCTTTTGACGGTTTAAAAGCGATTGACGATGAAGAGGGGGAACCAATTGATAACTTTGAGGCTAAGTATCAAATTTCATTGAAAGCACCCATTTATAAGAGCTTTTCTGACAAAGATCAGGCTATCTATTTTGCTTTCACACTGCAATCATACTGGCAAGTCTACAACAAAGATGTCTCTTCGCCCTTTCGTGAAACCAACTATGAACCAGAAATCTTTTGGATCAACTTTTTAGATGACGAGAATGTACTTTGGGGTGATGAGATGGCCTTTGTACTTGGTATTTCTCATCAATCAAATGGTCGTAGTCAACCTAACTCGCGTTCTTGGAACCGTATCTATGCTAACTTTATATGGGAGAATCGAGGCTTTGTATTTAGCTTCAAGCCTTGGTATCGACTACCTGAAAACACGAAAGACGATCCATTAGATCCACGCGGTGACGATAACCCTAATATTGATGAATATCTCGGACATTTTGAGTTTAACAGCGTATATCGTTATGAGGATCACGAATTTGGCATCATGTGGCGTAATAACTTACGCAGTGACAACCGAGGTGCTATTCAATTGGATTGGTCCTTCCCTATTTGGGGAAGATTACGTGGCTATGCACAGTACTTCAATGGTTATGGCGAAAGCCTAATTGACTACAACACGCATACGCAAAGGTTTGGCATTGGGGTGTTATTAACAGACATACTCTAATGGTTTAAAAGCTCTGGCGCATCACCAGAGCTTTAACTTCAGCTCTATTTATTGTGGCTTTATCACCACAAACTGCCCTTCAAACTTGGCAACTAGAACATCTCCATCATAAACATTTACTGGCACGACATACTTAGCCTTTGCATCACTTACCAAAGCTTGTAGGTCACCTTCACAGTCTGCAATGGTTACTGTCGCCGCAGGCGCTGTTGTTAGCGGTTTTAAGTACTTGATATTAGCATCTGCCAACACTATATCACCTTCAAGCCCAAGCTCTTTGAGCGCTAAGTATGTTGCTCCCCAACCCGTTAACGTCGCCATACTGTAAATGGAACCTGCGAACATTGAGTTGTGTAAGTTTAAGTTCGCTTTTAAGTCTGCCTTGGTAGAAAACTGCCAGTCAGTATAGCTTTCTACTTTAATACCCATGGCGTCACTGATGGGGATAGACTCACGCCATGTATTTTGCAGTACATGTGTCCAGTCTGGTTGTCTAAACCAACCAGGTTCAGTTGGCCGCTGTTTAACCATTTTCCAATGCTGAACATCACCGTAGGCTAAATGCGCTTTCTCGACTACTTCATAGCCGTGGCGCTGGTAAAATGATAAGGCTCGTTCACGCGCAAATAAAACTAACTCTTGCGCTTTTTGAGTCCAAGCGATGATCTCTAACTCGTGCAGTAAACGACTACCTAAATGATGGCCTCTATGCCCTTCAGCCACAGCCATATATCGTACTTGAGCTTGCTGATGATTATTGAAGTGGAGCCTAGCAACCCCCAGCACTTCACCTTCGTTGTTTTTTATATAGCGATGCTCTGCTTCTTGCTCTAAGTCATCCTGTTCGCTACCTCTCGGTTGATCCCATGGCGCTCTAAGTACTTGCCAACGTAATTGATAGTAAGCTTGCCAATCTTCGCTACTTTGCGGTGAAGTTACCTCAAACATCACTGACTCCTGTTTTTTGTTAGCCTTATCGCTATTATTCTTAGGTTGAATACACCCTACAAGATAACCTCAGTGTAGGGAATAAAATGCGCTAAAACACTTAGTCTTTAGTGTAAAAACTAATGAACAAGCTGGCATTCACAAAATCCTCGTCTATGCTGATGTTATCATGGGAGAATTTATTACTCATTCAGGCACTATTAGTAACGATTTTGTGGTTCATAGCCACCAGCTAGGGCACTTGCTATATTGGCACAAACAAGGCCGAAACAGCATTCAGGTTCGCCAAGACAAGTCGTTGCGATGGCTGCTAATAAACAACACCTTACAATCCGTTGTGGAACTAAACCACCCGGAACACTTGCTATTTCCCCACTTAAAAACATTTGCTAGCCGCTGGCAATTAGCAACACCACCGACAAGCGTATTAGAATTAGGACTTGGCGCAGGCGCTATCCGTGACTATCTGAAGGCCACGTATCCAAGTTGCCATATCACTACCATTGATAACAACCCTGATGTCATCCATTGTTATAAGCGTTATTTTGGCGGCGATCCCTTGTGTGATGTTAACTGTATTGATGTGTTCAAAGCACTACAGCAGGGCAAGCGTTATGATTGGATAGTATTAGATTTATTCAGCGAGTTAGAGCCTCCTCTTTTCTTGTTTCAGCATCAATTTTACCGCTTATTACGAGCAGCTATAAATGAAGGCGGGAGGCTATATATCAACTTTTTAACCGACCATGAATCGCAATTAAAGCAACTTCAGCATTTACTTATCACTAATTTCGGTAAAAAGCCTTATATCGAGAGGGTACCGGATTACGCAAATATCATCATTGATGTAAAGCGCTAGACTCGAGCTTTTATCTGTACATTATTGCTGCTTCAGCGGCGTTACTATACCTGCGCTCAATTGTAAAAAGCGCTCAATCAAAAGCAATTTGTTTACGTAATCGCGAAATTAAATGTGACGGGGCCATCGTTTACCAAGCTAACTTTCATATCTGCCGCAAATTGTCCTGTGGCAACTTTAAGCCCAGCTACTTTAGCCTGCGCCACAAAGTATTGATACAAGGTATTTGCTTGTTCAGGCGTCCCAGCACTTGAAAAGCTCGGCCTCATACCTTTTTTGGTATCGGCTGCCAAAGTAAATTGCGATACAACCAATAACTCGCCTTCAATATCTTTTAGACTCAAATTCATTTTGTCATTACTGTCTGTAAAAATACGATAGTTGCTTACCTTATGGAGTAGCTTATCTGCCGTTTGCTCCGTGTCTGCTTTTTCAACCCCTAACAGTAACACTATACCTTGACCTATCTGCCCAACTACTTTCCCCTCAACTTCGACTTTTGCTTCTGTAACTCGTTGAATTAGTCCTTGCACACTCTACCTCTATTTTTAATGATGCTGGATTTTGCACAGTAATAGATCCGCTGCACGTCGGATAGCTTCTGCATACGCAGAGGTTGCTCCACAATGCGCTACACCGTCGACAATAAACAACTGTGCGTTAACTTTTTGCGCCAGCTGATAAACAGGCGCATATCGGCACATTAAATCATGACGGCCATGAATAAACCAGATGGGTAAATGACGGATACTTTCCCCATGAGAGAGTATTTGCTGGGGCTGCATAAAGCAGTTGCGACTAAAAAAGTGCACCATTTGCTGCGCCTTGATGAGCTGTTTGTCCCCTTTACATAGTCTGATTTTTTCAATGTCGCCATCCATAGCAATTAAGTTATCCCATTCGCACCAACGTGTTGCCATGGTTCTTTTACGCAGCTCATCCTCGCCAAAAAGTGCTTGATGATAACAATTCAGGATAGATGTTAACGTCTCTAGGTTTTGTGCAAATTTATGATATTGTTCAGGATACATTTGAGCAGGTGCGCCGTGTCTACCATACAACCAATGTAAGTCTTCCTCTGTTCCCAAAAAACTTGACCACAATACCATTCCAGCAATCTGATCCTGATACTGCTGAGCGTAAAGTAGTGCCAACATTGCACCAAAAGACTCTCCTGCAAGTATCACCTTTGACAACCCTAAGTGTATTTTTATTGCAGTTATATCATTCAATAAGGCGACAGTATTAATGTGGCAAATATCACTTGGCGTTGAGTTGCCACACCCCCGCTGACTGAACAAAATAACGCGATACTTTTTGGGGTTAAAGTAACCTAGTACCGCTGTGGAATGACCTTGCCCAGGTCCCCCATGGAGTACGATGATAGGAATGCCTGCAGGGTCACCATACTCTTCAATGTCGAGTTGATGACCATGACCAACAGCTAAGTGGAAGCGACGCAAAGCGTTGCTATGCTGATACAATAAGCTCATGATCCCCCTTACTTCGCACCAGTAAGCCTGATCTATGGATAACTAAGTGGCTTTGTTGAAGCAAGAAACTTAGCCATTACCCTTATTGTGTCACTTATATTTTACGGCACTACAACCCTTGCGCATCTGGTGGGTCAAACTCGGAGCAAGTATCCACTCCTGCCGCTTCCATATCTTGAGTTAAACAAACAGTAAACTCAGCGCCCAAGAGCACGACTATCCATGACAAATAAACCCATACAAATAAAATAGGTACTGTTGCGAGCGCCCCGTAGATTACTTCGTAAGACGGAAAGTGGCTGATATAAAGTGCAAAACCTTTTTTGGTAAGCTCAAATAACAGCGCAGCAAATAACGCTCCCGGTACCGCCGCTTTAAATGACACACTTGTGTTTGGTACTAAAGTATAGAGCATGATGAAGCCAATCATGGAAATTAAGTAGGGCAACATTTTAATAATTGCACCACTAAAACCCGGGATCCCTTGATCTGCAAACGAGACCAAAGAAACAATATAGGACGTCATCCCAATACTTGCCCCCAGTAGCACGGGGCCAAGTGTTAATACCATCCAGTAAATAGCAAATGAAATCATCAGTGGACGTTTTTTTTCAATCCGCCATATTCGATTGAGCGTTGTATCTACATTGCGGATAAGTAACAAAGCAATAACCGCGAGAAAGCTTACACCTATGGCTGTCATCTGATTTGCATTACCTGTAAACGCGCTAATATGCTCTTTGATAGTATCAGTCGAGGTAGGCACAAAGTTATTAAAAATAAAGTGTTCAATTGCTACTCTGGTCTCTTCGAACCCGGGAAAAGCAGAAAATATTGCAACGCCAACGGCAACAAGTGGCACCAATGAAAGTAGCGTCACATATGCTAAATACCCAGCGTTGACCGTTATTTGATCTTCCACACAACGCTTAGCATAGCGCTGCCACCAGCGTGGTTGAGCACGAGAAAACCGTAAAACAACAGCTTTCATTTCGGTGATTGTTTGCTTCATAATCAAGTTAATATTCATGGATCACTTTACACATCATAACAATCCCCCCCATAATTTATAGCGGTAAATCGTAATAAAATGACGGTCGTTGACCACTTACTGATTAATCACCCTTGATAGTCTGGGAGTACGAATGAAGAAACTGACCTTGAGTGTAGCGTTACTTTTGTTAGTAACTGGCTGCCAAAGCGCTTATTACGCCACCATGGAAAAATTTGGTGTACACAAGCGAGAGATACTCGTTGATCGAGTAGAAGAAACCAAAGATTCTCAACAAGAATCGCAAAAGGAGTTCCAATCAGCATTAGATAGGCTAACGACTCTAATCAATTTTGATGGTAAGGAATTACAAGAAGCCTATGACTTACTCAATGATGACTATCAAGCAAGTCTTGCTGCTGCCAGTGCTGTAAGTGCGAATATAGACAAAGTCGAAGATGTGGCAAAAGCACTATTTGACGAATGGCAAGATGAACTTGAGCAATATTCGAGTGTAAACCTAAAACACGAGAGTGCTAAGCAATTAAGTCAAACACAACGCCAATTTGAACGCTTACTTCGCTCTATGCGCAGTAGTGAAGCAAAAATGCAGCCCGTGCTCGACTCACTACAAGATAATGTGCTGTATCTTAAACATAACCTAAATGCACAAGCGGTAAGTGCTATTAAAGGTGAGTTTACAGGACTAAAGCGTGATATAAGCGCCTTAATTGCAGATATGAACCGCTCAATTGAAGATTCTAACAAGTTTATTGCTGAGATGAATGCGCGTAGAACTTGATACCTAGTTAGTGGTTGATGTTTTAATAAAGTTCAGTGGCATAATATGCAACGCACCTTGTCTACAGAATAATGTAACGCCATACAAGTATCACGATGAGTATGGCGTTTTAATTATCGAGTTGAAACCAACATGACATAGTCAATCGTCAGCAAAGCCCTTCATTAATAATTGCCAAGCAGCGGCCATGTATACCTGATACTCATGTATGGGTACTGATTGATCTGGAGGTTTAACGTCCATTTTTGCGGTGCACCTATAGCCATAAAACTGTTCATTATTACCTTGTTTCCACACATATTCACTGTTTCGAATTGTTTTATAGCCAAAAACATTTTCCGGTATTTCAGAGCGAACAAGTGAGTGACCAAAGCTAGCAAAAGGCGTATCTGAGCTTGCTATCAAGTCCATAATCGTTGCCGTTATATCCATGTGCGAGGCCACTTTCCGGTTGCTTAGTTTCGATGAAATACCCTGCCCTAAAAGAAGAATAGGTACATGTGTAAGTTCGTATAGGTTAGGCTTCGCATGAAAATAACGGCGACTGTAATGGTCTCCTGTAATGACAAATAACGCATCCGGATATTGACGCTGCATGTTATCTACGAATTGCCCCATCATTTTATCTGAGTACCATAAATGCCCCAGAGTATTAGGAGATAATAGCTCATCACTCATTACTTGAAACTGTGCTGGATAGACTCCATTTCTCCATGGGTACTCGCTATTCGATAAATCTAAATTAAATGGCCCATGATAACTAGTCGTCATAATCAAATTAAAGCTATTCTCTGGTACTGACTTACTAACTAAATCAAAAAGTTGTCCATCGTCAACTCCCCATACACCGGCACTTCCCTTACCTCCTGCATTTGCAGCTGAATAGATACGATCGACACCATGCCTATTCATAAACTCACCCACGGTTTGCCATGAGAGTAAGCCACCATAAAAGAATTGTGATGTGTAGCCCTGCTTCTCCATGTGATGAATTAAAGAGTAAGTGTCAACTTTACTGGTGAGACGACTCATGTTTATCCCACTAAATGGGATCCCTGTAACTAGACTAGATAAAGAGTTCATCGTACTTGAGGCTGCGGGTAAAGTTTGTTCAACAAAAATACCGTTTGCTTTTAGCCGATGAAAGTTTTCAGTGAGTCCCAAGCCTCTGTATTTATCCTGCAATGGCCAAGAATCGAAACTTTCCATCACAATGAAAAAGATACGAGATGGTTTCTCAATTAAGGGGCCTATACTGCGAGTTTCATTATTTAGCAGCACATTATTAATCTTATCCTCGCTTACAGAGTAAGGATTGGTATTGGATGTGGTGAGTTGATTTAATTCACCATAATCTTGTATTGCATAAAAAAAGCTACGGAAAGGATTTATCACCAAATTATTAACGAAGGGGTCTGTCGTAACCGCCGACCATTTTCTAGAAGCTGGGCGAGAATCAAATGAACCACGAGCTGCACATATAAAAACAACAATAACCAATATAGAAAGAATGACTTTTTTAGCTCTACTTTTAGGGCAAAGATTTATTAAAAAACTATAGTTTCGTCTATCTACAAACCTCGTCCAGAAAAGAACATAAAGAAGCAGTATCACAATACTTAGTAAGCTACCCCAAGGTTTATATTGCTGAATGGCAGTGCTTATAATCGCCTGCTGATCATCATACAGCCCTTCAAGCATGAAGTAATTATACTGAGAACCATACTCGCTGATATAAGTTACTCCACATACCCCTAAAATCACAAAAACACTTTGATAAATAACTCCTATTATATTTCGGGCATATTTAACCAAGTGTGCTAAGCGAAAAGGCTGTAAAAAGCAATTCATCAAAAAAGGGATCAAAAGACAAACGCCAGCCGCGGAGGAGTCAAATTTAAATCCTGTAGCTAAGGCATCAAATAGCTGTTTGACAGTAACATCAGAAGAAACCTTTTCACTAAAGTGGAAAAGATAAAAGAGTCGAAATGACATAAGTAGTAATACACCACTGAGCCATAAAAGGAAGATCTTCCAACTTTCTTTTATAAAATTGAGCCAGCGGCTCGAAGATAAACTATCGTCGACTAACAAAATAAGTAATCCTTCACTATAATGTTAAAAAATGCGATTTTTTAATTGATATCCGTCATTTTTAACTTTGACGTACCCAATGATAACACAAAAAATGGGGAAATATACGTAAGTTCTATGCTTATTTTATTTGTAGCTGGAGTCATTATAACTATTAAAATGATAGTACAAGCTGCTTCTGGAAGTATTTTTAACAGCAAAAATTCCCCTAATATAACTGGCACGCCTTAGGTTGATAAAACTATAAGTATAGACTAGGTCAGGGTTCGTATTATACGCCGTGGACAAAATAAGTCTTAGCTTTTACAAGGGCATTGGCGATTAATGCCCTTTGAGCATTCGTGAAAACTACCACCTTTGTTAAAAAGCGCCAGGCTCTCTACTGCACTGTCCAGCCGCCGTCAAGCACAATGGCTTGGCCAGTAATGTTGCGAGATTCATTTGCGAGTAAAAAATTGACTGCATGGGCAATTTCATCCAACCCAATAAAGGCCTTTTTCGGCATTGGTGCCAACATGATATTGTTTATCACTTCATCTTCGCTGATCCCATGCTGGTTTGCTTGCGCGGTAATTTGCTGCTCTACCAAGGGAGTTTTTACATAAGCGGGGCAAATGGTGTTCACGGTGATATCGCAGTCCGCGGTTTCCAGCGCCAATACTTTACCAAACCCGATCAATCCATGTTTTGCAGCGACATAAGCTGACTTATATTTAGACGCGACTAAGGCGTGGATAGAACCAATATTGACGATGCGGCCAAAGCCGCCTTTACGCATATGTGGCAATACCGCCTTACACAACATGGCGGGGCCTGTTAGCATCACATCTTGCAGCAATTGCCATTTATCTTCTGGAAAATGCTCCAGTGCTTCAACGTGTTGCACGCCTGCATTATTGATAAGCACATCTATGTTATCGTGCTGACGGATAAAGTCAGCGATGTCTTGCTTATTGGCAATATTGAGCGCAAACGCTTGTGCGTTTCCGCCTTCACTGACGATAGACTCAGCCACCGTCTGTGCTTGCGCTAAATTCAAATCTACAAGCAATAAGCTGTAACCTTGTTTGCTCAAGGCCATCGCGATATAGCGACCAATGCCACTTGCAGCCCCTGTGATCAACGCTGTCTTCATCGTCACTCCTTGATTATTTTGCTAAGAACTGAGCAATGGTGTCAGCCTGCGATTGAATTGAAAAAATACCGTCTAAATGCCCCCAAACGCCTTCTATTTCTGTAATTTGCACGTCTTTATTCTTGGCTTTAAGGGTCTGTGCTAACTTACGAATAGGCTCAGGTCTTAATAACAAGTCATTGCTTGCAGGCATCAATAACACCTTTGCTGTGATTTTATCGATAGCGCTATCAAAATTACCTTGCATACCTGCGGTGTATAGTTGCGAGGCGCGGACTAAATACAAGATTGAATTCGCATCTTGCGTTTCGGCCCTCGCTCGTGCGCGCGTGGCTAGCGTTTGGCTGAGTTTAGGAAGCTGACGAATATCTTGCTTTGCTTTGGGATCAAGCACAATAAAGTCTGGAAAACTGGCGTTATAAATAGCGGGGTGCATCGCGTCTTGAGTAATATTAAGCATCGTGGCCGTCAGTCCAGCAAGTGGCCTTTCCCCGTCATAGTAGTCCCCGCCCTGCCAATTTGGATCAAGGCGGATGGGTAAAGCCCATTTCTCTAACGCCGCAACGGTCCAAGCATCCATCTTTGCCGCGCCAATCACATGAATTAAACGTGACACTTTTTCGGGGTAGCGCACCGACCATTCTAACGCTTGGAAAGATCCCATAGACGCGCCCATCACCGCATGTAGTTTGTCGATACCTAAGCTATCCAATAGTTGCTTTTGTACTTCAACAAAATCACCTATGGTCACCACGGGAAAATCCAAGCCGTAAGGTTTACCTGTCTTTGGGTTAATGGAGGCAGGACCCGTTGTGATCACATCTTTATTATGCCAGTTTGCGTTGACCAAAGTATCTGAACTTATCACAAAGTACTTGTTCGTATCTATCGCTTTCCCAGGGCCGATAATGGCATCCCAGTAACCGGCTAATACGTCAGACTCTCGATACTTACCCGCCGCGTGAGAGGTGCCAGAAAAGAAATGCGTGATCAAAATTGCATTGCTTTTGTCGGCATTTAATTTGCCATAGCTTTCCCAGCCGACCGTAACGTCAGGAATGCTGACTCCAGACTCTGTAGTAAAATGCGCGAGTGTAAAAACTTGCTTTTCAACCAGCATAGATTTGTTTGTCTCACTGCCATAGACAATATGGCTGACAACGAACAAAAGTAACAGGAAAATCCGCTTCATTGCTGTATCACTCCATTAAAATAAGATAAATAGGGTTAATGCGAGGGCAACCCCCACTAGCGGCACGACCGCAGTCAACGCAGCCATAGACCAATAGGCTCGTTGATGTGTTTCTTTACAGATAGCGCGAATGGTTGTAACCACATAACCGTTGTGCGGTAAGGTATCCAAAGCGCCTGAGCTAATAGCGACAACACGGTGTAATTGCTCTGGATTGACACCTGCATCGATGTAGTGCGGTGCCACTAGAGGTAATGCAATGGCTTGCCCACCAGATGCCGACCCGGTTAAACCGGCTATCACACTCACCGCCACAGCGGCGCCAAGCAGCTCATTACCCGGCATGTCTGTCATCATTTCAACCGCTAATTGAAATGCCTCAGTGTTTTTTGCGACCGCACCAAACCCCACTACAGCACTGGTATTACCGATAGCAACTAGCGCTCCTGTGGTGCCTAAGTTAATGGCATTCCCCATGTTGTGAAAATGCTTAAAGTTGATCGCTATAATACTGAGTACACCACCTAACAAGGCTACAATAAGCGCACTTTGCTGTAGCGCATCATGAAGGGTAAAAGACAAAATCAACACCACAATCAGAGGTAATACACCTGTGACTGGGTGGGGATAATGGCGGTCATGAATTTCAGGGTCGTCATCTCTCGCTTCAAAGTGCTCACCATTTGCCACCGCTTTGGTTATCATCTTTTTCAACCACCAATAGCCAGTAATAGCCATAAATATGGCAACCACTAAACTGACTTCCCAAGCCGCATAAGGCGAAGTACCTAAATACTTTATTGGGATCCAGTTTTGAATTTCAGGAGAGCCTGCTGAAGTCATGGTAAAGGTGACAGAGCCGAAAGCCAGAGTTGCGGGAATAAAGCGCCTTGGTAAATTGGCATCTTTAAATAAGCTGAGCGCCATGGGGTAGACAGAGAAAGCCACAATAAAAACACTTACACCGCCATACGTTAATACCGCACAGGCAATCACTACCGCTAACACAGCATGTTTCATACCGAGTTTATTAACAATATAACGCGCTACACTATCAGCGGCACCGCTGTCTTCCATAAACTTACCAAATAAAGAACCAAGCAAGAACATAAAAAACCAAGCGCTCAAAAAACCTGCAAAGCCGTCCATATACAGTGTAATAAAGCTACTTTGCACCACATCTGAAGGAAATAAAGCAACGCCACTGGTTAGTGCGACCAATAATGCGCATAGTGGAGCTGCAATAAACAAATTTACACCACGAAGAGTTAGCCAAATAAGTAGGCCAAGTCCTCCTGCCAGTCCAAGCATACTGAGCATAAGGGCTTCCTTTTATTGTTATTAATGCCCGTTATAAATTGATGTGTTGGGCATACTGTTGATGAATATCAGTGTGGCGTGCAGGCGCAATAAAAACCATAGTACTAAGGTTATAGAAGCCCTACACCCCGTGTTAATCCTAGCGTATCAAGGTATTAGTACTAAGGTACTAATAGAAAAACTTTACAACTCCCCTATGCTTTGGTGTGACAACAAGCCCCAAATGACAATAATAAAGGGATCACTGGATGAACATTTACCAACCTAGATATTCAGCTATCGCGTTGGCTATTACACTGGCAACTCAAGTCAGCCCAGCGGCAGCAGAACAAGCAATACAATCACAAGGCAAGTTAGAGCGCATCGAGGTCACGGCACGAAAGACGGTAGAAAACCTTCAAACCGTTCCGGTGGCAGTGACTTCTATCGGTGAAACCGATCTACTCGAAAATGGCATTTCGGTACTCTCTGAAGTCCAGCAGTTTTCACCTAATACCACACTTCAAGCCAGCCGTGGCACTAACTCTACCCTCACAGCCTTTATTCGTGGTGTTGGGCAACAAGATCCATTATGGGGTTATGAACCTGGTGTCGGTATTTACGTCGATGACATTTACTTAGCAAGGCCGCAAGGGGCTGTACTAGACCTCCTTGATGTACAACAGATTGAAGTACTACGTGGACCGCAAGGAACGCTATATGGCAAAAACACTATTGGTGGCGCTATAAAATATGTCACTAAGGAAATGTCTGGCGATGCGACTTTTAACGTGGAAGGGACTGTTGGTAGTTATAATCAACGCGATCTTAAGATCACAGGTCAACTGCCGCTCGTGGAAGATACACTCTACCTAGGTTATGGCTTTGCGACTTTGAATCGAGATGGCTTTGGTGAGTTCAAGGTTTCAACGCTGCCCGGCCAAGACAAGGAAAACTACAATAAAGAAATTCAAGCTGCACGGTTAACCTTGGAATATCGTCCAAGCGACGACTTGTTCTTCCGTTTAGCATGGGATAAAACCGATGATGACTCCAACTCTAAAGGGGGTTACCGCTTGTTGCCGAGCTTACTGACTGACGCTCCCGTGCCTGACAGCATATTTGATTCTTACACCAGTATGCCCACGTGGAATAAAGTCGAGCTTGAGGGATATAGTTTGACCGCTCGCTGGGATCTTTCTGACGCCACCACAATAAAATACATCGGTGCTAGCCGAGATAGTTACTCCCCGACCAATATCGACTTTGATAATACGCCATTACGGATCTTTGATGTACCCGCCATTTATGATGATGAACAAACCACCCATGAGATACAGCTAAGCCATGCAGGTAACGGCTATAAATTTGTCTCAGGTCTATATTATTACGATGGTGAGTCATGCGGCCAATTCCAAGCAATTTTGGAGGTATTAGGACAAAGCTTGGACGCTCCCGGTCTTACGCGAGAAGTGAGTGGTTGTAATAATTCAAATAGTAAAGCTGCGTATATTCAAGGCAGCATTGATTTAGCAGAGCAGTGGTCGCTCACATTAGGCGCTCGTTACACTAAAGACAGCAAAGAAGCACAAGTAAGCAATGGTTTGGTCTTTGATATTGTGTATCCCGAATCAAATTGGATCCCAGGTTATACACGCCCTGCAGGTGAACTGGTACCGTCAGTGCTTGATGATGAAGAAGATTGGTCACGGTTTACGCCAAGAGTAGGAGTGGAATATCAATACAACCGCGATATTATGTTCTTTGCCAGCTATGCTCAAGGATTTAAATCCGGTACTTTCAACCCCAGAGCCAGCACCGCGGAGCCTGCTGCAGACCCTGAAATCGTAGATTCATTCGAAATCGGTATGAAAAGCGAATGGAACGACAATCTAAGAGCCAATATCACGCTATTCACATTAGATCACAAAGACCGCCAATATATTTCCGTATTGCCCGGTGCAACTTCTGCCGATCTCAACCAACGACTTGGCAACATCGGTAAGTCTACAGCAAATGGTATTGAAGCCGAGCTGAGCTATGTCGCCACAGAGGCGCTGAGTTTTGACGCCGCGATAGGATATATAGACAGCGATTTTGAAGAGGTACTCGATACTAACCCAGACACGGGTGCGACATTTGACAAATCAGACCGCTTTAGTATTTCTAACACCCCTGATTTAACTTTTAACCTTGGGGCGACCTATAAACTCTACAGCGATATTGGCGATTGGGTATTCAATGCCAGCTACTACCATCGTGGTGATTATGTCTTATTTGAGGAAGATAGCCTACTGACGCAGGACAGCTATGGTTTAGTCAATCTGAGTATTAATTGGTATAGCACAGATGGCAATTGGCGTGTTGGTCTTCATGGGAAAAACCTGACCGATGAAGAATATATGATAGGAGGCTATCAGTTCGTGACACCAGATCCGAGCGATCCGAGTAATGTGAGTAAATACATGCCAGGACTTGGTGGTGATAATACTTTGATAGGCTACTTTGGCGACCCAAGAACCGTTTCGCTTACCGTAGGTTATCGTTTTTAGCACCGAAAGCGAGGCTGCAAGAGAGTCTCGCTATCTCAATCGCTTGATGTAGTTTTGGAAATACCCTATAACAACGGATACTAGGAGTTAGTTAAGGATGTCTCAGGTGCAAGCAATCATCGCTGATGACCACCCATTATTTCGCAGCGCACTTAAACACGCTGCTGCACAAGCGATTGGTCATGACCCCATTAAAGAAGCCAGTACCTTAGACAGCTTATTCGAGATGTTGCTCGCGCATCCTGAGACAGAGCTAGTATTTTTGGACTTGTCTATTCCTGGCGCGAAAGGTCTCGAAGGTCTTGCCCGGTTAAGAAATCAGTATCCAGACATACTAGTGATCATGGTTTCAGCCAACGAATCAGCATCCATTATTAGTCAATGTGTTGCCCTCGGGGCAAGCGCTTATATTCCCAAGTCTTCCTCACTAGAAGTGATTAGTGATGCTATCAAGCTCGTTATTGAAGGAGAAACTTGGTTGCCTGAAATCGTGGATATCGCGCCAGAAAGTGACAGCGAACAAGCGCAATTTGCACGTAATTTAGAAAAGCTAACACCGCAGCAATATCGCGTGTTAACGATGATTTCCGACGGCCTTTTGAATAAGCAAATTGCATATGCAATGTCGATTCAAGAGACCACCATCAAACAGCATGTTTCAGCAATTTTAAAAAAGCTCAATGTGTATAACCGCACCCAAGCTGGGATCCTCTTTAATCAGCTGGCTACGGATGTACACCTCGACGATGAAGCGAGTGCTTAACTAAATTAGTCGTTTAATCATGCGCTTTAGGGCTGGTATTTTAAGCGGTTTATAAAGTAATGGGATCCCGGCATCACTTACTTGCTCGCGAATAGCCTCGTCGTGGTTAGCTGTGTTGATAATGATTGGCATATTGTCCAGCGCAAGCCCCGTAATTACCTCAAGTCCGGTGACACCATGATCAAGCTGATAATCCGCAATCAACATATCAGCCCGACTCGTTGCTTGCAGTGCGCTAAGCGCTGCTTCATCTCGCGCTACGGCCACCTTACACCCCCAACTTAGCAATACTTGTGATAGTGCATCAAGTGCGTTGGCATCATTATCGAGTAGCCAAATAGACAGACCCGATAATTGCGCATCACCACTGGGTTTGTCAGCAATTACTTCGCTCTTTTGATCCGTCGGCGTTCCAAAGCTTGGCAGTGTTAAGGTAAATTGCGTGCCTTTATTAAGTTGTGAGCCAAGGGTGATGGGTATTTCCAACACTTCACATATCCGTTTACTGATCGCAAGTCCAAGTCCTAATCCCTGCGCTAGCTCTTTACTATGCAGCTGTTTGAATTCTTGAAATATGGCGTCCTGATCTTGCTTTGCAATGCCTACGCCTGTGTCTTCAACAATGATTGAAACACTCTCTCCCTGAGATTCAGCGATAAGCCTTATCGTACCAGACTCAGTGTAACGAATCGCGTTACTCAGTAAGTTTCCCAACACCCTTTTTAGGAGTGCTTTATCAGTGTAGAGCATGGCATCACAAACCCGCACAGTAAACGCTAACCCTTTGTCTTTCGCTATCGCCCCATATTCATTTTCTAATGGCTCCAACAGTGACGATAATACAAAGCGCGAACGATTAACCTTAAACGCACCGGCTTCTAACTTTGTGAGTTCAAGAATGCTCGACAACAGCTCTTCAGCACTTGCCAATGAACTTTTGATGCTTTGCGAAAGCTCAGCTAGTTCAGTCCCGTGGGCTTTTTCACTCATCAATGAACAAAACAGGCTCGCTGCGTTAAATGGCTGTAACAGATCATGGCTTGCTGCTGCGAAAAAACGGGTCTTACTCTCCGTTGCCTGCTCAGCTTGGCGTTTCGCAGTAGATAAAGCATGGTTGGCGTCTATCAACTCTTTGGTTCTTGCTGCGACCGTTTCTTCTAGGTTTGTATTAACTTGTTCTAGTAGGGACTGCTGTTTCACAAACTCCGTGATGTCAGTGTAGGTTGTTACAAACCCGCCACCCGGAAGCGGGTTACCTTGTATTTCAAACACGCGACCATCGTGGTGCTCGCGGCGGTAACGATACGCATTGCCTCGTCGTAAATGTGATAGACGCTTCTGTACTTGCTGCTCGACATCAGCATCACCAAATAGTCCGCGCTGTGCATTGTAACGAATAAGCTCAGCCACAGGGCGACCAATAAACAGTGCATTGTCTGGATAGTTAAACATTTCTGCATAGCGCAGGTTCCAAGCGACCAGTTGCAGTTGGCTATCTACTACACTAATCCCCTGACTGACATTTTCTATGGTCGACTGTAGCAAGTCACGATTAAAACGTAATACCTGTGACGCTTCATCGACAAACTCTGCAACTTGCTCTAAAGGCTGACGCTTTTCATCTTTGGCGACATCTAAAATCAGTTTCGCAGATGCCCCACCAACGAGGGTCGACATCTCCCGCTCAATGATACTTTCAACTTGCAAAGGTGCTGGCAGTTTCCAGTTTCCGGGCTCTTTAGGGAAATGAAGCTCTACAAGCTGCTGTGCTCGCGCCTGCTCGCTAAAGCGCTGCAGTAATGCTGCCAAGTCGTGGTAACTCAACACCGTGTTTGCAGACTGTGCAGATTTGGATGGCATAACAAATTTATTGCTTTGTAAGCGCTCAGCAAGACGTGCTGATGAAATAAATGGCACCAGAAAATAAACCAACAAATTTGCACTTAACGAGATCAGCACAGACTGACTTGTACTGTCTAACCCCAGACTCAAAAAGTCTAACGGTGCTAACCATGTGATACCCATAGGCCCCGCGCTCAACCAGTGACTTTCGAAGTTAAGGCCACTGATCAAGCTCGGTAACAACAGGGTGTAAAACCAAATAGCAAAACCTGTCACAATACCTAATTGCGCGCCTAAGCACGAAGCTCCTCGCCACCACAAACCAATCACCATCGCGGGCGAAAACTGTGCTACCAAAGCAAATGACATGAGTCCCATATTGGCTAATGTGTTACCCTCAGCAAGCACACGATGACTGGCGTAACTCAACAATAAAATGCCAACAATGACCACCCGTCTAGCATTGAGCAGATTAAACTTAGATAAACCACGATGGTGTGAATTTAAGTGCGAGCGGCGCAACAAAAATTGATTGATAAAATCATTGGTGATCATAATAGATAGCACGATGGCTGAAACTATTACCATGCTCGTCGCCGCAGAGAACCCTCCCAGAAAGGCAGTTAAAGCAACCAAAGGTGCATCAGATCCCAGCGGTAAGGCGAGCACAAACGTATCGTAACCAATATATTGACCATTAAAATACACCAATCCGGCGTAAGCGATTGGCAAAATAAATAAATTAATCAGCAGCAAATAAACGGGAAATAGCCAGCGTGCGGTTTTAAATTGGTTTTGTTCGTCATATTCAATAAAAGAGGTATGGAATTGTCGCGGCAAACAAAGCGTTGCCAATGCACCCAAGAGAACATGAACTAAATAAACATAGGTTGGGCTGGCGGTTGCCTCTATTTGCTTGGTAATTCCCTGCTGCTCTACCTGGTTGAATAAGTGAGCAGGCGATTCAAAGAGTACAAAACAGACATAGACACCAACGGCAATAAACGCCAGCAACTTAATTAATGACTCAAAGGCGATTGCAGTCATCAACCCAGGGTTATGCTCACTGGGTCTCAGCCTACGAGTGCCAAACAAAATGGCAAATAGAGCTAACAGTAACGTGATGTAAAAAGTACCATCTTGCCAAAATGCGGCACTCACCAGCTGGGTTTCGCTTGTTAACATACCGATACTGGCGCTGGTGGCATTAAGCTGAAGGGCAATATAGGGCACGACCGCAATAACAGAGATCAGAGAAACGAGCCCAGACAAACTAGAAGAATTCCCGTAACGCGTGGCAATAAAGTCCGCCATGGAAGTGAGCTGCTGCTGGCGGCATATTTCAGCAATTCGTGTGTAGACTTGCCAACCAAATATAAACAGTAAAATCGTGCCAACATAAGTTGGCGCTAGCCACCAACCATTGTTTGCAGCTTGCGCGGTAGTACCAAAAAACGCCCAAGAGGTGCAATATACCCCAAGTGACAAGGCATAGGTAACTTGCTTGGCATGATAAGAGCGAAATTTAGTACTTGCCCTATCCGCGCCCCATGCAATGGTAAATAAAAGCGCTAAATACAGCAGCGCAATAAGACTGATAAGTCCAATAGAAAACATAACTGTGATGATTTTTTATTATTTTTTCTAGCATAACGACTGTATCGTAAAAAGACAGCACACTTTAGTGCTACCGACCATCAAGGCGATAAAAAACGTCCCAGAAACGCAAAAGCCCCAGCTAATGCCGGGGCTTTATCAAAAGTCTAATTTAGTTAAAAACTAAAATTAAGCTTTCTTAGGACGTTCAATAACGTCAACTAGCATCCAAGATTTTTTCTTAGAGATTGGCGCACATTCGCGAATAGTCACGACGTCACCTGTGAGTAGCCGTGTTGTTTTCATCGTGTGCGTGCAACTTAGTTGTACGCTTGATGCTTTCTTTTTATAACGAGTACCGTAGATCGGGTGCTTAATACCAATTTGACTTAATACTTGCTCAATTTGAATGAGTAAATCTGACGTTCGATAGCCATTTATAAAAATTATCCAGGAACGCAAAAGCCCCAGCATGTGCTGGGGCTTTATCAAAAGTCTAATTTAGTTAAAAACTAAAATTAAGCTTTCTTAGGACGTTCAATAACGTCAACTAGCATCCAAGATTTTTTCTTAGAGATTGGCGCACATTCGCGAATAGTCACGACGTCACCTGCTAGTGCCGTGTTGTTTTCATCGTGTGCGTGCAACTTAGTTGTACGCTTGATGAACTTACCGTAGATCGGGTGCTTAACCTGACGCTCGATAGCAACAACAATTGATTTGTCCATTTTATCGCTTACTACACGACCTTGAAGAGTACGGATCTTATCGCTCATTATGCACCTGCCTTCTGGTTAATAACCGTTTTAACACGCGCAATGTTGCGACGTACTTTTCTCAGTTCGTGAGTTTGAGCTAGCTGACCAGTGCTCGCTTGCATGCGCAGGTTAAACTGCTCACGAAGTAGCTCAAGAAGTTCAGCATTTAGCTCTTCTACGCTTTTGTCTTTTAATTCGCTAGCTTTCATTACATTACCGTCCGAGTTACGAAAGTTGTCTTGAATGGTAGTTTACGAGAAGCAAGGTTAAATGCTTCACGAGCAAGCTCTTCAGAAACACCTTCCATTTCGTAAAGCACTTTACCAGGCTGAATTTCAGCAACCCAGTATTCAACAGAACCTTTACCTTTACCCATACGAACTTCAAGCGGCTTTTCTGTAATTGGCTTATCTGGGAATACACGGATCCAGATTTTACCTTGACGCTTGACGTGACGTGTCATAGCACGACGAGCTGCTTCGATTTGACGAGCAGTCATACGGCCACGGCCAGTCGCTTTCAAGCCGAAAGAACCGAAGCTAACTTTGTTACCGCTGGTAGCCAGACCACGGTTGCGGCCTTTGTGTACCTTACGGAAT
Organism: Pseudoalteromonas peptidolytica; assembly: GCF_012641745.1. Classification (GTDB taxonomy): domain Bacteria; phylum Pseudomonadota; class Gammaproteobacteria; order Enterobacterales; family Alteromonadaceae; genus Pseudoalteromonas; species Pseudoalteromonas peptidolytica. Next base: position 107,638 of record NZ_WEHZ01000017.1, read on the forward strand.
TTTGTACGTTTTGGCTGTAACATTAGTCGCTACCTCTTACTTAGCACTTTTTTTAGCTTTCTTCGGCGCACGTTTAGCTGGCTTCTCTTGCTCTTGAACTAGTGGAAGACCACCAATTACTTCGCCTTTGAAGATCCAAACCTTAACACCGATGATACCGTAAGTGGTCAAAGCTTCTGAAGTTGCGTAGTCGATATCAGCACGTAGAGTGTGTAGAGGCACACGACCTTCACGGTACCACTCAGAACGTGCGATTTCAGCACCGCCTAGACGGCCGCTTACTTCAACTTTGATACCCTTCGCACCTAGACGCATTGCGTTTTGTACTGCGCGCTTCATAGCACGACGGAACATAACACGACGCTCTAACTGAGAAGAAATACCGTCAGCAACTAATTGTGCATCTAGCTCTGGCTTACGTACTTCTGCGATGTTGATTTGCGCAGGTACACCAGCAAGCTTAGTTACAGCTTGGCGAAGCTTTTCAACATCTTCACCTTTTTTACCGATAACAACACCAGGACGAGCTGTGTGAATTGTTACACGGATTGATTTAGCTGGACGCTCGATAACGATCTTAGCTACAGAAGCACTTTTCAATTCCTTAGTAAGGTATTGACGTACTTTGTGATCGCCAAAAAGCTGTTCAGAGAAATCTTTTGTATTCGCGTACCAAGTAGATACCCAAGGCTTTGAGATACCTAGGCGAATACCAGTAGGATGAACTTTTTGTCCCATTACTTATATCTCCTAGCTATCCGATACCACAACAGTGATGTGGCTTGTACGCTTAAGGATGCGGTCTGCGCGTCCTTTAGCACGTGGCATAATACGTTTCATTGTAGGACCTTCGTCTACAAATACTTTAGCCACTTTAAGCTCATCAATGTCAGCACCTTCGTTGTGCTCCGCGTTCGCGATAGCAGACTCAAGTACTTTCTTAACTAATACAGCCGCTTTCTTCGGGCTGTACGCCAGGATTTCTAGCGCGCGATCAACCGGAAGTCCACGGATCTGATCTGCCACTAGACGTGCTTTCTGCGCCGAACCAGAGGCGAATTTGTGTTTAGCTAATGCTTCCATCATACCCTCCGATTAACGTTTCTTAGCTTTCTTATCCGCAGCGTGACCGCGGTAAGTACGTGTAGGTGCAAATTCACCTAGTTTGTGACCGATCATTTCGTCTGTGATGAACACAGGAACGTGCTGACGACCATTATGGACAGCGATGGTCAATCCGATCATGTTAGGTATGATCATTGAACGACGGCTCCAAGTTTTAATTGGCTTCTTGTCACCGCTTTCCAACGCTTTCTCTACCTTCTTCAGCAAGTGTAGGTCAATAAATGGACCTTTCTTGAGAGAACGTGGCATGGCAATTCCTCAACTATTATTTAGTACGACGACGTACGATGAACTTATCAGTACGCTTGTTCTTACGAGTCTTGTAACCCTTAGTAGGTACGCCCCATGGAGATACAGGGTGACGACCACCAGAAGTACGACCTTCACCACCACCGTGTGGGTGGTCAATCGGGTTCATGGCAACACCACGAACTGTAGGACGGATACCACGCCAACGATTTGCACCAGCTTTACCTAGTGAACGTAGCATGTGCTCTGCGTTACCTACTTCGCCAAGAGTCGCACGACAATCAGACTCAACCTTACGAACTTCACCAGAGCGAAGACGTAGTGTTACGTATTGACCTTCACGAGCAAGGATCTGTACGTAAGCACCAGCAGAACGTGCAATTTGTGCACCTTTGCCAGGTTTAAGTTCAACGTTGTGTACTGTAGAACCTACAGGGATATTACGCATAGGTAGTGTGTTACCAACCTTGATTGGTGCATCAACACCAGATTGGATTGCATCACCTGCTTTAAGACCCTTAGGTGCAATAATGTAACGACGCTCACCGTCTGCATATAATACAAGAGCGATGTTTGCGCTACGGTTTGGATCGTACTCTAGACGCTCAACTTTAGCAGGAATGCCATCTTTTGTGCGTGTAAAGTCGATTACACGGTAGTGTTGCTTATGACCACCACCGATGTGACGAACCGTGATACGACCGTTGTTGTTACGACCGCCTGATTTAGAGTTTTTCTCTAGTAGCGGAGCGTAAGGCTTACCCTTGTGTAGATCAGGGTTAACCACTTTAACGACGTGACGACGACCCGCAGAAGTTGGTTTACACTTTTGAAGTGCCATAATTCTAACTCCCCTTATTACTCGGCGCCGCCGACAAAGTCTAGCTCGCTACCTTCTTTAAGAGTAACGTATGCTTTTTTCCAATCGCTACGACGGCCAAAACGCATACCAGTACGCTTTGTCTTACCCTTAACATTTAGAGTGCGAACACCAGTTACTTCTACTTCGAAAAGCTTTTCAATAGCAGCTTTAATTTCTGCTTTGTTTGCATCTTTTGCTACTTTGAAAACAATCGTGTTGTTTTCTTCAGCAGATACAGTGCTCTTCTCAGAGATGTGTGGAGCAAGGATTACTTTTAAAAGACGTTCTTCACGGATCATGCTAGCGCCTCCTCAAGTTGCTTAACAGCAGCAGCAGTAATCAGAACCTTATCGAAAGCGATTAGGCTTACTGGGTCGATGCCAGCTACGTCACGCGTGTCAACCTTGTACAGGTTACGTGCAGAAAGGAATAGATTCTCATCTACTTCTTCAGTCACGATTAGTACGTCTTTAAGCTCAAGTTCTTTAAGCTTAGCTACTAGTTCTTTAGTTTTTGGTGCTTCTAGACCAAAATCTTCAACAACTACTAGACGATCTTGACGAACAAGCTCAGAAAGAATGCTCTTGATCGCACCGCGATACATCTTACGGTTAACTTTTTGGCTGTGATCTTGCGGCTTAGCTGCAAAGCTCACACCACCGCTGCGCCAGATTGGGCTGCGGATTGTACCAGCACGAGCACGGCCAGTACCTTTTTGGCGGAATGGTTTCTTACCACCACCGCGTACTTCAGAACGTGTCAGTTGAGCTTTAGTACCTTGACGAGCACCTGCTGCGTAAGCAACAACTACTTGGTGTACTAATGCTTCGTTAAACTCACGTCCAAAAGTAGCTTCGGAAACTTCAAGCGCACCAGCGCCTTTAATTGCTAATTCCATCACTAAATCTCCAGGACTTATGCTTTAACAGCTGGTTTAACGATAACGTCACCGCCGATAGCGCCAGGTACTGCACCTTTAACTAAAAGCAAGTTACGCTCTGCGTCAACACGTACTAGTTCAAGGTTCTGTGTCGTAGAACGAACATTACCCATTTGACCGGCCATTTTCTTACCTTTGAAAACTTTACCAGGAGACTGGTTTTGACCGATTGAACCAGGAGCACGGTGAGATAGAGAGTTACCGTGAGTTGCGTCTTGCATGCTGAAGTTCCAGCGCTTAACACCACCTTGGAAACCTTTACCTTTTGAAGTACCAGTAACGTCTACTTTTTTCACTTCAGTGAAAAGTTCAACAGTTAGCTCTGAACCTACTTCAAATTCACCTTCACCGCCGTTAAGACGGAATTCCCACAGGCCGCGACCCGCTTCAACGCCAGCTTTAGCGAAGTGACCCGCTGCTGGTTTGTTTACACGGCTTGCTTTTTTCTCGCCTGCAGTAACTTGAAGCGCGTTATAACCGTCAGTTGCGTCAGATTTGATCTGCGTAACACGGTTAGGAGTCGCTTCGATAACTGTCACAGGGATAGATACACCATCTTCAGTGAAGATACGTGTCATACCCACTTTACGACCGACTAGACCTAATGCCATTTTCCTAAAACCTCTCTAATCTTCCGATTAACCCAGGCTGATTTGAACATCAACACCAGCAGCAAGGTCTAGGCGCATTAGCGCGTCTACAGTCTTGTCAGTTGGTTCTACGATGTCGATCAGACGTTTGTGGGTGCGGATTTCATACTGATCACGCGCGTCTTTGTTAACGTGCGGAGAGATCAATACTGTGAAACGTTCTTTGCGCGTAGGTAGTGGGATTGGACCACGAACCTGTGCACCAGTGCGCTTCGCTGTTTCCACGATTTCCGCCGTTGATTGGTCAATCAAACGGTGGTCAAAAGCTTTTAGGCGAATACGAATGCGTTGATTTGACATTCTTAAACCTCAAATAAAAAGAGCATTTAAAAAGAGCATAAAAAAACGACCGAGACTAGCTCAATAATTTCTGAGAAGTCGGTTGTTAATTTATTTCTACCATTGAACTCACAATTGGAGTTCCTGTTCATATGGTCTGAAATCCAGACCTTTCATTTACTTTCAAAGACACTATGGTCAAGAAAGTCTGCATATTATAGTGATATTGGTGATAAATGCAACAACTATTATAAAGTAATTTTATGACCGTAAAATAACCAGCGTTTAGGCGCAGCCTTAGCAACTTTAGAGTAAAAGCAACCTGCACAAACAGCTTTCTATCATTGTCCGTTAAGATAACTGTGCTACTTTTTAAAGCATCAAAAAACAGAGCAAGATGGCTGAAAATAGCAGTTGAAATGGTCAGTCCAGTTAAATCTTGGTATTCTATAATTAATGATAATTGTTCGGTATTTCCATGCAGATTTTTTCTTATTTGCTCACCACTATCGCTCGTTGTAGCAATTGGCTTTTCGTCAAAAGTAAAGTATTGCCAGAAAATCCCATTAATGACTATGAGCTTGACCCAAGCATACCTACTTTTTATGTGGCGACGTTAGATTCAACTTCAGATATGGTCGCGTTGGATATAATGTGTAAGAAGCTTGGCTTGCCAAGACCTTCCCAAAAAGAAAAAATAGGAAATAAAGAGCTCAACCGGTTTGTTGGGATCCAAGCGCCACCGAGCGTATTTGGCAATAGCCACAAGCCAAGCAATGCCCTTGCTCATAGCAAGGCAATTTTTGAAGCGTTAAAAGCCGATATCAATCAAAATGTCCAAGTTATCCCTGTGACTATTCTTTGGGGTAGAAATCCAGGCAAAGAAAAACCAGGTGTGGGCACGCTGTTATCAAATTCACTGACCCCAAGCTGGTTGCGAAAGTGCTTTGTAGTGATATTTTCAGGTCGTGACAACTTTGTTCGATTTTCACGCCCTATTGAACTTAACCAACTACTTACTGATAAAGCCGATGTTGAAGAGCTTCCTCATAAGCTTTTACGCGTTGCCAGAGTGCACTTTAGACGCCAAAAACTCGCAGCAACTGGACCAAAGCTCCCTTCTCGTGAGCAACTATTCAGTTCAATATTGGCATCACAAAGTATCAAAAAAGCCATTGCCGACGAAGCCAAAGCAAAAGGCCTTAGTCAAGAAGAGGCACGCTTACAAGCATTATCTTTACTTGATGAAATCGCGGCGAATTATTCCGATGCCATGGTGCGCGTAGCAGATAGGGCTCTGACTTGGCTTTGGAATAAACTTTATAATGGCATTGAGGTAAATAACTCAGATAAAGTCCAAGCACTTGCTGATAAAGGTCATGAAATCATCTATGTCCCCTGTCATCGTAGCCATATGGACTACTTACTACTTACCTATGTCATTTATCACCAAGGCTTAGTGCCTCCACATATTGCGGCAGGTGTTAATCTTAATTTCTTCCCTGCAGGCCCTATTTTTAGACGCAGCGGTGCTTTCTTTATTCGCCGCTCCTTTTCTGGAAATAAGCTGTATTCTGCGGTATTCAAAGAGTACCTCAGCCAGCTCTTCATTAAAGGCTACTCTGTCAAATTTTATACCGAAGGTGGGCGTAGTCGCACAGGTCGCTTATTGCCACCAAAAACGGGCATGCTGGCTATGACGCTCCAGTCTATGCTAAGAGGTATCGATAGACCTATTTCGCTAGTACCTGTTTACCTCGGTTATGAACATGTGATGGAAATCAATACGTACCTAAAAGAGTTAGCCGGCAATAGCAAAAAAAATGAGTCTATATTTGGCATTTTTAAGGCTATTAAGAATCTGAAAAATTACGGACGAGGCTACTTAAATTTTGGCGAGCCAATTTCTGTCAATCAATTTTTAAACGAACAGCAGCCTGACTGGCGTGCATCAATCCACCCAACAGAAGCGCAAAAGCCTGTGTGGCTAAACAAACAAGTGGCTGATCTCTCTGAGGTGATCATGACCGAGATAAATAACTCTGCAGCGCTTAACTCTGTCAACCTTCTTGCCACAATATTGTTAAGTAATGAACAGTTTGCATTACCAAAGCCGCAGCTATTACAGCAGCTCGAATTGTACCTAGAGTTACACAGACAAGCCCCCTATCACAACAATGCTACAATCCCAGCTTGTAGTGCTGAAGCACTCTTGAGTCATGCTTTAAAGCTCGATAAGTTCGATGTCATTGACGATAGCTTTGGTAGCATCATCAGTGTTAAAGAACATGAGCGTGCGCTGCTAAATTATTATCGAAATAATATTCTTCATTTATTTGCAGTACCTAGTTTAATAGCGCAACAGCTTTTCAACCGCTACAGCTTAAGCATTGATGAATGCAGAAAAGAAGTTGAGTTGCTATACCCTTTATTCGCTAAAGAGTGGTTTTTAACCGATCTTCAAGACAATTATATCGAATCTATTTTATCCTTCTTTGCAGCCCAGAAGCTTATTTCATTTGACGGACATCTGGCTTCTGTTAACAAAGAGGGGGCAGCCTTAGCTCAACTTGAAATGCTAGGTAAAGTGATCCATTTGACCCTAGAGCGTTATGCAATCACCATCAACCTAGTTAAACACCATCAGGGCTTGAGTCGCAGTGAGCTCGAAAGCGAGAGCGCACTACTGGCCGAGCGACTTGGGACATTGCATGGAGTCAAAAGCCCCGAGTTTTTTGACAAGAAAGTACTAAGCGCTTTTGTTTCTAGTTTGAAAGAGCAGGGCTTTATTGAGCAAGATGAAGGTACAGGTATTCGTGGCACAACGACTTTGCTGACATTGGAGCAACATTTAAAAGCACTCCTTCCTGCTGGGATTTATCAGTCCATTCAACATATCGTATAAAGGTAAAAGGCCCATGTTTTAGGGCCTTTTTACCAACTTGCTTAATTAAGCGAGCTACTTTGAGACGAGAAAACCTTATTGGTAGCACCGTCGCCACCTAAGTACCTACACCCATGAGAGCAAGAAATAACTTTGCTATTTAGTTGTTCTAAATAAGAAGCTCTTTATACTCTTGCCGTTCTAGCAGTCCAAACTTGAGTTGCAATCAAGGAAATCACCATCATTGCTGCACCAATGTCTAGATAGTACATTTGATGTGGCCATACTAACGACACGCCAGCAATCGCAATAACTCCTCTTATCAATGGCTTCAATTGAGACTCTGCATATCCATAAATTGCAGCAACCAGTGCATAGATACCGATGAGGGCAGTAAAAAATATTTGCATCACTTCAACGTGAGTACCGCCTATAAAAGGAGTGTAAGCAAATAATAGTGGCACTATATATAAGGCTTTAGCTGTCTTCCATGCTTCTACTCCCGTTGCCATTGGTGGAGTTTTTGCGATCCCTGCCGCAGTAAAGGCTACCAAGCACACCGGTGGGGTCACGTTACTATCTTGCGACAGCCAAAAGATAATCATGTGCGCTGATAGAAGCATCATCGCCAAGTGCGAGGCATCGAATTGATTGCTACGAATAATCTCAATAGCTTCTGGTGGTAACCCAGCCAGTATAGTCATGACCTCATTGGCGCTGGTTGTAGGCAAGTTATAAATTTCACTGAGGCTTGGCGCCATCATCTGCATCATCATGTTCGCGGTATCGTTGAGTTGGCCGTTGACTATCACCTCTACCAATGCAGATTGACTGATCAATCCGTACAGTGCAGGCGCTGAGAGTGTCGCTAACACAATATAAGATGCCGTAACAGGTAAGCCCATTCCAACGATTAGAGATGCCAATGCAATCAACACCAGCAACAACATCAAATTCGACCCAGCCCATTCATTGATCATCAAAGAGAAAGTAACCCCAAGTGAGCTGATAGATATACAATTAATAAGCACACCTATGGTTACCAATAACACCGCTGTTTTGGCGCTATTCTCTGTTGCCGAGGCAAGTGCTGCGAGTACTTTTGAATAACCCATTGGCGTGCGAGACACCAAAGAAAATAAGTATACACTGAGGGTTGCAATACTAACGGCGTAGGTGGGTGTAAAGCCATAAACCATAAGTGCAACCAGCAGCAATATAGGTAACAGATGATGCCAACCCGCTTTTAACTCTTGCCATGCACTCAATTGCTCGGCGTGTTCTGATGGTTTAATACCTAATCGCTTTGCCTGAATTCTTACAAAAATAGCAATGGAAGCAAAGTACAGTATCGCTGGCATAAACGCCGCCGCAATAATTGTGAGATATGGGATCTGCGTGTATGAAGCCATCACAAACACACCGGCTCCCATAATTGGTGGGATCAACTGGCCACCAGTTGAGGCTCCAGCTTCAACAGCAGCGGCAAATTTTGCCGGAAATCCGGCTTTCTTCATTAAAGGGATTGTGATCACACCAGTTGCAGCTGTATTGGCAATCGCAGATCCAGACACTGACCCCATCATGCCTGAACTCACCACAGCAACCAAACCTTGGCCACCAACCATGCGCCCAACAAGTGCGTTAGATAGACGAATAATAAAATCACCGGTTCCCGCTTGAACTAAAAAGCTACCGAACAGGATGAACATAAATACGAATGTCCAAGAGATCTTGGCAATAGGCCCAAAGAGCCCGTCATCAAAATAATTTCGAAACAGTATTGTTTCAGCGCTGAGTCCTGCAAAATGAAAAATACCGTCAATATATTGCCCAAGAAACAATACATAGCTCATCGCCAGCATGATCATAACGGGAATAAACCATCCCATACTTCGACGAACTAACTCTAACGCCACTAACGTAGCGGTAATCGATGCTAGCCAGTCAGCTGTTGCAAATTCATAGTTACGTGCTGCCAATGCGTCACTATAGAGCACGAGATAGCCACAACTGAGTACTAAGCTTACACATAGCCCAACATCAATCACATGAGCAACCCATGTCCATCTGCCACTATTAAGCGGCACAGTCAGTAATAAAAAGCTCCCAAACAACATAAAGTGAATGGCTGAAATATAATTGTCTGGCCAGGTAGCAACTAAATTAAAATAAAGATGTAAGAAGCTTGTGATTACCGCCAAATAGAAAGCTAGCCTTGCTTTGTTACTCTGGGGCTTTGTTGGTACTACTAAACTATCCGGCTCATTTTTGATACTACTCATTGGTACATACTGTCTCACTTTGCTTAACGACCAGCACTACTGCAGGTGGGCAGGTATCTCGATACCTATTTCTTGATAATATTTTAGTGCCCCTGGGTGTAATTTAGCAGGGAGTCCTATTAACGCTTTTTCAATTGCCATTGCCTTGGTTGCTTTATGGATAGTCTGTAAAAAAACCAAGTTTTCATAAATCGTCTTAGTAAGAAGGTAAACATCTTCTTCGTTCATGTCTTTGTGAACAGCAAGGAAATTAGGCTGGGCAATCGTTTTGATGGCTTGGGTTTGACCTGGATAGGTGTTTGCTGGAATTTCGAAACGAGACCACAGTTCAGTCCCACCATTTACTTTTTGTAGCTGCTCATCCGTAAAATCAAGCACAGTTATCCCTTGAGCATCAGCAGCGTAAGCACTTGTGATAGCACTAACTGGCACGCCTGCGGGAATATTCATCCCTGCAATTTGACCGTTTTGTAACGCATTAGCAGAGCCTGCATAGCCTTTATGAACCAAAGTGAATTTCTCACTATCAATACTTAGTGCAGCCATAATGTGCTTGCCCGATCCTTCCGTGCCTGAATTACGTTTACCAATACCAAACCCTTGCGAGTAAAGATTTTTTAAGTCTGACACATTACCCGTTTTGGCATACTTTTTATCTATTACAAAGTGCTCAACATTCTGCCAAAGCATAGTTACCGAACGCAGATAGTCTTGCTTTCCTGCCGTGGACATCGCCCCTTTGCCTTGCGTTGCCCAAGCGCCATAAAGTCCTTGTAAGATAGCCAGTTCCGCCTCTTTATTTCGCATTAGTTTTAGATTATCACCCGAACCTGCTGAGGTTATAGCAGATACACTCATACCATGCTGTGGCGTGATTTTAAGTTTGGCTAATGTCGCAATTGCAACCCCCACAGGATAAAACGTTCCCCCTGATGATGCTGTTGCAAGAATATAAGATCTCTCCTTATCGACTTTGGCATAACTGGTAAAAGTACATAGGGAAATTGCAGTACTGAGCACAGCAACAATCACTCGGGTTGATAGAGCTAACATGATTTCACTTCCTAATCTTATTTTTTTATACAGGCTTATTTTGCACATCTTTACGAATTTAACCAAATTTTTACGTCAATGGAGACAAAGTATTAATACCCATTATCTTAATTAAGCCGTCTATTTTGAGGTGAGAAAATCTTGTCGATAACACCGCTTCCGCGTCCTGCTCACGCCGAGGTACCTACGTCCTGTAGGCAAGGCAAAAATTTTGCTATTTAGTTGTTCTAAATAAGAAATTTTTAACGCTGTTAGCGTCAGATTTACGCCTTCAAATTGAGCAAGTATTAAAGCTAATTGGTATAACTTATAGAATAGGCTAATTGAGTGGTTAGAATGTGGATTTTAGTTCATCAAAAAGATATATCGGGAGATTGTTGTGTGGTTCTTATGGATTATGGGGATATGTGTTGATTATGACAATCGAACAGGCCATATATTGTCAGCGTGCCACTCTCATACTTATATACGTATTACCGTTGATTTCCTATAGGCATTAAAAAAGGCCGCTTTCGCGACCTTTTTTACAGTGTATTGCTACAACCTAAAGCTTATGCTTCGATT
>NZ_WEHZ01000018.1 GCF_012641745.1 Pseudoalteromonas peptidolytica
TGGATTGTTAGTATGTAACATGAGAGTTACTCCTTAGTTGTTTTGAACAAAGATTCGACACCTTTATCAAAACGGGTAACTCTCAATTTTTCAAATCGAAATGTCAGATCTTGTCTGAACTAATTCACGTAACTACACCTTGTTATTCCAAACTCAGATCACTTGTCGTTACTGCATTTCCATGGTGTCACAAGGCACATACCAGATTGTAGAGTGCTGTTGTACTTATGTGTTGGTAGTACTTGCTCGCTTTGTTTCATACCAAGAGAACTAGCTTGGGTCATTGAGGTAAAGAACAGAGATATGATGTAAATGGCAGTTAGCTTTTTCATTTGTTTTTCCTTGTTTTTTGCTACCACCACATCTCTACATTTCTAACGCTTCCAATAAATAATTAAGAGTGAACTTTTTTGTAACTTTTACTTGAGCCATCAGTTGGCTACTTTGGGTCTGAGCGTCTTTTTTGATGATTAACGCATTGTTTCTGTTACTTATGTAAAAATTAGTAGCGCTTGAGTCGTACGGTAGCTCAAACTTTTTGTGCTCTGGTTCGGTTTTTGATATATCGAGTTGATGATAGCTAACACGTGATAAATCATGTTCAGTCCAGATGACCAGATCTTCATATAGCTGTATTTCTGAATTGGATTCTAATACTGCTCTAGTATGTAGAGGAAGAATACTTGCATCTTTTGGTTTGATAAATAGCTCACCTTCTATATTCGCCAGCAATAAGTTTCCCTCAAATTCTCGCACAAACTTAAAACCACTGAAGAGATGCGTCAACTCGTTATGCTCCCAGCGATATACCAGCCATTGGGAGTCTGACTTAGTGGTAAAATAAACGGCTTTCCCATCACTGGCGATCACTACGCTGTGAGGGGTCGCAGTATGGCGGATAGACTCAGTTATCGGGGAGGAGTGAGTGTAGTCAACTTTTATAATGGTTTTATCTTGTTTGACTGCAAATGCTTGAGCTTTACGAGCGTGGCTCAGGTCGGTTAATTTATCTGTGCTTTGCAATAAAACACCTTTCTTATTTGGCATTGAGCTTTGAAACTTGACTATTTGTGTATTGTCTTGATGTTGAATTTTGGCAATAAAGCTACCGTCATCACTTATGTTGATAAGTGATTGAATGTCGCTATCAAAGTGATACAGCTTACGTTTTGGAGTACTATTAAGAGGTAGTGTTAGCTCCAAAAAGAACGCCCCTTTTTTTAGCTCTGACAGCATATGAAGCTGCTGGTTCTGAGGCTGATAACTCAACATGTACACAAAATCATCGGCAAGATGGGTTTGCATTTGTTGCTCTAAGTTGTGCTCTATGAGGCCTTGCTCTGTTGCGATTAAGAGGGTGTTGTTGTCTCGCCAGTCAAGGTCTATCAGTTTACTTGAATGTGGCACTAACCCGATACGTTGTAAACTGCGAAGGTCATATATTTCTATATAAGAGTGCTCAGCTAAGCTATCGAAAACAAGCAGCGCGATTTTATCTTGCTGTGTCGAAACTGCGCCTGCGAAAAAGTTAATATAGGATTCCGCATTTTTAATTACCGCCTCAATCGTGCCTGTTTTATGGCTGTACTGATAAAGATGAAACGCACTTTGTGCGTGTGAAGCGCCGAGAAAGTATAAGGTGTCTTCAGTTGGTCCAAGGAAAATATCAGCAATAAGAAATTGAGGGTCAATAATATGCCGCGTTTGACCAGTTTGAATATTATACTCGATGATAGTCGAGTTGCCTTTCACAACATCAGAGATAAATAAACGCTCACCAGAGTGAGAAAATGCCATTGCATCAGGCCAATTAACGTTCTCCATGATGACACTTTCTGTGCCTGTGCCTTGATTGCTCAGTATGATGGAATAATCCTGTTCTCCATTAAGCTTTGCTGCATAGGCAGAAAGCCCCGAAGTTGACTCAGCAAATGACAGCTGATCTGCGCCTACGGTTGTTTGTACTAGTGGTTGAGCTGAAATAGAGGTTTGTTGCGAAAGTGGAATAAATAACGCCAATAGGGGGAATGCAAGCAACAGTAAATAGGGGGACAGATGAGACGACTTTTTTGCTTGCCACTGTGAACATTGGTGATTTCCATGCCCTTGTGAAGGGCACTGTGTTGTTTTACAGGTGTTGGCATTACACACCAGCTTATATCCTCTTTTTGATACATGCTGGATAAAGTGTGGTTGTTTAGGGTCGTCCTTAAATGCTTGACGAAGTTTACTAATGCAACGCCTTACAGCAGCGTCACTGACAAGCACCCCGGCCCATACTTCATCATGTAGCTCATTGATACTAATGTATCGATCTTGATTGTTATATAAGTACTCTAAAACTTCAAAAACCTTCGGCTCTAGCTCTATTAATTCTTCCTCTATACATAATTTATGCTCGTCCTTTAACAAGATTATTCTTTTCATAATTGTCATTCTTGTAAGAGTTAAAAAATAAAACCATATAAAACAATATCATACGTTTCGGTTTTTGAAAAATTAGGATTTAGTTATTCCATTAATGATTCTAAGGGATATAAGTTTGTTTGTGAAACATAAATTATCACAAAGATTAACGCTTGTTATTAGGGTGTGAATATGAAGCGATTCGAGAAACTAAAATCAATAGCGCTATCTCAACCCAAAATACTTCAACAGCAAAAAATGAATGAGATTAAGTGGTTTAAAAATGGCTGTAGTGAATGTCCCGAGTCTGGTCAGTGTAAATCATCAGAGCCTTCGCCCGAGGCGCCTAACAGCTAAACCGATTTTCCAAATAGCAGTGCATGTTTTATCACCCAGCGTGCATTGTTTTAAACAAGATGGGTGAGATTTAAAGGAATACAAAAATGTCTATCAACAAACTTAAAGAAATTGCACAAAAACAAAAAATCAATGCTTCTAAAGAAGTACTACAGATCATGCGTACTCAAGGCTGTTCAAGCTGCTGTAGCTTTAGTGAAGGTGGTAACTCACAAGAAGCGAGAAATATTCAGTAAGCATCCTTAAGCCAGTCGCCGCTACTCTCTTTGTGTCGACAAGCCGTCACACACTATGTTGGTCGGCATGTTAATTCAATGGTGGATAGGGACTGTACTTAGCATTGAGATAAATACTATTCGGAGAAGAATAATGAGTATTCAAAAACTAAAGAAATTATCAAAACTAAAACAAGTTCAAGTAAGCAAAGATGCTTTAAGCATTATGCGTACACAAGGTTGCTCAAGCTGCTGTAGTTTCAGTGGCGGTGGTAACTCGCAAGAAATGAAGTAACAAAGTGGGTTAAGACCGCACTGAGTTATTTCAGGGAGAGTGCTTAGACGACTGATGTCATCAATCCGCTCCCAATACAGCATCAGTTTTATCAATAGATTGGTGCTGTTGTTCACCGTTATCTTAATGATTATCAGCCGTCACTTGGTGATTGTTAGGGAAAATACCGCGCCGTGTAAAACAATAATAAGGGGTTTGCAATGGTTCCATTGCTCAAAAAGGATATTCAATTTGTGCCACGCGAAGAAGAGGGATTAGTTGTTCTTTGTCGTGAGTTACCAAATGGGTCAAAAGCCGAAATTAGAATACATCCAATTCAAGCGTTCATTATGGTGTTATTTGATGGACAGAACGACAAAAGCAAAGTTGCACAAGTGATAGCAGAGGTAATGAGTATCGAACCGCAAGCAGCGGTTGATATTGTCGAAACACTTCTTAATCGATTTTCGTTATTTTTTACCGACACGCCTTTATCCGACACATCATTGCTTTCTCATAACCCAGAGGCTTTTTTGTTCGAAGGAGACGATACACTCATCGTTAACCGTCGCGAGGATGCACCGGGAGCTATCGTATGGGTTGTCACGGAAGATTGTAACCGTAAGTGTAAGTACTGCTATAAAGATGCCAAGTTTGTAGCTGATGGGTTTGCTCGTGATATTGCTTTTCCTTTCGAGCGCGTTACTCAAATAATTGATGAAGCCGCAATGATAGGTGTCAATCGCTTGATCTTCACCGGAGGAGAGCCCTTACTGCGCCAAGACTTGCCAGAAGTCATAGGGCATACGATAGATCAAAATATTATTCCAATAGTCATCACAAAAATGCGAGTAGAAGGTGACATGATGGCACGGTTAGTAAAAGCCGGCCTAGAAGAGCTTCATGTCAGTCTAGATTCAGTAGTCGAAGCGGAGGTCGAGAAGCTAGTTGGTGTTGAAGGTGCTTTAGATGACATGCTAGTGACCATCAACGCTTGCTGTGAAAATGGTATTAAAGTCGTACTAAGGCCAGTCATGACGGCGATTAATGTAGACAATCTTGAGCAGCTGATTTCTCAGACCTATGCCATGGGAGTCAGAGAGTTTGTGATTGATGTATATGGGAAAACCTGTGGTCGCCATGAGCCTAGTTTTATGCTGAGTGACGAACAAGAAGCACAACTAAAAGTCACAGTAAAAAGCCTAAAAGAGAGGTATACGCAGGCAAAGTTCGGATTTAACTTCGATTTACGAGAAGCGACCGAAACCAAAGGGTGCATGGAAGGCTTAAAAGGGATCACCGTTCAGCCAAATGGACTGTGTGTTAAGTGTGAACATATACCACCTGGACCTCATAATACCTTTGGTGATTTAAACGAAAGTGGTTTGCTGGATATTTGGATCTCTGAAAAAATGAAAGAGATAGTCATTCCAAGTCGTAAATTTTTCAAAGGCACATCGTGTTATAAATGCGATCTGTTTCGAAACTGCAACTACGTCCGTGGTCGTTGCACCGTTACAGCTAAAGGGAAGTTCGGCACTATTCATGCGCCTGATCTTTATTGTCCCATCGGTGAATTTCATAAAAGTAATGAGATCGATGTACACGTAATTAATGCGTAGGAGTGATGGCGATGAGAAGATTTGGAAAACTTGGTGTCATTCACCAACACGCAGATAGCTACTCGCTTGACTACTTTCCCATCGCGGGACAGCAAGAAACGCCGAGTATTGAGTTACACCCTTTGGTTGTCTATATCTTGTCTTTGTTAGATAAGCAGTGGACAGTTGAAAAAATAGTGGAAGATTTACCGCGTCATTTTGATATTGCGCCAGAACATGCACAAGAAATTACAGATGATGTTGATGTCGTTTTTGAACGTCACTTTACTTCACAGCAGCATGAGCCTTCAGGTGTTACTATTGATGAAGAGGCCGTCCGAACACAAGTACGAGCGCTAAGTCAGCATACACCACTGACCACTCGAACAACCGTATTTAAAGGTAATCGCTCGCCATTTCCGATGACATTACAGTGGCTTGTTACAGACTTTTGTAACCGTAAATGCGTGTATTGTTATCAAGGTGCACCGCTAAGTAGTAAAACGGAAGATTCCTCTGTTGATATTGATGTCATAAAAAGATTGATTAGAGAAACCGCGCAGCTTGGTGGCAAAGAAGTACTACTGACAGGCGGTGAGCCGTTACTACGTGAAGATATTTATGAAGTCATGGTATATGCGTTACAACACGGTTTAACTCCTGACTTCATCAGTAAACAATTTGTGAGTGTAGAGAACGCTAAAAAGCTTGCAGCTGCTGGGTTGAAAGATGCGTTTTTCAGCATTGATAGCCTAGAAAAAGAGGCCGCGAAATCACTCACAGGAATTGGTGGGTTTGCCAAGAAAATCGGCCAAACCGTTGAGAATATGGTTACAGAGGGAATACGTGTGCACGCGAAGTCACTGTTAACTTCGCTTAATGCTCATGCCTACACTGAAACGTTAGAAACTTTAGAGCGACTTGGGGCTCACTCCATCACGATTGATACCTACTCTGATAACCTACAGCGTCATGATGATGATTTACACGCCTCAGTGGCACAAATGCACGAAGTCCGCGATGCGGTTGACACTTTTTTAGCCACCCAGCCAAAGTTGAAAGTGTATTATCGCTCTGAACAGATAGAAAAAGACATCGATTATGATATTGACGGCTTTGTCTGTCATAACGGCCGTACACAATTATTGTTTTATCCTAATGGGGACATTTCCAAGTGCGATAAGAAGCTACCTGGTGGAGACATGATAGTTGGCAGCGTGTTGAATCAAAGTGTTTTTGAAGCATGGAATAGCACGGCCTTATTAGAATCGTTAGACCCACCAAGAGATAAGTATAAAGGCACTCCTTGCTTTACCTGTGACAGTTTTGACACCTGTAATATTCGCGGGCGTTGCTACTACGGTGCTTACATGTCAACGGGAACATTATATGGCCCGCAGGAAGGGGCATGCAAATATATGGTGGGGGTGAAAAGTGTTTGTTAATCAATTCTTAAAGCTAAAAGATAAATCACGACTAGTCAAAGAGTCCAACCGCGTCATCTTATTTACTGTCGACAATGGAGAGAAGTTTGCCTCTTTATCTGTGGTGCACGCGTTGGTGCTTGCACTGAGTACTGGTGAAAACAGTACCACGGATATCCGAGATGGATTGATGGAGATTTTTGACTTTGAGCAAAGTGAAGCGCAGCAGCTCATCAGTGATTTGCTTGTTCAAACGGCTGACTTTATCGATGTGCAAGACCATGCTTTTACTGAGCTTAATGCACGTTATGATGCCGAGGACTTTATATATCAAGCCGAGCCAACACCCTGGCAAAATAAACTAGAGGTGCCCAATACCGTGGTGTGGATGACAACAAATCGTTGTCCTGCTGATTGTGTTTATTGTGTTATCCCGACATTAAAAGCCAATGAAATTGCGCCAAATGAACTCACAACAGAGCAGGCATTTAAGTTTTTGTCTGAGTGTGTTGCACTTGGGGTGAAGTATGTCAATTTGCATGGTGGCGATCCTTTCTTACGTAAAGACATGATAGAGATCATTGAGTACCTGCTTGAGCATGATGTATTCGTAGATGTGTCAACCAAAATGCCACTACGGGAGAGTTTAATCGAGCGCCTAGCAAAGGCGGGGTTAGATACGCTTCAGGTCAGTATAGATAGCAAAATACCAAAAATTGCCGATGCCATTGTGAAAGTAAAAAACTGGCTGCCAAAAATTAACCAAACTATTGAGCTATGTCAGAAATATGATTTGAATGTTCGCGCTAATATTGTTGTGACGGCCATGAATATTGATGGGATCCCAGACTTGCTGAGATACCTCATTGAAGAAAAGGGTATTACAGATGTTGGCATGTCGAGCTATTTACGTTCTGAACATAAACATGATGATGATCTGCTAATTAATCAGCAGCAACGAGAGTGGCTAGTTAATGCTGTTAACGAAATATCAGCACAATACCCTGATATTGAAATAGGCAACATCTCCGTGAAGAGTGAAAGAGAAGTGTCTGTATCGATCCCTGGCTTTGGCTCTTGCGCGGGTGGTAAGACGGCACTGGTAATCGGCTCTGATGGAGAGTGTGCGACATGCGATCGCACTATGCCTTATCAACAGGCTCGAATTGGCAACGTGAAAGAATCTTCTATTCGCGATATCTGGAATGGTGAAGCATTGGAATACTTGCTAGATCCGCCACGAGAAGAGTATGAGGGGACGCCATGTTTTGACTGTGATCATTTTCAGCAATGCAATGTGCGTCAACGTTGCTATTACCGCGCTCAATTGATTAATGGCCGACTTTATGCGCCTGACTATTTATGTGCAAAGTTACCTGAACCTCCAGTGGAAATGTTTTGAGGTGTAAAATATGGAAGTGATAAAAGCAAATGCCGTGTGTAAGACGTTTTCAAGACCTTTGGCGTCGACCCAAACTGGGGTTATTGCGGCGATAAAACAATTTGTTGCACCACCAAAAGAGAATATCAATGTTATTGATAACGTCTCCCTATCCGTTCAGCAAGGTGAGTTTGTGGGGCTGTTGGGGGCGAATGGTTCAGGCAAGTCAACATTGTTGAAATTACTCACAGGGATTTTGCAGCCTGATGCTGGTTCGCTTACGGTACTTGGGCATCACCCATCTAAAGAGCGCAAAGCGTACACCAAGAAAATTGGTGCCGTATTTGGGCAAAAGAGCTTACTGTGGTGGAATGTGGCTATCATTGAGTCGTTTCGGCTTTATGCTTCTATCTACAAACTCAGCCGCCAAGATAGTGAACGTCGCATTGAGCAACTCAGCGAGTTACTTGGACTCAGAGATTTGTTGTCGTCGCCACCGAAAAAACTTTCTTTGGGTCAGCGCATGAAAGCTGAAGTTGTCGCTTCGTTGCTACATCAGCCACAGCTTATTTTTCTGGATGAGCCAACCATTGCCATGGATCCGGTTTCGCGGCTTAATTTGATGAACTTCTTGTTGCAGCTTAATCGAGATGAAGGCACGAGTATCGTGCTGACATCTCATAATATGGCAGATGTTCATCACTATTGTCAGCGCAGTGTGATAATGGAGCAAGGCGCAGTGCTATTTGATGGTAAAACCTCGGATATCTTGTCATTGGAGCACGGTAAGGTATTAGAAATTAAAACCTGCTCAGCGCTTGATAGCCAGTTGTTGTCTGAGTTCGAATACGAATTGATAGAAGATAATCACTATCGTATAAAGACCTCAACTGAACTTGCGAAAGAAGCGCTGTCACGGCTGGCTTTTCACCCTAACGTGAAAGACGTCAACCTCTCTCCACCGAGCTTAGATCATGCCATTCATCACTTTATGACTGCAGCGAGAAATACGTTATGAATAGCATGGTTTTTATTCGCTTCTTGCAGTTGTCACTCAAAGATTTATCGGTATTTCGTAGTGATTTTATTATTAGCATCATACACATCCTTATCTATCAGGGGATCTTTATTTTATTTTGGGATGCGTTACTACGACAACTGGACTCACCACTGGGTGAGTGGGACAAAGGGAGCTTGGCACTACTTATTTTGGTTGGCTTAATATTTTCTTCAATCAGAATGCTATTTTTCGGATTCACTACCATGAGTAGCAAGGTGATCAACGGTGAACTTGATAAATACCTTTGTCGTCCAGTTTCCCCTTTGTTAGCGTTACTAGCTGAAGATACCAAGATTTGGGCTGCGGGCCATTCATTATTAACTTGTAGCATTTTGTTCTTCTTTATGGACCAAGTGTATGACTACCAGTTTACTACGCTATCTTTTGTGTACTTTTCAATCTCTATTTTGGTGGGCAGTTTAACGCTGGTACTGATGGAGGGTTGCATTGCACTGAGTGCATTTTGGTTTGGTAATGTGGACAGGTTATTTTATTTAATCAATAGTTTTGGCGATTTTCAGCGCTATCCCATCACTTTATTTCCTAAATTATTACAGCACTTTCTTATTTATGTTTTGCCCATTGGTTTAGTGTCATCTATACCGGTCATGTTTCTTGTTGGAATGTATGACGAGCCAGCCTCGATGCTGATTATTCAGGGAGTTATTTTACTCTTCTGGCTATGTGGCTTTGTCTGGCTTTGGCGCTGCGCTTTGCGCCGTTACGACTCGTTAGGGGGGTAAGATGAGCGTATTACAATTACTCCGGTTAGAGTTAAAAGAAGCAACCCACTTTCGAACAAACTTGTACGCTTGGGTGTTATCGCATCCATTGCAGTTGTTGATTATTTACATGCTATGGCAAGGGATATTTCACTTTACTGACTCAGTTGCGGGTTACAGCTTGCAACATATCGTCATGTATTATTTTTTAGTGCATTTTATTAATTCATTTTTATCATCAGCATATACTGTGAACTATCAAGTATGGAGTGATATCAATGAAGGAGGACTGGATAAATTCCTTTGTCGGCCTTTCAATTATTTAACGCTAATCTCAATAAAAAACCTGTCCAGACCTGGGATTGATGCGCTGTTCGCCTTGCCTGTACTGGTCATTGCAGTGTGGCTCGCCCCTCAGCAAAGTAGCGTCTTTAGTTGGGTGATGTTCACGTTTTCAGTATGGTTGTCCTTATTACTATTAATTGAAATTCAAAAAGTTATTGGTCTACTATCATTGTGGTTGGAAAAGGTATTTGGGCTAAGAGATATTTTATTTAGCTTTATGATGCTGCTCTCAGGTCAGTTATTACCTTTGAGTATTTTGCCTCAATGGCTAGGAGAAATAGCCCTTTATTCTCCATTTGCTGCACTTTTTCACGCACCAATTTCACAAGTTTTACCAAGCCAAAGTGTCACAGGGCTCAGTGCAATTGAGTTACAACTACTATGGCTCTTGGTATTTATTTTATTCAGTAAACTGCTATGGACGGTAGGAAGACCTAAATATCAGTCTTTGGGTGGTTAATAATAAGAGGAAGTAAGATGTCAAAAGCCATTATCAAAGCCAGTGAACTCGGAAAGTATTATCAAGTCGGCAATATTAAGACGCAGGTTTTTAACTCGCTGTCATTTGCAGTTGAGGAAGGAGAGTTTGTTTCTATCGTTGGGCCATCCGGTGCAGGAAAAACAACGTTACTAAATACAATCGGGTTGTTGGAGAAGTTTCAGTCTGGGCGCTTACAAGTAGCGGGAGCAGACGTTGCAACAATGAAAGACCAACAGCTTTCGCAGCTGAGAAACCAATATATTGGGTTTATTTTTCAAAATTTTAATTTATTACCTGAGATGACGGTGCTAGATAACGTGATGTTGCCGCTAGAAATAGCGGGTGTCTCCTCTGCCATAGCAAAAGAAAAAGCGGTATATCAGCTGGAAAGGATGGGACTAAAAGGGCGAATGGATCACAAGCATTTCTTGCTCTCTGGAGGTCAGCAACAACGGGTTGCGATTGCGCGTGCATTGATTTCAGAGCCTAAAGTTATCCTCGCCGATGAACCAACAGGGAATTTGAATTCGCAAATGGCAATGGAAATTATGAAACTGTTGAAAGAAATTAATGCAGAAGGCACTACCATTTTGATGGTGACGCATGATGAGCATTTATCACAGTTGGCAACGAGGCAAATTATGTTGTCGGACGGTAATATCATAGAGTCTCAGCAGCAGGAGTTAGCTTCATGCGGTTAGGCTCGTTAGTTAATAACCTTAAGTCACAGAGTTTGATTAGTGCATTAGTTATATTACTTATCGCCACCGGCCTTGGGGCATTTGGCACTACCTATTCTGTGTATCACGTCATGTCTAGCAATCCAATGTCATATGCTGAGCACACCACAAGATATGTGTTGTTAGATGATTGGAGTCCAGACAAAGAGTTTGACTTTTCTCCGCCGCTTCTGAGCTATCAAGATGCAAAGCAGCTCGCCGCACTGAACGAAATGGGGAAAAGTGCTTTAACTTACGACTCAAAGCTGGTGTCACAAGTACCTGATTCGCCTTATATCTATGAATTCACAGCCAGAGCTACCACCCCCGACTTTTTTTCCATATTTACGATACCATTTCGATATGGAAATGCTTGGTCTATGCAAGATGAGCATGATGAAACTGAGGTGGTAGTTTTGTCTCAACAAGCAAACGCGCAATTATTTAACGGTATAAATAGCGTTGGTAAAACGCTAATGCTAGATAATCGTCCCTATACGGTTGTCGGTGTGCTGTTTGAATTTAGTATGACACCTAAGATATACGATTTACATGTAGCACCATACTCAGATATTGAGGGCGTGTTTATTCCATTTTCTACCGCAGTTAAAAACAGTGTCTTGCCACACGGGCGCTTATTAGGGTGGCGCAATGAGCCGCTGAGTGGTTTTCAGGACGTGTTTAATACCACCATGATCTGGCTACAGCTGTGGGTTAGTTTTGACAGTGGCGCACAAATGCAAGCCTATGAGCAGCGTGTGGCTGGGTATGCAAACGCGCTACACCAATCTGGCCGAATGTTACGCGGTCAAGATAAATTTAGACTACTGACCCCATCTCAATGGTTGCGTGAAAACGAAGTAGTTAATAGTGATAGTCAATTTCTACTCTTTTTGGCGATTGTATTTTTATTAATTTGCTTGCTCTGTGTTGCAGGGTTGCTCTTTGCAAGTTATGCCTCAAGACAACATGCCTTGAACGTATACCGAGCCATAGGCGCATCAAAGCAATACCTCATAAAACTGTTGTTAGCGGAGTTAAGTGTTTTAACTGCACTTGGATGTTTGCTAGGCGTGATATTTATAGCAATAGGGCTGTCTTACATGGAGCTTCTGTATGGCAGCAGTTATGCACAGGTCGCCAATATGAATGTAGTGCCGGTGATGTTGGCAGTGGCAACATGCTTTATTGGTGTATTCTTGGCCAGTGCATTGCCAATAGGTAAGTGCTGTAATGCTGATGGGTTAACGGTGCAGAGGTAAGCAATGATAATAAAAACAACACTTCAATTTTTAGCGTATCGAAAACTCCCTTATTTGTTGATGGCCGTTATTATTGCCTTAGCCTTGTTGGTGATGGTGAATGCCGCAGCGGTACTGAACAAAGCACAAGGAGAGATAAAGCACACGCCTTATTTTGGTGAAACAACATTCTCGGTATGGCTCAAGTACCTTGAGCAGGATGTTGACTATGATATGCAAGCGAAAAAGGATGAGGCAATACTACTAGCGATGGCTGAAGTGGAGACTGTCAGTTTTGCGACCCCCGTGCCATTTGGAGGCGGCGGTCCTGAGCTGAAGTTACAGCAGCCCAATAGCAATGATGAATTAACCAGTAGTGTGTTTTATGCCGATGAGCAGTTTGTCCCAACCCTAGCGGTGGACATCATTGCAGGTAGAAACTTTATTTCGAATGATGTGGTCAGTAGTGATGAAGATGCCAGTGTGGCCTTAATCAACAAGGCGCTCGCACTCAAGTTATTTGGTGAATATTCTGTTGTTGGCAAAGTTATCACCGCAGGTGATAGTAGCTATACCATAGTAGGAGTCATTGATCCGCTGGTGGGCGCAAACTTTAAATCTACACGAGGCCAATTTGTGGTCGTGCTACCTCAAGTGAAGCTGGGCAAGTGGACATCGATGTTAGTGAAATTTGCGCCAGATACAGACACTGCGATAGCACAAAGTATGCTGGAGAATGCGCTGCAACAGCAAGCGCTAAAGCGAGTAATAGCAAAAAGCGGCGTATTACCAAGCTATCGCGCTGCTGGATTGAGAAAAGATTTTGCATTGAGCGCTATGCTATCTGCTGTGATGGGGGCATTTATGTTGGTGGTTTTTGCAACTGTCTGGGGGGTCGTAAAGTTTAACTTTGTGGCGAGACAAAAAACCATGGGAATATTACGTGCGCTTGGGATCAGTCACCGTAAACAAAGCATCGCCGTTGCTGGAGAGTTTACCCTTGTTTGCATGCTTGGGGTGCTTTTGGGAGGATTGTTATCGTTATTGCTGAGTCCTTGGTTGCAAAGTCAATTTTCAATAGAGCCACTTCAAGTCGAGTATATACTTGGATTCGGAGCCGGTCTGCAAATATTGGTGTTAATCATTGTTCAACTGCACCTAATGAAATGCCAAAAGCAAACTATTGCAGAAACAATTTATCAATAATGGGCTATATCTATTTGGCACAATACTGCGTATAATCCACCGCCTGAGTCAGCCGGATAATCGCTGCCTGTGACGAAAATGATCAGGGGGAGGAAAGTCCGGGCTCCAATGGGCAGGGTGCCAGCTAACGGCTGGGGGGCGTGAGCCTACGACAAGTGCAGCAGAGAGAAGACCGCCTAAGTCCTTCGGGACCGGTAAGGGTGAAAGGGTGCGGTAAGAGCGCACCGGGCCACTGGTAACAGTTGGTTGCAAGGTAAACTCCACCCGGAGCAAGACCAAATAGGGTTCCTTATGGTGTGGCCCGCATCGGAACCGGGTAGGTTGCTTGAGCCTAGGAGCGATCCTAGGCCTAGACGAATGATTATCGATCTCCCTCGGGAGAGAACAGAACCCGGCTTATAGGCTGACTCACACCTCAAGCGTAAACATCCCAACATGAGATGTTTACGCTTGAGACTTCCACTTTACTACTTCTTGTTAAATACACCACTTGTTTGTCCATCTCACCACTTTTTATTAATTCTTTTACTACAAATAGCTCTAGATTTAATTTAACCTTTTGATTATAAATGAATTTTAATGTTGGTATAGTACTTGGAAAGATAGCACTATCTCTCAAACGAAATGAGCAATGGAACGAACATGTATAAGAACAACAAAGTATTATTATCAACTGTGTTATGGCTTGGCACGCTGTTATGGTCAGCATTATTTTCATCTTTGGTCAAAGCTGAGTCGGTCGATAAGCTGATCAAAACCCTCATGAAAGAAAGACACATTCCGGGCTTACAGTTGGCCGTTATTAAGGACGATAAAGTAGTTAAGCAAGGAAGTTATGGTTTTGCAGATTTACAGCATCAAGTACCAGTGACGGAGCAGACATTATTTCCGATTAACTCGATGACAAAGGCGTTTACCGGTGTTGCAATTGTGCAGCTCGCTGAGCAAGGCTATTTAAATATTGATGATGAAATTGGTAAGCACTTACCGGAGTTACCAGAGGCTTGGCAGCCACTCAAAATTAATCAGTTAATGGGTCATACAACTGGGTTACCGCCTATCCTCGAATTAAGTGCTGGCTTAGAAACCATTGTCCCAAACGATGCAGAGGCCTCATGGCAAGCTGTACAAAAGCAGCCTTTTCAATTTACACCTAATTCGCGTTTTAGTTATAACCAAACTGGCTATGTGATTTTGGGTAAGATTATTGATAAATATGTACCAGAAGGGTTTCCTGCTTTTATTACCAAGATGCAGTTAGCACGCGCCAATATGCCGCAAACGGCGCAAGCTGGATTTGATTATCTTGAACGCATGGTGCCTCATCAGGCTCGTCAATATATTCATTTAGGTGAGGGGAACTATAAAAACTTTTACGGTGAATTCCCTTACATACTAAGAACTGCAGCAGGAATGAGCTCAACTGCAACAGAATTGGCTAATTATCTTGTATCGTTACAACAAGGTAAACTAATTAAAGAGCTGGATATGCTATGGACACCAGTTACGCTGAATAATGGTCGCACTGAGGCCTTTAACAACAAAGAAAACGGCTATGCAATGGGCTGGCAGGTAACGCAGCGCAAATATCACTCAGCGATCAGTGCCAGCGGTGGCGACGCGGTGACAGTGATCACCTATCCTGAAGACAAGGTGTCAGTAATCGTGCTTACTAATCTACTGGGCGGGTTACCCATTACTTTTGTCGATGATATTGCCGCATATTATATTCCAGAATTTAATGAGCCAAGTAAGCAAAAGGCCTATCAGCCAATGGCATACTTATCGCAGCTCACAGATGAGCGAGGCTTTAGCAACTTTGCCGCGACGTTTGCAACAGCGCAACAAGATACTGGCGTAATTTATGATTTAGAGATTTTGGTGGAGTGGGGCAACAAACTTGTTGAAAATGGCCAAGTTAATAATGGCATTGAAATCTTTAAATTTGCGCTGACGCAAAATAACGAGCAGCCTTATTACCACAACAGTATCGCACAAGCGTATGAGTTAAATAAGCAATATGCACAAGCATTTGCGCACTACCAGCAACTACTTACCATCAACCCAAATAGCCAGTTTGCAAAAAATAAAATGGCGGAAGTAGAGCGCCATCTATAAGTCATCAAAAGGCCACAAGCCCGACAGGTTAAGAGCCGCAAGTTCAAGGGCTTGCGGCTTTTTTGTGTATTTATACTTAAGAACTATTAGAAGCTGCGGTATAATACACAATCACCTATTTGAGCTATGTACTGCTATAGATAATCTAGCACTGCTCGTTGATAGCAAATCTGATTGAGAAAGCCATACCATGAGCCAACAACCAACTCCACCCTTAGCGCCACAAACACCGAACCACTGCGTTGACGCCTTTCGCCGCTTTAGCGTTGCACCCATGCTGGATTGGCGGGATTGAATTTTATTTTCCTTTTAAATCAGATTGTTATTTTGTTTTGATAATTCGCAGGGGATAAAAAGGGATAAATTTACGGGTTGAATGAATTAAAAAAGAAAGGGGACAATTGCTTGTCCCCTCACTGTGCCACGTTAAAAACACTGTGCTTTTCCCCATTCGATCCTAGCTGAACTACATTGGTTTTCAATGTAAGCAGCCAAGTCTTGTATATGAACTAAATAAGGTGCTTTTTGACTATCATTGAGCTTCACCGCTGGAAAAGGTAATTCATTACTTTTTGCCTTGCGCTTGGCTGTATTCACGCTCATACCCAGCACTTTAAGTGCTAGATCTTCGAGTGGTATCATGATCTTCGCGCCATATTCAGCCATCAGAAGATAAACGGTTTGTGTTTGTGTAGCATTTCTTGCTTTTGTCATAAGATCACCTGATCGTTTATTGCATCAGCACTCAAACTTTCATCACTTATGAAAAAGAAGATTTAGCTAAAAATAGTTTTATCAATAGCTTACTGCGTAATCCCATTGAAACATTGCTACTTTTTAGACAATGTACAATAAGCGAGTCTTGCTAAATCTAGCTGTAACATAATAACAAACACAAAATATTTTTTAAAAGTAAAACTTACAAATGAGATAAGAGTATTAATTGCTTCAAGAGGAATTTAGCCATCAACTACAATAGAGGCAAGATAGCGAGCGAAGTACTTAGGACTTGGTTAGAAGGTATGTAATTCATTTTCACTAAACTTAAACCATGTTAGTATAGCTAAATAATGATGACTATAAGTAGAGAATCAATGAGTGCAACCGTAGAAAGATATGAACATGTAGAATGTAGAAAAAGTGAAGGTGCTCATTACACACCTCAGAAGTTATCTCAGTTTGTAGCTTCAAGGATTTTAGAAAAATCAAATAATAAAAAAAAATTAACGATTGCAGATCCAGCTATTGGCGATGCTGAGTTGATTTTAAGTTTACTGGAAACTATTGGGGAAGGTGTAGAAGTAGAAGTATTTGGCTTTGATGTTAATGCTGAGTCAATAGAGTTAAGCAAGAGAAGAATTCATCAATATTTTCCAAACGTTAAAATTAATCTTATAAATGGAGATTTTCTAGACTTTTGCTTAAATGTCGGTACATGTTTAGAAGATATATCAATTCCAAAATTCGATTTAATCATTGCAAATCCACCTTATATAAGAACTCAAGTATTAGGTTCTGAAAAAGCACAAATTCTTGCAAAGAACTTTGGTCTCAAAGGTAGAGTTGATATTTACCAAGCTTTCTTAGTTGGTATGAGTAAATGCCTTGAAGAAGATGGCATTGCTGGCGTAATTGTATCAAATAGATTTCTTACCACTAAAGGAACTGGCGAGTTAAGAAAGTCACTTTTTAGTTTATATGATATATATAATATTTGGGATTTTGGTGATACAAAGCTTTTCGAAGCAGCTGTATTACCAGCAGTATTGTTATTTTCACTTAAATCTGAAAACAATATTTCAGAAACAGAATTTAGCTCAATATATGAGTCAACAGAAGAATCAAATCTATATGCTGATACCCCTGTAGACGCTGTATTACTTGATGGAATAGTGAAATGCGCTAATGGTAAATCTTACCAAGTAAAACGTGGGAAATTAGTGTTTGATTCTGAGCCAAAGGATATTTGGAGAATACAGGATAAAGATTCTGAGAAATGGCTGGATCACATTAAAAATAATACTTGGGCAGAGTTTGGAGATATTGGAAAAATTAGAGTTGGTGTAAAAACCACAGCAGATAATGTTTTTATCAAAGACTTTTGGAAAGAAGAAACGGGCTTTGAACCAGAATTACTCAAACCTCTGATAACTCACCATGTTGCAGGTAGATTTAAGCAAGCTAAAGGTGAAACAAAAAAGATACTGTATACCCATGAAGTGCGAGAGGGAAAAAAGAAAGCTATTGATATTGAACAGTACCCAATTAGTAAAGAGTACTTATTACAACATCGAGAGCAATTGGAAGCACGTAACTATGTAATCAAGGCTAAAAGGAACTGGTACGAAATATGGGTTCCTCAAAACCCCAAACTCTGGTTAGAAAAGAAAATTGTATTTAGAGATATTTGTGAAGAGCCTACATTCTGGATAGATGATAAAAAATCTGTTGTTAATGGTGATTGTTATTGGATGACTAATGAGACTTATTCAAAGTCTGATGATATATTGTGGCTTATTTTGGCAGTAGCAAATTCAAAGTTTATAGAAAAATTTTATGATATTAAATTTAATAATAAACTGTATTCGAATAAAAGAAGGTTTATCTCTCAGTATGTAGAAAAGTTCCCTTTACCAGATCCTGATTCTAAAATTTCTTTAAAAATGATTAATATGGCTAAAGAAATTTTTAATGAAGAAAATCAAGAGAAATCGGATAGCATTCAAGCCAAATTAAATGAATTAGTTTGGGAGGCTTTTTACCTCCCTATCGAATCTTAATTGTCAAAAAAATTGCGGGGTAAAGGTATTTGAATTTTTTTATTTAAAACTTTACCTCCAAACTGTTCAAACCTGCTAAAAAAATCTGCGCCTGTTGATAAATATAATTTAGTTATGTTAACCATTCCATTTTCTATATTCCCATAGAAAAGAGCATATCTGACATCGCAATGCCTTATCTGATAACCATTTACTTTTTCAATATCAAGGTATGCTTCACTATTTGGACAAACTAAACCTAAATCTATAGTTGGAGAAGTTTGTAATTTAACTTCCAAAAGTTGATGTTTAACATCGGGAAATTGCCCATTGTCTCTATAGTCTGAGTAACCTAAAGCTTCACAAACTAAAGCATGAAGCACTGCACCCCTATTACGCTCTTGATCTGCTCCAGCATCTTTGAACGATTTACCCACAATAGATTTTAGCTTTTCGAAGCATGTAGATATTGGAAGTAGTAGGTTTGCTTGAGGTTTAGATATAGGGCAACTGCTAGATAAGTTCTTAACACTCTCATTTAACAATGTATTGACATTCGGCGTATCCTGAGAACTTATTAATTCATAAGTTTCATCTGTGGGTAATAAGCGAGCTTGAAATTTTTGAGTTAATGTTCCTGTTGTATCTAATGCAGCTAAATCACTTCCTGAAATAACTTTAACTTTTGTTATTATGTCATTTTCGTCTGTACGGATAATCACATATCTTCTTTCAACATCTAGTTCTTCGTTCCAAACTTGAAGGTTATTTGATTTTTGTACATACGTATCAAAGAATTGACCAGTAAATCTGGGCTGGCATTTCTTAAATGATTTTGGTTGAGGGTATCCGAGTGCTTCACAAACTAGTTCTTTTGCTACTTTTGAGCGAGTTCTAATTGGGAGGTTTTCAAAAGAGTTCCCTTTTAATTTTTCATTTAAAATAGATGACAACTCTTCACTAGTTAGCCATAAATCTAGATCTCCTGTTTCGATTTGGTCGTATATTGAGAGTCCAGAATTGGAAATATTGGTAACTTTAGTTACAGCAGAAGATAACGTATCCATAAAATTTTAAGTCCATTATTTAGTTAGTAATTGTGGAATAGGGGTTTGGAGGGCTTTTGATAGAGCTTCTAGTGTGCTAAGAGTTACATTTCGTTCACATCTTTCTACTGAACCAATGTAGGTTCGGTGTAAACCGCACTTTTCAGCTAACTCTTCTTGAGAAAGGCCGCTTTCCTTTCTTAAACATTGAATATTATTGGCTAATATCTTTAGAAGCTCTGTACTTGGCTTTCGCATGATTACCTCTTTTATTTTCAAAAGGATAATTGCATATGAACACTATAAGTCTACAGATTATAAGTAGCATCGCTTTAGCTTGACATAGAGCTTTCTGGTAAGCTTTTGTGATTACAATTACTTAGTAGGTTACTCACTAAAAAAGTAACCAATATCAACCCCATAAAAATCTGCTATCAAAGCAAGCTGAGCAGCGAATATACGATTTTTATTGAGTTCAAATAGAGAGTACTGTTGGTTAGAGCAATTCAGCACATCCCCAAGCCTCTGTAATGAGTACCCCCTTTCTAGTCTAATTGCTCGTAAGTTCTTTGATATCAATGCGTTAACTTCATCTTGATCTAACACCTAGATGTTCCTCAATAAATTCATGTTTTTATTGAGAAATTTTAAGTAGTCTTGTAATCTATATCTCCAAGTCACACTTGGAATTTGTTTTTGAAGAAGGGTTATAAGGAATTGATATGATGAATTTGAAAAAGGCCATTGCTGTGGGCTTGGTAACTGCTGGTCTAGTAGGTTGTGGTACTGAAGTGATTGCGAATGAAGATTTAGCAAAAATGTCTGCGCCAGAGTTGGCCACGCTTTATTGCACTGCAATGAAAGATACGAACTTAGAACAATTACAGGTTCTAGTTGGTAATGAAAGCGATTGGAAAGAATTTAAAAGTATTTATTTTGCCAATGAGAAAGAAATAGCAAGGCATAAAACTAAAGCCGAAAAATATGATTGTGAGATCGTAGAGACGAGAGAAAGTAAAAAGCAAACGAAGTTCTATTTTAAGAAGTTTAAGAAAGTGTACGTATATAAAGAAAATAATATCAATACACTAAAACTTATTTAAATGTTTTATTTTAAATTGTTGAAAGGCTGGTCTATGAACTGGCCTTTTGTGATCTTTATATGATTAATTAAAGGGACGTAATGAAAAAATTAACTATCACCCCTATAGCGCTTGTTTTGGCTTCATTTAATTTTACTTCAAATGCAACAGAACCATTTGATATGAATACTACGCATTCATATGTTCAGAATGAAAAATATTCCAAGCAATACGTTTTAGATGCGCTTGTTCTCAATGAAGAAAGCAGGTGGAATTACAATAATCCTTTAGGGACATCTGTTACAGTCACTTATGCTTTTGCTGGTAGTGATTTTGGTTATCCATATGCTGACTGCTGCGTTGAACGTGACTTTAAAGATTATGAAAAAGAGGCTTTTTTAGAAGTTTTTGAAAATATCAGCTCGGTGACAGGTGTTACTTTTGTTGAAGTAAGTGATGTTGCCAACACCAATATTATTTTTACAATTAGCTCTAATGCTGCTGGTGCCGAATTTCCACCAACAAACGATAGTGATGCCTCTCGTCCTAGAATTGTTCATGTTGGTGAAAATGACTACTTAAATTACCTAGATCCTAATCGTGATATTCAACCTTATGATCGTAAAAAAACAAACGATATTGATTTTAAGCATGATGTATCTCGTTCTAAAGACGCAATAGTTCATGAAGTCTTACATGCGCTGGGTTTGAAACATCCTGCGTACATTGATAACGGTACAATAGTACGTCTTTTGGATGACAGTGAAGAAAATAAGATGTTTACTGCAATGTCTTACAACTTACCCGCAACAACCTCTGAATTGTACAAACCCACTACGGTTAAAAAGTATGACGTTGTAGCACTCCAACACCTGTATGGCGCACCTGCCAAGCCTATTGAAAATGACCATTATGAATATGATGATACTTTTTCATATCACAAGATGATTGTTGATACGGACGGTATTGATACGATCAGCGTAACCAACAGTGAGCGAAACAATGTTATTGATTTACGCTCTGGCGCATTCAGTTCAATTGCTCCAAACCCTACAGGTTTTTATGATGCTGATGTTGGCGGTGAACACATGAACCGAAGCCACAACAGCCTTGCTATTTCGTTTGATACGGTTATTGAAAATGCTATAGGTGGTTCAGGTAATGATACGTTAGTTGGTAATGAAGCCAATAATGAACTGGATGGGGGCTTAGGCTCAGATAAAGTCATTTATCCTGGTAATAAAGCTGATTATTCAATAGATCAGGGTGATAACTTCGTCACTGTAACCTCCCTGTCAACTGGTGATGTTGATTCTTTGAAAAGTATTGAAGTAATTGAGTTCAAAGATCAAACAGTAATTTTAAATAACGCACCTGTTTTGACCATGCCTGATGATCTTACAGTTCGTCTTGGATCTCCAGTCGAACTGACTGTTGTAGCTTCAGATGCTGATGGTGATGCTTTAACCTTTAATTGGGGACAAACAGGCGGTTCAGGCGTTACTTTAAACGGTTCTGACACTGCTACAGTGTCATTTACTGCACCTTTAGTTGATGCTGTTAGTACAGTGATATTAGAAGCTAGTGTTTCTGATTCTGTTGATAATATAAAAGGTGAAGTGACTGTTACTATTCAACCAAATAATTCCCCTGTGATTGAGTTACCAGCAGATCAAACCGTCAATGAAGGTGACAGTGTATCTCTCTCTGTAACAGCCTCTGATGATGACAATGATGCTTTGTCTTATCGTTGGCTTGTTAACGGTGCTTCTATCACTTTAAGTGGCGATACAACCAATACAGTTTCTTTTACAGCTCCTGACGTTTCAAATGATACAGGTATAACAGTAGAGGTTTTTGTATCTGATGGTTTTGATGAAGTAAGTACTTCTTCAATCGTAACGGTGAAAAATGTCGAAACCTCTACTAGTACGCCAGAAACTACACAACCAGAGAAAAGCAGTAGTGGCGGATCATTCGGGTGGCTGATGCTTCTACTTTGTGGTGGATTACTGGCAAGACGAAAAAACTAATTTAACGACTAAAAAGAAAAACAAACGGAGCTTAATAAAATGAAAAAACTACTAATAATATCAGCTTTAGTAACTGCTATAACTGGTTGTGGTGATCCTGCTGCTGACGCTAAATCAGTAGCAGTTCAGTTCTGCGATAATATTGCGGAAGCAAATTTTAAGATGAAAGATATTGCCGATCCTGATGTTATAAATGCATTTCAGGGACTTCATAAAATGAATATGGATATGTATGAGCATAATATATCGAATAAGATTGACTGTTCTATAAAAGATGTGGAAGAAGTTAAAGAAGAAAAGTCGTACAAAGTGGCTTTTGAAAATATGAACACAGTCCTAGTTAATTTTGATGAAGATTCAGATTCATTTAAAGTTCAAAGACAATTCCAAATGACCAGCAATTTATTCTAGAGATTTGGTAAAGTTTAAGTTGTGAAAAGGTTGGCAATTGCTGACCTTTTTTATGTCTAAATCATCACTATCACGCTCTGTAACCCATTTTTACTGATTGCTGATATGATTACGTTGATTGGCAAGATGACGTGATTTGTGGGCTTTCTGTAGTGATTCTGATCTAAATAATCCAGATGGACTGGATTATAATGTTTATGTTTTTATTGAAGCTCGAAAATTTATAATAAACTTGTTTTGTTTGAAATTTTGAGGAAACAAGCTTGCGCGTTAGTTACATACTTTTAGATGAAATTATTCTCTTACAAAAAGATAATTTACTGCTTCACACTTACTGCAAATAATAAATCCATCAATTTCATTAGGATCAATTGGTTGATCGAGCTGTTTATTAACAACCGAATTAACTTCTTTTTTCCATTCGATTGAACAACCAACGAACTCTCGTGAAACATCAAAGCAAGTGCCAGCGCAAAAGTTGCATATATTAATCATTTTTTCTCCTTTAATTTTTATTTGTAACTTGAATGTTTATCTCACTTGGGGTATTTGTCAACCATGATTTAAAAAATAATTTTTATTATAACTTGTTTCTTTTATTTTGTGATTTGTAAATTAATTGATTTGACACCTTAAATCGCTCTTCAATAAAGTTGTCTTTGGCGGATTCGAATTTAACAGCACTTTTAACTATTCTATCTGTAACTTTTGGAGAAACATGATTCAGCTTATCTATAGCTTCAGCAGCTTCTTTTGTTGCGAATTGTTTATTGACTTCAATATCATTTATTTCAATGGTGCGTTGCCAATAATTAATCTTTTTAAGTGCTGCTTTAGTAAGACTTTCAATTTCTTTATTAAGCAAATCTATTTTACTAAGTTTTGACAATATGTTTGAAGAAAGCTCCTTTTTGAGTTTCTGTTTATTTTCAATGGTTTCATTCGTAGCCCTTAAGTCTTGTTTTGCTTTAACAGACAATCTTTGTGTTTTCTCAAGCCCAATCTGTGCTTGTTCAGTCATTTCTTTTTTCATTTGATAACGGCTCTGTGTACGACATGAAAGAGGGAGTTGCTCTTGAAGGCAAGCTTGAATATATTCAAAAGAAGATTTTTCTGTGGAATTTAGAAACTTTAATGCAATGTTATGTCTAAAAAGCATGTTCTGCATTTCTGTATAAAAAGATAAGTTTATAATTTGGCCTATTAAGGTCATTTCTTTGTCAGTAAGTCTATAACCGTTATCTTCATCTAAATTGAAATCAATATCGTAAATTTTATTTAGTCTGTGTTGCTCTTTACGAGCAAAATCAATCTGAGCTTGGCGGATATCGTACTCACCAGTTTGAAAGTTTTTACCATTAACAAAAAAATGTAAATTATCACCAGAACGAATGGAAAGATCGGCTGTTTCATCAAGGTGGATAGCACCAAAAATTACAGGGTGATTAGGATATGCTTTTTTAAACCAAGTCTGTGCAACTTGCATATACTCTTGAGCTTCAATCTTTGACAGATCCCCGTTTTTATGAGGGATTTTAAACACACTTTCTTGTATTAGACATGTTTGTGCGCTTGAGAAAATACGCTTTTCACTTCTAGCTTTTATGTGCTTATCTCTTATGTTTATAAAATTCTCAAAATTACGTTTTTTCTGTTCTGCTTTGGCTGGTGATAGATTTAAATTTTCAATGCGCTTATAAGCCATCTCTCGCGCTTTATTTATGATCAGGGCTATCTTTTCATCTTCATTACCTTTTAACTTGCTAGATCTATTTTCAAGCATATTAATGACCTTTTTGAACGCATCATCATCTGCAATAGTTAGAACTTTTTTCCTGTAGTTTGCTCTAGATGTTGATAATCTTTTTATGGCCTTTTTGTTTTGGATATCATCTTGATTCAGCAGATCTGTTTCTTTATCCGAAATGATTTCATCAAAAATTTTCTGATTAATGTCATTAAATTCATCACCTTTATAGATAGTATTATTATAAAAGTACAAATTTTTTTCTGTTAGTTGGTCTTCCCATTCCAAAACATCTTTTTTCTGTAACCTCAATGAATGTGTAAGGCTGTTTTTAAGCGTTTTTAGTGACCTTTTTCCTTGTTGCATAGCTCTGTAATTTATCGAGCTAAAACGCCCTGTGATTTGCTTTGTCGGTGTTCTATTATTAGCTTCAAAGACGTTCAGAATCTTATTGTTGAAATGTTTATCAATCGGTAATCTATTTCTAAAAGTTGATACTAATTTCTTAGCTGATTTTGTTTTGAAATCGCTTATCTTTTGTTGCTTTGCAGCTTCTTTTACAAGCTTCTCTAAGTCTAGCATCATCTTCTCAGATGCTGCTTTAGCTTTAGCTTCTTCGTGTTGTTGTTGTTGACGCTCACTAGCTTCTAACTGTTTATTAAAAGATTTTGATGCTTTTTCAATTTTATTTTGCTTTTGATTTGCTTTTTTATTTTTGAAATCTTCATTGTTAAAATTCATTTTTAATAAGTCCTTTTTTGTTTTTTGATCCTGCTGATTAAGCACCAGACCATTTCAATCGAGCCTGCGAGTATTGCAACTGACTATTGCAGCGAAGCAAAAAAGTCAGAAATGGAGCTTCTGGTACTCAATTTCTCTCTAATTTAATTTTTTCATATTTTTTAAATAATGAAATAGATAAAAGACTAATTCGTTTTAAATGTTATTGCCTGTTGATTTATTTTGTTTTTAAGTTAACTTGAAATTAGGAATGATTTAAGGAGAAATTAAAATTGGAGATGGATTTTGAATTTACATTTTCAGAGGTTGAAAATTTAATTGTTGGATTCTCAGAATTCGTTGAACAAGATTATGATCTTCACGAAGTGCTTCTTGAATATGACTCTCTTGCAGAATTTGATGATAGGGAGCTATTTGAACTAATAAAATCTGATGCAGACTTTTATAACAAAATAAAAGAACTATATAAAATTCAGAATGGGTTACTGTAATGAAAAAATATAATCCTTATGAAATATGCTCTGATGAAGTGCTGGAGGGATTCAAATCTCTGATAAAACATGCTGACCATTCAAGTGATAGAGATGTTTTTGGCGACTTTTTGCAGTATGTTAATAAAGAACATGATGCAATTTTCTTTGAACTTCTACATCAACCTAACGATTATGAAATTAATAATTTTCTTGTATGTAAAGAGCATCGCTATCGTCTACTACAGAGACAAAAATCAGTCATAAGCGTATGCAATCAGGAGCGTGATATTGGTGAAATTAGAGCTAAATTGAAAGAGTTAAAAGAATATTTGAAAAAATTATATAGAAGATTGAGTGTTAAAAAAAGATTAGAAATAAAAAGCAAAATTAAAGATTTTAGTCAGGAGGTCATAATTATGAATAACTTGCTTGTTATGAAGGATTTGGATTACAGAAGTGAATCAAACTTGTCCAATGAACATCAAAATTTACTTAAAAGCATGAAAGAACATGTAAAATACGATTCTAAAAATAGAAAGTATGAATTAGATTTTTCAAAGTTAATAAACATAAAAAAAAGGAAAGGTAAGAAACGTTAAGTATTTCTTAAAAATATTCCTCAGATAAAAATGCGAAGCTTATTAAGGGTGTTATATAGTATTATTTTTTATAAATCCCTTTACTGGTAAGGCGTAAATGCAAATTCCCTAACCTGCCTGCATCTTTTTTGTAATCTGCCTACATCCTTTTACCAACCCGCCTGCATCCTTTTAAGGATAGTTATTAAATTGCCTTAATTATCATGCTGAAAAGATAAATTGTAATTAATTTTTCTTATTTAAAATAACAAAATAAAAATTGGATTTATTGTTAAATTAAAAATAACAAAGATAAGGTTAAATTAAATAATTAATTTTAAATTATTTAGTAAATGGTGTTGAGGATTTTTTTATTGTTGTTAATCTAATCTTATGGAGGGATAAAATGACAAGGTTAATTTTAGAAAAAGATTTAAAGAAAATGAGTGTAGGCCATTTTTTCAAAAAAGGAATAGTCTATAAAGAAAATGAAGTTTTTAAATTTTGTGTTTTAGACTCGCAGAGTGAAAAATATTCAATATTAAAGTTTGGTACCGTGGAATCACGTAGTTTTAAAAATGTAGCATCGGTATATAGTAAGCTATTAGATCTAAATGTTTATGAATTCGTTTTTTTTGATCAAGACAGAAGGAGAGGGTTGATAAATGGAAAGGCCTAATAAAATAAGCAATAGCTATCTTAATGATGATACACTATTTATAAATTGGTATTTACTTTTTGCAGCTTATGCTCCAATTGTTGTTGATTACACTAAAGAAGCTCGTGATGATGATAATTCACTTTTAGGTGGAGACAGCAAGTCGCTATGCTTAAATATTTTAAAAAATAAAAACAGAGTCTTAGATGACAGAAAGTGTAGGATACTAA
The DNA here is from genome assembly GCF_012641745.1 of Pseudoalteromonas peptidolytica. Lineage (GTDB taxonomy): Bacteria > Pseudomonadota > Gammaproteobacteria > Enterobacterales > Alteromonadaceae > Pseudoalteromonas > Pseudoalteromonas peptidolytica. Next base: position 27,309 of record NZ_WEHZ01000018.1, read on the forward strand.
TTAACTCTGAATTTCTTAATATGGACAAAGATTTTCTGATCTACTGTTTTTTACTACAAAAATTGAATAGGAAAATAATTAATAAAAAAATAACGTACCATGACCTATGGATAGACGTGTCTTTGAAAGAAATTCAAGATTTTTTTGGTATTAAAAAATTTAACAATAAAAGGTATGGTCACATATTTAAGTCTTGCTTGAGAAGATTGCGCGGTATTACTTTGGATTTAGATTTGAAAGGTGATTCAATAGGGGTGATAACAGGTCTAATTAATGAAGTTGTTTATGATAAAGGAAAATCAGCTAAAACAACTTATAGAGTAAGCTTTCCTGAAAATTTGATTAGGTTTTTAGAAAAATCAAAACGAGAAACATTTTTTACTCGTGAAGAATACAATTCAATAGAAACCTTTGGTGCAAAGAAACTATATTTTTATTTTAATTCAATAGATTATAATAATAAAGGTGGCTTCATCATAACTGAGTTTAAGCGTTCCACTTTAGAACAAGTTTTAGGTCATAAAATTGTCTATTTGAATGGTGATGATGAATCATTTAGTAACGTTTATCATAGAGATAAGGATATATCAAAGAGTGATATATCTGATTACTTTGATGCTTTAGTCAATAGTGGTTTTCTTATTTCTTGGTCATACAGCGAAGAATCAGATAATTACCATGTTTTTCAGTCAAGGCATGTAAAAGAATATAATAAAGAGAAGAACAACCAAAGGAATTTGACAGAGCTTGAGGAAAAAGAAAAATCTGCTCTTGAAGACTATGTTAGAAATAATGAAATAGAAATTGTTTTTCAAGAAAACTCCGTTGAAAATGAACTTGAGCAACTTTCCCGCTTTTTGAATAGCGATATGCCACTAGACACAAGAGAAGGTTGGGAAAAACTGGAAGATATTGACTTTGGTGAAGTTGAAGATGTGGATTTTGAACTTTAGAATAAAACTATTGTTAATTGAAGTTTTGTTATTTTAAATAAAAAGGATCATTGATAATGTCAAACCAAGAACTTATTGAATTTTTAACTGATAGAAATAAGCTTATCAAGTTTTTTGAATCTCTAGACGTTGCTAATTCAATGAAAATTAAATCTGTATTGGTTGGTGATGGTGTGGAAGATCAAGGGGCTGTGTCACACCTTAAAAGCTTATCTCCTGAACTGATTCAAATGCTAGAGAAAGAAGGTTTAAGTGTTGAAATGCTAGTACCAACTGGTTCTACTAAGCCACGTAGAAAGCGCACTTTGGTACTTGAAAGACAAAGCTTTGCACGAACTGAGGAAGGCTTGAAGCTTGCTATTGGCAGGGCTAAAAATACTTTTTCTGAGAAAAAGATTGAAGTAGTTGACTATAAAAATATTACAGACAAAGAAGAGCAAAGTTTAGCCAAGAAGTTAGTTCAGGAATATAATAATAAATAATTTTTATTTTTTTAAGAGGGACTTTATAGTCCCTCTTGTAATTCAGCTTCTTTTTTTAATTGATGTTTTTCATATTCATTTTTTGAAAGTGTTTTAATTTCTAGTGCTGTATAAATATCATAGAGAATATTTAAATTTTTATGACCAGTAACTTTAGCTACTGTTCGAATATCATAACCTTGTTCAGCTAGACGCGAAGCTGCTTCACGTCTCAGATCATGGTAACGTAAATCTTCAATCCCTAGTTTTGCTCTTACACGTTGCCAGCCAGCAGTGATGCTTCTTGGATTATATGGGAAAATAAGATTTTGTTTTTCGGGATCTAATCGTTCTTTTTGTTTCATTAATATTGGGTAAGCATCCGCCAATAATGGCACTTCCCAGTTATTATCTTCTTTCCTACGAGGATCTTTTCTGTCTCTGACGATAATTGTTTTATGCTCATGGTCAACATCTGACCATTTTAACTTTGTTATCTCACCAACTCGCATAGCGGTAAAGATTGAAAACTGTAAAATATCACAAAATGGAATTTTGGCAGATCTGTGGCTCTCTCTCTTTTCTAATCCTTCTTCCAACAGTCTAAGTTCTTCCCTTGTTGGTCTTCTGTTTCTTTTCTTACTACGACCGATCAGTCCAAGTTTCACCAATAAAGGTATAGCTTCTTCATGGTAGGAAAGGTTGGCATTTACTTTAAAAATGGACTTGGCAACTTTTACTACTGAGTGAAGGTAAGTGACATCATGATAAACAGTCTGAGGGGAAGGGATGACCATTTTATTATTAATCTCTTGACCTTGTAGTCTTATCTTGCAGTGGCTTATAAGATCATCATGGGTTAAGTGACTGACAATTTTGTTTGCTATATCATGATTTAAAAGTGACTCTAAAACAAAGCCTTTGGTACGTCCTAGGTCTTTGGAGGTTAGAGGATTTGTAATGTACTCTTTTATTAACTCCCCAACTGTTACCTCTCGATATTCCTTTTTTTCATTAGGCGCAAAGTAAGTACCATTTGCAATTTCAACCTGTTTTTCTTCAAGTTTTTTGGCTGCTTTTTTTGCCCAAGCTGCGGCTGTTTCACGGTTCTTAAAAGTTTTTTCTGCTTTATCAATGACTTTCCCGAATTTAGTAATTCTTACTCTTGCTCGGTATGAAACCCCGTCTTTTAACTTACGCTTTTCTATAGAAACAGTAGCCATGTTCGTTCCTTGTTCTGATATAATGCCCAATTTTAACACAGTCGCTCCGAGAAATGTACCCAGGAATGTCCCCTTTTGAAGTTCCCTAGGGGACAATTATTGTTAAAATATGTCAAAATGTGCAGAAATGAGCGAGTATTAGAGATTTTTAAAATTGAAAAAAATTATTGTAAAACCTATATATAGTGCGGTTTCCCAATGAAAACTATAGATAGAAGATTTTCCGTAGCACCCATGCTGGATTGGACGGATCGACATTGCAGAACCTTTCACCGTAAACTGACAAAACATGCGGTACTTTATACTGAGATGATCACCACAGGTGCGATTATTTTTGGTAAAGGGGATTATTTGGCATTTGGTGCGCATGAATTGCCGGTAGCGCTACAGTTGGGTGGCTCTGATCCTAAAGCATTAGCAGAATGCGCTAAACGCGCAGAAGAATATGGCTACAGTGAAGTAAACCTGAATGTAGGTTGCCCGTCAGATCGTGTGCAAAATGGTAGCTTTGGGGCGTGTTTAATGGCTGAACCTCAGCTCGTTGCCGACTGTGTGGCCGCAATGAAGGCGCAAGTGAGTATTCCGGTTACAGTAAAGACACGCATCGGTATTGATGAACAAGACTCTTATGAGTTTCTCACTGCGTTGATTGAAGCTTCAAAGGCCGTTGGCTGTGATGATTTTATTATCCATGCTCGAAAAGCGTGGTTGCAAGGGTTAAGCCCGAAAGAAAATCGCGAGATCCCACCGCTTGATTACCCCCGTGTTTATCAATTAAAGAAAGACTACCCTGATCTGCACATAAGTATTAATGGTGGTGTTAAAACCCTTGAGGAGTGTCAGCACCATTTGGCTCATCTTGACGGTGTAATGGTTGGCCGCGAAGCCTACAGTAACCCGTTTATGTTGTCGCAAGTTGATGAGCTACTGTATGGCGAAGCTGCGTTTACGCAAACTCGCCATCAGGTGGTAAGAAGCATGTATGACTACTTTGAAAGTGAGATGTCGAATGGCGCAAACTTTTGGCATATCGCGCGTCATATGTTGGGTATTTTTCAAAACCAACCTGGTGCGCGAGGCTTTCGCCGCCACTTATCAGAAAATGGCCACAAAAAAGAGGCAGGTATTGAGGTGATGGAAAAGGCACTGTCTTTTGTGCCTGAAGTGTAAAATATATTACTCCCACCTTCAGTGTGAAAAAGACGATTTTATCGTCTTTTTCACTATTTAATGCTTTTCAATTAATCTGGCTACCTTCTAAAAAATATATAACCTCATGATTTAATTTTGTTTTTATTTTTGGCACGGCTCTTGGAATAGTTTAACTATATTATAAAAGGAGCCGAACAATGACCATCATCAACAGAATTGAAGATCTTATCAAAGCAGAATTTAACGCGTTACTAGACAAAGCTGAAGATCCACAAAAACTGACATCTCAGTTAATTCGTGATTTAGAAGAGGCGCTAGCTGACTGTCGTGCAACCGCTGCGGAGTTTATTTGTCAGCAAAAAATTGCACAGCGCCAAATTGAGCAAGCAAATAACGCTTCTGCAACGTGGCAAAGCAAAGCTGAACATGCACTTGAAAAAGGTCGTGAAGATCTCGCTCGCTCTGCCCTTGAGCAAAAGCAGCGAGAAATAGAAAAGGCGCAAGAAGCACAGCAAAAGGTTGATGACCTAGCCCCTGCACTAGAAAAACTCAGTGGAGATGCTGATAAGTTGCAAAGCAAAATCCAACAGTTGAAAGCAAAAGAGAAAGGAATGCTACGCCGTCTGGAGGCAGGGCAAGCAAGGCTACATATTAAGCAAACACTAAGTAGTGATGAAATGCGCTCAGCGACACGCAAATTTGATGAGTTGGAGCGTAAAGTGGCGCGGATAGAGGCTGAAGTTGAGTCTTACGATTTGGGGCAGCCAGATATGTGGCAACGCTTTGAAGATGAGCAAAAGCAACAGCAAATTGACGATGAGCTGGCACAATTGAAGCAAAAAATAGCGAGCTAAGCTCGCTTTAAATGACGGCTGAACAACTAAAGCAAAAGGGGATTAAGATGAAAAATAGATATCAATCAACACTGTCTCAAATGAATAGTTCAAAGAAAATCGGCGGCGTTTGTGCGCAATTAGCACAACGCTTTGATATGCCAATTTGGCTAACGCGTTTACTTACAGTACTACTGTTTTTTAAGTTCCCAATGTTTGTAATGTTGGTCTACGGTGTGGCGTGGTTTGCGATGCCAAAAGCCAAATACGATAACTAAGACAAGGTGGCGAGGTAGGCACTATGAAAGTTGTTGCCGGTATATTTTTTGCGTTGGTATGTTTATTGGCGCTTTCGTGGGTGTCGCTACCACTAATGTGGCTGGACATCAGCGACTTGCAATTTGAAATGGGTGTTGACCTAGGTTGGGTCGGTTTTGAGATATTGGCGTTGCTTTTGGCAATCGTGGCCTTGGTGGTAATAGTTGCACTCCTTAGTGCGGGTATTTTAGGTCTACTCCTTATTGTGTTCATTGGGCTAGTAATGACACTGCTATTTAATTCGCTGATTGTCCTATTTCCACTCATCTGTATTATTGCGATAGTGTGGCTAGTGGTTGATAAGTCTGCTCAGGCGCAAGCTTGAGCCTTTGACTTATATTGATGTAGCAGATAAAAACACGCTAAATTGGGATCTGTGATATAGTTATTTGCAGTATAATTCCAAGGAAAGCCAATATGAAATCAAGTGTAATCAAAACCTTATTTTTTGCTTTATCAACTTTTATCGGCTTTAACGCTTTTTCTCATCAAAACGATGAGCAAGCTCACCATCATCATAGTTCTGAGCAGCTTATGGTACACAGCGCGACGGTACGTGCGTTTTTACCGGCAGCGCCCTCAACAGCGGGTTATCTTGTTATCGACAACCCAACCCAACACGACAAAATACTAGTGAAGGCGTCGCTTGAGGGGGTGAAACGCGTTGAAATTCATGAACATATTCACAAAGAAGACATGATGACTATGCAGCGTGTTGATGAGTTGACGATCCCAGCTGGAAAGTCAGTGGTATTTCAACCTGGCGGGTATCACTTAATGGTTTTTGAGCCACTTAAGACACTAAAAGTCGGTGATAAGCACAAGCTTACGCTATATTTTGCTGATGGTGATCGAGTCTACACGATGGCAGATATCGTGGCACTTGCAGATATGTTTGGTGGTAAAGCAAAGTCAGACACACCACATCACACTCATCATTAACTCTGTGGAGTATTAAATGGGAAATCATACGGGAAAAATCATCTCTGGTATTATCGCTGTCATACTGCTTGGGTATGTTATTGCTGTTTACTGGAGTGTCGAGCCGGATCAGTTTGACGTTGTCGCAGCTGCAAAGGCAGATGCGCAGAAAAATGGTAATACATTAGTTACTGGATATGTGACAACACATACCTTGATAAAAGTGACGGATACCTTGCTGAATAAGCCTGGAGGCTATTTATCTAATGATATGATGCCACCAAGTGTAATAATGGATAATATGCCTGCTTGGGAGTATGGCGTGTTAGAAATGACACGAGATCTTACGCTTTCGATGCGCAAAGACTTCAGTCGTTCACAATCTCAATCGACAGAACACCCAAGTTTAAAATTAGCTCAACCACAGTTTAATATCAGCTCAACGGCGTGGATGTGGCCAAGTGCTGAGGGTGAATACCAAAAAGGCAACGATTTGCTGCGCCAGTATTTGACGCAAATTTCTGATAACAGTGATCGCGATAGCCAATTTTATGCGCGCGCTGACAACCTGAGAGCTTGGCTAAAAGAAGCTGAAAAACGTATGGGTAGTTTAAGCCAAAGACTCAGCGCCAGTGTTGGTCAAGATAGGCTGAACACAGATTTAGCTGGCGACTCGGCTGCTGATCAGGCAACATCGGCTCCTAGTCATAATGTGGTGAAAACCTCTTGGTGGAAAATTGACGATGTATTTTACGAAGCAAGAGGCGCTACCTGGGCGTTGCTGCATTACCTAAAAGCAGTTGAACATGATTTTAGGCCGGTACTCGAAAAGAAAAATGCGTTGGTGAGCCTCCAACAGATCATTAGAGAATTAGAAGCAACACAGGAAACAGTGTGGAGCCCTATGGTTTTAAACGGTAGTGGGTTTGGCTTAGTGGCGAACCATTCGTTGGTTATGGCAAATTATATTTCGCGAGCCAATGCGGCTCTTATCGAACTTAGTGAACTTTTAGCGCAAGGATAACATCATGAAAAAACACTTTTTAGCAGCGGCATTATCTCTCGCTTGCCTAGCGCCGGCTGCGCATGCAGATACGGTACTTGGACTTTATGTCGGTGCAGAAGGGTGGGATACCGAAACCGAAGGAAGCTTTGCTGAAAAAGGCAATATGCAAACCTTTAATTTTGACGACGAGACGTTTACTAGCTTTTATGCGGCATTGGAGCACCCAGTACCTTTAGTGCCAAATATCAAGTTGCGCTACACCGAACTCGAATTAGCGGGTCAAACGACGCTGACCGAGTCTTTTGACTTTGGCGGCCAAGTGTACACGGTGGGTACCAATGCAACGACGAGTGCCGATCTAAACCATATTGATTATACGCTGTACTACGAAGTACTAGACAGCGACTTGTTGACGTTTGACTTTGGTTTGAACTTCAAACAATTTGACGGCTCAATTATGGTTACAGGTACTGCGAATGGCCAAACTAGAACGGAAGAAGTTGAGTTTTCGGGCTTTGTACCTTTAGGTTACTTACGTGGTGAAGTTGGATTACCATTAACTGGGCTGAGCATTTTTGCTGAGGGCAGTATGTTGGCGATTGACGATAGTAAAATTCAAGATTATCAAGTAGGTCTTGCTTACGAGTTCATCGATAATATGGCTGTTGATGTTGCCGTTAAAGTAGGTTATCGCTCAATGGTACTTGAGTTAGATGATATTGATGATATTTATACTGATTTAGATGTATCGGGACCTTTTGCTGGGATCCAGTTACATTTCTAACTTAAAAACAGCTATAAAATGATAAATAACCTGAGCTTTAGAGCATTAATGCCTTTCTAGCAGCCAGTTTTAGCGCTAACTGCGTTGAATTCACTCCCAATTGCCAACTATTGGGAGTGAACTCGCCTTGCCTACAGAATGTAGGTACCTTAGCGAGAGCAGGACACGGGAGCGGAGTTTTCCCTAAAGCTCTGGCTAGACAAGGGGAAAACTAAGTTGTGTTTTAGCAACAATGAGTTGGAACATCCTTTATCCAAACCTCTGGTTAGTTATCTACTTTCCCACTCTAGTAAAAACTCATTCTCTAGTGCTTTTTCTAGTAGTTGCTTATAGTTTTTGTTGATTGGATTTTGTAGTAGCTTTTTCAGCTCATCTCCTGTCTGCGTTAGTTTGTAGTAACTTAATACGAGGTCATTAGACTTGGCTGTCAGTGTGAGCTTTTTACGCTGATAAACCAGCTGCATAGATTGCCCTTTTTGCAAAGAAGCAGACTCTATCTCTTGTCGATACAGGATATTGATATCCATGAGTGTCAGTACGTTCGGAAAGCTTAACCCCGCTTGGCTAAGGTTTACAGATTCAGTACTGCCTTTTCTCAACAAATCAAAAATAGATGGCTTTTTATAGTAACCGTGAAGTATCAAATAGCTATCTTCTTTTTCCAAGTAACCGCAAAGCGGTGCACACTTTTGCAGTGCCGTTGCTTCGCGTTGTGTCATCATTTTCAATGTTTGCAAACTTTTAATTGAAAATGTACCAGGGTTGATACTTTCGCCGACTAAAATCTTTGCCCATAACTTTTGCATTGAGTGATTGGCAATGTCTTCAGCCATCGTATTAAAGTGCGCTAGCCAATCTGGATCTGGTCGACCTCTTGAAGTTACCTCAGGGCAGATTGTGAGTGACATGCCCATAATAGTTTCTAAATTTTGCTGCTGTTGGATTTTTATCAATTGCTGACGCTTTAGCGCGCGCTTCAGCGTGCTGTGCGGGGTGCTGACGGTATATTGATTATCTTTGTTCTTATCAGACTGGTAATGGTCATTTTGTGTCACGAGAGGAGTGATCCTTTTGACCATTGGGTAGCCAAGCTGCTCTTCAATAGAAAGTGCCAGTGCTGACTTTACCTGTGCATTTTTGACTGCCATATCATGCTCTTAATTTATAATGTGTGTTCATATGGTTAACGGCGGAGTCTGTGATTTGCTGCAAATATTGCTGCATAAATAGGGCAATAAAGCTTCCTAAAAATGGAGTATTCACTCTGCCTTCGATGGAGACCATTAATTGTGTATCGGCTTGTGCAGTCAATAAGTTAAGGGTTATGTTGGCAAAGTGTTCATCATCAATATATAAAGATAACCCAAGATGTTGAGCCGTACTTTTGGTCACGGTTAACTCAGCTTCGCCCCATGGGTGGACTAAAACCGCTGAACTACCTACGTGTTGCTTCTTTGGGAGTATTCGAAAATAAACACTCTGTGTTGATTGCCAATTAAATAGTGTTGGCCAGTGAGTTAACACAAGGGGAGTTAGCGCAGTGTTCGTTACTTCAGCTCTGCTTTGCTTCACTACTTTATAGTCGTGCGGCATCGCTAATCCTGAAATGATAATCAGCAGTGCTAGAAGCATCAGCGTTCTCATGGGAGTCGATAGTCGTTTGATACAAAATCCTCTTTAGTAAAAAGTATGCTAAATCATCTATTTTGTTCTATGCTCGACTATAATATTTCACGTTTTTTAATCAAACTGAACTGTAATAGTAAAAATGTACCATATTTTATTTGATGGTAAACACTGCGTTGGATCAGTGCCTATAATGAAAGAGTAGTACGGATTTAAAGGGTAAAGCATGGCACCTGAGCAAGATGATTATTTGTTTGCAGAGCACGATGAAGTTACTCAAGAAGAAGAAATAACAAGTGCTTTTTGGGATGTATTAGTTGTTGATGATGATCCAGAAATTCATTCTGTTACTAAACTTGCTCTGTCAAACCTAGAATTTTGGGGTAAAAGACTCAGGTTTTTGCATGCCTATTCAGGCGCTGAGGCAATCGAAATACTAAAACAGCAAAATGACATTAGCATTATGCTGCTTGATGTTGTTATGGAAACCGATGACGCTGGTCTTAATGTGGTGCGTAGGGTTCGTGAAGAAATTAAAAATATGGCAGTGCGAATTATCATGCGTACTGGTCAGCCAGGTTATGCGCCTGAAGAAAAAGTCATTAGAGAGTTTGATATTAATGACTATAAAATGAAGACGGAGCTTACACGTAGCAAGCTTGTTACCTCCCTACTTACCGCAATTCGATCGTATCAACAGATCTGTGAACTTGAAGCCCAAAGCCATGCGCTTGAGCACATATTAACTGCTTCTCGAGCCATACTTGGTCACACCGATATGAGTTCCTTTGCCGCCGCAGTGGTCGCACAATTGGCTAATATACTAAGGGCGCCTGGTGAAGGGGTGGTGATAGGTTCCCCTGAGGATGAGGTGCACCTGCGGGTGTTTGGTGGTAGTGAGGAATATCGAGCATTTTTTGGTCATGGTATTGAGCAGCTCGATAATGGCCGCGTTATCATGCAGGTGCAAAACTGTATTGATACAGAAACACATCAATCTACCGAGCACGATGTTACATTTTTACTGGAGAGTAAAAACAAAAAAGCTGCGATATTCTTAGAGCTGGAGGCTGAGCCATCCGCGGCACAACTGAAGTTTGCGGAAATATTTTTAACTAATGTTGGTGTCGGCTTGGACAATATTAAATTATTTCACGAATTACGTGAGGTAGCGTACAAGGACAATCTCACTAAACTTCCAAACCGCACTAATTTCATTGAGAAGATTGAGGGCTACTTTAACCAACAGCAGTCGCTTGTATTTATCCTCATCGATATTGCCCAATTTTCAGACATTAATAATGGTTTGGGACAGGAGGTTGGTAACTTGTTACTGCAAGGGGTTGCAGAGCGTATTGCTATGGAATTTCCTGAAGCCCAGCTGATATCAAGGATAGGTGCTGATGTCTTTGGTTTGTTATTAGCAGAGGCACAATTTGACGAAGCATCATTTATAGACAACTTATGCGTACCATATCAAGTTGGTGAACATGTATTGACAATGCACTTTCATATCGGCGTATGCCGCCAAGAAGACTTTCAGGCGCAAGGTATAGAAACCCTAAAGCTGGCATATATTGCCTTGAACCAAGCTAAACAATCTAGTATTCCACTTGATTGGTATACGCCTGACCTTGAAGAAAAAATGGCTTGGAAGCTCGGCTTGATCAGGCAGCTTCGCCAAGACTTTGAGATGAATAAGCTAGAAGTGTGGTATCAACCACAATTTTCTATTGCAGATCGAAAAGTGATTGGCTGTGAAGCGTTACTAAGGTGGCCTTCTGGTAATGGTAACTACATTTCACCAGGGATTTTTGTGCCTTTGGCAGAGAATGCAGGCTTAATCGTCGAGATAGGTCAGTGGGTGCTAGAGCAAGCTTGTCAACTACAAGCGACTTTACAGCAGCAAGGGTATGGTAATTTAAGTGTTGCGGTGAACGTATCAGTACCCCAATTTAAAGTTCCTCATTATGCACAGCAAGTTAAAGATACCATCCGTGCTTTCAATGTCGATCCCAAGCATATTGAGCTAGAAGTCACAGAAAGTGTCGTTATGGACGAAGTTAACGCGGTGATTAATACACTACAAGAGTTGCAGGAGTTTGGTGTTGAAGTCGCCATTGATGACTTTGGTACAGGCTTTTCTTCTTTAAGTTATTTACAAAGACTGCCGCTTGCCAGATTAAAAATAGACCGCGCTTTTGTGAAGGATATACCGCATGATGACAGCGGTGCGATTGCTGATCTTGTGATCTCACTGAGCCAAATGTTAGGGCTGAAGACGATTGCAGAGGGAGTTGAAACTGAGGATCAAATGGCGGTGCTACAAAAGCTTGGATGTGATGAAGTACAAGGGTTCTTGCTTGCGAAACCGATGCCAGAAAAGAAATTACTGGAGTTCTTAAAGTCAAATTAGTCAATTATGTTGTTAAAATCGGTGCAATTGCTTTTCTTTGTAATGTTGATTAGACTAAAGTTTGAACACTTCGTTCTGAAGTGTACTTAGGTACTTTATATAATTAATAATAAAGGATTTGCTATGAAAATCGCAGGAATTTGTGTGGTTCTATTGGGACTTCTGTCGGGTTGTAGCTCGACAACCGAGTCGGCAAAAAATAATACTGAGGACAAGATAGCTAAGAATCAAGAAGATCTATACTGTAAGCAAGATATCATCACTGGTAGTAAATTTACAAAGCGAAGATGCCGTACAAAAGATCAGCTTGAATCTGAACAACGTGCTGCAAAAGACATGCTTAACCGACAGCAAAATACTGTTGGCAAACAATAATTTTTGTTTTTTAGGTGAGCAATTGTTCTAGTTGAGTGAGCCGTTGCTCACTGTACAGAAAGCTTCTCTGATAGGGGAACCATTTCCCTGTCTCTCCAATTTTAATTACGCGTTTGCTTTACTTAGTTTGGGTAGGCAAATTTATGCAAGAGATATTGCTCCAGGAGTCGTCATCACTTTACTCCAACTTACTTCCTTTATTTAATTGTGCTTACCATACCTGAACGTTAATGATACAGGGTATTGCTGTGTGTTCAGTATCTTGTGTTTTAACAGCTGTTACTCCTTACTACAGCGTTAAATTCGTTTGCAACAGAGCAGCTATTGACATACAAGTTTTCCTTTTATTTAGAAATAACATTTGGATAGATCGACACTACACTTTTGAACATGGATATTTTAGTTGACTAACTAACTTTTATTTCGGGTTCCGGTTAGTTAATATGAAGGATTAAACCTGATGCTAGCTACGATAAAAATTATCTTAGAACAACCCAAAACTTTGGCGATAGTAGCAGGCAGAAGCGTAGCTAGCAGAAAAGGGCAAGATGAAAGGTGGAGATTTAACAAATATTTGTTCACGAGAGAGTATAATTAAAAAGTGATGAGAGTGATCTTAAAGTCAAAAGCCCCCACAAGTTATTAACTTATGGGGGGAGTTATGCTAAATCTTTCGAATTCTAGACTATAGTCTAAATGTGAAACCTGCGAAGATATAGCGGCCCAAAGAATCATAGAAACCAGGGTAAATGTTACCATTTGCTGGACCTGAAGGACCATTTGGTACTAGTGGAGCAGTATTATCAAAGACATTATTCACACCACCTCGGAATTGCAGGTTGTCAGATGCATTCCAAGTCACTGCAATATCAAGGTAGTCACGTGCAGTCAATGGTACTGGTCCATCGATTACTTGACCCTCGTCATTTCGTGCAAACTCCTTCACTTCACTTACATAACGATAGGTTGCTGTTATGTTTGCGTCCCAAGGAGTGACCCAAGTTGTTGAGAAGTTTGTTTTAAAGTCAGGAACAGGGTACTCACATACCGCTCTATCCCAGCGACCAGCACAGTCGTCAATATCACCACCCGGTAAGTTTTGTGTTGCAAATTTATCTAGCCATGTACCGATTAGCTTAAAGCGTAAAAGACCCATGTCATCAGGTAGGCTATAACGATAAGAAGCATCGAAATCAATACCGCTTGTTTCTACACTACCAATGTTGGTATCAATCGCTGTGATCGAGTCCTGGCTTAACCATAAAGAGCCAGTCGGACCACGGTTGATAAGTGCACAGAACTGATCGTTACCATTAATCGCACACTGGTTGAAGATTGTTGCTTCAGGGATTTCTTGAATTGCATTTTCAACAGTAATGTCGAAGTAGTCAATAGCAATGTCTAAGCCTTCAATAGCGTCAGGGGATAGTAGAATACCGAATGAAACAGTGTCTGACTTTTCTGGTTCTAGATCTGGGTTACCACCAGTGATACTGTTGTATTGACCTGCAGGGCTGATAAGTGCGTTTGAACCATATTTAGATGGGTCAAGACCTGTTCTTGCACATTGCTCAACCGTTAAAGTTGGGTTGTCACCACCACATGGATCTTCCCAGTTAAACAAACCTAAGCCAGCAGATCTGAATAGGTCACGCACGTTGCCTGCACGTACAGCACGCTGAAAGCTTGTTCTCAAACCAAGTTGATCATTAACACGAATATCAAACGCACCTTTATAGGTATTAGTCGTTTTGTCCGTTGAATAATCAGAGTAGCGATAAGCTAACTCTAGTGTAATATAATCAGCGAATTCAGAGTCTTCAACTAATGGCACGTTGAGCTCCGTAAAGAATTCATTGACGTCAAACTCACCACTTACGCCAAGAACAGGACCACCTTGACCCGCACCATCACCTGATTCGAAGCCTTGATCTGGATTAAAATCTAGCGATTCTTTTCTGTGCTCAAGACCAAATACTACGCCCACACCAGTAGAAGTACCTGGTACTACAACACCATAATCTGTAAGATCACCGGTAACATAGCCGCTAATTTGTTTTGTTCTGGTGTCACCGCGAGCAAATAAAGGTATCGTTAGGTAATCTATTTGCTCTTGCGTGATTTTCGATGGATCAAATATGTTCCATGGAATACAAGTTGGATCGCTACCATCTACAACTGACTTACATACCACATTACCATCGTCATCAGTTGTAGCTTGCAATGAACGAATGATTCGGGTAGTCGACATGTCGTTTTGGTAAGTTTGACTATATGACACGTTACCGAAATTCATATACGCATCATAAATCCAATTGTCATCGATTTCACCGCGAATACCTAGTACAAAACGAGTTGAGGTATGGCGAATATCGTCTTGACGAGGTCCACCTTCAACATTTCGTTTACCGATAAAGGCACCCTCAACAATACCATTTGTTGCGACACCATCAGGCCCACAAAGTGTGTTTCTTTGTGAAGCTGAAAGTAGCGGGTTATCACAGCTAATATCAACTTCATTCAGGAATGAACCTGAAGGAGCAATTTGTGCTACAGTGCGGTTATCCATGTAGTTAAATTCAGCATAAAAGGTATGGCTGTCATTAAAGTCATAATGACCTAGCAAGCCAAATGTTTTACGTTTGTCTGGACGTTGGAAGTAGTTAAGAGGGCCAAAGTTATAAACCGTGCCATCAGTAGGAACGAAGTCAGTGCCAGATACTTTGTAGTCGTAAGTGTCAAAATCGGTAATACGGCCTTCTGGAATTGTTCCTGACCCCCCGCAAATTCGAGTACCTGTGGCGTTTATGTTCATAGCACAAGCACTGTAATCACGATTGTCTTGCGTTACTTCTTCGATATCACGCCAAGTTGCATAACCTGTGATGTTTGCACGACCATCTGCAGAGTTAGCACCAAAAGTTAAAGAGATATCATGAGTATCACCGTCCCATTGACTACCATCAGGTACTGGGAAGCCTCTTTCATTCAGCGCTCGTTGCATGTCTTTGTGGTCGTTATCATGTTGATAAACACTACCTTGATATTCAACTTGGAAGCCTTCAAAGTCATCTCTCATGATAAAGTTTACAACACCAGCAACAGCATCAGAACCGTATGTTGCTGACGAACCACCAGTAAGAACATCAACACGTTCTACCAATGCTGCTGGGATCTGGTTAAGATCAGCACCGATACCTCCTGCGACAGGAGAGCCAGAAGGCAAACGACGTCCATTAACTAGTACCAATGTACGTTCTGTGCCTAAGTTACGTAGATTCACTGTGGCGGTACCTGTAGCTCCATTTGCTTGCCCTGAAGTTTGGTCAGCAAAGATTGCGGGCATATCGTTGAGTAGATCTTCTACCCTCGTAATACCTGCAACTTTAATGTCTTCGGCTGTAACACTTGTGACAGGGCTTGCACCAGTCATAGCTGCTCGCTTGATACGAGTACCAGTAACCTCTATGCGTTCTACACTATCAGTAGCGTCGACGTCTGCTTCTTCAGCGTGCGCAGTACCTGATATGCCAGCAGTCAGCGTTGAACAAGCAAGCAAAGACAGCCTGATTGTTGCTGATAAGTTAGAAAGTTTCATCTTATTTCCTTATTTCCTTATTTCTTTATTTATTTTTTAGCAGAGTAGGAAAATGTACCTGCAACATAGAACTTACATTGCATCTATGTAAAGTTCAATGATTCGTTTATAAAACCGTCAAATGTAATGATGATATGGGCTTTTGTATATGAAATCAGATGAAGGCAAGTTGAAATAAAGCATTTTTAAACAAAAACTGTATAAAGAGGTAGGTCGGTGTTGCCAAAAAAAAGGACACCGAAATGGTGTCCTTGATGGTTAATACCAGAAGTGCCGATTACTCTTCAGTGATAAATGCCTCACCTGAGGTTATCCACTTGGCTGGTGGCATCCCCTTTAGGTGGTAGTCAAAATATTCTTTCATACGAATTGAAAAATCGACTTGGTTAGGGAACTGTTTTAGGTGGTGCGGCTCACCTTCGTATTGTAAGAAAATAGCGTCTTTATCATGTCTTCTTAATGCTAAATAGTATTGAATACCTTCTTGCCAAGGTACTGCGCCATCTTTATCGCCAAACATGATGAGAATAGGCGTATTTACTTTATCTGCAAAAAACACCGGAGAGTTTTCGATATATAAATCGGGTGCTTCCGTCAGTGTTTTACCAATACGGCTTTGCCCTGATTCATACTGAAATTGTCTCGCAAGGCCTGACTTCAAGCGAATACCACTGTATGCAGAGGTCATGTTTGAAACCGGTGCACCAGAGACAACCGCTTTAAACATATCCGTCTGGGTGATCATAAATGCACTTTGGTAGCCCGCCCAAGAGTGACCTTGCAAGCCAATTTTTTCAGGATCCGCAACACCCATATCTATCAGCGCTTGAGCTGCATTGATCATGGTTTGTGTAGATGACGGACCTGGATGACCCACCTCAAAACGAATATCCGGTAAGAATATCGCATAGCCATTTGAAGTGAACATCGGGAAGTTTGGCCTGTGATTTAGCTCCATTTTTGGGAAGTCATACATACGCTGACTCATATAACGATAGAAATAAATGACCACAGGCACTTTATCACCAGCTTTATAGTTGGCAGGTTTGATTAGTACACCTTGTAGTGCTTCGCCGTTATAGCCCTTGTATTGCACAAGCTCAGGCTTTTGACCCCAAGCAAAAGTTTGCTGTTGTGGATTCAAGTTAGTGAGCTTGGTAGGCTGAGCGAACTGGCCATTTGTGACCCAGTAATCAGGAAATTCATGATAGGACTGCCTAGTTACTAAGTAAGTGTCTGCGTCTTTAGATTTCTTGACTACACGATGTTTTGATTCACCTGTTAACACATGCTGCAACTGGCCGTCTTTTAGTGCAAGTGTGGCGATATGTGTTTGCTTATTTTCGAGGTTATGTGCCCGCAAAACCATGGTGTCATCAGCCTTAAAGCCAAGGCTGTCTTTAGGCTTATATTCAATGCGGTATTGGGTTTTTGTTTTGTAACCATCAGTTAAGCGTGTCGCATTAAATGTGCTGGTATCAAATGCCCAAATGTCATATTTACTGTAAGCGTAAAGTACGGAGCCATCAAGCTGCCAACCAGCAAAACCATAGCCAGAGTTTGGTCCGGGGTAATCGTGCTTGTCATCAACAAATATCGCCTCTTTTACCGCTTGGCTAATGGCTGTGCGCTTTTGAGTGGAGAGTGCTGTTAACCACAGTTGCTCGCCGTCAAAATATGCAGCATGTTTACCCGTTGGTGAAAGGCTTGGACGATTGGCACTTTCTTTTACGATGAGCTGGGCATGTCCAGAATTGACGTTTACAGCGTAATAATCTTGATAAAAGCCTTTATACATGATTTGTTTTAGATAAGGCTCATCATTACTACCTAATACAAAGTTTGCATTGCTACGTAATGTAATGCTTGGCACCTGTTGGTTTTCAAGTTGGACTATGCGCTGGCCATTAATATGAAACACCGCTTGGTAGTGTTGATCGCGGCGACTTTCATTCCATGTTTTTATTTCTCTGGGCTTTATCTCAAGATCAGCGTTATGCCAAACTTTCAAACCTTTTTGCTCACGGATTGTGTCGTAATCATAAAGTGAGCGCTCATCTTCGTATTTAGCTGCTGGTACTTTTGCCTCCAAAACCGGGCGGTTTTCAAAAAAGAGACGAGTACTATCTTCTGACCATTCTAATTTTGCAGTCTTACCTGAAAACCAGCCGCTGGGGTTAGTGATGTCAGTCAGCTTATTGTCTACAGGAGACCATAGTTTTAGCTGGTAGTCGCGGCGGCGCTTATCATCGTTAACATAGTTACCTAAATAAAATGCAACTCGCTCGGCATTTGGCTGCCAAGCAATATCACCTAAGGTTACACCGGGCTCATCTATCAAGCTGGTAAGTTGAAGGTTTTGTAAATCAACAAATGCGACGCGGTTTTTTCCGCCATCTTCGCTATGTTGGCTGACAAGGATACCGCGGCTGTCTGGTGCTAAATCATAAGCTGCTATGTTGTCGTAACGAGTACTCTTGTTGGTTGTGAGGTCGGTGACAACTAAGGTAAGTGCTTGGTCTTTCTTATCTGCTGTGATTTTCAGATCGCTTGAGGCTTTTTCGTCTTTGGCTGCTGACTCTGCTTGCTTAGCACTCTTTTTATCTTCCCGATATACCAGCCATAACCCATCATCTGATAGTTGGTAATCCTTCACATCAGCAAAGGTGTGCTGCGCTTTAGTGTGTGTATTGACTAACACTAAGTTATTTTTTAGCGCTTTTTTTTCTTTTTTACTGGCAGTTTCTTTAGCGAGTAAAGTGGGAACCTGAGTAAAGCCAACCCATTGTGCATTTTTATTAATGACAGGGTTTGTGCCGCGTGGCACGGTAGCGATTAAGGTATGATTTTGTAATGCGTACACTTGCCCTTCGCTATCGCCACGGTAGGGCTTAGCGCTCAAGCCAAGGTAATTTCCTTGCTCGGACATGACGGTGCCATGAGGGTAACGAAAATCAAAAACGTCTTTAAATTCAAGACTGGGCTTTGCTGCAAAACTGCTAGCACTGATGAGTGCTGCGCTTAGCAAGGATAGTTTTAAAGTCATAAGATGAGCATTTTAGTTAATTATTTATTGTATTTTTATCACTTTTATCTGTGAAACTAAAATGCTCTGCGGTGTGAGGTGGCTATTAAGCGACTAAATCACAGCCAAATTTTCTCTAGTTCAACCCATTGTTTATCAAACTGTGCTGTTGGCTTTGCTTTAAAGTCACTGCGCACAAATTGGTTCATTTTGCCTTCAACAAATGCCAAAAAGAAGTTCGCAAGGACACTTTCCTCACTTGTAAACGCCTTGCCTTCACGAAGCTTGCGCTCTCTTAATACTTGTTTGAATTGTGTTTCTAACTTTTCAAATAAGCTTTGCACGCGCTCACGCAAACGCTCTTGTTCACCTTGCAAAGCGTCACCTGTTAGGATCCGCGTGATCCCCGGGTTTTTTTCGGCGAAAGTAAGTAGTAACGTCAGAATATTGTAAATGCGGCTACGCGTTTCTTTTTCATTTTCTAAAATTAAATTGATACGAGATAGTAAAGTATCTTCGATAAATTCAATTAAGCCCTCAAACATTCGCGCTTTACTCGGAAAGTGGCGATATAGTGCAGCTTCAGATACACCGACCTCGGTGGCCAGCTTAGCGGTGGTGATACGTTGCCCCGGACTGGTTTCCAGCATCTGTGCGAGAGATTGAAGTATTTGCTCTTTGCGATTACTGCGTTTTGTCGCTGGCATGAAATTTCCCTTATTTTTCTAATTGTTATGTTTTTTGTCGGGTTTATTAAGCACAGAGAGTAATGCACAGCCATGTAAACCCCGACTCGTTTACACGCTATCGAGGTATCATGTTAATGTTTTATTCAGTTTCTTTCCAGTTTTTTACATGAAGGTTATTTTATCTTTTCAGCAATGGCTTGCATGACAGTGAGTGCTAACTCTTTTTTGCTAGATTGGGGAAGCTCTATTCGTTCTTTTTTCCAATAAAGGGTCAGCGCATTGTTATCAGAATTGAAGCCAACATTACTATTCGATACATCATTGGCACAAATCATATCTAACCCCTTATTGATTAATTTGCCTTGTGCATATTGTGCAACATTTTGTGTTTCCGCAGCAAAGCCGACGGTATAAGGGCGCGATGTGGGTAAGGCTGCAACGCTGGCAATAATGTCTGGATTTTTGGTGAGGGTAAGCGTGATCTCATCACCTTGCTTTTTGATTTTCTGACTTGCAACGGATGCGGCGCGGTAGTCTGCCACCGCGGCACAGCCGATAAAAATGTCAGATTGTGGAGCATACTCTAGTGCAGATTGGTGCATTTGCGCTGCACTTTCAACGTTAATGCGTTTACAACCGCCAGGAGTGGGTAGTGAAACTGGCCCTGCTATTAGGTTGACTTTGGCACCCAGTGCATGTGCAGCCTCGGCAAGGCTAAAGCCCATTTTTCCAGAGCTATGATTGGTGATGAAGCGTACAGGATCTAGTGCTTCACGTGTTGGACCTGCAGTTATCGTTACTGTTTTTCCTGCTAAAACTTGTGGTAAAGGAGTAAGTGCATTAAGGCAAAGCTGGACTAATTCGTGTGGTTCAAGCATACGACCAGCACCAACATCTCCACACGCTTGCTCGCCTTTCCCAGGCCCCCACACGTGTACATTGCGTGATGCGAGCGTGCTTAGGTTTGCTTGCGTGGAGAGGTGAGCATACATTTGTTGATTCATAGCAGGTGCAATAGCAACTGGTGCAGGGGTGGCTAGTAACAAGGTCGTCAGTAAGTCATCCGCTATTCCGCCAGCCATTTTCGCTATCATGTTAGCAGTTGCTGGTGCGACTAAAACAAGATCTGCCCACTTGGCAAATTCAATGTGACCCATCGATGCTTCAGCTTGTGGATCAAGCAAAGAGTCAGACACTATTTCTCCAGATACCGCTTGCATGGTCAATGGAGTGATAAAATGTTTTGCTGATTCAGTCATCACTACTTTGACATCCACGTGCTGCTCTTTTAAGCGTCGCACAAGTTCTGCGCATTTATAAGCAGCGATACCGCCACTGATCCCAAGTAAGAGACGTTTATTTCTTTGCATGTGAGTTTTATACATTGATGGTGTTCATAACGTTAAGATAACACAGTCTGTATTTGCTTTTGAATAATCGAGCACGGCAGCTAAGCTTAGTTTACACAAATTAGCTTTATACTTGTTCAATTGGAGGAGAAGTAATCGAATACAAACAAGTTCAAAGAGGCTGCAAGGGAGGTTGTAATTAATTAGCCGCAGTTTAGGTTAATTGAGTAAATTGCTCGGAAATCTACTAGATAAGGGACATATCATGCAAATATCCGCTTTACCAAAGTCGGCTAGACCGAGAGAAAAACTGATTAAATATGGCGCACAAGCGCTCAGTGATGCTGAGCTGTTGGCTATCTTCTTGCGCACCGGTATTCAAGGGTTGAACGCTATTGAGTTGGCTGAGTCCTTATTAGAACAACAGCAAACACTTCAATGTCTATTTAACGCGTCGTTGGAAGAGTTTTCTGCGTTAAAAGGGTTAGGTGTTGCAAAATATACCCAGTTACAAGCCGTGTTAGAGTTGAGTCGTCGCTATTTGAGAGAAGAATGTCAACGAGATACGGTGTTTCACAATCCCAGCGCGGTGCGCGAATACTTAACTGCTCAGCTGCGAGGACTTGGGCATGAAGTCTTTATGGTGCTTTATCTAGATAATCAGAATCGTTTAATAAAAGATGAAGTGTTATTTCATGGCACAATAAATAGCGCATCGGTGTATCCAAGGGAGGTTGTTAAAGCTGCGCTTAAGCACCATGCCGCATCGGTTATTTTTGCCCATAACCACCCATCAGGAGTGGCTGAACCAAGCGAGGCCGACAAACTTATTACCAACAAGCTGCAAAAAGGTCTGGGGCTAGTTGATATCAATGTGCTGGATCACTTAATTGTTGCAGGCAATCATTGTATTTCTTTTGCTGAACGAGGGCTTGTATAGGCAATGATATGACTTTGTTGTTGCGGGCATAAAATTTCAGGGGTTTTAGTGTTGTTTGGACTTTGCTCCTCAACTTTAACGCAGGTGTTGTAGAAATAAGTACAAAGTGGATGGCTAAGAGTGAAAATCAAACAACAAAAATAAATAGCTAGAAATGAGGAAAATAAGAATTTTGCTCGTTAAATCAGCATATTTGTATAAATTTTATAAATTAGTTCAATTTAAATGCAGTTTTTACTTTCCTCAAGGGCTTCGGATCATTATAATTGGCCGCTATCAAATTTACCCATGAGCTGATTTCAGTAGGATCAGATCCTTGATCTCTGCCTGTAGATACTGTATAAAGAGCGCCCTTTGATTTTACCTAGGGCACGCAGTTAAAAGGCCTTTAAGGGAAAATTAAGCTCGAGCGAAGTTATTGGAGATACATAGACATGTCTAAAGTCTGTCAAGTTACAGGTAAGCGCCCAGTGGTTGGTAACCACCGTTCGCACGCGCGCAACGCTACTAAGCGTCGCTTCCTACCTAACCTACAAACACACCGTTTTTGGGTTGAAAGCGAAAAGCGTTTCGTTTCTCTACGCACTACTACTAAAGGTATGCGTATTATCGATAAAAAAGGCATCGACGCGGTACTAGCAGATATCCGTGCTCGCGGCGAAAAAATTTAAGGAGCTTAAATCATGCGTGATAAGATCCGTTTAGTTTCTACAGCTGGTACTGGTTATTTCTACACTACCGACAAGAACAAGCGTAACATGCCTGAAAAAATGGAGATCAAAAAGTTCGACCCTAAGGTTCGTAAACACGTGATCTTCAAAGAAGCGAAAATCAAGTAATTCGTTTCAAGAATCAATAAAAACCCAGCCTCGGCTGGGTTTTTTGTTTTCAGCCAAACAATCCTTTGTTTAGTTGTTTAGTTGTTTAGTTGTTTAGTTATTTAGTGATAGCCGCCAAAGCTCGCCGCTGGGCTGGTTTAGCTGTGCAAAAACAATATCCCCATTTGCTAACACATCAAATTGACCAATGAAGCTTGAGGGCAGCGTTAGGTATTGTTTTTCTTGTTGAGTGTTGAGATCAAACTGCCAAATATGGTTATCTTTTTCATAGTATAATGCGTTGCCTCTTGGCCGCCAGTTTAACCAATTTCTAATCGCCACATCAGGAACAATAAGAGACTCTAGGCCTTCCTGTAGCTGCCAAATACCTGGTTGGCTAAACTTGGTGAAATAAATAGCATCACCATGTGCATAGCCACTGTATCCTCCCTTTGTGGTGAGCTGTTGGTGTTTGTCTGTATTTAAGTTGACTGACCATAATTGCCAACTACCTGAGCGTTCACTGCTGTAGATTATCTCATCATCATGTTTGCCATAGTTAGCAACGTAAGCTTTTAATTCGTCACTGATGACTTCAGTTACATGCTGTGATTTGGTATCAAATTGATAAATTGCATCTCGATACTCAAAGAGAACTTTTGAAGCATCATGATTAAGTGTAAAGCGTTGAAAATTAAAAGCATGTGGCAGTGGCGTAGCGACATTGGTTTGTGTGTTTGTATCGACAGACCATAAAGCTGAATCAGCACCATGATCAGAGATGTACCATACTTGTTGTGAGTGGTTTGCACGGGGCAGGCGGTTAAGTGCTTGGTTATTAACGACAGGCGTTATGGTGTTTTCTGATATATCAAAGAGTTTAACTGCACTCGTGAGCTTATATTGATTAAACAGCAGAGTATTATTGCTATTTAACAGAGCAATACTCTCTATAGGGGCTGTGAGTTTGTGTACCAATGTCACCGCTTTATTACCAACATTAGCACTGTAGATACTATTTGCATCAGTAAAGTACACTAATTTGCCATCAGCTGACCATGTTATCGATGACAAATGGTGAGGGAGCGCAATAGTTTGCTCAACAGTCATCTCTGGATAGCGATAAATCGTTAATCGGTGTTTATCTTCACCAAGGTACGTTGCAACACTAAGTTTGTCCTTTGCTTGAGACAAACTAAAAAGGTGGTCGCCTTTCAGGTTTCCTGTTGCTGGAGGGAGTGTAAGCTGGGTATGCCTACGAGTGTTGAGGTCAAAGCGGTAAAGTCCATAGCCACTGTGTATGTTAGTGCGCTTACGATAGATAAGCTCTTGATGGTTTCTACCCCAACTGAGTTTTATATTTTCTATTACTTGACAGGGGAATAGTGTCTGTGTTTTTTGTGCTGTTATATCTAGTCGTTTAACTGAACAGTTTTGTTCATCATCAATATAGGCAATGTATTTTGCATCTTGGCTCAGTGTTTGCGCTCTCAAATTACCACTCAATAACTGAATGTTTGTGCCATTACGGTTGAGCCAAAGCTCCGAGTATGGTGGAGAAATTGGATGCAGATAGCTAAAGCTCTTTGATAATGGTGCGCCACTTAATTGTAATTCAATACCATTTTGACTAGTCAACTTGTGTGGAACGAGAGGCGAGACGTTTGGTTGTGCTTGAAAAAAGTAAGCTACGAATAGCGCTATACAAATACTAAATATGAATGTAGCCGCTATTAACGTAATATTTTTGCGGCTCGAAACCGTAGGAGTTACATCTTTGTGTAACTGCGTAACCGCAGGTACGAGCCGATATCCAAGTGTTGGAATGGTTTCAATATATTCATTTTGTCCATCTAACTTATTGATATGTTGACGTAATGTAGAGACCGCTTTATTTACGGCGCTTTCTGTAACAATACGCCCCAGCCATACTTTTTCTATTAATGTATCGCGGGAGACAACATCACCACCGCCTTCAATTAAGGTGAGTAGTAATGAATAAGGTTTAGGCTCAAGCCTGATAGTATTCGTGCTATTTGTCAGCGTACGATTAACAGTATCAAACTGAATTGCTGCAAACTCATAGCGCATCTCTTTTTATCCCCTTGATTTTATTATTTATATTTTATGGTAATGAATTCGTCATGACGATTTCATATTAAATCGTCGCGCTTTATCCCGTGGTAGTTAGAGTACAGGAAAACGATAAAATAGGAATGACCAACATGACAAGTAACCTTTTTTTACCACGGGTGTTAAGCCTTACGCTAGCTGCATTACTTGTTGGATGTGGCGGTAGCAATCACATTAATGATGAAGCGCCAGTGAGTAATGGTAATGATTCAAAGATGGTTGGTGGTTTTGAACAACATGAAGTAAATGAGCGTTTCTACTATATGAAGCCAGTCGAAAACACCAATAAAGCGTATAAGTTACTATTTGCTTTTCACGGCTCTGGAGGGAACAGTCAAGGTATGGCTGCGATGACCAAACTGCATGAACAAAGTGATGACTACTTAGTGGTTTATCCAAAATCAAAAAATGAAGAGTGGAATGAAGGCTGCCGTTGTAATAAAGCAGATCGCTTAGGTGTGGATGATCTTGGTTTTGTAGATGACATGATTGCTGAACTTAAAGCCAAATATCAGCTAATTGATGGCGAAATTTATGCCACTGGTTTTTCTCAAGGCGGGCTCTTTGTACAAAACTTATTATGTAATCGCTCTGAGGTCTTTAATGCAATCGTGACCGTTGGAGCACCCATGTCATATCAGCTAGGTGATAGCTGTAGTTTTGATACACCTACACATTATCGTATTATGCATGGCAAGGCGGATACAGTGTTGCCATACACCGGCAGAAGTCATGCTAATTTTGGTCTACTCTCATCACCACAAGCGATCAAGATCATAGGTAACTTGAACTATGACTCAGCACTTTCTACAGATAAAAAAGTAGAGCAAGGCGTCACGTTAACTTATTATCCAAACCGTGCTATTCAAACGGAGCTTATCAGTGTTGATGGAGCTGGTCACAGCTGGAACCTTTCGCCAATAAACACAACTCAATCAATCATGGAGTTTTTTGAAAAAGCTAGTAAGCATCCGCTTCCACAAGGTTCTGATCTTATTGCTATTAATGAAGACTACTACCATGTGCGGAATGTAACACCGCAAACAGACAAGCCAACCGTGGTGATGCTGTCAGGAGCCAATTTACACTTTCATAGTGATAGCGCATGGTTTGCACTGCTACAACCTTACTTATCAACACAGTTTAATGTGTATGTGATTGATAGGCTTGGGCAAGGGCTTAGTAGTAACACCAGCGCACCGTCAATGCAAAAGTTTGCAACGGATCTTCCAGTGCTATTTGAGAAGCTTGATTTGAGCAATGTGCATTTGGTGAGTTTTGCTAATAGCAACTCTGTACCGCTTATTGCTATGCAACAGTCGGAAGACTTCAAACAAAAGATTGCCAGTATGTTGTGGATGGATCCGGACATTTTATTACCGCACTCAATTGCACAGTATCAGGGTTACCCTGTTGATATTTATCGCGAGTGGGGTCAGCATTTGATAGACCACGTGAGTGCAGGAAAGTGGCAGGAAAAAATGAATGGCAAAATAGCTGAGGAGCAGGCGCATGTAGAGTCTTTGCTAGAAGAAAGTGAGTTTGCCCAGCATATGGATTGGGATTACTTCAATCAAATCATGCAAACACGTTATAGTATTGAGGCTCAACTTATCCGAGTAAATGAAATGATGAACTATCATGACGATCTGGAGTTAGTGAGAAACTGGCAACCAGATAGCAGTATTCCAATTACCGTGATCGATAGTGAGTTTGAACAGTTAGATATTGAAAAAGCAGAAACAGAAGAAGCCAGAGCGGGTTTGATTAAGTGGGAAGCCGAAGGTCGAAAATGGTCTCAAGAAGTCGCAGAAATAAGCGGAGGGCAATATTTGCCAATAACCTCTACAGAGCACTTGATCCCGCTCACTCACCCTGAGCTTATTACGCAAGCACTGATCGAGCTGTCTAACCGATAACATCTGACATAGTGCCCAGCGCTAATCCATACTAGTTGACGTTCATCGTCACTTCCCCCCAAGCCCAAATATCCTTATTTGGGCTTTTTTAGTTGAGTGCGTACGAAATGGTGCTGACGATTAAATAGTGTCATTTTTGATTGCTTATAATATAAAAAGGGCTGGTTCATTATAGCCCCCAGTTTAGATTGTAAGCTTTTATATAGTTATCCGTGCGTTACTTCAAGAGACACTAATCTTATGTAACTTGAACTCGGGGTCAGAAATGAGTTAATCAACTAAATTACCTAAGCTCAACAGGTGTAATATCACACTAGCCAAAAGTTGTTTTTTAATATCAGGCAACTTGTGCGTCAATAGCTGGTCTATTACAAAAAAATTTAAGGCAGTAGTAAGGGATAACAGCTGCAAGAAAACAAGTTATTATCCCGAGTTCACGGTATTTAGAGGGTGCTAACATCTACCGTCAATGTGGCTAGATGGTTGACTAAATCAGGATCATCGCTATCAGACTTTGTTCCACCTAAATGTTTTGCAAAAAAGCGTTCCATGGCGATGATAGAAGCCAGTTTATTGTTGTGTTGAATAAAACCATGCCCCTCGTTTTTCGCTAAGATGTATTCAACAGGCAATTGAGCGTTGAATAATGCTTTAGCAATTAATTCAGACTGTTCCTGTGGCACTCTTGGATCATTTGCTCCTTGAATTAACATAATTGGCGCTTTAATGTTGTCGATAAAGTTGATGGGAGAGCGTGCAGCCATGTCCTTTCTATCAGCCTCAATTGCCGGATCACCAATCGCAGCGTAGAAGTTGCCTAAATATGGTCTATATGCCTCAGGGAATGACGCCATAAATACATTAAGATCAGAAGGCCCTACATATGAAATAACGGCTTTATATAAATCTGGTGTAAACGTCGCTCCCGCTAATGCAGCAAAGCCACCATACGACCCTCCCATAATACCAACACGATTTTTATCTGTGATGCCCTGAGCAATAAGATAATGCACGCCATCAGTAATATCTTGCTGCATTGAACCTATGCCCCACTGTTTGTTACCTGCGCTAGTAAAATGTTTACCAAACCCTGTTGAGCCCCTGAAATTAGGCTGTAGAACGGCATAACCTCTGTTGGCAAAGTAATGTGCAATAGGAACAAAGTAACCACTGCTAAATTCCCATTTATCTCTAACCCAAGGGCCGCCATGTGGCAATACAATTGTGGGAAGTGTGGTGTTAGCATATTTAGGCAATGTTAGATATGCTTGGATTTTTGTGCCATCTGTTGCGGTATAGTTTATTGACTGTCTTGTACCTAGCTGCTCAGGGTCAAACGAAGGTTCTGGATTTAGCAGGCCAATAAGCTGATCAGTATTTGGGTTAAATACAAATTGTTGGTCTGGCTTATTGGCATACTTTGCGGTGATATGCCAATGTCCAGTTTTACCTTCTATTTGTTCAACGTGTATGTCTGCGTCTGCTCAGAAATGTGAAGTAATACGAGATAGTATAGATGCTGCACTTTCAGTGAGCGGGTAGTTTCTTAGCCTCGAATCATAATATGCCGCGATAAGAGGTTGCCCATCATCTTGTAAAATAACATGGTATAAATCTGAGTTATTGAGCGGATCACGATGTAGCGTGTGTAATATATTTGTACCGAGATCAAGCTCAATAAGTTCTTGCTTATCTCGCCCTTGGATGCTGCCTGACAGTACTGCGGTATGCTTTGGTTCGTTATAGCCAATAACTTCAACTTGTTCACCAGGTTGTGTGCGCAAAACCTGTTGCCATGATTGCTCTTCTTTTTTGTATAAAGTCATAGAACTATCATTGTTTAAAACGACACCCACCATAATTTCTCCGGCGCGATTTAATATCGCCTTGCTAAACTTCAGCTCATTGGGATCGATCAGCGTCATAGTGTGGGTTTTTGTGTCTAGCTGGTACAGGCTGTATGTATCACTTTGTAGCAGGTTTGCAAATACAGCCAGCTTGTTTGAATTATCGTGGAGCTGTTTTGCAAGAATGTAATTTACATCTTCTTTGTTCGTTAGGTTTGTAATTATTATACTATTTTTAAGATTATTAGGATTGAACTGAAGCGTGAAGATTTGTTTGTTTTCATTGCCCTCGTGATCTTTGCTAAATATGATCTCATTCGTATGGTGAGACCATACGAAATTATCTACAGAATCTGTTAGGTTGGTGATTGGTTTAGCATCAGAGAGATCCCCCCCTTTGCGTACTAGATGAATATTATTCGCACCATTGTGCGGTTGAAGAAATGCAATCCATTCACCATCAGGTGATAGCGATACACTTTCCATTGTTTGCTCACTAAATAGATCTTTTAACGCGATTAACTGAGTTTGCGTTTGAGCAACGGTATGTATGGTTTTTTGTGTAAATGAACCAACTTGACAACCACTTAGGGATAGCCCTGCAAGGACAAGTGAGCTGATAATTGTCGTTTTTACTTTTATTAAATTGTATTTCATATTGGCTACTCCATTTTTTCTAAAATTATCATTACATGATTTTTAATTATTTTAAAACAATAATTCATTGTTGTTTTTTGATGTTTTTTTCTGTGTGGTATAGTACGCCCTGAGCATGAGAAATGAGGAGCTGACATGTCTATCACTTTGGATATGATTCAAAGAAGAAGTAAATTTATCCGCGTGGGAGTACTATCTACTACAGCGATAGTACTGATATTTCTGGCCTACGAGTTGGTATTCAATCATCGTGTCAGTTACTATGACAATGCTCTGTTTGATGAGTTATGGCAGTCTGATAAGGTTAATAATGTTGCTCTGTTTCTAGCTACGACTCCAATATTGTTCCTTGCATTGGCGGGGGTCCATTTCATTACTCGATTGCTAAAGTATTTTGAGCAAGGATACTTTTTTACTCGAGAGTGTTTGTCTTGCTTTATCTATTTCATCATTACTGAAGTGTTGTCGATATTTTTCGTCAGTGCACTGAGCGTTATCTTTGCATACTGGCATGATGCTTACTTTGAGCACACAACCCTTGTCCTGTCATTACAATTTGGTGAGTTGGTTACGCTTAGTATTTTAGCGACGGTTGCTTATCTGCTGCGCGCAGCGCAAGAGATCAGTGATGAAAACAAGGAGTTTATTTAGCGATGGAAATTGTTGTGAACTTAGATGTGGTCATGGCCATGAGAAAGGTCTCATCCAAAGAGCTAGCAAAAGAAATCGGCATCACAGAAGCGAACTTATCGCTGTTAAAGCGCGGTAAAGTCAAAGGCGTTAGGTTTGAAACACTGGCCCAAATTTGCAATTATTTGGACTGCCAACCGGGCGATATTCTAGAATTTAAACCTTAATCTGTTTATGTGTTTGCATTCGCTGTTTTGAATACCGACATGCTAAGTGTATCTATCTAAACGGGTAAATAAATAAGAGACCTAGTTTAAACAAAAAACGCGAGTTACTGGTTAACTCGCGTTGATTATTTAGCCTTAATGATTAAATTATGAGGTTACCTCATAGTAACAAACTCCTCGGAGCCGGTTGGGTGTATCGCGACTACCGAGTCAAAGTCTGCTTTGGTTGCGCCCATTTTCATGGCAACGGCGAAGCCTTGGATCATTTCATCTACCGCAAAACCGATACCATGCAGGCCAACAATTTTCTCTTCTTTACCCGCACAAACAAGTTTCATACGACATGGCTGGCGATGCTGAGTAACCGCTGTGTACATTGCAGCAAAGGTAGAGGTATAAACCTTGATATTGTCTTTGCCGTATTTCTCTTCGGCTTCTGGCTCGGTTAGACCAATGGTACCAATTGGCGGGTGGCTAAAGACGACGGTAGGGACTAAGTCGTAGTCCATTTTGGCATTTGGCAATTCAGGATTAAATAGGCGCTCAGCGAGCATTCTTCCCGCTTTTACGGCAACTGGAGTCAGCTCTATTCCACCATCCATAATGTCGCCTAAGGCATAAATACCTTTAGCTGTGGTGTTTTGCCACTCATCAACTTTAATATGGCCACTAGGTGTTGTTTCTACATCTGTTGCGGCAAGATTGATAAGATCAGTCATGGGCTCACGACCAATCGCCCAGATCAGTGTGTCTACGGTATATGATTCACCATTTTCAAGGTGTAAGGTGACTGAGCCATCTTCTTCTTTGGTGACAGATTTTGGTGTTGCGTGGGTATGTAGTGTAGGCCCTTCTTTTTCCATTACCTCAGTTAATGTTTCAACTAAGATGGGATCAAAGTTACGCAGTGGAGCGTGCTTACGAACAAATAAGTGTGTTTCAGTGCCTAAGCTATGTAATACACCTGCAAGCTCTACTGCAATATAACCTGCGCCAACAACCGCAACGCGACGAGGCTGCTCTTTAAGCTCAAAAAAACCATTAGAATCGATGCCATGCTCAGCACCTGGAATATTTGGAATGGTTGGGCGGCCGCCTACGGTGATATTGATATGGTCAGCAGTATATTGCTCGCCGTTGACTTCAATAGTGCGGTTATCGACGAATTTAGCAAAGCCATTGATCACGGTAACGCCATTTTTGGCAAGGTAGTTGTTATAACCTTGGTGGATCCGACCAATGTAGGCTTCTCGGCTTTCGACAAGTTTTGCCCAATCAAAATTCTTTAGTTCAACATCAAAACCATAATCTGGAGCGTATAACTTAATTGCTTCTGCAACTTGAGCACCATGCCACATCGCTTTTTTTGGTACACAGCCCACGTTTACGCAAGTGCCGCCTAAATGTTTTGCCTCTATTAGTGCAACTTTAGCACCTCGCATCGCTGCTCTGTTTGCAGATGCTATTCCGCCGCTACCACCGCCGATCGCGATATAGTCAAAATGTTGAGCCATAAAAATTCCTCGCCAATTATTTATTTTGCTTAAATCCTACTACTTTATATTAAGTAAATAGAAAAAGTGCACACCTGTAGACCGATATTAAGCAAAAATCTGTTCAGATACTTGTAAATGCGGCCTAACACCCTTATTTCAACCTTAATATTAGATTAGAAGATAAAGAGCGTGCCCATGAGTAACCCATTAATCGGGCTAGAAGGATTGCCCCCTTTTTCGAAAATTAAGCCTGAGCACATTGTTGAAGCATTAAAGGCTGCAATTGCGCATTGCCGTGAGACCATTGATGTTATCTTAACGCAGCAAAACATCACTTGGGATAACTTTGTTGTACCTTTAGAAGAGGCTGACGATAAACTCAATCGCGTGTGGTCGCCAATTTCACATATGCACTCGGTGGTTAATTCAGAAGCGTTACGTAAAGCCTATGATGAATGCTTGCCTTTAATTTCTGAATATTCAACCTATGCAGGACAGCACCAAGGGCTATATAAAGCCTATGCGGCATTAAAAGAGTCTGAAGAGTTTGAGCGCCTGACTACAGCGCAGAAGACAACCATAGATAATGCCCTGCGCGATTTCCAGTTATCAGGTATTGCATTGGGATCACAACAACAAAAACGTTATGGTGAAATTGTTGCGCGGTTGTCAGAGTTGGCTTCAAAATTTGGAAATAATGTCATGGATGCAACCCAAGCATGGCATAAGCAAGTGACAGACAAGGCGCTGCTAACTGGGTTGCCTGAGTCCGCACTTGCGCTTGCAGCACATACTGGCGAAGCAAAAGGATTGGATGGTTGGGTATTTACCTTAGACATTCCTTCTTATTTGCCAATAATGACATATGCAGATAACCAAGCGCTTCGTGAAGAAGCTTATCGTGCGTTTGTAACACGCGCCTCGGATCAAGGGCCAAATGCTGGCGAGTTTGATAACTCAGCGATTATGCACGAGGCGTTAACGCTTCGACATGAACTTGCTCAATTGCTTGGCTTTGCTAACTTTGCAGAAAAGTCACTGGCGACAAAAATGGCAGATAGTCCAGCTCAAGTATTTGAATTTTTGAATGACTTGGCCGTCAAATCAAAACCTCAGGCAGAGCAAGATGTTGCCGAATTACGCCATTTCGTTCACCAAGAGTATGGCATTAGTGAATTACAGCCATGGGATTATGCGTACTATAGCGAAAAGTTAAAACAAGCGAAGTACGCCATTTCTGATGAAGCATTACGACCGTACTTCCCTGAAGCAAAAGTGCTTTCAGGGCTATTTGAGACGGTTAACCGACTGTTTGGTATTCGCGTAACGGAAGTTGAAGGCGTTGATGTTTATCATTCGGACGTACGTTTTTTTGAAATATACGATGCCCAAGATCAACTACGTGGTCAGTTTTACCTAGATCTCTATGCCAGAGAGCATAAGCGTGGTGGAGCGTGGATGGATGACTGCATGGGTCGTAAGCGACGTTCAAACGGTGAATTACAGATCCCTGTTGCTTATTTGGTATGTAACTTTAATAAAGCGGTGGGTGATAAACCTGCACTATTTACCCACAATGAAGTCACGACTTTATTCCATGAGTTTGGTCATGGTATTCACCACATGCTAACCCAGATAGATACGGCACCGGTAGCAGGTATTAATGGTGTGGCATGGGATGCGGTTGAGTTACCTAGTCAGTTTTTAGAAAACTGGTGTTATGAGGAAGAGGCGCTAAACTTTATTTCAGGTCATTATGATACGGGTGAGCCATTACCAAAAGAGCTGCTTGATAAGTTATTGGCAGCTAAAAACTTTCAGTCTGCTATGCAGATGTTACGTCAATTAGAGTTCTCATTGTTTGACTTTCATATTCACGCAGACTTCGAGCCAAACAAGCGATGTCAGATCCAAGCTACTCTTGATGATGTGCGTGCGCGAACGGCAGTGGTAAAAGCGCCAGACTTTAACCGCTTCCAGCATAGCTTTAGCCATATTTTCGCTGGTGGTTATAGCGCAGGTTACTATTCATACAAGTGGGCTGAAGTACTCTCTGCGGATGCGTTTTCTAAATTCGAAGAAGAAGGTATTTTTAACCCCAGCACTGGCCGTGAGTTTATGCAGCACATATTGGAAAAAGGGGGTTCTGAATCCCCTATGGTGTTGTTTACTCGTTTTCGAGGTCGGGCACCTACTGTCGATGCACTGCTGCGTCACAGTGGTATTGCAGCGTAACAATATTTCCATTCTAGGCGCCTTCATTTGAAGGCGTTTTTTTGCAATCAAAGTAAGACATTTGGCTAGCAAATTCACTATCTCTGACTATTCTATAAAGATATGAATTAATAGGGAAGGCCACATGACTAAACTGGTTCTTGCCATTGACGATGATAAATTGGTCCACCACATCGTGGATGAAGCATTATCACGTACCTGCAAAATTTTACATGCTAAAAATGGTGAGGAAGGCTTACGACTGGCAAATAAATACCGCCCGGACATTATTTTGTTAGACGTTGAAATGCCCGGAATGTCAGGATTTGAAGTCTGTGAGCAGCTCAAAAAGCAAAGCGAAACTGCAGATATTCCAGTAATGTTTTTATCTTCGAGAACAGATATATCGGAGCGGATGCGTGGTTATAATGCAGGGGCTGCGGACTATATCGTCAAGCCTTTTAATGCAGAAGAATTACTCGCCCGTATTAATGTCCTTGATGACTACAGAAAAACGTCTTCAAAGTTAAAGCAGGATGTGCAACGAGCGCAAACAACTGCTGAAATTGCCATGACAGACTCAGGCGACATGGGGCGCATTATGCGTTATGTTGGCCAGTCTTATCATGCCCATGATTTGAGCACCCTAAGCAGCTATTTCTTAGAGTTTTTTATTCCTATGGAACTGGATGTTGCAGTCGCTTTTTGGTATCGCCAAAGCGCTACGTTTTACTCCAGCGAAGGAGTGATCCAGCCAATAGAACAAGAGCTGTTTG
Organism: Pseudoalteromonas peptidolytica; assembly: GCF_012641745.1. GTDB lineage: Bacteria > Pseudomonadota > Gammaproteobacteria > Enterobacterales > Alteromonadaceae > Pseudoalteromonas > Pseudoalteromonas peptidolytica. The sequence goes on from NZ_WEHZ01000018.1 coordinate 61,695, forward strand.
AAAAGCATAAAAATGGCAGTCGGTTTGTCGATTTTGGCCGTCGAACAATTATAAATTATCCAAAAGTTTCTCTGTTAATCAAAAATATGCCGGTCGATGACGCTGGGGTGTATGGCCGTTACAAAGATCTCTTTCCTCATATTTTGGAAGCGACAGATGCCAAAATAAAAGATATGGAGGTGAGTGAAGATGCGCTCACGAAAGTCGAGCATATTGGTCAAGTATTTGCCGAGTTGAGCGATCACCTTAGCGGCGTGGGTAATCACTACAGTGGTAAAGTGGCTGAGTTTCAATCATTGATTCAAAGCGAACAGCTCACCGCTTTACAGCCACAGGAACGCGAGCGCTTACAAGAGCTTTATAAACACTTTACCTACTTAAGCGATGAACTCACCATTATCAAGTATAAGTTGGGTGAAGTTACTGAAATGCGTCAACAGCTTATTGAAAGCCTAAATAAAATTGCGAAACCCTGGGATGAAGGGGAGGTTGCATCGCAGGTAGATATTGAATTGTTTTGAACGCTTGTGGGATATTCAAAGACAGTATTGTGGGAAAAGCGTATACTGCTCGGGTTGATAACCCTTGGGAGTTAAGCTTGTATATTCATACCCCATTCGAAGAAAATAGACTCTACCTAGATACGCTTACAAAGCTATTTGACCTTCCAGCTCTTAGTCTGAATGAGTCAACGTTTCAACTGCATTATGATGAATTAGGCTTACAGCTGGTAAAAAAAGATGAGCCCAAGCTTGGTGCTATCCGCGTTGATTTTGTTACCGGCGCTGTTGCACATAGGCGTAAATTTGGTGGTGGCAAAGGGCAGGCTATTGCTAAAGCTGTAGGGTTGAATAAAGGTGTAGTCCCAACTGTACTGGACGCAACAGCGGGGCTTGGGCGTGATGCCTTTGTACTGGCTTCAATGGGTTGTAAGGTAGTACTACATGAACGAAACCCCATAGTCGCGGCGCTATTATATGATGGATTGCAACGTGCCTATCAGGATGGCGAAATTGGCGAGTGGGTGCAAGCGAGTATGAGGTTAGAGTTTGGCTCTAGCCATGCGCTATTGGAACAGGCTGATTGGCGCCCTGATGTAGTATATCTTGATCCTATGTTTCCACATCGTGACAAGTCGGCACAGGTAAAAAAAGAAATGCGAGTGTTTCAAGACTTGGTCGGTAACGATCTTGATGCTGATGCGTTACTACCATTTGCGTTGCAATTAGCAAGCAAGCGAGTTGTAGTTAAACGGCCTGATTATGCTGGCTTTTTAGATAATACAACACCAAGTATGCAGATTAAGACTAAAAAAAATCGCTTTGATGTTTATGTTAACGCAGCAATGAAATAACCATAAAATAGTTTGTTTTTTAATCGGTAGGTGTCCGGATGGATATACGCCAAAAGTATGGTTTTGCGTATTTGTACACAAAATGGTTCCAGATTTAATCAAGTTGTCATAAATCCTTAATACTCTTGCAGGGCATGTTTATAGAGGGGTTGTGATTATATGCGCGTATCTACTTTTACTCGGTTGCTAGCAATACTGTTGACGACTGCGAGTATTTTACTTGGCGCTAGCCTATTGTGGGCAAGCAAAGTACTAACCGAACTTGATGTTCAAGGTGCGGCATATAATCAGGTTAAAAACACCGTGATTATTGAGCTTGAAGGGACGATAGAGGATTACTTGAGCGCGGGTGATAGCCAGTATTTAAGTAAGGCTGATGCGCAAATCAATGCACTCCAACAAGATGTTAATAACCTACCTGAAGCGCTGAGTGCGCAGATAAGACAAAAGTTACAGCAATTACAGCAAGACATCTCTGAAAAGTACCGGGCACTTGGCAAGCTATCCGGCAACGAGCTAGCACTATTAGATAACGCCTTAAGGCAGATGTCAGGCTCGGCATCCAGCCTGGTAAAATATGCGATTAAAGCGCAAGAAAGCGACCTAAAAGCGGCCTACTTTGAACTTGCCTCTGATTACTTTAGTGAAGTCTCCAATCTCAGTCTATATACCTATCAGTTAGTGATGTCTTATGAGCCGCAAACAGAGCAGAGTTTAATGGCAAGTCTACGTCGACTAACAGATATTGCACAGCAAATTGAGCAACTTGAAAATTTAGGGGTGATGAGTGAGGTAGATGAAGACGAGTTATTTTTGGGGGCCGAAGCCGAAGACCTAGCACTTGAAATTAAAGCTGAGCTTGTAAGTTGGCCAAAACGTTATGGCCGAGATCTTAACAACACACTACAGCAATCCAAAGAGCGTCAAGCAGGTATGTTGGCATTACGTGGCGATATTAAATCAATCTCAGAAAATATTTTACAAGCTGAGGCGCAGCTGATTGCTGATCAGGCTGCGGTAAAAGCCAACGTATTTATGCTATTTGGTGGTGCAATTGGTTTACTCGTGATACTGGCAGGTACTGTATACCTTGTTCAATTTAAACAAGTCCTTACACCATTAAGGCAACTACGAGATGGCTTTGCGCAACTGATAGAGAGTAATGAACTTAGTAATATTAAAAGTAAGAATCAAGATACTGAAATTGGCGAAATAGCGAGCTACTTCAACCAATTAATCGATAGACAGCGAGCAGAGGCTGATGAACGTTCAGCAATGCTTGGCGTTATTAATACTTTTATGGAAGAAATGAATACCAACTTGGCAAAAATATCGACTCAAGCAGGAGGGACTTTTGAGCAAGTGGAGCAAAACCAAGCGCAACTCGATTCGGTGAGGCAATTAGGTGCAGAGGCCAATCACATTAATGCACAAGTTGCTGATAACGCAAATAATACATTTGAGGCGATGACGCAAAGCGTGGCTTATGCTGAATCGATGCTGAGTGCGTCATCGACTACACAAAAGCGCGTTGAACAAGGCTTAGAAAGTTTGAATGAGTTGCTAACTGGCGTGTCTGATGTCAGTAAAGTCATTGATATGATTAGCTCAATTGCAGAACAAACCAACTTGCTAGCGCTTAATGCAGCTATTGAATCTGCTCGTGCAGGAGAGCATGGACGTGGATTTGCGGTAGTTGCGGATGAAGTGCGCAAGCTTGCTCAACAAACACAAGCTTCATTAACGGATATTCATCAGCAACTCAACGTCCTTAGCGATAACTCGAATAAAGTTTCTACCCAAATTTCAGCACTAGCCGATGAGGCGCAGCAACAAACTAACCATGCTCAAGAATTAAAGCGAAATTCAGAAGGTGTGGCGCACAGTGCGCAAAGTGCCAATCAGGTGGCGGCGCATGCGATGGATCTTGCTAACCAACAATCTGATTTATTAGACACTTTCGGTAAGGCTATGGATAACATGAAAGGCCAAGTTAATAGCTCTCATGAGCAAGTACAGCAAATCCAACAAAGCCTAAAAGAAAAGATGCAGGAAATTCGCAGTACCTTAGGATTGTAACAGGTAGATTGTGCTAACTCATTGTTGTTAAAGCAGAGCTTGATTCTTCACCTTGTCTAGCCAGAAGTGATCTATTGATACAAGGCAAGTCTGTGTATCAATAACTGGCGATTGGAAGTGAATTCAACGCAGTTAGCGCTAAAACTGGCTGCTAGAAAGGTATTATACCAATTTGACTTAATACTTGCTCAATTTGAAGGAGTAAATCTGACGCTAACAGCGTTAAAAATTTCTCATTTAGAGCAACTAAATAGCAAAATTTTTGCCTAGTTATCGACAAGATTTTCTCGCCTCAAAATAGACCACTTAATTAAGCAAATTGGTATTAATTATCCGCAGTCCGGGTTACTCATTAAAAAAGGCCGAGTACGGCCTTTGCATGGGGGAAGAAGGCTCATCTTGAGCCTACTGCATGTTTCTTTATGGTTTGTACTGTGCGTCTAGTGTTAAACCTGAGAAGGTACGATAAGCATTAATGCTTAAGTGCCACGTACCAGCTTGTGGGTTGGTGATAACACACGTTTCAGTATTTCCACTTTCATATGGACGGCAGTCATAGCTTGTCGTGGTTGGGCGAGCGCCAAACTTAACAAACAAGTCAGCATCGCCTGAACCGCCAAACGTTTTTACAGTAAAATCGCTCATGCCTTCTGGTACTTCAATTGTGTAGTGTACCCATTGGCCGCTTGATGCTGATACATCTTCGATAGTACCACCACCGGCTTGCGGAGTGCCTGTGCTTGAACCTGAGGTAGTCGCGACTAAGCTAACACCTGAATAGGCTTGATAGCCGTTGATCATTACATGATAAGTTCCAGCCTGTGGGGCATCAAAACTACAGGTTTCTGCATTGCCACTTTCATAAGGGCGACAATCATAACTTGCTGTAGTTGGCTGACTTCCTAACTTCACATAGAGATCTGCATCACCTGTGCCACCGCTCATTGTGAAAGTCACATTAGTTTTGCCTGCTGGTACCTCGAAAGTGAAGTATTGGCTACTGCTTGCGCTTCCGCTCAATCCTGTTTTTGCTACACCATCTTCAAGCACATTGCTTGTTGGTGGTGTTACATCGCCACCTAGTGCTTCGTTAACTGCTGCTGCTGCATCCACAACACCGGTTCCACAGTTTGAGCAGCTACCAGCAAAGTTACGCGTGGTATTTTTCAAGATTGCTTCTACTTCATCTGGAGTCGCAGAAGGCTTTGCTTGTTTGATCAGTGCGGCAACACCTGCTACGTGCGGCGCAGCCATTGAGGTACCTTGTGAGTAATGATAGCTGTCTGCAGAAGGTGCACCAGAGCCTGAGTTATGCGTAGATAAGATACCTTCAGGGTCGTTGGCAAAACTTTGCGCACCACCAGGTGCTGCGACATCAATGTTTGTACCATAGTTAGAGTAGTAAGCACGACTACCATCTCGGCCGACTGACGCTACGTTTACCACGCCGTTACAGTTACCAGGGTTATAGTTAGCTGAATTATCGTTGTCGTTACCTGCTGCAATGACAATCACAGTACCATTATTACGGGCTTGGTTGATTGCGTTTTGTGTTGTTGCACTACAAGCGCCACCACCACCTAGACTCATGTTAATCACGTCAGCTGGGTTTGCATTTGCTGGAATTCCAGACACTGAACCGCCAGAAGCCCAAATAATACCGTCAGCGATGTCTGAGGTTAAACCACCACATTTACCAAGCACACGAACAGGTACTACCTTTGCGTCGTAAGCAACACCGGCAACACCTTCGCCGTTATTTGATACTGCAGCAACAGTCCCCGCTACGTGCGTGCCGTGCCAGCTTGAGTCTTGATCGGCACGAGGAACTGGCTGACCTGTAGAATCGGTACCACATTCACCACGTGTTACGGCATCACCTGGATCGCGAGCATCGTTGTCACGAGCACCGCCATCATTCGCAACAAACGTGTCTGAGATCATGTCATAGCCCGGCAAAATATTTGCGTCTAAGTCAAGGTGCGGTCGGTAACCTGTATCAAGCACCGCGACTACAACCCCTTGTCCTGTCGCTTTATCCCAAGCCGCTGGAGCATTGATCCCCGCAGCAGCTTCAAAATAATGCCATTGGTCGCTATAACGAGGGTCGTTAGGTGTTGCGAATGGTTTCAACATCTGATCGATTTCAATATATTCAACGTTGCCAGACGCCATAACTTCACTCATAAATACCTGTGCTTCTTTAGCTGATAGCTTTTTGTCTGCACGCATTACATGGTGGTTACTCAATGCCATAGGGCGAACATAGTGAGCTTTGGCACTCGCTTTTTTACTTTTAAAACCTTTTACAAAGCTTTCTGCACGTTGTTGCATTTTTGTTGGTTGCAGATCCTCCGCTGCAAGTCCCATCATTTGTGAACTAGCATCTTTATATTTAATAATAAATTGAGTGCCAAGTGTGTTCTGAGATGAGAGCTTCTGTGCGGTAGCTGCAAGTGCTGTATCGTTTTGAATAGCTGGTGCTGCGGTAGCTGCTGATGCGCTAAATAGCGCAGCTACAGCAACGCTAAGTGTTGCGCGCTTAAAGTTTTTATTGATTGTCATAATGTTTCCCTAGTTTCTAACTTGTTGTTCAGCTGTTAATAAAAAGCTGATGGTCAGTGAAATTAAACGTCTATCTAAAAAAAAGAAAGCGCTGTTTTGTTATTTGCACTAATTATTTAGTTATATATAGATGGATGAATGGCTATAAAAAATTCTTAGCGTGTTGTTTTTAGTGCTTATTTTTAATTTTTATGTAAGTGTGAATAAATTTCAGTTACATTGTAAATGAGTGTAAATGAAAGGGTTTTTCAACTAAATGTGCCGTTATAGGGGACTCAAATTGATTACTTTTAGTTTTAAAGTATGGCTTTCTTGGCAAGATTAAGTCTCTTATTCGTAATCACAGCACTGCGATATGGACTTTTTAGGTACATTATTAACATTGAACAAATTGCAACCAAGTAGTGCTCATCCATACTGTGCTTGTTGTGTGGATCTCGGTATAATTTGTCTTTGGTTAAACGTTTACTTTGTGCGTTAAGTGTTAGCAGGAAGTAGTGATACCATGTTGACTTAATATCTGCTCCAGTTAGGGGAGTTGTTTTGGCGCTACAACTGGCTGCTAGAAAGGTATTAATTAAGAGAGTTGGTATAAGCTGCAAGGTTTTAAAAATAGGGTTGAGTGAAGTTATGCAACAAACAGATGTAGTTGTGATCGGTGCTGGTGCTGCGGGGTTAATGTGCGCTGCGCAGGCAGGGTATCGAGGGCGACAAGTTGCTGTGGTTGATATGGGTAAGAAGCCAGGCCGTAAGATTTTGATAAGTGGCGGTGGCCGATGTAATTTTACTAATGAGAATGCCTCTCCAGCCAATTATCTGTGTAAAAATCCACACTTTGTAAAATCATGTCTGAGTCGCTATACCCAACATGACTTTATTGAGCTGGTAGACCGTCATGGTCTTGCATATCATCATAAAACACTTGGACAGTTGTTTTGCGATAACAGTGCACAAGACATCGTTGATATCCTGCTTACTGAGTGTGATTGGGCGGGCGTTTCACTCCATTTACGTCAAGAAGTCATTGCGGTTGAGCATCAAGCCGACGGCCGCTATGTAGTTAAAACCACAACACAAACCTTTAACTGTGAGTCGGTGGTGGTCGCAGCAGGTGGCTTAACAATGCCAAAACTGGGCGCAACTCCTATCGGCTATAAAATAGCGGAACAATTTGGTCTAGCTGTTTTGCCCACTATGGCTGCTCTCGTACCTTTTACACTTCACGATCATGATAAAGCACGTTTTGATGGTCTCTCTGGGATCAGTATTGATAGCGTAGTGACCAGTGAAAGCGGTGTTCAGTTTAGAGAGAATATTCTCTTTACTCACAGAGGACTATCTGGCCCAGCAATTTTGCAGATCAGCTCATTTTGGAAAGCTGGAGAGTTTGTGAGTATTAACCTACTTCCTGATTTAGACGTCCAAGCACTGCTTCATGAGTGGCGTAGTGAACAAGGTCAAAAGCACTTAAAAAATCTGCTTTCGACCATCTTACCGAAGCGCTTTATAGAAGCGCTGATAAGCGATGGCAGCATTGTGGATAAAAATGCCAACCAACTCAGCCATACAGAAATTGAAACCTTAACTAGAACTCTAACCAGCTGGAAAATCAAACCAAATGGCACTGAAGGCTATCGCACTGCAGAAGTCACACTGGGTGGTGTCGATACTGACGAACTCAGCTCCAAGACCTTCGAAGCTAAAAAACAAAAGGGTCTGTACTTTATCGGCGAAGTCACCGATGTTACTGGTTGGCTCGGAGGATATAATTTTCAATATGCGTGGAGCTGTGGCTGGGCGTGTGGACAAGCTTGTTAGATTTGCCAATCGCAAACTATAGTATCCACAAGCCACCTCTACTATTTTTGCAGTAAAGTTTGATATTAGGAAATTTGTGATTAAAAACATACTAAATGCATGGATCTAATCCTGACTTTTTAACCATCTATATGAAGGTTTAACAAGGCAGCATCACTATTGTTAATGTTAACAGGGGACTGTAGCCAGTTATCAAATAACTGGCTACAGGATAAAAATTATTCTTCTACGCTAGATGGCAACCCAGCAGCTACATCTTTAAAAGCAGCTAAGGCAGCTTCTAAGTGGTCGATTATTTCTTGTTGTAAAATATCAGGGGGTGGCAGGTTATCTAAGTTATCTAAGCTGTCATCTTTTAGCCAGAATATATCCAAACTCGCTTTGTCTCGGTTGACCAGCTCATCATAACTGTAATATTTGAACCTCTCAGTCTCTTGACGTTCATGACGGTTTTCAGGGTTGTAACACTTAATGAAGTCTTTTAAGTCATTCAGTGTCATTGGTCGTTGTTTTAGTGTGAAATGTTTATTAGTCCTTAGATCGTAAAACCAAATGCCTTTGGTGTGAACTTTTTCATCACGAGTGGCATTGTCAAAAAACACAACATTAGCTTTCACACCATTAGCGTAAAAGATACCAGTTGGTAATCTTAAGATGGTATGCACATCGCAGTTATTTAACCACTTTCTACGAATACGCTCACCTGCACCACCTTCAAACAATACGTTATCAGGTAATACAACAGCGGCTTTACCAGTGTCTTTTAGGCTAGAAATAATATGCTGTAAAAAGTTAAGCTGTTTGTTGGTAGTGGTAGCCCAAAAGTCTTGACGCACATAGGTTAACGCTTCTTTATCTTCGCCACCTTCAGCATTAGTAATAGTCATGCTACTTTTCTTACCAAATGGTGGGTTAGCTAACACGTAATCTACTTTATCCTCGTCTTTTACTTGTGTAAGTAAAGCGTCTGCGCGTTCAATATCAGGTTCACCATCTATGCTGCCAATGTTGTGTAAGAATAAGTTCATTAAACACATGCGACGAGTAGAGGGGACGATTTCATTACCACTGAAAGTTTTATCACGCAAAAATTGAACTTGATCGTTATTCAATTTTGATTTTGCTATGGTGCTCTCATCATGCTTTGATGAATTCCAGTGAGTCATTTCTTTTTGAATCCACTGCGGATCGCCATAAGTAATCCAATCACTAGCACTTAAAAAGAACCCTCCCGTTCCACAAGCTGGATCTGCAATGGTTTTCTCTGGCTCAGGCTGAACGCAGGCTAATATGGCATCAATTAAAGGTCTAGGCGTGAAGTATTGTCCAGCCCCACTTTTTGTATCTTCCGCATTCTTTTGCAAAAGCCCTTCATATAAATCACCTTTTGCATCTGCATCTAAACTTATCCAGTTTTCGCTATTAATCATGGTAACAATACGAGATAGCTTTGCAGGGTCAGGGATCTTATTTTCAGCTTTATAGAAGATAGCGCCTAACATGCCGCCAGCTTTCGCGAGGTTTTTTAAAACCTTCCTATATTGCTCTTCAAGTTTTTCACCTGTTAACCCACTTAGAGATTCCCAGTTATACTCTGTCGGGACTTTAGTATCTCTGTCGTAAGGCGGCTGCGCATACTCATGCGCCATTTTTAAAAATAATAGATAGGTTAGCTGTTCTAAGTAGTCGCCATAACCTACACCGTCATCACGCAATGTATGACAGTAATTCCAAACTTTTTGTACTAATGCGGGGGCATTCATTTGTTTCTATCCAAACCTGATTGACTGCTCTCAGGATCGCTACCGTCTAAAAGAGTGGGATTATACCGATTTTTGGCAGAATTAATCGCATCTTGTAAGCGTTGATGTAATATTTCTCGTTTTGGTAATACCGCTAAGTACTCAGCTACGTGAATGCCCGCTTCATCCATTTCTAGTAATTCTATTTGTTCTTGATTTTTTTGTGCGCATAAAATAATTCCAAGCGGAGCTTGCTCATCCGCTTGGCGCTCATGTTTATCTAACCAGCGAAGGTAAAGCTCCATTTGCCCCTTGTAGTGAGGTTTGAACTTGCCCAGCTTTAAATCAATGGCCACTAAGCGTTTGAGTTGGCGGTTATAAAACAATAAATCGATATAAAAATCATCACCATCAAGCTGGATGCGTTTTTGCCGAGCAATAAACGAAAAGCCAGCACCTAGCTCAAGCAAAAACTGCTCAAGCTCGCGCAAAATGGCATCTTCTAAATCTTTTTCTAGATAATGATCATTTAGACCTAAAAAATCTAACACGTACGGATCTTTAAGCAGCAAAGGAGCTGAAACGGATTGCTGTGTTGCTAATTTTTGCAACTCCAACTTTATCAGCTCTTGAGGTTTTTTAGACAATGCCGTGCGTTCAAATAACATACTGTTAATTCGATCATCTAAGGTACGCGCACTCCAACCTTCTAGCGCACACATTTGAGCGTAAAATTCACGTTGTAGAGGATCTTTTAAATGAATTAATTGCTTAAAATGCGTCCAGCTTAATTTTGCACGCAGCGCGTGCACAATCTGCTGCTCAGGGAATGTTTCGTAAAACTGCACCATATATTGCAAATTACGCTTGCCCCAGCCTTTGCCTAAATCATGGGTCAGCTGCTCGGATAAATTTGCAATCACCTGCTTACCATATTCAGCGCGCTCACCCTTTAATACCGCTTGATGAATACGTTGACCAATTTGCCAATACAACATAGTTAATGATGCATTAACAGCAACTGCCGCTTGCTGTTTTGCTTGTGTGATTAAAGTTTGGATATCTGAAAACAGCTCTGGCTCAATATTGAGTTTTGACATTAGGCGCACTCCAGTAAAACTTCTATCCAGTATCTATCTTGATAACCTTTAACCATTTTCTTCGCAAAGACTGAAAAGGGGGCATCGGCTGCAATAACTTTGGCAATGTTACTAACATAGCCTTTAAATGCTTTTTCAATTTTGGGATCTCCCTGATCATTTGGATCATAAATAGCATCAGCACTTTCTACCCAATCGCGAATATCTAAGGCTAATTGTCGCCTAGACTCTACCAAATCAGGATGATCTAAATGGTAGTATTTAATGGAGTCTATCGCTCGCCGATTACGATTTCTTTGGTGTGGGAATTTTGCTCTCGGTAATCCATCCTCGGTAAAATCAAGTAAGCCAACATCAGCAGGTTCACAAGGGTCTATTAATATGTAATTTTCCGTATTACGCTGTGCTCTATTTTCCGCTTTATTCCCAGATAGTAGGGGGAAATGATCACCTTTACCTTCACTTTCACCTGTTTTAGGGTTTTTTCTAATGCTATTGCAAAAAGTACAAGCGAAGCGAAAGTTCTCATAGTCAAGTGCAAACCAAGGATAGAGGCTTTTGGGTCGAAAATGATCGACTGCGTTGTCCGATCTATCCTCTCTAGATTCACAATACCAACACTTATTCTGAGACAAATCCTTTAGCTGAGGCTTCAACTCTGACCACATTGCCGAAGCAGTTTTAGCGTCGATAACGCCATTATCAATGTCAGCTTGTTTGCTTAGTGCGCGAGCACGCCAATCAGGAGAAGGGTTCAGTTTACGTAAATCAATTCTTCTCATCTTGACCTCCACCTTCTTGTTTCAGTTTCGCCAGCACTTCTAAGATTAACTTTTTACTCGTTGCTCGTTTTTTATCTGATGGCAGTTGATCGATTTTTTGCTTGCTGTTGGCACTGGCATCAAATTCATAGCGAGCACGCAGGTACTCTTCAAATACTCTATCGCGGTGTGAGAATCTAAAACCGAGATTATCCAGTTTTGCGTTTATAGCGTGCAGTTCGACCTTTTCATCTGATGATAAAGTGCCATCTTTAGCGGTTATTTGCCTTTTTTTCTCCAGCAAATCCTCTGTGTAGCTATCAAGCGATGTTGCTAATCCAAACATATCACTGGTGATAATACCCGCATAGCCCATGCCTCTGGGGTCAAAGTTAGGTTTATGTGACGCTATGGTGCGGGTCTCATCGTCGCGGTTTAATATTTGTACTTGATCACGGGTTAATTCGGCAATTGCAATTGGGTTATGTGTAGTGAGAACGATATGGCTATTGTTTTCACCTTTAGAGCTAGAGGTTACAAATTTATTAAGATAATCAATGTAATCAACGCTCCACTTAGGGTTTAAGTGAGTGTCTGGTTCATCAAGTAAAAATAAACTTTCTTCCTCAGCAGTAAACCTTAATAGACCTAACACTGTTAGCAATTGTTGCTCGCCTTCACTTAACTCTCTGAAGGTGACACTACCATCATTCTTTTTAAGTTTTACTCTAATACGAACTTCGCTAATTAACTCTGAAACGTAGGTGCTTTCAAGATCACGGAAAAACTCTCTTGGCTCTTGCTCTCCAACCAGTTCATCGAGCTTGTAAATATCTTTGATAAACATATAAAGATATTCCCGCTCTTTTTTATTCCATAACGTTGCTTCATCTTTGCGCTTAATTTTTATAGGTGCGGTAGAAACCTCATGGACACGATCTAAAAAATCACGCACAACACCTTCGGCTCCCCAAAAGATATCGGGTTTTTCTTTGCAAGCGCCATATTTACCTTTTGGATCTTTACTTTTATTTAAGTTCCATGAAGGCTCATTTAGCTCTAGCAGCACAGAATCAATACTTTCCGCATTTTCATCCGTTTCTAGACCTAATTGAGTGTCTAGAAAATGCCTAACTAAGTCATCTTGTCTTAATACAAAGGCAAGTAACACAAATTGGCTATGTACAGGTAATGCATAAAATAAACGCCTTAAACCCGGATCTTCAGATTTTGCATTGCGAAGCTTTTTATCATATTGCTGAAGGTACGGCCTAAAAACTGACTGCATCCTATCGCTATGGCCTGAGTAGTAACCAAAAACATATTTTGGCAAGAAGTCGTCTTGCTGCTTTTTGAACTTACTAAATGCAATTTCAGCTAGCTCTTTCTTTCCTTTCAGCTCGCTCAATAAATCTGCTTGAGATGACTCTTCTGACTTATTTTCACCTAAATCTCTGTAACTGATTTTATAGGCCTCTTTAACACGATCAGGGTCAGCATCTATCTCGATCTCTTTTTCATGGCAAAAATAACGAAGGACGTAAGAAAACGTTGGTTTATCTTTGTCTCCTCTCTCATTTTTACCCATAATAAGGTCGCGAAATAAAACAGCTAATGCCTCAAGTACGTTTGACTTACCTGTGCCATTCCAGCCAATGACTAAGGTGATCCACTCTTGTTCTTCAAAGTCGATGGTGACATTTTTAAGGTTTTTAAATCGCTGGCGCTCACCTTCGCGATCTGATCCGATTGTAAATGAGGCTAGGCGCATTAGTCTTCCTTAATGTCTTGCGTAGTTAATTTTAATTGGTCGAAGTCACCTTGGCGCTGAATTTCGATTCTGCCTGTTTTTTCTAGTTTGCGCAGTTCGGTATAAATTTCTTCGATACGATCGGTTGAAGTGCCGTCAACAATGCCACATTTTTGAAAGGCATTTTGGGCATCAATCCAGTCATTTTCAGCGGTTAACACTTCGAGTAAGGTATTCATCAGCTCAACTCTTTTTCTAGGTTTACTCTGTTTTCGAGGTTTTGATATTTTTGCTAAAGCTACACGTTCTTGCTTAATTTTCTCAAGCAATACTGAAGCGGGTTCGTCATCAGGGTCTTGTGGCACTAGTTGGCCAGAAAAAGCTGACTTTAAGATGTTTTTACGCTGGGCTTCGGATTGTTTTAAGCCAAGAGCTGTTGCTTCAACTTGTCGGTCGATCGAATCAAATTCAGTATCAATTTTATTTGTGATCATTTGCTGTTCACACAGTGAAGGTATTGGTACAGGAACTTTAGATATTTTAGATACACTTAGCGTGTATAGCCCACTAGTTGTTGCGGCTAAATTTGACATAATGTCCATTCCTGCTGGAGAGTTAAGCCAAAGTGCCACATATTTACTAAGTGCTAAAACAGGTCGCGTTCTAATCAAATGATTCTGATGAACTGCATTTTCAATCTCATTATTCCAAATTGCGCATCTACCAATTTCACTTTTACTACCATTTCCTTCCACAATTAAAATATCACCTTTTAACAGAGATAAACGTTGCAACTCATCTCCAAACAGCTCTATTTCATGGATTTCATCAAGGCGTAATTCATTTCTATATACATTGGCGACTCTAAGAAACGGGTATTTATTTTCTACTGGTCTTCTTTTTGGCTGTTTTTGGATTCCGCCTTGAATGTGAGATATTTGCGACATGCTCGCCCAAACCCAACCTTCAGGAAGTTCAGGTAAATCAGTTGTATCAGGCTGGACTGGCTCAGGATATTTGTCTTGCCAGTTTTTGGGTGGCTTTTTGCCTTTTTCTTTAAACTCTGCGAGTTTTTCCTGTTCCCAGCGTTGCTTACGCTCAATTAGGATACGATTTAAAAGCTCTTTGCCTGTTTCTTCAATTTTATCTTTATTGTCATCTCGCCATTTTTGAGTAAGCGCACCTTCAACCGCACTTTTGAGTAAGGATTGGCGATAGTGTTTGAGTTTAACTTGAGCTGTTTTTAGCTCTTGAGCACCAAAGTCTAATTCTGAAAATAATTCATCTAATTTTTCCGAAATGCGAAATTGCTCTTCATACGGAGGGACTGGCAATTTAATTGGAGATAGATCGCCTTTGTTAAACCCATTCTGCGCTGATCGAGAAATCATTTTTATGGGATGCTGAAAAATAGGTGTGTGCAACAAATAATATAAGTACTTATTATCAAATAGAGAGTTAGGATAAATAACTTTGGCTAACGCAACGTTATAAGCACCTTCCATTCCTGTCAGAATACGCCCTAATGAAGCACCGTACCTAGCAACAAAAATATCTTCCTTAGTACAAAATTTTGTAACCGAGTCTTCGGGAACATAGGTCGGCACAGGTTTATTTCCAAAGTCTCGAATTTGAAGTAATCTTACGTACCCTTTCTTGGGGGAATCCACAAATGTGCTCTTAGGCGGTTGACTTCCTCCCTGTATATCTAAGTAATCGCCAAATTTAATTTCCGTCCAGCCTTTAATCTGTGATTTTTGTTCACTCACGCAAGTAATTCCTGATTCATTTCAGCCATAAGGCTATCTAATTCGTTTTTAGTTTCGGTATTAAACAAGCCCCAAGCTTTTTGTAATCCGCCACGATCTGAAAAAGGGCTATAGTCAAAGTCATCGCGCTCAATAGAGCAGCTTGCTGCAATATGGTCTTTTATCAACCTAAGCCATGAGGTTTGCTCTTTGGTAAATGCTGTTTTTCTTTGGGCATTATGGCGGAAGATCCATTTTTTAAATTTGGCAAATGCTTGTTCTACAAATGGTTTAAGCTCAGCGTCTACACCGATAGCATCTCTTATTAGCGAAATTATATTGATTAGCAGCCTTTGGCAGGCCAGCTTTTTACTCTGCTTCATTCGATAAACTAAATTGATAAGCTGGTTGATTGATTACATCGCGTCGATTTACTTGATTGCTACTTGTATCATTCGCGATCTGTAATAATGGGTTTATAAATTGTTGGTAATTGTGGAGCATGCAATATCCTTATTGTTTTTGTTCTTCAATCCATTTCTCTAGGTCAATTCGCTTAAAGCGCCATGAACCACCCACTTTAAAGCCGGGAAGCTTACCTTCGCTCGCAAGGCGATAAGCTGTTTTTTCATTCAACTTGAGGTATTTAGCAACCTCTTGAATCGTAAGTATTTCGTCTGTCATTGGATTATCTCAATAATGAACTTAGTTACAATATGAGAAAATTAGGGAAATAACAAGAAATTACCTTACCGGTTTGTTAGAATTTTTAATTGTCATTAGATATCACGCTTTATCATCAAACTAGCAATTTTTTTTATGCGTCCACGAATTCATAAGAGAAACCAGAGATGATACCTAACTAATAAACCCTTGTGTCTGAGATTATGAATTTTTGAAAATGCCTTTTCAAAGCCAGATTTTAGGCCAAATCCTATACAAAATACTCTCGCAGTTATACTGTTTAAGTTGTCTGTGTATTTACTTATTTATAGGTGTGGCTCAGCTCTGTACTGGTAATGTGCTGTGTCAATAAATGTTTGCTTGATATGGTTGGACACCGTTTACTCATTCACAAGGAGCCACTTCTTTTGAACATGGCTTATTTAACTTATTTAGGAAAAAGCTGATAGTAATGTCGCTTCGGCTGATTTTGAGTCCAGAAGTTTGCGTTGTTTGATTTACCAATAAATTTTCCCTGCCCCTGATTCAAGATAACGTGTATTGCATGCATTATTTCAAATCAGGGTGAAGAAAATTGGTTAATACTTTTCTTTTAACTCACCAATCAAATTACTGTGCTAGTAAGCATTTGATTAAAGATTATACTTTTCTTTGACCCTCAATAGGCTGCTTTCAAAGTGCTTTTTGTTTTTCTTTTTATTGATCATAAACTTCGTAAACCCAAATAGTTGACGGTGTAGAGGGTACCACTTATCAAAGTTTGCATGGAATTGGTCAATGACTTTTAATGGAAGTTTGTCCATCAGTGTATAAAAGTTATAGAGCAATTGAGTCATGGCAACAAATGGGAAGGCTTCTGCGTTAGCCTTTTTCAAGGCAACATGATCTATGCTCAATAGTGGCGTGTCTTTAATCTTGTCTTGAAAGAAAACATGTGGAAGGAAGTAGCCAGAGCTAAAAAGCAGAGGGTTATCACTGTTGTTAATTGAGATAACATTGCCGCATTGAGAGTGGTATTGCTCCGACTGCACGTCAGAGTTGAGGAGATACCCAGTACAATTAATGATCCAAGCGCCAGATTCAATAGGCTGTGTTTCGCCACTTCTAAAACACAATCGCGTTTCGTCACCATTGTCTTTTATGTCATCTAAGTAGTCTCTTACTATTGTTTTACAGCCTTGAGTAACAATATCCAGCTCACTTTGAGACAATAAACCAAGTAGAAATTGCTGGGCGTCTTTGTGCGGTGAGAGGGCATATTTGGATTTTACAAATTGGGTGACTTCCGCCTCATTATCGCCGTTGAAGAGGGTTGCACACTGCGTCATCATATCTAGGCTAGTTGTCCCTTTCCAATATTTATCCAAACCCGGCGGAAACATGATGTCTCTATTTAGGAAGTAGGTTCCTTTACCGATAATAAGGTGAATGGGTAACTGTGGGTTTGCTTGTAATAAATAATGGGCAGTATCCATTGCCGTCTTACCACCACCAACAATATAGATTGGTTTATTACTATCTATAATGTGCTGTTGATTTTGTGGTATTTGTTCAGGCGTAATTGAATGTACTTTGTCACTCGAAAAGGCTAATACTTGGCTTGGCTCAATGCCAAATCCAACACTTTTTATTAATTTTTTAGCATGGATTTGTCGTGTTGTTTCTTTTGAGGCTAAGCGAACTTGTACGATGCCATCATCTTGTGAGTCATGACTAAGGTAGCTATGCTGCATTAAGGGAATAACAGTCAAATGCTGTTCTACTTCGCTTACACAGCGCTTAAAGTGGGCTAAGATCTCATGTCTGTCAGCTAAATAGGACTCGTGTCGATCTAAACCCCACTTCATATTACCTATCGTAAATTGTTTGTAGGGCTGATGTAACCTTACATAATCGTAGGTGTCATTCCACATACCGCCAATAGATTCTCGCTTATCTACGAGTGCCACAGTCGCGTTTTTTGGTAAGTACTGCTTAGCTGCATACAGTGCATTTAATCCTGCAAGCCCTGCGCCTACAATACAGAGATCCACATTTTCTATGTTGTCTACAATCATTTTAACTGCCTATCCTTTGATTGTGTAAATAATTGAATATTAAAGATTAACTTTGTATAACTTTTTTGTAACAACAGACTATTTGCTTTACTTTCCTTCTAGAACAAGTTGTTACTTGAAAACATATATTGTCACTGAGCGTGATGCTATGGGTGAAATAAAACACGACACCTAGCAAACTTAATTTAAGTACTAGGTACCGTGTTTTACCGAAAGCCAGACTAAGCATGTGCTCATAGTGGCTTATCAGAGTGGCACAATAAATTAAATTAGTCCGTTTATTGTTCCTCTCTTGATTGTACTAAGCTTGAGCTACCGCTTGTTCTTGTGGGTATGACTCAGTCTCTTGTGCCTCACTACGATGATCACTTGCTAGTTTCTCATAAAGTAAGGGCAGTACGATAAGTGTAAAGAAAGTACCAATGAGCATGCCAGCAACCAAAATGATACCAATACTGTTACGGGCTTCAGCACCAGCACCAGTTACCAATACAAGAGGGAAGTGACCAAGTACAGTCGCGCCCGTTGTCATTAAGATTGGCCTTAGTCTTGTGGCTGCTGCGCCTTTTACAGCATCGTACTTAGACTTACCTTCAAGTTGCAAATGGTTGGCAAATTCAACGATTAAGATACCATTTTTAGCAATTAGACCAATCAAGGTGATCAACCCAATTTGACTATAAATATTCACTGTCGTCAGTGATAAAAACGGCAGCATAAGCGCGCCTGCCAATGCCAGTGGCGCACACCCTAGTAACACAACAAGTGGATCTCTAAAGCTATTGAACTGAATAGTTAATAAGAAGAACACAATCACCATCGCAAATAGCAAGACGCCAACCATGGTGTTACCTTCTTTTCTTAACTGTCTGGACTCACCAGCGTAATCAATAGAGTAGTGGCTTGGTAGTATTTCTCGCGCAATCTCTTCAACTAGGGTTAGCGCTTGTTCTTTAGTCACGTGAGGTAGGGTACCTGCTAAAATCCTAAACGCGCCTTGTTGGTTAAAGGAGCCAAGTACTCGAGGGCTGGTAAATGTGCGCAATGTAGCAAATGCAGAAACAGGAATTAGAACACCTGTATCTGTGCTTACTTGCATATTTAAAATATTCTCAGGGTTGTATCTATCTTTATCACCCACAATTGGGATCACGCGATAAGCTTTACCATCCTTATTAAAGTAGTTGGCAAAGTTATTGGACATATACACGCTAAGTTGCTCATTCACTGAAGATAAACTTAGCCCAAGGTCTGCGACTAACTCCCTATCAATCTCAAGTTCTGCTTGTGGCAAATCGATTTTTAGGTCGGTATTCATGAACATAAAACTGCCTGTTGCAGTCGCTCGTTGAATAATTTCATCCGCATACGCTTTCATGGTGATAGGGTCATCACTAGAACGGAAAACCACTTCAACATCAAATTGCCCAGCAGTTGGTAAAGACGCAGGTAAAATAGGGAACAGGGTTAACCCTGTGACGCTACTTAAGCGGCCGTACAAGTCAAAGAGCATATTGTGAACTGAGTTTTCTCGCTCACTAAAGGGCGCTAATGTCACACCACCAAAACCAGCAGAAGCGGTAATAACCTGCCAAGTAAATTCAGCACCTTCGGTTGCATTCATTACCGCAGCGGTATCGTTCATTTTATTTGAGGTGTAAGCAAGAGAGGACTCAGGTGGGGCTTCCACCACAACCTGGATACTGCTTTGATCTTCGATAGGCGCAAGTTCTTTTTGCGATAACATATAAAATGGTACCGATAACAAAGAAAATATAATAGCGATGAAGAAGATTTGTGGACGCCATTTAAATAGCGTGTCTAGCGCATTAAAGTAGAACTTTTGGAGCTTGTCGAAGTAACTATTGACCTTTTGTGTTAACTTGCCTTCTTTACCTCCCTCTGGGTTTACGTATGCCGCCATAATTGGAGATAAGGTGATGGCAACTAAACCTGAGATGATCACAGCAATCGCCAGCGTGAAAGCAAATTCTCTAAATAAAAAGCCAGTTAATCCCGTTAAAAATCCAATGGGTGCGTATACTGCTGCTAGGGTCAGTGTCATCGCAATAACAGGCACAAGTAATTGACGTGAGCTAATAAGCGCGGCTTGAAATCTAGGTTTGCCCTCGCGCATATGACGGGCAACATTTTCCACCACCACAATGGCATCATCTACCACTAGGCCTACCGAAAGTACAATGGCCAAAATAGTAAGTAGGTTAAGGGAAAAGCCCATTGCAGAGATCACCGCTATGGCACCTAAAATAGAGATAGGGATAGTGATGAGTGGCACCATCGCGGTTCTGAATGACCCCATCATCGCCAATACTACAATACCAACAAGTAACACCGTCTCAGCCAGTGTGGTAAAGATTTCTTTGATAGAATCTCGCATGTACAGGGTGCCATCGTAACCAATTCTAAGGTTCATGCCGTCAGGTAAGATAGGGTTTATCTCATCAATCTTTTTATAAAGTGCATCACCAATGTCAATTTCATTGGCGCCAGGTAGTGCCCATAAGGCTAAAAAGACCGTATCATGATCATCAAGTCGTGCAGTCACTAGGCTGTCAGCTTCACCTAGCTCTACGGTGGCCAGATCTCCTAGTTTTAATTGTGCACCATCAACCTCTTTGACAATGAGGTTATTAAAGTCCGTGATTGAGCGCAAAGACGTATTCGCCATAACATCAATACGTTGTCTGTTGTTTTCACTATATCCAATGGTTGCAATGGTATTATTGGCGCGTAGTGCACCAAATACATCACTGGCGCTAAGCCCATAAATGGCTAGCTTTTCAGGATCAAGCCAAATACGCATCGCTGGATTTCGGCCACCTTCGAGGGTGATTTTTTGCACACCAGGAATATCTGACATTGAAGGCACAACATTTCTGATCAAATAATCGCTCACATTGTTACGCGATAGTCCTTGAGACTCTACATCTAGATAGAATACAGCATAGGGACTATCGGCACGCACGGTATGAATTGCAGGGTCTTCCGCACCACTTGGCAATTCAAACTTTATTTGGTTTAACCGTGTTGTGAGTTCAGCTAGGGCGTCAGGAGTGCTATGGTTTAACTCTAACCATGCCGTAACTCGACTGAGACCTGCCATTGTTACTGAATCAACATAGTCCACACCAGGAACCGTTGAAGCAACGCGTTCAATCGGTTCTGTCACATAACCTTTAACTACCTCAGCTGAGGCACCAGTGTAGACGGTATTTATTACTAACGACGCACTTTCTATTTTGGGGTACTGCTGTACAGAAATATCTCTAGCAGCGTTTAATCCTGCCAGAACAATAAGGAGTGAAAATACAATCGCAAGCACGGGGCGATTGACAAATATATCCATAATGGATGGTTTATTTTCATGTAAAGCACTCATTACTGCTCTCCATTATTGCCATCAATCGCAGCAACTTGGTCGGTGTAAACCAGTAAGTTCTCCTGTAGTTTAAATGCACCTTCAGCAGCAATAAACTCACCGCCGCTCAAACCTGTTAATACCAGCTGCTGGTCATAGATCTTATCGCCAAGTGTGACTTTGACAGGTTTTGCTCGCCAGTTTTGTGCGTCATCTTTTTCTAAGATATAAACAAACTCACCAAAATGGTTTCGAGTAATAGCATTGGTTGGTACTACCGCTGCGCTTACTTTTGCTACTGGCACGTTTACCATTACCATTTGGTTGTGGCTTAGTGCTTCGTGATAATTATTAAGCTCTGCACGATAGCGTTGTTGGCGGGAGGCGACGTCAACACTTGGGGTTTTCGCTAACACTCGTGCTGGTTGCTGCACTTGCGAATGTGATACCGCGACCATTACCTCTTCACCCAACTTTGGTTGTGGTAACGTTTGCGGCATGTTGAAATCAACCCAAATTTTGTCGTTAGTGCCTACTAAAAACGTCACGGCATTGTTGGCATCAAGCAACTGACCAACTTGATATTGCTCCATACCGGTATAGCCAGTAAACGGTGCTCGGATAGTCTTTTTTTCGATAAGGGTGGTGAGTCGTTTTACATCAGCTTCATTGATAGCAACCTCAGCTTCCGCTTTGTCTACTTCATCGGGACTAATGCGTTTTTGTTCAAGTAACTTTGCAACACGTTGATAGGTTGACTTAGCAAGTTTTACTCGCGCTTTAGCTGCTTGTAGATTTGCTTCATCAATGCTGCTGTCGAGGCGCAGCAATACTTGATTGGCTTTTACTAAGTCACCAGGTTGAAAGCCAACGTATGTAATAAGTCCAGCATATTCATTGCTGACAGTTACGGTCTGTTTTGCATGAAGTTGGCCAACTACTTTTACCGTTTTAAGATGTTCAGTGGTAGAGACATAGGTACTTTTAACCGATGCCGAGGGTTCAGGGAAGGATTCTCCAAAGGCAATAGCAGCTTGGATTTGCGTAAATTTAACAAATCCTAAACTGGTAATGACGATGAGAATAAGTACAAAGGCGATAAGCCAGCGTTTTATGTTCATTGTGATTTTCCTTAAGTTAACGAAGCTCGAGCGCTTGCAATTCTTTCTCTATACGAAGTAGAGAGTCATGGGTTATTGGTGCTTGCCATGGATAACTATTTAGCAGCCTCACTGCGCTTCGAATGAGCGGATCATTGAGCGCAAGAGGTGCCAGCAAAGAGTCAGTACCTTCGACAATTTGGTTAGTTTGTTGCAAACGTAAAACCTGTTCATATCCCACGGTTAGTGCCCAACCGCTGATTATGATTTCTTCAATGACATCATGCAGATTTGGTATATTTTGTAGTTCTCCTGCCTCAATGCCATCAAGCAATGTTTGCTTGAAAACATTTTCACAGCCGCTACATGATTCAATAATTTTATTGGTCCAATATTCTGAAGCTCTTTTAATTACGGCTTTGTTAGTAGAGTAAGATTGCAGCTCGAAATCGAAGGAAAAACGCTTAATTTTTTGTGGAGAAACTAAACACACGGCGAGCATTCGCTCTGGCGTGCTTAATGGCAGCGATAAGATTTGTTTAAACACACCAGATACATGGGTAAATGACTCATAAGCCAATGCCATGATTAAGTCTTCTTTGGTTTGCACAAACTTATAAATAGAACCCATAGATAACCCTGCATGCAAGGAAACTTTAGCCATTGTAAAATCAGTGACTGACGTCTCATTGATGCACTGTTCTGCAGCACTTAAAATCATACGTTGCTGAGTTTCGTTATCATACTTTGGTGCTGGTGCCATGCTTTCTCCTGTAATAATTGAACCTAATTCGAATAATATTCGAATGCGCTTCAATTATAAGGTTGGTTTTTAAAAGTGCAATAAGTAAACAGAGCATTGTTTGCTCGCAGAAAAGATTTAAAGAGATAGGATGGATTAGAATGAAGGTTTTTTACGGCGTTCTGCTGAGAGAACGCCACGCTAATTATTTAGTGATTTAAAATCCAGCTTTTAACGGGCTTTACCCACTCGTCTCTTGGGAGGTAAAAAGCACCGTGCTCCTCACCAGTTGAAATAGAAAATTCTGTAAAGCTTTTGAGGGTTTCGGAGCGTGCTTTCACAAAGTCGCAAGAGCCCACTTGATCTGAGGTTTCGTAAACGGATAACACCTTGCCGTAGAGCTGGAGCTCGGTTTTACTTTTGATAAGCCCAGCGCAGCCCGCGAGTACCACGTAGTGAATGGCATCATTTTTTAATGTGTCACTTGCCATTATCGTTAACGCTCCGCCGCGAGAAAACCCCACGAGCGTAATGTTGCTGGCGCTGACGCCCGCATCGAGTAATTTGTGAACCTTGCTTACTAGGGTCTTTGTGTATGTTTCTGGTGCAACACCTTTAGGTCGGTGCTCAGCAATTAGTGTATAGGCATCGTCACTTAATGCTTGTTTGATGGCTGGAAAGTCATATTTACCCCAGCGCTTATGAATAGGCGTTTCATTATCACCTTCAACGATGTAGCCATGAGAATAAAAAACGTATTTGGCAGATGGATTAATCTGCTCTGGTACATCTGAGTAAATTGCTTTTGCCGAGGCGATTGACGCCACGCAAGCAGCAAATGAGGTGCATGCAGCACGTAGTAAACGATTCATTTTTGAGTTTTTTTAGTTGATGTAGAGAGATGGTAGCCAAGCTTTGATAAAAGAAGCAAGCGTAGCGCGATGGGTTATTTTGCATGAAGGAGTTGTGAGCACGAACTCACCAATTTGTAGGAGCGAGTTTATCTCGCGATCTTTTCACTGCTCGCCACATAAAGTGGCTTCTACCATAGTGTTCGCCTATGGGAGCAAATTACCCGTGTAGGAGCGAGTTTTCCTCGCGCTCTTAACTTCTCGCCACATAAAGTGGCTCCTACCAAAGTGTTCACCTATGGGAGCAAATTACCCGTGTAGGAGCGAGTTTAGCTCGCGATTTCTTGACTGCTCGCCGCGTAAAGTGGCTCCTACCAAAGTGCTCACCTATGGGAGCAAATTATCCGTGTAGGAGCGAGTTTACCTCGCGATCTTTATACCATCTAAAGCTTAAAGCTTACGCCATGGCCAGTTCACTCTTATCGCCCATCCAGCGCCAGATAATCGAGTCAACAATATCGCTGTGGTTTTTAAGCACGGTAAAAGCGAGGCTTCTCACTTGCGGTAATAAATGTTTATCACGACTAAGGTCGGCAATTTTTAGCTCCGCCAATCCAGTTTGTTTTGTGCCTAGCACTTCACCCGGGCCGCGGATCTCAAGGTCGCGCTCAGCGATGACAAAACCGTCGTTACTTTCTCTAAGCACCCCTAAACGCTTTTGCGCGGTGACCGACAGTGGCGCATGGTAAAGCAGTAAACAATGTGATGCGATTTGTCCGCGACCAACACGGCCGCGCAACTGGTGCAGTTGTGCCAGACCCAAGCGTTCAGGATTTTCAATGATAATAAGGCTAGCGTTGGGTACATCCACACCTACTTCAATTACGGTAGTGGCAACCAGCACATGAGTATAACCCTGTTTAAATTCGTCCATAATGGCCTGCTTTTCTTGGGCTTTCATACGGCCATGTACCAGCGCAATATTAAGTTCTGGCAAGGCTTCGGCAAGTGCTTTGGCGGTGTCTTCTGCGGCTTGGCATTGTAACGCCTCCGACTCATCTATCAGGGTACATACCCAGTAAACTTGACGTTTGTCGTCAACGCAGGCTTTTTGCACTTTTTTGATCACTTCATTGCGTCTGGTGTCGGGCACGGCGACGGTCGTGATTGGTGTTCTGCCCGGTGGTAGCTCGTCGATAATTGAGGTTTCAAGGTCGGCGTAGGCCGTCATTGCCAAGGTTCTCGGGATAGGGGTGGCAGTCATCACCAGCTGATGTGGATAGCAATCGTCAAACTTTCCCTTTTCTCTAAGTGCTAAGCGCTGGTGCACACCAAAGCGATGTTGTTCGTCGATAATGATAAGCGCAAGGTTAGAAAACTGTACTTGCTCCTGGAACAGTGCATGAGTGCCGACTATCATCTGAGCTTGCCCCGAAGCAATTCGCTCAAGCGCATGAGTGCGTTCCTTGCCTTTGGTTTTACCACCCAGCCATACGGTTTCTATACCCATAGGTTCAAACCAATTAAGGAAGTTGATGCCGTGTTGCTCGGAGAGGATCTCAGTGGGTGCCATTAGTGCTACTTGGTAACCCTGTGCGATGGCTGTTAACGCACTGAGTGCTGCCACAAGGGTTTTTCCTGATCCGACATCCCCTTGCACCAATCGCATCATGGGGTAGGGATGTTGTAAGTCGCTTTTGATCTCAGCTACTACTCGACTTTGGGCATTGGTGGGGGCAAATGGTAAGGCCGATAAAAACTGTGCTTCAAGTGGGTTGGTAGGCGGTAGTGCAACTGCTTTCACCGCTTGACCTTTTTGCCTAAGCTTAAGCAAACTGAGGTTTTGTGCTAATAACTCTTCAAATGCTAAGCGTGCTTGAGCGGGGTGTTGCCCGAGTTCTAATTGGGTTAAATCGACTCCCTGTGGCGGGCGGTGCAGTAATAGCAGCGCCTCTTTTAAGCTTTGCTGCGATGGCCGATACTGAGCTGGTAAATAGTCTGGTACATCATATTTGCGCAGTAACTCAACGGCTTGATCGGCAATCGCCCGAATGCTCAATTGCTTCAGCCCTTCGGTTGTCGGATAAACAGGTGTGAGTGTCGCAAGGCTTGGGTCGCAAGGTGCAGAGCGGGTTTCTTTGATGCTGTATTCTGGGTGAGCCATTTCAAAACCATGGCGGCCACGGCGAACCTCACCAAAACAGCGGATTATTTTGCCTGCTTGCATGGCGTTTTTTTGCGCCGCGTTAAAATTGAAAAAACGCAGCGCGATCCGCCCCGTTCCATCATTAACATAACATACCAGCATGCGGCGCTTGCCGTGTGTGATTTCACTGCGCTCAATCTCGGCTTCAATGCTGACATGGCTATGCGCTTGTAACTCGCAGATAGGATAGGTGCGCGCACGGTCTTCGTAGCGTAGTGGAAGGTGAAATAGCATGTCTTGTACCGACTGAATGCCTAGTTTGGCCAAGCGTTCGGCTGCTTTTGGGCCTACGCCTTTTAGCTCAGTGACGGGGTAAGTGGCCAAATTTGGTGTCGACATGCTATTCCTCTAGCGCGATCCGCGTTATCTATTTTTTCTGCTTAAACTTAAGAATGTCCCAAAAGGTGTCGTCAGCAACAATTTCACCGTGCTCATCAAGCGCAGGGTAAGGTAACCCTTTTTCTCTACAGCGAGTGGCAATAATTGGATGACATCCTTCAAATAGTAACTTATGTTTTACCACAGGATCCATCATATCTGTACGTTTGTACAGTCCAGCTACATCTCTTTGGCGCTGCGCCTCGTATAAAATAAGTGCTGCGGCAACGGATACATTCAGGGATTGCACCATACCTTGCATTGGGATCACGATATGCTGATCTGCATGCTCAAGTGCGCGGTCTGAGATCCCAAGACGCTCTTGACCGACAATAATGGCGGTGGGTTTGGTGTAATCAATTTCACGAAAATCAACGGCGCTATCACTAAGGTTGGTTGCTAATAATTGTACACCCGGGTTTTGTTCACGAATTGTCGCAACAGCCTGGTCGATATGCTCATGCATATGGGTTTCTACCCAATTTTTGCTGCCACCAGAGGTATTATTAGTTAACCGTCTTTGATCTTGTGGCCATACCGCATGTACATGGTGACAACCAACCGCATCTGCGGTACGCACAATCGCTGACAGGTTGTGGTGCTTATGTACTTCATCTAAACACACTGTGAGGTCGGTTTGGCGTCTATCTAATACGCTTTTTACACGATGGTATCTATTCTCAGCCATCTACTTACTACTCTAAATCAACAAATTCCCGCGATTATAACAAAAAAGGGGCTAAGGCATAACGGTGCGCTGAATCGGGTTTTGCAGTGAGATCAGCGTTTCGGTTGACTGGATAGACTCAATAGTTTGCACTTTATTGATAAGTACATCTTGTAGGTGGTCGATGGAGCGCGCCATCACTTTGATAAAAATACTGTAGTTACCTGTGGTGTAATAGGCTTCAACAACCTCTTCGAATTCTTTAAGACGTGCAATGGCCCCCGGATAGTCCCCGGCATGTTTTAGGTTTATTCCGATAAAACAACAGACATCATAACCAAGCCGTTTAGCATTAATGCTAACTTGAGTCCCTTCAATGATCCCCGCTTGCTTCATTTTTTCGACCCGAACATGGATGGTACCGGCGCTAACGGCAAATCTCTTTGCTAATTCCGCGTAGGGTGTCCGCGCATTTTCCTTTAATGCGTGAAGGATGGATTTATCTAGATTGTCGATCTCATAATTTTCCATGTAAATATCCATTAGTAATTATCGTTTATTTAAAATTTATAGCATATTTTTGATGAAAATAATTATGTAAAGGTGTTTTTGTTGTGGGTTATTGATGTTTTTGTTGGTTTCTTTAAATATAGACTTAACAAAACGACAAATTCGGGAATGAGGACCTAACCATGTTGAGCAAGTATCAAGAGACACAAAAACAGATAGCACGAGTAAAGCAAGTATTTTCAGCACAGCTAACCGAGCAATTGGGCTTAGTTGAAGTACAAGCCCCAATTTTGGCGCGCTTAGGCGATGGTATTCAAGACAACCTAAGTGGTCATGAGCAGGCGGTACAGGTTAAAGTGAAAACGCTACCGGACGCGCAGTTTGAGGTAGTACATTCACTTGCTAAGTGGAAACGTAAAACACTAGGTGATTATGGTTTTGCTAAAGGCGAAGGCCTCTATACGCACATGAAAGCGCTACGCCCAGACGAAGACAAGCTATCGCCAATCCATTCTGTTTATGTTGACCAATGGGATTGGGAAAAAGTGATTTGCGAAAATAGTGAGCGTTCGCTGGCAAAACTAAAAGAAACAGTTGAAACCCTTTATCGCTCAATTAAAGCGACGGAAAAAGTGGTCGAGGATGAGTTTGGCATTACCGCATTCCTTCCTGAGAAAATTACGTTTGTACACAGTGAAGCATTACGTACTATGTACCCAGATTTTACTGCCAAACAACGTGAAAAAGCGATTGCCCAAGAATATGGCGCGGTATTCTTAATTGGTATTGGTGGCGAGCTTGGTGATGGTAAAATTCACGATGTTCGTGCGCCGGATTATGACGATTGGTCAACGCCAACATGCGACAAATACCAAGGGCTCAATGGCGATATCTTGGTATGGAACCCAGTATTAGAAGACGCTTTTGAAATTTCATCAATGGGTATTCGTGTTTGTCCTGATTCGCTTGCAAGACAGCTGAAATTAACCGATGACGAAGCGCGCTTGAGTTTAGAGTGGCACCAACAGCTGGTTGCAGGGGAATTACCACAAACTATAGGCGGTGGGATTGGCCAGTCGCGTTTAGTGATGTTGCTGTTACAAAAGCAGCACATTGGTCAGGTACAAGTAGGGGTATGGCCTGAAGAAGTGCGCAGCAGCGTGGCTGATTTGTTGTAAAAAGATCGCGAGGTAAACTCGCTCCTACATGAGGGTTTTACTCCTGTAAGTAAGCACCTTAGTAGGAGCTGCTTCACGCGGCGAGCAGTTAAGAGAACGTGGGGTAAACTCGCTTCTACATGAGAGTTTTATTTCTGTGGATACACGCTTTAGTGGGAGCCACTTTACATGGCGAGCAATTAAGAGCTCGCGAGGTAAACTCGCTCCTACATAAGGGTTTTACTCCTGTAAGTAAGCACCTTAGTAGGAGCTGCTTTACGCGGCGAGCAGTTAAGAGATCGCGCGGTAAACTCGCTCCTAAACGAGGGTTTTACTTCTGTGGATACAAGCCTTAGTAGGAGCCACTTTATGTGGCGAGCAATTAAGAGATCGCGAGGTAAACTCGCTCCTACATGAGAGTTTTATTTCTGTGGATGCACGCTTTAGTAGGAGCTGCTTTACGCGGCGAGCTGTTAAGGGATCGCGAGGTAAACTCGCTCCTACATAAGGGTTTTACTCCTGTAAGTAAGCACCTTAGTAGGAGCTGCTTTACGCGGCGAGCAGTTAAGAGATCGCGCGGTAAACTCGCTCCTAAACGAGGGTTTTACTTCTGTGGATACAAGCCTTAGTAGGAGCCACTTTATGTGGCGAGCAATTAAGAGATCGCGAGGTAAACTCGCTCCTACATGAGAGTTTTATTTCTGTGGATGCACGCTTTAGTAGGAGCTGCTTTACGCGGCGAGCTGTTAAGGGATCGCGAGGTAAACTCGCTCCCACATGAGGGTTTTTCTCCTGTAGGTAAGCACCTTGGTAGGAGCCGCTTTACGCGGCGAGCAGTTAAGAGAACGCGAGGTAAACTCGCTTCTACAAGAGAGTTTTATTTCTGTGGATACACACTTTGGTAGGAGCCGCTTTACGCGGCGAGCAATTAAGAGCTCGCGAGGTAAATTCGCTCCTACATGAGGGTTTTACTCCTGTAGGTAAGCACCTTGGTAGGAGCCGCTTTACGCGGCGAGCAGTTAAGAGAACGCGAGGTAAATTCGCTTCTACAAGAGAGTTTTGCTCCTAGTAGGTAAGCACCTTGGTAGGAGCCGCTTTACGCGGCGAGCTGTTAAGAGAACGTGAGGTAAACTCGCTCCTACACGAGAGTTTTACTTCTTTGGATATACACCTTAGTAGGAGCCACTTTATGTGGCGAGCAATTAAGAGATCGCGAGGTAAACTCGCTCCCACATGAGGGTTTTTCTCCTGTAGGTAAGCACCTTGGTAGGAGCCGCTTTACACGACGAGCAGTTAAGGGATCGCGAGGTAAACTCGCTCCCACACGAGAGTTTTGCTCCTAGTAGGTAAGCACCTTGGTAGGAGCCGCTTTACGCGGCGAGCTGTTAAGAGAACGTGAGGTAAACTCGCTCCTACACGAGAGTTTTACTTCTTTGGATATACACCTTAGTAGGAGCTGCTTCACGCGGCGAGCAGTTAAGGGAGCGTGAGGTAACCTCGCTCCCACATGAGGGTTTTACATCTGTGGATACACACCTTGGTTGGAGTCAATTAAGGTGATTTTTCGTTAGTGTATTCTTATACGTTACTCGGTATAATGTCCGCTTTTAGCACTGCGGCAGACTTGAGTAAAGCAACATTACTCGGCCGGTATTTATTGTTGAGAACGACTATGACATCACCTACACGCGGTAATCTGTTTATCCTTTCTGCACCTTCTGGTGCGGGTAAATCAAGTTTAATTAAAGCGCTATTGGAAAAGCACAACGACATTAAAGTCTCGGTGTCTCATACCACGCGCGCGCCTCGTCCGGGCGAAGAAAATGGTGTTCATTATCACTTTGTTTCTGTAGATGAGTTTAAGCAGTTGATCGACAAAGGCGACTTTTTCGAGTGGGCACAAGTATTTGAAAACTACTATGGCACTTCGAAGCAAGCGATCGAAGAGCAACTTGCTGCGGGGGTCGATGTATTTTTGGATATCGATTGGCAAGGTGCGCGCCAAGTGCGTGAATTAATGCCGGAAGTAAAAACAATCTTTATTCTCCCTCCGTCAACCGCTGAATTAGAGAGTCGCTTAAATAGCCGAGGCCAAGACTCGCAAGAAGTCATTGCAGGTCGTATGGCAGAAGCGAAATCAGAAAGTTCACATTACAATGAGTTTGACTATATTTTGGTCAACGATGACTTTGAGCAAACACGCAGTGAGCTTGAGCATATTGTGATTTCAGCACGGTTAGAACAAAAAGCACAAGCTGTACGTCATCAAGCGCTGATCGCTGACTTGCTAAAATAATTACTTTTTAACCTGAGGTTTGGGTAAGGAATGGCTAACTTATTGTATTTAAAATCGGCCTAATTTATATCCTTGTTTAGCCAGAGAGTTTTAGGGGGAACACCGCTCCCGCGTCCTGCTCTCGCTAAGGTACCTACATCCTGTAGGCAAGGCGAATTTACGTACCAATAGCGGGCTATTGGAAGTTAATTCAACGCAGTTAGCGCTAAAACTGGCTGCTAGCAAGACATTAATTATCCACAGCTCAGGTTTTTTAACCATCAATACTTGGCGAAAGGCTAGACATACAGTAAACTAGCCTTTTGCATAATGAACTGAATTTGGAGTGCTTCGATGGCTCGCGTAACTGTAGAAGATGCAGTAGATAAAATTGGTAACCGCTTTGACTTGATTTTAGTAGCAGCGCGTCGCGCTCGCCAAATTTCTGTAGGCGGTAAAGATCCTATGGTTGATGCTGAAAACGACAAGCCAACCGTAATCGCGCTACGTGAAATTGAGCAAGGTTTTGTAACCACAGACTCACTAGATATCATTGACCGTGAAGAGCAGCAGAGCCAAGAAGCTGCAGAGCTTGCAGCTGTTGCTGCAATCGTTGGTGGCAATCGCTAATCCAACCACTGTCTAAATTTCAATAATGCCAGCTTTTGCTGGCATTATTGTTTTGAGAACCAGCAAAATACATCCGTGTCATGTCCTTAACTTCCTAACAAGTCGCATAAATTGTTCATTGGCATTGCTGGTTTTTCATCGTATATTCTTAAGTAATTAGCTTGTAACCCGCTTTATACTCGCCGAGTATATTCTCTGAAACATTGGAGTGTGAATGTATCTGTTTGAAGGCCTCAAAAAGAAAATTTCAGAATATTTGTCACCAGAAGACGTTGAGTTGGTGCAAAAAGCCTATGTTGTGGCTCGTGAGGCACACGAGGGACAGACGCGCTCCAGTGGTGAGCCTTATATTACCCACCCGGTGGAAGTCACCCAGATCTTAGCGAGTATGAAACTTGACCATGAAACACTCATGGCCGCGCTGATGCACGATGTTATTGAAGATACAGACTTTAGCCAAGACGACCTAGCCGAAATATTTGGTGATACTGTCGCTGAGCTGGTGGAAGGGGTGTCAAAGCTCGACAAACTGAGTTTTAAAGATAAAAAAGAGTTCCAAGCCGAAAACTACCGCAAAATGATCATGGCGATGACCCAAGATATTCGAGTTATCTTGATTAAGCTTGCCGATAGAACACACAATATGCGAACGCTTGGGGCGCTGCGTCCTGATAAGCGCCGTCGAATTGCTCGTGAAACGTTGGAGATTTACGCCCCAATTGCAAACCGCCTAGGTATTCATGATATTAAAAACGAGTTAGAAGACTTAGGGTTTCAGGCGTTATATCCAATGCGTTATCGTGCGCTACGATCAGAGGTTGCAAAAGCACGTGGCAATCGCAAAGAAGTGATCAGTAATATTCAAACTGAAATCGAATCTAGGTTAGAAGAAGCTGGGATCCAAGGCTCAGTTAAAGGTCGTGAAAAGCACTTATATAGTATTTACCGCAAAATGCTGAATAAAGAGCTGATGTTTAACGAGGTGATGGACATTTATGCCTTTAGGATCAACGTTGATAACCTTGATACTTGCTACCGTGTGCTAGGTGTTGCACATAATCTATATAAACCAATTGAAACGCGCTTTAAGGATTATATTGCCGTACCAAAAACCAACGGTTATCAATCACTGCATACATCATTAGTTGGTCCTCATGGTATTCCAGTTGAAATCCAAATTCGTACACATGATATGGATCACATGGCAGACAAAGGGGTTGCAGCGCATTGGATGTATAAAAAATCTGGTGATAACGCTGGCCACACTGCACAGCAGCGCGCGCGTCAGTGGATGCAAAGCTTGCTGGAATTACAGCAAAGTGCCGGTTCCTCTTTTGAGTTTGTTGAAAACGTTAAAACCGAATTATTCCCTGAAGAAATTTACGTCTTTACGCCAGATGGCCGCATTGTGGAGCTGCCTATGGGGGCAACGGCGGTAGACTTTGCTTATGCCGTGCATACTGATGTCGGTAATACCTGTGTTGGTGCGCGTGTAAACCGCAAGCCGTACCCACTAAGCAAAGCGCTGGACACCGGGCAAACAGTAGAAGTGATAACCAGTTCAGGCGCACATCCAAATGCAACATGGCTTAATTTTGTAGTAACGGGTAAGGCACGCCTTGGGATCCGTAACTACCTCAAGAGCCAGCAAGAAGAAGAAGCTATTTTATTAGGTCGTCGCTTGCTTGATTCAGCCCTTGGTGAGTACAAGCTGGATGATATTCCACAAGAACAAATTGATAATGTACTGGAAGAACACAAGCTCAACACCTTACTAGAATTATTGGTTGAAATTGGCTGCGGTAATATCATGAGTGTATTGATAGCGAAGCGCTTACTACAAGATGATAATGCTGTAGAAGATATTGCAAAACGCGCGAAAGCCGCGATAATCGGTACTGAAGGTATGTTGGTGACTTATGCTAAATGTTGTCGCCCTGTGCCAGGAGATGCCATTACAGCCTACGTAAGCCAAGGTAAAGGGCTAATGGTGCACCGTCAAGAATGTAAAAATATTAAGGGTTGGCAAAACGAGCGCTCAAAGTACTTCGTGGTGAAATGGGAGGACAACCCAGAGAAAGAGTATATCGCCGCGCTTCGCGTTGAGATAATCAATCACCAAGGTGCGTTAGCTAAGTTAACCAATGTGGTCGCAACAACACAAGCAAACATTGTTGAGATCGCAACAGATGAGAAAGAAAGTAATTTATACGTGATTGATTTAGGTATTACCGTGAAAAACCGAGTTCATGTTGCAGATATCATGCGTCGAATTCGAGTAATGCCAGATGTGCAACGCGTGTATCGTAAAAAATAAAGGAACATCCATGAACAAAGCGATTATTTCAACAGATAAAGCGCCAGCAGCAATTGGCACTTACAACCAAGCGGTTAAAGTGGGCACTGCTGTTTATTTATCGGGTCAGATCCCATTGGTCCCTGAAACGATGGAATTTATTTCTGACGATTTTGCAGAGCAAACACACCAAGTATTTAAAAATTTAACCGCAGTGTGTGAAGAAGCCGGTGGTGAGCTTCAAGATATGGTTAAGGTGAATATCTTCCTGACAGACTTAAGTAATTTTGCAACAGTCAATGAGATTATGGCGCAATATTTCAGAAAGCCATATCCAGCACGTGCAGCCATTGGTGTAAAAGAATTACCAAAGGGTGCACAGGTAGAAATTGACGGCATTATGGAGTTGCCATCAACGAACTAAGCGCAGTGCTTCTGTAAGCTGTATACTCATTTGCCCCCGCACTAGACGGGGGCAAATTATTTGTGCAGCGAGAATACATTACACAGCGCGACAAAGTGGGCTGCACCTACTGGATGCTACCCCTATTTAATACAGAGTATTAAGTCAAATCAGTATTAGCACATATTGGTTGGACAATCGCAATGTAACGTATTTGGCTCTGGAACACAGGCTAGCGCCTTTGACGGGCACTCTAGTGTTGCAGCATCGGTATCACAGTTTAAGTTACGGCTACAGTGATAAGAACAACCGCCGCCAATCTCACGAGTGTTATGATAATCCAGTATTCGCGGAGTCCCTGATAATGACTTGAGTTGCTTCTTGTTCAGTTTTAAATCCATCGTTTATTCCTTCAATTGAGTTCAGATAAAAGCAGCATAGAGGACTATGACTTATGCTGCGGCTCGGATTTTTTAGGCGTTAAGTCTTCTTCACTTTCATTAATTGGTGCAGGACGAAAACGTTCAACGTAAACGGTTGCTAGGATGACAGTTAACATGCAAGCCAGCAAAAAGCTTTTAATGTATAAGTAGCTTCTATGTACCCAATTCCAATTCCAAAATGGTTTCGCTACTTCTTCTGAAACCCCGAATATGTAATCCATATTACGAATTAAGTTTTCTAAGAAAGCTAGCCCATCAACCACTATGAATAACAAGAAAAGACCAACTAAAAGAATGTCTGCATGAGTCATATAAACATACTCTCGCATTTTTGGCTGATACTTACCTACGAATAGAATGGATAGCCTAACCCTATTCTTAAATATTAAAAATAAGGAGATATCAACAAATAAGTGCAGTGTAAATATGACACCGTTCGTAAAGTAATAAGGAAGGTTATATTGAGGTGAAAGTGTAACTATTAAGGCGTATAAAGCCAGCTCAATGACAGTTACACTTATTAGTAATATACTTATGTGTAGAATGTTAAGCATATTTCGTGAAAAATAAGCGATGCTGAGAACCACTGCTAACGTATGGAGGTGGTAAGCCATATCAGTCTTGATATGCGCTATTGAAAGTAAGATAGCAAACGCAATTACAATTAGATAAAAATACCAAGTTGTTTTCATATAACCTTTACTCTTTTTCGGCTTTAGCCATTTCCTTTTGATCTTGGGTCTTCAAGTGAGCCACCATGGCTACCCCCCTTTACACGTTGAATCTCAAAGATATTTAAGTTTCTAAAAACGATCTTTTTAGGTTTCTTAGGTGACATCATATCTATATCCTTTTATAGGCTTTGCAGTGGTTAAAGTTGTTAATACTTTACTCTGGAAAGCTCCTATTGAGAACAACTTGTAAAGCCAAATGTGGTCTACCTACTTGGTTTCGGATTTATTTTTATAAGTAAAATACCAAACGGCCTAAAGTAAGACTTAATTTCATACGTCGTAACTTCTTGAGTTGGATTTTACAATTTCTGTTTCTATTTTTGGATCATCGCCAATTTTTCCTGTGCGACTACTATTACCCACAAATTTGGCAGAAGTAATATCCATATCCTTCATAGGCTTTTGCGGTTGCTAAACTGTTAATACCCTACCTGTAAAATCAATCATTGAAATCAACTGTAATTATCTGATTTTAGGGTCTTTCTTTAGAAGACCACCACTTCCTCCAGCGATAGTGCGTAACTGTTGAAGGTTAAGCATTTGCGGGGTTTGCACTTGCTGAGTGTTAAGCTCTAGTCTGTAGCATTTTAATGCTTTGTCATGACTCTCACCTTTCACTCGTTTTACTTCTCTGTGGTGCAAATACTTGTTATTATTAGAGAATATTGCTTTATTTGTTATCCCTGTTTTTTTCATATTTCTTTTGCTTGTTATCATCAGTGCTTTTCCTTTTAGTAACAGTTTCATCTACAAATTAGGGGACTCACTCTTCCACTTTCTTTGCAGTAGGAGAAGTCGGGCTTTTGCGTCTTAGCTGAGAGTCACTAATTAAGTTCCTTAAAGCTTGAAACTGTTTGATTATGGGAGAAAGGTCAATATCACAATACCTACACCAAACTTGAAAGTGATCCCACGGTATTCGACTCACACCATTTTCATAGTTTTCGTAGGTTTGGCGGCTAATACCTACAAGATCTGCCATTTGCTGCGTGGTTTTTTGGGCAGCAAGACGCATTCTTCTGAGGTCGTCACCGTTATATTTAAAATAGGGATTGCCCACCAATATAGTCCTTTCTTGTATGGGGGAGTATGCTCAATGCCACCCAAGTTACTTTTATGTGTAATCTTTGTTAACTGTAAATTGTAATCAATAAAAATGTTTCTGCAAGAGGAAATTAATTTGTGAGCAGATCTATTGGTTTTCATTTAGTTAATATAAAAATTGATTCGACAAGATTTTTTTGCAAGGCCTTTGATACTGTTTTATGACGTTAATAATAGTGTAACAACAGAGGATGATATGGACTATCTACGTCAATATAACGACCTGAATATTCTTTATGTGGCACTGAAAAAAGCAAGCCACAATGACCCGAAAACATCAGACACCACCGCGAAGTGGTTTTCACTGGTGGAAAGTACGTTATTTGAATTACAAGAACTGGCACACATGGAAAAAGCGTATATGCAGAAATCACGCTCAATGAATAATCTAGTTGAGCTGGTATATGCCAGTGCACCGAGTATGGAATAGCGCGATAAAGCACCGTTTGCAGTGGTAAGAGTGCCAATCAAGCTAGAGTATGGGTTGGCACTCTTTTTTATTGTTTATAGCTTTGCTACAACTCAAATGGTGCGACGCCTTTGGCTTCCATCATATAGCCGGTTTGCGCTATGTCGCCTTTCCATGTTGAAACTTTAATAATGCCACTGACTGTGATTGCATCATACAAGCTTTCGATGGGAACACCGTTTTTAATTTTGACATGCACAATTTGATTGGGCGGTGGCGGTGGCACATGAATACAAGCGCCAAAGTAAGGTACGAGTAAAAACTCGGTGATCACTTCGCTGTCACCTTCAAGTGGTACCACAAAGCCTGGTAAGCTTACTAGTTGACCGTCCAACTCTTTAACGACAGGGGCGTCTAAATCGGGCTGGATCCAGTTTTGTTCAGCGCCTTCATGGCTTGCCGCATCTTGATTACTAATTTGTACATGCCCTTTTGGAATTAAGTCTTCCCAAAACAGTTCTTTCGGTGGAGCTGCCTTTGCGGCACCACTGAGTATCATCGCTGTGATACATGCAATAAAATAAAAAACGTGAGTACGTGCGTTTAACTGCATTTTTTTCCTCTTAGGTTTTAATTTGCATGCCGTCGGCAAGCGAGTAAAAGTAAGCGCGGGCGGCGGGAATAGCGCCAATCAGTGTACCTGCGCCTATAATAACGCTAAGTAACGTGAGTTCATAGGCTGAGAGTGGGCTGAAACTGAGCACTACTCCAAATTGGCTTTGCAGAGCCGATTGTGCAGCAATGAGCAGAGCGTAGAAAAGTGCAACACCAAAAATACAACCTAACACAGTAATTAAAATTGCTTCGCTGACAAGCAGGGTAAAAATATGCCAAGGTCGCGCCCCAACGGAGCGCAGAATAGCCAACTCCCGACGCCTTTGGTTTAAGGTGGCCAATAGGGAGGTCAACATACCAAGTAAGCTTATCAATACAACTGCGAGCGTGATAAGTAGCAAAATTTTCTCGACAATATCTAGCATTGCCCATAATTCTCTTAATGTTACCCCTGGCATGATAGCGAGTAGAGGTTCATCTTTATATAAATTAATATTTCTGCGCACTTGTAAGGTATAAAGAGGTGACTCAAAGCCCAGTAAAAATGCCGTAATTTGTTTGGTTGAACCAATTAAATCACCAGGTGTTGAATTGAGGTTGTGAAGTAAGGCACTATTGTTTGTACTACCATGCTCATGCTCATGCTCATGCTCATGCTCATGCTCATGCTCATGCTCATGCTCATGCTCATGCTCATCGTCGTGGTTTGCGGTGTGCTGTGGTCGTGAAATCTGGCGCGATGTTTTGCTGTGTCCTGTGCTGTGCATCTTTTCTATTGCACTGAGTGGCACATGTAGCGTTTTATCTACCGGTGTGCCAGTTGCAGCCAAAATACCAGAAATAACCAGCGGGTTGTCATCGTGGTGATGGAAACTGGTGTTGCCCATCCCATGAGAAATAACAATTTTTTGTCCCAGCTTGTATCCTAGTTGCTTAGCAACTGTTGCCCCAAGCACCACTTCTTGAGGATTATGAAATGCGCGGCCAGCTTTAAAGGTAAGGTGCTGTTTTTTGCCGTATTGATAATGTTTGAAGTAATTGTCATCAGTGCCTAGTACAGCAAAGCCTTTGTGGCTGTCACCTAAGCTTATCGGAATGCTCCAAGCGACGCCACGTTGCGCCTTTATATATTCGTAGCTTTGCCATTGTACGGCATTGTTGGCATGGCCAATTCTAAATACGCTTGAAAGGAGCAATTGAATGTCACCAGTACGTGCACCTACAATTAAGTCGGTACCAGAAATGGTATTTGCAAAGCTAGACTTTGCGTCTTGGCGAACACGCTCTACTGCAAGCAGTAACATCACACTAATGGCAATGGTGACCAGAGTGAGGGCGACACTGGCTTTCCTATTTAGTGTACTTTTCCATGCAAGCTTAATTAGCATACTGAGCTCCTTGATTTAATTCACTCAGACTGAGCTGCCTATTAAATAAGGGAGCTAAACTCTTATCGTGGCTAACAAAGAGAATAGATGCGCTGTAAACGGCAGCTTGATTAAAGAGCAATTTGATAAAGCCATCACGGCTATCGGCATCGAGTGCCGAGGTTGGCTCATCAGCAATAATTATCTCGGGTCTACCGATAAAGGCGCGGGCTGCGGCTACTCGCTGTTGCTGGCCAATACTCAGCTCTGCGACACTGCGCTGTTGGGTATGTTCGTCAATCCCAAGCTCAGTGAGTAAAAGTTTGGCTTCTTGTTCAAGGGTTTTGCTTTGCGATGTGATACTTTGCTTACGCTTTTTGGAAAACTCACAGCCAAGGGTGACGTTCTCAATAGGAGATAAATAAGGCAATAAATTGAAGCTTTGAAAAATAGTACCAATATGGTCAGCTCTGAACTTATCACGTTGACTACGGCTAAGTGTGCTGGCTTTGGTGCCTGCTATCTCAATCATGCCTTGTTGGCAATCTAAAGTACCTGCAATCAAGCCAAGTAACGTGGATTTACCACTGCCACTTGGGCCATGTAAAAACACGTGTTCTCCTCGGGCGATATTAAGCATAGGTATATTTAATACCGGCTTGCTCGCTGTAGGCCAAGTAAACTGTAAGTGTGTAATGGTGAGCATAATGTCTCTGTACTGGCAAACAATAGTGTGATGGTATAACAGCCGTCTGCAAAGCAAAACCCCGTTAAGCCCAACAACAAGGATGCAAGTTAAATTGTGATTTTTGTTCAGCTCGACTATTATAGCGCCCCTAACCCCCTCATTATTTTGTGCCCTTTAGCAAGGCACATCCTGTCATCGGAGTAACAATGAGTAGCTACAAAGTTTTAGACGTCAATGACGATCTTCCAATTCGCACTAAAGGTGCGGTTCACAGCGGTAAAGTACGTTCAGTTTATTGGTTAACCGACGCCGACAGTGCGCGTTTAATTGAAGAAAAAGGCTATGATGTTCCGGCTGGCACAGAGTTGGCAATCATGGTGATCTCAGATCGTATTTCAGCATTTGATTGTATCTGGCAAGGCGAAAATGGCCTTAATGGTGTCCCAGGTAAAGGGATTGCGCTCAATAGTGTTGCGGCGCATTGGTTCTCCTTATTTAATGAAGCGGGCCTTGCGGGTAACCATATTGTCGATATTCCACATCCTTATGTTTGGATTGTACGTAAAGCCAGTACAGTCAGAGTTGAGGCGATAGCGCGCCGATATATTACTGGCAGCATGTGGCGTGACTATGCCAAAGGAGTTCGGTCGTTTTGTGGCTTGCAGCTACCTGAAGGCTTAGAAGCCAATCAGAAGCTGGATGATGTTTTGATTACACCGTCAACGAAAGGGATCATCAAAGGAGTCGCTGATGTACCGGAAGTGGATGACGTGAATATTTCTCGTCAAAACATTGAAGATAACCTTAGTGCATTTAACTTCAAATCAGCCGCTGATGTGGATAAGTACGAACAGTTGCTCACTGAAGGCTTTACTCTGATCAGCAACGAGCTGGAAAAGCTTGATCAGATCTTTGTCGATACCAAGTTCGAGTTTGGCTATGTTGAAGACAAAGACGGCCAAGCGCGCTTAATTTATATCGACGAAGTTGGTACGCCTGACTCATCTCGCATTTGGGATGGGCCTGCTTACCGTGATGGTAAGATAGTTGAAAACTCAAAAGAAGGGTTCCGCCAACTCCTGATAAACAATGTGCCTGACAGCGATGTATTACTAAATAAAGATCGTATGCCAGAGCGTGAAGCACTTGCCCGTGATTATTTATTGCCAGAAGCGGTAATGATGTCTGTGAGCGAAACGTATGTGGGTATTGCCAGTAAAATTGTTGGTCGTGAGTTAGTTATTCCAACTGATCCACGTCAAGAAGTCATTGATATTCTTGATAAGCACTACGGTCTTATCAAATAACTTCCACACACCAATTTGTTTGCCTTAATAACAAGTTTATTAAGGCAATATTCTTATTTGCTTGCTTTTCGAGGCAAGGTCTCTTTTACTTAACCTAATTATTACGGTTAATAGAGCTGCTGATGCGAGCCTTTCTTTTGCCTCAATTTTGGCTGTTGCTGCAATGCGCTTCAAGTCATTTGAATTAAAGTTATGCACTGGCACACCAAATCAACCGCTTATGTTTGAAAAAGCAGGAATAGTAGTGTTAGGTTGTAATATCCATGATTCAATGGTGGGCTATATTTATGTCGCTGAACAGCCGGTATTGATAACGGATGCACAAGGCTTGGTTAATTTACCAGACAATATTGATACCGTGATGGTATGGCATCCTTATCAAACTAAAGACATCGATAAAAAACAAACTGTTCAGATCGAAAGCAAAAATAGTCAGATATCGATAACAATTGAAATAACCACTCCAGCGCCACGCAATACGTTTGGGGCGCGCTTCGGGCAGCATGAATGAACAATAGTTTTAAACATAAAATAATCAGTCTATGTATTGCGCTTATTTTGTTAACCGCAGGAATAAGCTTGGCAAGTTTTTGGTGGTCTACAAGTAAATTTAATGAAGCTCAAGTACAACGAAAAATCCAAGTCGCACAAAATGTGTATCAACAGTACTTGAAAGCAAGAGAGCGCCTGCTGGTTACTGCTGCGACGGTACTGACAGCTGACTTTGGTTTTAAGCAGGCTGTTGCAACACGAGATGCACAAACAATAAGTAGCGTATTACTCAATCACTCCCGCAGAATAGACGCTGATCTGATGCTGTTGCTAGATGTTAATGGTGATCTTATCTCTGCAAATGCTCAAGGTATAGAGGTACCAAGCGATATTCGCACTTGGATGCAAGTACTGAAAAATCATCAAGATCACTCCGCTTTCGTAGTGTTGAGTGAGCAGCTTTATCAAGTCATCATTTTACCTGTTCGTGCGCCAAGAACGATCGCATATTCAGTAATAGGGTTTGAAGTTGGTAAATCTGTTGCTGAGGAATTAAAAGAACTCACAGGTATGGAGAGTAGTTTTGTTGGTGCGACTGACAAGTTAAAAGCCAGCTCTATTGTTGATTTGTCTCTCGGAAGTGATCTCTTTGCTTTTCTTGAGTCGCAAAAAACAACTCGATGGATTGGTGAGTATGCGGTTTATAAAAGCGCCGAAGTGAACTTACCGTCACTGGAGAGTAACCCCATTAGCCTAGTGTTAAGTGCAGACTTAACGACGCAATATCAAGAGTTCGATAAAATGGTTTTTACCATTATTTTGCTTTCGACAGCTACTATTTTACTCGGCTTTATTACCAGCGGTATTGTTGCAAAAAACCTTACTACACCACTTAGTAAGCTAACTGAGCTTGCTAAGCGATTTGCTAAAGGCGACTACTCAGCCAAGCTAGAAGAGTCTCGTCCAACACAAGAGATATGCCAGTTGGTTGATGCCTTTAATGAGATGGGTGAAGATATTCAAGAGCGCGAAGAGCAAATTCGATTCCAAGCAAGTCATGACTACCTAACCGGCTTTTATAATCGCAATGCCGCATTGGATAAGTTACATAAAGTACTTGCAGGTGGTACTGAATATTATTTTATCGCCATAGACATAAAAGGGCTACGTCATATTAATGACAAGTTAGGGCCTCGTGTTGGAGACGATTGTATCAAAGCCGTAGCGCAGCGCATTGCAGAGATAAATGCTTCTGACACAGGGTTGAATGTGCGTTTAGGAGGCGATGAGTTTTTAGTTGCCCATCAAGCGCAAGCGTGTGAAGACCCACAGCAAGCTGTATTAGGTATTGTGCAGTGTGCACAGCGGTTAAATCAAGACTTGAGTCAGCCCTATATGGTACAAGGACTGGATATTTCTCTTCGCTTTAGTATTGGCGTAGTGCATTATCCCAAACAAGCACATACCCCAGAAGATGTAGTGCGTCGTGCCTTAATTGCGGTAGATACAGCAGCACATGATGGTCATGAAGTTTACTATTATCAGTCAGGTGAGGATGAAGCTCACCTAGAGCGGTTGCAAATCAT
Source organism: Pseudoalteromonas peptidolytica (assembly GCF_012641745.1). Taxonomy (GTDB): domain Bacteria; phylum Pseudomonadota; class Gammaproteobacteria; order Enterobacterales; family Alteromonadaceae; genus Pseudoalteromonas; species Pseudoalteromonas peptidolytica. Next base: position 104,692 of record NZ_WEHZ01000018.1, read on the forward strand.
TGACGAGTTGAGACAAGCAATCAACAGTGATGATGGTCAATTGTTTATGACATATCAGCCAAAACTCAATATGAAAAGCAATCGCATTGATAAAGTTGAAGCACTGATCCGGTGGCAGCGTAACAATGGTGAATGGGTATCTCCCGAACTGTTTATTGATTTGGCCGAGCAGTCGGGGCTAATTGTAGATTTGACCCAGTGGGTACTCAATACAGTAATAGCACAGGTTTCTAATTGGAGCAGACAAGGAGAGCAGATAAAAGCAGCCATCAATGTGTCGGCTCAAGACATTATCGATAAAGATTTTCTACCACATCTACAATCATTGCTACAGCGTCATAAGGTGCAGCCTGAGCTTATCACTATTGAGCTGACAGAGCGTGACATGATAGAAAACGAAGAAAAGGGCATTTCGGTTTTGCAAGCGCTTAAACATTTAGGCGTGCAGGTTTCACTTGATGATTACGGTGTTGGCCAAACCTCTCTAGGGCGACTTAAAATGTTGCCAATAGACGAGTTGAAACTCGATAAGGTGTTTATTTTAAAATTGGCACAGTCTGAAAAAGACCAATTTATCGTAAACTCAACAATTACGCTTGGACATCAACTTGGATTTAGCGTAGTAGCAGAGGGAGTCGAAGACAAAGCATCACTTGAACTGTTAGCGGATATGCAGTGTGATTACGCACAGGGGTATTATTTAAGTAAACCGCTTAAAGCTGACGACTTTGACTTATGGCTAGGAAAGTATCATGACGTGGGGTGAGCTTGCCATTATCACCTTGTTATTTGGGACACCAGCCTATGGTAAGGAGGATAAGCTGTAGGCCACTCTTGCTGGCTACGCTTTAAAAGATACGGAGTGAGCCTGTGGGTTTTATAGTAGAGCGAGTTTGAGAAGCTACCAGCTCGATTAGTGGAGCTTCGGCCAATATCTTCAATCGAGTGGAGTTAAGTTTTGCCCGAGAAACTTCGATGTTGACGCCCTTAACCTAGATATTCAGCAAAAAAGCTGAATTCTTTAGGGGATTTCTGTACTCTTAATGGTATTAATCCAAAGTATAGTCATAGCCTATACGCATAATACCAATTCACTTAACTAAGATAATTGGTATAACTTGTAGAAGAGAGTTAGTTTGAAAAAAGTCATCACATTCGGCACCTTTGATATTTTCCACGTTGGCCATGTAAACATTCTAGAACGTGCACGTGCGCTTGGTGATTACCTTATTGTCGGGATTTCATCAGATGAGTTGAATTTCTCTAAAAAAGGTAGAAACCCAGTTTACTCTATTGCTGAACGCTTAAAAATAATCAGCTCTTTACGGTTTGTTGATGAAGTGTTTGTTGAGGAGTCTTTGGAGTTAAAAGCGCAGTATCTACGAGACTTTGATGCTGATGTACTGGTAATGGGCGATGACTGGAAGGGGAAGTTTGATATTTATAAGGATATTTGTGATGTAGTGTATCTAGAGCGCACCCCTTCTATATCAACAACCGAGATTATTGAAGTGGTACGTCAGCCTAGGGACAACTAATCATGAAACATGCGGTGGATGTAACTTGGCTTTTTGCTAATTTAGCGCGCGTAAAGGTACTTGATGCGGGCATCGTTAAACCCGGTCAGCAGGGGCCATACCAACCACACGTAAAGATCCAAGGTGCGCTACGGTTTGATATTAGTGGTGCACTGTGTGCCGAACAAGCTAAAACGCCGAATATGTGCTGTAGTGCCGCTCAGTTTCAGGCAGAAATGCGCCAGCTTGGCATTAACCATGATGATGTGCTGGTGGTGTACGATGATAAAGGCATGTTTAGTGCGGCAAGAGCATGGTATATGCTCAAAAAAATGGGGCATGAGCAAGTTTTTGTACTAGATGGCGGACTTCCTGCTTGGTGTGAAAAGCAGTATCCAACCTGCCAATCCTACCTGATGCCAGCGATAGCTGGAGACTTTGTCGCAAACTTCGATGATAGTGCATTTATTGATAAAGATGCTGTGATTGCCAATATACCATCACAACAAAGCCTATTGATTGACGCCAGAGGCGCGAAGCGATTTTCTGGAGATGAGCCGGAGCCCCGTGCAGATATGCGCAGCGGTCATGTCCCTAAAAGTAAAAACCTACCATACACGCGTTTATTAAACGCCGATGGCTGCTTTAAACCACTCACTGAGCTTGAAGTGTTATATGGCGACTTATCAAAAAATAAGACTAAGCCTCTGATATTCTCTTGTGGTTCAGGTGTTACAGCTTGTATTTTAGCGCTGGTGGCTGACGAGCTAGGTTACCAACAGTTGACGGTATATGACGGCTCGTGGAGTGAATGGGGCGCTGATCCCGATGTCCCAGTTGAAACAGGCGAAAGTACTAGTTATACCAATTTGACTTAATACTTGCTCAATTTGAAGGAGTAAATCTGACGCTAACAGCGTTAAAAATTTCTCATTTAGAACAACTAAATAGCAAAATTTTTGCCTAGTTATCGACAAGATTTTCCCGCCTCAAAATAGACCACTTAATTAAGCAAATTGGTATTAACCTAAACTGGATATCACGTCTGATGAGAGTGATGTTACACTTTTGAGCTGGAAAAATGTCACCTCATGTAGGGTGGGGTCGTTGGTTGAAAAAGGGCACCACTACATGGCCCCTTTTTCGTTCTCAATTACTTGTGATAAGCAAGGCAAGCTTCAACTTCGTTCTTCGATCCTAAAATAACACCAACGCGCTGGTGTATTTCTTCAGGCTGAATATCCAAAATACGCTCACGGCCAGTGTGTGCAATACCACCAGCTTGCTCGACAAGCATCGCCATTGGGTTTGCTTCGTAAAGCAGGCGAAGTTTAAACGGTTTGTTAGGGTCTTTACGATCTTCTGGGTAAGTGAATAAGCCACCACGGCATAATACACGGTGAACATCTCCTACCATTGCTGCTATCCAGCGCATATTGAAGTTTTTACCGCGAGGCCCGGTTTCTCCTGCAAGCAAATCCTCGATGTAGTTTTGCATAGGAGGTGTCCAATGGCGCTGATTGGAAGCGTTAATGGCAAACTCTTTTGTGTCCTCTGGTATCTCAGCGAAGTCTTGCGTTAACAAGAAGCTTCCGTGAGTCTTATCTAGCGTGAATAGGCGTGTGCCTTTACCTGTGGAAAGCGCTAGCATTGTCGATGGCCCGTACAATACGTAGCCCGCTGCGACTTGTTTATGGCCAGGCTGCATGAAAATCGCAGGATCGCTTGGATCAGAACCCTCTGGCGCTTCCATAATTGAGAAAATTGTACCAACTAGTGAATTAATGTCAGTATTTGAAGAGCCGTCGAGCGGGTCAAAGGCAACAATATACTTAGCGTTAGGATCACCTGCCACCGTGAAGTCTTCTTCTTCAGAGGCAATGGCTTTCACATATCCAGACTCAAGCAAAATATCTTTTAAGAGTTGGTTGGACAGTACATCGAGTTTCTTTTGGGTTTCACCTTGAATATTTTCATCAAGGGTAGAGCCAAGTACGCCTGAGAGTGCACCTTGACCAACTCGGAACGATATTTCTTTACATGCCGCGAGAATGGTACGGATAAGAGATACCAACTCACGAGAACAACCATCTTCTACTAACACCGGAGGGAGTCTACGCATTTTTTAAGTCCTGATTACTTTGTGTTTATAGCAATAAATAATGTGAGAGGTGCTATAAACTGCGCTGTAATTCGTCTTGAAAGGCTGTAAATTGTATACGATTTCAGATACAACTGGGGTTAAGCCTCAAAACCATAAATAACAAAGAGCAGCCATGAGCAAAATAAAGTACTTCACTCACACTGTGTCGGCTTTGTTGTTGTGTATGATAACTCATGCACACGCAGCAATTAAGCCTATAGATGAATTTACTGCCAGTTTTAACCATCACCCCGGTTTTTACGCCTTTTACAGTGACGCTTCAAGCGGCAAGTTATATTTAGACATCGACAAGTTTGATGCACCCTTCTTACTACAGCATAGCTTACCCTACGGCATTGGTTCTAATGATATTGGTTTAGATAGAGGCCAGTTAGGTGGCACCCACCTTGTTCAGTTTGAACGCTTTGGTGATAAAGTCATGCTTCGTGCGATAAATACGTATTATCGTGCTAGTGCCACTAATGAAGCGGAAAAACAAAGTGTGAAAGAGGCCTTTGCCTCAAGCATACTGCATGGGTTTAAAGTCGTCGCTGAGGATAGCGACAGTGTGCTGATAGACTATACCCCTTATTTACTTAGTGATGTGCATGGGGTTTCTCGTACGCTTGCTAGGCGAAACCAAGGCACGTTTACTCTAGACAGCAGCCGCAGCGCAGTATTTATGCCACGCTCAAAGGCATTTATAAAAAATACGGAACTGGAGGCTGTGCTGACTTTTACAGGTAATAAGCCTGGAGAGTATGTTCGTCAAGTCAGTGCAGATCCTCACGCGCTCACAGTACATCAACACCACTCTTTGATTGAGCTTCCCGATGACAATTATCAGCCGCGGGCATTTCATCCGCAATCGGGTTACTGGAGCATTGAGCATAAAGATTATTCTGCACCACTTGGAGAGTCGATGCTAGTGCGCTACATTCCGCGCCATCGTTTAGAGAAAAAAGATCCAACTGCGCCAGTATCAGAAGCGGTAAAACCAATCGTATATTACCTAGACCCAGGCGTACCTGAGCCGGTGAGAACCGCATTACTTGATGGTGCAAAGTGGTGGGATCAAGCATTTGAAGCTGCGGGCTATAAAAATGCTTTTCAGGTCAAAATTTTACCTGAGCATGCTGATCCCATGGATATTCGCTACAACGTGATCCAGTGGGTGCATCGTGCGACGCGAGGCTGGTCATACGGCGCATCGGTGATCGACCCACGTACCGGTGAAATTTTAAAAGGGCATGTCACGCTAGGCTCGTTGCGTGTGCGTCAAGATATCCTTATTGCAGAGGCTCTTTCTGCGCCGTTTGTTGAAGGAAATGAGACCACCGAGCGGTTACATGCGATGGCACTGGAGCGTATCCGTCAACTCAGTGCCCACGAAATAGGCCACACTTTGGGGATTGCGCACAATTTCTCTGCATCGGTAAAAAACCGAGCATCTGTGATGGATTACCCTCATCCACTGGTAAGTTTTGAAAATGGCAAATTAGATGTGACCCAGGGCTATGCCAAAGGAATGGGCGCATGGGACACGCAGGTTATTAAATATGGTTACAGTGACTTTCGCGGTGCCGATGAGGCCACTGAGCTTGCTGCCATCCTAGCTGAAAATAAAGCGCTGGAGCTGGCGTTTATTTCGGACTCAGATGCCAGAGCCCAAGGCGGTGCACACCCCACAGCTCACCTTTGGGATAATGGCGCAGATCCTGCTGCTGAGCTACGGCGAGTACTAGAGGTACGTCAACAAGCCTTGGATACTTTTGGAATTAACAGCATTAAAAAAGGAGTTGCGCTGTCACAGTTAGAAGAAAGACTCGTGCCGCTTTATTTATTCCATCGCTATCAAGTTGAAGCTGCGGTTAAACTTATCGCGGGGGTAGACTATGACTATGAAGTACGTGGTGAAGAGGTAATAAAAGGAGCGCAAGTCGTTGACAAGGCACGGCAACAAAGTGCAACAAACGCACTATTGGACACGCTTTCACCTGATACCTTGGCTATCGCGGAGTCGATTTTAGCTTTGATCCCACCCAAAGCTTATGGAGAATATAAAACTCGCGAGAGTATCAAAGGTCGCACAGGGCTAACCCTAGATGCCATGGCGCTTCCAGAGGTTGCTGCACAGCATAGTCTAGATTTATTGTTACATCCTCAACGTTTAAACCGCCTCGCACAACAACATGCGCGCGACCCTGAATCTTTTGGCACACAGGCGCTACTAGATTCAATGTATACACGCGTATTTGAGCAATCAGAGAGTGCAGGTATGAGACAAAAACTAAAGCAAAGGGTGCAATATCTAAGCGCGGTGAAACTGGTGACACTGAGTCAAAGTGATAAGGTCGCTCCTGAAGTGCAAGCGCAACTAAAGTTTTATTTAGCAAAAATAGCGAACGCGTTTAGCCACTCATCGGTGTTTAACGACGTATCATTTGATAAGGCGTTCAGGCATATGCTGGCTGAGCAAATAAACCAGTATCTACGTTCTGGTGAATGGAGCGGGCACTTTAAAACACTCGATATGCCACCAGGCTCACCAATCTAATATACAACCTTCATCATAGGTGGTTTTCACTTTGCTTGAACTTGGATTAATAACATGCTCTTTAGTCGTTGTTTGTTTGAGTTCAAGCCTTACTGCTTGAATATAGAACTGTGCACTTTTTTAGTGTTATTGAAAGCCCCGAATTCAGATAATAAGTGCACCACTCATGGTTAATCGGTGAGGAGAGATCAACTGCCTGTTGGTGGTACTCTGTAATCGCCAAAAAACAAGAGTAGTTACCATGAGTTACAAGCAGTTGATCGA
>NZ_WEHZ01000019.1 GCF_012641745.1 Pseudoalteromonas peptidolytica
AACGCGTGCTTTCTTCAAAAGCTGAATGAAGAGCTTGTTCTATATTCACAAAAAATCCGTAGTTAGTTGCCTAGCTACGGATTGTGCATGATCATTTTGATCGGTCAACCGATCAACTTCTTAACTGGTCAGCATTAGGCTGTTAGCCCCTTTTTTGGTCAACCGATATTAAAAGCGGTATTTTACGCTGAAGTTATACGCGCGAGGTTCACTATATTTCTTCGGTACGAAGCCGTAAGTATCGTAGAAGCTTTCATCAGTTAAGTTACTGACATTAAGTTTAAAGCTAAGCTGTTTTGAGTAATCATACTTAATATGAGCATTGAGCAAGGTCTGGCTGTCTTGCTCTGCACGCACAGCACCACGACGACCACCTGCTGGAAGGCCAAGGTCAACACCCGGTACGTTAAGAATGTCTACTTTTCTGTCGGTATCCCATGTCGCGTTTAAGCCAAAGCTCCAAGCTTCATATGTATACTTAGTGCTGACATTGAGTGTTTGTCTTGGTGCATATAGGTTAATGTCTTCGCCGTTTTCGTCAACGACATCAAAATCACTGTAGCCAAGGTTAACTTGCCAGTTATCAGTAATATCCGCATTTAGTTCGATTTCAAAGCCATCTGCTTCTGCGCCATCAACAGGACGATATCTTGCCGGTCTTTGATCCGCATATTCAGGAATAACGACACCAAAGTCTTCTTTTAAGCTATCAAAATAAGCCACGTTTAGGCGTAAACGGTCATCAAGTAGATTCGTTTTCACGCCTACTTCGATATTGCGTGCGGTGATTGGATCAAGTTGCTTTAAGTTTACGTCAACTTTGTCTAGCTGAGGTTCATAAGCATCTGTGTAACTAACATATGTACTGACTTGTTCGTTGATGTCATACACAAAGCCTAGGTATAAGCTTTCACCACTTTCATCTCCTTTATCGCTAGAGAAGCCGCTCCACGCAAAGTCACGCTCATTGGTGCGTTCATAATCGAAGAACTTGATACCTGCGATTGCATGTAGATCATCAGTCAGGACCAACTTACTGCTGATAGCCAAGCTTTGTTCTTTTGTTGATTTATCCCAATAACCAATAAATTGCTTGTCTGTTGTGGTCAAGTGTGAAGCTGGGTGGCGGTTATTAATTGACTGAAGTGGATAATAAATAGTGCGGTTGTTTGCGTCTAACTCTTCATAACGATCATCTGTTGAGTCGAAGTCAGCATTGAGATAAGTCACATTGACCTGATGCGAGCGGTCGAATAGCTCAAAGCGGCCCACTAAACCTAAAATAAAGTTGGTACCATCTACTGTTTCTACCCAGCGACGATCACCACCTTGTAAGCCCAACCCTGTTTGCTTGTCAGGGTTACCACTAAAGTAGGTCATGGTAATATCAGCTTCTGTTTTGCTGTACTGCGCACCAAAGTTAAGCGCCCAGTCTAAGTTGAGCTGATGCGATAATTTAAAGTGGTAACTTTGATGAGTATTGCCATTGAAGCTATCCGGTGAAGATAGATTGGTTTTTTTGTCAATTTCCACCGATGAGCCATCAGAATAAAAAATAGGTAGTCCCCAAGGTGACAGCTTTAGTTCACTATCTTGGTAATGTACGGTGAATGACGCTTCAGTATCATCAGAAAAATAATGGTGTAGCTGAGTGTAAGCAACGATTTTGTTGCTATTTTCTTTGTCTACAAAGCTGTCTTTATCTTCATAAGCAAGAATAAGGCGGCCAGCAAGCGCTTTATCATCTGTTAACGCACCAGTTGCATCAAGATGCGAGCGCACTTTATTCCAAGAGCCAACCTCAGCACCGACTTCAACAAAACCATCTCTGTCGGGTTGTTTAGTGATCACATTTAAGGTCGCGGATGGCTGTCCTGCTCCAGCCATTAAGCCTGCAGCACCTCTTAGTACTTCTACGCGGTCATAAACAATGGTATCCAAACGGCTTTCTTGAGGGCCTGCAATAGAGGTTGGTAAGCCATCCTTTACCAAGGCATTGATAAGATAACCGCGAGAGGTAAATTCGGTATTATCACCGGCACCAAACTTATATCGAGAAATACCAGTTGCTTGAACTAAGACATCTTCCAGATCATCAAGCTCAAAATCGTCGATAAAGTCATGGCTTAATACCGTGACAGACTGTGGAGTTTCTTTAATGGTAAGGTCCAAACCTGTTGGGCCTGAGTTACGTTTAATTGGTTGACCAACCACATCAATCCGTTCGATGTTTTTGGTGCTGTTCTGCGTGTTGGCTAAAGTAGTAGGTGAGAAGTATATCAGTGACAGCATAAGAGATAATGCTGCTGATTGATGAGCTTTGCTTCGCATGGGTTTTTTCATTCCTGATTTTGTTATTTTGGCCAGTTATGCCATTTTGACTTAATAGTTTATTAAGCAAATTGATATAAAGCGCACTTTTAGCTAGCGCGCACCCGTAGGACGAAAAATCGAAACAAAAATTTAGTAAAAGGAATCATTTTTATTTGCGACTGTTTTTTTCATTTTTTCACTCGTCTATTTGCCAAGTAAAAATGGCAGTTGCATTGTCCTAAACTGGAGACAAGAAAGTGGAAGCACCAACGAGAAAGCGCCAACGAAAATCACGGCTACACTCGACATCAACCCAACAGCTAAATGACCTAATAAAACAAAGAGCAAATGCGGCTCAGGTTAGCTTGTTAAGTCGCTCAGAGATACAAGAACAAGCTCCCTTGACTGCGGCTCAGCAGCGCCTTTGGTATGCTTGGAAAGTTGCTCCGCATGATAAAGCCTATAATTTAGCTGGCTCTTTATATTTTGATGGACAATTAGATGCGGAGTTGGTCAAACGCAGTTTTGACGTGTTGCAGGGACGCCATGGAGCACTACAGATCCAGTTCTGCGAAACCGAAACTGGGGTGTATCAGCAGCAAAATCCACAACTTAACTTTGAATTTTCAGTGGTCTCAATGGCACAAACAAATGCCAATCAACCAGCTGATAAGTTAAGCCATGCAATGCGTCCATTCGATCTATTATCAGAGCCGCTATTGCGGGTAGTATTGGTGAATCACGACAACCGCTGTGAATTGCTGATTGTGATGCACCACATCATCACTGATGGCACTTCGATGCAAATTTTATTTGATGAGTTTGTGGATGTTTACCAAACATATACGCTTGGAAAAGTGCCTGCGACACAAAAACAAGTCGACTTTATCGATTATGCCCGCTGGCAAGCGACACAAGACAACAGTACAAAGCTCGCGCAGCAAAAGCGCAATTGGGTAACGCAGCTACCGACACAAATAGAGGCCATTACGTTGCCAGCTGCGGAGTCAGCAAGGCGTCTTGAGACTTATACGATGGCGACGCATAGCGCCACATTGACAGAGAACATAGTGCAGGTGGTGAGTAGTACCGCTGAGCGCTTTGGCACCACGCCTTACTTGGTGATGCTGACCGTTTTTCAAATGACACTACAGCGCTTTTGTGGTCAACGAGATGTCTTGGTCGGTGTCCCCGTGGCAAATCGTCATATAGCAGAGACCTTAGGGGTAATAGGCTTTTTTGTGAATACGCAAGTGAGTGCGCTACGTGTTACTGAACACGATAGTTTTTCGACACTCATAACGCAAGCTAAGCAGCATCACCATTTTGCGCAGTCTAACCAAGATTTACCCTTTGAGCAGCTCATCGATGCACTGGCGGTTGAACGAGTGAACGGCACCCACCCTATCTTTCAAGTTATGTTCAACTATCTGCGTCGTGATAAGCAGCGCGCCAAACAGTTACGCGACGCGACGCTCAGCCATGCACAGGCTCATCGATTTACCATGCCTTTTGACTTACATTTGGATGTGATCGATGTACAAAATGAGGAGGTTCAGTGCCACTTTTATTTTGCAGAAGAGCTTTATCAAGAGTCATTTATCGCGCAGTTCCAGAGAGCATTTTTTACCGCACTCAACCACCTGACTTCATGTTCGACGACGCCAATTACACAAGCAAGTTTGTGGCAAAGTGATACAGCAAGCCGTTTGCCCATCGGTGAGTCGACTCAACCGGGCGAGGATCTGCTCGCACAGTTACAATACTATGGTGAACAACAGCCTGAGCAGGTGGCTGTAGTAGGTAAATCCGGTGTACTGACTTATGGTGAACTGGTGCAGCTTAGCGATAAAGTGGCTGCAATACTACAGAGTAAAGGAATACTTGCACAGCGCCGTGTGGGTCTGCGAATGTCGCGCGATATTACCGCACTGGTAAGTATTTTTGGTGTGCTAAAAGCGGGCATGGCATATGTTCCTATTGATGCCTCACTTCCTGAATCGCGACAACGGTATTTGATAGAGAACAGTGAAGTTGCATTGGTTATTTCGGATCTTGAAACGACGCTAGCGATACAATGTGAGCAGGTGCCGTATCAACAGTTAATGGCACAAACGCCTGCGCCATTAACGCCGCCATTACGTCATAGTAAACAACTGGCTTATGTACTTTATACATCAGGCTCAACTGGGCTGCCAAAAGGGGTGGCGGTGACCTTTGTCGGACTAAATAATTACTTAGCCGATACCAGCGAGCGCTACATGGCAACATGCTCACGATCCGTGGTCAGTTCAACGTTGTCATTTGATGCCACAATCACCAGTTTACTAGTACCTATTTATGCAGGTAAACGTGTTGATATGATTGCGCAAGATGACGGACTGCTGGAGCAAGTTGCAGAGTGTATTCAACAGGCAACAGACAATACATTGTTTAAACTCACTCCCGCACACCTTGATGGGTTGCTGAGCTTAGGTCGTCATATCACTTCTTCGCTGCATCATTGCTTTGTTATCGGTGGAGATAAACTGATGTCGGGGACAGTGGCGAAGTTGCAACGTCATCTAATCAATAGTCGCTTTATTAACGAGTATGGGCCAACGGAAACAGTGGTGGGGTGCTCCGCATTTTTAGTGACCCCACAATCCTGTGCCGCGCATACGGTGCAACCTATTTCTAACGCACTGAACAATACCGCGCTGTTTGTTTTAGATGAATATCTTAACTATTGCCCTGCGAATGCGGTTGGCGAGTTATACATTGCTGGCGCTGGCTTGGCACAAGGTTATCTAGGTCGTGCTGACTTAACCGCAGAGCGTTTTATTGCCAACCCTTTTAGTGACGACGGTAGTCGGCTCTATCGGACAGGCGATATAGTGCGTTATGAGGCCGATGGCACTTTGCTTTACCTTGGTCGCAGTGACAACCAAGTGAAAATTCGAGGCTATCGTATTGAGCTGGCAGAAATTGAAGCCCAGCTATGCACGCTACCAAACGTTGACGAGGCGGTGGCGATAGTAGAGGAAGGGGCGACCCACTCTCGGATCATTGGCTATGTGGTTGCAAGCGAAATTGATGTGCCTGCGGCGCTTAGCCATCTCGAAAAGCATTTACCCCAATATATGCTCCCTGCGCATATTATCGCCTTAGACAGCATCCCGCTAACCGTCAATGGCAAGGTAGATAAAACCGCGTTACCTAAAGCCAGCCTCCAAGTAACCCGCGACTATATTGCTCCAGAGGGGAAAATGGAACAGCTGATAGCCACACTTTGGCAAGCGCAGCTTGGCCTTGAGCAGATAAGTCGCCACGATAGCTTCTTTAAACTCGGTGGCGATTCTATTATCGCTTTGCGGTTTATCGCTGCTTTGGGTAAAGCGCTTGGCTATGCTGTACCGCTTAAGACCTTATTGCTGAATCCGGTGCTGGAGCAATTTGCTGACGCGATTAATCAGCCGCAGAGTACGATACTGCCACTGGAAAAAAGGCCGCAAAATATACCTGCTTTGGCATCCCCTGGACAAAGAAGCCTGTGGGTTGCACACCAGTTGGCGTTGAATAAAGGCGAAGCGATGAGTTACAACATGTTCGGAGGGGTGGATCTGCACGGCGAACTTGAGGTAACAAAGCTGCAGCTGGCATTAGATAAGCTTGTTGAGCAACAATCTGCACTACGTACGTGGTTTGCTGAAGTGGATGGTGAAATTAGGCTGAACGCCGCGGCGCACACACGCATCGTCATCGAAGAGTTCGATTTCAGTGCCTTAGATGATGAGGCTAAAGCCAAAGCGCTGGCACATCAGCAACAGCAGTTGTCGTTACATCAATTTGACTTGGCCGCCCCCCCACTTGTGAAAGTGGACGCGGTTTGGCTTGCACCAAAACACCTGCGCTTGTTAGTTAATATGCACCATATTATTTCAGATGGTTGGTCGATTGCGATCTTCATTGAGTCTTTGAGCAATTTGTATGGTGATAGCCATCAAGACAAGGATGCTGAACTGGCATTTGAGTATGCCGACTTTGCACATTGGCAACAGCAGCGCTTACAGAGTGAGGAAGCAAAAACGCAGCAAAGTTATTGGCGTAATACATTACGTGATGCTCCGACTTTGTCATTATTTCCTGCACACAAACCACTGTCAGAGCAATCCAGTGATGTTGGAGCAGAGCTAAGCTTGGTGTTCTCTGAAGCGCAAAGCCAGCAATTACGGCAATTTGCACAATCACAGCATGTCTCGCTAAATTCAGTCATGATGACCGCTTATTTACTGTTTTTGCAGTACGTAACTAAACAGCAAGATTTAGTGGTAGGGACCGACTTAGCGGGCAGAGAGATCCCTGAGTTAGAAAAAATCATTGGTTATTTTGTGAAAGTGCTGCCAGTTAGAACACAGCTATCAACAGCGACCTCAATGGCGAACGCGGTAAAAACTGTGCACCATACACTTGCAACGACGATGGAGCATCAATTACTGAGTTTGGATGAAATCATTAAACAGGTAAATCCACCTCGGGATCAGTTTAATGCGCCAATTTTACAGCAGTTATTTGTGATGCAAAACGCACCCAAAGCGAGCTGGCAAGCACAAGGCGTGTCGTTTACGCCTGCGGTGATCGACTTACCCAAGTATAGTAAGTTTGCGAATGCATTATTTGTCACCCCTAATGATGAGATTGAATGTACTTGGCTTTATAGAAAAGCATTGTATGACGGGTCAGCGATGCGTCTGTGGTTGCAGCAGTGGCGCACATTATTGTTGTCATTGATTGCTCACCCAGATATGGCCATCAGCGAGCACTATCGAACACTTTTGGCTGTCAGTGGACATAAACCCAAGTCAAATAAGTTTGCTAAATTTAAAGCTAAGTAATACCTGCTATAGCACAACAGTAAAAGCCAAGCCTAGCGCTTGGCTTTTATGACAAAAAAGTAAATTTCAACTGCTTTGTACCGTCTTACTGATACTTTGGCCGCCTCGCGGTGTCAACTTTAAAGATAGGCATGGTGTAAATATGCAAGATGATTTTTTAGCGGATATTGATAGTGATATATTGAGTTTACTACTGGAGCAGGCTCCCTCTGATGGGATCCCTCGTACATCCGGCAATGCCGCCCCTTTGTCATACTTACAGCAGCAACTATGGACACTGCAAGCACTTGATGAGTCAAACACCAGTTATCTGATGCCTGTGGTTTTTTCAGTAACGGGTCAGATTGAGCCAAGTAAGCTAGAGCAAGCACTGCAAGCTGTTATTGCCAATCACGGAATATTTAGAACACAATTTGTCACCACTGATGATACACCTGCACAGGTCGAGCTTGATGAGGTCAGCTTTTCTTTAGCGCAAGTACATAGTGATATGACAAGGACCGACTATCTTGCTAGCGAAGCATTAAATCAGTGGCTGTTAGCAGCAAAAGACTTATCACAGGCACCACAACTCAAAGCACAGCTCATCACCTGTGCTGAACAAAAGCAAATATTAGCGCTGAGCTATCATCACCTCGTGTCAGATGGGTGGTCTAATAATCTGATTTTAGCGGATTTAAAAAGTGCGTATCGGGGGCTGGCACTCTCAATGCCAGCGCTGCGCTACCTTGACTTTGCACATTGGCAGCGTCACGCGTTATCACAACAGCATCCTGCGGTGGCATTTTGGCAGCAATACCTTGAAGCGCCGCGACAACCCTTGCGGTTGCATCAGCAGCACACAACCACCACTAAGTTGAAGTCGGTAGGTGGGCGTCAGCAGTTTACGCTTTCAGCGCCTTTATGTGCCAGTCTTGGCGACTTTTGCAAGCGCAATCAGGTTACTCCATTTGCCTCTTTATTGGCAATATGGCAGCTATTGCTATCGCGTCATCATGGTAATGAGCAGTTTGTAGTGGGCGTGCCAAATGCGGGTCGCTCAGAGGAGCAGGTGCAAGATATTGTTGGCTGCTTTATCACCACACAGGCTTATCGCTGCGAAGCGCATTGTGGACGCTCCTTTATAGAAACGGTAAAACAAATACAGCGTCATGCACTGACTTGTACACAATACAGTGATGTACCGTTTGAATACGTGTTGTCGGTGTTACCTGAGCATCGCGGCGATCTGCGCCAAGGTGGCTTTTTTCAAGTTGGGTTTGATTGTCAGCCGCAATTACAAGGGCAGCTCGACTTTGGAGATTTCTCACTCGCTCCAGTAGCAGGTGGCAGTATGCAGAGTAAATTTGCGATTGCGCTATCGGCACAAACCAGTGAAACGAGTGTTATCTGTGAGATAGAATACGATTGCGCACAGTTTGATACACCATACATTGAAGTGCTGCAACGAGAGTTTTGCCAACTACTGACACTGGCACTTGGGCATGATGCTGAAAAAATCGGGAATTGGCTTGATGTCGCCTACGAAAACCAGCCTGCGTATCTTCCTGAAAGCCGCGCGAGTAAAGGAAAGCAACTCGCACCAGAAACGCGATTAACGCATGAGTTAGTTCGCCAGCAAGCGCTTAGTTCACCGACGGACACTGCGCTTATCTTCCAAGACCACCACTTTGATTATCAATGGTTAGAGGCGCACAGTAATTATATTGCGGCACAACTGCAACGTCATCATGTCAAAGAGGGAGAGGTGGTTGGTATTGCCTTGCCACGTACCCCATATTTGATTGCTAGCTTGTTGGCGTGCTTTAAATCAGGTGTGGCGTATTTACCCCTTGATCCTAAGTTGCCACAAGACAAGCTCACGCACATGATAGAAGATAGTCAGTGTGCGCTCATCGTCGGTGAGCAATTGCCTGCGTCTTCATGCGCGGTGATTGCAGAGGCTGAATTAATATGCCCAGACTTATCTGTTTGGTGCCAGCAAGACGCCGCGCTTGCTGTACATCCTGAGCATATTGCGTATCTAAATTATACCTCAGGCTCGACAGGAAAAGCCAAAGGGGTGGCGGTGCCACATGGGGCGCTGAGCCGTTATATTTTTACCGCAGCGGATTTCATTTCGCTTACCCAACATGATGTCGTATTACAGTTTGCAACAGCAAATTTTGATGCGTTTGTAGAGCAAGTTTTTCCTACTTTGGTTGTCGGTGCCGCTTTAGTGATGCGAGATGACACGTTGTGGGACGCGCAAACCCTGTATGAGCAAGCCAGCAAGCACAGTATTAGTGTGATGGACTTAAGTGCGGCCTATTGGCGACAAATTGCCGAAGATTGGTCGTATTTAATGCCAAAGCATCAATGGCAATTACCCGCGCTTAGGCAAGTGCACTCAGGCGGTGAAGCCATGTCAAAACAGGCCATTAGTGCATGGCGAGCAGCAGGGCTTGAAAAGGTGAAGTTGGTCAATACTTATGGCCCGACAGAAATCGTAGTTGAAGCGGCTATTTTTGACTGTAGTGCACTGGATGTTGAGCGTATCAACTCTGTTCCCATAGGTAGCGCGATTGCTGAACGGCAACTGTATGTGCTAGATGAACAGCTCAATCTGTTGCCACATGGGCAGGTTGGCGAGTTGTATGTTGGTGGTGAAATTTTAGCGCAAGGTTATTTAAGACGCCCAGGACAAACTGCGGCGAGCTTTGTCGCTGATCCGTTTAGCGATAGTGGTCAACGTCTATATCGCACCGGTGATTTAGTGAGATGGAATGCTCAAGCGCAACTTGAGTTTATCGGTCGAGTAGACAACCAAGTTAAAATTCGCGGCTTCCGTGTTGAAGTTGAAGAGGTTGAGCTTAAGTTACGTGCAATCGAAGGCGTCAATGATGTTGCTGTGATTGCACAGCAACACGCAGAGTCAACCCGGTTGTTGGCCTACCTTTGTTCAACCCGTGATGTACATGATATTCAAGCAGATACTCGAACTATACTGCCAGAATATATGGTGCCTTCAGTATTTATGCTTTTGGACAGCCTACCGCTTAACGCCAATGGCAAGGTCGACAGAGCTGCCTTGCCAACCCCAGCGGCATCACCGCAGGAGACACAAATAACAGCATGTATTGGTGAAGTGGAAACATTGATCGCTGAGATTTGGTGTAAGTTATTTAGCGTTGAGCAAGTTGGTCGTGATGATAACTTTTTTGCCTTAGGTGGTGACTCTATTATTTGCCTGCAAATGGTGTCACTAAGCCGACAAGCTGGATGGGAAATCAAGCCAGCGGATGTTTTTGAAGCGCAAACTATTATGGCGATTGCACCTTTGGCCACTCGATTGGAAGAGGTCAATAGCAGTGAGGTCGAGCATGTTGCCGGTAGTGCCCCTCTGCTGCCTATTCAGCAGGCTTTTTTCGCGCAGCGCGGACACGCTCCAAACCACTATAACCAAGCCGTGATGCTGCATGTATCGCAAACGATAGACTGTTCAGCGCTACAACAAGTGGTCACACAATTAGTGCAACATCATGACGCCTTAAGGCTGCGCTTTTGCCGCGATAGTGAAGGCAACTGGCAGCAATCTTTTACTGAATATAGTGCGTCAATGTTGGCGCAGATATTTACATTACATGAAGTTGAAAACGCCCAGATAACCGCGTTGGCAGACGATATTCAACGTAGTCTGGATATTCAAAATGGGCCAGTGATGCGGGTCGCGGTGATGCAAGTGGCAGATGGCAGTTACCGCGTCTTACTGGTTGTACATCATTTGGTGATTGATGGCGTGTCATGGCGAATTTTACTGGATGATTTAGCAGCAGGGTATGAGCAGCTTATTGCTGGTAAGACGTGGCAGCCAATTGCTAAATCCAGCAGTGTCAAAAAGTGGGCTGAAGCCTTGCAGCAATACGATGCGCACTTTGCTGATGAAGCTGAGTTTTGGCAAACACAAACCGCCGCCAGATTGCCGTTGCCGTATCAAGATAAAACTGCCAGTGCAGCAGAAACTGAGTTAGCTACCGTTGAGCTGTATTGTCCACAAGCACTCACAACGCAGTTGCTGACACAAGCTAGCCGACCATACCGCACGCAAGTCAACGACTTATTGTTAAGTGCACTGAGTGAAGCACTTTACCGCTGGTTAGGGGCGGATGAATATGTGCTGCATCTAGAAGGGCATGGTCGCGAACCTTGGCAGCCATCTATTGATTTGAGTCGCACCATAGGGTGGTTTACGGCGATGTTCCCGCTGAAATTATCACGCCAAGATAACTGGCAAGAAACGATTCTTGCGACCAAAGAAATGCTGCGTGCTATCCCAAACAAAGGCATTGGCTATGGCGCTCTCAAATATAACAGCGCGAAACCTACAAGTAGCGCACCAGAACTGGCAGATATTGAGTTTAACTATCTTGGGCAACTCGACAATAACTTTAGCAGTGATGGTATATGGCAGCCTGCGCGTGAAGACAGTGGCGCGAATACCAACCATGCAGCAACGGTTGCAAGTGAGTTGTCGATACAAGCCCAAGTCTTGGGTGGGCAATTACAAATACGCACCAGTTTTGTCGCTACGCGATTGAGTAGAGAGACAATTGAGACGTTCACTCAGTTATTCCAGCAGTGCTTGGAAGAGTTAGTGGCGCACTGTGCGTCGACAACGGCAACATTCAGTGCCTCAGATGTCCCGCTAGCCCAATTACCAAAAGATACCTTAAGACAATTAGACGCGACACAGATAAGTAAAGTGTATCCGCTTTCTGCGATGCAAGAAGGTATGCTTTTTCATGCTCAATATAGCGACAACAGTGCGTATGTGAACCAAATGCAGTTTGCGGCTACAGGCCTAGATGTAGTGGCGTTTAGCGAAGCATGGCAGCATGTTACGGATCGCCATGAAGTGCTGAGAACGGGGTTACTCACTAAAGAAAGCCCAGCGCACCAGTTTGTAGTACATACGCATGCGGCAGACATAACGGTACTGGATTGGTCTTCTGAGGGAGGCGACGTAGAAGCAAAACTTGAACAACTTGCAAAACAGCAGGTGTTATTGGGCTTTGATCTAGATAAAGACATAGGTTTTAACCGCGTGCTTATCATCAAGCTAGATACGCACCAACACCGCGTGATATGGACAAACCATCACCTATTTACTGATGGTTGGAGTGCCTCACGCATGATGGGTGAATTATTAAGTGTATATCAAGGCCACACGTTAATGCCTGCGACAGGTCAGTATGAGCAGTATATTGGCTTTTTACAGGCGCAAGATCACACTCAAAATCGTGATTATTGGCAGCAACAGCTGCGCCAATTAGATGAGCCTTGTACTTTGTTTGCGCAACAAAACACGCAACAGACGTCGCAAAATGGTGCGGGACATACCCGTTGGGTCATGGCGCCTGAGCAGACCGAGCATCTTGTCTCGTTCTGTCGCAGTCAGCAAATTACGGTAAACACCTTAATTCAAGCTGCATGGTCATTGGTGTTGAAAGCCAGCATAGGGCACAAAGCCGTGTGCTTTGGCTCAGTAACGTCAGGAAGGCCACCAGAACTTGCTCATAGTGACAGCATGCTTGGCTTATTTATTAATACACTACCGACCATTGTGACCGTGAATCCTGAAGTCAGTGTTGCAATATGGTTACAGCAACTACAGCGCCAAAGTCTGCGGGCTCGTGAGCATGAATATACGCCTCTTAGTGAGGTGCAAAAATGGGCTCGAGAAGGGGGAATAGATTGTCCAAGTGGGTTATTTGACACACTCGTGGTATTTGAAAACTATCCAATTGCTGAAGCGCTTCAGCAAGCAGATAAAGCTACCACACAATTTGAGTTACTGGCCAGCCGAGAAGAAACCGATTATCCACTCACGGTTTCCATTTCGCAACAAGAAACGCTGGACATCGCATTCGATTATCAGCGAGCTGCCTTGAGTGATGCTGAAGCCGAACAATTGCTCGCACGCTTTTTATTGATATTGTCGCAATTACAAGAGCAAGTTACACAACCTGTGGCGCATATTACAGGTCTAAATGATGCACAAACCGCTTCACTGATTGAACTGGGAGCAACAAAATACCATGGTGCAGCGCAGCAGCAGGACATATTAGCGTGTTTATATCAGCAGGCAAGAGTACATAAAGACAGTGTTCGACTCTTCTGTGATACACAGTTTCAAAGTTACCAAGCGCTACTGGCACGCAGTGAAAAAATTGCAGTTGGCTTGCAATTACAAGGAGTAACCAGTCAACAGAGAGTCGCGCTTTATATGTGCACAGAGCTGGATACGCTGGCTTGTATTCTTGCGATTTGGCAGCTAGGTGCTGTCTATGTGCCGCTTGATGTAGAATCACCGGAATCGCGTTTAAATGACATACTTGCAGTAAGTAGCCCACAATTGGTACTGCACCAAGAGCGCGCGCTAACGCACTGTACAATGCAGCAAATATCGCTTCAATGTCTGATAAGTGAGGTGGGTGAGCAGCTATTGCAACGACCAACACCTAACCCTCAGCAGCTCGCTTATTTGGTGTTTACTTCTGGCTCTACAGGCAAGCCAAAAGGGGTGGCGGTAACACAAGAAGCATTATTAAGTCACTGTTTGGCGATTGCTGATGCGTATCATTATGGTACTGAAGACCACGCATTGGCATTTGCATCTTTGGTTTTTGACGCTGGGCTTGAGCAGGTATTCGTCCCCTTATTGGCCGGTGCGAAGCTGACCATGGTGAATGGTAAAGCATTACTACCGGAGCAATGCAGCGAGCTGGTTGTGGCGAATCAAATTAATATCGTTGATTTACCTCGTACTTATTTACAGCATTTGCCCAATCTGGACGGCGTTCGTTTATGTATTGTGAGAGACGAAGCTTGGCCAACAAAAGAGTTATTGCAATGGCGTAAGCGCGCGCCTCAGACGCGTTTTATTAATGCCTATGGTGCGACAGAAACCGTGATCACACCGACTATCTGGGAAGATGATCACAATGTCGAGATAGACAGCTTGTATGTGCCCATAGGGGCGGTGGTTGGGCATCGTCATGCTTATGTGTTAACGGAAGAACTTAACCTAGTACCCGAAGGTGGATTCGGTGAGCTATATATTGCAGGCACTTTGGCGCAGGGTTATTTTGGCCGTGCTGACCTTACGGCTGAACGATTTATTGCTAATCCATTTAGTGACAAAGGAGAGCGTTTATATCGTACTGGTGATTTGGTGCGCTTTAATGAACAAGGACAGCTTGTATATCAAGGTCGTGCAAATCAGCAGGTAAAAATACGTCGCTCTCGGATTGAATTTGCTGAGATAGAAAAACGCATCATGGCGATGGCGGAGATAAATAGCGTATTGGTGCGACTACAGCATACAGAACAAGGGGCACAGTTGATAGCCTATGTGATCGGTGAGAATGTGGATCTGGCTGCGCTGCAAACATGTGCACAGCAGCAGCTACCCGATTATATGCAGCCTGCCCATTGGCTAACATTGACGCAATTGCCATTGACCATCAATGGTAAGGTCGATGTCAATGCGTTGCCAAAGCCGGCGCTACCCAAAGCGGAGACTAAGCATCAAGAGATGAACGCGCAGGCGCGCCAGCTTAGCGTAATATGGAAAACATTACTTGGTATTGACGCAACACCGCAGAGTCAGTTCTTTTATGACGGTGGCGACTCCATTTTAGCGATGCGATTAACGTCACAAATCAACCAAACGTTTGGCTTGCAGTTGAAAGTTAGAGATATTTTTGAGCATAGTGAGTTTAGTGCGCTGGCTCAATACATCACAGCGCAGCGACAAAGCACAGATGATCACCACAGTATTACTTTACAAGCGCAGCCATTCGCTCAGCAAATACCGGTATCAGCAGAGCAGCGCAGTTTATGGGTCACTGACAAACTGAGTGAAGCAAAAGACCGAGCCGCGTATAACATCACCACGAGTGTTAATCTCTTTGGGGCACTTGAACCCCACAGCTTACAGTGCGCTTTTACGCAGTTACTGGCTTACCACAGTACGTTTAGTTATCGCTTTGTTGAACAAGAAGGTGACGTGGTCGCGGTGTATAGTGAGGACAATGAATTACAGTGGCAGTATGTTCAACTTGATGATGACTTAGCGCAAAACACTGCAGCAGCTGCGAAGCTCCGTGAGCATTTTGAGGTGACACCATTTAATTTAGCTGAGGATGTGTTATTGCGTGTGTTGTTGGTGGAAATTGCACCTGAGCACCATCAACTTACCATTAATATGCACCACATAGTGAGTGATGGTTGGTCTATGGGGAACTTGGTACATCAGGTCGGTGAGTTTTATTTGGCGCAAATTGAGCAGCGCCAAGCCCAACTGCCGCCACTGCAAGTGCAATATGGTGACTATGCACAGTGGCAACAGCAGCGTTTAGCAAGCCAAGAAGCAAAGGATGTTGCTCAGTTTTGGCGTACGAAGCTTGCAGATGCTCCAGCGCAAAGCGTGATCCCGTTACATTCTCCACGTCCTGAGCGCACCGATACGCAAGGCGATGTAATAGATTTTCAGATAGCGGCAACAACTCGAGAGGCCATTGAGCAACTTGCGCAGCAACAAAAATGCTCTGTGTTTAGCGTGCTATTGGCAAGTTATGCTGCTTGGCTGTTTGAAACAACAGGGCAGCAAGATATAGTATTAGGTACGGATCTATCAGGTCGAGAACATGCGGATCTTGAACCTCTGATCGGATATTTTATCCGTGTCTTGCCGCTACGAGTTCGTCTTAATGGCGCAGTCGGGTTCACCCAGCTATGTGAACAGGTTCAGCAAACGCTATTGGATGTTCAAAGTAATCAGCTGCTTACACTAGATAGCGTGATAAATGAGGTAGGCGTGCAAAGAACAGCGGGCTTGTCACCGTTATTCCAGCAGCTTTTCGTTATGCAAAATACGCCAAAACCAGATTGGCCTATCGATGGGCTGGAAATGGAAGGTGTCGCTTCGGTGGATACGTCAAGTAAATTTGACTCGGCAATTTTTATTGATGCGCAAGAGCAGGCTTATCATGGTCGCTGTTACTTTAAAACGGCGCTATATCGCCGTGATAAAATCCAAGTCGCACTTGATAGGTGGATGCAATTGTTAACTCAGCTGGTGGAAAGCCCAACAGTTGGCATTGCGACATTGAAACCACACACGCCAAAGCAGGCTGGTCAAAGCAAGTTTAAGTCCAGCAAATTTGCTAAGTTTAAAAAATAGTCAATCCGAGTGCGACTTAAGCCAGCGCTGAACTCCCTTCATTTATTCGACAATAAAGAGACGCATTGAGCGTCTCTTTATTGATTCAAATCAAGTAAATCTTCGACTTTGTAGTAAAGAAAGTACGACTTGCCACGTCATATCGCTAAGCAGACCAACTCAAGGTAGCAGGGCGATGATCTATTGGAGGTCCGATAGAGCATTACCGCGGATTGGTATGAGTCTATGACAGGAGAAAACGATGACGTCCACTGTGCGAAAAGGTAAATTTTCATCTCTTAAAAAAGGGGTAAAACCCACGGCTAGCGCTACTCAAGCCGCAACTTCAACAACATTCTTCAAAGGTGCGCAAGGGTTTCCAGCCGTTATCCAGCCAACCAGTAAAGATTTAGACCCGTATGTATGGGCTGAAACAAATCGAGACTTTATAGAAAGCAACTTACTTAAGTATGCGGGCTTGGTTTTCCGTGGCTTTGGGTTAAAGACCCCACAGGAATTTGAGCAGTTTGCCAATGCAATTCAGCCAGGCTTATATGGCAACTATGGCGATCTGCCTAAAAAAGAGGGTGGTAAAAAGACTTATAAGTCTACGCCTTATCCTGAAAACAAAATGATCCTTTATCATAATGAAAGTTCACATCTAGAGCAGTGGCCGCGTAAACAGTGGTTTTTCTGTGAATTACCTTCTCCTGTTGGCGGTACGACACCCATAGTAGATTGTCGTCGAATGTTATCAGTTTTGCCCAGTGAATTGGTGCAAAAAATAGAAGAAAAAGGCTTGCTGTACCTACGTAATTTCCATAAGAGTGTTGACGTAAGCTGGCAGCATTTCTACAAAACTGACAGTAAAACTGAAGTGGAAGCGAGGCTGAATGCAGCAAATATTGAATATCAATGGCTAGAGAATGACGGCCTCCAAACAAAAACCAAAACCCATGGCGTTATTGTTCACCCAGTGACAAAGGAAAGGTCGTTTTTCAATCAAGTGCAACTGCATCATATTGCCTGTCTAGAGCCGGAAGTCAAAGAGAGTTTGATCGAGTTAGTGGGAGAGCAGCGTTTGCCTCGACACGTGTATTTTGGTGACGGCTCTGCTATCAGTGATGAAGAAATGGCCATTATTGGTGCTGCATATGAAACATGTGCGGTGCGTTTTGAGTGGCAGCAAGGTGACGTAGTGATGCTGGATAATATGCTCGCTGCACATGCCAGAGATCCATTTGAGGGTCCAAGAAAAATTGTAGTTGCTATGGGTGATATCTATACGCAACAAGATCTAAAACAAGCAAATCAAGCACAGTAAAAGGTAGTGCATATCATGATCCAAGAATATATCTCTGCTTATCCACAAGGCCTGTCATTGAGTGAGCAGCAGCAATGTCTAGGTAATACACTGGAGCCATTGGCATATAATAGCGTGCTGGCGCGCATGTCAGAGCAACACAGCACAGAACATCTCCAAGCTAGACTTAATGAAATCATTGATGACAATATCATTTTGAGCTTTACGTTTAGCGAGGTGTCAGGCTTTCGCGGTTTAAGACAGGTACCTCACTTAAGTACCAAGCCCGTCATTGCCACCATGACGTTGGAAGCCGATGCCAGCATTAACTTAGCAACACTTGATAGCTTGCAACCTGTGTCTTTGAACCCTGCTGCGGGTCAAAATTTACAAGTGATCAAAATTAGCCACCAAGATGAAGCATACCTGTTGGTGCGTACCCATGCGCTATGCGTTGATTTGGCCAGTACAGAGAAAATTGCACAGCGCTTGTTAGATCTTAATTTAGCTGTTGAAGAAAGTGTCCAATACCCTGATTTTCTCGCGTGGCTTGAAGAGCTGACTAGCAGCGAAGATTCACTTCAAGGTAAAGCTTATTGGCAGCAGTATATTAGCCAGCTTAATAATGCAAAAAATCACTTTGCATTACCGTATCACAAAGCGCCAGAGCAAGGGGCGTTACAAAACCTACAGTGCGTTGATGAAGCATTAGCTGAGTCTACGACAGAAGCGATCACAGCGCTTAGCGCACAATTAGAGGTAGATGCACAAAGCATATACTTATCATTATGGTGGTTATTACTAGCGCGTGTTTCAGGGCAAAGCTTTGTGACCAGTGTAGGTTATGATCCGCGCCAAATGAGCGAAGAGTTGGCTGATGCACTTGGTGTGTATACGCAGGCATTACCGGTTCAAGTACCACAAGCTAAACAGCAGGTATTAGCAGAGTGGATTAATCAGTTTGCCTTTACCTTGTCTCAGCACATGGAGTGGGCGGAATGTTTTGAGCGCCCTGAAACGCTTGCCAATAGTAGTGTAGTTGCACACTTTGCATCAGAGGTAGTGAGCACAGAAGCAACCGTCGCGATTGCCGATAACGCAGAGTTATCCTTAACTATTGCCGATGACAGAGTGCGACTGCAATTTAATAGCTCAGCTTATTCACATCAAGCCGCAAGTATCTTGTTACAGCAATTTGTTCATTTATTGGCACAAGCCCCGCAATATTTGGCAACAGCCGTGGCTGATATTACCCTTGTTACTGCGCAAGAACAGCAGTGCTTTCTCGCGTTAAATGCAGATCAAGGGCTAACCGCTACCCACGTGCTGGCACAACTTGAATATTTTGCAGACGCTAAAAGTGAGCACATTGCATTGGTAGATGCTGCACACTCACTTAACTACAGCCAACTTACTGTTTTGGTCAATAAGACAGCGCAAGCTCTACAAGCCCATGGAGTAAAGCAAGGCTGTGTTGTGCTGTTATCGCTACCTCGCAGTTGGCAGCAAGTGGTCATGTTACTGGCGGTGATGCGTGCCGGTGCAGCATATTGCCCAATTGACCCAAGTTGGCCAGAGCCGCGCAAACAGCGTGTGATGGACGCGTCTGGTGCAATGCTTCATATAGATGAGCATAATTTTGAGCAGTGGCTACTAGAGGCGCAACAGCTAGAGTTAGACAGTAGTGTGCTACCTGAGTATCAGTTAGCAGACACCGCTTATGTATTGTTTACTTCGGGTTCCACGGGAGTGCCAAAAGGTGTGCCTATTGCACATCAACAACTTGCACAATACTGTACTGCGTCTTCACACGCACTTGAGCTACAGCAAAACCAGCGCTTTGGTCTCACCTCTACCGTTGCCGCAGATATTGGTAATACTACGCTATTCAATGCTTTTTATAATGGTGCCACGCTTATTGTTGCCAGTGAGCAGCAAATGCTCGATGGCGACGCATTTGGTCGCTTTGTGGCCGAGCACGCGGTCGACTGCGTCAAGATAGTACCCTCTCATTTACAAGCATTATTGGAAGTCATGCCAGCCAGTCTGCCAACTAAGCTGATCTTAGGTGGCGAGGCGGCCAAGCCTGCATTAATTCAAAAGGTACATAAGTTAGCGCCGCAAACACAGGTGTTTAACCACTATGGGCCGACAGAAGCAACCGTGGGTGTGATGTCACATTCATATGAAAACAACGCACGCTTTGATGCCGCAGTGCCAAGACTTAGCCAAGTCTTTTCTGGCTCACAAATCTTTATCTTAACTCCACAAGATGGCTTGTGTGCAACTGGTGAGCAAGGCGAATTATGTATTGCGGGTAAGCAATTGTCAGCAGGATACATTAATGCTGATTCCAGCGGTGTTTTTGTCGATAACAGTCAATGGTCTGAGCGCCTTTACCGTACAGGTGACGTAGCTCGTTATTTACCTGATGGCTCTATTAGTTTATCTGGTCGTAAGGATGACCAAGTGCAGATCCGTGGTTTTAGAGTAGAGCCCAATGAAGTGGCACTGGCTATTACACAGCACTTAGACAACGTAGATTGTTTTGTGGCGGTACAACAGTATGGCAATGAAGCTGTTTTGGTTGCTTTCTTAGCTCAGTATTTAGATAAACAAACCGTAGCAAATGAGCTGTTAACTGGAGAGGAAAACCTTACGTTACAGACGCAGTTACGCGATGTATTGCCAGATGCCATGGTGCCTGCTTTCTTTGTCAGTGTGACAGAGTTACCACTGCTTGCTAACGGTAAAGTGGATCGTCAAAGTTTGCCTAAAATTGCCGAGTTGACTTTATCTACTTATGTTGCGCCTAGCAGTCAATTAGAAACCTTACTTGCGTCCACGTTGGCGGATATTTTAGAGGTAGAAAGAGTAAGTTGTGATGCCAGCTTCTTCGATTTAGGTGGGCACTCTCTGTCTGCTATCAAGTTTGCTACACGCATAAAGAAATTACTCTTATTGAATATTGAACCGGGCGTTGTGTTTGATAACCCAAGCATTCAATCTTTGGCTCAAGCACTAAATAACTTAAGTGGTGATCCGTCTAGATTGGAGAAATTAGCATTGACGCAAATTAAGTTGGCGACACTGACGCCAGAACAGCAGGCGGCATTGCGCGAAAAAATGGGTCTGAAAGCCACATAGGTATCAGGGTAAGGGATAACCCAAGATAATTTTGAGACGATAATACCAATTATCTTAATTAAGAGGTCTATTTTGAGGCGGGAAAATCTTGTCGATTACTAGGCAAAAAAAATTTTGCTATTTAGTTGTTCTAAATAAGAAATTTTTAACGCCGTTAGCGTCAGATTTACTCCTTCAAATTGAGCAAGTATTAAGTCTAATTGGTATAAAGTGGGAGCCTGAGGCTCCCACTTTTATTTGAATGGGTATGGGTATGTCAAATAATGAGTTAGCGGATGAACTGGTCGATGGTCTAGATTTGGACTTGTTGGCACAATTATGGAGTGAGCCCGAAGCACAAAGCGACACGACAACTATCGTCGCCACTGAGCACAGCTCAGGTACGCTTTCGTTTCAGCAAAAGCGCTTGTGGCTACTTCAGCAAATTGATCCAACCAGTAACGCCTATGATGTATTACGTGCATATCGTGCGCCTGATGCGTTAGATTTGTTACAGCTCCAGTGCGCACTGGATGCTCTCGTTGAATGCCATGATATTTTCCGCACTTATTATCAGTTTGACGGCGCGGCAACTCAGGTGGTCGCGTCGCAGTGTCAGGTGCCATTAACCCTCATTGAAGTAGACACTGAGCTTGATGGTGATGCGCTTTTTGCACAACAAGAGGTCAAAGCATGGTGTGATAAGCCATTTAATTTAAGCCAAGTGCCGCTATTAAAAGCTGCATGGGTGCGCACGGTTCAAGGCGGATATTTATTATTACGCAATCATCATATTGTGAGTGACGCATGGTCAAAAACCTTGATCTTAAAAGACTTGCTAGCGGCATATCAGGGACAAGCGCTGACTAAACCATCATGTCGTTACCTAGATTATGCGACGTGGCAAAGTGAGTACTTGCTTAATGAAGAGGCCAACAATATTTTAGATTATTGGCAAGGTTATGTGGGTGCAGCACCGCAGCCGATTGCGCTACCTATGGTGGAGCCAGAAACCGAACACCAAGCTCATGCGCTGACATTAAGTTGTCAGTTATCCCGTGTTCAAGTTCAGCAAGTTAACGCTTTTTGCCAGCGCCACGGAAATACTGCCGCAGCGTTATTTATGACGTTATTGCAAGCGACATTGAGCCGCTTTAGTAGTACCGCGCACTTTTTGATAGGCTCGCCTACCGCAGCTCGTAATCTGCCAGAGCTTGCTGATGTGGTTGGGTGTTTTATGAATACCCAGCTGTACAGAAATGAAGTACAAGATGGTGTCACTTTTCTTGATGCGATTGAGTGCAACCAACGACATACGCTGCGTTTAATTAATGAAGATCAAGTACCATTTGAATGGCTTGCGGAGCAATTAGAGTGGCCGGTGCAGGCTGATAGACATCCGTACTTTCAAGTCTTGTTCAACTATTTGCAAAGTGACCCGCAGCCAAGTAGCGACCAAACGATGGCGCTTATCCCCGTGAGCGTAGAAAGCCACACCGCAAAGTTTGAATTATCGTTAGATGTTAGTGTGCAAGAGGGTGCTATTGAGCTTTATTTTGAAGCCGACAGCACGGTGTATAGCCAAGCGCTATTGCAACAATTGCAGCACTGCTATCTCGCTTTATTACACGCTGTGCTGCATGAGCCACAGCAAAGTATAAATAACGTACTTATCCATCAGCCCGATAGCGTATTTTGTGCGCCACAACAAGATAATGATGCTGTCACTATTATTGACCTTATTACTAAACAAGGCAGCCGCCAAGAGTCGTTGGCCATCGCGGATGATAGCGGTGCGCAGCTAAGCTACCAAAAGTTGCTTGAGCTAAGCGCTAACTTTGCCAACTTTCTAATTGCACAGGGAGTGCAAAGCGAAGATAGGATTGCCATTATCACTTCTCGTCAAGCTGACATGGTTATTGCGCTGCTTGGGTGTATGCAGGCGGGGGCGGTGTATGTTCCTATCGACCCGACCATGCCACAACAGCGCCAGCAATTAATTTTCAACTCAAGTGCCGCTGTGGCGATTGTGACGAATATCGACACTGTTCATAACCCCGGGAATTTACCGGTTTGGTCAATTGCTGCGGTGAACGAGCGGCAATATCCGCAGCCTCCGTTTATTGTTCGTATCAGGCCGCAGCAGCTGGCTTATATTCTCTATACCTCTGGTTCAACTGGTCAGCCTAAAGGTGTTGCGATAAGTCATGGTAATTTAGTTAACTTCATTCTCGCCATGCAGTCTCAATTTTCACTCACACATGACTCAAAATGGTTAGCCTTGACTGCACTGGGGTTCGATATTTCTGGTTTAGAGCTTTATCTGCCTTTGGTCAGTGGGGCGCAGACTTATATTGCTAACTCGGTACTAGAACTACAAGCTACTGACTTAATCGGTATTACTCATATTCAAGCGACCCCTGCGGGGTGGCAGGCCTTATTGGCAAAAGAGTTGATTAGCGCTGCGGTTATTGGTCTGTGTGGCGGAGAGGCGCTGCCTCCAGCGTTGGCTCAATCATTACGAGATAAACAAGTCACGCTCTACAACATGTATGGCCCAACGGAGACCACAGTGTGGTCTTCTAGTCACCTTGTCACAGCACATATTCATCTTGGTCATCCTGTCCGAAATACACAGTTATATGTGTTAGATCAGCACTTAAACGCTTGTCCGCAGGGCGTATGTGGAGAGCTGTACATCGGTGGTTTAGGATTGGCACGGGGATACTTTGCACAACCTGCACTGACTGCACAGCGGTTTATCGCCAATCC
Source organism: Pseudoalteromonas peptidolytica (assembly GCF_012641745.1). Taxonomy (GTDB): domain Bacteria; phylum Pseudomonadota; class Gammaproteobacteria; order Enterobacterales; family Alteromonadaceae; genus Pseudoalteromonas; species Pseudoalteromonas peptidolytica. The sequence continues at coordinate 23,594 of NZ_WEHZ01000019.1, forward strand.
ATTTTCTGACACGGGTGAGCGACTCTATCGCACAGGTGACTTAGTTGAGGTAAACGCCCGTAATGAGCTGCATTTTCTCGGCCGTACAGATCACCAGATAAAAATTAGAGGGCACCGTATAGAAATCGGTGAGATTGAAAGTCAGTTGCTATGTATTGATGGTATAACCCAAGCTGTGGTGGTTGCTCACGATGCCGAGGGGAGCAAGCAGTTGATTGGTTATGTTTGCACCCAGCAGTTGCAAAGTGAAGACATAAAAACAGCGCTGAGTGCACTGGTGCCAAGTTATATGGTGCCAGAGCAACTTATTATACTGGATACTCTACCGCTTAATCACAGCGGTAAAGTGGATAGAAAAGCGCTGCCAGCACCTTCATTACAGCAGACGCAGGGCACATTACCTGTGGGTCATGTTGAGCAAGCATTAGCACGCGTCTGGCAACAGATTTTACAGCGTCAGCAAGTGTTTCGGGAGGATAATTTCTTTGCCCTTGGAGGCAACTCGATTCACGCGCTACGCATGGTGCATCAGTGGCATAAACTTGCCAGACCTGAACCTCTCGTTGCTCAGGCTATCTGGCAAGCGGATAACTTACGTGCCTTAGCTGAGCAAATGGTGGCCTCAAAACAAGCTTCTGTGAGTGATATTTTGCCTGAGTCAGTAGGGGGACGCGCACCCAGTGATTTATTAATATGTCTTCACGATGGCCGTGGATTTACCATGTCATATCGCCCCTTGGCAATGGCGATGCCTGAACAAGTGAGGTGTGTCGGGATCACCCCTGACACTGAGTTATCATCTAGCGATAATTTTAAGACGCTGGCATCTCGTTATGCTCAACAGCTTGGAGACTTGAGCGGCTATGAAAATATTCATGTGTTAGGCTGGTCGTTAGGTGGTGCCTTGGCATTACAGTTGGTCGAAGCGCTCGCATTACATAAATATCATGTAGCTAACGTCTTCCTCATTGATAGCTGGGATCCCTTTGAACCTGCGAATCAAAGCTCGGAGAGTTGGCGTGATTATATTTTAACGCGACTTTCTGAAAGCGTCGCCGCTCCCGAGCGCTTTACTGATTTTGCGCAAGCGGTAAGAGCGTTTCCATGGTCGGACGGTGATTCTAGTGCGTCAAGAGGTGAGGATATTTCGCGTTTTGTGACAGCGCATCTAGCGCTGCTGGAAAAGAATATTGCTGCCATGCCAGTGTCAGAAATTATCCAGACCTTAGAGCAAACTTACTTATTGCGCTGCGCAGGTCGACACGAAGTGGAATATCACACATTAGATACGCCTACCTATTATGCGGTGTGGAGCACAGAGCGCGATGAAGTGCTGACTAACGCGTTCAACCAGCGCTTTGGCATTGAGCATATTGAGTATGTGAATGCCAATCACATGGAGATTATTTCTCATGGGAGTGTCATAGAAACTGTACAAAAAGTGATAAAATTAAAATAAGCATGGATTGTAAGTGATAATTGTTTTCGTTACCATTGCAGGTAATAAGAAAAGGAGATTATGACGATGCAATCAGTAGGTAAGCGATTACTGATATTAGCCAGTATTGTTCCGCTATCCAGTTGGGCAGCAGAGCAATCACTGGCAAGTGAAGATATAGAGGTAATAGAAGTGCTTGGACGAGATTCGGAAAAGCATTTTGCTACGTATACGTATTCCGCAACTAAGACTGCTGCTGATATTTTAGATTTACCGCAATCCATTAGTGCAGTGACCAAAGAGTTAATTCAGCAACAGGGATTGATGCGCCTGAATGATGTAACGCCTTTTGTTAGCGGTGCCAGTGAGTTTTCGGTATACAACGATATTACTATTCGCGGTTTTCGCAGCCAAGATGATCGTCGCCTCAATGGTATGCGCACGTACAATGACTTTTGGTCACAAACAGCCATCGCGCATGTCGAACGGGTAGAAGTGATAAAAGGCCCAGCCTCTGCAATTTTCGGTGATGCCAGCCCCGGTGGTGTCATTAATACGGTAACCAAAAAACCGCTCGCAACCAGTCGCCATGAGCTAAGTGCTCGTATTGGGAGTTATCAAGATAAGTATGTGGCGCTTGATACCACTGGTGCTGCGAATCAATCTGAGTCAATATTATATCGCTTAAATGTTGGTTACGAAGATTCAGAATCTTTCAGAAATCAAGCGTTTAACAAGGGGTTGTTGGTCTCTCCAAGCGTTACTTTTCTTGCCAGTGATACCCTGAAGCTAAACTTGGAGTTTGTCTATTCAGACAGTGAGGGGATTTTAGAACGAGGCCAGCCCAATATTCGTGGTAGTCAACAGTTGGGCGCGGTGCCAATCGAAGTCTCGGCCACCCAGCCTGGGGACCATTTAAATACTGAAAGTTTGATTAGTAGCCTTGCCGTTGATTATCGTTTTAGCGACTCATGGTGGCTAGCTGTACAGTATATGCACCAAGATAGTGACCAAGATTTAATCGAGCATGGTATTGGAAACTATGTTGATGGTTCTGACTCTGTGGTGAATCTGCGTTACATTGATCGTAACTCTGAAGCAGAGTCGGACTCGTTCTCCAGTTATCTAAATGGTAATTTCTATACTGGAAACATCGAACATAACGTTGTCATTGGTTATGACTATATTGACAGGTTTAGAGAATCTAGTCAGCGTGTGGCCAATAATGCAATACAGTTCGATATTCTAAACCCGGTTTACCAACATCGCGATACGGCCAGTTATAATGCAACTCAGCGCCCTGTGTTTGGGGGTAACCTACAAAGCGAAGGGATTTATATACAAGACCGCATCGTGCTTGGACAATGGTCGCTATTAGCCAGTTTACGTGAAGAGCGCTTTGACCTTGATAATACGGGTGGTGGTAGCTCAAAAGACAGCCAGTTACTGCCAAGGCTTGGCACTGTATACAAACTGTCAGATACGCAGAGCTTTTATGCCAGCTGGATGCAAGGGTTTGAGCCACCTCCACTGTATTCAAATAACCCTGAGCAAGGTGGACCATTTAAGCCACAAGATAGCGAATTATACGAAGCCGGTTTTAAGGCACGTTTATTCAATGATAACTTACAAATAACAACAGCAATTTATCAAATTACTCGTGAAAATGTTGTGCTATATGATGCTGAAGCATCAGCTAAAATTGATTTCGCTCGCTACATGTATCGTCAGCGTGGTGCTGAGCGGGCGAGAGGATTTGAGTTTGATCTCAATGGTCAATTGAGCGAACAGTTCTCAATTATTGCTAACTATGCTTACAACTCAGCAAAAGTAACCAAAGATCTGAATGACAGTGAGATTGGGAAACGCAAAGAAGGTGCTGCTAAGCATATGGCGACCATTTGGTCGCGGTATCAATTTAATGATAATTGGTCTGTAGGTATTGGCGCCAACTACGTCGGTGAGCGTCCGACATCGTCAGAAGGACTATTGCTGCCAAGCTATGTGCTGTATAACGCGGGTATTTATTATCAAGCGGATGACTGGAAAGCATCACTGATAGTAGACAATCTATTTGACAAAGTACATTGGACTGGCGGTTACAGCTATAGCCAGCTATTCCCAGGTGATCCGCGTAGCGCGAGCTTAGCGATTAACTATCGATTCTAAACAAGGAGAGTGAAGTACGCGCTGTTGCGACTTCCTTTTTAGGTGAAAAAAATGACAGCAAAACAATGGTTCAGTTGGCATAGTTTAAGCGGCGTTTGGTTCGGCTTACTATTATTCGTGATCTGTTGGACAGGGGCATTTGCTACCATTTCTTATGAGTTAGATTGGCTATTTGATGATACGGTTCGTGCGCCAGAGAGCAGTCCTCAAGTGAGCTTGGCGAGTGCATATGAAAAGGTGCAAGAGACTTATCCGGACGCGCGAATCGGGATTGCTTTTGCAGGTGCTGAGGCACATTTTGCGCACGACTTTGTGGTGCGCTTACCCGACAACCCATGGCAACATATTTATGTTGATCCCTATACCGGGAATATTCAAGGCGAAACGAGCTTTTTGAATATTCAACGGTTTTTCCGAGACTTTCATATGCACTTCTTTGGTGTGTTCGATAGTATCGTTTCTTACTATTTGGTTTTGGCGTTTGCAATTCCGATCACCATATCAACACTGACGGCACTGTACCTTTATCGAGGATGGTGGCGTAAATTTTTTACATTAAAACTCAGTGGAGACACTCGCGCGAAAGTCGCCAGTACCCATAAATTGGCTGGAGTATGGAGTCTATGGTTGGCTGTGGTCATTGCCGTGACCAGCATGTGGTATTTATTTGAGTTTGTTAGGATGGACTTAGCTGATGGCAAAACGGCATATACTGATGTTGGGCAGTTCGCTGTAAATCCATTGCCTGAGTTGGCAGCACAAGATAAACCTCAACTATCAGTGGTGACACTCGCAGCTAAGGTTAAAGAAGCGCGACCAGACTTAGATATTAGAGCCATCCGCTATTCTGGCGGTTACTTTTATGCTGAAGGCCAGGCTAATGATGTATTGGTCAGAGACCGCGCTAACAAGGTTTATGTCAACCCATACACAGGTGAGATAGTCTATAGCCAAACTGCATCTAGCCAAGGGTTATATTGGCGATTATCTGACACTGCGGATCCCTTACATTTTGGTAATTTTGCAGGGGTTTGGGTAAAAATACTGTGGTGTATATTTGGCTTAGCGCTGTCATTTTTAGTGCTTAGCGGAACCTATATGTATGTTAAACGTCAGTTGAAACTGCGTCGCAAAGAAGATCTTCGCGGTGTGAAGGTGTCTCTGGGGTTAAGCGGTGCACTGCTGTTGTGCATTGGATATTATGCCTACCACACACTGATGGGGTATGGCATTGCTGGCCAGTTCCCGGTGTTGCCATTGGGCTCTAAACTATTTTTGGTTGTATGGACATTATTAACGTGCGCCATTATCGCTATCTGGATAAAAGCGTTGCTGAATCTATGTCGCGAAGCAACGCTCGTGAATAAGCCTGAGGCTAAGCCTAAAGCGAAGCCTAAAGTGTCGCACCACCATCTATAGTGAGCACTTGCAAGGTAGTATGCGAACTCAGTGATGAAGCAAAAAATAACACTGAATTGGCAATTTCTTCTGGTGTCGCCAGTTTTTGCAGTGGGATCCCAAGCTTGTATTGGCTTGCAAAACCCTGAATAACTTGGTCGGCACCTGAATCATCTAACCACATACCGGTTTGCATCGGGGTTAATGTTGACCCCGGTGCGATAACATTGGCACGTATGCCATAAGGGGCTAATTCTAACCCCGCGGTTAGGGTCAATTGTGTTGCAGCAGATTTAGAGGCACAGTAGGCGGCCATACTTTGACGTGGTGTATGACTGGCATTTGAGCTAACCGTTACAATACTGCCGAGACCTTGCTGTTTGAAGTGACTTGCACAGGCTTTTAGAAACACAAACACGGCTCCTGCGTTAACGTGTTGACAGTGCTGCCATTGCTCTAATGAGTGCGACTCTAATTCACCTAACTCAAGTACCCCTGCGACATTAAGTAAATTATAAGGGGCAAGACCCTGCTGGATAAGCTCAGTCAATGTAGCTTGTAGTGTTGTTAAGTCTTCGAGATCGCACTGTACTGCTTTAAACAGGTTATGAGTACGGGGAAATTGTTTATCAAAACCAACAACGCGCGCGCCAAGTTGAATGAATTTTTCCGCAATACTTTGACCTATCCCTTGGCCTGCACCTGTGATCCAAACCACCTTATTGCGATACTCCTGTTGCAGCAGACTATCAAACCCCATGTTCTAACTCCTGTGTAATCGCGTTACAAGATAAAGCCGGTGTGCGTGTCCAGCGACTCGCGGTTGAGACGATGGCCTGTGCAATTGCACTAATTTGCTGTGATGAATATCTGGCATGGTTGTAATCAATATCAAACTGCGCTGGCTCATCACCATTTAGGTAGATTTGGATCATCAGGTCATCAGTGGTACCTGCACTGAGAATGTGACTACGCGTTGTTACCTCGCCATAACGAGGATGACTGGTAAACGGTAGAATGTTAATTGTCGGGCCGCTTATTTCAATGGACTTACCTTGTTGTTTACGGTCGCGCTTTAAGTGCTCTACGCGGTAGCACTGTAAGGATTTAAGGCGCTTAATTTGTTTATTGATGTGCTTTGCAACATGCTTTAGCCCATCCGCCGACGGCAAAGTCAATGGTAATGGCAGAACATTGCTTTGTACCGTCGGACAGGAGAACTCAATAGCACAGTGGCGATTCATCATCACAAGCCCTAAGGTGACTTCAAAGGTACTGTGCTTGGCGGCTAACACGGCTGCAATGACGCTCAGTAAAATTTCACTTGGGGCGGCATCCACATAATTTGCGGCAGATTGTAACGTTTGCCATTGGGGACGTGTTAACCCGAAGTGATAACGTTGATTAGGTGCTGTGATCGCGGCTTCACTATGACTAAAACTTTGTGACGGTGGGTGTTGATCCAGCCACTGGTTTAAAGACGCTTTAGCCTCGGATAGACGTTGTTGGTATTTGTCGCTGGTGTGTAAATCAAGTAGCTGTTGTTGCGTGGTAAATTGGCAATGAGGCATAGGTTTACCCGCGTTTAATGCGTTATAACAGCGAGTTAAAGCTTGATGAAATAGCCCAAAGCCATAGCCATCTAGCACGATGTGATGGCCAACAATAAAACAATAATCTTGGCTTGGCGTACGTACTAATTTAAATTGCATTAAGCAGTCAGTAGCCAAATCAAACGATTTGCCGAGCGTTGTGGCAACCTGCTGAGACATAAACTCTGCGACTGAGACAATATCATGGTCAAGATATTCGATGTTCAATGAGGGCTGAATGTTTCCCACAATAATACTGGGGGTAAAGCTGTCATCATGAATAAAGTGACTACGTAATAACTCTGTTTGCTCAAATACATGATGCAGCGCGGCTTTAAACAGCGCGGCATCGATTTTACCGTGAAACTCTAAACACTCGGCAACATTAAACAAATTACCTTGGCCACTGATGGTATGCAGTAGCCACATGGCATGCTGAGAGTCAGTTAATGGCAACGCCATTATTCAGCCATCCGTGTTTCTAACAGCTCCACCCAAGCGGCAAGCGTTGGTACTTGTGCAAGCTCGATGAAATTAGTCTCAATACCTTGTTGCTGCCACAAAGAAATTAAATTCATGACTTGTACAGAGTCTAAGCCGTAATCAATGAGGCTTTCATGTTCATCAAACTCATCAGGTTCACAATCAATTAATGGCAAAATAAACGCTTTTAATCCGTCTAGAGTGGTCAAGTCTGTACTGGCTTCACCAATAAGCTCTGCGGTGGTAAGCACTTTACCTGCACGTTGACTGATGATGTGAAGTGCCATCATATGTTCATCTTTGGTGAAATCTGCGATTGCATCTGCGACAACAAAGGGTTGGATATCTCGCATAAACGCATCTATTGCTGTGGTCATTACACCGATATGACCATAAATACCGACAATCAATAGTTGATCACGCTGCTGAGCTTGCAGTTGGCTTTCAAAATCACATTTTTGAAATGCGCTATACCGCCACTTGGTCAGTACCGTGTCTTTTTCTGTGGGGGCAAGTGCATCAACGATAGGTTGCTGGCTGGGATCTTGTAGTCCAGCTCCCCACATATCAAGTAGTAAGCCGCGCTCATTACGACCTTGTTTAATTGGCTGAGCGGTGTAGTAGACTGGAATATCATGCTCATAACAATACGCTTTTATACGTTGAATATTTTCTATCATGGCGGTGACTAATGGGTTGTCTTGGCCATAAAAAGAAACAAAATAATGCTGGACATCATGGATCAATAACGCTGCACGGTGTGGCTCTAGCTGCCACTCTACGCGATTTGGTGCAAGCTCAGCGGCGCGCGGCAGAGCATAGTGATTTAATTTAGGTATACTCATGTTACTTCTCTAAAATTGTGGGGTAGGTTGCTGAACTTCGGTTTCGTTACGAAGCTGTTTTTTATCGACTTTGCCAACAGGCGTTAACGGTAAGTTGTCTATAAACTTAAACTTATCTGGCACTTTGTAGTCAGCGATACCCTGCTCGCGCAGGTATTTTCGAAGTGCAAGTGCTTTAACTGGTATACCAGTAAGAAAAGCAAAACTTTTTTCACCTAACGTTGCATCTGGCATAGCTACAATCGCGGCTTGTTGAATATTTGGATGCCCGAGTAAAAGGTTCTCGACTTCTTCTGCTGCGATCTTTTCACCACCACGATTGATTTGGTCTTTCACTCGACCGGTGACGATGAGGTGGCCAGATGGTAAACGTTTTACCAAGTCTCCGGAGCTATAAAAACCATGCTCATCAAAGGCACTTTGATTATGTTCAGGTGAGCGATAGTAACCGCGAATTGTATAAGGCCCTCTTGTTAAGAGTCGCCCTTCTTCACCATCTGGTACTAAGTTACCTTGCTCATCGACGACTTTGATTTGATCGTCTTCACTGATTGGTCGACCTTGTGTATGAAGGATATGCCAAAGATCATCATCATAGCGGGTATAGTTAACCAACCCTTCAGCCATGCCAAATACTTGTTGTAGCTGGCAGCCAAGTAGTGGCTTAACTTGCTCTGCAATGGTCAGGCTTAATTTAGCGCCACCCACTTGAATTACCGCGAGGCTTTGTAAGTTATGTGCGCTTTTTGGTGCGTGCTGTAACCACAGTTGTAAGGCTGGAGGAACTAAAGCCGTATGGGTAACTTGGTATCTTTCTATTAACTGGAAGCAACTGCTTGGGCTGGGATCGTTTGCCATCACAACAGTGCCGCCTGCGGCAAAAACCCCAAGTGCGCCAGGGGAGCTTAGTGGAAAGTTATGAGGCGCAGGGAGGGCGCATAAATAAACATGTTGCTCTGTTAATTCGCAAATATCTTTGCTGGCGACCACAGAGTACAAATAGTCATTGTGGGTTCGCGGAATAAGTTTAGGTGTTCCTGTACTGCCGCCCGAAAGTTGGAAGAACGCCACGTGTTCAGGGTTTAAATCAGGGGCAATAAATGCGCGGGGCTGAAGGTAGGCCTGTTTTAATAGGCTATTACCTTTGGGGTGATCCACCAACGTCGTGCGAATACTTGGGTACTGTTGTTGTAATGTTTGAATAAAAGCGTCATCACGATACAGCTCATGCGCTGAAGAGACAATCAGTACTGTTGGTTCAAGTTGCTCGCAGTAACTGTTAATTTCTGTCTGTTTATGGCTAAACAGCGCACATACGGGGGCTGCGCCTAACTTTAGCAAAGCAAATAAGCTAATATAAAATTCAACTTGGTTTGCCAGTTGAATAAGCGCAGTATCTCCTTGCTGGATCCCTTGAGCGGCAAGGTAAGCAGCCAAGTGATCGCTATACGCTTCAAGCTCTTGATACGTCAAACTACGGTGAGCATCAATAACGGCTGGTTTATCGCCATGTTGTGCGAGTTGATCACTGATGACTGAAGTTAGCGGGCGGTCTTGCCAATAACCTTTTTCACGATAGCGCTTTGCTAGCTCAGGGGGCCAAGGGGTAAAATCAATTTGCTTCATGGAGTTTATTTCTCATTGCGTAGTATGTTTGCTTTATTTCGAGTGCATTCAACATGGTATTGAGTTTTGCCTCTGTTTCTAACCACTCCGAGCGGGGATCAGAAGCCGCCACTATGCCTGCGCCAGCAAAGAGTGTCGCAGTGTGTTTATATAGCTGCGCACAACGTATTACCACTACCCATTCACCGTTACCCTGCTTATCAAACCAGCCAATTATTCCTGAGAATAAGCCTCTGCTATGTTGTTCTAGTTCCGCTATTTTTGGATAGGCAACAGAGGTCGGCTTACCGCATAGCGCAGGGGTGGGGTGCAGTTGGTTGGCAATCATCAAGCTGTGAGTTTCAGGGTGTTGTAAGGCACCAGAGATCACAGTGGATAAATGCCACATTGTGGCAGTACTTAATAATTCCGGCTGGGCAGGAATCTTCAACTTACTGCAGAATGGACTAAGTACTTGCTGGATGTCTTCAATGACCACAGCATGCTCATATCTATCCTTTTTCGATGCAAATAATACGCTGCGTCGATGGGCTTCTTCCTTTGGACACGGATCTCGTGGAATAGACCCTGCTAATGGGTTGGTGGTTAACGCTTCAGCTTGCTTTTTGAGTAACAGCTCAGGGCTTACTCCCATTAATGTCGCGCCATCGAGCGTCGGGAATGAAAAGTGATACCCTGACTGACTTTGCTGCAATAAATTACGCAGTACCAAGTGGTGATTTATTGGCTGCTCGAAATCCAGCTGTGTTTGCTTACTGAGTACAATTTTGTCTAGCTGCTCGCTGTCGAATAATTGCTTCGCTTGGACAACCGCTTGCTCAAATTGCGCCTGCGATTGAATGTCTGTAATTGCTGATAGGTGGTTCTTTTGCCCATGAACAGGAGCCAATTCAGCATCAAACCAAGCGTTAAACGCGGCTTTATCCCAGCGCGATACCTTTTCCGGAATGATGACTTGTGCCTGTTCTGTTTTGCAAAACGGCAGTGCTGCAAATGCGATGGTGTCATCAGGCAGGTCACGCATGTTAGCGGTAATGTTGGCAACCAGTTGTGCGGTATCGTTGATCGGTAGCGTAATGCGTTTGCGCACGCCTTGACTGACTAGGCAGTGCGTTCCTGTGGTAAAGAGGCAGTTTTTCTCTGGGTTAAACTGCGCGGCTTTTGTATATTGTTCGAGCTGAATAACTTGACTGAAGTCCATGAGCACACCTCGCTGACAAAGCAGCAGTGAAAACGAATTAATTGACATCAAGACGAAGGTAAACAATAAAGATTTAGATTTATATGCCGTTAGTTGCCATCATTGTTTTATACAGAGCTCGCTGTTGTTGGCGTGCATCGGCATGATGTGGTTGTTTGGGGCAGTCACGGCAAAGCTTGCTATTACTTACCTTGTGTAAAAAGCAACAGGATGCTCTTAATTGATAAGGGCCATGTGTATCACTAAGCTCGATTCGAGGCGCGTAAAATGGGTTACGCAGTTGTCCTAAGTATTTTGACTGGCTGAGGGTCTCAAAGTCTTCCTGCGTCTCTTTGCGCCTGCCAGTATAATGAAGGATTGTGGGGAAAAACTGCCTTAGTCTAAAAGCGCAATTGCTCCATAAAACAGGTTCAGGCACACCAAAGTGCTGTACTAAGAAACGATGTAATGGCACCAAGTGCTCAAAGATGAAGCTGTCGTATTTTTCCAAGGTAGGCTGCGAAGCCATAGCGGTGCCTTGGTGTGGTAATTGTAGCTGCCAATGATTGGTGTCTATGCTTACCTGCTCAGTTGCAAAAGGCAGTTTACGATTTAACACGCTGTGTACAAACAGCACCGAAGGCATGATCTGTAAGGTGTAGTGCATATGCCATACCGAAGCTTGTGCTCTTTTACCTTTCACTCCTTTGGCAGCACTGAATTGCGCAATTGCCTCGCTAAGTGTCACTACGCGCTCGAGTTGTTGAGACAATGGCGTTTGCGTCTCGCTGATTAATGAAACGCCGCGTGCGTATTGTTCAAGTGTTGGTGACAAGTAAGGTTTGAGAATAGGTAACATGATTTAGGCTATCGGGTTTTTAATATATGACGCGATCCAAGTGAATTTTTTTAGTTCAAAGTCGTCCTGTAAGGGATTTGATCATCCTTGGGAGAAATCGTGTTAGTTTTTCTGATAAAAAAGACTTGGCAGCGCTTTGTTGCGACAGCGCTTAGCAGTATTATTTTTGGCATTATCAGTGTTTCATTGGTAGCACTGATCAACGAAATTATTAATGCTAATGGTGAACGCCAAACTGAGTATTTTATGGTGTTTGCTGCGCTTGCCTTAGCGGGTGTTGTGGTACAACTTATTTCCAAGTTGGTCGCTGAGCAGCTCAGTGAGCATAGTCAGGCTGAATTGCGAAAGTTAGTTGCAGATAAAACCATAGAAGCGAAAATCAGCAATATAGAAGCGCAAGGAGACGCAAAGATCAAATCTTGCTTAACTGAGCATAGCCTCAAGGTTGCAGGGTTTTTTATGAGTATGCCAGGGATTTTAACAAATGCCATGATAGTCTTAGGTGCTTTTGTATACATGGCGTGGCTAGATTGGGTTATCTTTCTTTTTGCGCTGCTCACCTTAGTACTTGGCTCGGTGAGTTATAGCTTTGCAAACAATATAGCCTTCAAGAAAATTGCTAATGCAGCGGCGATGCAGGATGGCCTTTTCCATCAGTTTGATGCCATAACAGACGGCATTAAAGAGCTTAAGCTTAATCGCAGTAAGCGCACGTTTTTTAAACAAGAAGTCCTCCATCCAGCCATAGATGCCTTGCGTAAAGAACGTATCGAAGGGGTATCAATATTACACATGGCATCATCGTGGGGTGGCTTTTTAATTTTTACTTTCATTGGTGGCGCACTTTTCTTCCTTTCACAGCAAACCGGTGAAGAGAGTCAGCGTATTATGTCGGGCTTTGCATTATTGTTTTTGTATATGCTTACGCCTCTTGAAACCTTACTTGCCAACATACCCAGAGCATTTGCTGCACAAGCCTCTGCGAACACCATTAAGACACTAAGTGATGAGCTGGTCAATGAGGATGAGAGTCGGGTACCAGCACTTGCAAGCTTTGAACGCATTCAATTACAGTCGCTATGTCATCGCTACTATCATGAGCAAAGTGACGATATATTTTCATTGCAGCCGATTGATATTGGGTTTAAAAAGGGTGAGTTGATTTACCTAGTTGGTGGTAACGGCAGTGGCAAGACTACTTTTGCTAAAGTGCTGTGCGGCCTATATGAAGCTGATGAGGGGCAGATCAAAGTAGATAATCAAGCGATCACATGCACTGATTTAGATGGCTATCGGCAGTTGTTTAGCACTGTGTTTGGTGACTATTACCTATTTGATCGCCTGTTAAACGTGCCATGTGAACAATTGGAGCAAAAAGGTAACGCGCTAATTCGTAAGCTGAATCTACATCATAAGGTAAGTATCGAGGCTGGCCGTTTTACCACGCAGCGTCTTTCTCAGGGTCAGCGCAAGCGCCTTGCACTGGTCGTTGCTTATTTAGAGGATCGACCGTTTTACTTATTTGATGAATGGGCTGCTGATCAAGACCCTGTTTTCAAAGATGTATTTTACCGAGAGTTGTTACCAGAGCTGAGAGACAAAGGAAAAACAGTACTAGTCATCACTCATGATGATAAATACTTTGCTTTGGCAGATAGATTACTCAAGATGGAAAATGGCTGTTTAACAGAGGTAACACAATCACCTGTTACACCAATACCAACGCTCGCTTAATACCAATTTGACTTAATACTTGCTCAATTTGAAGGAGTAAATCTGACGCTAACAGCGTTAAAAATTTCTTATTTATAACAACTAAATAGCAAAATTTTTGCCTTGCCTACACGGATGTAGGTACCTTGGCGATAGCAGGACGCGTTAGCGGGGTTATCGACAAGATTTTCTCGCCTCAAAATAGACCACTTAATTAAGCAAATTGGTATAACTTTCCTATTCCCCTAACTTTAATTGGCCGTTGCGATCCCCAACGGTCAATTATCAACATATCTTGTTGCTATTTGTAGAAAACCTCTGACATCAATATTTCAGATCAGTTACCCTGTAATAACTATCCAGTAAATTCAGTAGCGAGCATGAACGTATTCGACAATATTTATCAAAGAGCTGCTCAGCGCAAAGGTTCGGAAGCGGCACTTGCAGCAAAATTAAGTAAACCGTTAAGTCCAGAAAGCCTACGTGCGCTCAGTGATGACCAATGGCTGGAGGAATTTACCCGAAAAGTATTTCAAAGTGGCTTTTATTGGTCTGTCGTTGACAGCAAGTGGGAAGGGTTTAGAGAGGTTTTTTGGCAGTTTTCTATCGACAAGCTACTGATGATGTCACCAGAAATGTATGAACAGCGTAGTCAAGATGAACGTATCATTCGTAATGCCAAAAAAGTGAAAAGTATCGCTGATAATTGTCATATGATTTTTGAAGTACAGCAGCAGTATGGCCGCTTTAGTGAGTTTGTTGCTAGCTGGCCTGAAGATAATATTGTTGGATTATGGTTGTATCTGAAAAAACATGGTGCGCGTTTGGGGGGTAATACAGGTCCTTACGCACTGAGAGTTTTGGGAAAAGACACCTTTTTGTTGAGTAAAGATGTAGAAACGGTACTGCGCGCAGAAGCTGTTATTGATGGTGGGCTACAAAGCCAAAAGTCATTATTAGCAGCACAACAATTTTTCAATGAAATGCGTCAGTATAGTGGTTTCAGTCTACAAGAATTAAGCCAAATCGTAGCGATGAGCGTAGGTGAAAACGTTCGCTAGTGAAAGAGGGAGAAAGTTGGATGGCGTTTTTTCAGCCCTATCAAGGCACAGAGCTGCTTTTTGATGAGCAGCCTACAAAATTTAATCAACCCGTTTTGCTGTTAAAGCATGCTCCTTTATTGGAGAAGTTGGGTCTTAGTCATGTTGACGATACAGCACTGGCGGCATTGTTGAGTGGCCAGCAACCGCTTGGAGAGATTAAGCCGGCAAGCCTAGCATATAGTGGCCATCAATTTGGTCAATTTAACCCACTGCTAGGAGATGGTCGCGCTCACCTTATTGGTGGGGTTAAACTTGAAGATGGCACACAATATGACCTGCACTTAAAAGGCTCTGGTGCAACGCGCTTCTCGCGTGGTGGTGATGGTTTTTGCGCGCTGGGCCCTGCTGTTAGAGAGTTTATAATGAGTCAGGCAATGGCTGCGCTTGGGGTGCCAACAACAGAGTGCTTATCGGTAGTCACAACCGGCCATCGAGTTTATCGTCAAACTGAGGTGCCTGGTGCTGTGGTGTGTCGTGTGGCTAAGAGTCATATTCGTATCGGCACTTTGCAATATCTTGCCACTCAAGAGAATCAGGCGGGGCTATGGCAACTGTTACAGCAGCTAGGTGTGCAATTATTTGACGGTTTAGCGGTGCGCTCGGAGCGTGATGTGCTTGAACTGTTCCGTGAGGTATGTGAGCAGCTGGTGGACTTGGCGGTAGAGTGGATGCGAGTGGGCTTTATTCATGGCGTTATGAACACAGACAATATTTTGCTCAGTGGTGAAACCATAGACTATGGTCCGTGCGCCATGATGGAAAAGTTTGATTTTAACGCAGTATATAGCTCAATTGATAGGCAGGGGCGTTATGCGTTTGGCAATCAACCAAATATCATGAACTGGAATTGTGCGCGACTGGCGGAGTCCTTGTTGGTGTTGTGGCAAGATGAGCAGCAGGGTATCGCAGCTCTAAGTCAAATATTGACAGAGTTCTCAGAGTCTTTTAATCGTAAATATAAAGACATGTGGGCGGCAAAGTTAGGAATTGACGAGTGGCACGATGCCGATGATGTTTTACTTGCCGACTTGCTCAAGCTAATGACTGAGCATTCACTTGACTTTACTAATACCTTTGCAGCGCTTACGAACACTTTGCTTGGAAATCCAAATAAGACCTTACAAATACCCAGTGAACTGGATAGTTGGCAGCAACGTTGGCAGCAAAGGCGTGCGTCAGATGATGTCGCGACGCACTTGATGAGTCAAGCAAATCCAATTTTGATCCCTCGAAACGCACTGGTAGAAGCTGAGATTGAACAGTTTAATCAGAGTGGGTCGAGTGAATCGCTTGATGATTGGCTACTGGCACTCAACAGCCCTTACGAATATAAGGACTATCCTGAGATGTGGATGAAGGCATCCACACCCGCACACTATAAAACTTTTTGTGGAACCTAAATGGCAAAAAATCAGCTTTCTTGGCAAGAGATCAAAGATAAGGTACTTGAGCAAAAGCGCCCACTAATTTCAGCGCACATTATTGCGTTGTTTGCGGCCTTGGTCAGTGTGCCCATTCCGTTAATGATGCCGCTGCTAGTGGATGAAGTGCTACTTAACACTCCAGGCCCTGCCGTGAATTGGATGAACTCAATACTGCCACAGCATTGGCACCAGCCGAGTGCTTATATCATTGTTATTTTGCTGGCTGTTATTGCCATGCGACTTGCTAGTTTAGTATTGGGGGTGATGCAGTCTCGACAATTCACAATTATTGGCAAGGGGATTAGTTATGAGATCCGTGAACGCTTGCTCTCTCACTTGCCTAAGGTGCAACTCAAAGAGTATGAAAGTCAAGGTGGTGCGGCTATTAGTTCACGTTGTATCACGGATGTGGAAACATTAGATAAGTTTATTAGTCAGACCTTGTCTCGCTTTTTGATAGGGTTACTGACCATCGTTGGTACTGCAGCTATCTTACTGTGGATTGATTGGGTGCTTGGACTGGTTATTTTGCTACTTAATCCTGCGGTTATCTATTTTTCTCGGCAATTTGGTAAACATGTTAAAGAGCTAAAAAAGGAAGAAAATGCAGCGTTTGAGGCATTACAAACAGCGTTAGTAGAGACGTTAGATGCAATTTCTCAATTAAAAGCGGTACGTCGTGAAGGCACTTACTTTGAACAAGTTAAAGTAGCTGCCAAAGATCTCAAACATTTCGCTGTGCAGTCACAATGGAAAACGGATGCCGTTAATCGCCTAAGCTTTACGGTGTTTTTGGTTGGGTTCGAGTTTTTCCGTGCTGTTGCCATGTTTATGGTGGTGTTTTCTGACTTAACCGTAGGGCAGATATTTGCGGTATTTGGATACCTGTGGTTTATGATGGGACCGGTTCAGGAAATCTTGGGTATTCAATATGCTTATTATGGGGCATCAGCGGCATTAACGCGGCTCAATCAAGTATTTAATTTTGCCACCGAGACACAGTATCCTGCAACGCATTCGGTGTTTGATTCTGCTCAAGTGGATATTAAGTTCAACAATATTGATTTTGCCTATGTTGCAGAGCAGCCCGTACTAAAACAAGTTTCGTTACACATTCCAGCAGGTAAGAAAGTGGCTCTGGTGGCGGTCTCTGGAGGAGGGAAATCAACATTAGTGCAGCTGCTGTTAGGGTTATATGAAAAGCAAAGTGGTGATATTCACATTAATGATACACCAGTAGAGCAAATTGGCTATGACGCTGTAAGAGATAATATTGTCACTGTATTACAACAACCCATACTCTTTAATGCCAGTATTCGTGAAAATCTGGCAATGGGAAGAACGGTAGCTGATGATGTGCTTTGGCAAGCGTTACAAGTTGCAGAACTTGCCAGCACTGTAATGATGTTGGAAGACAAGTTAGACGCCCAAGTCGGTCGCAATGGTATTAAATTATCAGGTGGACAGAAACAGCGACTTGCCATCGCCCGTATGGTTGTTGCGGATCCAAAAGTGGTGGTATTGGATGAAGCAACATCAGCGCTTGATATTGAAACAGAAGCCAAAATTCATCGTAATTTACAGGCTTTCTTAGCGAGCAGAACCACGCTGATTATCGCTCATCGCTTGAGTGCAATTAAACAAGCCGACTTAATTTATGTGCTTGATGACGGTTCTGTATCCCAATATGGAGCTCATGATGAACTATTACAGGAACAGGGGCTCTACCGTATCTTGTTTGGCCATCAGCATTAGTGGATATTTGGCGAAAATTCTGGATGTAACGTTAAGTAAACATTAATAGACAAGCTAATATTATCTCTGCAACGTAATCAGTCGGCGCATTTTCTGATAGACTGTCAGAGTCAATACTCAATGCGTTAACTAACAGAGATGGGAAGGAATGATGAAAATTAAAACTTTGAGTTTACTAGTTGCGATGGCTGCATCAGCCACTGCACATGCAAATACCACCGAGCCAACTGAAGGCGTATATCTTGGGGTGTTTGGTGACTACTATGATGCCGACTGGCAAAATCACCGTGACATGGCTGGTTTAGATGTTGAGGACTCAACGGGTTGGGGTGCTGAAATTGGCTACCGCTTTGATAAGTTTTGGAGCGGTCGTATTGAATATGCAGACATGGACTTTGATTTAGGTGGGATCAGTAATGGTTCGCTTGACGCTGAGCGCTATGGTATCGATGGTCTATATCACTTTGATGGTGGCCCATTCTACGGTCTAGTTGGTTTGAAAAAAATGAACTTAGATGCCATTTCAGATAACACCTTCGCAAACTTAGGTGCGGGTGTACGTCACCACTTTACTGAGCACCTATTTTTAAATGCTGAGGCTGCTGTGTATCAGGGGTTAGAAGCTGGTTTTACTGATGTAGGTGGTAAAATTAGTATTAACTACTCGTTCGGTAGTGCAGGTAAATCAGAAGCAGTTGCACCAGCTCCAGCACCTGTTGTTGCACAAGCACCGCAAGACAGTGATAAAGATGGCGTAGTGGATAGCGAAGATAAATGCGCAAATACACCAATGACGGATGCAGTTGACGCGTCTGGCTGTACTTTGTACGAAACGAAAGAAGACAAAGTGAGCCTGCTAGTGCGTTTCCCACACGATGATGCCACTTTCTCTCAGCAATATGTCGATGACATCAATGCTGTAGCTAAGTTCTTAAAAGAACATAAAAACGCAGACGTTTTGATTGAAGGTCACGCGTCAGCTGTCGGTGATGCTGATTACAACCAACAACTGTCTGAGCGCCGCGCGAAAAACGTTGCTGAAAAACTCGTTGATATGGGTATTGATTCAATGCGTATTACCACAGTGGGTTACGGTGAGGAGCGTTTGAAGAATCCAGCAAATACGCTAAAAGCACATGCGGAAAACCGCCGTGTAGAAGCGCACGTTTCTTCTAAAGAAAAAGTAAAAGTTAAGCGTTAATGCTCACTTAACTTATGCGAAAAGGCTCCTATTGGAGCCTTTTTTGATCCAATTAATTGCGCGCTTTTACAAAATTTAAATGATTCTCGTTTGACTAATATTCATCAAAATATACTTGTTTCACTATGCTTATTCATAGTATTTATAGTGACTATAAGGCGAGGTATCGCATGCAAGATTTTCATCTATACTCAAAGACCTTATAATTGTTCATTATATTTTATGGTCAAGGGAATGGTTCAGCCGGTTTCACTAATAACCGCAGCCAGATCATTTACTTGTCTGTCCACGTCACCAAGAGGGCAATATTGTGCTTCAAGAATATCGTAAACACGTAGAAGAGCGTGCCGCGCAAGGTATCGTGCCTAAGCCGTTAGACGCGCAGCAAACTGCTGACCTTATCGAATTATTAAAAACTCCACCGGCTGGTGAAGAAGAGTTTATTGTTGATCTATTCATTAACCGTGTACCGCCAGGTGTAGATGACGCGGCTTATGTAAAAGCGGGCTTTTTGGCTGCGGTAGCGAAAGGCGAAGCTGACTCTCCACTTATTTCAAAAGAGTATGCAGCTGAGCTACTTGGCACCATGTTGGGTGGTTATAACATCGCGCCAATGATTGACCTATTAGACGATGCAGCACTTGCACCTATCGTTGCTAAAGGTTTATCTCATACACTACTGATGTTTGACGCATTCTACGACGTAGAAGAAAAAGCAAAAGCTGGCAACGAGTTTGCTAAGCAAGTTATTGAATCATGGGCAAATGCAGAATGGTTCCTTGAGAAGCCAGCGGTTGCAGACAAAATTTCTGTAACTGTATTCAAAGTAACGGGTGAGACAAACACAGATGACTTGTCTCCAGCTCCAGACGCTTGGTCTCGTCCAGATATCCCATTACACGCACTGGCTATGCTTAAAAACGAGCGTGATGGTATCAACCCAGACAAACCTGGTGAAGTAGGTCCTATCGCACAGCTTGAAGCGCTGAATGGCAAAGGTTTACCGCTGGCATACGTGGGTGATGTTGTTGGTACCGGTTCATCTCGTAAATCTGCAACTAACTCAGTACTTTGGTTCATGGGTGATGACATCCCATTCGTACCAAACAAGCGCGTTGGCGGTGTCTGTCTAGGTGGTAAAATTGCACCTATCTTCTTCAACACCATGGAAGATTCAGGTGCACTACCTATTGAACTTCCAGTTGACGAACTAAACATGGGCGACCAAATCGACATCTTCCCATACGAAGGTGTAGTTAAGCGTCACGGTACAGACGAAGTTATTTCGACTTTCTCACTAAAATCAGACGTAATTCTTGATGAAGTGCGTGCTGGTGGTCGTATTCCACTTATCATCGGTCGCGGTCTAACAGACAAGGCACGTACCTCTCTTGGTCTTGAAGCTGAAGACATCTTCCGTAAGCCAAAACTAGTGGCGGATTCTGGAAAGGGCTTTACCCTTGCACAGAAAATGGTAGGTAAAGCATGTAACATGCCGGGTGTACGCCCAGGTCAATACTGTGAACCAACAATGACAACGGTAGGTTCTCAGGATACCACGGGTCCTATGACGCGTGATGAGCTTAAAGATCTTGCTTGTCTTGGCTTCTCTGCTGACCTGACAATGCAGTCATTCTGCCACACATCAGCTTATCCTAAGCCAATCGACGTAAACACACACCACACACTTCCTGATTTCATCATGAACCGTGGCGGTGTATCGCTACGTCCAGGTGACGGTGTTATCCACTCGTGGCTAAACCGTATGCTACTACCTGATACAGTAGGTACAGGTGGTGACTCACATACTCGTTTCCCGTTAGGTATTTCATTCCCAGCAGGTTCTGGTGCGGTAGCATTTGCAGCTGCAACAGGTGTAATGCCACTTGATATGCCTGAGTCAATCCTTGTTCGCTTTAAAGGTGAAATGCAGCCAGGTATCACACTACGTGACCTAGTACACGCTATCCCTTATTATGCAATTCAGCAAGGTCTATTGACGGTTGAGAAAAAAGGTAAGATCAACGAATTCTCTGGTCGCATCCTTGAAATCGAAGGTGTTGAACATCTAACTGTTGAGCAAGCGTTCGAACTATCTGACGCTTCTGCAGAGCGCAGTGCAGCAGGTTGTACCGTTAAACTTTCACAAGCGTCTATTGAAGAGTACCTAAACTCTAACATCGTGATGCTTAAGTGGATGATCTCTGAAGGCTATGGTGATGTACGTACTATTGAGCGTCGTATCACTAAGATGCAAGAGTGGTTAGCAAACCCAGAGCTAATGACAGCAGACGCGGATGCAGAATACGCGCACACTATTGAGATTGACCTTGCAGATATCAAAGAGCCAATCCTTTGTGCACCGAATGACCCTGATGACGCACGTTTACTTTCAGCGGTAACCGGTGAGAAAATCGATGAAGTATTCATCGGTTCTTGTATGACTAACATCGGTCACTTCCGTGCAGCTGGTAAACTACTAGATAACTTCGGTGGTCGTCTACCAACGCAACTATGGGTTGCTCCACCAACGAAGATGGACCGCGATCAGTTAACTGACGAAGGTTACTACGGTATTTATGGCCGTGTAGGTGCACGTATCGAAACGCCTGGATGTTCACTATGTATGGGTAACCAAGCACGTGTTGCTGATAAAGCAACAGTGGTGTCTACCTCTACTCGTAACTTCCCTAACCGCCTAGGTACAGGTGCAAATGTATTCCTTGCATCAGCAGAACTTGCAGCTGTCGCTGCTATTCTTGGTAAATTACCAACACCTGCTGAATATCAAGAGTATGCAGAGAAAATCAATGCAACGGCTGCTGACACGTACCGTTACTTGAACTTCCACAAGATGCCTCAGTACACTAAAAAAGCAGACTCAGTGATCATTCAACAAGCAGTTTAATTACGCGTTTAGAATACATTGAGATAAAAAGCCAGCACTTGCTGGCTTTTTTTATGCGCATAAAACGCTCAAATTAAATGGTGTTATCAAGCTTTATTTTAAATCTAGATAAGTAATCTATTAAAGTTGCAATTAGTGGGTTTTTATTGCGTTTTAGTGATTAAAATCCCGTTTTTTTAAACAGTAATTTTCTCTAGTTTTATTAGAATTATCGGCAAATTCTCATCAATGGGCGAGAGGATCATGACAACAGTAAACAACCAGAATTTATTACAACTACGCTTTTTACCACAGCAGCATATTGATGCAGTGAAGCCGTATTTTAGCCAGCTTCCAGACAACCCTTATGCTGATGGCGCATTTAGAAAACGTCGCTACTCGGTGGTAAAGTTCATCAATAATGAAGTAACATTACAGCCAACCAAGGCCTTTGTGCAAGACGATTCAATTAATACCTTTCAAGGCAATGTTGAGCGTGTTTACGAAAACCTAGAACAAGAGATGCTAAATACCGATGGTTTCAAGCATATGCTTGCAGAATTTAAAACCATGACAGGTATTGCAGATGACACCGATATTGAGGTGCATCAGTTCCGCATGCTGGCGATAGAAAGTGATACGCCTCCAGCCCCTGAGGGCGTGCACCAAGATGGCTTTGACCATGTGTGTGTATGTGGTGTTTCGCATGAAAATATTGCTGGTGGTGAATTATTGGTATACGAGCATAAAGAAGCCGAGCCATGTTTTAAAATGGAAATCAAAGATGGTCTATTTGCACTGGTGAATGACCGTGAAGTGTGGCATAACGCAACACCAATGAATAAGCTAGATGCCGAGCAAGTCGGTTACCTAGATTGCTTCGTGTTTACAGCCTAAGAGGGTAGTATGGATTTAAATCAAGTGCGTCGTCAGTTTCCTGCGTTGATGCAAAGTGTCGGCGGGACTGCTCCTATTTTTCTAGATGGCCCTGGTGGCTCTCAAGTACCACAATCTGTGTTGAGCGCGATGTCAGCCTACCTTGGTTACTTCAACTCCAACTTGGGTGGCGCATTTTTCTCAAGCGACAAAACGGTCAGTTTAATGAATGAAGCCCGCCAAGCGGTGGCGGACTTTTTGAATGCACCGAGTGTTGAGCAAATCGTTTTTGGTGCCAACATGACTAGCCTTGCATTCAGCTTTAGCCGAGCCGTGTCACGTGATTGGCAAGTTGGCGATGAAGTTATTGTGACCAATGCAGATCACTATTCAAATGTATCTTCATGGCGTCAAGCTGCTGAAGATAAAGGGGCGACTGTACACACAGTTAAGGTAAACGAAACCGACTGTACGCTTGATTTGGCACAGCTAGAAGGGTTATTAAATCATAACACGAAGTTAGTTGCTGTTACGTATGCCTCTAATACCACAGGTTCAATCAATGACATCAAGCGCATTGTCGAGCGTGCGCACCAAGTGGGTGCGTTAGTGTTTGTTGATGCTGTTCACTATGCGCCACATGAATTACTTGATGTTCAAGCACTAGACTGTGATTTCCTTGCATGCTCAGCCTATAAGTTCTTCGGCCCACATGTTGGTATCGTTTATGGCAAACGAGAGCATCTAGAAGGCTTTACACCATATAAAGTAGAGCCTGTAAAAGATATTATCCCTTATCGTTGGGAAACGGGTACTCAGAGCTTTGAAGGAATAGCAGGTGTTGTGGCTGCCATAGACTATATCGCCTCTTTAAGCGAAATGAGTGCCGATACGCCGCGTCGTGATAAGTTAGTGGAAGCTTTTGCACGCATCAAAGCGCACGAGACGCAACTGAGCCAACATTTCTTGACGCGTTTAGCGGAGTTTAAGCAAATTAAGCTATTTGGTATCGCATCGCTCGATAGGTTAGCAGAGCGTACACCAACGTTTGCGCTGACATTTGACGGCATTGCACCTCGTGAGGTTTCTGAGTTTTTAGGTGCAAAACACATGTGTGTATGGGATGGTCACTTTTACGCGCAAGGGTTATGTGAGCAACTAGGCGTAATGGACAAAGGCGGTGTTGTTCGCATCGGCTGTATGCACTACAACACGATTGCTGAGTTAGATCGACTATTTGATGCGTTTAGTGAATTATTAGCGTAAGTCGCATCAACATAATGGGAGCCAAGGCTCCCATTATTTATTTCCCAACAAGATCACATGGAGTCGTGTTTGTTGGAAGCTAATTTGATACGCTCATATTAGCGAACTCAAAGAGAGGGAAGCACTCATTGGTAAAGGATATAAATAATATCGGCAAGATAGTGGCCATACCGGTATGTTGTGGGCTGTTAACCATTTTAATGATTTATGCGTATCAGTTTCCGGTTCCAATGGTTGGGATGGTGAATGAAACGGATTTAACAAGTTCGAATTTTTGGTGGACGGCAGTACTCGGTTATCTCTTTTACGGATTTATCTGCTTTACTATCCCGCTGATGATGCTTATTCAGTATGTCATTTCAAAGTCAAAGTGGATTACAAATCACAGCGGGCAAGACAAGCTGCTTTGGTGTAGTTCCATTCTTTTATGTTTTGCTTGGGCGACGCTGCTTAGTCTGTTGCCTCTTCAATAAAGGCATTAAGCTTTGCAATACGATGACTCATGCCTTCAATCAGCTTGTCTTTAATTTTTTCTCGGATCACATTGGGCAAGCGCGTAAGAGCATCAGGAGTAATAGCTAATATAATGCTGTCTTTTACCGCTTGTGCACTGGTGCTGCGCTCTCGGTTTGTGATAAATGCGCCTTCACCTAAGAACTCTCCGGGTCCGACTTTGCCTAAGTCATGAGCGGCATCTTGTTTAAAAATCAAAAATTCGCCGCTTAATACAATATAAAGACGATTGTCTTTTTCAAAGCGTTTAAAAGCGTGGCGCTGCTGTGGTACCAGATATAGATGGCTAAAAGACTCCAAGAGCACCTGACGCTCTGCCAAGGTAAATTCTTTAAAAAAGGCTAAGCGATTAATAATCTCTAGCTGTTTTATCAGTGGGACATTTTCAAGTAACTTCATGCAAATGATTTATCATCTAAACTTAATCTTGAATATTGCGTTCTTTTAGCTTTCGCGTCAACGTGTTGCGTCCCCAACCTATCTTTAATGCAGCATCTTGCTTGTGACCATGGCATGCATGCAGTGCTGATTTTATTAAACGCGTCTCCAATTGTGCCTGTATATCTGGCCAAATATGATCTTTGCCTTTACGCAGTTCCGTATCAAGCCAAGATTGAAAAGCGTCAAGCCAATGGGCTTGCTCAGCGGCTTCGAGTTGCTGTGGTTGCGCTAGCTCCTCTGGTAAGTCAGCAGCAGTAACAAGCTCACCTGGGGCCATTACTGTTAGCCAACGACAGGTATTTTCAAGCTGGCGAACATTACCAGGCCAATGATACGCCTGCATTTTTTGTAAGGCTTGTGTGGAGATAATTTTAGGATCAGCTTTTAGCTCTTTGGCACTTTTTGCTAAAAAATGGTCGCAGAGGGCTGCAATGTCCTCAGGTCTTTCCCTAAGTGCCGGTAGCTTGAGACGTACAACGTTAAGGCGGTGAAACAAATCTTCACGGAATTTGCCCTGTTTTACCAGTGCTTCTAGGTTTTGGTGTGTGGCAGCTACAATTCGAACATCGACTTTAACACTGTTGTGGCCCCCAACGCGATAAAACTCGCCATCAGCAAGGACTCGCAATAATCGAGTTTGCACATCCAATGGCATATCACCAATTTCGTCAAGGAACAAAGTACCGCCATCTGCTTGTTCAAAACGTCCTCTACGCATGCTATCGGCCCCAGTGAAAGCCCCTTTTTCATGACCGAAAAGCTCAGACTCAACAAGATCTTTTGGTATAGCAGCCATATTGAGCGCAATAAATGCAGCATCTTTGCGCGGACTATGATTATGTAGTGCGCCTGCTACTAACTCTTTACCTGATCCGGACTCACCGTTGATGAGTACACTCATACTCGATGCTGAGAGTTTCCCAATGGCGCGAAACACCTCTTGCATGGCCGGTGCTTCGCCTATGATATCCGGGCTAGTCGCTTTGCTATTTGTGCGTTTGTGTTTTTTAGTCTGTTGACTGGCACGAAATGCTCGTTGCACCAGTGACACTGCTTCGTTTAAGTCAAAAGGTTTGGCAAGATACTCGAAAGCGCCTTTTTTGAACGCATTGACAGCGGAGTCTAAATCAGAATGCGCTGTCATAATGATGACAGGCAAAGTTGGGTGTAGACTCGCTATCTTGTCTAATAAGGCCATACCATCAATGCCTGGCATACGTACATCTGAAATCAGCACTGCGGGTTGCTCATATTCAAGCGCAGTTAACACGTCCTGAGCACTGGCGAAGCTTTCGGTTTCAAACTCTGCTCGCTTTAATGCTTTTTCTAAAACAAATCTAATTGAAGCGTCATCATCGACTAACCACACTGATTTCATTGCACGGTTCCTGTTTCGGTGTTGTCAAAGGGAAGGTAGATACTAAATTCAGTGTGTCCCGGCCAACTATCGCATTCGATAAACCCTTGGTGTTGCTCCACCAGCGTTTGTGCAATAGACAGCCCAAGCCCTGAGCCACCTTCTTTGTTCGTTATCATCGGGAAAAATAACGTTTCTTTTACCTCTTCTGCGATACCCGGACCATTATCGCTGATCCGCACAAGTAGCGCTTTTTTAAGCAGCCGCTCGCCATGATGCAGACGATGCTTAATACGCGTTGTGATGGTAATAGTGCCATCATGTTGTAGTGCTTGTTGAGCATTACGAAGCATATTGAGTAGCACCTGCTGGATTTTCGCCTGATCTATCACTATGGCTGGGATACTGGGATCATAATCCTTCACTAATTTGATCTCTGCATCGCGCTCCAAGGTAGTGAGCTTAATTACCGACTCTAGTGCTTGGTGTATATTACACGGCGCTTTTTGTGGTAATTGGTTTGGCCCAAGTAACTTGTCTACAAGTTCTCTGAGCCTGTCAGCTTGCTCAATGATAAGTGCTGCGCATTCTTCCCGTTCTTGCTGATCAGTTTCATACTGCAATAATTGCGCCGCACCTCTAATGCCACCAAGAGGGTTTTTTATCTCATGTGCTAAACCACGGATCAAATTTCTTGCTGCTTGAAACTGGTGCATCTGATTCGATGCTTGATCATAGCGCAGGGCGTCATCAACACGGCGGCACTCTAGTAATATATATGCTTGATCTGACAACAATATCCGCCTTGCATGAAGGCTTAATGTTGCGACCCGGTTATCGACAAACACCACGTCAACCCTGTGCTGCTGGCAATCAACACCATCTTGGAGTACATATTTGGAGAGCCTTGCTAGGTCAATATGATGATGGTTAAAGATATTATCAATGGCCAATCCAGTGAGGCGCTTCGTACTCAATCCTAACAGCTCACTGCTGCTGTAATTCGCAAAGCAAATAGTAAGGTTATGGTCGAGCACTAAAATTGCAGTCGAAAGAGATTGCCACACTTTGTCTAAGTCAATTGAATTGTTTTGATCCATTTGTGTTCACCGTGCACCAAGTTGGTGCAATGAGAATAGCACAGTGTGTTACACATGTACGAAAATTATTATCCTGCCCAATACATTCATCGTTCTGAGCTTGCTCTTACTTATCCATTAATAAATCATGCCAACTTGATAAGGCGCTAATCCGCAACCGTTTGATTTGTGCTCATAGGGAATATTTTGTGACTCGTTAAATTTCAAAGGGAAGCATTATAGGTAACTTCTTGCTGCCTACCCAAAGGGGTGGTAAGCAACACACGTAGAAGGGGGGTTATTTTTGGAGGATCAGTTATTTACTGTGTTGCGATGTAAATAGAACTTATGCTCATTACTTTGGGCGACAACTTGACCTTTTTGATTGAAGACTTTTAGTACTAGCGCATGTTCACCACGATGTATATTGCGTAGCGAAAACTGAGCATTGGACTGTTTTGGTCCAGTTGCCTCACCATTTAGATAAAGCTGTACATTTAACCCCTGAGTAAACCTAGGTTCTACAGAGCCTGTGACATATACGCTACCGCTGTTGTCACGAATGGTTTGTTCATTTTCAGGGGAGGTTATCTTAGCTTGATAAGTAATGGTTGGTGTAGTGTCAGATTGTGATGCTAAAACTTTTGTATCGATGCTTGGCATGGTTAATATGTTCGAGTGTAGTTTGACCTCTTTAGAGCCAGGTTTCGGTATATCAGAATAAACCCAATGCCCGTTTTTATCTTTCCAGCGATAGATTTTAGGGTTGGACTCGGCAGTAGCATCAATGCTTATTATGGTTAGCATCATGCTAACCGAAAAAAAAATACCCCACTGACGCACCACAACTCTCCAAACTACATAACTCATCATACTTTAGTATAGAGTACTTTGAATTGCGAGTTTAGGCTTATACTAATTAGCCTGAATACTTGCTCAATTTGAAGGAGTAAACCTGACGCTAACCGCGTTAAAACTTCTTCTTTAGAACAACTAAATAGCGAAATTATTGGTTAGTTATCGACAAGGTTTTCTCGCTTCAAAATAGACCACTTAATTAAGCTAATTGGTATAATATGCTGAGTTTTTACTCATCAAATGCGCTTTCGGCCGAATTTGATAGCGGTGAATAAAAAAGCCCGCATAAGCGGGCTTGAGAACACATATGATTAAGAGTGCCAGAAACACATAATGCGTTTAGGCTCTACAAGCTCAATATCTGCACATTGAGCCAAGTAGCAGGTTTACTACAGAGCTTATACGCTGTAGTACATTTCGAACTCAACAGGGTGAGTTGTCATGTTTAATTTTTCAACTTCTTTTGACTTAAGCGTGATGTAAGCATCAATTAAGTCGTCAGTGAATACGCCACCTTGAGTTAAGAACTCGCGGTCAGCATCTAGCGCAGCAAGTGCTTCATCAAGTGAAGCCGCAACGGTAGGGATCTCAGCTGCTTCTTCTGCTGGCAAGTCATATAAATCTTTATCCATTGCATCACCAGGGTGGATCTTATTCTTGATACCATCTAGGCCAGCCATTAACATTGCAGAGAAAGCAAGGTATGGGTTTGCAGTTGGATCTGGGAAGCGTACCTCAATACGACGCGCTTTTTCTGATGGCACCACTGGAATACGGATTGATGCAGAGCGGTTACGTGCAGAGTATGCAAGCATTACTGGCGCTTCAAATCCTGGTACTAAACGCTTGTATGAGTTAGTTGATGCGTTAGCAAAGGCGTTTATTGCTTTAGCGTGCTTGATGATACCGCCGATGTAATAAAGTGCATCTTCAGATAGACCGCCGTATTTATCGCCAGCAAAAATGTTTTTACCATCTTTAGCTAATGATTGGTGGCAGTGCATCCCTGAACCGTTATCGCCAACAATAGGTTTAGGCATAAACGTTGCTGTTTTGCCGTATAGATGTGCCATGTTGTGAATAACATACTTCATTTCTTGGATTTCATCTGCTTTTAGCACCATAGTGTTAAAGCGAGTTGCAATCTCATTTTGGCCAGCGGTTGCCACTTCATGGTGGTGCGCTTCAACTACCTGACCCATTTCTTCTAACACGAGGCAAGTAGCGCTACGCCAGTCTTGCGAAGAATCAACAGGTGCAACTGGGAAGTAGCCGCCCTTAACACCTGGGCGATGACCTGTGTTGCCACCTTCGTAATCTTTGTCCGAGTTCCAACATGCTTCTTCTGCATCGATTTTATACATTGAACCAGACATGTCTGTTTTAAACTTAACATCGTCAAATAAGAAAAATTCTGGCTCTGGACCGAATAAAACCGTATCTGCGATACCCGTTGAGCGCATGTATTCTTCAGCGCGCTTTGATACTGAGCGAGGGTCGCGCTCGTAGCCTTGATGTGTATTTGGCTCAACCACGTCACAACGTACAATAAGGGTTGTTTCTTCTGCGAATGGGTCTAGCTTTGCGCTTTGTGCATCAGGCATAAGCACCATGTCAGATTCGTTGATGCCTTTCCAACCAGCAATAGATGAGCCGTCAAACATCTTGCCGTCTTCAAAGAAATCTTCATCGGCTTGATGGTGTGGGATAGATACGTGTTGTTCTTTACCTTTTGTATCAGTAAAACGTAAATCAACAAATTTTACGTCGTGCTCTTTAATAAAATCTAAAACCGATTGTGACATGTGTCCTCCGACTCGTTGGGTTATTTTGCTGCAATGTACTGCAATTGAACACAGATAAGCTTGATCTGTGCCAAAGTTTTATCAGTATGATAAGTAAAGGCTTTTTAAGTATTTCATGACATGTCAATTGTTGTGTTGCACCAAGTTGGTGCTCTGTTGCTACACGGTGGTGCGCAAGTGTAGTGCTGTTCGTTCCATGCCTTTATTACTTTTACCTATAAATGAATGTGGGTGCTGGCTTTCGCTGTGAGTAACGACCTATTCTGTAATTACCGCCGTTCTCTATCAATTTGCTTTGTAGCACGCTGCTAATTTCGAATTCAGACTAGTTTAAGAACCTCTGTTAAGCAAAATGATTGGGCTAATATTTCGATAAAAAGTGCAACATGCCAACTCACTACTGTTGGTCTCAAGGAGTAGCGAGATCAGTGTGAAATCGCTACATCCTACTGTGTCTCTGATCTATAAGGCGGTTTTAGGAGCCTTAGCGCCGCTTAGCATTTGGATATGGTGGGCAGCGCTTAATTTGCGTGTCTGCTACGCAGCCCCACATAGATGTGGGGGAAGGTGACTTTGCATGAGCACCAAGTCTTTATCATCTGACTCACATAAAATAACTATGCTACGCAAGCTCTGCCTTGCATTGATATCAAGTAAACTGATGCGACAATAATACCAATTTGACTTAATACTTGCTCAATTTGAAGGAGTCAATCTGGCGCTAACAGCGTTAAAAATTTCTTATTTAGAACAACTAAATAGCAAAATTTTTGCTTTGCTTACACGGAGGTAGGTACCTTGGCGATAGCAGGACGCGGTAGCGGGGTTATCGACAAGATTTTCTTGCCTCAACATAGACCACTTAATTAAGAAAATTGGTATTACCCAGCACGCATGCCCGTGTTGAGATACTTTTGATTTCCGAATACTTTTAAAACGCATCAACCAGTGTAGGGTGAGCTGTTTGCGCTTGTGGAGCCAGTATCTTTCCATCTAACAGATGTAGCTTGCGTGTTGCCATATCTGCATACCTGGGATCGTGCGTTACCATGCACAGTGTTGTGCCTTCCAAGTTTAGTGTTTTAAGCATATCCATTACCGCATCCCCATTTTTAGAATCGAGGTTACCTGTCGGCTCATCCACAAGCAGTAAAGCAGGGTTACCTACCAAGGCTCTGGCAATCGCTATCCGCTGCTGTTGTCCACCAGATAATTGATTAGGGCGGTGCTTTGTACGATGTGCCATATCGACTTTTGTTAGGCAGCTCATTACTGCTTGGTCAATGTCCGAGTGACTCATTGGGTTTTGACGGTAGCGTAATGGTAGCGCAATATTGTCATACACAGAGAGTTCGTCGATTAGATTAAAAGACTGAAATATAAATCCAATTTTTTCATTTCTGATATGTGCGGCAGCGGTCAAGCTAAGTTGGCTGACTTCTGTACCTTCAATAACATAACTCCCTGTGCTGGGCATATCGAGTAACCCGAGGATGGAGAGTAGAGTGGACTTACCGCAGCCAGATGGGCCACAAATTGAAACAAAATCACCTTTGTCAATCTCGAGGTTAATTCCACGTAATGCGTGTGTCTCCATTTCTTCAGTGCTAAATACTTTGGTAATATCTGACATCTTTAAAATCGTTTCTTTCATAACTTAGTCCTAATATTGAGGATGGCTTACTGCATGATCCGTACTTGTTTTGCATTTTTATAGGTGCTGGTATCGGATAATATAATTTGTTGATTGGCCGAGATGCCGCTTTCAATTTGCAAGAACTTTCCGGCATCAATACCAAAAGAAACTAACTGAGGCACCGCAATATCCTGCTCTAACACAAACAATGTTTGCTGACTATGAGATTGGGTATTACTGGGGCGTTCCACGTATAAAACGTTTTTGAGTTGATGTGTGTTGATCTGTGCATCAACATTAAGTTCAGGCCTTGCTGAATCAGGCACGCCATTGATAAAGGTGAGCTCAACTTCAATCGTTCCCTCTTGGACTTGAGGGCTGATGCGAGTCACTTTTGCTTGTACTTGTTCACGGCGAGTATTGACCATTGCTGATTGACCAACTTGGATTTGCTCTGCTTTGGATTGTGATACTCGAACTAAAGCTTGGAGATCCTTACTGCTCCCGACTTGTGCCAGCTCTTGACCTGCAACTACGCTTTGACCTAGCTCAACGGCTAAACGTTGTAAAACGCCTTCTGTGCCAGCCCGTACGGTTAGTTTTGCTTCCCGCTCTGCTAATCGAGCAAGGATCGAGTGTGCTTGATTGATAAGCTCTTGTGATATGGTTAAATCTTCAGAATGTACCAACTTTAGCTGCGCTATTCTTTGCTCTTGAAGCTTTACCCGCTCGGCAAGCTGCTGCTCCTCAAGTTCTGCTGTCTTGACCTCAATTGCTGGCACTACACCTTGATCTCTTAATGTTTGCTGGGCTTCACGGCGCATAACAAGTGATTGGTGCTGACTGGTTAGTTCAGCTAATGTAGCCATTTCCATCAGTAGCTCACGCTGATTGGCCAGCTTTTGTCGGCGAAAGTTGGCTTGTTGACGATTAAGCTCCATTTCTGCACTTTCCAGCTGTTGCGTGAGATCTGGATCTTGCATCTTTAGAATAATGGTATCGGGCTTAACAGCTCCACCAGGGCGAACAAGTATTTCATATACGGTTGCTGGGTCTTGTGTAGTGATGAGTTTTTGTTTATTTGAGCGCAGTACCCCATAACCATCAACACTGACATTTAAGTCACCTTGTTTTACTTGCCCCACAATGATCGCCTGTCTTTGCAATTTAAAATCATCTGAGGTTGAAAATAGCTCAAGACTAAGCCAAGCGAATAGGAGCACCATCGACACACCGATGATAAGCCTCACTTTTTGCAAAGGCCTTACTTGCTTTTGCTTTACTACATCCATCATAAGTTACCTTGATTGGTTCGATTAACTTACTTTGAGCAAGCCATATGCCAAATTTTAAACCATTGATCTAGTTGTTATTTTCTATTCTTGTGATGGAGTGGAGTCCGATTATGGACGCTGTGTTATAAAAACTGGACTGTAAGATAAGCATTAATTTATCAAAACAGGAAAGCTCAGCTGGCAAATAGCTCCCGTTTTATCTTGTCGGTTGGTTAGGTTGATCGTGCCCGACATTTGCTCAACAAAGTAGCGACTGATATACAAACCTATCCCTTCTCCTGCTTGTTTTGTTGAGTAAAAAGGCACAAAGAGGTTATCGCTGTTTGCCACCCCGTTTCCTTCATCAATGACTTCAAAATACGCCATATTATCTTTGGTATATATTTTCAGTGTAATGGTGGCGTGAGCAGAGCTTGCCTCTATCGCATTTTTTACAATATTTATTAAAACTTGATTGATAAGCGTTGGATCAACATGAAAATAGGCTGGCGATAACTCAACTTGCCATTGCACCTCTGGGAAAAAGCTTTGAATCGACTGACTCAGCTCTAAGCCTGATATTCGCCGAAGGTCGACTTTGATTGGTTGATTTAATTGGCTGTATTTGTGGATGAAATCCTGCAAGTGAAAACATCGTTCAAGTACGATATTAAATGCCTCATTATCTCTGGGGTCTTTGGCTCGAGTCTGTAAACGCTCAAGTATCGCTGAGACAGGAGTAAGGGAGTTGCGTATTTCATGACTAATGACACGTATTAATCGCTGCCAAGCTTGTAACTCTTGATCGCGCAGCGCTTGATGAATATCAATGCAAGCAACGAGATGGTAAGAGGAATTTTGTCGGGTAAACGTACTGTGTCTCACTTGCCATCGCTTATTCCGCTCAGGGTCGATGAAATGCCAATTAGGTTCAGGTGTTAGCCCGATTGCTTCTGGTGGACTGTATCTTAGTGTTTGCCACGGTTTTTGGAAAAGTTCTACGCATTCGTCATTACCAAAGCATAGTTGCATACGTTGGTCGAAAATAAAGATGGGAGTGTTTAACACGCTGATTAACTCTGCGACTAAAAAGGACTGTACATCTTCATCTGTTTTTTCACTTTGAAGCATTTCAGAAACACCATTTAGTTGCTGGTGCAGATGCGCAACCACCCCTGTTGAGAATGTAGGTTTAGCTCTGAGGCTAAAGTCGCGCTTTAGCCATGCCTCTGCTTGGTAGCTACATCGCTCAAATGAGTGTTTGCAGCGCATGTAGAGTTGTCTGAATAGTAGACCCTGCATAATCAAAAAGCTGGTGATAATTAGCGCGGTTGATGTAGACAAAGCCGTCGGCAAGTTTATGTCTAAGTGCCAACTGAGTGCAGCAACCCCGAAAACTTCAACGGCTACCAACAATATAAACTTAACAATAAAGTAGCCCGCTAGAGGTTCTTTAATTATGGCCATACTTTTCAAGACGACGGTAGAGCGCTTGCTTAGTAATACCCAATAACTCAGCGGCTTGCTGCTTGTTTCCAGAGGTATTTGCTAGCGCTTGTGTGATTAATTGCTGCTCAGCTTGCTCCAACGTAATAAGAGGCAAGGGGGCGGTTGCATTGCTGCTTAGCGATAAGGAAGATGATGCACTTAGTTGTAGTTGTTCAGTGCTGATCTCTCCTGTGCGGCTCAATAAAACGGCACGCTCTAATAAATGACTCAATTCCCTAGTATTACCTGGCCAATCATACTGTTTTAGTTGTGCTATCGCCATAGGTGTAAGTGAGCATTCACTTTTTCCATATCGGTTACCATGTGATTTGATAAAATGTCGAGCGAGTAACTCAATGTCTTCTGGGCGTGAGCGTAAAGGCGGGATCTCGATAGTAAAGGTGTTGATGCGGTAAAACAAATCTTGACGAAACTCTGCTTTGGCGATTTGTTGCTCCAATTTGGCATTAGTTGCACTAATTAGTCTGACATCGGCTATTTCGGTTTTACTTGAACCCACAGCTTCATATTCTCGAGATTCAAGGACGCGAAGTAGTTTACTCTGCTGATTAATGGGAAGTGTGCCAATTTCATCTAAGAATAAGGTGCCGAGGTTAGCCAGTTTAAATCGTCCGGCACGATCAGATTTAGCATCGGTAAACGCGCCTTTGGTATGACCGAATAGTTCACTTTCAAACAGCTGATCGGGAATGGTAGCCATATTTACCGAGATAAATGGTTGCATCGCTCGCGTTGAGTGCTGGTGGATCCACTGCGCTATCAGGCTTTTGCCAACACCGTTTTCTCCAGTAAGGAGAATATTTGCATCGGTTGGTGCCATGATCTCCAGCTGCTCCATCAGTTGCTGCATCGCATTGCTCTGCCAAAGCACGGTGCTTTTCTCTCCAGCCAGCGCATGTTGTAATGCCTGATTTTTATTACTCAGTTCACTGAGTTGGAGTTGGTGGCGAATGACTTGCTCGAAACGTTGGTTTTTCCATGGTTTTTCTAGGAAGTCCGCAGCACCAAGCTGCATTGCTTGTACAACTAACTCGGTATGTGACCATGCCGTCATTGCGACCACGGGGATGGTGTTGCCCAGCTGCTGTTGTTGACGTAAAAACCTAAGCCCTTCTTGTCCAGAGGTGGAATCTAGCTCAAAGTTCATATCGAGCAAAATCAGACTAGGCTGGCGTTGCTCGAGGAAAGTGAGTGCCTGAACCGGATTTTCGACTTCTTCTACAGCTAAGCCTAAATCTTCCAGTACAAATCTTGCTGCTAATCGGACTTCTCTGTTGTCTTCGACTAGTAATATTAGTGGCTTGGCACTCACAGTAAACTTCCTTGATGGTAAAAAATGTTATTATTCTCCGCGCAGTGCGTGCAGTGCTGGGCGGGCAATAATGTCTCTGGCAGAGGCTAGGGTCACACCAGTAACTAAAGTTATCACAGCCGCCAACGATACTAGCCAGTGCACAATACTACTGGCTGTATTAGGTACAAGCGTATCCTGAAGTGCTGAAATACTCAATAAAATACATGCAGATGCACAAACCGCGATAAGTAGGGGTCGCAAGTTATCCTTTAATATTAGAATCAATACGGTTATCGGTGTTGCGCCTATGGACATTCTCACCCCCAGCTCGAAACGGCGTAATGCAATGTTATATTTGCAGACACCATAGATCCCGATTGCAGCTAGGACTAAGGCAATGACAGACAATACCAATGTAAAGATGCTGGCGACACGATCTCGCTGTAAATGTGTTGCAAGTAGTGTTGTTGTCGACTGAAAATTATAGACTCGCATCTGTGGGTGAATATCGACCAAAAGCTGGTTTATTTCTGCTTTGCTGATACCTGCATTGGCCTTAGTTTCAATCATGATAAAAGGGTAGCCAGTTGGTATTGCGGGAATAAAAATTCTAGCAATATTTGGCTGATTAGGTAGATAAATATCATCGACTACGCCAATAACTTCAACACTGTTTTGACTGTTACGTGAATATAATTTGGCACCGAGCACTTGTCCTCTTTCTCTAAGCTGCCTTGCCAGATACTGATTGATAATAACGACGGACTCGTTGTTAATGGCTTCTTCCATCGTGAAGGCTCTACCATCAATGAGCTTGGTTCCGAAAGCGTTAAAGTAAGATGCCGTACCAGCCGTGCTTTGAAATTCAAATGAGTTTTTCTTGATCCCTGGCTCAAATTGCATCTGACGACTAGAAAAGCCAGGAACCCAATAAGAAATGGGAGGGTAGCCGCCGATCCCTGCATGCTCGACTTGTGGTAATGCCCGCAGGGAGTCTAATGCTGAGAGTAATAGCTGCCGGCGTTCCTCAAGCGTCATTTGTTGCAGTAATGTGCCAAGATTCAGTGCCACTTGGTAGGTATTTTGTTCTTTTATGCCCGTTTCACGCTGTAAATGCTGCCAGCTTGTTTGAAATACACCAAGGCAAACGGTAAGCAAAGAGAGGCAAATAAGCAGTTGAAAAGAGATGAGTAAGTTACGGGTGGTAGCAGAGATTTGTACACCAGTCCCTTTACCACTGCTTTGTAATTGGCGAATAATGTTCTGATAATTAAGCTGACGGCTGACAA
The DNA here is from genome assembly GCF_012641745.1 of Pseudoalteromonas peptidolytica. Taxonomy (GTDB): domain Bacteria; phylum Pseudomonadota; class Gammaproteobacteria; order Enterobacterales; family Alteromonadaceae; genus Pseudoalteromonas; species Pseudoalteromonas peptidolytica. Next base: position 60,464 of record NZ_WEHZ01000019.1, read on the forward strand.
TCCAAGCGAGCATCAAACACAAGGCGGCACTCGTCATTAAAGCAAATACCACGGTATGCAGTTCAAGTTGTAGTGTTTGCAAACGCGCAAGAGGCCCCGCCATGCCAGATTTTAGTAACCAGATAATAGCGGTTGCGACTACAAGGGAAATCGCGGCCGCGCAGGTAAACAAGAGCCCTAACTCTGTTACTATGTGATGAAACAAATGGCTTGGTCTTGCACCTAAAGCAGCTTGAACAGCAAAGTTTCTTTGTTGCTCTACAGCTCGCGATAGTACTAAGTTACAGATATTACTTAGTGCAATTAACAACAATACAATGCTGCCAAGTAACATCATCAAGCTGACCTGTGAGGCATCGCCAACAATACGAGTTTTGAACGGGATCAATTCCAGTTTGACTCTACTATTTGCGAAATCTTGCATACCTCTGGTTTGCTGATGTAGCTGCTCATTAAACCAGTTTTCCAGAGACAGCTGTGCTGTTTGAGAGTCTGCTGACTTATGTAATTTTAGGATCTGGTAGGTTTGAATGTTGTTACGTTGCCACTGAGGAGCCGGTGAATCGTTGTAGTCATAGGTTAGCCAAACATCAGTATGCCAATTTGGTGTTGAAAGCACTGGTTCGTCAAATTGTGAGGCCGTTACACCAATAATTCTGAAACTGACGCCTTTAAAAACCACCGTTTTTTCTAAAACATCAGGGTTACCAGCGAAATATTGTTGCCACACAGAATATGAAATCATTGCAACCGGCTGCTGACTACCTAGACCTTCATCGCTGGAAAAGTAGCGACCGAGTGCCATCGGTGCATCAAGTAACTGCATGTACTCAGGGGTGATGGCACCGATATTAAATGTAGGACTACTTGGTAAGCTTTGCTCCACATCAATACTAATGTTTTGTAGTGCTATGCTTTCAATCTCGGGGAATTGGGGTTGTTTCTCATAAGACGTTAAGCTTCCAGCGTGCGGAATAAAGTTGCTTTGTTTTATTTCATTATTGTCATCGACTAGCGCGCCGCGTAACAACATCAACCGCTCCGCATCTGGATAAGGGAGTGGTGCTGCGAGTAATTGATAATTGAGGTTGTATGTCGACACCAAAGCACCTAGTGCGAGCCCAAGTGTCAGAATAATAGTGACTGTATAACTGATATGACGTTTGAGCCGTTGCCAAGCCATGTTTATTGAATGTGTTACCATATTTGCTCCAAGTACAGTGAGGTGTCACGATGGTTTATTATTAATATTTCACCTTGATTGGTACTTTAGCAACGTATGTGCCAAACGCTATTGTCATGATATTAATAGGCTTTATTGTATTTTTGCAAGGGCTAAGTCCAGAATCGGACGAGCAAAGTATTGTAATCGGACTCGACCTAGTCGCGTTTTACTGCCCCCTTTACCAGAGAAATTCATGCTAGATTATTGAAAAAAATGTTGGATAAACTTTCATCTGTCACATTAATAGTAGATAATACGCGACCTTTAATTCTCAATCGGGCAATCTCAACGCGCATTTTTGCGTAGATCGACTAGGATCACTGAGGGCCAACTTCACTGAGTAATAATATGAGCATCGAAAAGTTAAGAAATATCGCGATTATCGCGCACGTAGACCACGGTAAAACAACGCTTGTAGACAAGCTACTTGAGCAATCAGGTACACTACAGCAGCGCGGTGGTAATGAAGAGCGAGTGATGGACTCAAACGATCTTGAAAGAGAACGTGGTATCACCATCCTTGCAAAAAATACCGCAATCAAGTGGAACGACTACCGTATCAATATCGTAGATACTCCGGGACACGCCGACTTCGGTGGTGAAGTAGAACGTGTTCTTTCGATGGCTGACTCAGTATTACTACTAGTTGATGCACAAGAAGGTCCGATGCCACAAACGCGTTTCGTAACACAAAAGGCGTTTGCTCAGGGTCTTAAGCCTATTGTTGTAATCAACAAAATTGACAAGCCGGGCGCTCGTCCTGATTGGGTAATGGACCAAGTTTTTGACCTATTCGACAACTTAGGTGCAACTGACGAACAGCTAGACTTTAAAGTGATTTACGCATCAGCAATCAACGGCTGGGCAACACTTGATCTAGATGAGCCGTCTGACAACATGGAACCAATGTTCCAAGCTATCGTAGATGAAGTTGAAGCGCCTAACGCGGATCCTGAAGGTCCGTTCCAGATGCAAATTTCTCAGCTTGATTACAACTCATACGTAGGTGTTATCGGTGTTGGCCGCATCAAGCGTGGTTCAGTTAAGCCTAACCAACAGGTGACTATCGTCGGTGCTGATGGTAAAACACGTAACGGTAAAGTAGGTCAAGTACTTGGTTACTTAGGTCTTGACCGTCATGAGGTTGAGCAAGCAACTGCAGGTGATATCATCGCAATCACAGGTCTTGGCGAACTGAAAATTTCTGACACTATCTGTTGCCAGAACAATGTTGAAGCATTGCCTCCGTTATCTGTTGATGAACCAACAGTAACAATGACTTTCTCTGTAAACACGTCTCCATTCTCAGGCCAAGAAGGTAAATACGTCACCTCGCGTAATATCCTTGAGCGTCTAGAAGCTGAGCTTGTGCACAACGTTGCACTACGTGTTGAAGAAACCGATAACCCAGATAGCTTCCGTGTATCTGGTCGTGGTGAACTTCACTTGGGTATTCTTATTGAGAATATGCGTCGTGAAGGCTACGAGATTGCAGTATCTCGTCCAGAAGTAATCCTACGTGAAGTTGATGGTCAGCTAGAAGAGCCGTACGAAACAGTAACCATTGACTGTCAAGAAGAGCACCAAGGTTCTATCATGGAGCAGCTTGGTCTTCGTAAAGCAGAAATGACTGACATGTCTCCAGATGGCAAAGGTCGTGTGCGTATGGACTTCATGATGCCTGCACGTGGTCTAATTGGTTTCCAAACAGAATTTATGACGTTAACGTCTGGTTCTGGTTTGATGTACCACACGTTCTCGCATTACGGTCCACACAAAGGCGGTAACATTGGTCAGCGCAAGAATGGTGTACTAATCGCGAATGCACCAGGTAAAGCGCTAACAAACGCACTATTTAACCTACAAGAACGTGGTCGTCTATTTATCGGTCACGGTGTTGAGGTTTACGAAGGTATGATCATCGGTATTCATAGCCGTGACAACGACCTAACGGTAAATGCACTTAAAGGTAAGCAGTTAACTAACGTACGTGCAGCAGGTACTGACGAAGCACAAAACCTTGTGCCACCTATCGTGATGTCGCTAGAACAAGCGCTTGAGTTCATTGATGATGATGAGCTAGTAGAAGTAACGCCTGAAAGCATCCGTATTCGTAAGAAATTACTGACTGAAAGCGAGCGTAAACGCGCTAGCCGCCAAGCTAAGTAATCACTAATCTGAGCTCAGATTATAAAGTACAAAACGCCGCGAATAGCGGCGTTTTTGTGTGTAACTGTATAGTGTTAAAACAAACCGTACTCTTCGGTTTCTTCTGGCTCATAATGTTGTAAATGTTCTGGTCGGAAAATAGCACTAGGGTCAATCAACACGCTGTGGCGTTCACCCATTTTTACTAATCCTTTCATTAATTTCTTCGTTTGTGCATCGATCTCGAAGCCAATACTGGTCATTTCATGAAGTGACTTGATATCGCTTTCTTCACAGTGCACGTTATCTTCGACTTTGTCGACAAGCAAGCCAATATGGGGGCTTTGGCCATCCTGGGTCGTGAATACAATAATAGGCTTATGATCTAGCATAATTTGGTCGCGGGCAGACTCAAAGAGTCGCATGAGTTTATTGAATGTCGTTCTTTTCTCTCGCGCTAACATGTCTAATGCTTCTTGCTTGTTGCCTTTGGCACAAAGGGTGAGGAGTTTATCGGCTAACGCATGTAACTGTTCATGTGGGATCTCAAAGCGTTTTAGTAACGCTTTGAGATCATCATTGTCAGTTTTAAAACTATAAAACCATTGTCCAAAAGCGCACTGTTTTGGATCTTTCGCTTTTAAAAAAGGGGCATCATTAAAAATACTTGCTTCTAGAGCGTGTAGCCATTCTTTATGGTCTTCTTCTCGCTTTTTAAGCATGTCTACAAGTTCTTGGTTAGTATCATAAGAAGAACGTTTGTTGAGGATGATCCCTAAGTCGAATATGGGAGTGGGTATTCCCATATAATCTTTAACACCAAGAAAGCTCGGGTTGTCGTTAGGTAAGTCTGTTAAGTTTTCTTTGTAACGCTCAGTTAATAAAATATCGAGGATTTGCAGTGATATTGTTTTTTTTCCGACCCGAAAGTTAATTAAATCCATGTCAGCCTCGCCTATAGTCAATCTCTCCTAAGGATAGAACATTATTAGAAAAATGAGCGGTAAACTGGCAATTTCTTTTGTCCAGGTTGCAACATAAATACATCACGAATAAGTTGGTTATTTTCTAACTGATCTTGTAACGCATTCAGTAGGCAGGTACTTTGCAGCGGCAACTGACAAGCTTGAATAGCGCTGGTGAGTAAATAGGCGTTGAGAAACCCTTCAAACACCTGTTCATTTAAGGGCAGGTTAGTTTGATTGATGGTCTGTCGGAAGTGATCACACAGTTGTGCTTTGCAAATCACAGGATCAGGGACAACTTCGGTGACGAGTACCTTAGGCTGTCCTTTGAGGCGGGCAAATAGCTCGTTAGAAGAAGCAAAAGAAACCGTTGCATAGTGTGCTTCTAACCCTGAAAATTTTGCTTGATTAATAAACTTGGCTAAAGGCTGATAGGTACCAACCATGGCAAACGCCTCTATTTTATGGCGCTTAGCTCGTTTCAGTGCTTTATCTATATCGTCACTATTACGCCTAAAGCGTGTAATAACAACAGGCCGCATGCCATGTTCTGACAAGGCTTTGGTCAGGCCTTTTTCAACCGTTAAGCCAAATTCATCTGCTTGAATAAGTAAAGCAATACGTTTGAATTTTAGCTCATCTACAAAGTAGTGAATGATATCTTGGGTTTCTTTATTGTAGCTGGCGCGTAGGTTGAACACATCGAAGGTAATAGGGTTTTGTAAAAACTCAGCGCCTGTGTACGGCATCAATAAAGGGATGTGGGAGTGCTCTAGTATGGGCTTAATTGCATAAGAGGTGGGGGTGCCCATTACTCCAAATAACGCATCTACTTTGTGCTCATAAATAAGCTTGCGTGCATTGATGACGGTTTTATGCGGTTCATAACCATCGTCTAAGGCTTCGAGCGTCACAGGCAACGCGTCAGCCGGTTTATGCTGATTATAGTGATCCAAGTGTAACTCTGCACCGGCTTTTAACTGCTGACCAATCTCCTGTGCTGGTCCTGAAAGTGCCGTCGACATTCCCATTTTGACCGCTTGTTTGGCAGATAACGGAAGGCTCGAGCTCAGAATCAGGACTGCCAACAGCAGCAGTTTAATGCCGGAAATATTCATATACTTGCTGTAAGGCCTCTCTTAATTTAATAACTAATGCTTTTTTACCAGAAAGTCCTAGCATTTGCTGTACGACTTGGGTTGCATGCTGCTGTAATACTAGCCGAATAATTAATTCTGAGGAAATATTAGTTAAGCTTTTAACTAATATTGGTTGTAGTGTGACAAGTTGCCATAAAAAGGGGCATATTTGTTGTTCATTAGGTGTACTTTGTGAAAGAAAGTGCAGGTAGCTCAGTTGCTCACTACTTACTTGCTGTGATTGTAGTGTCGCCAAGACCGCTGTGACGGTACTAGTATCAAGGTGTTGATAAGTCGTACGTAACTGGTAGACAAACCCTTGCCTAAATAATGCTTGATAAGAAGCCGATATTGGCTCTTTTCTGGGCTTTAGAGCAATCAAGGCATATTCACCGCTGGCTTTATCTTGTTTAAAACCGATTTTTAAAGGTTGGTATCCTTGCTGATGCCAAAATGTCAGCAACTCGGTGGTGAGGCCAAAACTGGTACCAACTGCGCTGATATGCCTAGGCAACGAGTTCTCAACAGCGCTTAATAGTTGGCTGCCAATCCCGCGACGCTGCATATCTGGGTGTACTGCAATACGGATAATGCGAGCATGATGAGCGCTAACAAAGTGGCGATCGCCGTAGGTGGTGGCGAGCTGTTGTGACATCAGGTGCCCAGCTGGCCTGCGCTTACCATTGATAATATCCTGCGCCAATGGGTCAGGCATTCCGCCTTCTAATACCGCGAGACAAATTGCTACCAACTGATCATCGCAAAAAGCGCCGTACAGGTACAGATCTGGTGCATCTAACAGTTGTCTCAAATCATCAACACTGGTTTGATAATGCGCCAATACTAACAAAGAAAACACCTGTTCAAGCAATGTGTTATTCGTAGCCAATTCGGCTTGTGTAATTGCGCGCATTGAGTACTGATAAGAGGAGGAGGGCGGTTTGATTTTACACTCTAATGCGAATAACCGCCGAATTTGTTGCTCTAATGGATCATTGGACGCATAACGAATAGGTGATGTTAGAGTGAAATCAAGATGTTTTGGGTAGTGGGTGGCAAGGTGGCGTTTAAACCTTAAGGTATAACCGCGGCCATTTCCTTCATAACCTACTAAGGTACTCGAAAATACACAACGAAAGCCAAGCTGCGCAACTTGAATTAAAAAATGCACTGGCAGTGTGGCTGCTTCGTCTATTAACAAAATCGTATTGCTATCCAGAGATGGCGCTTGCTGTAGTAACGCATCTGGTGCTAGATAACTTAGATTGGCGAGTGTTTTGCTATTGTGCTTGACGGGCTGATTGAGTGTATTCGCACGCATCGCAAAACAACTGTGCAAAGCATGGAAATGACGGCTGCAAATAACAAATGGTTGTTCAGGCAGCTTTGCTGCTAGCAACCCTAAAAGCGCACTCTTACCGCGTCCGCGATCGGCACTGAGCAAGATAGGAGTATGGTTATTTATTAGTGCACTAGTGATGCGGGATAATACGTGTTGCTGCGCTTCGATACCGCACGTCGTCGGGCCCGATGGGTGGTAATTTTTGGGCAGTGAGCTTTCGTGTTTTTCGCTAATTTGCCAAGCTGGTTGGCGCTGCCATAGTTGCCGCCATCGGTTTAAAAAGTAGCTGTGTGTTGGCGTATACCCCTCTGAACTCCAGCGCTGAATTGCTGAGTCTATCCAGTGCTCCAGCTCGCTCAACTCAGGAAGTAGTAGCACAAACAAACCGCCCGCTTTTACGGTACCGGCAGCTGCTGCGATTTTGTTGGGGAGAATCCCACTAAAGCCATCGTAAATTAGGTGGTCAAACTCTTGTCCAAGTATTTGATGTAAGTGATCCGGCCATATTGCTTGGCTAAGTAATTGGTTATTACTGAGCACCAAACAGTCACTTGATTGCGTAAGCAGCTGTTCAGATTGTTGATAACACCAAGCTTGGCGACCAGTGACGAGCAACAGCTGCCGATGGCGGGCATCAGCAAGCTGTTTGAGTAAGGTTGGGAGGTTAGAGTGCTTGTAATCTAGCATAGGCTGTCACTAACCACTTGCTACCCACGTCATCAAAATTGACTTGAATACGTGATTGCGCTCCTGCGCCTTCGTAATTCAATACGGTGCCTGCACCAAACTTCGCATGTAGTACACGTTGTCCAAGGTTGAAGCCACTTTCTTCAAAAGTTGCATGGCTGATTGAAGGGCTGAATCTCCCCGTATTTGCAGGGCGAGAGATTTGCGTTTTAATTCGGATCTCTTCCATACAGTCTTCAGGGATTTCTCGGAGGAAACGTGATGGGCTGTGGTGCTTTTCTTGACCATATAAACGCCGACTTTCTGCATGGCTAATGTAAAGCTTATCCATGGCGCGTGTCATACCAACGTAGCAGAGGCGGCGCTCTTCTTCTAGTCGACCGGACTCTTCATTACTTTGCTGTGATGGAAACATGCCTTCCTCCACACCAACCATAAATACTAAGGGGAATTCTAGACCTTTAGCTGAGTGCAGCGTCATCATTTGCACAGCATCTTCGTGCTCGTCTGCTTGGCCTTCACCAGCTTCTAATGAGGTATAGGCTAAGAAGCCCTGTAGCGGTGAAGTGAAGTCTTCATCAATAGGCAGTTCATACTGACCACAGGCGCTGATGAGTTCTTCCAAGTTTTCCACTCGTGCGCGGCCTTTTTCGCCTTTTTCTGCTTGATACATGGCCATCAAACCTGACTGTTCAATCGCTGTCTGTGCTTGCTGCGCAAGTTCCAGTTCAGTGATTTTGTCGTCTAGTTGTTCAATTAAGTCGATAAACTTAGTGACTGCGGTGGCGGCTCGCCCTGCCAAATGTTTTTGCGCCAGCACTGCTTTTGCTGCATCCCAAAGTGACAAGGATTCATGACGTGCACAGTCGCGAATATGACTTAGGGTTTTATCACCAATCCCCCGTGCTGGAGTATTAATAACGCGCTCAAAGGCGGCATCATCGTTACGGTTACTGATAATGCGTAAGTAAGAAAGCGCATCTTTTATTTCTTGGCGTTCGAAAAAGCGCATACCACCGTAGATCCGGTACTTTAGTCCTTCTTGCAGTAGTGCTTCTTCTAATACCCGTGATTGTGCGTTATTTCTATACAGCACCGCGCTGTCGCTCAGCGCATTACCAGCTTGCAGCCATAACTTGATTTTACCCACAACAAATCTTGCTTCATCAAGCTCATTGAAAGCCGCGTAAATTGAAATGGGCTCACCTTGATTACCGTCCGTCCATAGGCTTTTTCCCATACGCTCTGCATTATTTTCAATTAGCGCATTTGATGCTTTTAGAATCGTCGCGGTAGAGCGGTAATTTTGCTCAAGGCGAATGGTCTGTGCGTTAAAGTCATCTAGGAATCGTTTGATGTTTTCAACTTTTGCACCGCGCCAACCATATATACTTTGGTCATCATCGCCTACGATCATGATGTTGTTTTCGCTTCCAGCAAGCAGGCGTAACCATAAGTATTGAATACTGTTGGTATCTTGGAATTCGTCTACCAGCATGTGGCGAAATCGCTGTTGATAATGACGCAATAAAGTCGGTTGTTGCTGTAACAGTTCATAACAGCGGAGTAAGATCTCAGCAAAATCAACCAAGCCGGCTCTGTCGCAAGCATCTTGATAAGCGCTGTAAACTTTTAACATCAGTTGTTCATTGACATCATATGCTTGAATATCTTTTGGCCTTAGCCCTTCATCTTTTCGAGCACTGATATACCAGCTTAACTGTTTAGGTGGCCATTTTTTCTCATCGATATTCATAGCTTTGAGCAAGCGGCGGATCATCCGCTGTTGATCATCGCTGTCTAAGATTTGAAACGACTCAGGCAGTTTTGCTTCACGATGATGGGCGCGTAACATTCGGTGAGCAAGGCCGTGGAAGGTACCAATCCACATACCACCAACAGGAGCACTTATCGTTGCCTCGACGCGCGCACGCATTTCTTTGGCAGCCTTGTTGGTAAAAGTTACCGCGAAAATACTAAACGGCGAGGCATGTTCAACTTGCATAAGCCAAGCAATGCGGTGAACAAGTACTCGTGTTTTACCTGACCCCGCGCCCGCGAGCACTAACATGTTTTGCAGAGGAGCTGCGACTGCATCGCGCTGTTTGTCGTTAAGGCCGTCGAGTAGTTCTGATACGTCCATTGCTTTGCCTATTTGCTCAAATGATGGCAAGTATACCGAGTCACTGGGTTAAATCCCAGCATCTCGCTAAGTAAAGCAAGGCTTAGAAAAGCAACGCTATGATTTATAAGAAAAATAAAACTGTTTTTTTATACAGTGTTTATTTGTTTTCTAACACGTCTTTCAGGCGGCTCTGCACTTCGGTCACTAACAAGTCGGGCTGAAATTTTGACAAGAAGGCATTACATCCAACTTTTTCGACCATAGCATTATTGAAACTGCCGCTCAGTGAGGTATTAAGGATGACGTAAAGATCCTTTAGACGACTATCGTTACGGATCTCATAAGTCAGGCGATACCCGTCCATAACGGGCATCTCGGCATCGGTGATAACTGCTAAGAGTTCTTTTTGTACATCAATGCCTTCATCGGCCCAGTGTTTTAGTACATTCAGCGCCTCTTGGCCATCAGTCGCTGGGATTATCTCGATTCCCAGCTGCGCTAGTGTATCGGCCACTTGTCTGCGTGCAGTAGGAGAGTCATCCGCATGTAAAATCTTGCGACCATGAAATTCATTGATAATGGCTTTATCAAGAATACCTTGTGGGATCTCGACGGTGTACTCAACAATTTCAGCTAACACCTTCTCTACATCAATGATTTCAACAATATGCTCTACACCACTGCGTTGTATTTTAGTCAATGCAGTAAGGTAGTGGTTACGACCAACGGACTTGGGGGTTGGCATAATGTCTGACCAAGTGGTGTTAATTATCTGGTCGACTTTTCCAACTAAAAAGGCCTGAACAGAGCGGTTGTATTCGGTGATGACTAGGTTGCAGTCTTTATCTCGCTCGCATGACGGCATGCAGATAGCTTGGCGCAGATCAATAACCGGGATCGACTCTCCACGGATATTGGTTACACCACATACTTTAGGATGGGCATTAGGTATCTTATTTAGATGAGGGAGTTTAACGACTTCTTTTACTTTAAAGACGTTTAGCGCAAAAAAGTGGCGACTATGAAGATGAAACAATAGTAGTTCAAGGCGATTTTCACCCACCAGTTGCGTGCGTTGATCCACTGAGGCCAATACACCAGCCATGTTAACCCCTCATTACTTCTTGTAACCTTTTCTAAGACTATATCAAAGAAGTCGATATGTCGTGTTGTTTTTTGGGTAAAATCTACAGTATGGTAGCAGTATGTATATGATAGGGAAGTAATATGCCTATATTTTTTAAGCGCTTAGTTGTTTTGATGCGAGCTCATGTCGATAAAGCAAGTTGGCAGCTGCTGTTTATGGCAACGCTTATTCACATGTCGGTGACATGGGGGCTATTATGGCTCAGTAATGAAACGGCGTTATTGCCACTAAGTACATTTTTTTATTATTACGTCGTGACGACCTCGACGGTTGGGTATGGCGACTTTAGTGCAACAACAGACTTTGGGCGTTTGGTTGTGGCTACAATACAGATCCCATTTGGCCTAGCGCTATTTGGTGTGTTGTTAGGGAAAGCTGGACAGTTTGTGACGTTTTGGGTGAGAAGAGGCATGACAGGGGAAAAAGATTTCGCACACTTGCAAAATCATATTGTAATTTTTGGTTGGCATGATGTCAGGACAAAAAAGATGGTGGATTACATTTTAGGTGATAACAAGCGGGAAGAAAGAAAGATAGTACTGGCAGTTACTGACATGATGGAACATCCATTATTAAGTTATCCAGATGTCGCTTTTGCCAGATTAACAAGTTTTACTGATGACGAGCAATTAACCCGTATTAATATTGAGCGTGCCGACAAAGTCATTATTGACGGTGACGACGATAATCAAACTTTTACCACTGCTTTAAAACTGAGCCGAGTTGTAAAACCAGAAGCACATATCACAGCCCACTTTTTAGACGATAGTAAGGCACTGTTATTAAGAGAGCATTGTTCCAACGTTGAATGTTCAGCGTCGATGTCTGCTGAAATTTTGGTGCGTGCCATGCAAGACCCTGGGTCAAGTAGAGTACAGGAAGAGTTATTATCAACACTACATGGTGACACACAATTTAGCTTGACCATTCCCGTTGAGGTCGGCAGCTTAACCTTTGAGGATATTTTTGGTTACTTCAAGCAGCATCATGACGCGACCTTATTGGGCGTTGCGCATGATCTCAATGGCTTAAATATGGACCTTAATCCGCCTTTGGATTACCGCATTAGTGGAGGTGATATTTTACATTATATCGCGCCACAGCGTGTATTGGCATCAGAGGTGAATTGGCCAGGGTTATGTTCGAAACCCCGCTGTTAATCTTCGGTGCTGTGTGTGCTTATTTGCTTCCTGTCACTTTGGTTGCAGGAAGTAAACGCACGAAAGGTCATGAGAAAAATGGGTGGCTAATCGGAATATTATTGTTTTCATGGGTCGCCTTGCTGCTTTATATCAGTATTGTCCCTAAACATGGGTGGAATAAAAATAGGAGCAAGCGTTAGCTCGCTCCTGACATGGCTAATATGGCGTGCCATTCAGCATCCACAACTGGCATGACAGATAGCCGACCTGCTTTTTTTAGCGCAATTTCCGTTAATGCTGGATTTGCCTTGATGGCTTGAAGTGTGACAGGGCGCAAATGCCTCTCATAAGCTAAAGTGACCCCGACCCAGCGCGGGTTATCTGTAGAGGACTTTGGGTCGTAGTAGTCACTGTTGAGATCAAACTGATGAGGATCTGGAGTTGCTGCCTTTATCACTCGGGCTATACCAACTACCGCGGGTACTTTGCAACTGGAATGATAAATAAACACCAAATCGCCTACCTTCACTTCATCACGCAAAAAATTACGAGCCTGATAGTTGCGGATCCCTTCCCAAAAAGTCCGCTGTTCAGGTGCATTTTTGAGATCATCAATTGAGAAAGCATCAGGTTCCGTTTTAAACAGCCAATAAGTCATATGGGTTAGTCCAATAGGTTGAGTTATGATGTATTATACTCATTTGAGCAATGTATTTGGATTGGTCAAGGTATTACGTCATTATATCTACTATTGCCAGTTCTACTAGACGTTCGGAGCGCAGCATGAGTCAAGTATTACAAAACCTATTGGATCTTCTTAGCCTCGAGGAGATCGAGCAAGGCATCTACCGTGGGCAGAGTCAAGATCTGGGCTTTCCGCAAGTATTTGGTGGTCAAGTGATGGGACAGGCATTGTCTGCGGCGAAATATACCTTGCCTGAAGGTCGGTATGTTAATTCACTCCATTCGTACTTCTTACGTCCAGGAGATGCGAGTAAGCCGATTGTTTATGATGTTGAGAATATTCGTGATGGGCGCAGTTTTAGCACACGCAGAGTTAGCGCTATTCAGTATGGCAAGCCGATTTTTTACATGACTGCGTCATTTCAAGGGGATGAGCCAGGCTTGTCTCATCAGTCCTTAATGCCAGATGTACCAGAGCCGGAGAGTTTAAAGTCATCGCTTCATTTTTATCAGGAACATACAGACTTAATTCCAGAAACGTTGCGCGCCAAATTTACGCAAGAAATGCCCTTGGATATGCGCCCAGTTAACTTCCAAAATCCTTTTCAGCCTAAAAAGCAATCACCGGTTAGGAACGTCTGGTTTAAAGCCAATGGTGAGATGCCCGACGACCGTCGAATACACAACTATTTATTGGCGTATGCGTCAGACTTTGAATTTTTGCCAACTGCATTGCAACCACACGGGCTGTCGTTTATGCAGCCGAATATGCAGGTTGCAACCATTGATCATGCGATGTGGTTTCATCGTCCATTTAGAATGGATGAGTGGATTTTGTATAGTGTGGATAGTCCGAGTGCTTCTAATGGCCGTGGTCTTGTCAGAGGGCAGTTTTTTAATCGTCAAGGTGAACTTGTGGCCTCTACTATCCAAGAAGGGGTTATGCGCCAACGTTGATTTGTAGAAAAGTGTAAATTGGCTTCAATATCATACCTTTTTTGTTTAGTGCCGCTAATGGCACTAAGCACCACTCTCCTCTTTCTTCTTTAACACCTTGTATATAAATAACTATTTTCTATAAACCTAGCTAGGTTTAATGCGTTTTGCTGCAAAAGGCAAACAGGTGGCACAAGGCTATACTTAGTAAGCCTTGTTACGACTTCACCAAATGTAGTGTGAGGTACATCTTTGACAAACAAAAATTAACATCAAAGCGCATCAAGTTTGATTACATTAGTTAGCAACAAGGCACAGATTATTCTGGGCTGTTTTTACAAGGCCTGAACCTCATTAGGAGATAAACAATGAACAAACAACTCGTGACTGTATTTGCGCTAACTTTTATTGGACTGACTGCGGGTTGCGCAACGGAAGCATCAAGAACACTCGAGAGCCCAAAAGTGGCAACATACAACCAAGCTTACAATGGCCCGAAGAGCCAGTTAGCGGTTGGTAAGTTACAAAATCGCTCCGCTTATCTCAACGGTGTTTTTAATTCTGGCGCCGATCGTCTTGGCTCTCAGGCTAAAACGATTCTTACTACGCACCTGCAACAAAGTAATCGATTTGTCGTGCTAGATAGAGAAAATATGAGTGAAATTTCTCAAGAAGCGGGCTTTTCAGGGGCAAAACAAAAGATCAAAGGCGCTAATTTTGTGGTGACTGGTGATGTATCTGAATTTGGTAGAAAAGAAGTTGGTGATAAACAATTATTCGGCATTTTGGGTAAAGGTAAATCGCAAGTTGCGTACGCCAAAGTCAACTTGAATATTGTTGATGTTAACAGTTCGGAAGTTGTGTACTCGGTACAAGGTGCTGGTGAATATAGTTTATCTAATCGTGAAGTAATAGGGTTTGGTGGTACTGCCAGTTATGACTCAACGTTAAACGGTAAAGTATTGGATTTGGCCATTCGTGAAGCGGTTAACAACTTAGTAAATGGTATTGAACAGGGCGATTGGCAGCCTTTATAAACCCATTTAGCGCAATCTAATATTCAGGTAAATTATGAAAAAAACGATATTTTTGGTGGTGTTGCTATTGGTATTGTCAGGGTGTCAAAGTACAACACCGCAATATTATTACGGCTCTTATGAGCGCAATGTCTACGCGTTTTTTCGTGGCGATATGGCGGCACTGAATGAACAAATCGCCGAATTAGAGTCTGATATAGCACGTGCTGAAGCTAACCAATTGAGTCCGGCGCCGGGAATGTATGCTCACCTTGGATATTTGCATTTACTTCAAGGTGATCAAACAAAGGGATTTAGTTATTTTGAGCAAGAGAAGCAGCTGTTTCCTGAGTCTCAGCACTATATTAACTTTCTCATGGTCAATGCACAGGGAGAATAATATGAAATGGTTCAGGTGCGCGTTGGTATTCGTTACGTTGACTTTGCTAAATGGCTGTAAAACGTCACCAAGTCAAGACTATAGCGCTTTTATTCAAAGTGATCCTAAATCCATCTTGGTATTACCGCCAATCAATAACTCAAATGAAGTTATTGCACCTTACAGTGTGATGGCAACCGTAATACAGCCTCTGGCTGATTCGGGGTACTATGTGTTTCCAGTATCGTTAGTGCAAGAGACATTTAAAAGTAATGGCCTTGCAATTGCACACGACGTTCATAATGTAGCGCCTAGCAAGCTACACGAGATATTCGCCGCAGATGCTGCTTTGTATATTGAAGTTCAAGATTATGGAACTTCTTATATTGTGATCGATAGCGACACTAAGGTTGCATTATCTGCAAAGTTAGTCGATCTACAAACTGGTCAAGTGATCTGGCAGGGACACGCTCAAGCTGCTAGTAGTGAAGATCGCGATGATAATGATAACAGTCTAGCAGGCGCTTTAATTGGTGCAGTGCTGAATCAAGTGATTGAAAGTACCTTCGATATGGGCTTCGAAGTATCACAAGAGGCATCTCAGCGCTTGCTATCTGCAGGGTCAACAAATGGTTTGCTGTATGGCCCTCGTTCGCCCAAGTACGGTCAATTAAAGGAATAACCCTTGGTTATCTGACTTAGCAGCACTTCATTATTACCAGAACACTGCTATATTCACTTGACTAGGTTTCATTGGAGAAATGGTGATGTCAGTTGTCAGCGAATTTAGACCCGGTTACTTTTGTTGGATTGAGTTGTGCTCAAGTGACTGGAAATCAGCAAAACCCTTTTATAGTCAGTTATTCGATTGGCAGATTCTAGATCAGCCGATAGGTGAAGATTGTTATTACACTATGCTGCAAAAAGGCGCCGATGATATAGCTGCGATGTATCAGATGACAGCTGAGCAGCAGAAAAACGGCGCAGTGAGTCATTGGCTTGCTTATGTTGCAGTAACCCATGTCGATAACAGTGTGGCTCGTGCTGTGGAATTAGGTGCAAAAGTGTTGGCAGGGCCCCATGATGTAGCAGGTGCTGGGCGCATGGTAATGTTGCAAGAGCCTGGGGGTGCCATTTTTGCATTATGGCAAGAAGGTGGGCATATCGGCACACAACGTCAGCTAGAAGCTAATACCCCTTATTGGTTTGAACTAGTGAGTAAAAATAGTCAGAAAAGTCGCGATTTTTATACTTCGTTATTTGATTGGCAAGTTGAAACCAAAGATATGGGGGAGATGGAATATACGCTATTTAAAGTCGATGACCACCCGGTTGCAGGGATGATAGAAATGACTGCAGAGTGGGGGGAGGATATTCCGCCACATTGGATGGTATACCTTGCTGTATTAGATTGTGACAGTAAAGCAGCGCACGCGCAAAAGCTAGGTGGTGAAATATGTGTGCCACCAACAGATGTGCCTGAAGTTGGGCGGTTTTGTGTCATTACAGATCCACAAGGGGCGGTTTTTTCTATGCTTGAGTCTGCAACGGATGATATTTGCGCATAAAATCTGACTTTTCACCCTAGTATGACTATTGTATCGATTTTTCGTGACTTATAAATTCAGGCTCGATTGATCGTGAGTTTGGTACACTCACACCAATAGTAATACTTTGAGCAATAAAATGAGGAGAAGGATATGGCATTGCATGTTTTGGTGACAGGTGCAAATCGTGGGATTGGATTAGAGTTTTGTAAGCAATATCAAGCTTTAGGCTGTGAGGTAACGGCTGTTGTTCGTAACACTTCAGAAGAGCTAGAAGCATTAGGTATCAACATAATAGAAAATATTGATGTTGCTACAGAAAATGGCGTTAAAAAGCTGCTGGCGGCACTGGGCACAAAACAAGTAGATGTGCTGGTGAACAACGCTGGGGTGTTCCACAATGAAACGCTCGCAGATATGGATTTTAAAACTCTTGAGCAACAGTTTCATGTCAATGTGATGGGGCCAATTCGGGTTACTCATGCGCTCTTAAAGAACTTCAGTGCAGGCAGTAAAGTTGCGATGATAACCAGCCGAATGGGTTCCATTGCTGATAATGGTTCTGGTGGATATATTGGTTATCGTATGTCAAAAGCGGCACTCAATGCTGCGAGCGTGAGCATGGCTCATGAACTAAAAAATCAGGTAATTTCGGTTGGACTGTTCCATCCGGGGTTTGTGCAAACGCAAATGGTTGGGTTTGCTGGAGATATTACCCCTGATGTCGCCGCTGAGCGTTTAATTAAAAGAATTGAACACTTGAACATCGAAAATAGTGGAGGCTTTTGGCACTCTAACGGTGAAACCTTACCTTGGTAAATGGGGCGCTTTGTTGCGCTCTTTTTCAGCTATCAGCCATCTAGCTGTGCTAATATAAAGTAAATACTCAGATGGTAACCTTTGATGGAATTACAACAAGATACCCCCTTGTCACTACCGCTTTTTTTGTTAGATGACAATATTGAAAATCGTGACGTTAATGTTCCAGACGCCGAAGTGTCTGTGATCTTGAGTGAGAACTTACTTGCTCACTTATGTCAGAATCCTAAAGAAGATGAAAATATCAGCTTGCATATTGATGACTATGAGCTTCTTAATATCAGTGCGAATGTCACTGCGTTGCTAGAAGCAGGCCATCAACTGCAACTGTTGCTTAACCGAGGTCCCGTACTTAGCGCTGTATTGAGCACCGAAGGTGAGGCATTATTTGTTTCTCCTCCGATGGAAATGTTACCTACATTTGACCTAGGCTTAGATGACGAGGACGAGTAAATGTCTAAACGTGTATTGTTTTGTGCGGTGATGCTCACTGTGTTATCGGGTTGTGTGGCGCTCGGCGTTTCCAAGTACGACGACATGTTTGGCCCTGAGCAGCCGCAAGCACGGATTGAGCAGCACCATCAAAGCGGTACACGTTATTTGCACACGGTGAAGCCTATTTTAGAGTCCCGCTGTGTGGTGTGTCATGGTTGTTATGATGCGCCTTGCCAGCTTAAGCTATCCTCCCCCGAAGGGATCGATAGAGGGCTTTCGAAGGAGCTTGTATACGATGGCACACGGCTGCTAGCACGAACGCCAACACGCTTGTTATTTGATGCACAAACTACAACACAATGGCGTGAACGAGGCTTCACAGCAGTACTGAATGAGCGCCAACAGTCTGACTATAGCAACCTTGCAGGTAGTGTGCTCTACAACAGTTTGCTGCTCAAAATGTCTCACCCCTTCCCGAAGCAAGGTATATTGGGTAAAGAGTTTGACTTTTCTCTTGATAGGGAGCAATCCTGTCCAACCATGGATGAGTTCTCTGCACTGGCGAAGCAACAGCCACATGCCGGTATGCCTTACGGGCTACCCGCTCTGAGCCATGATGAGTTTAAAACACTTGAACAGTGGCTAAAAAATGGCAGCAAAATGCAGCAAATAGCCGAACCAAGCGATGTTGATCAAAAAGAAGTGGCAAAATGGGAGCAATTTTTAAATCAAGATACCAATAAGCATCGCTTAGCAGCACGCTATATTTTTGAGCATTGGTATCTTGCCCACATCTATTTTCCAAAAAGTGATGATGGTTCATTTTTTCAATTGGTGCGCTCCAGCACTCCCCCTGGGCAACCGATTGCGTTAGTGAAGGCAGTGAGACCGTTTGATGATCCAAAAATAGATAGAGTCTATTATCGTTTGATGCAAGTCCGCAGCACCATTTTGTCAAAAACACACATGTCATTAGCGCTCGATGACGCTAAGCTAGCTCGTTTACACCAGCAGTTTTATGCTGCTGATTATCAAGTACAAACACTGCCTGGCTATGAACCCGAGCTTGCAGCAAACCCATTCAAAGTATTCAAAGACATTCCAGTTAAATCCCGTTATCAGTTCATGCTAGATGAAGCTGAGCTTATTGTTAAAGGGTTTATCAAAGGGCCTGTTTGCCGTGGTCAAATCGCACTGAATGTTATTAATGATCACTTTTGGGTGGCATTTGTTGACCCTGAAAAAAACAGCAATGAAGCCGTTAATCAACTGCTGTTAAAACACGACGAGGATTTGGTCTTGCCTGCGGCGGAGCAAAGTAATGCGCTGCCACTTTCTAGTTGGGCAAAATATGCAAGTAAGCAACAAGACTATTTACGTGCCAAAACAGCACTTGCGGAAACGATGTTTGCTGATGGCCAGCGCCTCAATATGGACTTAATCTGGCGCGGTGAAGGAGAAAACCCTAATGCTGCGCTAACCATCTTCCGTCATTTTGACAGTGCGACAGTTGTGAAAGGATTTATCGGTCAACCACCTAAAACTACTTGGGTACTCGATTATGCTCTGTTTGAGCGCATTCACTATTTGCTGGTGGCGGGTTTTGATGTGTATGGCAACATTGGCCATCAGCTGATAACTCGCTTATATATGGACTTCTTAAGGCTAGAGGGGGAACAAAACTTTTTAAACTTGTTGCCGCTTAGCCACCGTCAAGAAATTAAGCGTCACTGGTATCGCAAATCACATTTGAGTTTAAGCGAGTTTATTAACCGCAAGTCTCTGATAGGTGCGCCAACGGGCATAAAATACAAAACTGACGACCCCAAGCAAGAACTATATCAGCAATTGCATACGGTGCTCGAACCTGTTCTTAATAAGGATTACGACTACCGTGTTGTCGGAAAACCTCTACAAGCACTAAACAGTATGCCCGTGGAAGCAATTAATCTGTTACCTCAGGTTTCGTTTATCATTACTAAGCAAAGTGACGGTTCACATCAAGCGTTCTCATTATTACACCACAATGCGCACTTCAATATTTCAAGCTTACTCAATGAAGAGGGCCAAAGAGCATATGCTGAAGACACGGCGACAATAGTCCCAGGTTTTATTGGCGATTACCCTGAAGCAATTTGGTACTTAGAAAACAAAGCAGCGAAAGAGGACTTTGTATCATTATTTAGTCAAATGACGAGTGAACCTGACTACCTTGCGCTACGAGCGCAATATGGTATTCGTAGAACTCACCCCGAATTTTGGCGCTATAGCGACTTAATCCACAAAATTGCCGAGCAAACACGTGGTGTTGAATATGGGTTATTTGATTACAACCGTTTAGAGAATCGCTAAAAAATGGAGTCCTAGACTCCATTTTTTATAGTTACCTGAGGTTGAGAGGTTGAGAGGTTGAGAGGTTGAGAGGTTTAGAGCTGGCTTGCGGCTTTTACTGCGGCCAGTAATACGCTTTCGTCCAATCGTACTTTGTAATTAGGGTTTGCATATTGGAACTGAATTAAGCCTTTTTTATCAATTACAAATACCGCTGGTACTGGTAAAGCAACTTTGTCTTTGCCGTCTAAATCGACAAAATTTACGCCAAGCTTATTACGGTATGCAAGTGCAGTATTGTCATCTAAAAAATAAGCAAGCCCAAGTGCTTGGCTCATCTGCATCTCATTATCAGACAACAGTTGGTAATGGGGTGACGCTACGGTGCTTTTTGCTAGCGCCTCAGGTGAGTCCGGGGAAATGGCAATGATTTGGGCGCCCATCTTGATCAACTGCGACTCAATTTTCTGGATCCCTGCAAGCTGTCTTGAGCAATATGGGCACCAGCCGCCACGATAGACCACAAGTACACTGATTTTTTCCCTGTAACGTGCTGATAAATCTATCGTGTTGCCAGATTTATCTTTAAGGTGCAGTGCTGGAGCATTGATGCCAGGCAGAAGTGGACTGACTTTTTCAGGGGCTGCTGCAATATTGGTGACCTCAGCAGCGCTAAGAAAAGCTGAAAAAGCCAAGGTGAAAAAGAAAATAAGTTGACGCATAAAAGTTCCTGAGGTTTGCAATTGAATTCGACTCAGAAGACCTAAGTTATGGCGAAAATCTTTCACTACGGTATGATATCGTCCGTAATTGATTTCCATGAAGAGAGAGCACAATGTCAGCTAACATCACTAAGCTTGTGGTAATGCTAGAAATGCAACATGCCATGAATACCAAAGTACACCAACAGTGGTTTGAACAAGGGTTTGAATGGTACCGTGCAATTTGGGTTGAGTGTGCAGAAATGCTAGATCATTACGGCTGGAAATGGTGGAAGAAACAAACGCCAGATACAGAACAAGTAATTTTAGAGTTGGTTGATATTTTTCACTTTGGCTTGTCTTTGCGTATTGATGGTGAAACTGCATTTGAGCAACTTGCATCGCAGCTAGAGCAAGAGCTGGCAAAGCCAATTAAGGCGGGAGACTTCAAGGAGACACTTGAGCTACTAGCAAGTGCCGCAGTAACAAAGCGTGAGTTTGATGCGCACGCGTTTGCCGGTTGTATGCAGCAAATTGGGATGTCTATTGATGACCTATACCGCGGATATGTCGGCAAAAACACCCTTAACTTCTTCCGCCAAGACCATGGTTATAAAGATGGTTCATATATTAAAGTATGGAATGGCAAAGAAGATAACGAGCACTTAGTTGAAGTAGTAAAAAGCCTAGACACCGCACATCCAGACTTTAAAACACAAGTGTATGATGGCTTAAAAGCCCGTTACCCTGCTTAATAGATAGGTAGCAAAGTGCGATAGTCAGAGACTGAGAGGTATTCTTTGATCTCTCGATCTGGTTGCTGACTATCTGGATTGGCCACCGCGAGTAAGTGGCCAATGCCAAACTTTTTAGCGGCATTTAGCACGCTAATGCTATCGTCGACAAATAAAGTTCGAGACTTATCAAAGCCCAAGTCTTGCTCTACTTGATGCCATAACTCCTGACTTTCTTTACTTACACCGTACTCATGGGTGGACACTAACTTGTCTAGGTATTGATCAAACTGAGTGCGTTCAATCTTGAGACTTAAACTATTTGGGTGTGCGTTGGTTAACAAAATAAGCTGTTTGCCACTTTTTCTTAGTGCGTCTAAGAATTCAGGTACATCATCACGAACGGATATTAAATGTTGCACTTCACGTTTGAGTTCCATGATGGGGAGTTGGAGCTGCTCTTGCCAATAATCTAGACAATACCACTCAATTTGACCCATCACGGCTTCATAGCGTGCAAGAATATCAGCTCTGGCAGCCTCTAACGTGAGTCCTTGACGTTTGGCATGTGCTTTAGGCACAACGTCGAGAAAAAAATGATTATCAAAATGGAGGTCCAGCAATGTGCCATCCATATCTAACAACACGGTATCGATATTTGACCAATTTAGCATAGGCATTTAACTTCAAAGGCTTTATGATTAGATTATTGGTCATGATAGCAAATAATAATTTATGTCACACAAAAAGCACCCAACACCACCTGAAATTTTAGCATGCGATGTCGTTGCAAAAAGTAAACTATTTACAGTAGAAGCCCTTTCTTTATCATTTTCTAATGGTGAGCAGCGCGAATATGAAAGAGTTCGTGGTGGTGGCCGAGGTGCGGTAATGATAGTGCCAATAACAGCTGAGAATGAGCTATTATTAGTAAGAGAGTATTGTGCAGGAACACACGACTATCAGTTAGGTTTTCCCAAAGGTTTGATTGACCCTGGTGAAACTCCCATTGAGGCTGGAAACCGGGAACTAAAAGAAGAGGTTGGCTTTGGCGCAAATGCTTTTTCTGATCTCAAAGTCGTTTCTCTAGCTCCAAGCTACTTCAATGCTAAGATGCACATCCTGGTCGCCAGTGAGCTATATCCAGAACAGTTGGAAGGTGATGAACCTGAGCCTTTGGTAGTTGTGAAGTGGCCATTGGACAAGTTGGGGGAGTTGCTACATCAAGAGGACTTTACTGAAGCAAGAAGTGTTGCTGCACTATTGTTACTGAAAGCACACTTGAACTTGGAGGCGTAAATTGCAGTCGTTTTTAGAGCCTTGTATTACGCTAGCACAACGTGCTGGTGAAGCTATTATGTCAATTTATCAGGCAGATGATATTGGTAAAAAAGAGAAGTCGGATCACACTCCGGTTACCGCCGCAGACCTTGCTTCCAATGAAGTGCTCATGGCGGGGCTTGCTAAAATTGCGCCTGATATTCCAGTCATGTCAGAAGAAACCCCCATTCCTCCTCTACACGAACGTCAACACTGGCAGCGATATTGGTTACTCGACCCCATGGATGGAACTGGGGAATTTATTCTTGAAAGTGGAGACTTTGCGGTCAATATCGCTTTGATTGAGGATAACCATCCCGTGTTAGGTGTTATTTATTGGCCGTCACAAGGAGTGACCTATTATGCTAGCAAAGACAATGGAGCTTTTAAGCGTAAAGATGGTGGTGATAGCGAGCGTATTTTCGTTTCACCTAGAGAAACCCTTACTCTCGCGGTTAGTCGTAGGCAAAAGCTCGAAGCCGTAAGCCAGTATTTAAATAGCCAGTTTGATACGGTCGCGCTGGGTTCGTGTTCGTTAAAAGCCTGCATTATTGCAGAAGGTAAGGCTGATTGCTTTTTGCGTGTCGGGCCTACTGGTGAATGGGACACGGGTGCATCACAGGTGATTATTGAAGAAGCGGGAGGGTGCATTACTGACTCTGAGTTCAATCCGCTTACATATAACCAGCGAGAAACGACAGAAAACCCAGATTTTATCGTGATGGGGCATCCTGATTGGCAATGGCAAAAATTGATCAGTCCGCATAATAGGATCGTAGACTAGTTAGGTGTCGGCGCCATGTTTGTAGGAATTTTGCGCACTTAAAAGCTTTTATACGCTAAATCCCTTGCAATAAAATTTTAATCCATTATTATAGCGGCCTCTTCAAAAGGAAGTCCTTTTAAAGAATATACAGGCGCGGGATGGAGCAGCCTGGTAGCTCGTCGGGCTCATAACCCGAAGGTCGTCGGTTCAAATCCGGCTCCCGCAACCAATATTTTTTGGCTGTATTAGTCTCTTGTACAAAGACTTAAAAATAAGTACAAATTCAGGCGCAAGATAGAGCAGAATGATAAATCATTCGTCGGACTCGCTAAACCTGAAAGAGCCGAAGGTCGTCGGTATCCGACGATAATAAGTTCTAAAAATATACAGGCGCGGGATGGAGCAGCCTGGTAGCTCGTCGGGCTCATAACCCGAAGGTCGTCGGTTCAAATCCGGCTCCCGCAACCAATATTTCTTGGCTGTATTAGTCTCTTGTACAAAGACTTAAAAAATAAGTACAAATTCAGGCGCGGGATGGAGCAGCCTGGTAGCTCGTCGGGCTCATAACCCGAAGGTCGTCGGTTCAAATCCGGCTCCCGCAACCAATACTTTAGAATCTAATCGTTCAAGATTATGTTCTAAACATATGCAGTTCATATCCAATAAAACCTCCAACTTACTCTCAATCAAATACAAGATATCCTCTGTAATTTTGCTTGGTTATTTTTTGAGAAATCGATACTCATGAACATCATCCTGTCTTTTACCAATTACCTTAATCATCCGAAGCTCAGGTTATTTAGTTTTTCTAAATAAGAAATCTTTAACGCAGTTAGCATCAGATTTACTCCTTCAAATTGAGCAAGTACTAAGGTTAATTTGGTATTAGTAATACTTCTCTTATCTTGCCACTAGAAAATGAATTATTTGTCTATAAATCTCCATATAGTCTAGGCTTTAACTATCTGTTTTTGTAAGGCTGTTGATGATGAATTTACATAGTATTAGAGTTAAAAGCTCATTGCCTACCGTGATGCTGGCGATCCTGCTGCTATTTGTATTTTTTGGTCTAACAACGCTATTGAGTAAGGTGCAATCTGCACTTGAAGTACAAACTGAAAACTACTTGCGTGCTGTGTCTGTCATACTCAATGCTGACCGTGACTTCTACCAAGCTCAAGAGGCATATTTGATGTTACTCGCAGGGGAAGACAGGCGAGATGACTTTGAAGAAAACGCACAACAAGTAAAACAGCGCTATCAAAAGTATATTCAATTTATGCAGCTTCACCGTAGCGAATTAAACGCATTTTCGACGTTCGATACAAAATTTCAAAACTGGTACCGAGTGACATCTTCGAGTATCAAAGCGCCCGAAGACAACGCATTGCGGCTAGAGTCTGCGAAATTATTCAGTGCAGTTAGAGGGTTACTTGATGAGGCCGGAGAGTTTGCTGATGCAAAGTCTGCTACTAGTCGAGCACAAGTTATTTCCGAGGTGACACAACTCAAGTGGAGCTTGGGTGTGGGGGCATTCCTATTACTCTCCATTGCATGTTGGATAGCCTACTGGATCCCAAAGCAGTTAGCCAACCAAATTAATTTTGTTTCAGACAGAATCGCCGAGATAGCTTCTGGTGATGGTGATTTGACAGGTAGGATAGAGACCAAAGGTAACGATGAATTTGCAAAGCTGTCTCGCAACTTCAATCATTTTCTTGCAAGTTTACAAGCCATGGTGACCGCTGTAGTCACAGACGGGAGTGAATTATCCAAGCTATCATCAAAACTAAGTAAATATGCGACTCAAAGCCACGATTTAGTTGATTCACTTGGTAATGCTTCGCACGCTATATTAGGTGCCATTCACCAGCTAAGTCATACTAGTGAAGAGGTTTCACACGTAGCTGAAAACTCTCTCAAAGAAGCTGAATCCTCACACCGCTATGCTGCACAAGGTAAAACGGTTCTAACCGACTCAAAGCAAAAAATAATGCAGCTTGCAGATAATATGCAGGTTGCATTAGCAAGCTCTATGGCGTTACAAAAAAATTCAGAAAATATTACTCAAGTGCTTGATGTTATTCGAGGAATTGCCGAGCAAACTAATTTATTGGCACTCAACGCAGCTATTGAAGCGGCGAGGGCTGGCGAGCAAGGTCGTGGCTTTGCAGTTGTTGCTGATGAGGTGAGGTCACTAGCCACTCGAACACAAGACAGTACTAATGACATTCAAAAGATGTTAGAAGCATTTTCACATAGTGTTGAAGATTCACAGAAGACGATTGAAGATGGTAAAGAGTATGTGGATGTTGCTGTGGAAAGCTTTGCTAAGGCAACAGAGTTATTAGAGTTAATAGCGCAAAGTGCGGTAAAAGTAACGGAACTATCAGAGCAAACGGCTCATGCAACACAGCAACAAAACTGCGTATCGACTGAAATTAGCAGCAATCTAACGGACTTAAATGACAAGACATTGGATGGCGAACGACTATCTGGAGAAACGCACCAAATTTCCGATGATGTATTGCGAGTAACTTGTAAATTAGTGGAAGAGTTATCTCAATTTAAAGTTTAAAGTTAGTTTATAAGGTGTGCTAAGTAGAACACCTTATAAATGCTGTGGTTATCTCGTAAACTTGCTTGCGTAAGCTTCAGCTTGTTTCCATACGCGCAAGGTGTTACCGCCTAAAATCTTTTTGATATCAGAATCGCTGTAACCTCTATCCAAAAGGCCTTGTACAAGATTTGGGTAGGTAGATACATCTTTCAGACCAACTGGTAGTGAGTCTCCCACACCATCGTAATCAGAACCGATCCCGACGTGGTCGATACCAATTAACTTCACAACATGGTCGATGTGGTCGAGTACTTGGTCAAGGGTTGCAAACGGAAATGGATTTTTAGCTCTAAACGCAGCTCTAAAGTCAGTCGTGTCTTTACCTTTAGCTGCTTCTTGTGCTTTTTCTCGCTTATCATACCAAGCGCCAGCTTTTGCTGTTACAAAGCTTGAGCCAAAGTTTATTTGGATAACGCCACCATTTTTGGCCAAGGCTTTAAGCATGTCGTCATCCATGTTGCGTTCAAAGCCTGGCGTGTATTTACGAAGAGATGAGTGTGAAGCAACGACGGGCACTTTTGAAATTTCCATTACCTGATAAAACGCGTCATCGGAAATATGTGATACGTCAATAAGCATCCCAATCTTATTCATTTCAACAACAAGCTCTTTGCCAAATGGGCTCAAGCCTTTCCACTTACGGCGAATATCATAAGAAGAGTCAGAAATATGATTACTCTGAGAGTGAGCTAACGTGATGTAGCGAACACCGCGGTCATAAAAATGCTTTAGGTTTTTCATCTCACCTTCAATCGGTGAGCCATTTTCCATTCCCATCGCGATAGACATAATACCGTTGCTAAACTGTTGGTATATATCATCGGTATTATATGCCATTGCAAATTTGTCTGGCGCGCGATGTGCTAATGCTTCCATACCATCAATCAGTTGGTTGGCGAGCTGATAGCTTTTTCCCTTACCTTCAAATTCTAAATTAGCAGGAATATAAATAGACATAAATGGCGCGTTTAGACCACCTTTTACCGCACGAGGATAATCAAAATCACCGCCTTCGGTCGCTTGGCTAACGTCATCCCACTTATTTTTAATACGATATGGAACGTCGATGTGTGTATCAATTAGGATGTTATCGTGAGCGAGCTTAACTGCGCGTTCAGAGGCCTGATATTCAGTTGCATAAGCTGAAGAGACAGCCAGCGCTAACGCGCCAAGTGCAATGCCGAGCTTCATAGTATTGCCTTTCCTTTATAGTTATAGAAATCTGATTGTAACAAGTATACGTTCATCCTCAATATTTTACGTTTATCACTTTCTTTTACCGCTCGTCATTATCTACAACTCGAGTGCAGCGGATCTCGTTATTATTTTTTCCAGACAAAACAAGTAATGAAAATAAAGGAAAGAAAAATGAGAGCGTCACTACAAAAGAAAACACAAGCTATGTTATCACTTGCTTTATTGTTGGCTGGAGCGACTGTGCAAGCCAACACGTTTGAGGAAAATATCAATGTTGAAGCGTCAAATGTGATGGCGAGCGGCTTTGGTATCGATGCAATCTATATAGATGTAGACAATGCAGTGGCTGACTTTGGTGTGGGACTTAATTACCGTAAGGCCATTGATATTACGCCAACAAAGTCCAGCTATGTAGATACTGCGACTGCGTATTTTCGGGTAGATTACCGCATTGCTTCAAAAGAGCAGAACACGGTTGAGCAGAAAGAAATGGAATTTGGCTTGAATTTAACCTTTTCTGACTCGTTGCAAATATTTGCTGAAGTTGGTGTGCTATATGACAGCTTAGAGCTTTCTGGCCACGCTTCAACTACACAATATGATACATCAGCCTTGGGTATGCGTCTTAATTATTTAGGTGACTTTACAATTGTACCAGCTATCGAATACAGAAATAGCGATCTAACAAGTGACTTTGGATACTCTATTACGTTTGAGAAAAAGGTCTCTGAGGGCGGGATCAAGCCAAGTTATGGTTATAAGCAAATTGGTGATGAGAAGAGTGTATTTGTTAACTTACTTTATCGTTTTTAATTCCATAAAAGGTTAACAAGTTGGCCTCTTTGAGACAAGTTTTGCGGTACTATTTATTAATTTTCAGTATGATGGCCTCCAACCAGATAAAAGATAAAAAAGAGGAGGCCACCGATGCGTACATATTGGAAGTGTCAGATTTTTGTGTTCTTAGCAATGATCTCAACCAACATGTTTACTGCAATATTAATGTTTGATCTCGGTGATGAAAGATTATTTCTACTATTCCTTCGCACGATATTAGGTGCACTTAGTTTTATATTAATTAGTCACTTTGTACTTCGTAATTTTGCGAAACGCTGGGCAGTATATCGAGGTAAAGCGAGAGCGAACCTCCTTACATTGATGCTGATATCACTCATATGTGCTCCTTTGCATTTTGCGCTCGGCGTCAAACTTGTGAAGCAGGTTGTTACAATAGAAAGTACGGAAGAAGTGTCTAGTCTAAGAATTCAAGACAACGATGAGGCGCTCGGAGGGGAAAAAGTAAAAACCAGTGACTTGGCGACACTAATATTTTACATCGGCTACTTTTGGCTTTGGTCAGGTTGCTATTTGGGGATTGTTACAAGGCGGGAAAAGAGAGTGTTAGCAAAGCAACTTCAAGAACAACAGTTAGCCAATTTGATGAATCAGGTAAACCCTCACTTCCTTTTCAATTCCTTGAATACGATCCGAGCGTTGATTTATCAAGATAAAGACAAGGCCGCAGAAGTGGTAACTCAGCTCTCAGAGCTATTTCGCTACAACTTAATGCAAGATATGCGCGCACTGGTCACTTTACAAGAAGAGTGGAAAGTATGTGAGGATTTTCTTGGTATAGAACAAGTGCGACTAGGTAAGCGCTTATCGGTTACAACTCAGGGACTAGAGAGCTTTTACAATATTCATATCCCCAGTATGTCGCTGTTTACTTTGTTAGAAAATGCGGTGAAACACGGTATTGCACATCTGCCAAAAGGGGGAGAAATTGCAATTCAGGTGGTTAGAAAATCGCAAAATATTCACATCTCAGTGACTAACCCGTATGATGCCACTCGTGTTCAAACCGGCACCCAGCAGGGGCTAAAGAACATTCAAGCACGTTTAGCCTTGATGTATAACAAGAGTGCAAAGTTAACAGTCAATGATGGAGGTGGGCTTTTCCAGGCCACATTGGAGATCCCGTATGAATCAAAAAACAACAATTAATGTGATGCTGGTTGACGATGAGCCGTTAGCAAGGGTGGAATTGAATCGCTTGCTAAAAGCTCACCCGCAGGTGAAAGTCGTTGCTGAAGCCGAAAACATTATGGACGCGGCACAATTACTAGAGCTACATACGATAGATGCCTTATTTTTAGATATTGAAATGCCTGGCGGCACAGGCATTGAGTTGGCGCAGCAACTGCAAGGCGAAATACCTATTGTGTTTTGTACTGCGTATAACGAGTTTGCTGTCGACGCTTTTTCTCTCAATGCAGTTGATTACTTATTGAAACCAGTGGTGGCTAATCGACTGCAAACCGCACTCGACAAGCTTCAGGCTTTGACCGACCAAAGCGAGTCTGCTGCTCTTGAGGATGAGTTTAAACTGATGGTAAAGATCGCAGATAAAATGAAGATTATTCAGCTTGGTGATATTACACGTTTTGAGAGTATTGGTAATCACGCTGCTATTTACACCGCTCAGGGTAAAGCTTACCTTCACAGCTCGTTATCTAAAATTGAAAGTAGGCTCAATCCTAACCAGTATTTCCGCGCAAGTCGTAGTGATATTATTCGCTTGGACGCCATTGAAGAGTTAGAAGAAACGATTAATTATGGTTTACAAGCACAGCTTACCTATGGTGGTGAAGTTGAAATCTCTCGTCGCCAAGCGGTTAAGCTTAAAAAGCAGATGAGTTTGGCGCTATAGCGCCTACTCTATGCTTTGATACTCGTAATCTTCCTGGGCCTGCATGGCTTGAAACTGCTGCTTACTCACAATATTTACCGATTCGTGTAGCTCAGAGAAAACGATAAGTGCATCGCCTGATTGCAGCTGTGCTTTTACTTGTGCAACTTTGCTTTCGGTACTGACCTCAATATCCCCATAATCAGTACCTTCACGTAGTACATAGTGTTCAATGAGATTATCTAAGGTTTCAGCTGGAATTTGCTGATATGGAATGAGCATACTACTAAGCCTTACAATTAAATTGACGTAAATATTGTGGGATCACACTTTCTAACCAAAATTGGGGTTTGAGGGGGTTCTTTCCCGAGATAAACCCTACGTGTCCACCTTGCTGACTCACAGCGAGTGTCACAGCAGAATTAACCTGTGCGAATGTCGGAACCGCTTGAGCAGAAAGCATGGGATCATCTTCTGCGTGGATTATTAGAGTTGGCGTTGTGATGTCACTTAAATAAGGTTGTGCACTCGCTTGGGCATAATAATCTTCAGCGCCCGCAAAGCCATGCAATGGGGCGGTTATTTTATCGTCAAACTGCCAAAGGTCATTAATGTTACGTAGCGCCTCTTGGTCAATATTTATTTGAGATTGAATGACATCGAGTTTGCGGGAGAAGGATTTTTTCATTCGATCTAGTAAATATTTTTGATAGAGCTTAAAGCAGCTCTTTCGGATCACTTGG
The DNA here is from genome assembly GCF_012641745.1 of Pseudoalteromonas peptidolytica. Lineage (GTDB taxonomy): Bacteria > Pseudomonadota > Gammaproteobacteria > Enterobacterales > Alteromonadaceae > Pseudoalteromonas > Pseudoalteromonas peptidolytica. The sequence goes on from NZ_WEHZ01000019.1 coordinate 91,301, forward strand.
CAAGAAGAAGATAGATGATAAGGAGCTGAAACTGCGACTCCGGCTTCTAGGCCGCTGTGTGTTTTGCTTTCACCTAAGTATTTTGCCAGCACGTTACCACCAAGTGAAAAGCCTACAGCAAAGAGTGGGCGTTTGGGAAAGCGTGCTTTTAATGTACTGATAAAGTAACCAAGATCTGAAGTTTCACCACTATGATAGGCTCTAGGTTGACGGTTTGCTTCCCGTGAACAATTACGAAAGTGCATTAAAACGGCATCGAAACCCGTGCTTACGAGTGATTTCAGTAGTCCCTTGGCATAAAAGCTATTTATATTTCCCTCGAGACCATGTAAAACCACCACCAGTGGCGCGTTTCTATCTCCATGCTTGGCCCATGCTAGTTCTAGAAAGTCATCATCAGGCGTTTCTAGCGTTTCATAGTTTACTGGTACATGTAATCTAGGCCTAAAAAAGCGTGGCAAGATGGTTTGGGCATGGCGATTGCGCATCCACCAAGCAGGCTTGAAAGTTAAGTCACTCGTTGTCATGGTTTTCATGGCTTGATTCTTTATAGAAAGTACGTTGGCTTTTGACTATAAGTGGTAAATTAAGGATTTTATCCACGTTTCAAAACAAGTTTTCAGCAGTTTAACGTATATTTCTACAGGGGTTAAGCAAATAAAAAGCACCCGACCAGTAAACTGATAAGGTGCTTTGTGCGTCGTGCTTAATTCTTATAGTTGGGGAACTACACAGAGCCGATTTTGTACTGCTTATTCTGCAATCGTCTCTAGGTAATACTTTTAAATCTGTTTTATTGTTCGTTAGGTACTTCAGCATCCATGACTTTTTTGATGAAGAAATAGACGTAATAACAGCACAGCAAAATTACAATTCCTAAAAAGCCAAAAGACAGAAACAACACAGGGTCGGAAAAAAAGTCTCTAAAGAATACGTTCATGGCTGTGCCTCCTAATTTGTCGGTGAGTAAATAGTAGTGGAGGTATGAGGGGCTTGATATGATCAAGATCAAGTTTCAACCCCAAGCAAAACTAAACTAAGTGAAAGGCTTGATCTCGATCAGTTTTTGCGCGCTGAATAGGTTACGAGCGCACAGCTTCAATCATTGACTGGAGCAAATAATACTGTGTACTCATTGTCACTGAGGTAATGTCTAAGATTACTGCCTTGTTGTAAGGGATAAAGGTGGCTGTGTTGCAGCACCTCAAGCAACAAAGCTTGCTGACGCTTCTCCAGTTCCAGCTCCGCAGTCAACATGGCAGCTCTGAGTTGCTGATAGTCTTCATAGTGATGATGTTGTGCTTTAAGGAGGCTGCGAATGCGGCGTTGTGGTTGGAGTATGATTTCGTCAAAGTGCTTGCACGTCTCAATGAGTGTTGAGACAGCTTCAGGCTCGACTGTCAGTGCCAATTTATCTAGATAACAAAGTAGCAAGCACAAGTTAATATTTTTGCTTCCATTATCCTGTAAAGCCAATAGCCGCGCCTGCATTTCAGGACGGCTATAAAATTTACAGGAAAATAGCCAAAAGTCTTGCCGACTTAACATATTTCTCCTGTTGCATCGAAGTGATTTTGCTTTTCTTCCAACTCCTCCAGCGCCATTAGTAGCGCTTCTTCGGTGTCATTGAGTTCTGGTGTCACGGTAGCTTGTTTTGCTAATAGTTCGCTTAATTTAGCCTTATTTTCATCGGTATATAAATTGTTGTCAGCGAGTGCTGTTTCAATTTCATCAGCCTGTTCGGTGAGCTTATCTAGCTGCTTTTCTAGCTTTTCAATCGACTTTTTAAGAGGTTGAGTGGCTTTTCTAAACTCTGCCTCAAGGCGTTTTTGCTCTTTTCTATTCGCATTGGAATGCTGTTTTGGTTCAGCCTCTGTGGTGGCTGACTTGGCTTGCTCTTTATTGGCATTCATCAGCCATTGATAATAAGCCTCTAAGTCATAACCAAACTGTGAAACGCTACCATTATCAACGAGATAATATTCGTCAGCAGTGTTTTTTAGCATATGACGATCGTGAGAAACCGTGACCATTGCCCCTTCAAAACCCTGTAATGCCATCACTAACGCATGTCGCATTTCTAAATCTAAGTGGTTGGTTGGCTCATCGAGTAGCAGTAGGTTTGGTTTTTGGTAGACCAGCATTGCCAGTACCAGCCTAGCTTTTTCACCACCTGAAAATGGCGCAACAGGCTCAAGTGCTTTATCACCGTGAAAGGCAAAACCACCCAAGAAGTCCCGAATGACTTGTTCTGGTGCTTTTGGGTCTAGCCGTTGGATATGAGTGACGGCACTGGCTTCAAGGTCTAGAGACTCCAGCTGATGCTGAGCAAAATAGCCGACATTTAGTCCTTGGTGCTGAAATACTTCACCTGCTTGTGGGGTTAAGTCGCCAGCAAGTAACTTAATGAGTGTCGATTTACCAGCGCCGTTACGGCCAAGTAAGGCGATTCGACTTCCTGGGACTAGATTAAGCTTTATGTCATGCAAAATGGTAATATCACCGTAACCTGCTTTAGCTTTCTCTAATGTCATTAGTGGGTTCGGTAAGCTCGTTGGCTCTGCAAATTCAAAATTAAAGGGTGAGTCGGCATGAGCTGGTGCAAGCATTTCCATGCGTTCTAGGGCTTTTACACGACTTTGTGCTTGTTTCGCTTTACTGGCTTTGGCTTTAAAGCGAGTAATAAACTTTTCTAGGTGCGCTATAGTTTCTTGCTGCTTCTCAAAAAGCGCTTGATGTTGTGCCATACGTTCGGCTTTTTGGCGCTCAAACTGAGAGTAGTGGCCCTTGTATACGTTGATTTTTTGTTGATCAATATGCCAAATCTCACCAACAACAGCGTCTAAGAACTCGCGGTCATGAGAAATGAGTACCAGCGTACCTTGATAGCCACGCAAAAAGCGCTCTAGCCAGTATACCGCATCTAAATCTAGGTGGTTGGTAGGTTCATCCAACAGCAATAAATCGGCATCGCGGATCAAGGCTTGTGCAAGGTTTAAACGCATTCGCCATCCACCAGAGAAGTCGCTGACGGCAAATCCAATCTGCGCATTGCTAAAACCTAGGCCGTGAAGTAATTCTCCCGCTTTAGCTTCGATACTATAGCCTTTGATATTTTCTAGTTGTTGGTGAGCCTTTGCTTGGCCTTCACCATCGCCATCCTGTTCAGCTTGTTGTAGTTGTGTTCTAAGAGCATAGTATTCAGGATGCCCTTGCAATACATATTCAAGTGCGCTGATAGACAGTGCCGGAGTTTCTTGTTTTACCGATGCAATAGACCAGTCTTTTGGAATGCTAAAATCACCAGAATCGAGTTGCAACTCGCCTTTTAGTAGTGCAAAAAGAGAAGATTTACCACACCCATTGGCGCCTACTAGGCCAGCTTTATGTTGGGGGTAAAGTGTCGCATTTGCCTGTTTGAGTAGTGTTTTACTACCACGAAGTAGCTCGATATCAGTGAGTTGAATCATAATTCTAAAAGTCTGTTTAAACTGTGTGCATGATAACACGGATCGGTTCGTTGACTTCAAGCGTATCAACACAAATAAAATTAGGATAAAATAACGGCTAATTGGTACCAATTGGTCTTGATACTTGCTCAGTTTGAAAGCGTAGATGAAACGCTAACGGCGCTAAGATTTATTATTTGGAACATCTAAATAATAAATTTTTGTCAAGCTTGTATGGAGTAGGCAATTGGGCGTTAGCTGGATGCGGTAACGATGTTATCGACAAGGTTTTCTCGCTTCAAGATTGTAAGCTTAATTAAGTGAATTGGTATAACTCGGTATTCTTAGAGGTGTAGAGTTGAAAGTGAAAAAGCGCTTTATTGCGGGGGCATCGTGTCCGGAATGCCAAAAGCTAGATGTCATGATGCTTTACAAAGAGCATGATGTGGAAAAGGTGGAGTGTGTTGAGTGTGGTCATATCATGACACAACCAAAGGATGCGGTGCAGGCCTCCACACGCCAATTTGAGCAAGTCATTGGCGTGTTTACACCGGAGTAATCATTACTCCGGTCAGCATTGCTTTCATTAGTAATGCGGTGGCGGCGGCTCTTGGTGTTGCGGCATCAATCCAGGGTCTCTTCCTTCCTTCATTTTTTCAGCCAGCAATTCTATTTGCCTTTGCATTTTTGCAAGGCGTTGTTGGTGCGCCTTCAATTCTTCGTTTAATGTTTCTATAGTATCTTCTTGAAAGGCAAGCTTAGCCTCAAGCTCGGTAATTCGATTGTCGATTTCATTCATGGCTTTTCTACCTGCGCAAATTTTTCCAGCAGGCCGCTGGAGCTTTCAGTTAACAGTGCAGAGTCATTTTCTTGAAAGGCAACGTCAAACACGACCGCTGACTTCGGACGACTTCCTTCTCGTGGCTGCACGCGCCAAGTTTGTATGCGTTCACCATCGCTTACTCGCCATAAAGCCAGCTCGCGATTGGGGGAACCAGTTGCTAATAAAGACGCGTCTTGATTGAAGCGTACTGCACTGAAAATTTTCTGGCGAGCAATATACTGTAATTGTGCTTTAAGATCACCAGAAGTTAGTTGCCAAATACTGGCTTTTTTCATGCTGTCAGCTGTAAACGCAAAGCGCCCTTGTTCGTCTAGCGCAACTTTCGTGACTCGACTCGGATGATTAAAGCGATGAATGACTTGCCCTGTTCTGGTATCCCAAAAATAAGCTGCATAATCATTTCCTCCAGTTAACGCAAAGTGTCCGTTTGGGGACATGGCAATAGAGTTAATATTTTCTTGATGACCAAGGAACTCTATACGCCTACCGCTTTCTAAGTCGAGGTGGACAACAACGTTATCGCTACGAGCGTAGAGCACGTATTTGCCTGCATTGCTAATTGCGATGTCTCTGATGGTGCCTGATTCAATCTCGAAATATCCTAGGTTTTGGCCGTTCTCAAGGCTCCAAACAGCAAAGGTATTATCATTGGCTGTAACGGCAGTGGAGTTATCATTTGCCAGTGCAAGTGAGTGGATAAGGTCATCACTGGCATTAGAGTGACGCCATTGATATTTAAGGCCTTGCTCTTGATTATCCCAAAGTACGGCCCCATGCTCTATGGAGGAAACTAGGCTATAGTTGCCATCGGCAGAAAGTGCCGCTGAAAATGCGCCTCTGCTGGCGTGTTCAATGGTCAAAATAGACTTTGATATATCGGGGCCACAGCCCACTAATGCGCTAACGCCTAGCATAATTAAGCTAGCAAGGAGACTTTTCCACTTGATGTTGACGAGTTTGACCATAAATGGGGTAAATCCTCCTTAACTCCAAAGTCTACAACAGGTAAACTAAAGGCATCAAAAACAAGATATTATTTTGATACTAGCGTATTAAAAGCGTAATGTCGTTACGTAATAATGGCAAGCAAATGGATATTGGCATTCTTATTATAGAATGGTAATGTGGCTAGCACCTTTTCTTATTAATATAAAATTAACAATGACACCGAATATCAAGCCCTGTTGTGTGAGCATCAGCCTTGGTAGTAGGAAATGTCGGAGAGTGTAGAATGAAACAGACAATTAAACTGTCACTCGTTGCCGCTTCAGTATTAGCACTGGTAGCATGTAACAAACAAGCAGAAGAACAAAAACCAGTTGAAGTAAAGCTGGACACTGAATTACAACAGCAAGCGTACGGAATAGGTGCTTCTGTAGGTAACTTTTTACAAAAAGATCTAGCAGATAAAAAAGAGTTAGGCGTTGAGCTTGACCAAGAGTTATTAATGCGTGGTTTTAAAGACGCATTAGCTGGTGAAGCAAAGTTAGACGAAGCAAAGATCCGTGAAGTACTTACTGCACTTGATTCTTCAGTTCGTGAAAAGCAAGCTGCAAAAGCTGAAGCTGACGCTGAAAAGAATAAAGCAGAAGGTGAAAAGTACCTAGCTGAAAACGCGAAGAAAGAAGGCGTAAGCGTTACTGAGTCTGGTCTTCAGTATGAAGTGTTAAGTGAAGGTGAAGGTGCAAAGCCAGTTGCAACAGACATGGTTAAAGTACATTATAAAGGTACTTTGCTAGATGGTTCTGAATTTGATAGCTCGTATGCACGTAATGAACCTGCAAGCTTCCGTTTAAATCAAGTTATTGCTGGTTGGACTGAAGGTCTTCAGCTAATGACTGTAGGTTCAAAGTATAAATTTACTATTCCTTCAGAGCTTGCCTATGGCACGCGTGACCTTGGTAAGATCCCTGCTAATTCAACATTGGTATTTGAAGTTGAATTGTTAGATATCGAAGGCGAAGCTGAAGAGAAAGCAGCGGAGTAATAGAGGTACGTATTAATCTCTAAAGATCAATACGTACAATCAAAAAAGGTGAGTACTCTATGGCTCACCTTTTTTGTTGTTAGGATACCCGCACTTTAATTATTCAGTATGATTAGAATAAAGATTATCAATTAGCTCGTCTTCCAATTGGAAGCGTAGCTCTAATGTCTCACCTAATACAGACAAGTCATTATCAAACTCTGCAAGATCATGAGTTTCTTGATTTATCTCTGCGTATTTATCGTTGAAATCAAGCGCTGTGTCAGTTGTTTCTGTGATCCTTGGATACAGCGACTGTGCAAGCTTGGCACTTTCAGGCCCTTTCTCCTGACAAGCTTCGACGATGTTGTCATAAATCTCAAAGTGACCAGCTGAGAGGTAATCCATTAAAATTTGGCAGAATGATTGAATATCAACCTGCTCTGGCAGTGCTTTACCATCTCGTGTTGGTGAGCATCCTGCGACTTTATAATATAAAACCAATAGTTCCTGACGCTCTGCTAACCATGCATCAATTACACTATGGCTACCTCCCCATTTTTGTTGGGCTTGTTCTAACTGCGAAAGCATAGTGACTCTCCTTTAGCGGGTTACCTACCCCTATGGAAAGGGAAAGCGCACAAAAGGTCAACCAATTTTTTCTGAAAAAGCCGAAAAAGATCAAAAGATTATTGGTGTAATAATAGGGAATGTTAACAAATTCATGGAGATAAAAATAAAAAACCACCAAAGGAGTTCTTTGGTGGTTCAAAATAGCAGTTTAGCTTGTTGCGTAATATTGTTATTTTTATAGTGAAGGTGTTTTGTTGTTATTTTTGTAACGCCATATTTTTATACCAATCTTTTAATCGTGTTGCAATCAGTTTAATTGTATGTATCTAGATTAATTTGTTAAGCACATGAATTTGTTCCTAATAAAGTATGCCTTAATCTAGATCATAGACCCAGATTCTTGGGGATAGTTTAGATAGTGCCCATGTGTACTTAGTGATACAATTGGCATAATTGATTTTTAGTATTGGAACTGAGACGCTATGAGCGAATTAAAAAACGATCGTTATTTACGAGCGCTATTAAAACAACCAGTTGACGTCACACCAGTATGGATGATGCGTCAAGCTGGCCGTTATCTGCCAGAGTATCGTGCGACAAGAGCACAAGCTGGTGATTTCATGAGCCTTTGTAAGAATGCAGAGTTAGCTTGTGAAGTAACGCTCCAGCCACTTCGTCGTTATCCACTGGATGCGGCAATTTTGTTCAGCGATATTTTGACAATTCCAGATGCAATGGGGCTAGGGCTTTATTTTGAAACTGGCGAAGGTCCTAAATTTGAGCGTCCAATCCAATCACTAGATGATGTTAAAAAGCTACCTAAATTAGACCCAACAGACGAGCTTGGCTATGTAATGAATGCGGTGAGCACAATTCGTCGTGAGCTTAAAGGTGAAGTACCACTTATTGGTTTCTCAGGGTCTCCTTGGACGCTAGCGACGTATATGATCGAAGGTGGTAGCAGTAAAACCTTTGGTAAGATTAAGAAAATGGCCTTTGCTGAGCCACAAACATTACACTTACTACTGGATAAAGTCGCTGACTCAGTTATTGACTACCTTAATGCCCAAGTGAAAGCTGGTGCGCAATCGCTAATGATTTTCGACTCTTGGGGTGGGGTGCTAAGCCCACGTGATTACAAAGAGTTCTCACTACAATACATGCACAAGATTGTAGACGGTCTTATTCGTGAAAATGATGGTCGGAAAGTACCTGTGACATTATTTACGAAGAACGGCGGTCAATGGATTGAAGCTATTGCAGCGACAGGCTGTGATGCGGTTGGTCTTGATTGGACAATTGATATTGCTGATGCGAAGCGTCGTGTCGGTGACAAAGTCGCGTTACAAGGCAATATGGATCCGTCAATGCTACATGGAACACACGACCGTATTCGTGAAGAGGTGCAGCATATTCTAGCGGGCTTTGGTGAAGGTAACGGTCACGTATTTAACCTAGGCCATGGCATTACACCTGATGTTGACCCAGAAAACGCGGGCGTGTTTATTAATGCTGTACACGAGTTTAGCCGTCAATATCACAAGTAATTTAAGTTTGAACTTAAACTAAAATAGAAAAGAGCGCTTATTGAAGCGCTCTTTTTGTTTTTGAAATGTATTATTCAAATAAGGCGTCGATAGTGCCCTGAGCAAGTGGGTGGTACCCAGGTCGTGCTTGTTGATAAACACGATAAGCCCAGTCACGTTTGCCATTGTTAATGAGTGATTTATATAAATTCACAATAAGCTTACGGCGCCCAATACTTACTAGATGCTTTTCGAGATCTGGGTAAATAGCCTGATAGCCGTTACCTACTGCTAGCATGTACCACGCAAACGCGCGTTCTGCGTTGGTTGACTGTGTGAGCTGAAATGCTTTGTCCAATGCTTCCATGCGTTCGATGGCAAGATCTCTTGGTAAGTTATTAATAAAGTGCAGCCATTCATGTACCGTCCATGCATCGGTTGGTAGGTCTGCAAGTGTTTTTTCATCTTTTAGCCAAGCTTGAGTGAGCGCATCCACTTTTTCGAAAGCATCAGAAGTAGGATTTGGGGCGTCGCTTGGTAAACCTGGCTCATAGATCCATTCTTTGGCTTTTTCTAAGCTCACGATACCAGGATATTGCTGTAGCAAGTTTTTGTCTAAGTAAGCAACAAATTCATCGGTAGTCAGAGATTTAAAAGAGAAGGTGTTAAAGTAGGTTTTAACAAACTTGTCGAACCTGTCACGACCAAACTTTTCCTCAAGATAGATAAGGAATAGTTGCCCTTTTGTGTAAGGTACTGAGCTAAACGCATCGTCAGGATCGCGACCATTAAGCTCCAAATTCATGCGTGTATCAGGAGCCGCGATGGTTTTTAGTTGAGCGCGTAGGCTCGCCGCATCCAGCGCCTGCTCCATCACCGCACGGTCACGACCAAACACTTCTTCCATAATGCGGTTTTCAACGTAAGAGGTGAATCCTTCGTTTAGCCATAAGTCCTCCCATGTCGCATTGGTGACTAAGTTGCCAGACCAAGAATGTGCTAACTCGTGTGCGATTAGGTTTACTAAGCTTTTGTCGCCGGCCACAACGGTTGGTGTGATAAATGATAGGCGCGGATTTTCCATACCACCAAATGGGAAGCTAGGTGGCAACATGAGCAGGTCATATCTACCCCAAGCGTATTCACCGTACATGGCATTGGTTTTGTCGATCATCGCTTGCGTATCGTTAAATTCTGCGACCGAGGCATCAAGAATTTGTGGCTCTGCAAAAATTGCAGTTTGGTGTGACATTTCTTTATATTCAAGATTACCTGCACCAATAGCGATCAAATAGGGTGGTATTGCTTGCGGCATATCAAACCAATAATCGCCATCTTTGATAAATGCGCCAGTATTATCCGCACTCATTACCGCGCGTACATCTTTAGGTGTTTGCACTCGAGCTGAATAAGTGACGCGCATTGCTGGCGTATCTTGCACGGGGATCCAACTACGAGCATGAATAGCTTGAGACTGGCTATACATAAATGGGTGAGACTTACTTGCGGTTTGCTGCGGTGTTAACCACTGCAAGCCAGATGCAACAGGCAAACTGTTGTAGTAAATACGCGCTTTCTTAGCTTGCTCTTTAAAGTGAATAGTTAACTTTGCACCTTTCACATCATCGCGCTTGGCAAGATCAAACTTTGCGATATGCCAGTTGCCACTCTTGCCTTGATACATCACTTTGTCGATTTCGAGATCGCGTGTATCGAGTACTAACGTTGTAGCCTGACTGTTTTGCCAGTCTAGTGTATGTTCAACAAACCCCTCTAGTTGCTTATCATCAAAATCAACATCGAGGTCTAAATGCAGGTGAGTGGTGATGACGTCATTAAGATTGGCATAAGTGTGCTCGTCAACTGCTGCATTTACATTAGCAGTGTGGACAAGGCCAGCCATGGCAAGACTGAGTGTCAGTGCAGAAAGTTTAGTCATAATGCTGCTCTTATAAAAATAATATTCCCAATTAGAATGGCTAACATAACTAATTTCTAACTATTTAAACAGCATAAGCCGATAGGTAACGTAAAATGCTGGGCAAGATGACATTAATGCGCAAGTCAGGGCAATGCGCTACACTAGCGCCAGTTTAGTTTATATCAACAAGGTGCTGCAGTGATTAGTTTGCAGTCTTATCACACATTTTCACTACCATCAGGTTGTGAGTCACTTATTGTTATTGAAGACCCAAAGGAGCTCGTTCAGCTCAACTATGACCAAGCTTTCTTTTTACTTGGAGAGGGCAGTAATACGATTTTTCTTGAAGATTATGCTGGTGTGGTGATTAAGCTTGCGACCTCAGGTGTCAATATTGAGGCTCGGGATGACCACTACTTAATTCGTGCGGCTGCTGGTGAGAATTGGCACCAATTGGTATTAACGCTACTCGAACAAGGTATTGGCGGCCTAGAAAATCTTGCTTTGATCCCCGGCACGGTTGGTGCTGCACCAGTACAAAATATCGGCGCCTATGGTGTCGAAGTATCACAATATATCACTGCGGTTACGGGCTTTGACATCACTCAAGGACACTTTACGACACTGAGCAGTACGGAGTGTCAATTTGGCTATCGAGATTCGGTGTTTAAGCATCGTTTAAAAGACAAGTTTATTATTACCGAAGTCACGTTTGCATTGCCCATATGTTGGCAACCAAAGTTAAGTTATGGTCCTTTGCAAAACCTCAGTGGTGCTGCAACTGCAAAAGATGTGTGTGATGCAGTAATTGCAATACGAAACAGTAAGCTTCCCGATCCTTGTAAGCTTGCTAATGCTGGGAGCTTTTTTAAAAACCCGATTGTTGATAAGGCATTTGCTGTGCAATTGCAATCTATGTTTCCAGACATGCCTGTATTTAAAGTAGATGAAAATAGTGTAAAGCTCGCAGCTGGCTGGTTGATTGACAAGGCCGGCCTCAAAGGATGCCAGCGTGGCACTATCCGTGTATACGAGCAGCAAGCGCTAGTATTGGTACATGAAGGTGGCAGTAGTGGGGCGGATCTGAAGCAGCTAGTTAGCCACATTCAAAGAACCGTTTGGCAAAAGTTTGCGGTAAAGCTGGAACATGAAGTGCGACTTATCGCAAAGCAGGGGGAGTGTCAGTTGCAAAGTGTGGAATGTCATGAAAACATCTGATCATAAAAAGCAAACAATTTTAGCGGCACTAAATCAAGGCACATTTATCTCTGGACAGGAGTTAGGTGAGCAGCTTGGGATCAGTCGTGCAGCTATCGCCAAACATATTACAGCACTGCAAGACATGGGAGTGGACATCTTTCGGGTTAATGGTCGGGGGTATAAACTCAATTACAGTTTGCCATTGATCAATCAAAATAAGTTAAATAGCCTTTGGCAGCAACAGTTTCATACGGATTGCCCCATTGAGTATCATGCGATTGTTGATTCTACCAATAGCGAATTAATGCGACGTCTACAAAGTGACCTTAATATGGCTTCTGGTCATGTGTTGGTAGCTGAAATGCAGCAAGCCGGAAGAGGGCGCAGAGGTCGAACATGGCAATCACCATTTGGTGCAAACCTTTATTATAGCTACTACTGGATGTTTGATGCTGGTATGCAAGCGGCAATGGGATTATCTATTGCTGTTGGCTTAGCTGTTTATGACGCATTGAAGGTATTGTATGGGATTAATGTCGAACTAAAATGGCCAAATGACATTTATCTAAACCAACAGAAACTAGCGGGTATCTTGGTCGAGCTTGAAGGGCAGGTTGAAGGTCCTTGTCATTTGGTAATAGGAATAGGACTGAATATTTGTATGCCAGAATCAGCATCTAAGCATATTGATCAAGCGTGGACAGATCTGCAAACACACATAGGCTCAATTGATAAAAATCAGCTTGTGGTGCAGCTAACTCATTCTTTATCTGAGCGCCTCGTGCAGTATAAAGAGTCAGGACTTAAGGAAATGGTTTCCCAGTGGAACAGATTAAATGCTTTCAAAGGTGAGCTTGTAACACTAAGTACAGGTCAAAGGCAGTGGTGCGGTATTTGCGAAGGCATTGACGCACAGGGCGGAATACTGTTGAGGCAAGATGGTGAATTAAAAGCTTTTTATGGTGGCGAAGTTTCGCTAAGAAAGGTGACATCGTGAAACTGCTAATTGATGTGGGAAACACCGCTGTAAAATATGCGGTTGCTGATGAAGACAACATTCGCGTAGTAAAAGAGAATGATATTGAATGGCATAAAATAACATCCATTATTTGTTCACAGGTAGGTAAAGGAACAAATTTACAAGCAATTAATAGCCGAGCTGCTGAGTTTGCAATTCCGCTAGAGCAGGCTTATGTATCTTCAGCACGGGCTGGTGTTACCTGTGCATACCCTGCATTTCAGAACTTGGGAATTGATCGCTGGCTGACTGTACTTGCAGCTCATGCGCTTTATCCAACACAAGATGTAATTGTAATTGACTCAGGTACTGCGACCACTGTAGATGTCGTTACCGCACAGGGACAGCATCTAGGTGGTTGGATTGTACCTGGTCTCGATTTGATGACTACAAGTATCACCGCCCGAGCAGAACGCGTTTTTTGTGATGATAACACGCCTTTTTTAGCTGAATTTGCGAAAAATACACCAGAGGCAGTTAAAAATGGAGCATTAGCGGCAATGATTGGCTTAGTTCAGAGCGCAAAGCTGCAATTAGATAACAAGTCTGCGTTGGTTTTATGCACCGGGGGTTATGGAAAATTGATAAAGCAGCATGTGGATCTTGCTGTTTTTGATGACCTGTTAGTATTCAAAGGGCTCTTGGTTTGGTGGAAAAACCCACAATAATTCTAAAAATGTCATGGTTTTGGCTTAAATGTGAGCACTTGAACAATAAATTTAAACTTTTTTGCATATTCCTGTTGCATCAAGTCAGCGGTTGCTCTAATATCTCGCCCCGTACTAAAGCAGTGCCGACTTAGCTCAGTTGGTAGAGCAACTGACTTGTAATCAGTAGGTCATCCGTTCGACTCGGATAGTCGGCACCATCTTTTTACCCTATTTTATAGGATGCTTTAGGAAAGAATTTTTACGTGGAGGGGTTCCCGAGCGGCCAAAGGGATCAGACTGTAAATCTGACGGCTCTGCCTTCGCTGGTTCGAATCCAGCTCCCTCCACCACTTTATTCTTGACGGTTAGAGGTAGTTAAGAACAGGTTCCTAAAGCGGGCATCGTATAATGGCTATTACCTCAGCCTTCCAAGCTGATGATGCGGGTTCGATTCCCGCTGCCCGCTCCAGTTCGTCTGGCGTGCTGATATAGCTCAGTTGGTAGAGCGCACCCTTGGTAAGGGTGAGGTCGGCAGTTCAAATCTGCCTATCAGCACCAGTCTCCGAAGAATCTTCTCAAATACTTCCTTTGAATTGTCGAAAAAATATTTATAATAGACTGAATAATTCTAGTCCACATTCGTCGTGGATTATTTTTATATGTAATCTAGATACACAAAACTTATAGGTTTCGTCATGGCAAAAGAAAAGTTTGAACGCGTAAAACCGCACGTAAACGTAGGTACAATCGGCCACGTTGACCACGGTAAAACAACTCTAACTGCAGCAATCACTAACGTACTTGCAAAAGTATACGGTGGTG
>NZ_WEHZ01000020.1 GCF_012641745.1 Pseudoalteromonas peptidolytica
CGTCGATACAAAAGACGGTAGCTAACATCAGGAGCTTTTCTTCAACCCAATCACGGCGATGTGTATAGGATTTTCCAGTTAGTTTATCTTCACCGCATAAATACGCACGTCTAACGCAGCGGGAGATACAGTGATAGTATTTGGTATCTGTTAAGCTGATTTGGTTTTTACGGGCAGTCGCCATCGTTTGTTTTCCTCAATCCTTGAGTGCAGAGTTAGAGCGTAGACGACTTTTAAAAAAGGCACAAATTAGTGGTGGGTGTCTTTGGTTTTCTTTGGTTTTCGTGTTGAGTGCAGAGTTAAAGCGTAGCCGACTTTTAAAAAAGGCACAATTTAGTGGTGGGTGTCTTTGGTTTTGTTGGGTGTCTTTGGTTTTGTTTGGTTTTTGTTTGGTTTTCTTCTTTATCGATGAGTGTTACGAAGCCAAAGTACTGGTTATGTTCCTAGCCGATGTGTCACTGAGTTTATGGCTTTTGTAATTGTATTGGCTACAACCAAATGATAACGTGCTGTAACTAATTATAAAAGAGATGCTTCGATGAAAAAGCTTCCGTTGTTAATGAGTGCCAGTAACAGTGACTAAGCAACAAAAACAAGGTCAGCCCTTTATTCCCGATTCTTTTGAACCACCAAAAAGGGTTAGCACATCTCATTTTTCTTTTACCGTGCTAGACGAGCAAATTGCGACTGCAGATTATGAATTGGTGATGGCTAATCAACCACGCTTACAGGGCATATTTGGCCCAAGTTCAAACTGGCCAAAAGCTTCTATGACTTTTGAGGAAAACATTGCAAGTTTAGCCACGCACAGGGAAGAATTCATGTCGCGAGCAGCATTTGCTTATGCGGTTTACACCAGACACAGTGAAAGGTATATCGGTTGTGTCTATATCGATCCGCCTCAATCTTCAGATTTTGATTGTGATGTGTATCTGTGGATAGGGTCAGAAGATATAGCATTGGATGACCTACTCTATCAAACAATTACTCATTGGTTAAAAACGGCGTGGCCATTTTCTAAACTTGCGTTTCCCGGTCGAAACGCTGCATTCTATACAGAGTAAAAACAATAAATTAGGGAAAATCATAATGAAAATGAAAGCGCTATATGCACTGCTACCATTCATGCTTGTTTCAAGTGCTTGCTCTGCAGAAGCGCTGAGTGACAAGGTCAACGCTTATTTTTACGCCCAAAAAGCCGTTGAACACCAACATTCAAAAGAATCTGATGTTACCAATCTACTGATGCTTTTAACACCCGATGCCACATTCGAGCATCCTAGGTTTAATGACATATTATCAAAAGAAGAATATAAGGCGGGCTGACTCAGCTATCTAGGCCAATACACAAAGTGCGATATCCAAGTAACAAACATCATTGAAGGCCTTAATGCAGTGACCGTTGAGTATTTACACCCTTGCATTGATCAGCAAGGTAACACGAATGAAAAAGAAAATAAGCAAAAGCTTGTGACACTGTTTGAGTTTAGCGGCGAAAAAATTAAACGTATTCGCCACTATTTTTAAGTAGCACTAAATACCCAGCAAATAGACCAAGTCAAATACTTGCGTGGTCTATTTACGTATTTGAAATCTCACTCACCAAGTAACTTAGTTAATCGCTCTTTACGAGCAACAAAAACATCGTAGCCATCATCATCCTTCGATGATAATGCTAGCGCTCTGTTTACTTGCTCTAACGATGCTCGATATTGTTTATCGGTTTCATAACCGTAAGCTAAACCGTTGTATGCGTCTGCATTATGTGGATAGCGTGAAATGCCATACTTAAACAACTTAATTGCTTCTTTCACGTTACCCGTACTCACATGGTGATAGCCGAGCCCTCTTATCGTCGATTCTTGAGGCTCAATCACTTCGCCATACTGAACGGATAGCTGCTGATAATACTCATTAATGGAGCTCAATTCGCCGTTATAAGCACGAACTGGCATTTGGGTCGGAAAAAACAGCTTTTGGTACGCACTAAAAATACCGGCGCTAGAGACAAGCCCATGAGGGACATTATCGTAAGCCTCGCTGAAAAAACGCAGCTCTACAGGTTTGTTATCAGCTAAAAAGTGCGCCATATCTTCATACCGTTCGCGCATCACGCCCCCCTCTTCGCCAATTGCAATAAATAAAAAGTTATTTAATTGCTTGGTTTTGGATATAAATGCTTTGGTGCTTTTTGCGGTGGCACCAAAATTCCACCATACCGCTGGACTATATGCTATGTGGCCTTGAAATAACGTAGGCTTAGTCTGCAACGCGTAGAGTACGAAAGTACCAGCTGCCGATGCGCCGGCAATCACTTTAAAATCGTGAGTGCGGTACTTCTTATTTACAAAAGGAATAAGCTCTGTCTCGATAAACTCTAAAAACTTTGGTGCGCCACCGCCCATGTTCATCGGGCCTGCTGGCTCTTTGTTTTTTGTTGGATAAAGATCTCGCAACCGCTCTGTATTTTCAATAGCAACAATTATGACCTCAGGTGCAGCAGAGACGCTTGCCTTTTGCAAACGTGCAAGCACTGCACTCATAAGTGGAAGGCTCCCTTTACCGTCAAGGCGATATATTACAGGATATGTTTTATTAGAATTGGTGTGATAACTTTTAGGAAGTTGTATCGTAACAGTGCGCGTTTCACCGAGCACTATTGAGTTTAGCGTTTTTGTGTGTCGATCGTATTCTTTATTTGCTTTTTGAGTGTCCTGAGCCATTGCAGAACACGAGAGAAAAACTACAAAAAAAACCGTGAAAAACCATTGAGCCGCTTTACCAATTATCATTTATTATTCCATTTATATGATTTTATTGGTAAAGCTAGCATATAGAAAAAGGGATTGATAGGATAGATCTCAACCAAATGAAGCTGTTATCTTCATAAATTATCTAATAGCCGATAAATAGCGTTTATCGCAGGATCAATACCTGCAAAGTAACTTTTCGAATCAGGTAGTATAGGCATATGTGGCGGTACCCATATACGGTGATCTTCCGCACGAGATGTTTGATGAAACTGAGATGAAATCAGACCAAATACCCCACTATAAGGCAACTTGAACCGCCCAGCTTCACCGACATGATTAGGTCTAGAACCGCTTGGCTCACCAACCAAAATAGCATCAGTGAAAAGATTTATATTGGTCAGTAAATTTTGAGCAGCCGAAAATGTATTGCGACCCATTATAACAAATAGTTTGCCATCAGGTTTTGCTGCCTCAAAGTAAATTAACGCTTTAAGTAAAGGCGGTAAAATAGAGCCGTTCCCGCCACTGTTGTGCCGTAAATCCAGTACTAAATGCTTTACTCCATCCTGTTTAACCGTGTCGATTAACGTCTTACTAAATTGGGCTAGCGACTGTGTTTTCATTTGTGCCACTGCATTAAACTGTACCTGTAGTACCCCATTAGATTTATTTAAGTATTGCCAGTAGTGCTTGTCTTTATGCTGTAGGTACTCTGGCGCATTTTTATGATTTTTTGGAAGTGTGGGCAAACCACTAAATGCAAATGCTTGCCCCTCAAGATGAATTTTTTCTGTAACATTATCAGTACTTTGAACTGTGATAGTAATTTTATTTGTACTATCAGCAATACCTAACCCAGTTAACACTTCAGGCATAGCTAAATAATAAGGCGCTAACCAAAGCTGCTGCATTTCATTATCACGAGGGTTTATTTTTGCTGCTTTTGCGATTGCCTCCTCGCTAGAAGTGCCCTCAAAAGCCATGACTTTTTGACCTATCAAAGCAGAGTAATTTGGTGTTGCATCAACGATATAGAGTCCATCTGTAAATACGTAAAACTGCACTGGCAAACGGCTGAAATTACCTTTTTCTCCAAAGGTTGGTACGATAAGGTTATGGCCATTACCTAAGGTGCCAACTAGTTCCATCATTCTAAATACAATTTGCTGGTCATTAAGGTTTGGTATATCCGCGTGTAAATTCTTCGCCAATGCCACCAGCTCAGCGTTGGTGCCAGCCATTTCATTTATATGTAAGCGATTAATTTCAGCAAGTAAAAATTCCAAATCAGCACGCCATTGTTGCACCCGTGTTAGTGTGGGGTCTTTGTACTGTCCTGCCAATATCTGAAATTGCGTATTATCTTTGATAGCATCAAATGCGGCTTTTCCCGCTATACTGCTGCGCTCATCATATCTCGCTGACAGAGATTTTCTTAGCCACTCGTGTGCTTGCTCTATATTCCCAAGCTGTGCATAAGCCTCCGACACTTTTATCATGATGTCGTTTGAAGGGCGTGAAGCATTTGGGATATTGGTTACGTTTACCCCAAGCGTCAGTGCATTTTTCAAAGCGACTATCGCTTGCTCATGATGCCCCAATTGCATCTGCGTCAACCCAAGTAGGTACCAAGTATCTCCATCATCTTTATAAGACGATGTTAAGCTTTGTAATAGAGGTAACGCCTGTTGCCAGCGCTTTTCACGTACAAAAAACAACGCTTTTTTACGAGTTTTAAGATAAACAACCGGATCTGCAACCCCACCTCGCTGTGGAAAAACACCAATAGCATCATTTGTTGGTGATAGTACCCGAGCAGTTTGAGACATGGCAGGGTGTGTGAAAAGTACACTACTAAAAATTAAACAAGCGGATAGCTGTGCGAAAAAACTCGAATACATCTCTTTTCCTTGTTATCGATTCAACGCTAAATTATGAATGACGCTCTTTTATACCAATTTTCTTAATTAAGTGGTCTATTTTGAGGCGAGAAAACCTTGTCGATAACTAGGCAAAAATTTTGCTATTTAGTTGTTCTAAATAAGAAATTTTTAACGCTGTTAGCGTCAGATTGACTCCTTCAAATTGAGCAAGTATTAAGTCAAATTGGTATTACATCAGAGCTGTGTTGTATTCGAACATTCTACTATATTAGAACCTACTATACCTACTTACTTTACGAAAAGCGCCCCATTTGAGACGCAAAGGCCTTGTCGATAACACTGATGTCGTGTCCAGCTATCAACGATAGTCTCTGTAACCGTAAAGAAAACTGTTTATCTGTTCTGCCATTAGCAGCTGATTTAATCACTCAAATTGAGTAAATATTAAGGAAGTATCACTCTGAGTAAGCTCAACAACGCCAGCATAAAGACTGGCGTTGTTGCTGAAGTGAATTAACTAACGATTATTTTTGCTTCTGCTGCTTGCGCACATTTGCAATACGAGAACGGTTTTTTAATCGAGCTTCTGCACTTGCTTGGTTCGATGGCTTGTTCACACGAGCTTTGCGACGTTGATGTGCAGGCTTTTTCTGAATTGTTTCCACTAGTTTTTCCCGATTAGCGACTTCATACCCTGGTAAGTAGTAACGCGAGATCTGCTGTTCAATTAACTGCTCGATATGGATCAGATCCGACTCTTCTTCACGGCTCACAAAAGTAATGGCGTAACCAAACTGCCCTGCACGTCCTGTTCTACCAATACGGTGTACATAGTCTTCAGCCAGATAAGGGACGTCATAGTTCACTACTCGTGGTAAACCAACAATATCAAGGCCGCGGGCTGCTACTTCAGTGGCGACCATCACACGCACTTTACCCTCAGTAAATTCCCTTAGCGCTCTGCGACGGGCTCCTTGAGTTTTATCACCATGACAAACATTCGCGTCAATCCCGTCGAGCTTTAACTCTTCAACCAGTTTGTCCGCTGTTTCTTTCATGTTGACAAATACCAACACCTGTTGCCAATTCTTTTTACCAATTAGTTCCGAGAGTAGCTCCCGTTTACGCTCTTCTTTGACTGGATATACAACATGGCGAACAGTCTCTGCAGTGCTATTGTCAGGTGTTGCCTGAATAAGCTTAGGTTGATTCAGGACTTGTTTGGCAAATTGCTTCATCGCTGACGGAAAAGTCGCCGAGAATAGTAACAACTGCTTGTTCTCATCTACCGATGCAATTACCTTTTGCATGTCTGTGATAAAGCCCATGTCGAGCATACGGTCAGCTTCATCCAGCACGAGATACTTTACTGTGTTCAAAGCAACATTACCAAGGCGGATATGATCTAACAGGCGACCTGGCGTAGCGACCAGAATATCAACTCCCTGTTTTAAACGCTCAGCTTGGCCGTTAACATTGACTCCACCAAAAAGCGCTTGCACTTTTAAGTCTGTATATTTTGCAAACGTAGCGCAATTATTGGCGATTTGCTCAGCAAGTTCTCGAGTTGGAGCCAGAATAAGCGCACGAGGTGTTAGCTGCGACTCAGTCTCTAGCAATTTTTGGATAATAGGTAATGCAAACGCTGCGGTTTTCCCTGTTCCAGTTTGCGCTGTAGCGAGCACATCGTTGCCCTGACGAATGGCAGGAATTGCGGCCTGCTGAATTGGCGTTAATGTGTGAAAATTGATGTCTTGCAGCGCATCTAAAAGAGGCTGTGCGAAACTAAATGAAGAAAACGTTGCCATAATAACCTACGACCGAATCAAAAACGGTCGCAGATTATAAATGACAAACGGGCTTTTAACAAAACTTAAGCAGCGTTTCGTCGATTAATTTTGGTGTAGCGCCAATAAAATCGCTTTCTTTCAATTGCGAAAGAAGCGCAATCCCCTCTTGTTGCTGTGCAACAGAAAGCGGCACATAAGGTAATCTAAATACGGGCTTTACCGCTGCGGTCATGATTAAAGCGGAATTAATCGCGATTGGATTTGGCTCGCAGAATAACCACTTCATTAGTGGAAGCAAAGATTTGTTAAGCGCGTCATTCGGTGCGTCCATTAATTGCCGGAATAACCCTGGTACCAAATTTGACGTCACAGAGATAACACCGTGGGACTGGCTTTTATGGCGGCTATCATGAGCCTCATCATCATTCCCAGACCAACAAGCAATCCCCATTGCCTCATAATGAGCGATACGAGCATCACCGGCACACTCTTTCATGCCAACGAAGTGCTTGTGATTTGCAAGCGGTTCAATAATGTCGGGGGTAAGATCTTGCCCCGTTCTACCCGGCACGTTGTAGATAAAGGCCGGACCGATTTCTAACACCTCGTTTAAATGCGCTTTCACGCCTGTAATCGAAGTTTTGCCGTAATAAGGGTTAATTTGAAGCGCGCAGTGCATGCCTGAAGCAAAGCCATATTCAGTTGCTTTTTTTGCTTCTCTGGTGTTGTTGCTTCCTGTATTACCAACAATTAATAATCTATCACCAAACTTATTCGCTGAGTGAGCAATCAGCATCAAGTGCTCCTCCCAGTTCATTAGTTGACCTTCACCAGTCGTACCCGCAACTACGATACCGTCTACACCGTTCGTAATTTGGGCTTCCACCAATTTATCAAAGGTATCTAAATCTATTTCGCCCGCCATGGTATAAGGCGTTTTAATTGCTGTGATTAAGCTCGATTTTTTTATTGATTGGATATGATACATGGTTTTTCTATTACTCATTCTGTTAACCGCCATTTTTACCATAAATACGACGGAGATCCGACCCATAAAATCATGGAAATCAATTAAAACTGATTAATTTTGCCTTTGCACACTTGTTATTTGTGTAAAGATCCATCAGAATTACATCCACTGTATATCCATCCAGTTAACTTTATGGGATTGTCACATTTTTTAAATACGCACTTTTATACCACTGCTGAGCTGAGCAGTAGCTTAAAAATTACCGAAGACCGACTGGCCGAATGGCAAAGTCTGAGTCTTTTTCCTAACCCAAGCTACAGCATTCAGAACCAAATAAAGTGTAGTTCTTACTTCGGACTTTATGAATGCGAAGAGTACACCGACTTTTACGCTCGCGGCTTATTAAATTGGGGTCAATTGATACAAAAACACAAAATAGATCAATCGAGTAATGCCTTTGAACTTTTTAGACAAAAATATTGTGACGCATTGGGTAGATGTGTAGAAAAAGGCTTTTATACTGAAGATCCGTCGTTTAGTGATGATTTAGTTGAACATGTTCAGCAGGTGTGGCAACAGTTTTTGTGTGGTAAATACGGCGTTATCAGCCAAAATGGGCTCATTGAAGAAGCGCTGTATATTGATTTAGGCCGTGCCATTATTGACGACATTACAGAAGCCAGAACAGCTAGTAATATTGCAGCTGAGCAACGAGAACAAGTGCACAATGCAATGAAATTACTCAACAAAGCGTTAGCAGCAAACACTCAAGCTGAGCAAACTGAGTCGCTACGGTCAAAGTACATTGATCAGTTAATCCGTAAGTATGATTTGTCTATAAAGTAGCGTAAATTTAATATCATACTTAACTGACTTCGCTGAGCGTCAAAAGAGGGGCTTCGTCTTGCTAGCAAAAATTAAATACTTCTTGGAACAAATCAGATACCAATTTGTACTTCTTCGGGTACAAGACACTTTATCGCCTAACTCCCTCTATGGGCGGTTGCAACCTACAGACTGCTGCTAGCTTCAAGCGAATAAAACAGTGATTGTCTAAAGCTCTGATGAATTATTGATAACAGCACGAATAGATGTGCTGTTTCTGGAGCTTGAAGCCTTGTCGATAGCACTTTTCTTAAACACTAATCCTTGGTATTGGTCGTTTGTAATTACAGCGAGAGAAGCTGTGGCTATATTTGCTGCTCAATATGCGCACGAATAATCTCAAACGCTTTTAATACTTTCAATTGATCTTCACATAAACTGTCATACCAAGCATCAAACAATTCATCTTCTTGCTCGCTAAGTGTCTGATACTGCGCTAATAGCGTCACAATATCGCTGTGTGTACAAGACAAAGAATCCAGCTCTTGCTGTAGTGCAGAGTCATCGCTGCTTTGCAGTTTAGCTAAAATTGAGTTATCTAATTCAGCTTGTTTATCCATAATGAATGCTCTTTTATCTGTATTTATATCGGTCAACAACGATGCTCTGTTGCAAACCATTGTACTAGGTTTTAGTTATTTATGAGGCTACTGCTTTATACCACGCACGATGTACGTAATACGAGTTACATTCTTCCACCAACAAGTCGGGAGGATAAAGTCCACTCCTAGCTTCGGTAAAAGCTTTTGACTAATAATAATGTCGTTATGCAAACTGCCCTTACATTTATATGGCTTCGAATCAAATTACCGTAAAAACAGGTATGAACAATATACCTGCACTACGCTAATTTTTTGATACGCATATCATAATGATCTGTTATACAGCATTAGTTATATCAGGCAATTTTGAGGAAAGTAACCCCCTTTTTTTTAACTGCTCAAGATACGTTCAGTTTCATGTTTGTAGCGACGATAAAACAACCATTATGCTGTAAATATCATCTCATCAAAATTTAGTTGTTGAGAATAGTTTTTATTTAATTTATATTTGATATAGTATAACAACACATAAATGTAGGAATCGTTGTAATGAAACCAAATATTCACCCTGACTATCAACTTGTTGCTTTTCATGACACATCTGTAGACAAATACTTTATCGTGGGATCCACTATTAAAACTGACCGAACGATTGAGTTAGATGGTAATACTTATCCCTATTTTCCGATCGATGTGTCTAGCGCTTCTCACCCTTTCTATACAGGTAAGCAAAAACTTGTTGCAAGTGATGGCCGCGTTGCGCAATTTAATCGTCGCTTTAAAAATTTAGCGTCTAAAAAAGGATAAAAATCATGAAAGTCTTAAGCTCACTTAAAAGCGCTAAAAATAGGCCAGGATGTCAAGTTGTGAAAAGAAGAGGCAGAGTGTATGTGATCTGTAAAACTAACCCTAGATTTAAGGCGGTACAGGGTAAAAAGAAAAAGCGCTAAATGTATAAACAAGTGCCAATCAACATCGCTGATCGGCACTTGATTAGAATAGACTTTACTATCACTTGTTTCCAAATAACAGTTCCCAAAAGCTTGGTGGCTCATGGAGCTCGTGATATTTCTTCCTCAACTTATCGACTTCCAGTAATTTTTGACGTGCAGCATCAAGTTCGCCTGACTCAAGTCGCTGCTCAACTAACGCCACAGTTTCTAATACTTGCTCAAGACCGGTTAATGATTCTGAAGCTACCGTTTTCTTAAAATTAAACGCTTTGCTTTCACGTACAAGTAGCTTAAATTCATCTAGATGTACCTGCATCTGTTGTTTTGTTTCAGACTGCACTGCTAATTTGTATATATGTCCCATCTTTTTCATTGTTTTATTCAGGTCACTTTGCTCGTTTGCGATGACAGAAGTAGCAACAAAAAATATGATAGCGTAAATTACTTTTATCATGAGGGTCTCCCTATTAGATTTGCCGCTTAGTATAAAGCAAATGCAATCAGAGCTACATTTATTGTTGATAACCTAAGTACCTTCGTAAACAGCTGGCTTAAAACAACTAGTACCCGACCCTCCTTTATTAAGCCACATGATGTGCGTGACAATGACAGTCACTAAAGCGCATTTATGAGCTATAATTTGTAAAGCAACGGTTCTTTTGACTTATCAATACAATTTCGCAGCTATGGCTTATGTTCAAAAAACTCGTACTTTTCATCCTGCTCTTAATTACCTCAAAGATAGCTTTAGCTGCACCACGATTCAGTGTTACGTTTGTGAATCCAGGCTTTGCCAACGAAAACCCCACAGGAGACTTCTGGCGTAATGTAAGCAGGATTATGCAAGCAAGCGCCAATAACCTAAATATCGAGTTAAAAATTAGCTATGCTGAGCGCAATCATATTTTAATGAAGCAACTGATAAGCCAAGCATTATCCAATCAGCCAGACTACCTTATTGTCGTAGATGAGAAATCCAGCGTTATTCCTTATTTATTATCAATACCAGCCTCAAACGTAAAAATCATATTTTTGCTAAACGGCCCGTCAAAAGAAGCAGAACTCGCGCTAGCCAATGCAGGACATCAAATTATTGGCACTATTGAACCTAATAATTTCCAAGCCGGGTTTAAGTTAATGCACCAACTTGCGAGAAAATCAATGAAGTCCACCGCCCCATCTAAACACCTGTTAGCACTGCTAGGTGATGTCGCAACTGCAGCTGCATTGGATAGACAGAAGGGCATGCTAGCCTACCTTGAACATAATAAAGAGATTGAGTTAATCGCTGAAGAAAACAGTCAGTGGTCACAACAAGAAGCGTACAGAATAACAGCAGCATGGTTACGTCGAGATCCATCAATTACAACAATATGGGCTGCCAATGATCCAATAGCCATGGGCGCCTTAAAAGCTGCAAATGAACTGCAGCGAAAAGTAGTCGTAGGTGGTATTAATTGGGATAAGAATATTGCCCCGCAACTTGACGTTTCTATAGGTGGTCATGTTCTTCTTGGGGCTTACACACTTACTAGGCTTGCCCACTATCATCAATTCCAAAACTACATTGGACATTTAAAAGTATCAATTTTCGAACAACTAGACACGTCAAACTTACTTCTTTTTAACGCGATCCATGGAAACTTTATTGGACAGCTGGAATTTTCACGTTACATTAATGAGCCAGAGCAATTTACAATACGGGGAATAAACAACTCAATAAAGCAAAAAAAACAACAATAAGCCACCCATATATTTATACTTTTAAAATTATCAATTCAAATACAGAAATTAAAAACTATAAACAATGCAATTTGGAAACTAATGACACCTTCCAATTGACAGCGATGTCAACACCTGTTTTAGTTACAAACGTAAACAACATGTAAAACAGGTGGACTTATGAAAAACAGTAAAAAAGCAACAAAATTTATCAAGCTTTCGGCGTTAAGCGTATGTGTTTGCGCGAGCCTCTCATCAGTAGCGCAGGCAGACACTCAGCGAGTTATCGTGACATTAAAAGATAACGCCACAACTAACGTATTACCGCTACAGCTAAACGATCTTGAAGCCGCGCATTTGAAGTCTCAGCTCCTTTCGGAGGCGGCATACACAACATTAGGTACAACGGCTTTGGGCACACTTCCGAGTGTCAATGCGTATGTTGCAGAGGTATCTCCTGCACAAATGCAACAACTGCAGGAAGATAAGAATATTGCTCAAGTTGAGATTGACCCAAAGCGTTACTTGCCGGCGATAGAGCCGACTGCAATTGACTTGCTAGCAGAAGCCACTCCATATGGGATTAGAATGGTACAGGCTGATCAGGTTTCAGATAGTTATAGCAGTAATCGCAAGGTTTGTATCATGGATACAGGCTACACGCTAGGTCATCAAGACTTACCTAATACTGGGATCACCGGTAATGATGGCTATGGTAATTACGATACAGGTTTATGGAGTAATGACGGCAACGGACATGGCACTCACGTAGCTGGCACAATAGCAGCGCTTGGTGGTAATGGAACAGGTGTGGTTGGTGTAAACCCATCAGGTCAATTAGGTCTGCATATTGTTAAAGTATTTAACGACCAAGGCCGTTGGGCATATGGCTCTAATCTTATTAAAGCGATTGAGCAGTGTGAGCAAGCAGGCGCTAACGTAACCAGCATGAGCTTAGGAGGCAGTGGCAGCTCTACGGCGGAACGAAATGCCTTTGAACAAAGTTATCAACGTGGCATGCTACATATTGCCGCAGCAGGTAACGGCGGTAACAGCTCGCTAAGCTATCCGGCATCTTATGATGCAGTTGTGTCAGTTGCTGCGGTAGATAGCTCAGAATCTAAAGCTTCATTCTCACAGTACAACAGCCAGGTTGAAATTGCAGGGCCTGGTGTTGGTGTTAACTCTACATGGAATAACGGTGCTTACAGAAGCATTAGTGGTACATCGATGGCAACACCTCACGTTTCCGGCGTTGCAGCATTGGTTTGGAGTCAATTCCCGCAATGTACAGCCAAGCAAATCCGAAATGTGTTAAATGCAACGGCAAAAGATAAAGGTCAAGCTGGACGTGATACGTCTTATGGTCACGGTATTGTCCAAGCGAAAGCTGCTGTAGATTATTTAACTGCGAATGGCTGTGATACCTCAGGCGCTGTCAATGCGAACTTTAGCGTTGCTGTAGATGGTATGACCGCTACATTCAGTAACCAATCGACGTCTGGTCGCTACCAGTGGCAATTTGGTGATGGTGCAACGAGCTCGCAAACAAACCCATCACATACCTATGCTTCAGCTGGTACTTATCAAGTGACATTAACTGTAACTGCTGCAAACAATAAAACAGCATCAAAAACTGTTTCCGTTACAGTAGATGGCGCGCCTACGGGATGTAAAGGTATTCAAGAATGGAATGCGACAAAGCGCTACTATAAAGGTGACCGAGTATCATTCAAAGGCTTCGAGTACAAAGCGACATACTGGTCACAAGGTGCAAGCCCTGAAATCTACTCAAATGTTTGGACAAAGGTGGCACAGTGTAAATAACAACTTGATGAGTAGTGGTGTTTAAGCACCACTACTCATTGCTAACAAAACACTGGCAATCAAGATAACTAATATCATCCACCACTCTCTTATTGATAGCTGTTCTTTAAAACACCACATGCCGAGCAAACTCGCACTGACGATACCAATGGCTCTTTTCAGCCCCTCCACCATCCCAGGCTGTAGCCCACTTAATGCCTGCATCTGGGCAATAACAGCAATGGCAAACACAAGCGTCGACAACCCCCAAAGCCCAGTATGCTTTGTTAGCTCGTGAAATGAATACCTCGGGCGTAGAAAGATGAAGTTAACCATGAGCACCATTAGGGTAATAAACGTGGCATGAAAAGAAAGCGAACTGTACTGTAATGCTTGCTTGTCAAAAACAATACATAACCCCCAACAAAATGATGTGATAGTTACTTGTTTTGCACCAGGCTCTTGAAAGATAAATTTGCCACCTTGCAATATGAAAGACGCACTCACAATCACCGTAAGAAGAAGTGACTGATGTAAGGTTAATAATTCCCCCAGTAATAGCCAAGCAAAAATGCCAGCAACAGCAGGAGTAACCGATAACAGAGGTAAGATCAATGCCATCCTGCCCTGTGCCAACGCTTGAATAAAGCTGACGCTACCAATAGCTGCAAGTACTCCGCTAATTAGTGCGGGTTTAAAATAGTTCCAATCAGGTAGCTGCTTATCAACGAAACACCAATAACCAAGGTAGACTGGTAGCACAAGCATACTCAACATCACTGACATCTGTGCCGCGCTATAATAGCTCGCTAGCCTTTTTCTTAAAAAATCAAAAATAGCCCAGTGTAAAGCGCTTAGTAGGGCAACCGCCATTTACCGCCCTTGTTGTAAAGCAATTTGAGTTTGAAACTTCATGTATTTATTAATTTTAAAGTGATCAGGCTTCCAGCCTAACAAAAATCGATAGAAGTCAGCCCACACAACCGGCCAAAGCGCTTCCCACTCGCTAAGTAGCTGTGCTACGTCTATTGAAGCTGCTTTGCCTAACAGCTCTACCCGTAAGGTATCTAAGTACAACTTAAGGTAGTCATCCGCATAAAGTAGTTGTGCTTGTTCATCTAAAACCGAGGTAATGAACAGCATTAAATCTGAAACTCCAATGCCTTTGCCCACGTATTGGAAATCAAATCCCAGCGCTTGCTCTCCATTAAATGCAAAATTAGCTAATTTTGCGTCTCCGTGGATCCATGTGTGCCAGTAGCTATTTTTTATTTTATGGTGCAATAAACTGGCGGCTTGCTTTACTTCACCATCAGCCATTCTTTTAAATTCATCAGGACGAGTTTCTAGGTGCCAGTAATTTCCTTGCTCCCAAACATGCTCTGCGGGGCTTTGTAAAAAGTGAGCATGAAACTTGGCAAGCCAGCCAATCACAGCCATTATTTGTTCTTCAGATGGTTTATCAACTTGCACAAACCCCTGACTAGAGAAGTCCCTAAATACAATGTAATCCATACCATTAGCTCCACCTTCCCCTAAATAACTCGCGGTATTACAAGGCGGTATAAGCTCGCAAGCATGATACTTATAAAAGTGCCTTTCTACTTGGTATGAGTGCGCTTTTCTCTTTAAGGCCACAGCTGACTGTGAAATGCGTGGGTGTGTTACCTGCTTAGGCACTTTGGTTCTTTTTATCGCTAATTTACCAACGTCATGGTTGATAAACAGCATATCACCACAACCGCTCCAAAGTTGCTGATTTCTTTTTAATGACATGGGCACAGAAATTACATCATTAGGAATAATTATTTTCACTGAGTTATACCCTTTTTGTTATTTAACTTGAAATGTAATTAATCAATCTATCTGATTAATTATTCGCCCAAGTTATTCAAACACAACCCCAAAGCCTGCTCGTTTGATAAGCCCTGAGCGTCAAAATCAACAACACTCGGTCACCTAATATAAACAAGCTATTGTGCCGTGAGACTCTTAGTATAGCTGCTGTTATTATCTTTACCCAACATGAAAAAGCCCTTAACCAATCGGCTAAGGGCTTTAAGTTTACCAACAAGTGAATGACTAACTTATTCGTTTACCGCTTGCTTGGCAGCTTCTTTTGCGGTTTCCTCATTAAGTAAGTTTAAATCAAAGTCAAACTCATCTACGCGAATGGCTTTTTCACGCTTACGATTGTAGTCAACTAATTTTGCGTATTCTTCTTCATTGATAAGATTTGCAACTAGTGCATTATCAAGAGTTTGCTCAAAACGAACACCAGGTTGGATTTCACGTCGACGAACTGCTTTTTTCACCTTAGCAAGTAAATCTAAACAGCCCATTTTAGCTTTATATGCCTGCTCATTAATATCGTGTCCGTCACCTGCTGTAGGCTTAACAAGGTGGGTTAATTGAGCCTTAAATGGTGTATCCATTTGTGCAGCAGCGGCAAGCTCGCGCACCATGTCATCATTTATTTTCGGCAT
Organism: Pseudoalteromonas peptidolytica; assembly: GCF_012641745.1. Lineage (GTDB taxonomy): Bacteria > Pseudomonadota > Gammaproteobacteria > Enterobacterales > Alteromonadaceae > Pseudoalteromonas > Pseudoalteromonas peptidolytica. The sequence continues at coordinate 15,791 of NZ_WEHZ01000020.1, forward strand.
ATGCTTTCCACTAAACTGCATCGTGATTACACGCATGAATTTACGAGTACCGCTCGCAGGGAAGTTGTCCAAGAACTTATGTAGTGCTTCTTCTGCGCTAGTTAACGCGTATCTTGTTGCGTAGTGGAAATAAGGAGCCGCCTGCTCACGCTCAGATACCGCAACTTTCTGCTCATAGTATTTAATGGACGCCATTGCCGCATATAGGTAACTCATTACATCGCCTAGTCGGGCGGAGAGCATCTCTGCTTGCTTCAATTTACCGCCCAACACAAGTAATGAAAAGTCAGCATATACAGCAAGTTTAGCAGCAAGCCTATGTGCCGCTTTTTCATACTCTCGAACTTCTGGTAGTGATGACTTAGCATCAGCAGTAAATGGCATCACACCGTACTTGAATGCCCGCAAACTGTTTGCAACGCTGTAGCTTACCGTTTTGGTCAGAATACCTCTGAACTTACTGTCAGCATCCTTATCTTCGCTGTGGATTGACTCTACCATTGATTGCAAGTAAGGGTGACAACGCATTACACCTTGACCAAAAATCATCAGGTTACGAGTCAAAATATTTGCCCCTTCCACCGTGATCGCTATTGGCTGAGCAACATAACCGCTTGCAAGTGTGTTTTGCGGACCGTTTTGGATTGCCTTACCAGCAAGAATATCCATCGCTGAGTCAAGCACGTCACGACCAGTTTCCGTCATGTGATATTTAGCGATAGCCGTCACTACTGATGGCTTAAGACCCATCCCCAAACCTTCAGTAGTTAGCACTCGCATTGCTTCTTGCAAATATGCTTTGCCTGCGATATCCGCCAACTTTTCCTGAATACCTTCAAACTGACCAATAGACAGGCCAAATTGCTCACGGACAGCCGCGTATTCAGATGCCGATTTTAGTGCCACTTGGCTTGTCGATACGCCAAGCGCAGGTAATGAAATACCACGACCGGCACCTAAGCAACTGACCAGCATTTGCCAGCCACGACCAATATTCTTTTTGCCGCCGATAATAAAGTCCATAGGAATAAAGACTTTTTCACCGCGGGTTGTACCGTTATAAAAGCGAATTCCCATTGGGTCATGACGATTACCAAGCTGCACACCCGGGTGATCATGCGGTATTAACGCACAGGTAATGCCAAGTTCTTTTTTACCGCCAAGCAAACCTTCTGGATCAAGTACTTTGAATGCTAGACCAAGAACGGTTGCGATAGGCGCAAGAGTAATGTAGCGTTTATCCCAAGTTATTTCGAGACCTAGAACTTCTTCACCATTGTGCACACCTTTTGTAACAATGCCTTGATCCGGAATGCCACCAGCGTCGGAACCCGCTTCAGGGCTTGTTAATGCGAAACACGGAATATCACGGCCATTGGCTAGACGAGGAAGGTAGTGCGCCTGCTGCTCTTTAGTACCGTAGTGGAGCAACAACTCGCCAGGACCCAGCGAGTTTGGAACCATAACGGTTACCGCTACAGCTGAAGACTTGGTAGCAATCGTGCCAACAATCGTTGAGTTGGCGTAAGGGCTAAACTCTAGACCACCGTACTCTTTTGGAATGATTAGTGAAAAAAATCTTTCTTTTTTCAAAAATTCAAGCACATGCTCTGGCAAGTGTTTGCCATTTTGAATTTCTGAGTCATCTATCATACCCATGAGTTCTTTCACAGGACCATCTAAAAACGCTTGTTCTTCAGTACTTAGCTTGGCTTCTGGCACAGCGCGTAGTGCTGCAAAATCAGGTTTACCTTGATAAATCGATCCTTCTAACCAAACATCACCGGCATCTAATGCTTCTTGTTCTGTGATTGAAATGCTTGGGAGGATCTTTCTTAAATTCGTTCTTAAGCTCATAATTAACTCATCCGACCAGATAAATATACCTACATTACGGCATAAAAATGCGTTTAGATCAATTACTCTATCTCACTTTTTAACGCTTTTTTTACTGAGTTATCTAGCGGTTAATATAAATGACTGCAAAATTAATAGCTTACACGTGTAAGTTGAAAGTAATATTTTGCAGAGCGATGACAAAAATATGCTTAAAAAAGGGAAGCTCTCCGTTGTTACATGAGAGAAGCTGAGGTAGATGTTAGCTTACGCCCAAAATGAAGGCGCTTGATATCATGAGGTAGCAAAACATGCTGTTCAGTATGGCGCTATTTTTTGGCTATAACTTACAATGCACAACAACGCCTTGGTACTAATAAATGAAGCGTTTTAGCTCCTTAAAAATAATGGCTTATCACATCTATACAAATAATATTTCGTCAAAAACAGCTACAATAGAGCACCTTATTCATCCGGTATAATAGTCTTTTGGGCGTCATAGTAGCGCACCAAAGCTATAATCTAAGGTAGGTGTAGTCGGCGATTTTTGCTTGATCCCAAGCTTAAGTTACCTTCATTATGAAATAAACGTTTCTTAGCCACACTGATAACTAAACGCTGTGCAAAGTTGTGACGCTAAAAACATGCTATTTTTGCTTTGCAAATAGCTTTTATATCTGTCGGCGAAATGGCCACTTCCACTCCACGTTTCCCTGCACTCACATACACTTGTTCAAATGACAAAGCACTTTCGTGGAGTAATGTAGGCAGTTGTTTTTTCTGGGCAAATGGGCTAATCCCGCCGACCAAATAACCGGTAACTTTTTGTGCATACAGCTGTTCAGCAAGCTGCGCTTTTTTACCTTCACATGCCTTTGCAAATGCTTTCAGGTCCACCTGTTTAGTTGCTGGTGATACCGCTACATATAGTTGCCCATCAACCTCTATTAATAATGTTTTGAATACTTTTTCTCTATCTAAGTTAAGCTTTGTTGCAGCTTCATTTGCAAAGTCATTGTCGTTAGGATCATGCTCAAATTGCAGTATTTTAAATTCAACGTTAGTCTTTTTGAGTAAGTTAATCGCTGGAGTCATCAAGCTTCCTTTTACACTTCTGTTACTATTGCGCACGTATTCTGATATTAATGCGCTTTCTCTTTAAGATGTCAATCTTGTCTATACTGATAAATACCAAACAAGCAAGTCTAGATTTCAGGTGAGGATCTCAGCTCTGCTTATTTTTTAAGTTTGTTTTTGTAGCAGTTTGGTTATATCCATTTGCTTAATTAAGTGATCTATTTTGAGGCGAGAAAGTCTTGTCGATAACTAGGCAAAAATTTTGCTACTTAATTGTTCTAAATAAGAAATTTTTAATGCTGTTAGCGTCAGATTTACTCCTTCAAATTGAGCAAGTATTAAGTCAAATTGGTATTAGTACTGATATAAGGCAGCCGCTACGCACCATAGTTACTCAATGTGAGTCAGGCGATAAAGGCCCTGTGCACCTGCAAAGCCACCTTAGCCTGTATTCTTGTATGGCAACATAGTAGTAATGTGGATCAAGCGCTGCTCTTTGAGTCCACCTAAGTGATTTTGTACATTGTTGCTCAACTTCTGCTTAGATTACTGGCGGCAAGTAGAGTGTTGCGACCAAAATACACTCAGGAGAATAAAAACCAAACGGCAAAGGACAAGCACCTCCTGTTATTTCGGTGGAAGGTAATGAAAATATTGATAGTTAAATATCTGTTTTGCCTTGTCGGGTTCTTCTTATTGATATTAGTTTTATGTCAAGAGTATGAACATTGGAAAACCATGCAGCTATGCAGTAATAAGTGTGCCCATCTCACAGCGACGAAAAATATTCGCGTGCACGCCAAGATCAGTGGTGCTGTTTGTTATTGCGGAAAAGCACCAACACACATCTTGATTGTTGAATCGTAATATTCTTTCCAATCAATAATGCCCACATTATTTGCGGGCATTATAAGTAAGCTAGCTACCAAACGTACATTCAATGCTGTTAGGACAAAAGTCCACGACTAGAACAGCATTGATTATCCGAAATTCAAGCTACTTCGTTAAGTCGTCAAAGAACTTTTTAACGCCGTCAAAAAAGCCTTGCGCTTTAGGGCGGTTTTTACCATTATTTTCGCCCATAGAGTCTTCAAATTCTTGGAGAAGCGCTTTTTGACGCTCGTTTAAGTTTACTGGCGTCTCCAGTACGACTTTACAAATTAAGTCACCTACCGCACCACTGCGCACAGACTTCACACCTTTACCGCGCATACGGAACATTTTACCAGTTTGGCTTTCTGATGGAATTTTCAGTTTTGCACGACCATCTAGCGTCGGGACTTCAATTTCGCCACCAAGTGCGGCTGTTGTAAAGCTAATTGGCACTTCACAGTATAGATTATTGCCATCGCGTACAAAGATAGGGTGTTCTTTTACACTCACCTGTACATATAAATCACCGGCTGGAGCACCATGTGCACCGGCTTCCCCTTCACCAGATAAACGTACTCTGTCACCCGTATCAACCCCAGCTGGGATCTTAACATTCAGTGTCTTCGTTTTTTCTACACGCCCTTGTCCATGACAGCTGTTACATGGATCTGAAATTATCTGACCTGTGCCCTGACAAGTTGGGCAAGTTTGCTGTACAGCAAAAAAGCCTTGGCGCATTTGAACTTGACCTGCACCATGACAAGTTGTACAAGTCTTGGGCTTCGAGCCAGCTTTTGCACCACTGCCATCGCATGGTTTACAGCTCACCCAAGTTGGCACTTGAATATCAACCTGCTTACCACGTACCGCTTCTTCAAGACTTAACTCAAGGTTATATCTTAAATCAGCACCACGTTGTTGTCTTGATTGACGACGGCCACCGCCACCACCAAAGATATCACCGAATACGTCCCCGAAAATATCGCCGAAGTCGCCAGCACCGCCAAATCCACCATGACCAGCACCACCGCCTTGTTCGAAAGCTGCATGGCCGTATTGATCATACATCTGGCGTTTTTGACTATCAGTCAATATCTCGTAAGCTTCTTTTACTTCTTTAAATTTCGCTTCGAGTTCAGCGTTACCAGCAGTACGGTCAGGGTGATACTTCATTGCAAGACGTTTATACGCCTTTTTAATGTCACGTTCACTGGCGTCTCTTGCAACACCTAATACTTCATAATAGTCAGGTTTAGACATTTTTATCACACTACTCTTTCTTGGCAACTTATGTCGTTGCAGACTCTATTGAGCCCTGTCGCTTGCAAATAATTGCGAGACAACAGTCTAATTTACAAACACGTAGGGCGCGACAAGCCATACAGCCAGCGCGCCCTCCTTTAAGACCTACAATTACTTGTCGTCTTTAACTTCTTCAAATTCAGCGTCAACTACGTCATCGTCTTTTTTCGCTGAATCTTGTTGGGCACCTGCATCACCGCCAGCTTGTTGAGCTTGCGCTTTTGCTTGAGCGATTTCCATTAGCTTTTGAGATTTCTCTGCTAGCGCTTGTGTCTTAGCATCGATTTCTTCCTTGCTATCGCCCTTAATTGCTGCTTCTAGCTCGCCAAGTGCAGCTTCAATTGCTGTCTTGTCATCAGCAGGAAGGTCGTCACCCGCTTCTTCAACTTGTTTGCGTGTAGCATGAACAAGCGCATCAGCTTGGTTACGAGCGCCAACTAGCTCTTCAAACTTTTTGTCTTCTTCAGCATTTGCTTCTGCATCACGTACCATTTTTTCTACTTCATCATCGCTTAGACCTGAAGAAGCTTGGATAGTGATTTTCTGCTCTTTACCTGTATCTTTGTCTTTCGCAGATACGTGTAAGATACCATCTGCATCCACATCAAAAGTAACTTCGATTTGTGGTACACCACGCTGAGCTGGACGAATACCTTCTAGGTTGAATTGACCTAGAGACTTGTTATCGCTTGAGCGCTTACGCTCACCTTGTAGTACGTGAATTGTTACTGCAGACTGGTTGTCTTCTGCTGTTGAGAAAGTTTGCGACTTTTTAGTAGGGATAGTCGTATTTTTCTCGATTAACGCAGTCATTACTTGACCCATAGTCTCAATACCTAGAGACAGAGGACAAACGTCAAGTAGTAGTACGTCTTTCACGTCACCCGCAAGTACACCACCTTGAACCGCAGCACCGACTGCTACCGCTTCATCAGGGTTTACGTCTTTACGTGGCTCTTTACCAAAGAACTCTGCAACTTTCTTCTGTACCAGTGGCATACGTGTTTGACCACCAACTAGGATGATGTCGTTCACGTCGCTTACAGACAGATCTGCATCAGCTAATGCACGCTTTAGTGGCTCGATTGATTGCGCAACCAAGTCTTCAACTAGTGACTCAAGTTTTGCACGAGTAAGCTTCACATTCATGTGCTTAGGACCTGTCGCGTCAGCAGTTACGTAAGGTAGATTAACCTCTGTTTGCTGTGCAGATGAAAGCTCAATTTTTGCTTTTTCTGCGGCTTCTTTAACACGCTGCATCGCTAGCGGGTCAGCTTTCAGGTCAATGCCTTGATCTTTTTTGAATTCAGCAACTAAGTAGTTGATAACGCGGTTATCAAAGTCTTCACCACCTAAGTGAGTGTCACCGTTGGTTGCTAGTACTTCAAAGGTGTGCTCGCCTTCAACTTCATCAATCTCGATGATTGAGATATCGAATGTACCACCACCTAGGTCGTATACCGCAACAACATTGTCGCCTTGTTTTTTATCCATGCCGTAAGCAAGAGCTGCTGCTGTTGGCTCATTGATAATACGCTTAACTTCAAGACCTGCGATACGACCTGCATCTTTTGTTGCTTGACGCTGTGAATCGTTAAAGTATGCAGGAACTGTAATAACAGCTTCTGTTACTGCCTCACCAAGAAAGTCTTCAGCTGTTTTTTTCATCTTCTTAAGAACTTCAGCTGAGATCTGAGGTGCAGCTCTTTTCTCACCACGCACTTCAACCCAAGCGTCACCGTTGTCCGCTTTTACGATGTTGAAAGGCATGATGCTAAGGTCACGCTGTACTTCTTCATCTTCAAAACGACGACCAATTAGACGCTTTATCGCGTATAGTGTGTTTTTAGGGTTAGTCACCGCCTGGCGTTTTGCCGGCTGACCTACTAGTGTTTCACCGTCATCTGTAAATGCAATAACAGAAGGAGTTGTGCGGTCGCCCTCAGCATTTTCAATAACGCGCGGCTTGTCACCATCAAGTACCGCTACACAAGAGTTAGTAGTACCTAAATCGATTCCAATAATTTTACCCATGAATCATCTCCGACTTCAAAATTCGTTGTTCAGTTAGTTGCTTTGATAAATAGGGCCGCCAATTTGTAATTCAAGCGTCACAACTAAAAAAAATTAAAAAAAATCGAATTTTTTTCCTGTTTCATGTATTTCGCTCAAAAAATCAACTTTTATTGCCTATTTCGTAATAGCCTTATTTAAATCGACAACTGATAAACCATTACTCAAGCATCGACCTATAGCGACCAATAAATACGTCGATTTAGTGTTACCAGATAATAATGGTTCTAACATTTCTCTCTTGATTACCTGGTTAGACCAGTTATGCTAATTGCAAACATAGCAAATAATGAGAAATGACAACATGACATTTGATGAACTTATTCATTCTCCGTGCTTAAAAAAGAAAGAAGCACAAATGACCTTCCCAGCAAACTGGTGTCAAGGTCGCACTGCATTCGGCGGATTGTCAGCAGCTATTGCGGTACAAAACATGAAGCACCAACTTGATGAGCCTCGTCGGTTACTCTCCGTGAGTGTAAACTTTGTAGGCCCATTGCTTGAAGGTACTCCATTTACAGTATCTACAACTATTCTACGTAGCGGCAAAAATGCAACTCAAATGCAAACACAATTAGTTCAATCAGGCCAAGTATGTTTAATTGCTATCGGTTGTTTTGGCAAAGATAGAGAGTCAGCCATTGCTGTCTCTAATAATGAACGCCCTTCTCTACAGGAAGTCAATACAGCAGCAGTTTTACCGTATCAAGAAGGTGTTATGCCAGCGTTTTTCCAACATGTTGCCTTAAATGCCCAGCAAGGAGCATTGCCTTTTTCAGGCGCTGCATCTTCTAATTTAGGTGGATGGATGAGGTTCAAGCAGCAAAATGCCAACATGAATGAGCTGCACGTGCTAGCACTAGCGGATGCGTGGCCACCGACTCTACTGCAAATGTGTAAAGCACCAAGCCCTGCTAGTAGTATGTCATGGTATATTGAGTTTCTGAGTGATATTGACCTATCGTCTCAATCTTGGCTGGGTTTTGAAGCTATTACACACCACAGCAACAACGGCTATGGGATAGAAGATGCAAAGATTTGGACACAAGATGGTAAATTGGCCGCACTGAGCCGTCAAACAGTTGCGGTATTTGATTAAGCTAAACTCAGGATAAGGAGTTGGCGCATTCCTTATCCAAATTGCAGCTTGATTAGAATGTAGAAATTCAAAATATCATATAACCATCGCTTGGGCTTATTCTAAAAAAGTCTATGCCCACCAATCGAGCTGCCTCACGACCTCAACGACCTCAACGACCTTAAATATTTGAATTATTTAAGTGCATCAAGCAAACTAGATAAAAATAAAACCAACGGATTTTTGTGTGTTAACAGCTTGCCCAGAATGCGACACGCTCGTTCAAATTGATCAGATCGACTCGCAAAAACGTGCGGTATGCCCAAATTGCCGGTGCGTACTTTGCCACGTGCAAGGCCATCATAATCAACTGATACAGGCTTTTAGCTTTTCCGCCCTGTTATTTTTATGCGCAAGTTTGTTCCCCAACTTCATTACCTATACTCAACACGGTATCACTCAGGTGGTGAGCCTTTGGCAAGCGTTGATGTTACTTGCAGATCATTACAGCTACTTCTTAGCTGGATTATTTGCATTCACTATTTTGATTATGCCGATTGCAGTTAGCCTTTTACTACTTCTTGCACACACTAATTATTGGCAAGTGCTTAACGCGCACAATGCTAGACATTTAGCAAAACTACTATCAGTACTAAAACCACTTAATCTGACCGATATATTCCTGGTCGCGGTGCTTGTCAGTGCATTTAAACTGATGTCTTTTGCCGAACTTGAAATGGGATTAGGTTTTTGGGCTTACATTTTATTTGTACTGTGTTTTATAGAAGCTCTATCTCTATTTGATCATGAGTTTATGTGGCGCAATCAAACTCAGTGCAATCTAAACCTAATTGAGCCTAAAGAGAATGCTACCACTCTACCCGCAGTATTAAAGCGCTGTAAAGTCTGTGGTTTTTTAGGAGAAGGTGATAAGTGCCAGCGTTGTTATGCCAAGTTAAAATATCGAAAAGCTCAATCTATTCAAAAAAGTTTAGCCTGGATGCTTACCAGCGTGGTGCTACTTATTCCAGCTAACTTTCTTCCGATTATGGATACTATAAGCCTTGGCTTGCATACACCGGCGACTATCTTTTCCGGCGTCCAAGTTTTATGGGAAGATGGCTCCTACCCTGTCGCGACGCTTATTTTTCTCGCAAGTATATGTATTCCCGCGCTAAAAGCATTATTATTGAGTTACTTGCTGATCCGAGTGAAAATACCCAAGGATCCGCTAAAAGCGACAAAAGTGTATCGACTACTCGAATTTATTGGTCGCTGGTCGATGATTGATGTCTTCGTTGTCATTATTTTGGTCTCTTTGGTTCAACTTGGTACGGTGTTGAATGTGGAACCGGAAATTGGCATTGTATTCTTTACGCTAATGGTGCTTTGCCAGATAGCTGCCGTTAATAGTTTTGATCCAAGATTATTGTGGGATAAAAATAATCAATGACTACTCAAGCCGATATCGAAGACAAACCAAAATTTTCCGTAATATGGATAATTCCTATTATCGCGTTGCTCATTACAGGTTGGATGCTTTATCAACACCAAGTTAATAAAGGCCATACCATTTTCATCAAGATGAATGATGCCGATGGCATTATTGCAGGTAAAACTGAGGTACGGGTTAAAAGTGTGAAAGTTGGCTTGGTTGAGTCATTAAAGTTAGAGCTTAATCAAAATGCTGTTGTTGCCAAAGTCAGAGTCTTGCAACCTTACAGCGACTTGCTCGCGGAAGACTCATCCTTTTGGGTCGTTAAACCACGGATAGATGAATCTGGAATTTCAGGTATGAACACCCTTCTATCTGGGGTTTACATCGAGTTATCACCTGGTGAAGCGAAAGCTCGCTCTAGCATTTTTACCTTGATGGATGAGCCAGCCCTCATTAGTGCAGAGGTTGAAGGGAAACGTTATAAATTGGTGGCATCAGATGCCGAGGTTTTGGATGTTGGTTCTAGTATATTTTTCCGAAACTTTAAAATTGGTCAGGTGGAATCAGCACATTTCAGTGTTGAAAGCCTAAAAATGGAATATGGTATTTTTATCTACTCTCCCTACGATAAACTCATTACAGACAATGCTATTTTTTGGATTAGCTCTGGGATTGACTTTAAGCTGTCAACCGAAGGCGTAGAAGTCTCAACTGGGTCATTAGCCAAGATGATCAAAGGTGGGATCTCCGTTGACTACCCACCCTCAATGCCCAGCGGTAAAATTTCCATCGAAAATAAAAGCTATGCCCTACATAAAAACTTTTCGATGGCGCTCGAGCGACGCTTTGATCACTTTGATTACTATCTTGTTGAGTTTGAACAGTCTATTCGAGGCTTAAAAGCAGGTGCTCCTGTAGAATACAGAGGGATGAGAATAGGTACAATTGAGCAAGTTCCGGCAACGGGTGTCAGTGACGACAGGCCTCTTTATTTTCAAAGAGACAATACATCCGTCCCTGTTTTAGTTAAAATTGAATACGGTCGCATTTACGAAGATGCAGAGCTGGCACAAGAGTATTGGTCAACCAATATAGAAAAATGGATTAGGAATGGATTAAGAGCGTCACTAAAAAGTGGTAATTTGTTAACAGGTGCGGTATATATAGAGCTAGATTTCTACCCAAGTGCTGAAATCGTGAGTACCGACAAAGCGACTGTTTACCCAGTGTTGCCGAGTGTTTCAAGCGGGATCACTGCACTTTCGGAACAAGTCACCAGCTTATTAAACAAACTAAATGGGTTACCTCTTGAAACAACTGTTAAGGAATTAGAAGGCGCCCTTCAGCAACACAGGTTACTAGCAATGGAAATGAATCAACTCGTAAAATCGGTTAACGAGAATGACATTACAGAAAAGGTTGGTGGCAACTTAACCAGTCTTAAAGACACATTAAATCAGCTTACTTCCAGCTTAAAACAATTTGAACAGACAATGACTCAGTATCAAAAAGGCTCTGGCGTGATGGAACAGTTGAACAGCACACTAGAAGAAATTGAGAGTCTTTCAAATCGCTTAAAGCCCATTTCAAAAGGACTGAACGAACAACCTAATATGCTGATTTTTAACAAAGAGGCTGAGGCAGATCCACAGCCAAGGAAAACAAAATGAAAACACGATTCACTGTATCTATGTTGTGTGTTTTGCTCGCTGGGTGTATGACAAATAAATCGTTACCAGTAAGCTATTACCAGTTGAGCACAACGCAGACTCTCAGTGAAGCCTCTGCACTATCACAATCGAGCAATATTATTATCGTTGACAAGGTGCAGTTAATTGAGTTGTTTAATCAACAAGCCCTCGTGCAGCTTCAGCCCAATAATAAAGTGAATATTGCAAACTTCCATTTTTGGGCACAACCCCCCTCTGATATGCTGACTTGGCATTTAATCAACGGACTAAATACCGCTTCGGATACCACCGCAATAAAGAGCGATAAATTTTATCGTCATAATGAAAAACATCGGCGTCTCGTTGTTGAAGTGGATGAGTTTGCTGGTCATTTTGAAAAAGGTGCCGTAATGAGTGGCACATGGTACTTGTATACCTATAAAGACAAAAGCTACCAACTTAGCCAAGTGCACCCATTTCACTTTGAAACTGAATTAGCACAAGATGGTTTTAACGCGCTAGTGGCCGCGCACCAGAAAAATGTTAAACAATTGAGTTTACATATAAATCAATCATTATAAATTGCGTTCAAACACAACCACAGGCTTGTGGTCTTGATCAATAATAATTGCGCCACAACTTGTAAAACCCGTCCTCTTCAGTACATTTATGCTCGCTGTATTTGATTCTAGTGTTATTGCACTAAGGCATTGATAGCTTTCGTGCAATTTAACATATTCTATGAGTGCCATTACTGCTTCTGCTGCATACCCTTTGCCGGTGAAGTGATCTAAAAACGCGTAGCCAACATCAGGATAGCGGAGAAAATTACGCTGATATAAACCGCATACACCAACACTCTGACCGCTACTCGCTTGTGCAACAATGTAAGGTGCAGGTAAGCCAATTTGATACGGAATGAGATACGCATGCTCAATGTGTTCTTGCGCCTCACGATGGGTTTTAATATTTTTATCTCTAATATTATCTATAAAGCTTTTTTGGTTAAGTAACTGAAGCATAAAACCAGTATCATTTAAGTTGGCCTTTCTCAAATAAACACGCTTTCCTTTTGCTATGACCATAATGCTTCCTGTACAGGTTATTCGTGATGTTATTGATATTATACCAATTAGACTCAATACTTGCTCAATTTGAAGGAGTAAATCTGACGCTAACAGCGTTAAAAGTTTCTTATTTAGAATGACTAAATAGCAAAATTTTTGCCTTGCCTACATTCTATAGACCAGCCGAGTTTACGCCGTTAGCGCTAACACTCGGCTGATAGAAAGGTATTAATTATCCGTAGCTTAGGTTATTTATAAATAAAAAAGCTGGCAGGACTACCCTAACCAGCTTTTACGAAATTGCCTACTTTTATTTTACGGCTGAAATTTAACTTGCTTTTTAGCCTGCTCTAATGAGTCTAGTTTAATTTGCATGGGCAGATCAGCAAACGGTTCAGATTTGAATTTGCTGCCACGAAGTTGAATATTCAGTCGAGCAGCATCTGGATTCATTACCGTCTTTTGGTAGTAATCTTTTACATCCGCCAATGTTATCGCTTCAACAGCCGCTATCAATTTAGCTTTAGAGTCAAACTCCATATTTTCTTTAAACCAATCACCTAACAATGGCTGCAACTCTTCAGACAAGTTTTTAGGCGCTTCGGTCAACGACACCAACACCGCATTTTTAAGCTGCGCAAATGTCTCAGACGTTAACTTGTTCAGTTCCTCAGCATATTCGAGCTTATATTCATCAAAGCGAGCTTGCATACTTTTTGCGTCTTTCACTGGAGTCTGAATGTAAAACCCAAGCGCAGAGTACTCATCAATAGCAACACCTGTCGCGCCTACGGCATAAGCCAACTGCTCTTGTGTCCTCAGGCGCTCAAATGCCGCAGTTCTGAGGTGCCCTTGCAGTATCATCGCCGCCGCTTTTTGCGCGTAGCCTGGCACGGGGTGTACTGCAAAATCAATCACAGCCACATCTGCGACATCTATATCTTGCTGCCACACTAAGGTTTGTTTTTTCTCAGGTTTCCAGTAAGCAGCTCGGGCATATTGGGTAATATTTTTGCGTTTTGCCAAAATATTGTCGAGCGTTGATTTAAGTACTTCTAAATCCGATTTATCATAATTGCCGTAGGCAAATACTCTTACTTGGTTATTACTCAACACGTGATCTTGCACTGTTTCTAAATCGCCCACTGTGAGCGATTTTGCGGCCGCAATTAATGCAGCATCGTCATAACTACCAGAACGTACTAGCTTTTGGTAGACGCTAAATGCCTGTCTAAATGGAAATTCTTTAGCTTGGTTTTGAATGCCTCTCACGTAGCGGTCTACTGCTTGCTCAAAAGCCCGCTCACTGACACTGATTTGCAGTCCAGATAATGCGTCTTTTAATAGCAGCGATTGCTTGTCAGTAAAACCTGAAATATCCAGCATTAAACCGTTGCTCGGCGTGAGGCCTAAATACATTCCTGCAACACTTGCTTCTGTCATCAATTTCGCTTTATCTAATCGATATAAATCCGACCAAATCGCCAATGCGACTTCAGTTTTAATATCATCCAATGATTCTGGGTTATTGATATAAATTTTTAAGCTGCCCTTTGGCTGAGCATAAAATCGCTCGCTGGCTGCATGCCAGATTGTTACCCCATCAGCATCAATTACTTTTTGTACGCCTTTTTTTGCATCAGCTGGCACAGTTTTTAAAGCAAAGTGCTCCGGTAAGAGCGTATTTACGCTAGGGAGTGATAAGGTAAAGTTTGCAGCTTTTTTCCAGTGTTCAAAGTCGCTTTCTTTTAGATCTACAATTTTATATTCACCGTCATAAAAATGCAGCTTATCTTCGGTAGGTTCATCTTTACTGATGTACCACACTCGCATGTGCTCTGGAGTTAATTGCTCTAATACAGCGTTTACCGCATCAGCATCGAATTGAGCGTAATAATAACTTGCGTTGATGGCGTGGTTTACTGGAAAATGCTGCATGCTATCGGCTAAATTACTGACGTAGCCGAATTCATCTCCTTTTTCCAAAAACCTAAATTGATTGTTTAGCGATGTTTGGATCTCTTTAAAATAGCGGCTATCGACACCTTGCTGCTTAATTAACTCAATGTAATCTAGCACAGTGCCTGTGATTAACTCACGCTGCTTAATACCTTGATCAGTTAACTGAATATCAACTTGGAGCGTGCCATAATTACCATAACTATTTGGCGTAGCATAAGCGGTCAATGAAGAGATAAGCCCCTGCTCTTTTAGCACTTGTGCAGGGCTTCCTGCCATTTCATTGCTTAATAGATAAGTGATGAAGTAGTTGGGCTTAACTGCAAACTCTGCCGCATTATTTTCAATCGTAAAATCAAGTTTCAGCGTCTTTACATCTTCGTTGGGCTTATAATGAACAAGCTTTTGCCCTACTTTGTTATAGTTAAGTTCCTGTGTTACTGAAGGTTTTTCAATATGCTTATTTTTAATTGAAGTAAAATGCTTTTTCGCTTTGGCGACCATTTGCTCAATCGGCTCATTTGAAATCATCGCTAATTTCATAATATTCCCCGAATAATATTTGTTGTAGAAATTGACAGTTTCTTGATGAAGGTTGCTCCCTTCCTTATCCCCTAAGGTTTCAAGATTTCCGATCAAGAATCGGTTTGCAGGGTGCTCGCCCATCATGTTTCTCGCAAGCTTAAACTGGCCAAAAAAATCCATTTCTCTTCGCATTGACCATTCAGCATTTACCGCATTTTTCTCTTTTTCGGTATATTCAGGGTACAATTTAGGTGACTTAAAAAAATCTGAAAAGCGGTCTAGCGCTTCATCATAAGCATCATTATTTACCTTAAACATATAATTGGTGATATCTAGCCATGTATAAGCATTATGGGCACCACCGTTATTGGTCATGAACTCTGAATACCCTTTGCTATCGGGGTACTTTTCTGTCCCGAGAAACAGCATGTGCTCCAAATAGTGCGCCATTCCCTGCTGCGACATAGGATCATGAAGTAAGCCAACACCAACACTCAACGCAGCAGCTGACTTGGACACCGAAGGGTCAGATACCAAGATGACATCTATGCCATTTTCTAAAGTCAGTGTTTGATATTGTCTGTCATCGTTTGGACTGACGATAAGTTTAGGTGAGAGTAAATTTGACTTAACAGACGTGCTATTTAACGAAGAAGTTGTACTGCACCCGGTTATAACTGCTACAGTAAGGGCACTAATTGCGAATAGCTTTTTCATAAAACAATCCATTATGGTGATAAATGACTATTAATAGTCACACTATCATGGTCATTGCGTTAGCCTTTTGCAACACTCGATATTTTTGTTTTGTAACACTTCGTAAATTGGAAAATGATGACAACTTCTATTTATATACTACTCGTAGCACTATTTTTACAGACGCTGTTAACTTTTAGTGTGATGCTGGTAATGGGAAAGCGACGCTTTGCTGCAGCAAAGAAAAGCCTAATACACATCGATCAGTTCAAGACTATGCAGCTTAACGACGCTCCAGAAGAAGTCATACTCGCTTCACGTAATTTTAGTAATCAGTTTGAGATCCCCATTCTATTCTTTGTTGTCTCCCTCGCAGCACTTTCTTTAAAACTAGTCACATTATGGTTTAGTCTTTTTGCCTTGTTATTTGTATTTAGTCGTATCGCGCATTCATACGTGCATATTGGTAGCAATCACCTGACTTTACGCTTTAGGCTTTATTTAACCGGCTGCGTATTCGTACTAGCCCAATGGCTCACGCTTATATTAACACTTATATAACCAAAAGGACTAAAAAAGCCATCTCTTTTAACCAACTATTCTTTAAAGTCTGAACCAATTTGCTAGCATGTCGATGATTAAAAGAACAACAGGGGCAATCAAATGAAACAGGATAATCTTATTTGCGACTTTGGTCTTCATGCTGGTGAACCGTATTCATCACTACCAGCAAGCTTTTTAAATTGGATGGTTGAAACAGGCCATGACAAACGAGAGTACGCAAAAGTGGAACTTAACAGGCGGGTTTGTGCCGCTGAAAATAGTAATAGAAAATTTAGCGATTTTGAGTGTTAGCACTATTAAAATAATTTTATTGTTCTAAAATACGCGCATAATTTACTAACGATACTGAATTATGCGCAATATTTTGATTTTTTCAACGGCATTGCTGTTATCAGCTTGTCAGTATTCTCCCAATGAGCCGCAATCTACACAGTACCTGACTGTGCTACATACCAACGATAACCATGGTCGCTTCTGGCGAAATGATAAGGGTGAGTATGGTATGGCCGCAAGAAAAACCTTAATCGATAAACTAAAGAGCGAAGCCGAAAATTCAGGTCATGCCGTTATCTTGCTTTCGGGTGGAGATATTAATACCGGTGTTCCAGAATCAGATTTGCAATTTGCAGAGCCCGACTTTAAAGGAATGAAAAAGTTAGGTTATGACGCTATGGCGCTCGGTAATCACGAATTTGATAACAGTCGTGATGTCCTCGCGAAACAAATTGAGTGGGCTGGTTTCCCTATTTTGTCAGCTAATATCATCGACAACACCTCTCAATCCCCAGCTTACACTCCATACACTATTATAAAAAAGGAAGGCTTAACGATTGCCGTGCTTGGTCTGACGACCGTTGATACGGTAAAGATAGCAAACCCTAAGCATATTGATGGATTGACATTTATTGAGCCATTGGCTGCGACACAAGACTGGGCACCTAAGATAAAAGCGAAATATAACCCTGATGTGATGATAGCAGTGACTCATATGGGTCATTATCATGATGCTGCACATGGGATCAATGCACCAGGTGATGTGACGCTAGCACGCCAGCTCGCCCCCGGCACACTCGACTTAATTGTAGGCGGGCACTCTCAAGAGCCTGTTTGCGTAGATAAAAGCGGTAAAGAGAATACGCACTTTTCTCCGGGCAAAACATGTAAACCCGACAACCAAAATGGTACTTGGATAATGCAAGCACATGAATGGGGTAAGTATGTGGGTAAAGCCGTGTTTAAAATCAGCGGAGATATTAAAACCTTGGTCAGTTACAACCTGATCCCAGTCAATCTTAAGGATGACAAAGGTGTGGTAATTGGGGAAAGTATCGAAGAAGATTTACAACTTCTTGCGTTCTTGAAGCCCTTTCAAGATAAAGGGCAAGCGCAAATAGCTGGTGCGGTTGGATCTGTAGATAGTTTTCTTGATGGCCGTCGAAGCACGGTTAGATTTAAACAAAGCAAGCTTGCTGATTTGATTATTAATGCTCAGATGGCCGCTGTGGAAGCGGATTTTGGTATTATCAGTGGCGGCGGGATCAGAGACAGTATTGAACAAGGTGATATAAGCTATAAAGATGTATTAAAGGTACACCCTTTTAGAAACCGCATTACTTACGTCGACTGGCAAGGTAAAGATCTAATCAACTACCTGAACACAGTCGCACAATTTCCACCAGATTCTGGTGCGTATATGCAGTATCACCACATTACTTTTGATTTAAAAGATAATAAAGTGGTTAATGTAAAAATTGCAGGGCAGCCTTTGGCGCTTAATCAACGCTACCGTATGAGTATTAACAGCTATAATGCCGCAGGTGGTGATGGCTACCCTAAAGTTAACCAACTTGCAGAATATACCGCTACAGACTTCACTGATGCTCAAGTACTGAGGGATTACCTGCAAAAGCACAGCCCGATCAAAGCAGTCGATCTGTGATACGGAAACTAGCATTAATATTAGATAGCGCTTTTAGGTGTTATCTATATTAATGCTAGCCTAATAAAAGTGGCAGACAGAGCCTAACGTTGTTACTCGATTAGCGTCTGTAGATAGTAGAAGAGTCGCTCGCTTATTCCAATTATCTTAATTAAGCTTGCTATGTTGAGGCAAAAAACTTTGTCGATAACACCACTTCCCCTAAAACTCTCTGGTTTGACCCAGAGACAAATTAGAGCACTCCTTATCCAAACCTAAGGTTGTTTGAATGATGCTGGTATCACTTACCTATCACTTCTACTTCTGACTTTTTAACTCCATTAAGCCCATAACTATGAAGCTTAGAGCGTGAGCCTTCTCCATGGGCTTTGGGTGGATAAAACAGCGCTTTTTTCTCTGGAAATGCTTCTAGTGCTTCATCTAAAGCAGCTCTAATTTCACTTAGTGTCTTCTCAAGACTATTAGTAAAATTTGGCCGTTTTCTGATAGTGTGACCAAGCTCAACCAGTCGATAAAAGTATTTATCAGCCAATTCTAGCAATGGCTCTGGCATCGCTTTGTTTTGGTTCAAAATAACATCTGGGTGGACATCACAATATTCTATCAATGCCAAATAAAAGCATAATGGCTTATTTGCAAGCTGTACCCTTACCTGTTTATCACGGTTAGTGGTTACTGTTTTTGAGTGTAAATCAATAATCAGCTTAAACTCAGGTAAATTTTCTGGTAGTTCAACTTTATTAACCTTTGCTGCGATATGCTTCTTTCTATTCCAACTATAAAAAGCGACGCCAATTAAAGCCATGATGAAAGGAAATATAAAAGTAAAAACAGGTTTAGAGTTATCGATAGAAATAGCTACATAAAAATTTCTATGTGGGGCAGTTAATGTCAGTATTTCACTATTTTTACTTTCTCCAGCACCTGAGGTATTAATATCTAAAACAGTAAGTCGAGCACCTTTATTTTGCAAAGATAAATTTAAAGCGTTGATATACTCATTTAATTCAACTTCATTTCCTGCGTAGTGTAAAAATGGATCTGCTACAGGGAGTTTATTTAAATCAATAGCCACTCTCAATGCAACTGCTTCTTTTTGCTGCTTTAACACATCTGTTACTGTGGTAGTTTGAGATAAGTGGAAAATACAGCAAAAAAGCAAAGATAAGCCCATAAATAAAAATATATTACGTTTATTTAGCTCCATTTTTTTCTCCAATAAAGCGGTAAGGAGCCTTCTCACACTGCCAATAGGTATCTACTTTATCAAAATAGCTGGATGTTCTTGACTGAGCTATCTGGTGTACAATCCCTTGTAACGCACACACTAAATCGGTGTTATTGTTGTTCATTTTCAAATACCACTTACTACCGCTGACATTATCCGCAATCGGTGTAATATAATTTTTTGAAAACCTCACCTCATCTTCATCAGACCAGTACGAAGCGATAATATCTACTTCTCCGGATGCAAGTCGTTCACGCAGTGCTTGATGCGAACTCAAATACGTAATGTCGAGTGCGTTAATATCTATATCTAGGTCTTTGAGCGCACTTTTTGGCAGAATATGCCCCGAGCGGCTGGTTGGGTAATCTAGTAAACCGATCTTTTTGTCCAAAAAGTAAGACTTGGATAAAGTCGGTTTTTCGGTGTTTGAAATAAAAAATGCAGAATAAGCAGGATACCCAATAACCGGTTTGTAACTATGTGTAGACTCGGCCATTAATGCCGACATAATATTGTCTTTGGTCAAGATTACGTCAGCAATACCTTTGGCCAAAAATTCAATTTGCTCTCCTAGGCTGCCACCCCAATATACCTTTACCTCACCATATTGCCTAGTAACAACGTCATTTTCGCAGGCTCTAACAAGCACTTCCAAAGCTAGACTTTTAATAGGTACATGTACTTTTAGCGTGTTGATATTGGAAACAGAGCGCGTTTTACACGAACTTGAATATTGCACAACTGGTTCGATTGACAAAGGTTTAACAGATACCAGCCTACTACCGAGGAACCAACACAATAATGCACCTGTAAAAAACACGGAGAAAATTGCTGCTTTACTAACCAAAACGTTACTATATATCACATTTACACATAACCTACCATTTCTTGTCGTCTATTAGATCAATTTTCTTTACTTATTGCAATAGGTAATTTTACTAAAAAGACATAAACAATTGATTTAAATACTTTATTGATAAGAAATTATGAATCTTATTGAGTCCTTTTATTTTGTTGAAAAATGCGGACAATTGGCCTCACTTTTTATTGGGAAGATTGTTCCCTTTTCCACAAGAGATAAAAATGTTACGTAAAAGCATTTCATTACTTTTTGCAGTAGGAATGACGTTAACCACTTCAGATGCAGCAGCATGGGGCCAAAATGGGCACAGGATCATTGGCGAATTAGCTGAATTACATTTAACTGACCACACCCGCCTTGCTATTAAGCCTTTACTAGAAGGCGATTCTTTAGCTGAAGTATCCACATGGGCTGACGAGATGCGCTCAGATCCAAGCACCTTTTGGCGCAAACAGTCTTCGAAATGGCATTACATTAATATCGAAGATCCTAAAAACATGCACCAACATGTCCATTCAAATCTAGACGACAAAGAAAAAGTAAAAAATATTCTAGATGGCATTTATTACTCTATCAACACGCTCCAATCCGACTCCAAATCGATAGACGAAAAACGTTTTGCGTTACGCTTCCTTGTCCACCTTGTAGGCGATAGTCACCAACCTTTCCACGCCGGCAGGGGTGAGGATCGTGGGGGCAATATGATTAAAGTAAAGTTTTTCGGTAGCGACTCTAATTTACACAGTACGTGGGATACCAAATTAATTGAGAACGAAAATCTCTCGTTTACTGAGTTTACTCGCTTTATTCAAACCACAAACTCTGAAATAATTGCTGAATATTTAAACAGCGCACCAGCTGATTGGCTACTTGAATCAAATAATATTGCCGAAAATGTATATAACAGCAATGAAACTGAAATAAGTTATGGGTACATTTACAAGCATATGCCAACAGTGAAGTTTAGACTGCAACAAGGCGGTATTAGACTTGCTGGTTTATTAAACCAAATTTTTGATAAGGACTCGCAGCCACTAAAAGAAGCACTAAAGACTTCTGTGACTGCGAAATAATATAATTGTAGCTAGTTCTAAAAATACGGGAAACAACATAATGAACACTATTTTACGCAAAACAGCACTTTCTGTAGCGATAGTTGCAGCTGTAGGTGTTAGTGGCGCAGCCAGTGCAAACTCTTTAACATCGACGATTAAAGGAACTATTGTGGGGCCACAAGGTAACCCAGATACTTCTTCTGTCGTAACAATTATTCACGAACCAACAGGTTCAAAGAAAACCCTCTCTCCCAATGAGAGTGGTGTTTTTAATGCGTCTGGCTTACGCGTAGGTGGTCCATACACTGTTGTAATTGACTCTAAGAAACATAAAGATAAAACACTAACAGATCTATTCCTAACGCTTGGCAAAACTTCGGCACTGGATATAGAACTAACTTCTGATATCGAAACAATCACCATCACAGGTGCATCTCGTCACTCAATTATCAATGCCTCAAAAGACACAATGGGAAGTGTTTATGGTGCAGGCGATATTGAGCGTTCACCTTCATTTGACCGTGACATAAAAGATATCGTGCGTCAAAACCCGCTTGTTAATATCTCTGATGACTCTCGCGGTGAGATGTCAGTAGGTGGTGTAAACCCGCGCTTCAATAGTATTTCTATTGACGGCGTTAAACAAAATGATGACTTTGGCTTAAACGATAATGGTTACCCAACGAATGGTTCACCGATTTCATTATTAGCTATAGACCAAGTGTCAGTAGACATCACACCATTTAATGCAAAAGCATCTGGTTTTACCGGTGCTTCTGTAAATGCAGTGACAAAGTCAGGTACCAATGAGTTATCTGGTGAATTCTTCTATGAGTATGAAGATGACTCTATGGCTGGTACGCCAAAACGTGAAGATGGTACTGATGTAGACTTAGAATATGAGCGTAAAACATTTGGTGCTGCGCTTGGTGGTAAGCTTATCGAAGACAAGCTATTCTTTTTTGTTGCTTATGAAGAATCGACTACTCCATTCGTTACTGAGTGGGGAGTAGACGGCTCTGGCGCGGCAAATGAACTAGATTGGTTAACTGGTGCTCAGCTTGAAGAGATCCAAAGCGTTGCGAGTAGCAAGTACAATGTTAATACTGGTAGCACTCCTAAGGGGCTAGATAACGACAGTGAGAAACTACTCGTAAAGCTTGACTGGAATATTAATGACTACCATCGTGCAGCATTTACTTACCAAGA
This sequence comes from Pseudoalteromonas peptidolytica, assembly GCF_012641745.1. GTDB lineage: Bacteria > Pseudomonadota > Gammaproteobacteria > Enterobacterales > Alteromonadaceae > Pseudoalteromonas > Pseudoalteromonas peptidolytica. The sequence goes on from NZ_WEHZ01000020.1 coordinate 38,242, forward strand.
CTCTACCGACAACTCGATTACGCCCCAAAACACTAATAGTAGTCGTTTTTCATTATTGAGTAACTGGTATGATAAAAAGGGAGAAATTACCTCTTATGCAGCACAGTTTTACTCAGACTGGACGGATGAGTTTTCAACACAGGTAAAAGTGTCATACAAAGACACCAAAACAAACCAAGCCCCATTCTCTGACACGCTAAACGATGCGAAAGTTGGTCAAGTACGTATTGATTTTGATGATAACCGTGTGTACTTCGGCACAGATCCTTACCGTCACGCTAATAAGTTAGAGAACACTACAACTACTTTTGACGTTGAGGGTGAGTACCTATTTGATTATCACACCCTAAGCTTTGGTGTGGGTGTTGAAGAAATCGATGTGTTTAACCAGTTTGTTCCTTTCTCTCGAGGTGACTGGAGATTTGCCTCACTTGAGGACTTTAAAGCTGGTAAAGCGAAGAGCGTTTCTTATTCAAATGCTTACACAGGTAACCCAAATGATGCTGCAGCTGACTTTAAAGTAAAAAATCTTCATATGTTCGTAGAAGATCGTTGGGATATTCGCGATGATTTATGGATTAATGCAGGTGTTCGTTATGAGAAAATCTCGACTTCAGGCCTAATCCGTGAGAATTCTACATTCACTGACCTATACAGCTTCTCGAATACCAATAGCTTGGATGGAAAAGATATCTTCCTACCACGCGTAGGCTTTAACTGGACAGCAGCGGATAACTTAACCATCAGTGGTGGTGTTGGCCGTTATTACGGTGGTACACCAAACGTTTGGATTTCAAACTCATACTCAAACGACGGCCAAATCAATGTCCGTGCTAATACTGATGATGTTGACCTTAATAGCCCAGACTTTACACAAGCGCCAGCGGGTGCAACCTTATCTCCAGGTAATGGTGACGTTAACCTAATTGACCCAAGCTTCGAGTTACCTTCAGAGTGGCGCTATGGCATCACGGCTAACTATTCAGCTGACTTCTCTGATTTCGGCCTAGGTGATAACTGGGATCTAGAAGCGAGCTTTATGTATGTCGACGAAAAAGATGCTGTCCGCTGGAAAGAGTTATACCGTGAAACACAAGAGGTTGTTACAGGCCCTGATGGTCGTAACATTTACGTAGGTACTGGTGAACGTGACCGTGCAGATATCATGCTAACCAATGGTGAAGGCGGTACGCGTAAAACATTTACACTTAGTTTGTCAAAAGCATTTGAGAATGGTTTTTACGTAAACGCTTCATACGCTAACCAAGATGCAACCTCTCTAGTTGGCGGTACTTCGTCAACAGCGAACTCAAACTATGAGAAGTATAATGCAGCTGATAGAAACAACCCAGTTGTTGGCCGCAGCCGCTATGAGATTGAACACAGCTTTAAACTTAATATTTCTTACGCAGCAGAATTGTTTGAAGGTTACAAGTCTACTTTCTCACTACAAGGTGAGCGTAGTTCAGGTAGACCATATAGCTGGATTTATGCTAATGGCTACGACACTTTTGGTGGACAAAACAACTTCGATGATGGTGAGTTCTTAGCCTACATCCCAACTGGTGCAGATGATGCCAAAGTACGCTATGCAGATGGTTATAGCTATGAGCAATTGAAAGCCGTAATTGACCAACACGGTCTTGCGGGCCAAGCCGGCGGCATCGTTGATAGAAACACTGTTAATGGTCCTTGGACTACACGCCTAGACTTCAAATTTACCCAAGAAATCCCTGGGTTTATGGAAGGTCATAAAGGTTCTGTTTACTTCTCAGTGAAAAACTTGCTTAACTTAATTGATAGTAGCGCAGGTAAGGTATACAGAACTGACTTCTTTAACGGTCGCGAATTAGTTGGTGTTGAGTATGACCAAGCTGCAAATCAGTATATCTACAGCGAAGGTTATGAAAGTGATGCACCAACTACGTTTGATGCGGAACGCTCTTCATGGCGTATCAAGCTAGGTGTTAATTATAAATTTTAATATCTAGTTACTACGCATACTTAACAAGTTAGCAGCTTAAGTAAAATGCGTCACCTTTATCTCTAGGTGACGCATTTTTATTAAATCTTTGAAACTGCTCAATATAAAATTCAAAAAATAAAATATAAATATTTGGTGTAAATGAATAGTTGTCTTTGAAGATAACTGAAAGTATTGACAGCCTATATCATCACTACAAAGTACCGGCCGCCGCAAACTCGAAAAAAGACAAAAAACCTTATTTGTCAAATGGTTACAACAACACCAGTGTCTCCACATTTTCACCATTGTTTCAATCAAAAAACCTTAAAAGTAAAGCATAAACTTTTGATAACCGCCCTATTATTACTGTATAATTCGCAAGTATGCAGAATTAAGAATAGTATATTTTTTGCTCTTTTTGATTTAATACCAATCGCATTAAGTAAGCGGCCTTTTTGACATCAAAAGATAGCGTTAACTACGTGGTTTTGGAAGAAAGAGAACCTCTTATGAGGTGCTTACTGTTTAGTCGACACAGACTGAGCTTTGTGTGCGCATACCAGGTCGATAACACAACTTAGATCGACCAAACACTCTCATCAGCACTATTTTGGGATTCTGGCTTCAGAAACCCAAAGCGCAGTTGATAGAAATGTTTATGAACACAACGTCTTTAGGATTGATATAAAAATGTTGTGTTCGCAGTAATTTACATTGAAACAGTCAAAACACACGGGAAATGACATAATGAGAAACGTTCGCTTAACTAAAGTAGCTGGCGCATTAGCTCTGGCACTTGGCGTATCAGTGAGTGCTTACGCTGCTGACACGTCATCTGCAATGCGCGGTAAAATTACAACGCCAACCGGTGAAGCCGCTGCAAACGTTAAAGTTACAGTTATTCACGAACCAACTGGAACAACAAGTACTTTTCTAACCAACGAGTCAGGTACGTTTATCGCAAAAGGCCTTCGTGTAGGTGGTCCTTACCGCGTAATCTTGGATTCTAACAAGTATTCAGATACACAACTTGACAATATTTATCTAGAGCTTGGTGATACTCACCGCCTAACCAACCAGCTTCAACCGTTACAACAAATAGAAAAAATCGAAGTCACTGGATATAAACTAGTGCAACAAGCTGGTGGCTCAAGCAGTGTATTTGGTGCAGATACCATTGAAAATGTACCTAGCTTCAATAATGATATCAAAGACATTGCACGCTTAAACCCACTCGCCAGCATCAATGGTAATGGCGAACTAACAATTGCGGGTAATAACCCAAGAACCAACGGTTTAACCGTTGACGGTATCGGTCAAAATGATGATTTCGGTCTAAACTTTGGCGGTTACCCGACAGCACAACCACCGGTAGCACTTGATGCAATTGAGCAGATTTCTGTAGATACCTCCCCTTTCTCAGCTAAAAAAGGCAACTTTGGTGGCGGTACGATCAATGCGGTTACTAAGTCAGGCTCTAATGAATACACCTTTACTGGTTTCTACGAAACTAGCACACCAAGCCTTGCAGGTAAGCTAGATAACATCTCAGAAGCGAAATACAAAGAAGACATAAAAGACGCTGACGGTAAAATAATCCACCGCGCTGGTTCTAACATTCTTGATGAAGATGGCCATAGAACTTATGAAGTGGCACGCACAGATCCTATCGTTACCGAAAAGCGTTTAGGCTTTAGTACCGGTGGTGCGATTATCCAAGACAAGCTATTTTACTTTGTAAACTACAACGCTTGGAAGCAAGAGATGGACATGGACTACGGTTTTGATGGTTCAGGTACAGCTCATGAGTTTGACGTTAGTGCAGACGATTATCTCGATTTTGTTAATGCTTTAAACAGCGTATACGGTATTCAAGATGAGCTTGGTGGTAACCCTGAAGACACCAGCGATAGCATCTTAATCAAGCTAAGCTGGAACATTTCAGATCTTCACCGTGCAGACTTCACTTACCAATGGCAAGATGAAGAAGATGCAAGAGGCTTTGCAACAGGTGGCGACACAGTATCAATGGCGTCAAGTCGTTATACCTATACGACCAAATTCGATAATTTCGCTGCCAAATTATACTCTGATTGGACAGATGATTTCTCGACAGAGGTTGGCCTTGCTTATAAAAACGTAACAAACGATAGCGTTACAAACTCAGATCTAGGCAATATTCGTGTAAATCTCTTCGGTGAGCGCGGTGCTGGCTTCCAATTTGGACGCGATAGATACCGTCATGTTAACGAGTCTGAAACAGAAACATACGCGTTTACACTTGATGCAACTTACCTAATGGGTGACCACGAGATTAACTTCGGTGGTCAGTACGAGAGCAAGCGCCTTTACAACTTGTTCGGTGAAGACTCAAGAGGTAGCTGGACGTTTGGTAGCATAGAAGATTTTGAAAACAAAAAGCTATTCTTAAACAAGTATGATGACTATAAGTTCTCTTATACCAATGCTTATACTAACAATGTCAATGACTTAGCTTATGATGCTACACGTGAACAACTTGCGCTTTATATTGAAGATAAGTTCTATGTAACTGACGACCTTGAAATGACAGCGGGTGTTCGTTACGAACGCTTATCTTCAAGCGATAAGCCAACGTTAAATACCGCTTTCCAAGAAACATACGGCTATACAAACCAAGAAAACTTGGACGGTGCAGATATCATTTTACCACGTATCGGCTTCAAGTATTATGCCACTGAATCACTCACCATTAATGGTGGTGTTGGTCGCTTCCACGGCGGTATCCCAAATGTTTGGTTTAACAACCCATTCCAAAAAGACGGGTTAACGCAGGTTAGCGCAAACCAAGACGCTATCAACGATTACTTCGCTGGCGTTGAGCAAGTTGACTTCACTCGTGTGCCACAGCCAATTCAAGATTCTCTACAGCAAGGCGCAGGTAGCACAGCCTATACAGATCCAAACTTCGAGTTACCGTCAAGTATTCGTGCTCAAATTGGCTTTGAATATGATTTTGATTCAGAGCTATTAGGCGATGGCTTTAAGTGGACAGCTGAACTTGCTTATCACAATAAGCAAGATGAAGCGATTTGGAAGAATACTTCTATTACCCCTAAACTTGATGAAAACGGCGATATCGTTCGTTCTGCAACAGGTCGTATCATATATGAAAACAAGTACTCTGGTGAGTTAAGAGATAACTACGACATCATGATGACTAACGCAGATAAAGACGCGCGTTCAGTTATCATTAGCACAGCTATTGCTAAAGAGTGGGATAACGGGCTTTATGTTTCAGCAAGCTATACAAACCAAGATGTTGAAGATGTGTCTCCAGGCAGCGCATCTCAAGCTGATGGAAACTATAAACATGCAACCACGCACAGCCGTAACGTTGAATTGGTTGGCCGCGGCCACTACGAAGTTGAGCACAGCTTCAAGTTAAATCTACGCTATACAACTGAATTCTTTGACGGTTACGCGTCTAAGTTTAACGTATTCTTTGAACGTCGCTCTGGTCGTCCATTTAGCTACACAATGGGGTCTTATAATGACTATGACTTTGGTGATACTCGCGACTTTGCTGGTACCTCTGCATACCTAGCTTACATTCCATCGGGCCCTGATGACGCCAATGTAAATTGGGAAGAATCAAGACTATCTTGGAACGAGTTAGAGACCTTACTTAATCGCGCAGGTATCACCGAGCGTGGCCAACTGCTTGACCGTAACACCGGCACTCAACCTTGGGTCACTACTATGGACGTAAGCTTTAAGCAAGAGATCCCAGGTTTCTACAAAGAGCATAAAGGTGAGCTTTACTTTATGATCGAAAACTTTGCTAACCTACTAAACAGTGACTGGGGTATAGAGAAGAAATTAGGTTACTCTGACCAAGCTGTTTATGACTTTGGTGGCTTAGACGACGATGGCAAGCTCATTATCTCTCCTCGTTATAAGGGTGCAGATGTTCGTAACTACTCGACTATCGATAAAGGCGCATCAGCATGGCAAGCTAAAATTGGTATTCGTTACACATTCTAATATCTAACAGATAATTAGATAACCTTCCAAAGGCCAGCAAATGCTGGCCTTTTTCGTTAATCAGCATTGCTGGTATCACTATTCACTAGTCTATTATTAAGCACCGTTAATAATTCAATAAACTTTTCTTTCTGCTCATCGCTAAAACAACTAAGTAGCTCGGCTTCCCATGCTAGAGCAAGTGGCGTTAACGTTTGATAGAGCACTCTTCCTTGCTCTGTCACCGCAATAGTTTTTGCACGCTTGTCACTTGAACTCACTAACATCTCAATCAACTCTCTGTCTTGTAACTGCTTGATCGCCCTCGAAACGGTTGATTTGTCCATTTTTGCCAGTTCACAAATGTGTGCTGCCGTGATCCCATTATGTTGTATCGCATGAGATAGCACCCGCCACTGCGGCTGTGTCAGTTTCCCTTGCTGTTTATACACCTGTGCAAAGTCATTGCTCACTTTTGTTGACAACGAAACTAATTGATATGGTAAAAACTCTTTAATATTCAGTGGCTTTTCGTCTTTTTTTGTCATTGTCAATTACTCCTAAGTGTCATCATAACTTTACGGCCTTACTCAACGATGAAGATTGAAAATACTCTCACATGAGAGTATCTTACTATAAAACAGTAAGGAGTCGAGACAGATGAGCCAAGAACTTCAATATTTAACAGGGTTTGGTAATGAGTTTGAAAGTGAAGCATTGCCGAGCGCTTTACCTATCGGTCAATTTTCACCGCAAAAAGTAAAATACGACCTTTATGCAGAGCAATATAACACTACAGCATTTACAGCACCTCGGGCTGATAACCGCAGAAATTGGTTTTACCGTATTCGCCCCTCCGTTTTACAAGGGGAATACGAGGCCATTGATAATGGTTTACTGCGCACAGCCCCTATTACAGAGGTAGCGACTCCACCTTCTATGTTGCGTTGGGATCCTATCGATATACCACAAGAGAAAACGGATTTTATCGATGGCTTGGTCACTATGGCAGCTAACGGCAGTGCCAACGGACAAAGCGGAATAGGTATTCATGTATATGTTGCTAACGCATCGATGGAGGGACGTTACTTTTATAATGCGGATGGCGAATTGCTATTCGTCCCACAACAAGGTGAACTCGTTTTACATACAGAGTGCGGAAAACTCGCGATTAAACCAGGTGAGATTGCCGTTATCCCTCGTGGGATCAAATTTAGAGTTGAGCTATTCAGCGATACAGTGCGCGGTTATATTTGTGAAAACTACGGCAATCCCTACATCCTGCCGGAGCGAGGCCCCGTTGGCGCAAATGGTTATACTAACGAGCGTGATTTCCAATACCCAGTGGCTGCCTTTGAAGACATAGAAGGCGATTTTGAACTGGTTGCCAAGTTCAACGGTAACTTATTTCGCTGTGACATTGGCCACTCGCCACTTGATGTGGTTGCATGGACAGGTAATAGCGCTCCATACAAATATGACTTAGCGCGATTTAACGTGATGAATACTGTAAGTTTTGATCACCCCGATCCATCAATATTCACTGTACTGACTTCGCCATCAGGCACACCAGGTGTTGCCAATGTAGACTTTGTGATCTTCCCACCGCGCTGGATGGTGGCAGAAAATACCTTCCGCCCTCCTTATTATCACCGTAATATCATGAGTGAGTTTATGGGGTTGATCGAAGGGGTCTACGACGCAAAAGAGCATGGCTTTGTACCTGGTGGTATGAGCCTGCATAACTGCATGTCTCCACATGGTCCAGAAGCGGATGTATTTGAAAAAGCGAGCAATGCAGAGCTTGCGCCGCAACGCTATGAAAACACGCTCGCGTTTATGTTTGAGTCACGTTACATTATCTCTCCAACAAAGTATGCTCTTGAAGGCAAAGCACGTCAGCCTAATTATGCTGATTGCTGGAAAGGCATTAAAAAGTACTTTAAAGGAGCATAAAGATTATGTTGAAACTGTATACTTATTTTCGTTCCTCAGCCGCCTACCGTGTGCGTATTGCTTTAAACTTAAAGGGTTTAGACCACGAATTAGTGCCTGTGAACTTGCTTAAATCAGAGCAAAGCGCAGAGGCATATTTAAGTAAAAATGGTCAAGGCTTACTGCCTGCTTTAGAAACAGAGTATGGCGTCCTTGCACAATCTTTAGCAATACTGGAGTGGTTGGAAGAAACGCAAAGCGGCCAAGCTTTGTTACCTCAAGATTCATGGCAGAAAGCGCAAGTAAGAAGTTTTTGCTATGCCATCGCTTGTGATATCCACCCTATTGATAATTTACGTGTACTTAAATACTTATCAAACGAGCTAGGCGCATCTGACGACCAGAAAAACGAATGGTATCGTCATTGGGTTATCGAGGGCTTTAAAAAGCTAGAACCTATGATTGGTGATGATCAATTTTGCTTTGGTACAGAGCCTACACTAGCCGACGTTTGTTTAGTGCCACAAGTATTTAATGCACTGCGTTTTAAAGTGGATATGACTGCATTTCCTAAGATCGCTCGAGTATATGAGCATTGCAATACGCTAAGCGCGTTTTCCGATGCCGCGCCTGAAAATCAATTAGATGCACAGTAACTTAATTACGAGATAGATCCTTTGTACGGGGTAATATGGCGCGCATATCACCCCGTAAATCAAACCTTTTTATTTCAGCGCGCTATAAACGTGATCAAAATGGCCGATAAGGTCATGGCCCAAATCGGTTAAGTACCCTCCATCGGGGCTATCAATAACCCCTTTTTCAAATAGACGCATCGCAGCGCCCTGGATCCCTTCTGGTGCATTACTGTGAATTTTAATCCCCTGATGTAAACTATGCCTAGGAAACCTGGCAAGTAAGGTTAGCTCATCCAATAATTTTTGATCTAATGCCATTGTCATTTTTCCTTATTCTTCTATATTCTTTTTACACTCTAGTTCAAAATTTTAAATTTGATGAAGTTTTTAATAGGTTTAATAACAGCAACTTTGATCTCACCCAGTGTTTTGGCACTAAGTCCCCACGAGTTAAGACTTTATGGCGAGTTACCCAAACGAGTATGTTGGTACCAAGGACAGTCATATAGCGAAGGCGCACTGCTGCAGCAATTCGATATGCTCTTTGTATGTGCTCCCAAAAAACACAACGAAGACAATGGTCAGCTTATTTGGATTAAAGCTGATACATCAGGTAAACCAATAAGGCCTGAAATTATCAAGAAAATTCAGGTAAACTAACAACAATTATAGTAGTCAATATAGAAGCAATTAATGAGTACCCAAGCAAACAACCCACTACATGGGGTCAAGCTAGAAGAAATAATTATTAAACTAGAGCAACAGCTTGGCTGGAAAGCCATGTCAGCCGCCGTGGACATAAACTGTTTTAAGGATAACCCGAGCGTTAAATCCAGTTTAAAGTTTTTACGACGAACGCCTTGGGCTCGAGCAAAAGTAGAACAGCTATACCTTGATACCTTTCATGGTTTTCAATGGCCTGAGATAAAAAAATAGTCCGGCTTATCTTCCCTTCTATTTTCAAATTTAAAATCGAGCTCATCGCTCTATACTGGTGAGCTCGAACAAACAGCCTATCCAGCTTAAAAAGTCTTGTTACCAAGCCCTATTTTGCCCATTCCTAGCATCATCATCGCTATCTGCTTTAAAGCTTCTTGGGTGCTTGAGCTAATGCGCTGAATAATGAGATTGATAGGTTTCATGTATTTTATTAAGAATGTATTTGGGCACATTTTTGTTACACGCGAAATATAATGATGTACTGAAGTCATCCAAAGTATACACCGGTTCCAATAAATAAGCCGTTTGCTCTTGTGTTCTTCGAAACCTAAACTGAGCATCACTCAATACCACCAAATCAACAAAGTCTTTCCTTGTATTAAGTAACTCAAACACTTTATCAAAAGAGTTGATGATTAATAGTTGCTTTCCTTCTATAAAGCCATGCTCCATCAAAAACTGGTGGCTAAAGTTATCCCTTATTACCGCCGTGCGATAACGTTTGGCATCCTCTAAAGACTCTAATTCAATTTCATTTTCGCGAAGCCCATAAAAAGAGGTCGTAAAGGCATCAATAGGAAACACCCATTCAAACTCATTTTCTCTTACGTTGTTTCGAGCAGTTGAAAAGACACAAGTATCATCTTTTCTTAATGCGGCATTGTAAGCTGCTGGCCAAGTGAGTACGTTAATGGTGTATTTTATCCCTGCATCGTCGAGCACCGTTTTCACTTTATCGGCCGCTCGCCCTATCAATTCTCCTTTTTCATTCTGATATTGAAAATCCGGAAAGTTCTCAGTCACGATATTCAAGGTAAACGCGCCAGCACAGAAACTAGTTACTAGTGTGCCCATACAAAACCAAAGTATACCCTTCATGAAACTCTCCCGTAGTGACTTGAATAATATAGTCTTAACTTGGAAGTTGAGCAATTTTTAACACAAAATGAAAGTTTTGGGAGAAGAGCAGACGTTATACCAATTTGACTTAATACTTGCTCAATTTGAAGGAGTCAATCTGACGCTAACCGCGTTAAAAATTTATTATTTAGAACATATAAATAGCAAAATTTCTGCCTTGCTTATATGGATGTAGGTACCTTAGCGACAGTAGGACGCGGTAGCGGAGTTATCGACAAGATTTTCTCGCCTCAAAATAGACCACTTCACTTAATTAAGAAAATTGGTATTAGTTTTTTTAACTGGAGATATGGTGGGTAAAACTAGATCACCCACCACTGACATAAGCAAGGTTTTTTAGCTGTTGTTAATCGCATCGATTAAAAATGCGCTTAACTTGGCACCTTCTCTTAGTGTCGTTTCTGAGCTTGATTGACCGGCTAAAGAACTGTCGGTGAACGGCGCGATTTCCATCATATCTGCACCAGTTATCTTAAACTCTTCATGCAATGCGCTTAAAATCAACATCGCTTCTTCTGGCGTCATGCCTCCAGCTTCAGGTGTCCCTGTCGCTGAAGCAAATGCTTCATCTAACGCGTCAATATCGAAACTAACATACAGCTCTTCAACACCATCAGCTTTTAACTGTGCGATAACTTCGTCAACGATTGCTTGCGCTCCGCGTTCTCTAATTTCATGCGCCCAGTGTTGTTTCACACCAAATGTCGATTCCCAATGCGATTTAGGCTTACCACTTGAGCGGATCCCAAATTGCACGAGATGAGAAGGTGCAGGCAGAAACTCCAAAATATGTGTACACCAAGAACCGAAGCATAAATCAATACCTAAGCGCTCAACCAGTAAATCCGTATGCGCGTCAAAATGAATAATTGCTGTTTTTATACCGCGAGCACGTTTTGCTTTCAGGTACGATTTGGTAAGCGGATAGCTAATCGAATGGTCGCCACCTATACCAAAGATACCCTTATCAGGGTAATTCTCGTAAAAACCATCACAGACATCTTCTGTAATGGATAAAGGTGACACGTAATATTCACTCTCAGGGTCTGCATAGAGCGCTTTTTGACAATTACTGATCGTACTCTCATTTAGGTACTTATCATGAAGCAGATGCGGAATAACTCTTACATCACCAAGATCAAAAGCACTTGTGTGCGGCTGTTGCTCTATTAGTGTGGAACGTAAAAATAGAGGTCCCCAATTCGCTCCGCGTAAAATACCGCCACCACAATCTGAACTAATTCCCAAAATGGCTGCTTTTTTTTCACTATCAGTAAGGCTATTCAAAGATGCTTTCCACAGGGTGTCAATACCTTCAGTTTGCCCATATAGCTTTTGTCTCAACGCATCCTTTCTCTCTTTTGCAGTGTTTACGGTGAAAACACCATCCCCCGGTGGACATAAACAGTGCTCCAGTTTTTTGTGGAATTGTTGTTTACTATCAGACATCGCTATCCCCTTTTTTGTGAATAATCATGCGATTCGGAAAATTCCAGCCAACTTATTCACGATATTCGTGTAAGAGTTGCCTTCAAGATCAGCCCAAATCTCAGAAACATTGCCAGAAAACAAGTTAACTTAATAATAATCATGCACTTAGCAAATTATCATACTCGTTTTTCGTTAGCTTGAATCTGCGCGTTAGATATAAGTTGGTGAACGTATAACAGCTTAAATTGGGAAGTCAACCAAAGCGTATTGATGCAAGCAATACACTCTGGTTGATTATTCATAGAGGATGTTTAGTTATTCGTAATGACGCGGTACTTTGGTTTTAATAACAGCGATATACCCATGCCAACTGGCGTATGCAAGCAGTGGCATAATCACGATAAAGCCAGCAGTTCCAGTAGCAAACCCGACCATAACGAGGAATACCAAAATTCCACACCACACAACCATAGCGCCGAAATTCTCTTTCACGGCATGCATAGAGCTTATCACTGCTGTCATAATATCGACGCGACGCTCCATCATGATTTGTGGGGTAAATGCCGAAATTGCAAACACACATACCAGTAAGATCCCTCCCACAATAGAGCCCAAGGCTAAAAATGCTGAGAGTTGCTCAAATGTGGGGTTGGGTACGTTTGGATACAGAGCGTGAATTAGTGCTGCAAGGCGCATCCACACGATCATGATAACCATTAATAGCACTGCAAACCCCCACTCTCCTGCGGGGTTTCTAAACATAGACTTCAGGCTATGTATCAAAGTTGGCTTGTGACCTTTCTCTAATTCCCATGCAACATCATACAACCCCGCGGCAAAAGCAGGGCCAATTAATGCAAAGGCAACAGCTGCAGGCAGGATCACCAAATGGGTGCCAGATTGATACACAAGCCACATGATGGTAGCTGGAATTAAGGTAAAGATCAGTCCGTATAGTAAACTAAGTAAAGGGGCATTAGCCAAATCTTTGCACGCTAGTGCAAGCCAATGAAACGGCGCCATCGCAGGTACTTTATTGCACTCAAAGCAACGCGCAAACTGGTGATTTTTATCTATAGAATGTGTAGCAGGCATAACCATTCCTCGTAGTTGCTCTCATGTTTAGGTTTAGTGGAACATTGACAATCCCGCAAGCTAGAACAAGCTATAATTTAAGAATCGCCGCGCCCAAACAGGACATCTGTCCTGTACTTGAAAGGCATTAACTATAAACATTACGCTTTACTAATCACTAAGGTTTACTATGGAAAAGGTATTTCACTTAGGTCTTACCAAAGCCGACCTAAAAGGCGCCTCACTCGCAATTGTTCCGGGTGATCCAGAACGTTCAAAGCGTATCTCTGAATATTTAGACTCTCCGGTGTGCTTAGCACAAACTCGCGAATTTCATATCTACCTTGGCTTTTTAAATGAAAGTCCAGTAGTAATTTGCTCAACAGGTATTGGTGGTCCATCAACTTCCATCGCTGTTGAAGAGCTAGCCCAACTTGGTATCACCACTTTTCTAAGAATTGGTACAACAGGCGCTATTCAGCCACACATCAATGAAGGGGATATCCTAGTTAGTACTGCCTCTGTGCGCTTAGATGGCGCTAGCCAACATTTTGCACCAATTGAATTTCCAGCGGTGTCCGACTTTGGCGCTACTTCAGCAATGGTTCAAGCATGTGAATCGCTAGGTATTACCCATCATGTCGGTATCACAGCATCAAGCGACACTTTTTATCCAGGCCAAGAGCGTTATGACACTTACTCAGGATATGTACGTAAGGCATACCAAGGCTCGTGTGCTGAGTGGCAAAAGTTAAATGTTATGAATTACGAAATGGAGTCTGCAACCTTATTCACTATGTGTGCAGCATTAGGGTTAAAAGCAGCTTGCCTTGCAGGCGTACTCGTGAACAGAACACGTCAAGAGATACCTAATGTCGACCACCATGACGTCGAGAAAAAAGCGGTTACTGCGGTACTAAAAGCGGCGGACATCCTTTTACATCAACACAAGTAAAATTACTTCTGCTTGATCTTAACTGTAATAAGTAGGTTCAAGCCGATCTTCGCTGCTAAGGCTCGAGAATTATAGAGATTGAGTAGTTACTCAATCTCTACATGCCTTAATAGATTTTGCGCGTCATAGGCACTGAGCACAGCTAAACTCACCGCGTGCTGGTTCGCTTTGCCGCGTTTTTCCACAAGTGTAATTGACTCCACATCAGCGTCCAACAACGTTCTTCCTGACATTGCCAACTGACTTAATGCGCTCTGTAGCGGCGACAAACTTGGATTATAAGCTGCATTTTCAGCGTATCGGCCAAAAAAGCGCTCTCCGGTTGCTAACGTTATTTCCACCGCACTGCGATTTTTTGTGTAAGGGCAATAAGAAGCAAGATAGTGTTGATACAACTTGTCACTTATCGTTGCAGGAAGACCCAAAACTGCTTCGCTGTGTGGATGCTGTGCAAACAGTTTTTCTTGGTTGTCTAAGTCGTCTGGACCAAATGAAGTCGGCAGCAGCGCATTGAGCGTTGTTTTGCCCGAAGGCAATAAAATATCAAGTTCTTTAGCTGTGCTTAATTCATTCATGAACTGACGACAAAAGCCACAAGGTGCAGCATTGATTGTCATTCTTGAAATTTCTGCCGCCCCATTTAGCCACGCATTGTTGATTGCAGCTTGCTCAGCATGTACCACCAAAGAGAGAGCTTGATGAGAAAATTCAAGGTTGGCGCCTAAAAACGCTTGGCCGGACTTATCGTCCCAAGCAATAGCACCAACATAAAAATGTGAAATAGGAGGCGTTGCAAATTCTGCTGCAACTTCAAGTAACACCGCTTCCAGTTCAGACTCCAACAATTGAAAGCGTGCTTTGTAGGTAGTTAAAAGGTCATAACTGAATATTCCGCGTTTAGCTATGGCATCTTGCTTCAACGCGTTTTTTAAAGATAGTTCTTGTTTTGCCATATTGTTGTCATGTTTATCTATGGCAGGATAGTTTACGCAAGAGTTAGAGTCGACTCAACCATTCTCTTGCAGATTTAAAGCATTCAAAATTCTCGGCGCTGATATTAAAGCGTTTTACTTTTTGTAAGAATAAGTCGTGCATGTAGCCTTCAAAACCCACTACTCGTGCGATATGCAGATTACCAATATGATGTACAACTTTTGGCATAATATTGACAATATCAATAGCCGCAAAACGGTGCTCTAGCTCGCTCACATCTACTAGGACTTTACTACTATTATGCTTTTTAGCGTACAAATTAGCTTTTTCATACGCGCTGACAACATCATTTGCAGTAGCAACACCTCTGACCTTCATCATGATTAAATCATGACACTCATCGAATGTGACGCTAGTAGAAATTTTGTGCATGTTTCGAAAACCTATCACCAAACTATTCTTGACTAAAACAAATATAATAACTGGTTGAACCAGCCGCGCATTGTATAGCTCAATGAGAATTACTGTCAACAAATATAAGATTAAAAAACTAAACAAAATGAAAAAACCAATCCATTGGGATTGGTTTTTTTTATATGATCAATACAAATGTTAATTACCATGTGAATGAATTATCCCACATGGCACATCAACCAGTATTTCGCATTCCAGCAGCTATCCCCGTCATCGTTATCATTAAGGCGAGCTCTAGGTCATGATTTGTCTCTTCTCTCACACGTTTAAGAAGCTCCACCTGCAATAAATTAAGCGGATCTGTATAGGGGTTTCTAAGTGCTATTGACTCTTTAATCCAAGGCTGCTGCGATAGTAATGAAGACTCAGGCGCAAGCCCTCTAATAAGCTCGATTGCTTGTTGTAAATTTTCTCTTAGTTCATCACCAAGACCTTTATATTCAGCGCTGACAAGACTGGTATCGTACATTTCGCTCAACCAAAGGTCTGCTTTACAAAATACCATCTCTAGCATCTCAAGACGTGTCCTAAAAAACGGCCACTTCGCACTCATCTGCTGCAAGGTGTCTTTGCCAAAGGCTTCAATTGCAGCCTCGAGCCCTTCCTTAGCGCCTAACCATGCAGGTAGCATCAGGCGGTTTTGGCTCCAAGCGAAAATCCACGGTATCGCTCTTAAGCTTTCAACCCCGCCTTGTGGGTTACGCTTGGATGGCCTTGAACCGAGCGGTAACTTAGATAGTTCTTGCTCTGGCGTAGCCATTCTAAAGTAAGGCACAAACTCAGGCGTTTCCCGAACTACTTGTCGATACTTATGACAAGAGGCCTCACTGATTGTGCGCATTACTTCAACCCAAGTAGGCTCGGGTTTTGGAGGAGGTAATAAATTACTTTGAAGAATTGCACTGGTATAGATAGAGAGACTTTGCATCGCCACTTTCGGTAAACCGAATTTAAAGCGGATCATTTCACCCTGTTCGGTGACTCGTAATCCACTTTTTAACGAGCCTGGTGGTTGTGAGCGTAACGCTTGAGCAGCTGGAGCACCGCCGCGACCAATCGTACCACCCCGACCGTGGAATAAAACCAGTTCAATACCTTTTGTATCAGCCAACGTAACCAGCTGCTCCATAGCCTCATACTGTGCCCAGCCAGCAGCCATCATACCCGCATCTTTTGCTGAATCGGAGTAGCCAATCATTACATACTGTTTTGCGCCAATAGTTCCTTTATACCAGGTGTTATCAAACAAACCGGAAATGACTGTTTGTGCGTTATTTAAATCATCTAAGGTTTCAAATAATGGGGCAACAGGTAAATCAAATTGGCAACCGCTTTCTTGTAACAATAGGTACACCGCGAGTATGTCAGATGCACTTTGTGCCATTGATATAATATAAATACCCAAAGCACTGCTATCTTGCTGGGCAATAACTTCAAATGTTTCTATTACTTCTTGGACATTTGCACTCGGTTGCCAGTGACGCGGTAGTAACGGCCGTCTAGAGCTCAGCTCTGTAAGCAAAAAGGCCTGTTTATCTTCCTCTTGCCACTGCGCATAATCGCCCAACCCGAGATAACGCGTGAGCTCAGAAAATACTTCAGTGTGCCTTGCCGAGTCTTGACGTATATCCAATTTACACAAGGACACACCAAAACAGTCTATTCGTCTCAATACATCTAATAGTAATCCATCAGCAATATTACTCATGCGGCAGGCAACCAAAGACTGATAACAGGCTTCAAGTGGCTCTCTGATTTGAACCACTTCTTTTATTTTATCTTGGTACTGAGAAGGCATACCTTTGATCTTATACTCTAGCGCCGCAATAGTTTCTTCTACATCGGCCCGCAGCTGTTTGAGCACATAGCGATAAGGCTCGTGATTACCATTGGCACGTTCACTAAAAGGTGCTGACGCGTGACGCATCGACAGCTCAGCTCCAAGCGTTTGTAAGTCTCGACGGTATAAATCCAATGCCATCCAACGACCATGATCTAGTACAGACTGAGTAACATGCGAGGTAACAAATGGGTTTCCGTCTCTGTCACCTCCCATCCAAGAAGTCAGTTGAATTGGGCTAAAGTGTGCAGGTAATTGTAAATTTAATCGTGTTTTAACTTGCGTATTAAAATAGCGAACAAACTTCGGTACTGCCTCCCACAGGCTATTCTCAATAACCGCAAAACCCCACTTTGCCTCGTCCAGAGGTGTCGGTCGCTTCTCTCGAATATCACTGGTATGCCATGCCTGAGAAATTAACTGTTCAATGCGATCAAGTACTTCATCGTAAACAGGGTCTTCACCTGAAATGTTTTCCAACAGCTTTAAACACTCGCTTAGCTCCACATGTTTGTTGATTATGGTTCGTCGAGTCACTTCTGTCGGGTGCGCTGTTAACACTAAATCAATTTTAAGTTTGCTGATCACGTCAGCGACTTCATTTAAAGTCAACTCACCTGCTTCTACTTTGCTTTGTAACTCGTCGAGTGTGCGGTCTATTTCACCCATCACGCCGTCTGGCGCCCCCGATTTTGAGATGGTGTGAAATTGCTCAGCAACATTTGCAAGGTTTAGAAAGTGATTGAATGAACGGGCAACAGGCAATAAAGCCTCGTCACTTAAACTGCGTAACGTTTCGATTAATACCAGCCTATCTGACTCGTTCCCACTTCTGGAGGATTTTGCCAAATGCCTGATTTCTTCAACTTTGTCTAACGTCTCTTGCCCTTGTGCTTGTTGAATTATCTGTCCTAACATCTGGCCTAGAAGGCTTACGTTACTGCGTAGGCTTGTGTATTGCTCTGTCATACAATCTCCTTGATGAAAAGATACTCGAACTTCACTATACCGAGAATTTTTTTAATTGCGAACGATCTATTTTCAAGACAATAACGTAAAAAAATGACAAAGAATCACGTTAATACGGTTTGGGAATGATTGTATTTTATGATGGTAACTGTCCACTATGTATGAAAGAAATGGACGCGTTAAAAAGTGCAGACAAGGCAAATAAACTAGATCTAGTAAACATTCATAGCTTGCGCTTTGAGCAGGACTTCCCCGAAATTAGCAAACAAGCCGCTATGACCAAACTCCATGCTTATGACAATCAAGGCCAGCTTCTTCTCGGGCTAGATGTCACGGTAGGCGTATGGAGGACAGTAGGCAAGCATCGCTGGCTAGGGTTACTTCGCCTGCCTGGCGTAAAGTTTATCGCGGACAAATTTTATCTATTTTTTGCAGCCCATAGAATGAAAATATCGAATTTACTGATGCCAAATCAATGTGGTATTAATCAAAAAGGGAAGTGTGACAGTGACAGATAAGGCGATTGTGGTGATTGGCGCCAGTTCAGAGATTGCCAAAGCTTTTATCACCGAGCAGGCCAATCGCAACCCTGACCTAAAAGTGATTAGCATCTCAAAAAAACCTAGCGGTCATGACCAAAATATAGCGGCTCACTTTCAATGCGATTATTCACCAAGTCAAATTTCTCAAGTCGGTAAATCTATAAAAGAGCTCAACCTCACTATTGTAGGCGTTACTATCTTTAACGGAGTGCTACACAGAGAAGATGGCAAGCTACCAGAAAAAAAGCTGGAGGAAATAGACCTCGATTACAGCATGATGCTGTTTAACATAAATACAATGCTGCCTATGTTGTGGTTGCAAGCCCTGCTCCCAACCTTGAAAGGTAAACATTCATGCGTGGTAACAGCATTATCCGCCCGAGTTGGTAGCATCAGTGACAATCAACTTGGCGGTTGGTATAGCTATCGCAGCTCTAAAGCCGCCTTAAACATGATGTTTAAGTCCGCTGCCGTGGAACTTGCAAGGCGAGCAAAAAACATCAAGCTGGTACTGTTTCACCCGGGCACAACCGATACTCCGCTATCTAAACCTTTTCAAGCCAATGTACCTAGTCAAAAGCTGTTTAGTCCCACATTCGTAGCAGCACAACTCAGCGATATTATTGCGAGACAAAAAGTTGATGGCACCGTAAGTTATGTAGACTGGCAAAATAAACCGATCGATTGGTAGATAAATAATGAAACACTTTTCAAACGAAGACATTAACAAACTTGAACAGCGTTACCGTGCGTTGTTGGTAAACTCTCTCTCTGGTTTTAAAAGCGCAAACCTAATTGGTACAGTGGATAGTGCAGGACAAGAAAACCTCTCTATTGTTAGCTCTGTGTTTCACCTCGGTGCGTGTCCGCCATTAGTTGGGGTTATATTTCGCCCCCATAGTGTTTCAAGGCATACACTTGAAAACATATTAGAAACCAAGACTTATACTATTAACCAAGTAAATGCACAGATTTATACCGCAGCTCATCAAACCTCAGCACGGTATGATAAAACAGAGTCCGAATTCGAGCACACAGGGCTTACTGCTGAATATTTAAACGGTTTCTCTGCTCCCTTCGTAGGAGAAAGCCGTCTAAAGTACGCACTCGAATTACGAGATCACCAACGCATAAAACTCAATGATACCGAGTTGGTCATAGGAGAGATAACCGCTTTGCATGTCGATGAAATTGCGCTACAACCAGACGGCTATGTTGATATAGAAGCACTAGAGAGCGTTGCAATTTCAAGCTTAGACGGTTATCACACAACCAAACGCTTAAATAGACTTGAGTATGCCAAAGCACACCAGCCGACGCGCATTAAAAAATTAGGTTAAGGCGTTACAAACTCTTTAATAGCTCCAGCAAATCGCGGAGCTCTTCCTCAAAATGCGCCTCTTGTTTATCGCTCATTGTCGCTCTTAGCCGTATTGCTAAAGATGCGGTCGCAGCTATTCTTCTATTTTGTATTTCAACGATGCGTGCAGGCAGCTGCTGTGGTTCAGTAACAATCGCTTTTTGAAATAAGCCCCTAGATAGGTGCTCGTCATTACTGAGCATTAGCGCTTGCTGAAATTGGTTGAAGCGGCGCTGTTGATGTGCGCGCCACACTTGCCGTGCAAATTCTCCTTGCTGGTAATGCTCATTTATTATCGCTCTTTGAGCGTTATTCAGCTTACCAAGCCAACGCTCATATCGGCGATACTGATCTCCGTCTTGCCAGTCATCCTTTAGCAACTGAGTCTCCAAATTAGTGATGAGCATCTCCTTTTGTTGCCGATTTAACGTGTTTAAATGATGCACTAACTTTGGAAACACTTGAGCGACAACAGAATACCAGTAGTGACGTGTGGTATCGAACATTGCCACTACATCCGCTTCTGTCATCTCCTGCCAATTGTTGATAAGTGATTGAACTTGAGACTGATACTTGGGTAATTCTGATTGTCTATGCCAATTGACCAAGGCTTCAACATCAGACTCTAGTTGGTCTTCTTGTTGATCGGTGAGATCCACAAAGTCTGATATATAATAGCTCGCAAGCCACCCAAGGTTGTTGTACGCCAAGCGTTGGCTACAACCAACCAAAATGGTGACGCAGAAAATCAATAGCACGCCCTTTTTCATTCCACTATCCTGCTCTTTTTTATTATTTTATATTAACGTAAGCAATCGCATTTTAGATTTGAATTTTGTAAATCCTTGTTTCTGGGATTAGAATAACAAACAATACAATAAGCATAGCTACCTAAAGGAGATCTATGATGTTAGGCAAAATTTCCAAGGCATGTGTCATGTTGGCATTACTTAGCCAAGCGCCATTTGCAAACGCAGGATTAGAGGAAGGTATTGATGCGCTTAATGCCGGCAGATTTGAAGAGGCGCTACAAGAATTCAACTATTTAGCAGAAATGAATTATGCCCCAGGTATTTATCAATTAGGTGTAATGTATGAAGGTGGCTATGGCGTTATCAAAAACCAGCGCAAAGCTGCTGAGTTATTTCAACAAGCCGTAAAACTTGGGGAAGCAGATGCAATGTTTGCTCTGGCAGTGATGTATGACGAAGGTCGCGGTGTAAAAAAAGATCGTTCAAAGTACGTTGAATTAATGAAACGAGCGGCAAACAAAAACATGCCCGCAGCACAATTTAACGTTGCACTTATGTATGCTAACGGAGATGGCGTAACGCAAAGCTACCGTCAGGCTCTAAACTGGTACGAAAAAGCTGCAGCAAACAACTATACCTTAGCCATGTTCAATTTAGCTTTGATGTACTTCCAGGGGTTAGGTGTTGAAAAGAGTATTGAGCGCTCCTATGTTTGGAACACCTTAGCAGAGTTCAATGGTTATGCAGAAGCAACAAAAAGTCGCCTCCTTGATGAGAAACAGCTTTCACCTTCACAAATAGAGCAAGCAACGGAGCTTGCCAATAGTATTTACGAGCGTATTCAAGCCGGTAAATATGTAGCTGAAACAAGAACTAAGTAATTTAGCACAGTTGTAGCGGTGAACTGGCTTTAGGAAGCTAGGCCAGTGCATCGCTACTAAGCGGTCTGCGCATTTCAGCGCCCCATATTTATTATTATTTTCGCAAATATAACCACTCTAAGGGCTTGGTTAACAACTTAGAATGACCGAGCAGCATCTTATTGCGCCATTTGGTGTTTTTAGAGTGCAACACCGACTTCTTGTGACTAAAAGTATAAAACCCTTCTTCGCCATGGTACTGCCCCATTCCAGAATGCCCTAACCCACCAAATGGTAATGACTCTACTGCAACGTGAATAATCGTTTCATTAATAGCAAGCGCACCCGCAGCTAACTCCCTAGAGGCCTTATTAATCGCATCTGATGACTGCGTAAATAGGTAGCTTGCAAGCGGGGTTGTATCTTCTCTGATATATGCAATCGCACCTTGTAGGTTGGCTACCTTTAAAATCGGTAAAATGGGCCCAAACAACTCTTCTTGCAGCACCCGCATAGACTTGTCGACCTCAGTGACAATATGTAGTGGTAATTGCCGGTTATCTTGAGACGGCTCTGCCTGCCATACATTAGCCCCCTTGTTTTTAGCATCGCTAATGATGGTGTTTAAGCGCTGAAACTGCCTTTCATTAATGATGGCTGTTTGATTTTTGAGGCCAACTTTGGGCTGATAGGATTTCTTATAGTGGCGCTTTAATGCTGCAACCAGTGCATCAAACTGTTCATGATGAACCAGCACATAATCAGGTGCGACGCAGATCTGTCCGGAATTAGACAGTTTCCCCATTAAGATACTCATTGCAGCTGTATCAATATCGGCATCATCCAAGACAATGACAGGGGATTTTCCACCGAGTTCTAAGGTCACCGGAGTCAGATTTTTCGCTGCTGCTGCCATTACTTTTTTGCCGACCTCAGTTGATCCAGTAAAAAGCAAGTGATCAAATGGCTGTTCAGTGAACATAGCGGCAATATCAGGGCCTCCCTCAATCACACTGACCTCATTATCTAGCCCATCAAATAATGTACGGATCACTTTATTGACTGCTGGCGTAAACTCACTGAGTTTAAGCATTGCTTTATTGCCAGCAGCGAGCGCTGTGATAACAGGAACTATCGCAAGCTGGATCGGGTAATTCCATGGCGCTATCACCCCTATTACTCCCTTGGGCACAATATCAATACCAGCGCGACTGGGTAGCCACTGTATACCTGCAAATCGACGCTTGCTTCTACTCCAGCGGGGCAGGTGTTTACTTATGTAGTCAATTGCATTAACACACGGCATAATATCAGCAATAAGTGTGTCAAACCGACTTCTTTTGCCAAAGTCTTTGTCTGCGGCAGCAACAAACTGCTCTTGAAGTTTTAACATTCTGCTTTTCACATCACGCAGTAAACGCAATCGCTTCTCAATAGCCGGGTAAGGCTCTTGATTAAACTGACTTTTTAGCTGTGTGAAGGTGGCAATTAAATTGCTGGTATTGTCTTCAATCATTGTAAGATCCTACTATCACTCGACTCGAATATAGCAAGGAACAAACCTAGGGTCTATTAATACCAATTAGACTTAATACTTGCTCAATTTGAAGGAGTAAGTCTGACGTGAGCAGCGTTAGAAAATCCTTATTTAGAACAACTAAATAGCAAAATTTTTGCCTTGCCTACACGGAGCTAGGTACCTTGGCTATAGCAGAAAGCGGTAGCGGGGTTATGGGCAAGATTTTCTAGCCTCAAAATAAACCACTTAATTAAGATAATTGGTATAACATTTTGGATAACCCCTAAGAGCGATTCAACAGTAAACGGTGGGTTAACTAGAAAAAATGGGTTAGAAGATTGGTTTTATACTCGTTGAGACAGGCTGCGTATGACCGAGTTGCCCTTCGATGGACACAGCCTGTGGAGAATGGCAACTTTAAAACCCTAGTATGGCGCTCGCTAAAGTCAAGGTTACAAACGTAATTAAACATATCGCCACCAAGTTCAACACGAACCCAGCTCGGATCATATCTTTGATTCTTATCTTCCCTGACCCAAATACGATGGCATTTGGTGGAGTTGCTACAGGCATCATAAATGCACAGCTTGCAGCAATAGCAGCGGGCACCACCCAAACTAAGGGCGAGCCTGTTATCGACTCTGCGACGGGACCAAGCAAAGGTAAAAACCCGGCCGCTGTCGCAGTATTACTGGTAATTTCCGTTAAAAACGTGATCAGCGCCGCAACCACTAACACGCTCAGTACCAGCCCTATTGCATCCGCGCCAGCCAACAGGTTAGCAATGTAGTTAGCAAGGCCTGATGACTTAATTTGCGCAGCCAATGACAGTCCACCACCAAAAAGCAATAAGATTCCCCAAGGTACTTTTGCTGCGCTTTCCCAATCAAGTAGGCGCTCATCACTATTTGATTTTGCCGGTAACACAAAAAGCAGTAATGCAGCTGCAATTGCGATACCAGTGTCAGATAGTTTTAAACCAGTAAAATCACCAATAAGCGGCCTAAAAACCCAACTAAGCGCTGCAAGCACAAATATGGCAAATACACCTTTTTCAGCCCTAGACATGCTACCTAGCGCTGCTAGCTGACTGGTAAATAGAGACTTGGTATCAATACTTACCGCTTCTTGGTCTACCTTATAAGTCACTTTTGTTAGCCAAAACCAAGCAAATGCTAACATCACGATTGATAGCGGCACACCTATCATCATCCATGTGGCAAAACCAATTTCTATTTGATAGCTATCCGACAAATAGGCTGCCATTAGAGCGTTTGGCGGTGTGCCAATGAGCGTTGCAATTCCACCGATACTGGCACCATAAGCAATAGATAAAAGTAACGCTTTAGCAAAGCTTTGACTGTCACCACCTTGCTCTCTCACTAGGTGAATAACAGAGAGCGCAATTGGTAACATCATCACTGCCGTTGCTGTGTTAGACATCCACATGGATAAAAAAGCTGTGACGGCCATCATCGCCAAAATTTGAGTGCTAGGTTTGCTGCCCGCGACTAACATGGTGTTGAGTGCAATACGCTTGTGTAGCCCCCACTTTTCCATCGCGATAGAGATAAGAAAACCGCCCAAGAACAAGTAAATTAAAGGGTGTGCAAAAGGAGCTGCAGCACTTTTCATTGAAGTTATTCCGGCCAAGGGAGAGACCACTAAAGGCAACAAAGAAGCCGCAGGGATAGGGACAGCTTCCGTTATCCACCACGACGCTAACCAAAATGTTAGCCCTGCGGTTCGCCACGCTTCAATGGACATACCTGCTGGTGGCTCGGTTAAACACGCTATCAACATAACGATAGGACCTAGCCACAAGAATAATTGCGACCTTTTGTTTTTTGTACTTTCAACTGTCATGATCGGATCCCTTTAAAATCTGTACTTCAATCCAAGCGCTATACTCGTATCATCTTCTGTATCAAGGTCGAGCCGTGTTGCCATTGCATACAAGTTAGTTTGCTTATCAAAGAGATAGTCTGTTCCCAAACTCCATTGCGTTGCATCTTCGTTATGGCGTAATCCGCTGGTGTCTCGGGCAAACTGTAATTTAGGACGCCAATGATCGCTTAGCTGATAACTGGCACTCACCACATAGCCCTTGCCTGATTTATCTTTTGCCAGATTTTCACTGTCTTGGATAATGGCACCAAGTTGTAACTTTTGCCACTTGTAAGCCAGAGCAATGCGCGTAGCTAGCAAGTTGCCGATACTGTCTGTATGACTGAGCGCTATATAATACTGTTTATTTTTTAATGCTCGATCGCCATAAATTGCTGTCGCAGCAAACCCTGCTTGTTCATTACTCGCATCATCTTTTGGAGTATAAGTGAGAGAGAACGACATATTATTCCAATTTGGCGAAGTGTATGTAATTGAGTCTCCAACTCTATCTTGTCCAGCAAGGACTTGGGCGATATCACTTTGTGTTTCATTAAACTGATCAACTTTACCTTCACTAAACTTAAAGCGAGTATCATTGCGACCAATTAGCACAGTGCCAAATTGTCCAGCAAGGCCAAGATAGGTGTTTCTAGCAGAAAATGGCTCTGTTGTGTCGTCATGTTCAAAGCCCTTTACCTGCACTTCATATTTATAAACAAGTTTTAGGTCACTTGCTAACGTATGCTCGCCCTTTACCCCAATTCTTGAAAACGGTGCATCAATTTGCGTCCCAGCTTTAGTGTATCGCATGACCCCTTTATCCGTATTTGCGATTTGGACTTCTGCTTTGCCGTAAATACGATAGTCTGCTGCCATCACACTGGCGGTCGCTGATGTGGCTAACACAGCCACGATAAATTTACTTGCTGTCATTGCTTATCTCATTTTTTTGATTGTTGTCACTCGGTGTAACGCAATTCTGAGACCAGCATTATTTTTTAATTTAGAATCATGAAGATATAAAAATTCACTACAACTAATTGATACATAGTGTGCGGTTTTCCACACACGCAACCTTTATGTTTGTCACTAACTTCACCCACACTCGTGCAAGCTCACAGACCTTTTAATTATCCGAAGTTCATATATGGGTCTCCTCCATTTTTGCAAAGTCACCTTACCCCATATCCTTGTCGGGCAACACAATAAAATGCCAATCAAGCGCAGCCATTCGGGTTCATCTGAATGCGTTTTGTTCATTGTTACTCAACGTTTGCTAGGATTATTAGGCGATAAGTCGAGCGTTGCGTTCAAAACACATGCAGAGGAACAAAAATCAAACAGCAAAGGCCAACGACCCCTAATTACTATGAATGTATTGAGCGTAGTGTGAAGTGGTTAACTGAGCAGTGGTTTAAATCTGCCCTTAGTTTACATCAAGAGGGAGTGGCTACACGTAAAAGCTAATCCCCACCAGCAAACATAGTGCGATTTAAGCCATATTTATTCATCTTGTCGTAAAGTGTTTTTCTTGGGATTTGTAGCAAACTCATGGCTTCTTTGATGCTGCCTTGGCTTTGAGCCAAGGCTTCCTCAATCAGAGACTGCTCATAATAACTGACTTTTTCAGCCAAGCTTAGCGTGTCTTCAGACCAAGTTGGGTTGATGCTGCTGTCACTCATCGCTCCACCAAGCAAGATATGTCGTTCAGCATGATTGCGTAGCTCCCTGACGTTACCCGGCCAAGGCTGAGCCAATAGTTGCGATTCAAGCTCTGGACTTATCGGTTGCATTGGCTTGTGAAACCGCGTGGCTGCTATTGAGCTAAAATGCTTATAAAGTAAAGGAATATCTGCTTTCCTCGAGCGCAGCGGTGGGATCTTCACTTTTACAAGATTCAGTCGGTAGTACAGATCTGATCGGAACTTACCTTGCTCGACAAGTTCATGCAACTCTACTTTGGTTGCGGCAACCACTCTAATATCAAGCGCGATAGAAATGTTGCTACCCACTGGCGTTACACTGCGCTCTTCAAGCACTCGCAACAGCTTAACTTGCAGCGCAGCTGACATTGCTTCAATCTCATCTAAAAATAAAGTACCTCCTTGAGCAAAAGAGAACTTTCCCTCGCGTGACTCCTTTGCTCCAGTATATGCACCGCTTTTAGCTCCAAATAATTCACTCTCTATAAGTTCTTCTGGAATTGCACCACAGTTTATGGCCACAAAGTTATGCTTAGAACGCTCACTGTGGTCGTGTAAATAACGTGCAACCAGCTCTTTTCCTGTGCCAGTTTCACCCTCGATTAATACATCTGCTGGCGTATCAATAATTGCATCAAGTAAATGCAGCATTTGTTGCATTTGCTTTGTCTCACCGAGGATCCTAACACCTGGGGCTGATTTCTTCTTCACTTGAGCTTTAAGAGCGCGGTTTTCCATCACCAAGCGGCGCTTATCAAGCGCCCGCTCTATACAGTCTAAAAGAGGTTCAGACACTGGCTTTTCAAAAAAGTCATAAGCGCCCTTCTGAATAGCCTTAACCGCGACCTCTACATCAGCATATCCTGTGAGAAACACCACCGGTAGCTCAGAATCAAATTGAGTTAATTGCTCCAAAAACTCGATGCCATTCATTTCAGGCATATTAATGTCGCACAGCACCACCCCCTGAAATTGGCGCGAGAGTTTTTTTAAGGCAGGAGCGGCATTGGTATAACAATGGACTTCATATCCTTCAATTTCGAATAGCTGCTTGAGCGCATCGAGGATACTTGGTTCATCATCAATAATTAACAACGTCTTGTTTTCAGTCA
This sequence comes from Pseudoalteromonas peptidolytica, assembly GCF_012641745.1. Taxonomy (GTDB): domain Bacteria; phylum Pseudomonadota; class Gammaproteobacteria; order Enterobacterales; family Alteromonadaceae; genus Pseudoalteromonas; species Pseudoalteromonas peptidolytica. The sequence goes on from NZ_WEHZ01000020.1 coordinate 66,060, forward strand.
TGCTGCGGGTTCTTCATATATAAACTAATTAAAAATTCTGCACCACCTTGGGGGTGATTGTGGGCACTCAATTGACCCTGAAACGACTCGATAATTTGTTTTGAAATAGACAATCCAAGTCCTAACCCGTTACCACTTTTAGTAGTAAAAAACGGCTCAAATATAGTCGATAAAGCATGTTGCTTAATTCCCTCGCCATTATCAATAATAGACAGCTGTACTTTGCTTTCATGGGCTTGGGCACATATTTTTATACACTTTTGATGCTGCTCAGTCAGTGCTTGACAGGCGTTACTAATGATATTGACCAACACTTGTTCAAATTTAAATGGGTCTACCCAGATATTGCACGCTAAGCCTTCGCATTGCACTTCAACACCTGTGCGCTTTAGCTCTGGGCCAACTATCACCAGAGCGTTATCTACTGAATGCTTGAGGCTAGTCGTCAGCATTTTATTATCATGATGCTGACTAAAAGACTTTAATTGCGCAACAATTTTGTGCACTCTGGTGATCAATGATTGAATCAACACCATGTTTTCGACAACAGGCTGCACCTCGCCTTTTTGTGCAAGACGTTTGGCACTTGCAACATACGCACTCATGGCGCTAAGAGGTTGGTTTATCTCATGGTTGATACTCGCACTCAACTGCCCTATGGTGGCAAGTTTTGCCGCCCGGATCAACGCATCTTGCGCATGCTCTAGCTCCTGCCGACGATATGCAACTTCAGCTTCCAACGTGCGCTGACTGTATAGTAGTTGTCGATAGCCTGTAAGCTTACTCAATGTATACTCAGCGACAGCGAATATAATTATCAGGATAAGTGCTGTGATCCCAAGCCGTCCCCACTGCGCTGACTTAATTGCTGCCACCTCGTATAACAAATAAAGCGTGTATTGCGGCAAGAGTACTTGTTGTTGCACTAACACTTCCCCTTGGTGCGTCGCACTCCACGCTCGGTTGTCAGACAATTCGCGCCAGCCAATAGGCTTTAGAGGCTCATCCTCAAACTGTCTTGCAACAGTGATTCGCTCACGTTGAGTTGACGATAATGCCAATAATGTTCCCAGGTGCCACTGCTCTACATTCGATGCAAGTACAATATTATTACTGTCTGCGATTAAGAAGTGGCTATTGGTGCCGGTATCTAGTTGAGCTTTGTCTGACTCAAATTTACTGGCATTCACTTTCATGACCACTACACCTAACAGCAAACTGTCCTCATACACAGGGTTAGCAAAGTAAAAGCCTCGTGTCTTAGATCTCAATCCCAGAGCAAACGATACATTTGCATCGCCTTTGATGGTTTGGTAGAAATAAGGACGAAAAGCAAAATTGCTTCCCTTATAGCTATGTAGTTTGTCCCAGTTGCTGCTGGCGATCACTGTGCCGCTAAGGTCTAGTAAATAGATGTCTGATGCACCACTGGAGATTTGTATATCTTGAAGGTAACGATCGAGTTCGTTGTCATTGTCATCGCTTTTTGGCTGAAGGCCAAGCTTTACCAAAGGACTTTGACTCAATTGAGATTGTATCGCCTGGTAACGGCTAAACTCAGCTTGAACGTACCCCTTGAGCTTTTCCAAATTACTTTTAGTCTGGCTGAGTATTCGCTCTTCATCCTGCGTGACATTAAAAAAATAGCTTATCCAAAGCCCACACAATAATAGTAAAAAGTAAATTAATATCTTAATTGAGAACTTATGCGACACATGTGACTCCTGAGCAGACTCGATGAGTCTAACAGAAGCCACATGTCAATAAAATCACATCTTTATACCCATTAATTAAATGGCCTATGCTAAGGCGAGAAAACCTTGTCACTAACACCGCAGTTGGTTCCTTTTAAGCTGGTAAAAGCTTTACTACTTAGTTGTTCTAAATAGCAAATTTAAACCTATTTAGTGACTGATTTTCTCCTCGCACTGATACATCAATGTAGTTTTATCGTTATCAGCTACTTTCTTTGATACTGCGAGCTGGCGTCAGTTAGCGCTGATACTCAGTGTGACATTATTCGCAGCTTGGTACCCTTGTAAACCGATATGCCAAGTACCGGCTTGTGGCGTTGAAATAGTACACTGTTCATTGTTGCCGTTTTTGTATGGTCGGCATTGATATGTACCAGTATCGGGTTGTGTACCGAGATTAACATAAAGATCAGCATCACCGGTTCCGCCAGAAGTACTGATTGTTAACGTTTGATATCCAGCACCCAACGCTTGGGTAAAGTATTGCCACTGACCACTGGCAACTGCTATGTTTTCTACGGTCTTGTCAATCGGAGGGGTTCCACTGGAGGTATCATATTTACCTAGCAGACTGACGCCTGAAATAGCGTTCCACGCCTCCACCATTACATGGTAAGTACCGGCCTGTGCCGTTGATATATCACATTGCTCGTTACTAGTAGAATTAGTACTTTTGCAGTCATACGTTTCTAATGTTGGCTTTGCACCAAATCGGACGTAAAGATCAGCATCACCTGAGCCGCCTGAAGTGCTAAAACTTAAGTTAGATGCCCCCTCTGCCACCTCCATGATAAAAAACTGTTGGCTCTTCGCATTGCCTGAAATGCCCGTTTTCGCAACACCATTTTCGAGTTTATTATCAGGTAAAGGAGGAGGTGGGTCTCCTGCACTTTTACCGAGTTCAGCAACAAACGCCAACGCCAATTTGGCAAATTTTTGCGCATGAGTTGCATCAAATTCAGTGTCGTTTGTTGTATGAATTTTTCTATTAATATCTGACATTCTAGACTCAAATGGCATTGAAGCTGGAAAGCCCTGCTGATACCAAGATGCGTGATCAGAGCAGCCATAGCCACATTGGTCGTAAGCATAAGTTAGGTTGGGTAAATAGGTTTCTATCAACTGACCTAGAAACTGATTTTGAGCGCTATTGGTATAGTCTGTCATCATCACGATGTCTGCACTGCTACCATTTCTGCCTGTCATATCAAACTGCGCCATCCCTACTACATTTTTACCTTGTGAACTGTAAGCCTGAGCAATCGCTTTGGAGCCACGTAAACCCACTTCCTCTGCGGCAAAACCCATAATTTGAATAGTACGTTGTGGTTTATATCCATCAGCAACAATTGCTTTAAGCGCTTGTGTTAATACCGCGATCCCTGACGCATTATCGTCAGCACCGGGTGCCAAGCCACTACTATTGGACTGATTGATAGAATCAAGGTGTCCACCAATCACCACAATTTCGTCACTAAGCTCACTCCCAGCGATGGTGACAATTACGGATGACTGTGCCCAGCTGTGAGAAAAATATTCAACAGTAATATCTGAGCGACTAGCTGCAATATCAGACCAATTTTGTTTTACCCACTGCGCAGCATCAATCCCTGATTGTGAGGTGTAATAACGATTATAAAAACTAGTCAGTGAGCTAACCGTGGCACTTAAATTAGCAGTATTGACCTTAGATAGCAGACTATTGACTCGCTCGGGGTTATCAATGCTGTAATTGACCAACGTTGCCGCTGGATCTATGGTTTCAAGTTGCGCTAAGTAGCTTTGCGCACTTTCCAGAGAATCATGAGCTACAAATCCACCACAGCGGTGATATTCATCATGCATAAATGCACTTAGCTCGCTGTGATAATGTTCTGGGACTTTGAGCGCTTTAATGTCGCTATTGGCTATCGAAAGTTGTTCAAAGTGGTTGCCTCTTATTGAGTTATGCACCTGAAAATGTTGGCTTGAATCCGCATCCATGGTGATCCATATTTCCTCAGATGCTGTGGCTACACAACTTAGGCAAGCCATACTCATTAGTAATGGGGTGGTAACATTCATTGTTGTATCCTCTGCTCACTTGAACCTAATCTTTATCCAAATACATCAATATAAATCAGCGTGTTCAAATGAGAAATATCATGGTTGATAGACTAAGTATCGTGTGGCGCGATATTAATTAACTTGAGCTGCCGATAATTACTGCCTTTCTCGCAGTCAGTCATAGCGTTAACTGCGTTGTGCTTTAGCAACAATGAATTGGAATATTTCTCATCCAAACCTCAGGTTAATCAACGTATTGTTTTAGGCTTGCTTACCCGTAACAGTCGTTGCTGAAGTTATACCAATTTTCTTAATTAAGAGGTCTATTTTGAGGCGAGAAAATCTTGTCGATAACCAGGAAAAAATTTTGCTATTTAGTTGTTCTAAATAAGAAATTTTTAACGCTGTTAGCGTCAGATTTACTCCTTCAAATTGAGCAAGTATTAAGTCAAATTGGTATTAGTTGCAATCAAGTGCTTACAAAGCATGAAGCGAAAAGTATTACTAACCAGTTGCTCACGTTATTAGTCCATCACCCTAAAAAGTAAGAGGGAGCTTCCGCTCCCTATTGAATTGGCAGATTAATTCGCTTTAATATTCAAAGTTACGCCGCTTGCTGCATTGTAACCTCTTAAATCTATGTGCCATGTACCTTGTTGTGGGTTCGCAATTGTACAGCTCTCGTTGTTACCGTTTTTAAACGGACGGCATTGATAGCTTGATGTTGTCGATTGAGAACCAAAGTTGACGTATAGATCAGCATCACCTGAGCCACCAGAAATGTTGACTTCAAGGTTGCTGTAACCCGCAGCTAATTCCTGTGTGAAACGAGCCCAACCACCAGAAGCGACGTCAATATTAGACTCAGTGCGATCAATTGGTTGCGTTCCACCGGCTGCACTATAGGTGCCTGTTAATGTCACCCCAGAGATCTGGTTCCATGCCTCTACCATAACGTGGTATCTACCGGCTTGAATATTGCTAATATCGCAGCTTTCGTTGCTTGTAGACGTGGTACTATTGCAGTCATAGCTACTCAGTGTTGGGCGAGAGCCATACTTCACGTAAAGATCCGCATCACCGCTTCCACCGGAAGTTGTGAAATTTAGGCTCGTCGCATCAGCGGGCACATCAAGCGTGAAGAACATTTGAGCTTTTGCTGCACCATCAATACCGGTACGCGGTTGACCATTAACTAACTCTTCATCACCGCCTGGAGGTGGAGGCGGTGTTGTTGAACAGCTGCTTCCTGCACTTAGGTCAGAGTTAACGCCAACCGCAGCTAACGCGGCTTTTACATCATTTGGTTCATAGCCTAGGTCACAAGCTGCATCCATTACCCCATTACCAGCTAAATCCCAATCAGTATTCGCTGTCCAATACATTTGGTTCGCTTTAGCCATCACGATAAAAGCTTTTTTAGTATCCCAGCCAGCTGTGGTTGCAAGGTTATAAAATGCTTTATTGAACACACCTGATGTGTAGTGGACATCCATGCTTGATGTATAATTCGACTGATGGTCAATAGAGCGGCCATCACGGGTAGGGTCATTCATATAACGTAATGCACCGCTACCTTTGAAGATATCCTGTCCTACTAACCAGTCATTGCTGCCTTTCATATAAAATTCAGCCGCTTCACCCGCCATGTCAGAAAAGGCTTCGTTTAGGCCACCAGATTTATAGCGATATACTAGGCCAGAATTTTGTTCGGTGAATCCGTGGCTTACTTCGTGAGCAGAGACATCTAGGCTGACCAAAGGATAAAAAGTATTGGCACCGTCACCAAAGGTCATCGCGCTACCATCCCAAAATGCGTTTTCATAATTGTTACTGTAATGAACGCGCATTTGCAGCTGGAATGAAAGCGGCGCAGTACCAAGCCAATCATTGTACATGTTAAAAACAACGTTACCGAAATAATGCGCATCGTTTAATGGAGAATAAGCGCCATTGATTTCTTTAAAGGTGTTTTCTGGACAAGTAAAGCTGTGTGCTGAAGATCCACCGCTACCATGGTTCAAATTAATGGTCTTAACATTCGCATTAGTCATCGAACACGTATTGCCTGACTGTGCTACATCCAAGTACCCGTAGTCAGTACCATACTCATAGCGGCCAGTTTTTTCGTTACCGCCCGGGCCGGTTGCGTTAGCGTGTTGTAAGTTGTCAAAACTTTCTAATATTTCGCCGGTGTTTGCATCCACAATTAAATATGGGCGTTTCGGCTCATCCCCGTAAGTAACGAAGGTGATCTCATAAACTAATCGAGCTGTCGAGTTGCTATCGAGCCAAATTGCTAAACGAGACTTTTCGTTGTGCTTTTTGTGCTGTTTCTCGCTTTGCAAAGACTGCTTTTCAGCCATTTTTAACGCCTTAGCTGCGTTAAGCGTTGGTTTAACGGCAGCAAGATCCGCTGCAATGTTATATACCGCTGCACCATGTGCTTTTTTTAATGTACCAGCGTCATCGAATGTAAGAATAACGGTGTCGCCGATCACCGGTAAGCCATGATAGGTTTGCTGAAAGCGTGTGGTCGTTTCACCCTTTTTATTGCTAAAGCTTTTTAACTCTTTAAGTTGGCTTGCACTTTCTAACCCAATAAGCACCTTAGGCTGCGTACTGAGTACAGTTTGAGACGCCGACTTTAACATTGTGTTTAGATCTGATTTTTGATTTAAGTATTGTTTTGTTGCAGCCTGAGCGCTCAATGACGTAAACGCAATTGCACATGCTGTAGCCATAGTTACTGTAGATAATTTCACTTATTACACTCCTAGTATTGTTGTTTTATCGTCACTTTTACTTTCTCGCTTTTTACATCCTGCGATAACAAATGACTTCTTTCTCCTTCAACTTCAGAAGACATGGGAAACACATGTTGGCTTCCCATGTCTTATTAGACTAGGCAGCAATGAAAATAAATAAACCCCAAAGTTAACATTTTAATAATATTTAATTCACCTTAAATATTTATGCAATAATTTCATGCGCTTGCTCAAAATACGTACTAAAAATGGGGAGAGCTTTATATTTCACATCGATATAAATGTAAAAAATTTGATACAGAACGGGGAATATAACAGTCTACCCTTTCTTAAAACATTCAGTAAGTTATGTTATATCAAAATATGTAATTTCTACTCTGTGATCCCTACTCAATCAATGACTCTTAGCCAACTAGAAATCGTATGAAAGATAAAATTATACTTATATTTCATACACTTGAATAATTAGGTATAACGCTTGCAGCTCTTTCGCTAAGACATCAATAGTTAAGGGAAATGTTGTGACGAGTGTAGAAATTTTATCCTTTTCAGATCATAGAGTTGGCGCCGTTTTGTCGGAAAAAGCCGCGGTAAGGCAACTACAAGATGATTTGCTCAATGAACGTTTAGTTCAGCAACAACAACTAACATTACTTGGCCCCCAGCAAAGCGACCCTGAAAAGCAATTAATTAGCAAACCTGATCCCGAGCTGGCGAGTAACATGCTCAATTGGCATATCTATTTAGGCGCGATTGGACTCATCTTGGCATTTTTGCTAGCAGGATGGTTAGTCAATTATGGGCCAATGTTTACTCAAGCAAACCCCTACTTGACCTTTATTGCACTGCTCAGTCCGGGCTTGTTCTTGGGTTATTCGCATCAGGCTTAGTATCGCTACGCCCAGACAAAGACCCATTTAATCAGGCAGCGTTATCAAAAGTTGCAAAAGGCAAGTGGCTGCTGATCATTTGTGCCAACAATGAGGCTCACAGAGCCAAGTTGATGTCATTTTTCAGGAAAAACAATCAAATTAACCTTTTAAACTAGACAACCCGAGGTACCGGTATGGAAATTTTTAACGCGATTAAACAAGATCATGATCATCAACGTGCGCTTCTAAACATGTTAGCGGAGACTTCCGGTGATTCAAAAGTCCGCGAAAAGTACTATCAAGAGTTGAAAGACGCGCTAGAGGCACATGCTGTCGCAGAAGAACGGTACTTTTACGCTCCATTAATGCACAGCGACATGACGATTGAAGACTCTCGTCACGGTATCGCGGAGCACCATGAAATCGATGAGTTAATTGAGGCACTTGATAATACGGAGTTTTCAGATCCCAGTTGGCTTGGCAAACTAAAAAAGCTCAAAGATAAAGTCGAACATCATTTAGCTGACGAAGAGCAAGCATTTTTCCAGCGTGCGGGTAAGGTACTTGATAAAAGTGAAAAATCGCAACTTGCACAGGAGTATCAAAAAGAGATGGAAGAGCAGCAATAAACACTAAAACTAAACGCCCAAAAACCTACGTCCTGAGCTTGTAAGTGACAGTAAAGTCATCCCAAGCTCAGGTTTATACCAATTATCTTAATTAAGAGGTCTATTTTGAAGCAAGAAAATATTGTCGATAACACCGCTTCCGCGTCCTGCTCACGCCGAGGTACCTACGTCCTGTAGGCAAGGCAAAAGTTTTGCTATTTAGTTGTACTAAATAAGAAATTTTTAACGCTGTTAGCGTCAGATTTACTCCTTCAAATTGAGCAAATATAAAGTCTAATCGGTATTATTACTAGCGCTAATCCTAGTATTAATAAGAGCCAGTTCATGAGTGACAAAAACTGCTGCCTTGGTAATGTTTTGGCTAATATAACACCAAGCCGATTACCAATTAGGGCAATTGGAGTAAAACAAACGGCCAACAAGAAGTGCTCTAGCTGTAACAATCCTGAGGCAGTAAAAGTTACTAGCTTCACGGCATTCATTAAAGCAAATAGTACTGCAACGGTCGCGATATATGCTGCTGGCGCCACTCTGAGCGCGTTAAAATAAATCATCAATGGCGGACCACCAGCGTGAATTAGCGTTGTAGAAATACCAGCCATAGTAGATGTACTTATTGCCAAAACACGCTGAGAGAAAAAGCGTAAGCTTTGCTCTGGCTGTTTATTAGCCGCAATACTCTTTAACGCAAACCCGATACTCATCAATGCGATAACTATGGTCAACCAAAACTCACTGACTTCTTGCAAGAATATTGTCGCCAGAGCGATCCCCAGCAGTGTGCCTGGCAACAAACGTTTTAATTCATCGACATTCCACTGTTTCCAGTAGCTTTTTAGGCTAAATACGTCGGCTACTATCAATATCGGTAGCATCAAGGCTACTGCATCCTTTGGTTCTAATACCATCAGTAGCAGCGGTACAGAAAACGCCCCTAGTGCGCCTGCAAAACCGGATTTTGAGATACCACTTAGTAGCACAACAAGCGCAATTACAACAAGTTGTAACGGTTCTGTCATTCACACCTCTTTTAAGTCGGCCAATTTGCGCGTTATCACATTACCTCTTCAAGCTGCATACATTGATATCTTAACTCACCGATAAACGCACGTGCTGCGGGCCCAAGTCTGTCACCATCTTTAAAAATTAGATGAAGCTGTGCTTTTCGTTGGCTTTGTTGCAGCAAAGGGAGGGGTTTTAGACGTCCAGTATCTAACAAAACTTGAATTGCAGGAATTGGCAGCCAAGCGAAGCCCAATCCCTTGGTTATCATATCAATAGAAGTCGTCATATGACTTACTGTCCAGCGCTGATGAGCACCTAGCCAACCGTCATCTTTTTTGCGGGCTATCGCTGAGTCTCTCACAACAATTTGTCGGTGTGATTTTAAATCCTCAAGAGTGAGGTCACGTTCATAACGGTGAAGAGCGTGATCAGGACTCGCGACAGCAACAAACTCAATGTGGCATAATTCTTCACTGAATCCGTCAGATAAAACAACAGGTGATATTGCAATGTCCACATCTGTATTTTGCAATAACTCCGATCCCCCGGTAAGGACTGACTCCATAAGCTCTATGCGCAATAAAGGGTATTGATTGGATGTTTGCTCTAGCACTTTATACAGTAAATGCTGTGGAAAAATTTCATCAACCGCAATGCGTAATTGACTTTCTATTCCCTCTCCCAATGTCTGCCCTACTGCCTCAACTTTAGCAGCTTCTTCTAACAGGAAATTTGCACGGCGAAGCATCATCTCGCCAGCTTCCGTCAACTGTGTTTTCCTCCCCTGCACTGTAAAGAGCTTGACGCCAAGCCCTTGTTCTATTTTATGTACCGCGGTGTGGATGCTGGATTGGCTTTTGTGTACTTTTTTAGCGGCTTGATTAAATCCACCGTATTCCACAACCGCCTTAAACATTCGCCATTGCTCTAGCGTTACTCTTAGCATACTTACTTAGCCTAGGGTGTTATTTCTTTTGTTTTATCGTCGCAGTGTTCACCATGACAGGTATTAAGATCTTCTTGTGCTTTTTCGTCAGCCTGAAGTACTTGTTTCAGATCAGCCATCCGCTGACGAATTGCAATACCGTAACTTTCATCGTCTCCCCACACGTCAGCGAGTATGTGCATCGACTCAACATCGTGTTGAGTAAATAGATCGCCCGCTCGTTCGACATCTTCATCACTGTGGCCCAATAATTTGAGCGCCTGCTCACCTAACTTCACCGCAGAGACAAACGTTTCACGCTCAAAAGCGGTGACCCCCAGTTTTATTAACTGGTAGGCATGACGACGATCCGTTGCACGAACTACAAGCTTTAGATGAGGAAAGTGTTGCTGTGCCAACCTGACGATTTCAAAGGTCTTATCTGGTTCATCAATCGCTACAACCAGCATTTGTGCATCATGGGCTCCTGCGGCTTCAAGCAAATCTAGTCTTGCACCATCGCCATAAAATACCTGATTGCCAAAGCGACGTAGTAGTTCTATTTGACTCGGACTGTGATCCAAAATCGACAAGTGATAACCCTGTGCATGGAGCAAACGTCCTATCACTTGACCAAAACGACCGTAACCGACCACAATCACATTTTGTGTCGCTTCCATCGTCTCTACGCTGTCTTGTTCTTGAGTCGTATTAGCCTGACGCTCTACCACTTTATCGTAAAGAATAAAAATGAGCGGCGAGCCAAGCATAGATACCGCAACCACCAATGTGACTAAGGCGGCCTGATCAGGTGTTAGAATTGCTAAGCTACCAGTCACGGAAAGTAGCACAAAAGCAAATTCACCGCCTTGACAAAGCGCTGCGGTAAATAACCATTTCGCTCGCTTGTGCAGTGAAAATGCTGTTGCCAACAAATATAAAATAGCCGCCTTCAATCCCATTAATAGTGCGACTGAAGCCAAGATAAATAGCCACTTTTCTGCTAATAAAGAAAAGTCGATTGATGCCCCTACAGTCATAAAAAATAACCCTAGGAGTAACCCTTTAAAGGGTTCAATATCGGCTTCCAATTCATGGCGAAATTCGCTTTCCGCGAGGACAACCCCCGCAAGAAATGTCCCAAGCGCAGGAGATAGCCCGATACTTTGCATCAATAGCGCGGTTGCAATAACAATAAATAGCGCAACCACGGTAAATAACTCGCGCATTCGAGTACTGGCGATATATCGAAATAATGGCGCGGCAACATAGTGCCCAGCAGCGATGATAGCTAAAATGACAAAAACAGAAATAATGACTTGAAGGTAAGTAGGAAAAGTATGTAATAAGTTTCCATGTCCATCACTCACGGCTAAATCACTAAATGCTAACAACGGCATAATCGCAAGAATGGGGATCACTGCGATATCTTGAAATAACAATACAGAAAACGCATTTTGACCGCCCGATTGTTTAATCAAACCCTTTTCATTTAACGTCTGAAGTGCAATAGCCGTAGAAGAGAGTGCTAACATTAACGCAATTGCGATTGATTGTTGCCACAAAAAGCCAAGCGCTAAATCAATTGCAACATAAAGAACAGCGGTTGTTATCAGCACTTGTAAACCACCGAGGCCAACTATCGATCGGCGCATCGTCCAGAGCCTTTTGGGTTGCAGCTCTAGTCCGACTAAAAACAGCATCATCACCACACCAAACTCAGCAAAGTGCATAATGTCTGTTTGTTCACCTACAAGGTGCAAAAGGTGGGGCCCAATTAAAATACCAGCTAGTAAATAACCAAGCACGGAGCCAAGCCCTAAGCGTTTGGCGATTGGCACCGCCAATATTGCTGCAGCAAGGTAGATAGTAGCCAGTAATAGCATAGTCGTTTTATCCCATTTTATTGTTGTCTTTATTATGTTTTGGGGTGCAAGAATAATCCAGTTTTTACACTAAGGTGAATGTACGAAACACATTTTCTCAGTATCACTGGGTGATCATGATGAGCCAATTCGCCGAACGATTGCAACCAACCAAGCAAACAATAAGCGTTTTTAAAAGTCTGATTTTATTGCAGATCCAACGTAGTCATCCAAAAAATGGATTATACCTATTTGCTTAATTAAGTGGTCTATTTTGAGGCGAGAAAACCTTATCGATAACTCCGCTACCGCGTCCTGCTATCGCTAAGGTACCTACATCCATATAGGCAAGGCAAAAATTTTGCTATTTAGTTGTTCTAAATGAGAAATTTTTAACGCTGTTAGCGTCAGATTTACTCCTTCAAATTGAGCAAGTATTAAGTCAAATTGGTATTACGTGTTTGATGTCAGGTTTACTTACTGATGTAATGAGATAATCATTTAAAACCGAGCATTGATAGGTGGTTTCATTTCAATTAGCGTAAAGATTGGGTTGGTTTATTTGCATTAAGATACTTGGGTCCTCAATCGCTTTAAAGCCAAATTTACTGTATAGAGAGTGAGCATCTGCAGTCGCAAGCATAAATCTTCTTAAACCCTGTAACTCTGGGTGTGTCATCACGGCTTGCATGATAGTTTTAGCCACCCCTTTACCCCTTTCTTGCTCTGTAACAATCACATCAGCCAAATATGCAAATGTGGCGTAATCCGTTATCACACGACAAAACCCTTGAAATTGACCCTCATCATCAACAGACATAAAACTCAGGCTATTTCTAATTGACTTTTCCAAAAGAGATTTGGGGATCTGCTTCGCCCAATAAGAGCCAGAGATCAGTGCGTGTATTTTATCAAGATGAGTGAGTATTTGTGTGGTGTCTGTGATTATCATTCAATGCTCCCTTGATAACGAATAGGCTACTAAAGTAAGCGATCAGACGGACAATGAAAAGTAAAATTTTTTGTAGATAATTTTTGCCCAAGGTTCTGTTAAGACGATAAGAACATGCCATTACCACATCAAATTACATAATTTTGTACATAAAGAGGGAATACTTGTATAGAGGATCAGATAGTAGGCTAAAAACTAGCCTACTAAAAATATCAAGCCTAAAACCAAGAAGGAAAGGTTATTTATGCCATAAAAATTTAATATAAAATTAAATAAACCATAAATTTAATATTTAAAAAATATAATGACATGAAAAAATTGATTTTAGGTTGATTTTTAATCGCTGCATTTATTTTACGCACATTGCCATGTTTTAGGACATTGCATTGTTCTTAAACACATAAGCGTGTCAATGCCTGCGCCACCAGCAACTTGTGGTGTTTGTTGAGAGTTTAATTTAGCTGAAGCTGTACTCAGGTTCTTCATTGGTTTTTTGTTTAATTTAAGTAACATATTAATTTCCTTTGGTTAGTCACAAAATTCGGAGCAAAGATAACAGATAAATAAACACAAACAAGAGAAAATAATAAAAAACTTGATCTAGATAAAATTAAAAACAACAATATAAAAATATTTTATAATTTACGATCTTAATTTAACCACTTAATCTACATAAATGCACTATTCTAAAATTATAAACTATAATCACCACTTCAATGCTGCCAACATAGAGTTAAAGCAGTATGCCACAGTCGACACACTTAAATTACCTGAAGTTTGGATAGCAAGTGAGCTAATTCCTGATTTTTAAAATTACATTAAATTATTTCTTTATTTCACCATAGCAAGGGCAATACCGCTGCCGCGCACTGCTCTTGCTATGGTGCCTACATCTTGTGAGCAATGTAGGTAAGGCGAATATATGCATCAATAGCTCGCTATGTGAGGTGAATGCACGCGGTTAGCGATAAAACAGGATGTTAGAAAGGCATTAGCTATCCAAAGTCCAGATTAAGTGGCAGATAACTATCGAATAATGAGATACAGATAACTGACGACACACAAAGTGTCGTCAGTTAAACAGGTTAATGCAACTCTATTGGGTATGTCGGGGGCTGATTCAACCTATTCCCGAGCGCGGAAAGCCCTTTCCACCACGCGAACCCAAACAGTAACATAGCAACTATCCATAAAGATGCGCTTAACGTTGATGTCGCTAATTGGCTATACTGATAGACAAGCGTTGCCATAATATACGCAATTGAGGTCGTCCAGCCTATGACCAGCCACATCCATCTACTACCAGATTCACGCTTTATTGCACCGAGCACGGCCACACAAGGCGTGTAGAGTAAAATAAATACCAAGTAGCTAAATGCGCCAATCTGACCGTTGAACTTAGCGGCCATGGCAGTAAGTAGCTCAGCGCCATTGTCTTCCCCGCTATCAAGTTCATTCAATCCCAAGGGATCGCCAAGGTTGGCGATTAGGTCTTTGCTATTATCAACGATGGACATTAACGCTGCTTGCATTGAATCAAGTAATGAAAAAGCGTCATTATTTTCAGCTGAGCCTGTATAAAGTGCGTCCAGCGTGCCAACGATCGCCTCTTTGGCAAACATACCTGTAACCACTCCAACCGTTGCAGGCCAGTTTTCCTCTTTTAACCCAATAGGCTCAAACACTGGCGTGACGATTTGAGCCGTTTTTGCCAGTAATGAATGTTCAGTATTCTCATTACCAAATGAGCCATCAGTCCCAATTGAATTTAACGCACTTAGCAAAATAACTACCATCACAATCGTCTTACCCGCACGTTTTATAAAACCGCTTAAACGCTGCCATGTCGTCATCAATATGTTTCGCCAAATGGGCATATGGTAAGCTGGCATTTCAGTAAAAGAAGGTAACTTTTGGGTTTTAAACACCTGCTTTCTGAACAAAAAGCCAGAGCCGATAGCGACTAAAATACCTAGTAGGTATAACCCAAAGACAACATTGGCACCATTGGTTGGAAAAAAAGCCGCAGCAAATAACGCATAAACAGTTAACCGCGCACCACACGACATGAAAGGCGCCATAACAATTGTCAATAAGCGGTCTGATTCTCGCCCCATGGTTCTAGCAGCCATCACCGCAGGTACATTGCAACCAAAGCCCACAATCAAAGGAACAAACGCATTACCTGGCAGCCCAATGGAGGACATCAATCGGTCAATAACAAATGCGGCACGAGACAAATAACCGCTATCTTCTAATATTGACAAACAAAGGTACAATACGGCTATCACTGGAATAAAAGTAGCGACTAGCTGAACCCCTGCCCCAAATCCGTCAGCAAGTAACACGCCAAGCCATTGAGGTGCACCAACATCTGCAAGTAACACTTTTACACCATCAATGAGAATGGCACCTACGGCGATGTCAAAAAAGTCGATAAAAACAGCACCAACGTTCACAGCTATCGTGAACATCAAGTACATCATGGCTAAAAAAATTGGAACACCTAACCATTTATTCAGCACTACTCTATCAAGGGTTTCTGTTGTATCTGCACGTTTTGGCGTGATAGTGCTTACACCAGCCGCTAGCTTTTTAACCGCTTGATGGCGTGCGATCGCTTTTTCCAATGGATCATGCTCAAGTTTCGGAGGCTCTGCTCCCTCAGGCTTACTAGGAAACCGAGTGATTTCAATAAGCTGCTCCAACAGCTTCTCTTGCCCTGTGCCTTTTGCTCCATGAAATGCCACCACTGGTAAACCTAGTTGTTCAGACAAACGTGGTAAATCAAGTGTCCGACCTCGCTGAGTCGCAACATCAACCATATTCGCCACAACGATGATCGGTTTACCTAACTCTTTAAGTTGTGACGTTAATATCAGATTTCGCTGCAAGTTAGCGGCATCTACAATGTTAATAATGACATCGGCTTCATTTTGCTTTAGGAAGTCACAAGCGATCTGTTCATCTTGACTTGGCTCGATCTGCTCCATGCTATATAGCCCGGGTAAATCAACCAGTTCTACGTTTGTGTTTTCTAAAGCAAAATAGCCAAATTTCTTTTCAACTGTAACACCTGGCCAGTTTCCAACTTTTTGTTTTGAACCTGTTAGGCGGTTAAATATTGTGGTTTTCCCGCAATTTGGGTTACCCACTAACGCAATTTTCATCCGCGATGACCTTCTCAAATTATAACGTTTTAAACCAATTTTCTTAATTAAGTGGTCTATTTGGAGGCGAGAAAATCTTGTCGATAACCCGGCAAAAATTTTGCTATTTAGTTGTTCTAAATAAGAAATTTTTAACGCGGTTAGCGTCAGATTTGCTCCTTCAAATTGAGCAAGTATTAAGTCAAATTGGTATTAATTTCCACGAACTGTGCGTCGGCCTTACGCACACTCACAAAGGTATCACCCACTTTCACTTGCAACGGGCATCCAAGTGGGGCGACGTTGATCACTTCTATTTGCTCACTAGGAATAATACCAAGTGCCATTATTCGGCTTAGCAGCGCGGTATCAGGGTGGGTTAATGAAGTAATTGTCGCGGTGCTATTTTTGGGGAGTTTATCTAATGTCATTGAGTATGATAACAATTTGCAATAAAAGTGAGGCGCATCATACCTTATTACTAATTCGCTTTAAACGGAGTTGCGATAATAATCTATTATTTCCAGTTATTTAACCTCAGACGAAAGGCGCTAAGGTTCAATAAACCGTAACTCTGGGTAATAATTTGTTCCCTAGCTGCGGTTATCCCTTGCTGCTACACTAAATTTGTTTGCAGTAGGCTGACCTGTTGTTCAGTTCATTTTAGGTGTCTTCACTTTGATGGTGGAGGATTTCAGAACGGGTCTTATCAAAGCAATAAGCAGCCGAAAAGCTAACTATTGCTTTTGGTACAGGTGCTAAACCGACCTGTACTCCTGTTTTACTTAGGAAATAACGGGCAACTTCCCATCATTGTAAAAAGTATCTCGCCCCAAGGGTCATAGAATGTCCATGTACAAAACTCTTCACCCGACTCTCCATAACTGCGACCTGGATGTCGGCCAACTGCGGGCGGTAAGTCAATTCCACCACCTGAAGTACCACTACTTTTCACACTCGCTTCTCTATATATATTAAGTGTTTCAAGCATGCAGTTTGAGACTTTATTTCGGCTAGCTGGGTTTTGATGCAGTGAACGCACTGAGACTCCGCCAAATTTCGTCATGTCTTTGTTTAAATCCATGCGAATACCTTTACTAAAGTCTAAGTTATACACCACTCGATGATTACCATTGATGGCATCATGAAATTTTAAGTCAATCATCCTTCTCTTTGGTACGTACTCTGCTTGACCTGAGAATCCAACATTGCCCACACCTACCGTGTAGCCAAACTGAGTCATACGAGTAGTCTCAAATGCCGCCCCTAAGCTACCATACTCCTCAATTAGTGCTTTTTCTGTACGTTCTTGCAGCGTCGTTTTTGTCCTGCCGTCAAAGGCTAGTTTGGCGACTCGGGTAAAAGCTTCATTTTCACAATTATTTTCAGATAACATTTGCTGGAGTATAGTGTTAGTACTGATAGCCAGCGTGGATTGCATACTAGATGAATTGTACTCTTGGGAAACTTTGGTTACTGCCCGATCCCAAGCATCATAGTACTTAATCAATTCATCCGCTAAATTACTAGCATCACGAGGAACCGTCTGAGCAACCGCCTGCAGGTTATTAGTCAGCTCATGGCGCCATCCACCTTGGTTTAGATGCGATAATTTATACAGCCACTTTTGATTTGTGTTTGCATTAATAATTAATACATCTTTAGGGTTTGAATAACAGCGTTGAGAGTCGTTATGATCAACTGAACCACCGTGCTCATAACACGTTATTTCAGGCTCGTACTTCTTTGCAAAACTCAGGGCATTTCCTGTATCACATGTGTAACATAATTCTGAGTCATACATTTTTCTCGTCGCAGACTCAGCATCGGATACGTACGCCAAGCCAAGAAGACAAATTGACGTAAATATTGCTCTAGCTATATTCTTATTCACTTATATTTTCCTTAATAATTACTATGAATAATCCGGGTACAAGTAGAGCATAAATACATTAAAAGGCCAACAAATATACAAAACGAGTACATTTAGATCCTTTTTGACGTGTAGCCTGCTAATATCAAAAAGAGGCTTGATAACACCAAGCAGGCAACCAATCCGTAGTGCAAAAATACCCAACCGGATAAAACTGTCCCTATTAATCTTCCCATCGCATTGGCCATATAATAAAAGCCGACATCTAGTGATACGCCATCACTATCTGCAAGGCTAACAATTAGATAGCTGTGTATTGAGGAGTTAATCGCAAACACAACACCAAAAAGTAATAGCCCTCCCACAAGCGTAATGTTAGGCCAATGTTCTGTGTAAAGTGATACCGCAATAGCCATAGGTAAAATAGCCAAATAAAACGCCCAAATAGCAACTGCTTGTGGGTTATGGGCGTAGCTATCACGGTTGAGCAAGTTTGGTGTCAAAGACTGAACCAATCCATATCCGATCACCCACGTCGCCATAAATCCACCAACCCACCAATGATCCCATGCAAATTGCTTTGACAGATACACAGGTAATGCAACAACAAACCAAACATCTCTGGCAGCAAACAAAAATAGGCGTGCAGCCGACAAGCGGTTAATTGCTCGGCTTTTTGAGAATACCTCAGTAAATTTTGGCTTATGCTTAGATTTCCCCAGTTCACTTTTCAAACAGATCATACTCAAAAACCACACCGCCATCAAAGCGGCAGCCATCACCCACATGGCCTCCGTAAAGCCGAGTAATGTCAACAGTACGCCACCAAGAAAGAATCCAACCCCCTTGAGCGCATTTTTAGACCCTGTAAGTATTGCCACCCACTTAAATAACGTTCCTTCCTGACCAGATTTTACAATCGCCTTTATGGCACTTTTAGCACTCATTTTATTGAGATCTTTGGCTACCCCAGAGAGCGCCTGCGCCGCCATAACATAAGGAATACTCAGCCAATTTGCCGGTACAACCAACATTAATAAAGCGATTATTTGTAGACCAAGACCAATATTCATTGTTCGGTTCAACCCGATCCGAGCGCCGAGCCAGCCCCCCACCAGATTGGTGATAACGCCGAAAATCTCGTAAAACAAAAACAGCATCGCAATTTCCAACGGGTTGTAGCCTAGCTTATGAAAATGCAGTACCACTAACATTCTTAAAGCACCGTCGGTGAGCGTGAATGTCCAGTAATTGCCGGTAACTATCAAATACTGTCTAATATCTTGAGGTAAGGAATGTAACGTCATCGTATTTATTTACCCAGTGAAAGCCCAACCTTTAAAACCAACTCGGCAGTACGATTTGCATAGCCCCATTCATTGTCATACCACACGTACAACTTAACCTGTGTACCGTTTACAACCATAGTGGATAACGCATCAACAATACTTGAGCGTGGATCCGTTTTATAATCAATAGAAACTAAAGGCCTTGGCTCATATCCAAGGATCCCTTCAAGATGAGTCTGTGCAGCTTCTTTCATCCACTGATTGATTTCCTCAACAGAAGTGGGGCGTTTTACCTCAAAAACACAATCGGTTAATGAGGCATTTGCCAGTGGGATACGTACCGCATGACCATTGAGTTTCCCTTTTAGCTCAGGGAATATATGTGTAATCGCTGTCGCGGAACCAGTCGTAGTTGGAATGAGGCTCATGCCACATGCTCTTGCTCTGCGCAGATCTTTATGCGGTGCATCTAAGATAGTTTGGGTGTTGGTAATGTCATGGATCGTAGTCATTGAGCCATGCTTAATACCTATTTTGTCTTGTAGTACTTTAACAACAGGTGCTAAACAGTTTGTAGTACAAGATGCTGCAGTCACGATTTCATGTGGCTTTTCATCATAAAGATGGTCGTTCACACCCATCACTATGTTTAGTACCCCATCTTCTTTTACTGGTGCAGTAACGACAACCCTTTTAACACCCTGATCTAAATATTGTTGTAGTAGAGCTTTGGTTTTCATTTTACCAGAGGCTTCTATAACGACATCGCATTGTGACCAGTCAGTATCAGCAATGTCTTTATTTTGGGTTACTGATAACTGATGACCAGCTATTATGATATGGTCATCTTGATGAGAAACTGCGTGTTCCCACTTGCCATGTACCGAGTCAAACTCCAATAAATGGGCAAGAGTCTCGGCGTTGCCCGCAGGATCGTTGATTTGTACAAACTCAAGCTCAGGCCAATCGAAACTTGCTCGAAGCGCTAAGCGCCCCATACGCCCAAAGCCATTAATTCCAACTTTAATTGTCATACGTACTCCTACTATGAAAGTTAATAAATTTAATACTAAATTATTCGCAACATGCAGCAGCCTGACTAGGGCGTTCACCCATTGAAGACAGTCGCTTTAATTCCAATGCAATATAGTTAGGTTGATGCAGAACTGTCGTGTTTATAACAGCCTGCATCCACTCTGGAAGCGTTGGGTTGATTGAGTAAAAAACCCACTTTTTGTATTTCCGGTCACACAATATTCCAGCTTTTTTCAGTTGTGATAAATGCCTTGATACTTTAGGTTGACTTTCTTGCTCTAGCGCAATCATCAACTCACAAACACACAACTCGCCCTCAACGTTCAGCATGGCAAGCGTCTTCAAGCGAATGTCATCCGCTAAGCACTTATAAAATAGCAAAGGTGAGATTTCATCTGGCCTTATTTTTTTTTGATCCAGTAATGCAGTTACTTGTTCGTTTATTTCGAATAGCGTTTGTTGAAGGGCATTTACACTATGTCGAGCTGAGGGACTGGCTATTTCCCACGGCAAGATGTGTTGACCTTGTAATTGGTGTTCACATTCGGCACGCACTTCATCACAAAGGGTGACCACAACATCAAAATGCTCGCCCTGGTAGGTATCAAGATGCTTACTATAGAGGCTGTCAGTTTTTATGCCTTTGTGCTGCAAAAGCGCTAGCACTTCGGGCTTTATCTCACTCGGTTTAGTGCCAGCACTAAAGGCTTGTACATCAGCGCCACCATGAAAGTTCGCGATTGCTTGGGCGATAATTGAGCGCGTCGCATTTCCCGAACATAAAAAAAGTATCTTCATAAATACATAACAATTTAATTATATAACAAAATTATTATATGATAAAAGTGCAGTGTCAAGCTCAGATTTTTAGTAACGGTGAGGTCGCTCTTTGGTTCTTGCCAAAGCCTTAAATTTACAATTTAAAATCAGTAGTTTAAAAATTTTAGAGGAAATGTTTTCTGATACCTTTTCACGTGTGTCGAGCTGATTTAGGAAGACCAGAAGCTTTATAGAACTCATAAATTTGAACACGGCGTGACAGCGTATAGTTTAGGTGAGTCTTGAAGTATTACCTTTGGTCTGACTAGAAATTGCAAGACAGTGCGCTATTTAACCAATGATTATTCGTTGTTTCCAACATCATTTTTTGTGGTACCGCAATAGGTAAGGTTGTAGGATTAATGCCTGCTACCCTACCTATATGCTGTTTTAAAAGTGATTTTAGACCAGCTTCACTGAGGTTGTTAAATGCTGCTATTAACTCGGCTTTTTCTCTTTTTGATAGTTTAGCTGCCGTGAAAATAACGTCATAAAAACGCTCGATCCACAGTGAATAGGCTGATTGAGCGGCATTTTTGTGCTTTTGCACAAGCGCTCGTACATCTCTTTTTCACCCCGTAATATATATACAAACAGCAAGTTAAGACCGGTATTTAGTTCACTACTTTCTCTTCCTGCTAGCTGATGCCTAGCATAGGCTAACTTAAAATAGTTAACCGCATCCTCAAAGTGACTTGTTTTAAGTGCCAATACCCCGAGGTTGTTTTCGATAATCCCCATCGCGCGCTGATTTTTAATACGAGTGCCTATAGCCAAAGAGCGCACAAAATAGTCTTTTGCCGAGATGTTATCGCCGTAATTATAGGCAATCACCGCGAGGGCATTCAGCGTTTTAATTTTTTCTTTCGCGGACCGTGCACTTTTTAGCGCGCACAGTAATAGGTGCTCAGATTGGCGGATATAACCACCTTTTCTTAGCCATACACTGGCATCATAAGTAAGTGAAAATCGATGCTCGCTGAAATACGTATTTTGCGGGTTCTGAAACAATACAGCTAATGCGCGCTGCGCCTGCTCTAACTGACCAAGTGATAACGCTATCGATACGCCTAAATGATGGAAATGAGCGGTATGGGCTGGAGTAAAATCCTCTAATTCAATAGCTTGATGTAGTTTATGTGCTTTGTGTGGATCGGACTCTAAAAAATAATTAACCGTATCAAGGCGATATTGAGCGTTGTCGTGTTCACGCCAAACAGCTGCAACGAAGAACAATGTAGGCAATATGACAAAAAGATTACAAATTAGATTACGCATAACAACAAAAAATATTTTATTCATACAAAATACTACATGAAGTAAATAAGATTCGTACCGTAAAATTTGTAACACTTTATTCTAAAGCCTATTGACTTTTGCTGTTTAATTTTCATTTTTCGGAATGGCTTAAGGCGCTTTGCAGGAGCCCTAAGTCTTTACTTTTTAAATCACATAAAGTGACTTTGTTACGCAGGCTCTGATTTGTCTAAATACCAATTAAACCGCAGCAAAACCAACTTCAAAAATAAACTGACTCTAGTTGTGTTTACACAATCAAAAATTTAACTTGTCGCGATTGTTCAATATCGCATTTGCTAGTGAGATTTTTCAGGCGGTTATCATCAAACATATTTGGAAAGAAAAAAGGCCGCAGCGGCGGCCAAACACATCATGGGTAAAACAATGAAGGGATGTATCTGTGAATACGGGAGTTATTTTATGCGAAATATTGTAAATTAAAATCACATTATAATGATTGTTATCATCGCTTTTTTCGAACATTCATTGTATGATCCAGCTCGTGATACACTCTTATATCAATACTTAAAAAATAACACCTATGACTTTACTTTGGACTATCACCTTACTTTGGGCTTTTTCCTTTTCACTTATCGGTGTCTATTTGGCAGGAAATGTAGACCCGTGGTTTAGCGCTTTATCAAGAACGGTGTTAGCAGCACTGGTTTTTCTGCCATTTTTGCGGCCTACATCAGTTACTAAAACGCTAATGCTAAAATTGATGGCCATTGGTGCTGTACAGATTGGCTTAATGTATAGCTTTTATTATCACTCATTTTTATATCTCAGTGTGCCAGAGGTGCTGCTATTTACTGTGATGACCCCCGTTTACATTACACTTCTTAATGATTTACTCAACAAGTCGTTTAATCGTACTTTTTTAACTTCAGCGCTTATCGCAATGTTCGGTGCAATTACTATTCGATTTACAGAGCTAACGAGTGACTATTTTTTTGGTTTATTATTGGTACAAGGTGCAAACCTTTGTTTTGCTATAGGACAAGTCAGTTATAAGCGCTTGAGTGCACAACACTCGCTAATTCATCGCCAAAGTTTCGGCTTTTTCTTCATCGGTGCATCTTGTGTCTTAGCTCTTGGCCTTGTTTTATTTGGTAATTTACAACAGCTACCCACTACTGGCCAACAGTGGGGGATTTTGATTTACTTAGGCCTCATTGCTTCGGGTATAGGATATTTTGTGTGGAATGTGGGATTAACCCGCGTATCTGTCGGCGAGTTAGCTGTGATGAATAACGCCCTTATCCCTGCGGGAATTTTAGTCAACTTACTTATCTGGAACAAAGAAGCCGATCTCATTCGACTTGGGATCGGGAGTCTAATTATATTTGCTGCGCTAGTGCATAGCAAACGAGCCAGTTCAGGTTAATTTTGAGATACGTTAACTGCGGCTTACACTACAGTCACTTTTTATCACTGAGGCTCTTTCATAAACGGTTTGAGCAGAATCGGCTTTGCTAAACTCAATGCTAATTTGGTGTCCTTCTTCAAATTTAGGCTCAAAATAATCACTTTGGCAAACATAGTTGCGTGCTATGTTACTGTACTGCCGACTCCCCAAATTTAGGCTCCAGCCCGCTAACGGCAATACGCACAGTAAAACGCTTTGCCGAATCAGAGACATCTATTAACTCTAACTGCTCTGAGCCGTATGGTTGTAGCTGCTTTACATCGTTACTTACAGTTAGTGCAAATTGATATTTTGAATACCCATAGAATCCCGCAACTAAAATCAATGCAACCAGTAATAGTAGTTTTTTAAAGCTAGAAGAAATTGTTTTCATTTTTATATTCCATGGACCTTGACGTAACTTTCACAACTATACACAGCGCCAAGTAACAATCTCAATGAGAATATGACCTAAAGTGTAACCATCTATGTTATTTAATTAACCTGAGGCTTGGATAAATAACTTACAAACTCTTCACGCCATAGGTATTTTTTAAAAAGTTCGTTAGTATCGGGGTATCAATACATGGTTACCCACTCAAATCAAAACATCATGAAAAAAATCTTACAGTTATTTCCACTTTGGGCTATCGCAGCAGCAATGATTGCATACCTTTACCCTGCCTTCTTGATCCCATTTAAAAGTACAATTATTCCTCTACTTATGTTTATTATGCTCACTATGGGGTTGACCCTTACCGCAAAAGATTTTTTGCGTGTTCTCGATAACAAAAAAGCGATTATCGTGGCGGTCTGCCTACAATTTACAGTGATGCCGAGTGTTGCCTACTTTATTGCAACCACAATGAGCTTAGAAACCGACTTATTAATTGGTATGATTTTAGTGGGCACAGTTGCTGGCGGTACGGCAAGTAATGTTTTGTGTTATCTCGCCAAAGGAGACGTCGCGTTATCGATTTCTATGACAGCAACGAGTACGTTACTCGGCGTGCTTTTAACACCATTACTCACTACGGTAATGATAGGACAAGTGGTTGATATTCAATTTTCTGATATGTTGATGAGCCTGCTAAAAATTGTGCTAGTTCCAGTGGCTGTTGGCGTTGCCTTCAATACTTTATTTGCCAAGTCGTTGGCGCGTTCCGTTATCAACACAACCCCTATTTTACCTTTACTGTCCATGCTCTCCATCATTTTTATTATCGCAGTGATTGTTTCTCTTAATCAACCTAAGCTTGAAAATATCGGACTCGTTGTGCTGGTCGCTGTGATCTTACACAATATCACAGGATTACTTTTGGGTTATTTCATTCCAAAAAGACTCGGTTTTGAAGAAAAAGTATGCCGTACAATGGCTTTTGAAGTGGGGATGCAAAACTCAGGACTTGCCGTCGCACTTGCCATGAAGTTCTTTACTCCTGCGGCGGCTGTGGCTGGTACCCTATTTTCAATTTGGCATAATATCAGTGGCTCAATATTAGCAGGAATATGGCGGCGAAGCGCCACCAGCTCATCTGATGACAACATAGCCTAGTATCAAATACTGGGCTTTTTATAATTGTTTATAGAAGTGAATTTTGCTATCTGATACGCCATTGATCTGTTCACATTTTACAATTTGGTAGTCGCGACTTATTAGCATCAATAGCATGTTTTTAAAAAGGTTTCTCGACTTTACTCTGATGGCGCTATAGCCTTGTGCCTTACACCAAGCCTCTTGCATCACCAATAGCTGTTTCGCAATACCATTACCACGATGTTCAGGAACAACCGCGCCTAACCAACTATAAAACTCATTGTTTGGTAGTTCGTGACCTAACTTATACCCTACAGGCTTACCTTGATCGTACGCCACCAGCAATAAATGTTGTTTATCTCGCAGCTTATCTACGACTTCCTCACGCTTTCTTGGCGTAGCAAATTCAGGAATTTGGTTCTCTATCGCAAGCAGGTCATCTACCAAGCCAATTTTATATTCTAGGTTCATATTAATGTCTGTGTAATTGAAAAAGCGTCGTTACATATCACTTCAGCAAATGCGCCGTTAATAAGCGTTAAATTCGGTGCTTGATGGCCGATGTCGACATCATATAGCACGGGGAAATCGCAATCAGCAAATACATATTGTAAGGCATCTACGTGCGTCCAGTCGCTATCTTTTGCTAGCGGCTCGGGGTTACGACCAATTAAGACCGCTGCAACTTTCGAAAACCAGCCCCGTAGTTTAATACTTTGCAGCGCACGATAGTAAGCAGCTGGCGGCATTTCGCCGTTTTCAAAGTATAAAATTATTGATTCGTTGGGATGCTCCTGTAAAAAAGCATCCAAATCAAAATATTCAGTGCCTGCCAATAACATGTGAATATCTAAACAGCCGCCTAATAATCTACCAGCAAACCGCTTGCTGCTTTCGCGATTCGCTAAAGTACGCCACTGAGTCGTGGTGGACAAGTTAAATCCAGCATCGGGAAAGTCAACAAAATTGAGTGGATCAGCCTCATAGTGAGTAGAAGGAAACTGTGTGAAGGAGTTATTAGGCGTGCACCTCAAATGGTCAAAAAGCCCTATCGTCAGCGGGTCTTGCTGGTGGCCATTTAACTGCATAAGGTTAGTCCCATGAACGCTCGCCCAACCTAGTTTGCAAGTTACGGCACTAAGCAAAGTGCTGACGTCAGAGAAACCGATGATCCACTTTGGCCTAGCTTGTGCTAACTGCTCCCAATCAAGTTGGCTCAGAACATCCATCGCAATTGCTCCGCCCCATGGTGGCATAATGGCGTCTATTGTATCATCGAGTAAGTATCCCATAAGTTCATTAACACGGGTTTTGGCATCTGCGCTTACATAATTGTGGTTATCTCTCAGGCATTCACCAACCACCAACTCGAAACCTTGTTGCGCTAGATAACCCAAAGCATTATCTAGTCTCGCGTGCATAGAAGCAGGGACACCTGCTGAGAATGCTGTGATTGCAATTTTACTGCCCACTTTTAACGGTTTAGGATACTTCATCATGACTCCTTCTTTTACTCCATTGTACCCGATCTATTTCTATTTTAATCTGAGCTCGATATAAAGAAGTTAGTTAATCCACTAACATACCTATGCTCAAAAGCGTAATATCGCTCTAGTCTGAAGTTACTTCTTACTACAAGTCAAATTTGTGCATAAATAGCTAGCCTAGGCATGATGAGCAAATAATAGTGAATGTCAGTGTTGATGCAAAAACTTTGTGGAGCTTCATTAATTGAGGTAACTGAGGAATAGTAAATTGCGAGTCATTCCTCCCTTCGTTCATTAACACTTGAATCGTCCGAAACCGTTTTGTCACTTTTCCACTTTGGTCAGTTCATTAGATGAAACATTATACAAACCATCAACTTCCTTAGCATCCACATGCTGACTCTATAGTACTTAGTTTGGCTGAAAATTTGCGTTCAAAAAGCAGTGAAAAACAAGTGTACGTAAAAAGGTTCCAGCACCAGGAAATAGCCCACCCTTGCTTTTCATTATATACTTCAGCATGTTAACTCCGTTCAATAGCTAACCCTGCCTTAAGCGGTGGGTTAGCTATTTTATGAAACGAAGTGAAACCAAGCCAACGGTTACCTGTTCGGCTTTGAGTCTTGGAATTTAAGGTTGCAATAGCATCTTGCTCCATTGCCCATCCGCATTTTTGTATAGCTCACGCAGATGTAAGCGGTTTTCTTTAAATGTCAAAAACTCAATTGATAAAGGCTTTATTATGTAACCACCCCAATTTTTTGGTTTTGGTACGATGTTACCTGCCATTTGTTCTTTTATATCATCAAATTTTGATATTAATTCTGATTCTGAAGATAGAGGTTTACTCTGGTTAAAACACATTGTGGTCAATTGAGCATCCCTTGAACGCGTTTGCCAATATTTAATTGCTTCGTCTTCAGATATTTGTTACGCAACGCCAACGGCTCGTATTTGAATGCCAATATGATCCCACCATAAAGCTAAAGAAACTTTTGGATCCCTGCGAATATCGTTTCCTTTATTTGAATCAAGATATGTGCAAAATACCAAGCCACATTTACTTACCGATTTTAAATCGACAAAACGACTTTCAGGAAATCCGTCTTCATTTATTGTTGAAACGCAGACTGCACTTTTTTGCTTGAGCGGCGTATCCAAAAGCGCCTGCTCCCATAAGGTATTAAACTTATCTATTGGATCATCCATTTACAACATTCTCCCTTAGGTATAGCGCCTCACTAACCAGCGCAGCTTTTTGCGTCCGGCACCGAAAGCGCGAAGTTAATCGACTTATTATATCTATTCACTAAACTGGACTTGATAGTCAATAAAAAGAGTTACCTGCTTATCATCCTTTTGCCTTACGATCACAGGGTTCTCAAGGCCTGATATAGATACCTTATAGCCTGTTCCTAAGGCTTCCTTTGTTGTGTTAATCTCTAATTTTATTTTTTCAAGTAAAGATGCCCTATATTCACTAGGCGAGCTTATGGCCAGTGAAGTATTGCCCAGCCTTAAGCTAGTGTCTTCAGGCCTTTTGATACGATTTATGAAGGAGTATATATCTTGAGTGGCTGAGTAGACATCCTTTCCTTTGCGTAACTTAGAAAGTATATAAAAGCTAGAGCCTGCACTCCTACCATAGGATTTAGATATAGAGAAAGATGATTTTTCTTGAGGCGAAAGCGAAATAACACCTTGTTGAAAATCTATTCCTTCAGATTTTGATGCCGCTGAGCGTATAGAGTTCTGCAGGCTTTTAATAAGTTTTGCTCTCTCAGAAGGATACTTCGCATCGCTTGACAGGGTCACAGACATCGCTATGTATTCGGCTTCAATATCAATGGAGCCGTTTACTGGAACATCGCCTGTATCGTATGCGATTACAATAGCTGAAAAATCAGCATACGCATTGAATGCAAATAATGATAATACTAAAGTAGCTACTTTTAACATAGTAATTCCTTTTAAGGTGTAACGCCTAAATAACAAGCAAAAAATTTTGGCTAGAATAAGCGACGAAGGAACAAAAGCCAACTGTATTTCGTCCTTATTTAACAGCTTGTTACATGAACATTAAAATCATAATGGCTAAATTTGTGAAAATTTAAGATCTAAATTGATAATTCAACCGTATTGGATCATGAAAAAATGGTTGAAAAGGTGAGCATATTATGAAGATGTTTACACTGAGATTATATGAGTGCTACACATATTTTTTTGATTCAAAGAAAAACCCTCTCAGGCACATTCCTGACCCTGTCAGTAGATTCTACATAATGACAATTTTAGCGGGTATGTGGAGCTTTTCTTTTGCTATCTATTTTGGAAGTATAATATATTTTGGAATTAGCTTAGCAGCTCATGTAATACTGTTACTGATGTTTTTTTTCACCATGGCAGTGTTTTATGACGCTGAAAAAAATAAGTCTTCATGGCTGTTAAAACTTCGAAGAGGCAATAATTGAGTGTTAACTACCAGACGTTTAAAAATTTCGTTCAATTGGCTAGTAGAGCTTGGCTAAAGCTGGTGAGCCGGGTTTATTAGTTAATGCTTTGATGGTTTTTGACAGTATGGGTTGCACGTAAAAACTAAGATTTCTAGTGGTAAGACCAATACCTGATGTGACAACGTCATAGCAGAGTTGGGTAATCGAACGATGTCAATACCAAAGAAAGGCAACCGATTCACAGTTCTGCAACCTTGATCCTAGGCGTTTTGGGTAGGCCTAAAAGTACATTGTCACCGAAGGCTGTGTTAAAAGAACGGTGCTCCTAAATCACTCAGGAGTTATGCTTCGCATCCAGCGTAAAAAAGCCTAACCGACAACGCTTACATTATTAATATCCGCTAACCGTGAAGACGCCCCCTTGTTACTAAACCACTTCATATCGTTTTTAAAGGTCATCACAATAAGGCCACATTTTTTCCATATAGATACTCATATAGAGTTTCGAATGAGCGTGCGTCGTTATTCTTTAGGTTTAACCAAAACTCATGCTTTGGATAGCGTTTGTAAAACGCCTAGAACTTGGGAATCGCAAGAAACCAAAGACACCCACTGTTAATTTGTGCCTTTTTTAAAAGTCGTCTACGCTCTAACTCTGTACTCAAGGCGCCGTGATTGGGTTGAAGAAAAGCTCCTGATATTGTCTGCCGTCTTTTGTATCGACGTCTGTGCGTATGCGGTGATGAGTAATCACACTCACATTGTATTGCATGTTGATGATAAAAAGGCAAAGCGCTTATCTGACAAAGCCATTGTGATACGCTGGCACAAGCTGTTTAAAGGTAACTGGGTAACGTGGAAGTTTATTGAGGAGGAGCCTCTAAGCGAGTCAGAGCAGTTGATGTTCAGTGAATATATTGCCAAGTACAGACAAAGATTGACAGATATTAGTTGGTTTATGCGGATACTCAACGAGCATATTGCCCGCAGAGCAAATAAAGAGGATGAATGTACAGGCCGATTTTGGGAAGGCAGATTCAAATCTCAACCCTTGCTAGGCGAAGCTGCATTAGCTGCTTGTATGGCATAAGTCGACTTAACCCCCATTCGAGCCAAATTAGCCCCAACCCCTGAGACCTCTGATTTTACCAGTATCAAAAAGCGCATCGACCATGCTAGGCAGGGGAAACAGCCTATTGCGATTTGCGGGAAGCCCCCGGAAGCACATGCCAAAAGGGCTGCCTTTTGAACTCAAGTCTTACTTAGCATTAGTAGAGCTTACGGGTAAATGTATTCGCACCGATAAAAAAGGCGCTATCTTAGAGTCTCAACCAATTTTGTCTCGACTCAATATCGAACCTGATAATTGGATGAAACTCACAACCCAATTTTCTCGTATTTTCCATGGTGCTGTTGGTCGAGAGCAAGTACTCACCGCTTACTGTGAAACACTTAAAAAACGACGGCGCACAAATCTAGCCAATTGTGAACGCTTGTTGGTCTAACGAAATAAAACTTTTCGCGATAACCCCGCAAGCTGCGCGAAACGCAGTCTCCCTCATGCCGTGTGCGATACGCTGATTTTGGCGTCGAGAAATACGTAAACGCCAATAATTAGCTTATTTTAGGAGCATTTTTGATATGAGTGGCGAACACTTTTTTGCAATTCGAAGTCGAAACTGCCGTAACTATGGTGAATAGATAACAGTGGATGTCTGTATTGTTTTTGTAAATCAAACCGTAACACCTTTAATATTGAGAAGCGTTAAAACATTAGCTTCAGCGGCATTTTTAGTAACTAATAGTAAATGCATTAAAAATGAACCAAGAACCATAGGTGCAGCCATATAGGCACATGAAGGTAATCAAATTCGAAATTTATAATTTAAATCTTAACTCAATGTAACTCCGAGTTATATAACTGCCTTGTTAGAAATAATTTACAGCAATGAAAAACCTTTAGGCGCTAAAGGTTTATTAAATTTGTATAAATTGACGTAAATAATAGCTGGCTTTTCTTGACCTTCGTATGTCAGTTGGTAGCGATCTAATAAACCACCGCCAAAAGGCATGGATTTATCTTCAAATGCACAGCAACTCCCAAGCCGTGTCACTTTAACTTTTTCACCGTTCGGACCTATTAGCCCGTCAAAATATTCTATGTGTGCACTCGCACTTTTAGTACCACGTAAAAAACTGCCCAATTCTATTGGCTTTTTCTCTGTGTAGCCGTATTCAGGATCATTTGACGTTAAGTGAAAGCTATCCGTCGAAATAGATTCTTTAGGTGTAGTGTTACATCCGAAAATTAATAAAGTGAAAAAGACCACTAAGACTTTCTTCATTGCAGATACTCCATTTTATTTCTAACGCCCCAATAAGGAGCTGATAATGCTTGGATAAACTTGTGTAGTGGAACTGAGCCAAGCGTTAGCAGTCCCATACTTAATTAACTTATTTAGCCTTACTTGCTACCTAAATACTTGGCGTGAGCTTTTTCATTATCATCAGTATTGATAAGTAAGTAGTCGTATCCAGGAGACCCCCTATCGGATGTTGCAACTGTGATTTCTGAAATAGGAAGCCATAGCATTGCATCAATTTGCTCTAAAGGCTCTATTTCTCAAATAGAGTCACCTTCTAGAATTATTAATTTTCCACTATCAATATTTTCTTGTATCCAATGACCGCTGCTTCCTCCCCAGGGCGGGATCGCACTTTTAGCTAATTTATGATCAAATAGCGCCAATCCCATTGCTAGGCGCAACCAATGAACCTGATTGAACACCTTACAGTTGTAGAAGAAACTCGCTCTGATATTAACAAAAA
>NZ_WEHZ01000021.1 GCF_012641745.1 Pseudoalteromonas peptidolytica
GGTAGAAAATATGGCCCTATTCAGGCGCTTTGTAATGAATATGCTCAAGCAGTGTGAATGCGGCTTACCGAGTCAACGCAGCAAATTGAAAACCGCTGGCTGGAACGACAAATTTAGGGCACAGGTACTCTTTGGTTTATAAGTAATCAAAGTATGCTCCGCCCCTGGGAGATAAGCCGGGAACAAATGAGTGGCATTTATCTATCTGTAGCGGTAGAAGCTCCAAAGGACTTACATTTGGAGTTGAAGTAGACAAGCAGTCCGTCAGCGTGAGAGATTATGAAGCGCTTACACTCAATGAGTGGTACTTTATTACAGGTGTGCGTGAAGGTGAATATATAAAATTATATAGAAACGGTGAGTTAAGAGGTACTGAGTATGTGGGGAATGGCTCAATAGCAGATACTAGCAGAAGGTTACGGTTTGCAACGTGGGAGAAGTCGACTCTATATAGTCACAGCGCATCAGTGTTGGATGATGTTCAAATATATAGTAGGGCACTCAGTGAAACTGAAATTGCTCGACTTAGTCAAGGTGGTCTTTTTGCTAAAAGCACTTTGCAACTATGCAAGAGCCAACTAGACTCAGCGGAATTGAGTATCAGTAGTCTTAGTACTCAGATTGTTAATTTAAGAAACTTATCTAACATTTTAGAAAATAAAGTGGCGTCATTAGTCAATGAAAATGACAGCCTAAATAAAACAATTTCGGAATTGACTCATACTACTCAAAATCAGCAGCAAGAAATTACAGAGCTAGAAAATAGTAATATGTTACTGTTAGAGGAGAGTGCTCAAAAAGATGTTCATATATCTACACTTAATCAAGAAATATTGAATCTAAAAGCGGAGCTCGCGGCGTTAAAAGGCGAATAATCGGAAGCTGATGAAATAAAATAGCCGAAGATTTGTAAAAAAATGAGTTAATATCTAATTTTAGTTGCACAAACGGTGCTCATCTCATAAAAAATAAATCTGCGTGATTTAACGGGATAACCAGAAATAAGTATTTTTGGTTATCCCATTACCTACACTACTTCTACATCTAGTCTTTCTGCGAGTAATTGACGCTCATTGTTGAGGCCTCGATAATCTCTTAGTCCAGCGATTAATGCTCTTAGTAATATTGTATCTGGGTTGTTATTTTGTAATTGGTTTTCTAACAGTGTGAGGGTATGTTCAACTATTTTTCGCTTTGGTTCGGATAGCTTCAGCTTTTGCGCTTTATTTTTGAGCTGAGAAAGTGCTTGCTGAACTTGTTGTTGTTGTAGCTGCTGCTTTTTCGCTTCAATTTCTTTGAGTGAAGGGAGATCTCTTTCGGTCAATACGGGCGGTAGACCCTGCTTTGGTAGCTGTGTACAGATTGAGTCTAAGCAAGATACAACCCAATTGACCAGCTTTTCAGTGTCAAAGTCAATTCCCTCGACAACCGAAAGGGAAAGGTAATTAGCGATTATTCCGTCTAACGTCATCGCCAAGTCGGTTTCCCAGCGTTGAATTTGGTCACCATACTTCTCCCTCAAAAACCCTACTTGTAAGGTCAACCAAGTCAAGCGGAATTCTTGGTAAAACATGAGTAGGCTGTGGTTCAAACTTAGAGACTCCTCTTGTAATAACAGGTTAAACATCGCCTGATATTGCTGTAAATCTTCATGTTGAAAGCGAATTTGTTGCCGCAGCTTTTCGTCGGGGGTGAGTGTGGCGTTTTTCAAAACCGTGGTTATTTTTTCCAGTAAGTTGTTGGTTTGACTTTGAAATACAGCTAATAGTAGATCTTCTTTTGACCTGAAATGCAAATAAATAGCCCCTTTTGAGATCCCTACGGAGTCGGCGATAGTTTGCATACTAAACGCACAGTCTCCTTCAGAAACCAACAGTGCTTCTGCACACTCCAAAATTAGTTTTCGCTTATCAGACATCATGCCTCCTGTAATCGTAAATAGTATACAGTCAAATTAAAAGTGACCAATAGGTCATTTTTAATTTGACTGAGGTTGAAGTTTGGTCAATTATGTTGCTATGAAATCAACAGGAATATATAAATATGAATAGTACAGCATCATTAATTCGATTAGTGCGTCGCACAAGGCCTAGTGGGCTGTTGTTGTCGACACTTTTTGTAGTGACCTTGATGTCTAGTCTTTTAGGATTATTAGTCCCGCTACAAACTAAAGCGCTACTAGATAAGCTGAGTGAGGCAGGGGCGTTTACCAATGAACAAGCGCTAGTTTTGCTCTCGGTACTAATAGGCTCGGCGATATTAGCTGGGGTAATGACTTATATTATGGGGAAGATCGGTAATGAGCAAAAACGCAAGTTGCGTGCAGATTTATTTAACCACATTATAGCTTTACCGATGTCATTCTTTGATAACACTCGGGCTGGAGAGCCTGCAAACCGTATCGTGAAAGATACAGAAATTATTGAAAATCTGGTGAGTGAGCAATCAGTTTCATTTCTTTCTGGTGTGGTGTCATTACTGGGGTCTTTTATTATTCTATGGTTTCTAGATTGGCAAATGACGATGGTAATGCTCGGGGCTGTTATGGTGAGCTTTATGCTGATTTTACCTTTTTCAATGAGGCTCACCATGCTTTCAAAGCACCTACAAGATACGGAAGCATCTTTGTTAGGGCGACTAACAGAGCTGTTTTCTAATATTCGACTACTCAGAACACAATGTGCGCAAGAATTTGAAATTAATCACAATAATAGCCAGTTAAATGGGCTTTATCATACCGCAATGAAAGAGCATTTCTTACTTGCTACGATTGGTTCATTAGTCAATTTGGTTATTATGGGGTCTATTGTTTTGGTACTAGGGTTTGGTGCTTCACGCGTTGCAAGTGGAGTGATGACACTTGGTGCTTTTGTTGCTTTTATCATGTTTTTATTAAATATAGTCTTACCTATGGGTCAGCTAAGTATGGTAGTCGCCGCATTCAATAAAGCAAAAGGCGCTGCTATTCGGATCAATGAGATATTGACTACTCCTTTACAAATAGAAGAGGGGGTGAAATTAAGTTTGACCAATGAGTCAATCATTGTCAGAGAGTTATCATTTGGTTACCGTGATGACAAAATGATATTTGATACATTGAATTGTAGGTTCATGGCTGGAAAAACGACAGCCATTGTTGGAGCATCTGGCGCAGGTAAGTCTACTTTGTTCGCATTGCTACAGGGCTTTTATCAGGCTAAAAGTGGATGTATCGAAGTCGCAGGTTCAAATTTGAATGAGATAGACAAAGAGAGTCTTAGATCACAAGTTGGGTATGTGGCACAAGACAGCCCACTATTGTGTGCGACAATATACGAGAACTTGGTTTATGGTGCAAAGCAACAACCAGATCCGGAGCGACTGAGGCAGGCTATTATTGATGCCGATCTCAAGCATTTTATCGATACCCTGCCAGTTGGGCTAGATACTCAAGTTGGTGAACGCGGCGTCACTCTATCAGGAGGGCAAAGGCAGCGTATTGCGTTAGCGCGAGCATTATTGAAGGAGCCAGCTGTACTTTTATTAGATGAAGCAACAGCTAATCTTGATGCGCATACGGAAGCTGCTATTCAACTTGCATTACACAAAGCGCAAGCCGGCCGAACTACGATTATTGCTGCGCACCGCTTAAGTACGGTTGTAGATGCTGACAATATCTTGGTAATCCAAAATGGAAAAGTTGAATCACAAGGTAAGCATGATGAATTGATGCAAAGCAGTGAGTTTTACAGCCAACTGATAAGTAAGCAGTTCGGATTAAAAACAAACAGGGACATCACTGTAGCTTGCTCTTAAGCTGTGTACCTGTTTGTAATTAAACTGCGAATACACATCTGCCCCCTTACTATAACAAAGCTTTCGCGTTTGTTTTTGAGGGGGCATCACTCTACTTTAGTATTTGGTAATTATTTTGTATTAATTTTTATTTTAGTGTTGGTTCTTTTTGGTGGTTTGTAATACAGTTAACGTGATAAACAACCTCTGCCTTAGATTAAAGTTGCTGTAGTAGGTACGGTATATTTTAACTTGAATATTTTTATGAGTTAAACAAGTTCATATTTTTCGGCTGGTTGTAAAGGGAGGAATCACCAGGAGGGTAAGCTATTTAATTGATACGTATAGGTTTGCTTATGTCTCGTAAAACTTTACACCCCAATTCACGTACATCATTACCTCTTGTGCTGCTCATGACCGTGTTGTTGTTAGTGTTTACGTTTTTGCATTTTCCTTAATGTGTAGAAGCTACCTAAAATGCCGCGTAGAGTACACCTCCAATCGCTTTTCATCTCGATATAACTCGAGCTTTTTCAAATGTCGACGCCATAGTTAAATTAGCACATCGTTTCGGTGCCTCTATTAAACTTATACAGTTAGATACAGAACCAAACTGGAGTAAACTTGGGCGGAATACGTAGTTTACGATTCAAACCTTTGCTCCAATAAATCAACAAAACAACCTCAGCTGAGCTTGTTCCACACTTTGTAACAGTTTTTATATCGTCAAATTTAATATTTAAAACAAATGCTTATGGTTCTTTGTTAGTCGGGTAACGTAATTCAATTGTTTGGTGGTGTAATTCTGGCCGCGATAATTTGCTTATTGCTCCCAACTCGGTATAGTTTAACGCTGGCCAAATAAAGTAAACCTGAGCTTGGGTAGTAAACGTATTTTTAACACCAAACCGCCATGACAAACTGGTTGTATTGGTAGCAAAAGGTGACGACTTAGTTATGCTGTCAGACTACTTGCTCAATTTGAGGGAGTAAAATTGGGGCTTACTATGTGAAAAGCTTTTTGTTTGGGACCACTAAATAGCAACTTTTACCCGTGCTTGAATGGGCATAAGTACGTTGGCGAAAGCAGCAGTGGTTGGATGTGATCAATATGCTTGCTTTACCTCAAAATAGTTTATTTAAGTAAATTGGTATAAAACGCATTTTAGTGGACGAAAGTGCTGTTTAAAGTGAGCTTTAAAAACAACGTTTTTATTACCTCTTTACCTTAATCTCAGGTTAGGAAAATATCGTCCATATTATATGGACATCATAAAATAGGCCTTAGTTTTCAGAGGCAGGTATGCAATTAATTCAGCTAAAATCAGATGATCCACAAGTAATGTCGGTGTTTTCTGAAATAGATAAGCTTATGAATAGCTTATATCCAATCGCAAGTGCACAATCTTTATCGGTGGAAGAGATCAATCAACCTAATGTCTACGCTGTAGGTTTACAAAATGATGACGGTATAGTTGCTTGTGGAGCTATCGTTAAGCAGTTTGATAAAACGCTTTATGGCGAGATTAAACGGCTGTACGTAAAGCCGAGCTATAGGGGGAAGGGGCTATCCAAACGGATTATGCAGATTTTACTTCATTACGCTGGTGAAGCGCAAATTCCACTTATTCGCTTAGAAACAGGTTCAAAGCAAACAAGTGCTATCAACTTGTATGAAACTTTAGGTTTTGAGCGTTGTGAACGTTTTGGTATGTATCGCGACAACCCACTTAGTGTGTTTATGTCGCTATCCCTAAATACTGGCAACTAAATGGTAGGAAAGTGGTTAACGTAACCGCTATTACGTTAACCATGTTGTCAATGCTACTTAAACTAAAGCTCCGTATTTGGCGTGGTTTTTATGGCTTTGATTTTTGCATGAAGATAGTGACTTCAGCCATGACAATCCCAAACTTTTCGATATAAGAGCGATTAATGAGTGTTGATTGGTCGAATGACCACATCCAATCATCAAATTTAACCTCATAGCTCGTGTCTCCAACAGGGAGATCCATTCTGTATTGCCAATTCATGGCGTTGCCAAATGTACCACCGGTTGCTTTATCAAGAATATCACCAGCAACGCCGGAATATTGATTATCAGCTTCTTTACTAATGGTCCAAACTCTTGTTTTTACACCGTCCCCGAGTAGGTACTCAAAATATTCGTCGAGTACGAGCTGGCCGCTGTTATTGATTGAGCCTTTGATATCTACGGTGAACTGTTGTACTAAATTTCCATCTCTGTCTTGAACTATGCCCCAGGCCTTTACATCTCCTAAAAAGAAGTCATAAGGGTCAAATTTTGGCGTCAGTGAGGTGTATTTAGCCCCCTCAATTCCTGTACTACATGCGGTTAAAAACAATATTATCAGTGAACTAAAAATTAAACGCATAACTATCTCCTTAGGCCTAACAGCTCGTTGCGCATTTGCGGCTCTGTGGTTTTTTTACCGAGCCAGATATTAAAAAACCACGTGGTAAAAGCTGGATCTTTGACTTCGCCTATCAATTCGTTGTTGTGATAGAACAGAGTATGGTCTTGTGCTGTTTTAATTCCAAGAAGCACCGTTTCATCTTTCACATCAGGGAATATATTGTTCATTATTGT
The DNA here is from genome assembly GCF_012641745.1 of Pseudoalteromonas peptidolytica. Lineage (GTDB taxonomy): Bacteria > Pseudomonadota > Gammaproteobacteria > Enterobacterales > Alteromonadaceae > Pseudoalteromonas > Pseudoalteromonas peptidolytica. The sequence goes on from NZ_WEHZ01000021.1 coordinate 6,386, forward strand.
GAGCCACTGATCACCGAGCTCAGCATCATTAAAGCCTTGTTTTTGCATTTCTTCGAGAGAACGTTTGGCAATGTCTTCACCATTTAATGAGCGAAGGTACTGCAACTTGAGCGCGAATGGTTGGGTGGCAGAAAAGTTACCTTGGGTAGCAAAAAGACTCGCGTCATACACATCCCAAAAAAGATATGTCATGCGACTAGTTTGACCAACTTGTTTTGGGTTTTCGATAAAGTTTGCTATTACATTTTCACTGGCAGTGGCTAACTTGCTAAGTAGCAGCAACAAAGTAAAAAGGATCGTCCTTCGCATTGATTTTCTCCAATTTCAACAATGCTAACCTTTACGTATGAAAGTGCTGCTTTGTTCACTTTGGTTGCTTGCTTGTCTCATTGTTATCTTTTCATATTATTTGTTAAGCTGGGTGAAACCTGATTATTGGAGTAACAATGAACATCTCTATTCGCCCTGCCATAATCACAGATGCAGAAACCATCTTACACTTTATCAATGAGCTGGCTGTGTATGAAAAAGAGCCTGATGCTGTATTAAATACCGTAGCTGAAATTGAAGATAAGCTATTTGGCGCAGATGCCAGAGCACACAGTGTGATCTGCGAGTCAGAAGGGGTCGCTATCGGCTTTGCTGTTTACTTTTTTAATTACTCTACATGGCTCGGTAAACACGGCCTATATCTCGAAGATTTGTATGTCTCTCAAGATAAACGTGGCAGTGGGGCAGGTAAAGGGATCATGAAGTATTTAGCACAGTTAGCGTTAGAGAAAGGGTGCGGTCGTTTTGAATGGGTAGTACTTGATTGGAATAAGCCGTCAATAGACTTTTATGAGAGTATCGGTGCTAAAGCCCAGAGTGAATGGATTATTTATCGTTTATCAGGACAGGCGTTGCTCGATTTTGCAAAAGACGAATAGTCTGGGTGTCTGGGTGCTGGACAAGTTGTGCTCTCTTTCACGGGCATCTTATATTATACCAATTTGACTTAATACCTGCTCAATTTGAAGTTGTAAATATGACATTAACCGCATTAAGGGTTTCTTATTTAGAACAACTAAATAGAAAAATTTTTGCCTTGCCTACAGGACGTAGGTGCCTCGGCGTGAGCAGGACGCGGAAGCGGTGTTATCGACAAGATTTTCTCGCCTCAAAATAGACCACTTAATTAAGATAATTGGTATTAAGTAACCTGAGCTGCGGATAATTAAATGCCTTTCTAGCAGTCAGTGCCTGCTGATACATTGGCCAGAGAGGATGTGGTATTTCCCCTAAAACTCTCTGGCTAGACAAGGAGAAGAATGAAGATGTGCTGCAGAAGCAATAAGCTAAAACATTCCTCATCCAGTCTTAGGTTAAATAAAATACAATGAGTGTTCTGATATTTTTTACGGATCACCAGACCAACTTAGAGACCCTCAGTTAGGTGAAGCCGTTAATGTTTATGCCGTGTCTCAGTGTTTATCGACATGGCCTAAGTCACGTGAAGGGTCTAACAAATCACGAACCTTTCGTTTTAGTATTTTGGCTTCAGGAAAACCACCATCAGCTTTACGGCACCAAATTAATGTATTGTCGTAATAGATTTCAAATACGCCTTTACTCGCAGGAACCAAGGCAACTTGCTGAAGGTCGTCAGAAAAAGTTGATAGCAGCTCTTGGGCTAGCCATGTTGCTCTGAGCATCCATTGACAGAGCACGCAGTAGTGAATAGTGATAGTGGGTTTATTCATAGTTGACTTTACTTCTGATTGTTTGTGTATGTGCCTGTGCTGGGAGTTGCATTGAGGCTGGCTTGGGTAAGTTTACCAGACTCCCTGTTGAGCGTCATAAACAATACTAGGATGAACGTGAGGTAAAGTGAGTAGTAACATAATTTTTATCAATATAGATTGACTAGCAGCTTAATCACACCTTGAGTTATGTAACACATTAAATTGCAGGAAAGTAAAAAGTATGAGATGAAAATAATAATGTCGAGAAAAAAACGGGGGGACTCCCCCCGCAATTATCCAGGGAGACCTCAATGTTAAGGTCAAACTATAAGTTACGGAAAATTTACATGTTAACAACCCATTTGTGTTGAGTTGTGGTCAAATCGTGACGAATGTTTCTAATTTAGTGGTTATTTTTATAATTAATTAATCTTTTTGTTAGGTTAGCGTTCCATTCGCTCCTAGTACTGAACTCGCCTTGAATCGCCGAGCGCTGAGCCAAGGTAAGCGCCGGATGCCATATTGAAAAAATAAGGACGATACGGTCTTTGTCGCCACCATTATGTGCCATGTGTAAGTACGAGTCGTCAAATATCGTAAGAGAGCTGTCCTGCCATAATACACGTTCGCCATTGACTTCTAAGTAACACGCGTCTGGTATATCAATTGCCAAGTGAACGGTCAAACTATGATTAGAAAGTCCATAGTGTGGTGTAATTGTCTGTCCTTTTGCTAACTTTGAATAGAATACTTCATAAGGTGTATTGGTTAGGCCGTAGCATGGCACATTCTCTAGTGCTTGCTTTAACTTTGGAAACTGACTAGAGATTGCGTGGTTTTCGCTACCATCTTTAAACAGAGAAAGCGCTTGCCAATTATCGCTATTAGCGAGCTTTGGAAATTCATTTTCATATATTTTGCCGGATAAATAAGGGGTTAAATGCGAAGAAAGCGATTGAATTGCATGTTTATACTCAGTAATTATGTCGGGCACACAATCCATAAACTCCTGATACCAAGAAAATGTTTCAGCAGGCCATATAGGTCGAGCATCGAGATCCGTTACATAGAACAAATGTGGTGCTTGAGGTGTTGTAAAGGGAGTGCTGGAGTACTGTACCCATCTGGCTGCTTTGTAGCCTTTGGGGACAGCGAGGTTACGCTCCATACACTGCCAAGCGTTTTTAAAGCGTTCTACCGTTTGTGGCGCCATATTCTTTGGAAGCTGTAGTTGTTTAAAATTGCCAGTTAACCTCTCACACAGTGCGTAACAAATTAACGCTGTATGTTCTTCGCCCCGTTGCTCGAGTAAATTGCCAAGATATAAGTACAGTAAATAATTGTTTGGTGCGAGTTCAAGGCATTGAAAATAGGCAGCTTCACTTTCTTTGAAAGCCTCGATTTGCTCTAGAATCACGGCGACACGATAGCATAACTCAGCATTGTCTTGATGCTGTGATAGTAAGCTACCTAATAGTGCTGGCCACTTAGTTTGTGGTTCAAGATTTAAAATCGGCTTTAGCAGAGCGTCGATGTTGAGCGTTTGAGCTGGCTTAGTTGTCATTAAAATATTATCTCTGTATTAATTTTTTAAAATGCCAATATCAAGAGGTAGCGTCATGCGATAACTACTGTCTGTTGCTTGGAAAGGTTGCGTCCCATGCCAAAAATAAGAAGGGAAAATAACAATCTGGCCTCGCCTCGGTTTGACCGATTTGAATGGCGGAAAATCATATGGTGGCGCCAATGGTGGGCGGCCAAATTCAATGAGACCGCTGTTACTATCGTCTTCGGGTGTATTGATGTATAGCACGACGCTTATCCAACCTGCAGGGTGAATATGGCTAACATGAAACCCCTGCTCACTGAGCTTAACAGACCAAGAGCCTGTAATTTTTCTCTCACTATGCAAATGAGCTAGAAAAGGATGATCTTGCTCTGCACTTAGCTGGTTAAGGCACCTATCGACATCGGCTAATAATTGTGTTTTAGTTTTTGCAATAATATCGATGTCTCTATTTAGGAGGCCTCCCGATATTTGCGAACCGTTGACCAAGGTCTGCTCACTGGGAGCTTGCTTTCCCTGATGAAGCGCAATTAGGCAAGCTTCAAGCTCTTGTAAGAAGGTTTCATTGCTGTCATAACCCTTTGGCGCTGATAGGGTTGTGGTAAGTACAAAGTTTGGATCGCATAAATGCTGGTGCTTCTGCTCGTCCGTTGCCCGATAAAGCACGCTCAGCCAAGCAAGCGCAAGTTGTGAGTCTGGCCACTGTTTGAGTATATTTAAAAGTAATTGATTAGCGACATCAAAATTTCCCAACTGCAGCGCAAATTTAGCTTGCTCACATAATCGGTCATGCTCAGGTGTTATTTTGTTGGCGTTATCTAAGTGTTGAAAGGCATCATCAAAACGCTCTTCTTTGGCAGCTAAGCGACCCAGAAGTGTCTGCATTAGAGATGATGAAGAAGCAACCCCTGAATTTGTTATACAAGCTTTACATGCTTGATATTGGTTAGTATTCCAATACAGCTCTGCTAAACACTCCGTCAGTTCACGTTTGTTATCTGTCGCCGTATACAACGCTTCCTTTATACTTATCGCAAATAGTTCATGCTGACCATTTTGCCAATAAAGCTCATTGAGTGCTTTGTGCACTGTCGTATTATATGGTGTTACTTTTAAGGCATGTTGGTAGGCTTGTTGTGCAAGCTGAAATTGACCATTGGCAAAATAGCAATCGCCTAGGTTGTACAGTGGCTCATATTGCTCTGGCGCGTGTGTGTGTACAAACTGAAAACATTGGATAGCCAACTCAAACTTTGTCTGTAACTTGTAACATAAACCAAGATTATGAATGGCTCGAAAGGCTACTGGTGCATCTTGTGGTACCGCTAAGTAGCACTTTATCGCTTCATTAAGGTTATCTTGGGCTTTGTGTATGTCTCCAAGGATTTTCGTAAACTGTCCACTACGGTCGGCACCTTGGCCTTTCATAGCCCATTTTTCAGCAGCTGAGAACTTATTTTGCTCAAGATAAAGTAGTGCAAGGTTTTTTATTGTTTCTTGGTGTGTGGGCTGGTTGCTCGCTATTTGTAAATAATGCGCTTCGGCTTGAGTATATTGGGCCGATAACCAGTAGCATTTAGCAATATGGCTTAGGATTTCTGATTTTTGGGGGGATAACTTATACGCGGTGCTTAAAGATGAAATAGCTAGAGGCCAGTTTTCTTGGGCTTTATGACAAATACCAATAAGGTAGTGAATGTCTGGGTGGTTGGAATGGGCAAATTTTTCAAGCATAAATAAAGCCTGACTTGGCTGATTTGCTTGAATGTGATTGAGCGCGTTTTTCAGCGTGGTGTTCATTTCATTCGTTTGCATTGTATTGTTGTTATTTTAAAAGTCGTTTCGGCACGCAAAATAGGTGAATTCGCCACACATTAGTACAGCGGCTTTCCCTGTTGTAACTATCTCAGCCAATTTACACATTAGGATTAGCCTCAGCTCAAGGTTGATTAACTAACTTCTTACCCCGAAATCAGGCTACATAAGAAATTAATGAATCTAAAAGAGTATTGCTTCTTCGTATTGACTAGAGCGTTAGCATAGTTGGAATAAACCAACAGTTTTAAAAATAAGCGTGAAGAAAAGTTAGGCTCATGTCAATATGCTTAAGTTTAAATCAAATAATGAAAAAGGGAGCCTTAGCTCCCTTCAATACATTACGTTCTGGTTAGAATGTGTAAACCGCACTCATGAAGTAACGAGGGCCGATTACATCATACAGCTCAGGGAAGGTATTCGCTTGTTGCTGAGCATCACCTAGTGGTGTTGGCTCAGTGTCTAGCACGTTTTTAATACCAAATGTTGCTTGAACATTGTCGCTGAAGTGATAGCTGGCACTCAGATCGACATACCATTCGGCTTTTGACACAGGTACAATGGTATTTGTACCCGTATCTTCATCCACTTCGCTCATGTAGCGAACTAGCGCCGACAGGCTTAAATCACCAGATGTCCACGTGAAGCGGTTATTACTCTGGAATTCTGGGCGAGGTACAAGACAGGTGTTACCGAACTTACCTTCACAATAAACAGTATCGGTAAAGCCTACACTAGCAGTTTGGAAGTACTCGTCAAGAATGGTGTTCTTAGAGTTAATGTTCAGCACCGAGCCATTATTACCGATGCCAAAACCAAGCTCAGTTGTCCAGTTAAAGTTAATGTCATAACCTTTAGTACCTAGCTCTGCAATGTTAGCATTTAGCGCTGTTACTAAGTCAACATTACCGTCAGGACGACGTACGATTGCTTTACAGAATTCTGAGTTAGGGTCTTTAAGCTGGTTGTAACAAACATCTAGAATATTATTTACACCACCACCTAACACATCAATTGCATCATCTATCGTGATATCGAAGTAATCAATTGTTACGTCAAAATTTTCAGTTGGCGTAATAACGAGACCTAGCGTAACCGTTTCAGAAGTTTCTTCTTTAAGGTCTGGATTACCACCAAAGCTACCTTCAATTTGCGCATTTGCTTGTTCAAATACACCTACTTGAGACGCAGCAACACCGTGCGCTTCACATAGTGCTCTGTCTGTTTGACCTTCTACGAAGCCATCAACACTACAAGGATCAGTTGCACTTGGGAAGCCGTTAGCTGCACCTTGGAATAGTTCAGAAATATTTGGTGCACGTACTGACTCTTGATAACCTGCACGGAATGACACGTACTCGTTTACTGTCCAGTTAATGGTTGTCGCAAATGAGGAAGCGTTGCCAATGTTAGAGTAATCAGAAACACGACCTGCAAACCATAGTGTAATATCATCAGCAAACGCAGCATCAGTAACTAACGGAATATCAATTTCTGTGAAAATTTCATCGACACTGTAGTTACCTACAGTCGGTTCACCAGCGTTGAAGCCTAGTACATCACCAGATGCCAAAAACTCATCTGGACGGAAACTTGAGTCATCAAAGCGGCTCTCATAACCAATTACAAAGCCTACAGGCATATCCGCAGATGGAACTGTGAATGGCAATTCACCAGCAATATCAAAGTGGAAAATTTCTTGCTTGATATTTGTGACGTTAGATGCACCAACATTAACGAAATCAATGGCTGCTTGCGAAATATTACCTTCACCAAAAATATTTATTGGTGCACAGCCACCAGACGGGTCCTGACAGGCAGTACCGTCGTCAGTAACTAAAATCGCTTGTCTGAATCGAGACTCAGAAACGTCATTATTTAAAAGGTTCGAGCGGTCAAGCTCTGAGCGGCTATAATAAGCGTTATATGCCCAATCGCCGATAAAGCCATCAACACCAACTAATAAACGCATGGCGTTACGTGTGTCAATTACTTGTCTAGGACCGTTTTCAACCATACGACGGCCGATAGTTGCAAAAGTGAAGTTACCATTTGCGTCTAACTGGCTGATCATGTTGCCTGTTGGTTCGCCTTCATCATCAAGCTCAGGGACCAAAGCTTTCATTGCGGCTTGTACATCAGCACCAAAGAATGGACTATCAGGGTTGACTACAAGATTGTTTACAAAAGCTGGTGTAGGTGCTAGTTGCGAAGGTACCTCATTACGGATGAAGGACAGTTCACTGTATAAACGTGTATCGTCGTTCACGTAATAATGTGCAAAGGAGTTAAGCGTTAAACGCTCTTGAGGCAACTGAAGGTAGTTATCTGGTGCATAGTTGAATGCGTCTGCTGATGTGTAAGGTAAGCCTTCGCCATTTGGACCAAAACGTCCTAATGTATCACCATTAGGTAAAGTTGGGCCTGCAAATATACGAGTGCCAGGAATACCTGATGAACCACCAGGAACTAAGCCATTTTCACCTTCCGTTAGTGTTACACTGGTAAAGTCTCTATCACCTTGGAAAATAGATTCGCGCTTTGCGTAACCGATATATACTGTTGCATTGCCCTTATCGTCCGCAAAATTACCACCAATAGTTAGGTCTGTGTTGAATTTTTCACCATCACCTTCTTCTGTGATGTCATACAGCGCTGAAATTTCAGCACCTTCAAAATCGTCTTTCAAACGGAAGTTTACAACACCAGCAAGTGCGTCAGAACCGTATACCGCACCAGCACCACCGGTAATAATATCTACACCTTCAATCAAAGAAGCAGGAATGGTGTTTAAGTCAACTACCCCTGTTTGTGTTGCTGGAACCCAGCGGCGACCATTTACCAAAACCAAGGTACGCTCATCACCCAGACCACGCAAGTCAACTCGAGCGGTACCATCACCAGGGTTATTGGAGCTTGGTCCAAAAGAAGGTACGGTTAGCGGCAGCTCAGCAAGCTTCTGTTCGACGTTGAGGTTTCCAGACATAGCAAACTCTGTACCGTCTAATTCGATAACCGGTGTCTTAGCTGTTAACGCCACACGTTGAATACGAGAGCCCGTAATCGAAATTCTTTCTACTTCTTCTACTGCACCGTCGTTTGCTTCTTCTGCTGATGCTTGCAAGCCTAAGCTTCCGCCTATCAGACACGCAGAAGTGATAAGCATGCTCACTTTAGAACGCTTAAATTGCTTCATGATATCCCCTGATTAGTATGTTTTGTTTTTGATACCTCTGTTGAGCTTGCAAACTCATTACAAAGGCTTATTAGTATCAGGTCGAGGCTATGATGGAAGTTCAGATTATGCTAGCTGAGATCCACAAGGTGAAGGAAAGTAGTGACAACAGGCGAGAAAAAAAAGATCAAAATTTATTTGCATATTACATTATGACAATTTATAACAATAATATGTTAATATTTGTGACGTGAGATATAAGGAAACGTATCTTATTTTACTCGGTTTTGCGTATATAAGGTGCCAGATGAAAAGTATGACAATTTTGATGCCCTCCAGTATATCTGAGCTTGGGGCTGAAATGAGTACAAGATTAAAGAGTTCCGATATTAGCTCTCGGTTTGTATATTATAATGATGTTGTTGATATTATCGAAACAATAAGAGGGGGTGAAATAAGCTGCTTTCTGTTTGACTCTGGAATAGAAGCGTCAGACATGTTGTTGGTGTTGACTGAGCAGGGAGTTGAAATACCTACGATTAAATTTGGTGTAAATACCAGCTTAAAAAGCCAGTCTGAACTGACATTTAAAGGCCAGACAAAACAGGACTCCTTGATAGCTAACCTCACCTACGCTGCATTGATGCAAGTATCAAGCGAGTCAGAAAATCACTACCTACCAGCCAAGCGATTGATAGTAAAAGATTCAGGTCATATCCACGTAATCAAAGTAGAGGAGTTAGCCTGGGTTGGTGGGGCTGGGAATTATGTTGAATTACATATGCTCAATCGGCAGCGCTCCATTTTACACCGTGATACCATGTCTGCGATGGAAAAAAACTTAAAAACCTACGGCTTTTCAAGGATCCATAAGTCGTCTTTAGTCAATTTAAACGCCATTACAGAGCTAAAGACGCGAGACAATGGTGATTATGATGTCATATTAGAAAATGGTGACTTGCTCCATCTATCTAGACGTTATAGGCAAAACTTAGCGGCATTGCTGCAGGTGAATAGTTAGCAGACATTACGGTTAGCTAACACCTTTTGCAAAATGAACAAATTCGCTAAATATTGAGTCTTTTACCAGTCTATCAGGGGTAAACGCGTAATAGTTTTGAAAGGTGTTTTCTATCGTACCTAGCAGTGTTACGCCATAGTGACGTTGCAATTCTGCCTTGATAGAAAGCGGCGCTGGAAAAATGCCAAAACCTTGCTGGCCTAGAGCCTTCATTAGCGCACTATCGTCAACATGACCCGATACTTTGACTTCGATATTCTGATCTTGCAACCAGTATTGAATAGAGTTGGTCACAGGGCTGTTTTTCGCGGGTAGTATGATAGACTGTGCTTGTAAAGAAAAAGGGTAATTTTCACGGAGCCGCTCGCAAATTGCAGCAGAGCCATAAAGGCCGATTTGACTCTTGCCAATCTCATGACAGAAAACTTTAAACGGTAAGTGACTGTCTAGTGGTTTGTCAGCAAGTACAATATCAAGCTTATGTGTAGCCATTTGCGCTAATAGCTCTGACTGTTGACCATCAATACAGTGGAGGTTGGCAACTTGTTCATTTTCAATTAATGGTGCGAGCCATTTTGACACAAGCGATTTTGGAATTGCATCTGAGATACCTACTTTCAACGTTCTGTGCATAGCCGCTGCACCATCTTGGGTCGTTTCTAGCCATTCTTTTGCTATTGAAAACATGTCATCTGCGTATTGTTTGGTTAAAATACCAAAATCCGTCAATCTGAGCCCTCTCCCTTCTCTGATAAACAAGGGTTTTCCTAATCTTTCTTCTAGGCTTGATAGTTGGGCACTAATCGTTTGCGGTGTGAGGTGTAGCACTTTACTTGCACCCGCGATACTACCTTCGTTACTGACCTGCCAAAAATAATAAAGATGGTTGAAATTAATATTCATACTGTTCGTAAAAACCTTATGCTTAGTTAGATATAATCAGCTTTTATCTTTTTTTGAACATTAGTAGATTTAGGCATACAGCGCAAGTGTTCGTTATTGAACTTGACGTTTTGTGATGGATAGTTGATTTGGTGGACTGAGGTAACAATGAAATTAAACCTGATAGGTGTCAATGAACCAATAGCGGCATCAAACAAAGTAGCATTTATGAAACTCATAAATAGTGCGTTACACAGCTACACAAAGAATATACGCAAGGTGAATGTAAAAGTCGAACAGCAAGGTCATACAGGTAACTTTACGCTGTGTCACGTAGAACTGTTGCTGCCGGGACTACCGACGTTAAAGGTAAAAGCGAAGGGAAAAACCTTGTTACAAGCGCTCACTCGCGCACTCCAGAATAGTAAAAAAATACTGAAAGAGAATTATTTTAAACTTAGTCGCTAGCCCAAGATTAAGTTATTCCGTTCCCAAGCACTTGCAGTGGCAAGGATGCCACGCAATTTTTTGTAGCACGCGGGATGCTAAATTAATCCCGCATTTACCTCAGATACTTACTTTATCCAGCAACTTTGCTTGAATTCTGAACGGTGATTGCAACCGACTGAACCTGAGCCTCCAACGACATATTTTGTTTTGTGAGAAGGAATAAAGTTCTCACCGTTTAATTCCTTCAATTTTTTGAAGCAAGTTTTAATTTGTTAGTAAGGTAAAAGTCAACTATTTTTTTTTCTAAAGATCTCAGAATAATTACCGATAATATATACTCAAGGAAATCATATCGGTCAGTAACAATGAGTGTTAATTTTTTAATTCACAGTCCCGCGCGCTCTGCAATACCTGAAAAGGTACTTGATCCAGACACTGAAAAGTCATCTCAAGCAGAACAACCCAGTCAAGCCCAGCCCGTTCGGTTATCAGAAGAGGAAATGGCTAAATTATCTGGAGAAGAAGCGAAAAAGGAGCAAGATGAAGCTGCCTTACCTGAACATATTCAAAAAATGGTTGAAAAGCTTGAAGAGTTGAGAGAGAAAATAAAAGAAGAACAAGAATTGCTAGATAAACTCAAAGCGAGCGATTCATATCCCGAAGAAATGAAAGCTGAATTAGTGACACAAAAGCTTGAATACATCATGGCGATGCAGAATCAGGTGATTGAACTAACGAAAAACATCCAAGATGCGCTTAAAGAAGCGGGGATCACTGACCCTGGCATTTTGTTAAAAGCGCTAGCCTAGTAACCCTACCAATAATATTTTACCTTGAGCCATGTTGGGACGCTGACAACATAAGTCTATTCTCATGTTGTCAGCTGTTTTGTATAAGCGTTTAAGTTTGGGAAATGGTTTAGAAACCAGTTGTAAGGTTTTTACCCGTAAGCTTCTTCTGGTAATACTATCTAAAAAAGCGTATGACGTTGAGTTTAAGGCAGAATGGCAAGCGCTAAGTATATCATCGGTAATTTGTTGCTGATGGACTGCTTGGTAACCCGCTTGATCCGATAATTGCCCTGCCGAGGCTGCTAATACACAGATAGCATAAACATCAAAAACACCGATAGCGCGTACTTTTTGGCTGCTGGGATCTTCGTATGCCACCATCATGCAAGGTAAGTTGTCAGCATCATATTCCATTTTCATAATTTGATAGAGTCTTAGTTCAGAGTCAATATGCTTATTCATTAGCTTTTCTAATTGACCGACTTGTGGAAGTGGGATTCCCTTATGCAGTGTATGGATCTGTCTTGTTTTGTTGTTTTCTTCCGCGGCGATAACCAGTGGCATTATTTTGTTGTGCAGGTCGTCATCTGCAAAAGGTTTAGATAACACAAACTCAGCACCGTAATCTAAGGCGAGCTTAATTTGCGCTTGGTCGTCTACGGTGGTTACCATCGCCATGGTTATATCGAGTCGTTTTTGTTTTATCGCCTTAACTAATGCCAACCCAGAAATATCTGGCATGTGCCAGTCGGTAAGTACAATGTCAGGTTGCCAAGCACCTATAATTTTTAATGCTTCTTTTGCACTCTGAGCCTTTTTAATCAACAGTTTACGATATCTAAAGCGCGCCAAGCCGCGACTTATAATTTCCAGCGTTGCAGCACTATCGTCTACGAGCAATATCTTCACAAAAAACCACTTTATTGAAAAATATAGATTTATTATAGGCACGATTTTTAACCAATACTAAAATGTATAAGAGAAATAAATAGGTGTCCGATATGCTATTTGACAAACTACCTACCGATGTACTCGTATACTTGGCGGTAAACTTTGGATTACTAATATTAGCTTTTTGGTTTTATATTCTATTACTTATTCTAAGAGAGTTTAGGTTATTTGCTACCAAGACAAGTGGTGCTAATGGTAGTACCAATGCGGAGCAACAATATCTATTGCAGCACTGTAGAGAAGCAATTAATAAATCAATGAGGTTTGTGGAAGATAATCAGCAGACGATTCATGAGCTTGCTAGTTTGCAAGTAAATCTGGAGCAGCAACTTGCGGAACTTCGCCTATCAACACAAGGACAGATCACAGCTGAAGAGCAAATTAAAATAGACGACCTCAACAGCAAATTAGTGAAATCCCATCGGTTAATTAAAAAATTAAGGGGAGACCTTGCCAAGAGCCTAGATAGACTAAAAGAAACTCGGCAAAAACTTTACGATCATTATAGGTCGACTGATGAACTGCAAAAAGAAAATGAGTCCCTTAAGCAGCAGTTAGAAGCGTCTAAAACGTCAGGTGGGGGAGCTGAGCAGGAGCTAGAGCAGCTTGTAGCTACTTTTGAAAAAGAGCGCCAAGATATGGCTCAAACTATTAATGAATATAAAAGGCAAATTGCAGAGCAAAGCCAAGCTCTCCAACAATTGATGGTTCAAGAGCAGGAAGTTGAAGACGGTCCAAAACTTCAAGCTATCCAAAAAGAACTCGAGCAGACAAGAGATGCGCTAGAGCACCTATCCAAAGAAAAGAAATTCATAGAAAGTAGATATTTAGAAGTTGTCAAAAATCAAACTAAATAGTTAACAAAATGTTTTATTATGCGTGACTTTTGCTTCGGGTTTATGTAAGGTTTACTAACTTAGATTACCTAAATTACCGTCGGTACATAACACATTGCCATTAAAAAAGGTCTTAAAAATAAACATGTTATAGAGCCGATGTCAAAGCTGTAAGCGGGCTATATGGCAACTTTGCGATTGTGTGTTGTAAGTACGTAGGTGTTGGTAAAAGGATTAATACATGGCTTATATTCCCGATACGAGTGCACAAGACTCGGTAGTTGAAAAACCTAAAAAAAATAAAATAGTTATCGGCATAGTCTGCGCTTTTATCGTAGCGTTTCTTTTTTTGCTGGAGCCGATTGTTGGTCAGTGGCTTAGTGGTCAGAGTGCAATTTCCAGTGACAAAATACATATTTCAGCAGTTAAGCAAGGTGACTTTGTTCGCGATATTTCTGTTCAGGGTAAGGTCGTTGCCGCAAGGCGTCCAACTATCTATAGCCCTGCTGAGGGGACGGTGACTTATTTGGTTGAGTCAGGCGATAGTGTGATTGAAGGACAGACTTTAGCTGTGATTGATAGCCCAGAGCTAAAAAGTGAATTTGCTCAGCATCAAGCTGAGTTAAATCGGCTTGATACCGAGTTGCAGCGACAGATCATTCAAGCTAAAAAGCAAGAGCTGGCGCAGGAGAATTATTTGGGCAAAGCAACCGTTGTGCTCAATGCTGCAAAACGAGAGATGCGTCGTTCAGAAGACGGTCTGAAAACACAAGTTGTAAGTGATATTGACTATCAAAAAGCGAAAGATGATCTGGAAAATGCTAAACGTGAGTATCTTCTGGCTTTAAAAGAAGTTGATTTACAAAAAGAAAGTCAAAAGTTTGAGATCCGAACTAAGGAACTTGAGCTTGAAGCACAAAAAGTAAAAGTGGCAGAGTTGGAGCGTCAAGTTGACGCTTTAAAGATAGTGTCACCTGTCAGTGGCTTGATAGGCAACTTAGCGGTAGAGCAGAAGAACTCTGTCGCGAAAAATCAACCTTTGCTAAGTGTAGTAGACCTTTCAAAATATGAAATCGAAGTGCAAATACCAGAGAGCTACTCTGACGATTTAGCGCTTGGGATGCTCGCTGAAATCAACTTAAGCGGTCAGTTATACGAGGGAGAAATTGTTGCCATCTCCCCGGAAATAGAAAACGGTCGCGTTGCTGGGAAAATCAGATTCAAAGAAGGTGCTATTCAAGGGCTTCGGCAAAATCAAAGATTAACCAGCCGCATTATAATAGAACAAAAACAGAATATTGCTTATCTGCCGCATGGGCAGTATTTAGAAGCATATAATGGCCAGTTTGCATATGTGGTAAAGGAAAACACGGCGATTAAAACACCAATACGGATAGGATTGAGAAGTATTGGTCAGGTTGAAGTGCTCTCGGGGTTGAATGTCGGAGATCAGGTCATTACGTCAGATGCTCGGATTTTTAAAGATGCCCCTAGTGTGAAAATTATTCAATAAAGGATTAGCACTATGCTGTCGATGCGTCATCTCTCAAAAGCTTATCATACTGACACCATAAAAACTCAAGCGTTACAGCCATTTGACCTTACAATTGAGCAGGGTGAGTTTGTGGCAATAATAGGCCCTTCTGGTTCAGGTAAAACCACCTTCTTGAATATTACAGGGCTATTGGAAGATTTTTGTGAGGGAAGTTATGAGCTCGATGGCGTTAATGTTGAACACTTAAGTGATAAAGCAAAATCAAAGCTGAGAAATGAAAAAGTAGGATTTATATTTCAGAGCTTTAACTTAATTCCAGAGCTAACTCTCTATGACAATGTAGATATGCCGCTACGTTACCGTAAATTATCTTCAAAAGAGCGCCATGAACGTATTATGGATGCGCTTGGGAAAGTGGGGCTGGCATCGCGCAGGGATCACTACCCAGCACAGTTATCTGGTGGGCAACAGCAGCGGGTTGCGATAGCACGGGCAATTGCAGGTAAACCATCATTTTTGTTAGCAGATGAACCAACGGGTAACTTAGATAGCAAAATGGCAGAAGGGATCATGGCATTACTTGAAGATATTAATGCCCAAGGCACCAGTATTGTGATGGTTACCCATGACCCTAATCAAGCAGCCAGAGCACAGCGGGTTATTGAGATCCGCGATGGTATATTGAGCGAAGGTAAGAGAATTGAAAAAGCGATAGCGTAAGGAATAACTATGCTTGGATATTATCTTAAATTAGCGTTTATCTCTTTAAAAAAGACGCCGTTTTTGTCCTTCTTAATGATTATCACTATTGCTATTGGCATTGGCGCTGCAATGACGACGTATACGGTAAGCTATTTGCTGGCGAAAGACCCGATCCCTTCCAAGAGTGAAAAATTATTTAATGTTCGTCTGAATAGCTTTGGACCAGATAAGCCATTTAATATTGCCAAAGGTAAGGAAGTCCCTCCAACGATTCTTACTTACCAAGATGCAATGAATTTGCAAAATGCTCAGCAAGGTGTGCGACAGACCCCACTTGGTAGTTTTAAGATGATGACTCGCGGCATTACGCAACCTGTCACTGAAGCAAAAATGACTGCCATCAGAAGTGCATATCGCGATATGTTCAGCATGTTTGATGTACCGTTTAAATTTGGCGGGGCATGGGATGAAGTTGCTGATAAAGAAGGATTACAAGTTGCAGTGATTAGCCAAGAGTTGAATGACAAGCTGTTCCTTGGAGAAAACTCAGTTGGTAAGTCTTTACTTATTGGTGAATCCTCTTATCAAATAGTTGGTGTGACTGATGATTGGTATCCTATTCCAAAGTTTTTTGACTATCGAGTGAGAGCATATAACAAACCAAGAGATATTATTATTCCATTTAATACTCAAATTAATAATGAGTTGTGGACAAGTTCAGACGTCTCATTCTTATGCTGGAAAGAACCATCTGACGATTCTTTTTCAGCAATATTAGCATCAGAATGTGTGTGGGTTTCATATTGGGTGGAGCTAGCGTCTGAGGCGGATCGAAGTCGCTACCTTGATTTTTTGCACCGCTACTCGATGGAGCAGCGAGAGTACGGACGTTTTCTTCGCGAGCCACTACATCAGTTGTTCAACGTCAAAGAAGATCTAGTTGATAGAAAAGTACAGAAAGAGGACGGCAATATAGCACTATGGCTTGCGTTTGCGTTTCTTGGTGTATGTTTACTCAACTGCATGGCGATGATGGTAGCAAAATTTCACACTAAGACAGGTGAGGTTGGTTTACGCAGGGCTGTTGGTGCATCTAAACAAGATATTGTCGCGCAATTTTCCATCGAGACTTGCATTGTGGGACTGCTTGGCGGTGGTTTAGGGTTGTTGCTGGCACAATTTGGTTTGGTGGTAACGGCTCAGCTCTATAGTCATCTATATGCCGAAATGTTAGAAATGACATTTGGTATTGTGGTGATGACTATTGTATTGGCTATTACTAGCGCGATGGCTTTTGGCTTGTTACCTATTTTGCATGCAGCAAAGGTGCAACCATCTAGTCAGCTGAAAAGCCTATAGGAGCCTATATATGAAAGACTTACTACCAATTTTAAAAACCTTTAGAAAAAATAAAGTCTCTCCTTTGCTGCTGATACTTCAGATAGCCTTAACTTTTACCATTCTAGTGAATGCCATTTTTATGATGGTAACAAAAGAAAATGAGCTAATTCAGCCAACAGGATTAAGTGAGAGTCAGCTATTTAGTTTCAGCACAAATCTTGAGGGAAGTGACGAAGAAAAACACGCAGCATTAGATACCGATTTAGCTGATATTCAAGCGCTGGCCAGTGTTGAGAGCGCAAGTACCATCACCAGTTTACCACTGACCAATTGGGGTCGCTCGCTTGCGGTTGGCTTAACTCCAGAGGATGAAGATAGAGTCACGCATGCAGGGTATTATGGGTCGGATGAAACGGTGGTTGATACGCTCGGGCTTAGGGTTGTTGCAGGAAGAAGCTTGCAGCATAACGATGTGGTGCACAAATATTTTGATGGCCATACAGCATCAGCAAGCGTGCTGATCTCGCAAGACCTTGCTTATAAAATTCGCCCTAATGATTGGAGTAGTGTGGTTGGTGAAACCATATACGTACAATCTGTACCTCAAAAAGTCGTTGGTATCGTCGAGACTATGAAATCTCCATGGCGGTTCTGGTATGCGTATGATATGGCTGTGATCAGTTCAGTAAAAGAGCATTATGAGCAAAGTATTATTGTAGTCAGAGCCGTGGAGAGCCAAAGAGAGCAAGCGATGAGCGAAGTGCATCAGCTTTTATTCAAAAAGCCAGCAAGGCAAGTGGATAACTTTAAGTCATTCGAACAGATAAAAGCCGAGAATTTGCAAGCTGACTATGCGGTATCCCAAACCCTAAAAGTGGTGATAGCGGCACTAGCATGCGTGACTATTTTGGGCATTTTTGGCCAAGCACGATACACAGTATTAAAGCGCAAAAAGCAAATAGGTACGCGTAGAGCGCTAGGTGCGACACAAGGTGATATTCTGCGTTATTTTATGATTGAAAACGCAGTTGTATCATTACTTGGTGTATTGCTCGGTACAATTGTTGCTATTATTGCAAACATCTATTTGGTCAATTATTTTGGGCTAACGAGTGTGCCAAGTGATTACTTAATTAGCGGTGCCATTGTCATGGTTATTGCAGGCCAACTAGCTGTCTACTACCCAGCAACGACAGCTTCTAAAGTACCACCGGCAATAGCAACTCGTGCTGCTTGATTGTTGGCTAGATAGGTATAAAGTGACGAGCTATATATTACGACCCTCATGATTTTGCTAGAATACAGCATGGAGGCTTGAAAATATTATGCTTAAAATCTCAAATAACGTTACGCTTGCCCCTTGGGAGATAGACATTACAGCTATTCGAGCTCAAGGCGCTGGTGGTCAAAATGTCAATAAGGTGTCTAGTGCCATTCATTTGAGGTTTGATGTGAATCGCTCTACTTTGCCCGCTTTTTACAAAGAACGCTTACTTGCGCTAAAAGACTCAAGGATCACCAAAGAAGGCGTAATTGTATTAAAAGCCCAGAGCTTTCGAACCCAAGAGCTGAATAAAGAAGATGCCTTGGCGAGGCTTAAAGCGCTTATTCTAGAAGCAACTAAAGTTGAGAAAGCCCGTAGAGCCACTAAACCAACAAAAAGTGCTCAAAAAAAGCGATTGAATCAAAAAACCAAACGCGGTCAAACCAAAGCGTTAAGAGGCTCGGTAAACTGGTGAGGTAAAGGCTCACCAGAGCCAATTCTATCTCGACCTTTGAAAGTTTGCTCTCAATAAAGACTGGTTTTTATGTTTATTCATTTTGTATATCGTGAGTTAGTGCACTCCTCACCCAAGCCTTAAACTGTCTAAGTTTCAGATAATCAATGCCTCTCTAGCAACCGATTTAAAATGTAAAAACGTCCTCAAACTTTTCACCATTGTTTAAGCGTTCTAAATTTAATACCAATTTTCTTAATTAAGTGGCCTATTTTGAGGGAAGAAAACCTTGTCGATAACCCCGCTACCGCGTCCTGCTATCGCCAAGGTACCTACCTTTGTGTAGGCAAGGCAAAAATTTTGCTATTTAGTTGTTCTAAAAAGAAATTTTTAACGCTGTTAGCGTCAGATTTACTCCTTCAAATTGAGCAAGTATTAAGTCAAATTGGTATAAGTAGAGATCTTTTGGCTTTAAAGGCTCGATTGTTATTCTATCGCTGTTAATTTGTAATTAATTTTAACCTTTTATTTTTCAATGTGATAGAGATTTTTTCCTATATTAATACAAAACAGCAGTTTACTTTTTGCACTGAAATGTTAAAAAGTAACAATAAGATTTATTTTTTGTGTTAGTAAGTAACACTCGCTGCGCAGCCTTGGTAGCACGTACCGCAGTTTTAAGTTTCTCAGAGTCGCAATATTAATAACGGCTCTGCTACTGGTTTAAAAAAAGAAAAGGAACAATAAAATGTCAAACCTAGTCACTGATATTGGTAAACACAACCCAAAGCGTAGTAAGTTGAGTGTCGCTGTATCCTCCATATTATTTGGACTTACTCCTTTTTGGGTTCTCGCTGAAACTGCGGCAAAAAATGACAGCGATGTCAGTATTGGGTCGCAAAACGAAGCTATTGAAGTTATCGAAGTGCGTGGGATCCGAGGTAGCATTAATAGTGCGCAAAACATCAAGCGTTTTGCTGACACCGTAAAGGATGTAATCACAGCTTCAGATATTGGTGCATTACCCGATAAATCAGTGACAGAGGCATTACAACGAGTTCCCGGTGTGACCATAGAGCGATTTGCATCATCAGATGACCCTAAGCATTATGCTGATGAAGGTACTGGCGTATTGGTTCGGGGTTTGGATAGAGTTCGATCTGAGGTGAATGGCAGAGATGCTTTTAGTGCCAATCCCTCAGGAGGGTTAAGTTATGAAGATTTTCCTGCCGAGCTACTCGGTGCGGTAGAAGTGGTTAAAAACCAAACTGCGGATCTGATCTCCGGTGGTATATCCGGCACGGTAAACCTCATTACACGTAAACCATTTGACTCTGATGAGCAGCTTATTTCCTTTAATGCAAAAGCGAACTATGGCGATTTTAGAGATGAAGTAACTCCCTCATTTTCTGCACTTTTCTCAGATAGTTGGGAAACCAATGGGGGCAAATTTGGGTTTCTTATTGCGGCTTCTACATCAGAATATCAAACTCGAGGCGATGGTGTTGGCTTAGGTAATTTCCACTCCCGAGGGGATTCCTTTGTTCCTACCTTAGATCAATGGGGTGGCATAATAGGCGTTGACCCCTCATCTCCTGTAGATGGCCCCGCTTTGCCTGGGCAACCTGAAGGTAGCGTTTGGCATGTGCCTGTCGCTATACATATGAGCACTGCGACGAATGACCGCAAAAGAACAGGTGTTACGTCATCGCTACAGTGGGCAAACGCTGATGAAACCATTGTTGCAACCATAGAGCATATTTATTCTGAGGCATCGCTTGAATGGAATGAACGTCAAATAGGCCAAGCGGCGCAAGGATTTAAAAGTTATATGGGCTCGTCACAAAATTGGATGGACGATGTGGAAAATGGCTTCCCACTTACCACCGAAGGTGGCTTTGTGACATCGGGCATTGCGTTAGGTGTGAGTCCAGAAACTCCATTTTTTTACCGTAGCCGCTGGAACTATAATGAAAATACAGTCAAAGACACCTCATTTAAGTTAACCCTAAAGCCAATAGACAGGTTAACGGTAGAGTTTGACTATCAACGCATCGACTCTGATAAAGACGTACAAAATTACAGTATGTCAGGACAGACCCGAGGCAATCATGTTCATGTTGTTGCGCCTTACTTCCTAGATATGCGTGGTTCAAGACCTACCGTAGAGTTTCTAAGTGATAACCTGCTCACTGCTGGCTGGTCACCGAATGAAGATTGGAACGGACCTGTGCCTAACGTCTTTTTAGGCAGTGGCATGGAGCAGGTTGAGCGAAATACGGCAGAGTCAGATAGCTTTAAATTAGATTTTAAATATGAACTTGATGGTCACTTTACCAGTGTAAGTTCAGGTTTTTATATGTCAGATAAAGACTTAACCGTTCGTGATACCGCCTATGAAGGCTGGTCTGCCATTGGAACACCATGGATCCAAGATGATCGTAATGCGGCAGCTGCTGTTAATCGTCCTGAGTTATTTGAACGTGTTGACTTTTCAGATTATTACGATGGGAAAGTACTCATGGGTACGGTCAATGACTTTTTATTTCCTCGAATGGAGCTGGTAAAGAATTATGCGGCATCTTTACGCCAAGGGTGTCGTGAGGGCTGGCATAATGCCACCATTAGTGCGGAAAATAATGGGGTATGTTCTGGCACTTATGTTCCTTATGAAGATAAACCTAATCGAGTAGAGGGACCTTTTGCTGCCTATAATATCAGTGCAACAAACGAGAAGCGCACAGAGTTTTATGTTCGCGGTGACTTTGACATTGAGTTTCAAGGTATTCCAGTTGTCGGTAATGTTGGCCTGCGTTACGTAAACTATCAGTTGGAGTCAACAGGTGCATTGGTTCAACCAGCATTAATTAAGCGAGGAGCAGAGGGCAGTTCATTAAATAACGTGATGCAGCAACCGCAATACAAGCGGTATTACGACATTGCTGGAGGTGAGTCGGAACTGAGTACGGTGGATGGTACTGACTACAGCGCAGTGTTACCCAGTTTAAACCTTAGTTTTGGCGTGTCCGAAGATGTAGTAGTGCGCTTTGGTGCGTCAAAAGCGTTGTATTATCCAAGCCTAGTAGCAGCAAGAAATATTAGTATTCTTAACTTGGATTATGTACCTGTGCTACAGACGCCTGGTGCAGATTACGATGAGGTCACAAATCCTATTATCGGGCTGGATGATATTAACCTGACGGCGCTTTCTGGTAATCCAAATATTGAACCTGAAGAAGCGATTAATACAGATTTAACCACTGAGTGGTATTTTGCTTCCGCAGGATACGTGACTTTGGGGCTGTTCCACAAAAAGTTAGATAACATTATTCGTGACCGAGCGTTCGACCTTGATGTGTCCTATGGCAGTGAAGAATACAATGTATCAGCCTATGGCCCTGCCAATACTGGCTCAGGTACTATCAAAGGGGTAGAGTTTTCTTACTCGCAATTTTACGACATGTTACCGGGGGCGTGGAGCGGTCTAGGACTACAATTTAATTTCACTTATATCGACCAAAACGGTTTGGAAGATCCAAACGAAATATCGAAAGGCACGCTAGGGTTTGACGAAGATGGCAACCCGCTAGATGATAACCGTAATACGTTTAGGGTTTTTAGTGGTTTGCCGCTACAAGGATACTCAGATCAAAACTTCAATCTCATTGGCATGTACGAATATGAAGACATCTCATTTCGTCTTGCTTACACATGGCGCTCAGAATATTTATTAACACTCAGAGAGTCTGAAGAGTATGTACCAGCATACGCAGAGGCGTCAGCGATGGTAGATGCAAGTCTCTACTACACCATTAACGATAATTGGAAAGTTGGCTTTGAGGCTAGCAATATTTTGGACACAGAGACCAAAACTAAATATCAAATGGATCAGAGTGGAACTAAGACACAAGCGCTCAACTTCACCACCGACAGACGCTTTGCTTTAAGTGTACGTGCCACTTTTTAACGCTGTGGCCTGGATTGGTATGAGCTAAGTAGGAAGCTAACTCAATGAAGAGAGTAATGACAAAGGGCTCTGGAGATCTAGACAAGTTAAACGGTAGCGGATGGGATATTTTGGCTGAAGAAGTCAGTTTGCCTGTTGCGGTAGTTAGGCAGCAGGCAATAACCCATAATGCCCATTGGATGGCACAGTTTACCCAAGTAAGTGGAGCTCTTTTGGCTCCTCATGGTAAAACAACAATGTCTCCAGCGTTATTTGGATTGCAAATAGCCCATGGTGCGTGGGCTATTACCGTAGCCACAGTAGCGCAGCTATCTGTGGCCGTCGCTGCCAAAGTGCAGCGGGTGATCTTGGCAAACCAACTTGTCGGTGTGTACCACTTTAAACAAGTTGCAAACATGCTCCGTGATACTGACGTTGAACTCTATTGTTTTGTGGACTCTATTGACAATGCCCAAGCACTTGGAGCCTTTTTTAGTACATGCTCGGTGCGCCTTTCCATTTTATTGGAAGTGGGTGTGATGGGAGGGCGTGCTGGTTGGCGTGATCTTAAGACGTTAGGGGAGCTAGCTGAAGCATGCCAAGTTTATCCTTATTTAAATATTGCAGGCATTGGATTTTATGAAGGAGTGATCCATGGCGATGATGCCAAGGAGCAAATCCAGCAATTTGTTGATGCGGTGATGAAAACGGCGAAGAGATTACAGCAGCAAGGTGTGTTTTCAGAGGCCTTGCCTATCATCTCGGGCGCAGGCTCTGCATGGTACGATGTTGTGGCAAGTACTTTTAATCAAAGTCCATATGCTGAGCAATTTCAGTTGGTACTGCGCCCGGGTTGCTACCTAATTCACGATACTGGTATCTATCAGGATGCTCAACATGCGGTATTGTCGCGATCCCAGCTTGCATGCGATATCGGTGATAGTTTGCAGTCAAGTTTAAGCATTTGGGCATACGTACTTTCTACACCTGAGCCGAACATGATAATCGTTGGACTGGGCAAAAGAGATGTGGCTTTTGATGCTGGCATGCCAACCTCTGAGCTGATGTATTCTGTACACGCAAAGCAGCTCCGAGAGATAAATGGCGCGCTTAAAGTGGAAAAAATCATGGATCAACATGCGCTGGTCAGTGTGCAGTCTGAATGTGAAGTGGTAGTGGGCGATATGATTTGTTTTTCAACATCCCACCCTTGCCTTACTTTCGATAAATGGCGGGAAATTGGCGTCGTTGAGCAGGACTGGGTGATCACTCATACTATTTCAACCTATTTTTAATTAATACCCAATTACTCCTTCAAATTGAGTAAGTATTAAGACAAATGGTATAAGGCGACGTAGTGGATATTATTAGCAAAATTAAAGAAGGTTTGGGTCATTTTAGTCCGGCTGAAGAGAAAGTCGCACGGTTGATTTTGGCTGAATTGACCTTTGCAGCGAGCGCTACTATTGGTGAGTTAGCAGAAAAAGCACAGGTGAGTCATGCCAGTATTACACGCCTTGCACGTAGTTTAGGGTGTCATAACGTACGTGACCTTAAATTTAAGCTTACGCAATCAGCGGCAATTGGAGAGCGCTTTACGAGTGCTGAGCCTATCGAAAAAGCAAAAATCTCTCAGGTTTATACCTCGATCCAAGAGATTTTGACCCTCAATGCTGGATTAATCGACGAAGCAACGGTAGAGCAAGCCAGTGAGATAATTTGTGCGACACGTCATTGCCTCATCTTTGGTGTTGGCGGTGGCAGTAGTTTGATGGCACAAGAGTGTCAAAATCGATTATTTCGTTTAGACGTGCTCAGTAATGCCCATTGCGACCCGATGATGATGCGCATGGTTGCTGCGACGGTAAACAAAGGAGATGTGGTGATTTGTTTATCGCTAAGTGGTGTCTCTCCTGATGTGAGAGATGCCGCCTTGATAGCGAAAGAATATGGTGCGCAAATTATCACAATTTGTCCGAACGGTGATTTAGCGAATATAGCTGATCACCATTTACCAATCAAAACCCAAGAAAGTGATTATATCTTCAAACCGAGCGCGGCACGTTATGTCATGATGGCTGCGGTAGATATTCTATCAAGCGAAGTTGCTATTCGTAACCAAAAGCGCTCAAGGGAAAAGCTCAGACGATTAAAGACTCAGCTAGATCAACATAGAGATAAAAGTAGTAACTCACCACCTGCTGATAAACGTTTTCCATTGGGGGATTAATGACTGGCGCTTCCAACTATGTGGATACTCTTATTCAGCGTGCAACGGTTTACTTTACGCCACACTCAGAGGCGCAAATAGTCGATGTTGCCATTGATGGAGATAAAATTGTTGCTTTCGGTGATTGTGCTCATGTTATTGCAAGAGAGTATATTGATGCCATGGGATTAGTGTTGGCACCCGGTTTCATTGATGTACATACTCATGATGATCTTGAGGTACTGCGAGCGCCGCACATGCTAAGCAAGGTAAGTCAAGGTGTGACTACGGTTATTGCTGGAAACTGCGGGATCAGTGCCGTGCCTTATAGTCCAACTTCTACACCCGTAGACCCAATTAATCTTCTAGGTGAAGGCGCTGAGTTTGTCTACTGTGAACTAAAAGATTATCAGCGGGCTTTCAGTGAAGCTGCGCCAAGTGTGAATTTGGCCATGCTAGTTGGACATACCACACTAAGGGCGCAGGTAATGGATGACCTATCTCACGCTGCCACGATACAAGAAATTAATCAGATGAAAGACTTATTGCACAAGGCAATGATGCAAGGGGCAATAGGTCTTAGCACTGGGCTTGCTTACTATAATGCCAAAGGGGCAGATAAAGCCGAAGTCAACGCACTGGCCGAGGTTGTTACACCATTTGGTGGCATCTATACCACACATCTGCGTACAGAGTTTCAGGGGGTGCTGCGGGCAATGGATGAGGCGTTTTCTACAGCTCAGCATGCCAAGTTACCGCTAGTTATTTCACATATTAAGTGTGCAGGCCAAGAAAATTGGGGAAGAGCGCCTGAAGTTTTAGCCCATTTTGAGCAACATCGGCAAACCCATCAAATAAGCTGTGATTGTTATCCTTATGCCGCAAGCGCTAGCACTTTAGATCTAAATCAAGTGACAGGTGATACGGATATTTTTATTACTTGGTCTGAGCCGTACCCTGAGCTGGCACAGCAGAGCTTGGCAGACATAGCCTTGCATTGGCAAGTATCGCAACTTGACGCCGCAAAACGTCTGCAACCCGCAGGGGCGGTGTATCATTGTATGTTGGAAGATGATGTGCGGCAATTTCTAAGTTACGAGCACAGTATGGTTGGCTCTGACGGCTTACCCTGCGATCCTCATCCTCATCCAAGGCTTTGGGGGACGTTTCCCCGAGTACTTGGACATTATTGTAGAGAGCAAAAGTCGCTGCCGCTGGCATTGGCCATCCATAAAATGACAGCGCTGCCAGCTGCCCGCTTTAAGTTAAAACAACGTGGCAGTATACAAACGGGTTACTTTGCTGATCTGGTTTTGTTTGATCCCAAGCGGGTGTTAGATCGAGCAAGCTACAGCAACCCAAAACAACTGGCGACAGGGATAGTGAAAGTGTGGGTGAACGGTACCCTTAGCTATGTGGAAGGCACGACACTAGATAACATCTGCGAATTTGGTCGTGCAGGGCGATTTTTAAATCGTTAAAACTCATTAAAATCATCAAGAGGTTAATATGACAATAAGAAGAATAGGTGCTGAGGGCGGTACAGGAACCGGAGGGCAACATTTACCCTTTGCACGAGCAGTTGAGGCTGGTGGTTGGCTTCAGGTTTCAGGGCAAACACCGATGCGAGATGGGGAAGTTGTCGAAGGCGGGATCGTTGAGCAGTCACGCCTAGCGATTGAAAACTGCATCGCGATCATGACTGAATCAGGCTATGGCCTTGAACATGTCACTCATGTGTCGGTGATATTAACGGATGCAAGATACTTCCAATCTTTTAATAAGGTCTTTGCTGAATACTTTTCAGCACACCCTCCTGCACGGATCTGTATGGTGGCTGATTTGGTCGTGGATTGCAAAGTAGAGGTTGACGTTACTTGTTATAAAGACCGACAGGCGTAGCCATACAAAGCAGCATAAGAGGGAAGAGATGATGGATAACCAGCAAATGTATTTGCTTATTTTTCTGTTGTACTTGTCGGTGATGATAATAGTGAGCTGGTTGACATCGCGATGGCAACGTTCAAATAGTGACTACTTATTGGCTGGGCGCAAAGTACCACTATTACTGACATTAGGTACAACCGTTGCCACTATGGTTGGCACTGGCTCATCGATGGGAGCGGTAGGGTTTGCTTATCAACATGGCTGGGCAGGCACGCTTTATGGAGTTGGTGGCGCAATGGGGGTTTTATTACTTGCCTGGTTATTTGCTCCAGTCAGGGCTGAGCGCTTTGCAACGATGAGTGAGGAGTTGGCAAGTTATGTTTGTAACCATCAAATGGTTAAAAAAATACTAGCAATATTGATTTATGCCGCCAGCGTTGGTTGGTTGGGGGCGCATTTAATTGGTGGAGGCATGTACCTTGCTTGGTTAACAGGACTTGATGAAACCAGTGCTAAGCTCATTATTGGGATAGGGCTTGCCGTTTATGTGACCTTAGGTGGGTATTCTGCAGTAGTATGGACGGATGCCATTCAAGCCATTATTTTATTCTCAGGCTTTTTGCTAATGAGTTATTTTGTTGTTGACGTGGTAGGCGGCTGGCAAAGTTTAACCAATGTGACGGTTGCCAAAGATGCGGGGCTATTTTCATATCAAAACATAGGTATGTTGCCAGCAATCTCCATGGCGCTTGCAGTACTGGTTGGCGTCTTAGCAACCCCCTCGTTTCGCCAGCGGATCTATTCGGCTAAAAGTATAACGAGTATTCGTACATCATTTTTTATCTCAGGAGTGCTTTATTTAGGGTTTTCGCTTATTCCTGCGGTGATAGGGATAGGAGCCTATGCCGTGAACGCGAATTTAGATAACCCTGCGTTTGCCTTTCCTTATTTAGCGTTGACGGCGATGCCCGTACTGATAGGTGGTTTAATTTTGCTGGCGGGGATTTCTGCAACGCTGTCGAGTGCCAGTTCAGATGCAATTGCTGGTGTGAGTGTATTGGTCTCTGACATCTATTTAGCGTGGTATAAAAGTAATATTACGCCGCGCAACTTGCTACTAACATCAAAAATAGCCATGTTAATTACAGTCTTTTTGGCATTATTTATTGCGGTGTTATCAAATAATATCATCAGCTATATCACCAAGATGATTTCGCTTGTATTGGCTGGGCTTTGTGTGATGGGAGTATTAGGGCGCTTTTGGAAAAGCTATTCCTGGCAAGGCAGTTTGGCCACTTTACTTGCTGGTTTTATTGCTGCGCTGCTTGTGGGGGCGAATAACAGCTGGTTGGCTTTTTTTGGTAACCCAATTATTCCGGCGTTGTGTAGTGCGCTACTATTTGGGGTATTGACGAGCATAGTGACCAAACCAAGAAACGCCGAGTTGTCAGAAGAGGTAAAAGTAACCTCATGAAGTCAATGATAAAACGGATAGTCTTTTTTGGTGAATGTATGGTGGAGCACAATGCTGATGGGGTGATTGCGTTTGGTGGCGACACTTTTAATACCGCTTGGTATTTGGCGCAATTACTCAGACAAGTCAAACATGACGAAATCACAGTAAGTTATGCTACTGCTTTGGGCACCGACGGTGCCAGTGCTGATTTGACCGCGATGCTATCAGCCGCTCATATTAATCAAGATTATATTATAGTCACACCAGAAAGTTGTTTGGGTGAATATTGGATATCTCTTGATGATAATGGTGAAAGGCGCTTTACCTTTGCCCGCGATAAAAGCCCAGTAAAAGCGTATTTCAATAGACAGCAACGCCTCATACAAGCACTACAAGATAAACAGGTTGATGCGATTTACCTCTCAGGGGTAAGTCTTGCCATTTTATGTGATTCACAAAGGCGATGTTTATTCCAAGCATTAGCCATGTTTAAAGAAGCCGGTGGCATGATATTTTTTGATAATAATTACCGCCAGGCGCTGTGGCCTAGCTCTGAGGCAAAGCAGAGCTATTTGGCTCTGATGCCACTAGTAGATATTGCATTTTTGACTGATGAGGATGAATATGCCGTATACGGCACGCAAGGCGTCAATGACATTATATCTTTGCACCAACAACGAAGCATGCAGCCGCAAATTTTAGTCATACGTCAAGGCGCAAAGCCATGTCTATTGGTTTCTTCTAATGATACTCCAGTCATTTATATTGCAGCGCAACATATAAAGCCAGCGTTTATTCTAGATACCTGTGGCGCTGGAGACGCATTTGCTGGTGGGTTTATGGCACAGTGGCTGTTAGGCACTGAGTTGCGTTCAGCTGCGCGTTTTGCTCACCGAGTGGCGGCTAAGGTTATTCAACATCACGGTGCGCTGATCCCTGAGCACTTACTACCGAGCCTAGAGACGCAGGAATGTCATTATGAAAATGCCCTTTAGTATTATCCTATTTAGCATATTGTTACCCATATTTGCAGTAGCGGCAGCGCCACTGCCACTTATGCCGATGCCAAAACAAATCGAAATGGGCACAGGCACACTCACGCTCAACAGCGAAGTAAAAATAGCAGTTCATGGTTTTGGATCACAGAGAAAAGCGTTTCAGCTTGCTAGAGTAGCGCAATACTTTGAGCGTATTGCAGGAAAGCCTATTGCTTTACGCGTTGTTGAGGGGGAGAAAGCAGATTTAACTATTCGTGTAAAACAGGCTGAAACCCAATTAAACATGCCTCAACTGGGGATGCCAGAAGACTACACGCTAAACATAGATAAAAATGGGATAACCCTATTGGCAACATCAGTTTTTGGGGCGCAACACGGCATCTCAAGCATACTGCAACTGGCGACGGGGGATCCTCTCAACCCGCTGTCGTTTCCCTATACCAGTATTTCAGATGCTCCGCGCTTTACTTGGCGAGGCCTGCTGATTGATAGCGTTCGTCACTTTATGCCAATTGCAACTATAAAGCGCCAACTTGATGGCATGGCTGCTGCAAAACTGAATGTATTACATTGGCATTTAACTGACGACCAAGGTTGGCGTATAGAAAGCAAGGTGTTCCCGAAGCTAACCAAAATGGCCTCTGATGGGCTCTATTACCGCCAATCTGAAGTTAAGGAAGTAATTGAGTACGCGAGCCTTTTAGGTATTCGCGTGGTGCCCGAATTTGGCATGCCTGGTCATGCGAGCGCTATAGCCGTGGCGTATCCTAAGTTAATGGCCAAGGTTAAATCGTATGAGATGGAACGCCACTGGGGCGTTTTCAAACCGTTACTCAATATTGCTAACCCTGAAGTGTATGTATTTATTGATAACTTACTGGCTGAAATGGTGAGTTTATTTCCTGATAGTTACCTTCACATTGGCGGTGATGAAGTTGAGCCTGCGCATTGGCTTGAAAATAGTGAAATACAGGCGATGATGTTGCAGCATCAGTTAAAAAACGGCCATGATCTTCAAAACTACTTTAATATACGTGTACAAAAGCTAATCGCCAAATATCAGCGAACGATGATGGGGTGGGATGAAATTTTTCACCCCGCACTGCCTAAAGATATTTTAGTACAGTCGTGGCGCGGTCATGACTCGTTAAATACAGTAGCAAAAGCTGGGTATGCAGGCATATTGTCAACGGGTTTTTATATCGATCAACCCCAGTATTCGTCATTCCACTACCGTAACGATCCGTTACCAGAAAAACCGCAAATTAACCTCACACAGCCACGTGTGATGAGTCTTGCCTTTACTGTTCCACGCTTAAAAGGCAGCGCAATTGAAGGAGAGTTGGTGGTGTTGGGTGAGCAGGTGCTGCTCAAGCTAAATAGCAATCTGCACCAATTGGTTAAAACGGATAAACCAATCACACATGAGACACAGCAATTTATCGCGACGATGGACAGCTGGATGGGGCCACTACAATTTGAGTTTAACCGAACCATAAACAGCGGTGCAGTCATGATAGGTAACAGCCGCTACCCTCTGACTATTGCAAGCATAAGTAACCCTGCCCCTGTAAATGTGTCGGCCTCACTTAGTCGTGATAATCATGCCCTGATTTTAGGGGGAGAAGCGACAATTTGGAGCGAAATGGTTACTGAGCATAATCTTGATGTCAGAATTTGGCCACGGCTTTTTGTTATCGCTGAACGTTTATGGTCTGCACAAAGCTTCACTGATAGCGACGCCATGTATTTACGGCTCGAGCATATTAGTGACTTTTCGCATCGCGTTATTGGGCTTAAGCATAAAGTGCAACAGCGCTTGGGTTTTAACTCACTAATTAGCACAACACTAGGTGAGTCAGAGCGTATTAAAACACTTGAGTTACTTACCCATATTGCACAGATTGTTGAGCCAAGTCACTACTACACACGTCATCATATTAAATTTTTACAGGACGAATATCATCAAAGAGCACCACTCAATCGGTTTGTTGACTATCTTGGCGTTGAAAGTCGCCAAGTCTGAGAACTTGACCAATTAGTTGAACGGTTTATTGCAGGAGATGTAGCTGCATTAATCCAAATTGAGAAGCAGTTACAACACTGGCAAATGAAGCTACAGGATGCAAGCTTATTACGGCATCGCCCAGAACTGACTGAAGTACACGCAACTACGCTCAAGGTATTGCAATTGATTGAGCTTAGCCAACACGTGCTGGAGGTGTGTAAAGGGGCTTTACAACCTTCACAAACTTCCAACTTAAATCAACAGTTATTGGCATTACAGAGCTTGACGGATGAAATCGTCATTACAGGTATTTATCCGATGCGAACGCTCTATCTTCATTGCCAATCAGTAAATAAGCATTGAATAGGAACATCATGAAAAAAATTTTGTTGAGCTTTTTGTTACTACAAAGCAGTGGCGGTGTGATAGCCAATACAAATGCAGATACCGAGGACTGGATCGTTGATGGCGTGTTTACGCAAGGTATTGAAGGCCCCGCGGTTGACAGCGCAGGAGTGTTGTATGCGGTGAACTATCAACAACAAGGAAGTATTGGCAAGGTAACGGCAAAGGGTCAAGTAGAAACGCTACTGACATTCAAAAATGGCTCTATTGGTAATGGTATTCGTTTTGATAAAGAAGGGAACATGTATATTGCTGATTACATCAACCACAATATTCTGAAAGTCACCAGTAGCGCGCTCAAACAAGGCGGTGATTTATCAGAATTTGTGAGTGTATTTGCACACCATGATGGCATGAACCAACCGAATGATCTTGCGATTATGGATAATGGCATTCTGTTTGCCAGTGATCCAAACTGGCAAGCCAGCAGCGGGAATTTATGGCGTATAAACACGACAGGAGAAGTAACTTTACTCGAAGCGGGTATGGGGACGACCAATGGCATAGAAGTCAGTCCTGATAATAAAACCCTATACGTGAACGAAAGCGTGCAACGCAAAGTGTGGCGCTATGATATAGATGAACAAGGCGATATCAGTAACAAGAAACTATTGATTACGTTTAATGATTTTGGTTTGGATGGCATGCGTGCAGATAACCAAGGCAATCTCTACATTGCTCGTTACGGTGCAGGTGTTATTGCTGTAGTCTCACCAGAGGGTGAATTACTTAAAGAAATTAAATTGACAGGCAAACACCCAACCAATGTTGCTTTTGGCGGTAACAATGGCAAGCGTTTATTTATTACGATGCAAAAACGCGGTGCCATTGAGATGGTCGAAGTTGAGTTTGCAGGTCGTGGAAGGTATTAACCGAGCTTAGAGTAATAAATATCTCTCTAGCAGTCTGCACCATTGTCCACAGTGTCAAGGAATGGCAACTGCAAGGAGGATACAAAAGCAGCAAGAGAACGTATTGCCATGTTGTTTTTAACGCTTCCTTATGAATGTAATACCATCGCCCACTACTTAACGCGGCGTTATAACTTTCTCGATCTCGTTTAAACCTTTATGAAATATTAGTCGACTAAGTATATTTTAAAATATAAGGAAAATATGTTGTTTACCAGGCCCCAATTCCGGCTTTTTATGATGTCGTTAGGACTTTTTACATGTTCAGTTTATGCATCAGCAAAGGATCTAAAAAATTGTGTTTTGGCACAGTATAGTCCGCAAACAGTTGCAATTTCCGGATTACCAGACCCATCTTCCAAGGGAAGCTATAAATTTAAGATAATTAAATATGGTAAGAAACCTTCAATACTCAGTTTTTCAAATCCGGAAATTGTTACTCAAAAAGTAAAACTCCCGAGATTCTTAGCGGAATATTCTCGTTCCAAAGGTTACAAAGATGATGCCTACCATAAGTTTAACAATGATACTCCCCTTGACGGTAAAATTTGGCTTCCAAATGGGAAAGGCCCATTTCCTTTAGTGTTAATTACTCACGGAAATTCTGCTCCCAGCTTTGATTATCTGGCAGAGTTATTAGCGAGCCGAGGTTATTTAGTCGTACAGGTTGAACAGACATATTTAAACGGCTTACGAGGTGAGAACGGTGCCAGAGGATGGCTATTGCTTGAACATTTGAAGTTATGGAGACAGTGGAGTTCCGATTCAACACTGCCTTTTTTTGAGAAAGTAGACATGGAGAATGTTGCACTTATAGGGATGTCTAGAGGTGGTGAAGCGGTAGCTTTGGCTACAACATTTAACCAATGGCAAACACTACCTCATAGTGATGAAGCCCTCGATTTGGGGTTTAACATTCGAGCGGTTATAGCGCTTGCGCCTATGGATGGGCAATACCTACATACAGACGGAAGTAATATCTTGAAAAATACCAATTACCTTGTCCTA
This sequence comes from Pseudoalteromonas peptidolytica, assembly GCF_012641745.1. Lineage (GTDB taxonomy): Bacteria > Pseudomonadota > Gammaproteobacteria > Enterobacterales > Alteromonadaceae > Pseudoalteromonas > Pseudoalteromonas peptidolytica. The sequence continues at coordinate 39,682 of NZ_WEHZ01000021.1, forward strand.
CAAGGCGGCCACGATGCCGATGTTTATCAATTTCTCGGTAGCCAACAATGGCAAAGAACAAGCTTTGATGACGGTGGAGACTACCTTAAGCAATTGATCTATTTTTACCGTGGAAACCACATTAACTTTAATCAAAGTATGTCTGGAAGTTTTCATTGGGGAAAAAGAGGGAATTTTGACGCTCAATTGCTGGCACCAGCTGAACAAGAAAAGCTTACTAAAGTATTTGTATCAGCTTTTCTAGAAGCATCTATATTAAAAAAGAGTGAATATCGTCAGCTTTTTAAACAGCTACCACTGGCCGAATTTGATTTACCTAAAGATATCTACATCAGTCGCTATATTAACTCTGATTTCAAGGTTATTGAGGATTTTGAGGATAGCTCTATCAAGGTAAAGTTATCGCGGGTAAATCGAGACAATAAGCAAACTTTTCTACCAGCATCGATTGAACCAGAACGTTTGAGGTATGGCGTAGATACTCTAAATCGAGTGCTAAGAGTAAACCTGGCAAAAGGCGTAGAAACGCATGTGAAAATACAACTACCTTCCCAAATGATAAATAGTCAGAGCAATCATCAGTACTTAAATTTTCAATTTTCAATAGCGCGCGCAGACATTTCTACGCAACAACAGTGCGAACCTTACAACTTATTCTCTGAGACTAAAGTCGAAGTGCTACAAGATTCTTTTTTGGTTGAGTCTATTTCTTTGGGTTCCATGGGAACTGTTAGTCCTTTATTGCTTTCCGACTTCTCAGAACTAGAACAAGGAGGTATTCAATACGCACAAACAGAACCTGTTTTACAGACATTTTCCGTTCCGGTTAAAGTTGAGAATATCGCTGATGGTGCAACAGAGCTGGCTATCATTTTTAAACCATCACACAACGTGACAATTATTCTCGATGATTTTGGAGTTACAGGTGGCATACATTAGCACAGCTATTAATAAATGTTGCAGTCTCTATAGATAGGAATGTAACTCCACCCAATTTAGTACAGCTCTTTCGTAGAATTTTATGCTGCCTCAAGGTAACCAATTGGTGTCATATCACCAAGTGAATCATGAGGCCACTCATAATTATAAATACTTAACCACTCATCTATGATTTCACGTACTTCTTGCAGTGATTCAAACAAGTATAAATCTAGCACTTCTTCACGGTAACTTCGGTTAAACCTCTCCACAAAGCCATTTTGATAAGGGCTACTAGGTTTTATAAACTCAAGTTTAATACAGTTTTCCGTCGCCCACGTTTCCAGCATAGTCGAAGTAAATTCTGGGCCATTATCTACTCTAATTTCGCATTGGTGCCAGAGTAACTGCTTGTGCGATGTGCGAGTGGCAAAATAAAGGTAAACTTAGCTCCGCCAAGTTCAGTTGAGCAACCAACATGACAGCTACCCTTATGCCAAGTGGCAATCTTGCGTACAATTGCAAGGCCAAGTCCATACCCTCCACCGCCTTTGCTACGGCTTGCATCAAGTCTAGAAAAGGGCACAAATACGGATTCCCACTGTGATTTTGGGATCCCATTACCATCATCTTCGACCTGAATATAGGCATATTTTTTGTCACTTTCGGTACGGATCATGATGGCTGAGTTGCCGTACTTGTCTGCGTTTTGCACAATATTCTGGATAGCGCGAGATAAATAATGTGGGTTGGCTAGGAGGATAATTTCATCGCAGCTGCCTTGAAAGGAAACCTGTTTATCAGTGAGTTTACTTAGCTTGCTTATTTGGTCTTGAACTAACTCATTAAGGCTAAGCGGGATCAGCTCCAGCTTTTTTACTTCAAATTCTAGCCGCGCATAGGCCAGCATTTCATCTATCATGGCCTCCATTTCCAACACATCATCAGCCATATCATTGCCTTGCTCTCGACTGTTTTCAGGTAGCATTGCAAGAGCAAATTTAAGTCTAGCCAAAGGGGTACGCAGATCATGAGACACAGCGTTGACTAATAGCTTTTGATTGTCAATCAGTCGTGCCACTTGCGATGCTAAGTGGTAGATTTGCTCTGTAAGATTAGAGATAGCAGAGAATCTAGAGCGTCGCGTCGTTTTAGGCACCTGACCTTGAGCGAGGCATTCGGTAATATAGCGAAGTTGTAAAAGGTCAAGCCAGAGCGGCCTTATCCACAACATGAGTAAAAAGGCCAATACAGCATAAGAGAGTAGCTTGATAAGCCATTGCTTGTTGGTCGCAGAGGTTGCAGGGGCGAGCGGCCCTAGTTGCAGCAATAAAGTTGACTCTGGTATTTTGAAAGTCAGCCAAGCACTGCCGGTATCATCAAAACTCGTTAATATACCACCCTGTTTTAGGGTACTAGCTTGTTCTGGCAACCAAGCCACATCATCCATATCGAGTATTTTTATGGTGTCTGACTCTTTGGGTAAGCTATTTGGAGAAATACTGGACTTCAGTGTGTGTGCTATGGTTTTTGCATGGCGCAACTCGTCAGGTGCAGAATGCACCCAATGCGTCCAAATTGCTTCACTTACTTGGTTAATAATAACAATGCTGGTAAACACAGCTACATATAAGCTGAGTAATAGCTTTAACACAGATAAACTAATCCCAAGCAGACTTTGAACAAAGGTAACCTTTACCCCAAACGGTAATGAGTCGAGCCGGTTGCTCTAAGTTGTCACCGAGTTTTTTACGCAGACGGCTAATACGTACGTCTACACTTCTATCCAAGCCATCGTATTCACGTCCAACTACATGTTTGTAAATGTAATCACGGCTGAGGGTTTCTCCAGCATGACCTGCGAGTGTCTTCAATAAGTCAAATTCATAACTGGTGAGCTCTACTTCATGATTGGATAAATAGACTTTTCTGTCTGATTTATTGATCCGTAACTTGCCAAGCACGATAGAGTCTGATTGTACTTGTTCACTTTGTGTGCGCCTTAATAGGGCGTTTAGCCGAGCCAGCAATACATAGGGTTCTACGGGTTTAATAATATAATCATCGGCACCAATTTCTAGCCCTTTGACATGATCAAAGTCACTATCTTTGGCAGTTAAAAATAAAATCGGCCCTTTAAACTCACTTCGAGCCGCTTTACAAATGGAGAAACCATCAAGTCCGGGCAACATGATATCAAGAATAAGAATATCGGGCTTTTCGGCTTCAATCGCTTTTATCGCATTGATGCCATTGTGCAATTGTACGACTTCAAAGCCGTTGTGAATAAGAAACTTTGCGGTTAACTCTGCAAGCTTAACATCATCTTCAACTAGTAATACTTTCGCCATTAAAACACACTCCAGTCGCTTCTCAGTTTGCGTCGATATTGCTGGTTGACGCTTGTGTGTAGTTCGATAGTTTGTTTCGCAATCATGTTATTTTTAGCATCCCTCAAGCTAAAAATCATGGATTTTGATAGCGAGATGGTCTGTGTTGATTTTGCCTCAGCAGTTTGCTCCCAACATTGTAGTTTTTGTTCTTCTTGAAATAAGCACAAATCTCTTTGGAAGGGAGATTGCCACGCTATTTTTGCGGTCATTTCACAGCGTTGTCCTGCTTGCTTTACCATACAAGTAATGGGTTTAATTTCAAAGTTAACTTCATTGCTAGGTGTGGTTGAAGCGGTGCTAGAAGCACTAAATATTATAATTATTATTAAGTACAACCTAAAATTCATATTTTCCCCCGACAAAGACTGTCGCGGTATAGCTATCCTCGACTATCGGGCTATCTGTCATAACAGTGTCAAGCTGTTGATATTTCGCGTTAAATTTGAAAGTCCACGATTTGCTTATTGGGTATGAATAAGCAAAACTCAAATAGGGCTGGTAACTTGAGCTACCTTCATACCACAAGGCTGAGTTAAGGGTGTCGGCTTTATTAATACCATAGTAGTAATCGATTAATTGTCTACTTTTCCATTTTAGCCCTGCTTTGATGAGTGCATGGGCATTTGGCGTATTATTGAAGCGGAATCGGTAACTTATACCTATATCCGCATTATAACCTTGATATGTGTTGGTGATGTCGCTCAGCCATGATGCTGTTACTTTGACATTATCATTGATAATCCAATGTGCTAGCACTCCCCCATCAACTGCCCATTTCCTTGACTTAATATCATCAAGTGAGATGACACGTTGCTCCGCGAGAAACTCACCTCCAGGTAATTCAGCACTGGCATCTAACAAACTTTTTTGTACAAAAATATTACTCGGGTGGAATTTCTCAAAATACGCTTGTTCTGTGTTAAATGTGCCAATTAAGCTGATGTCAAATTGGTCGTGATAGTAGAGTGTATAGCCTAATGTTCCATTATCTAAAAATAGATTCTCGCCGTAATAGCTGATATAAGGCACTGCAATCAAAGGTATGTTATCACCGCCATGTAGTGGGTTGGTGATCACCCCGCCACCGAGTGCGACACCAAAACGCCATTGGCCAATAGCTGTACATTCGCTGTCATTGGCGTCACATGGCACTGTATTGGCACTTACCTTGGCGGCGAGCAGCAAAGTTAAGGCCACTAGTAACTTTTTCAATGTGAAACTCCAGTTTGAGTGATACAAATTTGTTTCGTTAGCTGATCTATTTTGATGACAGAAAGCTGTGTTGATAACACCACTGTCGCATTTTGTTATCACCAAGCCATTTGTGTCCATGTTGGTGACGTTAAATAAAAAGCGTTAATGCCGTCAGTGTTTGATTTCCTCAACTTGAGTCAGTATTAAAACAAAATGGTAGTCGTTTGTTGGCGGTGAGTGGTCAGCCTGCCCTAATGTGTAATTTACCAGTCGCGGTACAAATTACCAGAAAGGGTAACATTAAATAACAAAACAAACGCTGATGATAACAGAAATGCCGGCGTAAAAGTTTAGGCTTAATTGACGCTTAACTTTCAAGGATAACATTATGAATTACAAAATTTGGTTGAGCTTGCCACTTGCTGCAGGTTTGAGTGCATGTGGTGGTAGCAGCAACAATGAAGAGAATAAGACGTTGCCAGCGCTCAATGCGCTAAATAACAGTACAGCACCGCTACAAGCATCTTCTGCAGCGCAATTTAGTCAGTTTGTTAAAAATGGTATTTTTATCGCAAGTGGAGGGGGGAAAAACGGTGAAGACGTGTCGGAAAACCCAGCCGCTACTACCGTAACAACGCCATACTCTGGGACAAACCAGCTTGTGGATGGTGTATCACAAAGCGACCGGATCAAGTTTGACGGGCGCTATTTGTATATTGCTGGGACGACGGAGGTTGCCTACGAGGGGGACAGCAGTAAAACCTTCGTTAGAGTGTTAGATACTGTGGCTGACGAAGTGCCATTGCAAGTGAATGAACTTATTGTGTCGGACTCAGCGTTTGCTAGCCAAAACCTCTATTTACAGGAGCACCAGTTAATCAGTGTATTGATGGACTATGATTACGGCTTCGCAGACGACATATCGATACAGTCAATCCAGCCACAAGTAGATTATCAAGGTTTTATAGAGCTGGCTTTCAGTGACGTATCCATGCCCGAACAAGCCGCCGTCGAGAAACGCTTTCGGATGGATGGCTCACTAGTTGGTAGTCGCCTAATAGGTGATACTCTGTATGTAATAGCTGAACATACATTGAGTTACAGTGGATATACGGACAATGACAGATTAGCAAGCTATAACCAACTAATGGATATGGATGTCAACGCACTGCTCCCTGCCTTTAAAAACCTACAAACAAACACAGAAGCGCCATTAGTCGCAGCAGATAGTTGCTATCTGCCTGCAGATGCAACGGCATTAGATGGCTACCATGGCTTAACGACCATAACCCAAGTAAATATCCACACTCCTGATGACTTTAAAACAACATGCGTAAGCACCCGAACCGCGGGCTTTTATATGTCAGCGACGACGCTATATCTGTATAACTACACATTCGCCGATAACACTGATGAGGTCAACACCGCGATTTGGCAACCTCATGGTTTAGTATTACACCAATTGACACTAAATAATGAAGGGGTAACTTATCAAGCGACAGGAGAGGTTGAAGGTCAGCTCGCACAGGTGAGTAGTAACATGGCAGCAACGCGATTTGATGAACAAGACGGTATGCTCAGAGTGTTCACAAGTAAATATGACACTAGCATGGGAAATAGCCACAAGCTGCATATTCTAAAACCAGAGGGCAACACACTGGTGACAGTTGCCACTTTACCAAATGATAAATATCCCACCCCTATTGGTAAAGTGAACCCACAAACCAATCAAGTAGATGAAGATGTGTACGCCGTGCGGTATTTTGGCGATACTGCCTATGTTGTTACTTTTAGGCAAATAGACCCTCTATATGTCTTAGATTTATCCGATGTTACAGAGCCTAAAATGGTTGGCAGCCTAGAAGTACCCGGTTTTTCCTCATACCTACACCCAGTTGGTGAAGGCTTATTGCTTGGCGTTGGGCAACATGTAACGGAGCCAAACTCTGAAGTTGCTTCAGGTACACAAGTGAGTTTATTTGATGTGGCTGATCCGGCGGCACCTAAGCTGTTAAAAGCACATATCTTTGAAGGGGGATTTACGCCACTGGAGTATGATTATCGTACGCTGGCGATGCTAAAAGACAATGACTCAGTGACGCGATTTACGTTACCTATTGTGTATTGGACTACCGAACAAGAGAGTGACGCTAGCTCCACTTGGTATACTGCTAATGACTTGGCTGCATTTGAAGTAGTGCAAGGAGTGGACTCCACGTTGACCTACCGTGGTAGCAGCCGAGCAGCGCTCACCTTGCCTATTAGTAATGATAAAGTGCTGGGATATACCGAGGCGGATAGGGGGCTTATCCAAGGCGATAAACTTTTGTACATACATGGCAACTATGTGTGGCAAAGCGATTGGTTAACACCTCAAAATAACACCGGCCCACATTAGAGCAGATGGTTACCGTTTGAACTCTTAACGTCGTTTTAGGGGGACTTCACAGTCTTGTTGTACATGGTTTTGTTGTTTAGCGGTGAACTGTAGCACCGCAGCCTACCGTTTCAGTAAGAGCGTTACATTTGCTGAGTCTGTATCGATAAAATCATGATTTTAGCCCCACCTAATGTGGGGCTTTTTTGTAATTACCGTGGCCTAAACTACAGTATTTACTTTAAAATTGGTACTTGGCACCAATGAACGCAAAGCGTCCAACACCAGAACCATAAGCACTATCAAAGTTACCTCTACCACCGACAATAAACGGTCCCTTTTCATCGAATAGATTGTTGATACCACCATAAATCGATAAAGAGCGATCGTTATTCAAATCCATGCTGTAGTTTACACTGATACTATGGGTGACAACCGATGGCAGTGAACCTTGCCACAGTGGCTCAGGGTTACTGATGCAGCTTGACTCTCCAGCGTCACAACGGGCATCATTTTTCGTCATTGCAGCTTGCCAATCTTCATATCGAGAGCGACTTGCTTCCACAGCACCTTTGTACTTTGTACTCCAGCGCACACGCCAGTCATTTTTGTACCAAGTCAGTGCAATCGCGCCTTTGTCTTCAAAAATGTCGTCGCCTAAGTAGCCTTCGTATAAATCCTCATATTGGCCATCAGGACCCGTACTGGTGATTGAATACTCGATGACGTGCGTCCAATCCGCTTTAACCTTAAAGCGGCCATATTCACTGGCATCGTACAGATACTCCATGGCAATATCGTAACCTTTGGTGCGAATTTCATCAGTGTTAATAACGCGCTGATTTACTTCAAAGACCTGCCCTTCTTCATCACGCTTGATGTCGCGACAAAATTCATTTTCGCTGCCATATTCCATGGATGAGGCATAACAGAATTTGATGATATCTTCGTTGCCCAGCGCCGTAACTGCGTCATCGATTTGAATATCATAATAGTCTAACGCCATTCTAAGGTTGGGAATAAACGAAGGGGCAAGGGACAAGCCAAGCGTAATTGTATCAGCTGTTTCTTCAAACAACTCACTATTCCCTGAGTTTGGAGAATAGCCATTATTCTCATCTTCAAACTTCCCTTCTGCAGCAATGGTAGCGAGGATCCCTGCCTCTTTTCTACAGTTATCATGGCCCGGTTCCATTGAGGTGGCAGTAACGCCATCGCAAACATCATCAAAGCTATTATAATCACCACGAGGAGGAGACATTAGCTCTGTGATAGTAGGTGCTCTCATCGCTCTGGCCCAATTGGCCCGGATTGAGTAACCTTCAATTGGCTCGTAGATAAATCCAGCTTTATAACTTTGGATAAGCCCTGTATTTGCCCAGCTGTAATCGGCAATACGAGCTGACACTTCTGCACTGAGAGACTTAGCCAAGGGGGCATCTTTTAGTAACGGCAACGAAAGCTCAGCAAAAGCTTCTCGTACGCTCACATCACCATCAAAAGTAGGTACGTAGTTGAAGGTTACACCGCCATTAGGCACATTGGTAGCGACACTCTGACTGTCTTTTCTATATTCGAAACCAAAAGCAGAGCCTACAGCGCCTGCTGGGAGCTCAAATAAATCGCCGGTGATGAAACCAGATACGGTAACTTGATCGATATCTGTGGTTATGGATGGATTAGCTCGAATATAATTAGCGGCTTCTGCTGTGATTGACCCTTCACCAAATAAGTTGATTGGTACACAACCTTGGCCTCGAGCTTGTTCGTCTTTACACTGAATGGTGCCGTCCGCTAGACGCTCGGCGTTGAGTGCTTGTTTGACACGTGCAACAAAAATCTCGTTACTACGGTTTTGCTCCTGTTTGAACTTGCCATAACCTACGGAGACATCCCACTCCCAGTCATCCCACAGGTAGCCGCGTAATCCACCCCATGTCCTAATCGTCGTTCTTTCATTGTCGTTTATGATATTTCCCACTTCTGAGAACAGTCGATCCCATTTTACGCCTTTTGAACTTGCTTCTGCGCGGATAGCGTCAGGCATATAGGGATTATCATAGGGGATACGGCCCATACAATCTGAGCCAAATTGATTGTTTGCAGGATCGTATGTAACTATCGCATCGCACTCATCTTCACTTTCTGGTGATTTGACATTGCGTGAGGTGTTGCGGCTGTATTGTAATTGGAAGTAGGCTTCTACTTCATTGTCAAACTCATACTCAGTTTTTACTGCCGCAGAAATATCTTTATCTGGCACTTTTAACATCGTAAATTGGTTGAAGTTAATGCCGTGGCGTTCTTCTTGCCAATCGTTTCTTAACGTAGTGCCATCGTACCAAAAACCGGCGTCGGGTTTAAAGCTGCTCGACTCGTCAAAGACGCCACCAGGGATAGAATCGCTGAGGCTAGTCCATTGTGATTTGTCGATGTCTCGCATACATTGATAGGCTGTTTTTGTGTCGGGATCGTAAGTTGCTGTTAGCATCACGTTGCACATACGCTCTTCATCGTAGTCCCAGCTGTCTTGCTGTTGGGCACGTTTTCTATCCCAGTAACTTAAGCCTTTTTCTTCATCATACGTGGCACTGAAAAAGAAGTAGCCCTTACCATTGTCGTAGCTGGTACCGTAGTCTGCGCTTATTGTGTATTCTGCTGCGCCACCTTGTGTACTTTCTCCTCCACGAGCATGGAAAGTTGCCCCTTCTTTATCTTGTTGCGTAATGATATTTACCACCCCAGCGATGGCATCAGAACCATAGGCAGCTGAGGCGCCTCCGGTGATGATTTCTACTCGGTCAACCATGCCTTTAGGGATAGTTGAGAGGCTAACGTAATTGCCTGAGTAGCTATTAGAAACCACTCTGCGACCATCAATCAGGGTTAACGTGCGGCTAACCCCTAACTCTCTGAGGTCGATTGTAGAAAGTCCCGTATTTTGAACGCTACTTTGCGAGTTTCCGTTACCTGTTCCTTCGCTGACTTGCGGCATTTCTTCGAACAAAATATCCGCCAGTGAACCAAACCCAGCATCATTCAAAGACTCCGCATTCATTGTTGCAATGGGTGTTGGCACCGAAAAGCTGTCTCTTTTAATCCTCGATCCGGTGATCACTATTTTTTCAAGCGCCTGATCTTCGGCCTGAGTGTTGGTTGTCGAGCTCGTTTGCTCTACCTGTTGACGTTCAATCTGTTGCGCTTGTGCAGTTGTGGAATGACTACATGCGAGTGCGATAGATAGGGTAATGAGTTTTAATTTATTATTAGGTAACACGGTGATCCCTTTTCTAATTGTTGTTCATTGATTTAGGGTCTGCTGGGCGGGGAATGCCTTATTGTTTCACAAACAAAAGGCGATATTCTGGACCAGTGTTGCTCATTCTGACCATCCCTTTAGTACATGCAATGATACCAATATCTATTCTTTAACGTTTTTAGCTCTATTTAATATCTATTTAAAAATAAGCATTTAAAACAGATGTTTAATTAATACTTTAAGATGGATTTAAATATGAAAGTGGCATTCATCGTGTAAATTTTTTCATTTAGACACTAATTTAGGTATGATTTATTGCATACTTATTCACAGATGAAATCATGCAGCACGACACTACTTTTCAGTTATTAGGCGTAAACATCGACCCTATTGGACATAGTATGTCTAAAGATGGGAAAGTGTGTTGTGTCCAACCAAAGTTTATTGAGGTATTGTCAGTATTGGCACGTGCCTACCCCAACGTAGTAACACGTGAAGAGATCATTGCTCAAGTATGGGATGGCAATCTTTTTGTTGGTGAAAAAGCCTTGACCAATGCTGTTTGGCATTTGCGAAAAACCTTCAAAACACTGGATTGTGGCGCTGAAAATACAGAAAACGAGGTTATCGAAACCATTCGTAAGTCAGGGTATAGATTAAAAGTTCCTCCTCATTTTGAACCCGCAGCTATTAGCCCTGAGGTACAACCTAATATTGCACAGTTTATAAGTGTCAACAAAGTCATGATGTTGACAACTTTGTGTATTTTAGTCGTCACTTTAATGCTGTATTTGAACAGTGACCGTCCAAATGATGCGCTCGTTGACGTAACCGATTACCCCGGGCGAGAGTTGTTTCCAAGTATTTCTCCTAATGGGCAATTTATGGCCTTTGCATGGCGAAAGCTCGGTGGTCATGCACATCTGTATTTAAAAGACCTTACTCATCCAAACCGTCCTCCTGTTAAGCTCAGCAATGGTAACGAAAATGCGTCTGTTTCGGTGTGGGCGCGAGACAACCAAACGGTATTTTTCATTGCAAAGCAAACGGGTAAGTGTGCCATCAAATCGCTAAATACAGTGACTAAAGCACAAAAAGTGCTCGCAGATTGCCCTGTAAACACGACGACCACACTGACCTACTCGGCAGAAAAAAATCTACTTGGGTTTGTTGCGAAAAAAAGTGAAGGTAGTGGCGGGCAGGTCGTCTTACTTGACTTAACTCATCTGACCGAAACGGTCTTAGATTGCCAGTTGAACTGTCAAGATAGCTATCCTGAAAGTATTGTGATGTCACCCGATGCGTCTAAAATCGTGATCAGTCGCAACTTACCCAATGGTTTAGAAAACCTCTACCTGAAAATGCTGGACTCAGGTCGGGAGATTACGCTTCTACAAGGTCATGATGACTTACGAGGAGTGACTTGGCATCCTACTGACAATTACCTTGTGGTGTCATCTATAGAGCATGGTGCACGTAAAGCATATAAAGTGTCACTTGACGGCAAGATATTGGCCTCGCTACCATTTTCTGGGCTCAGCTACCCAAATTTCAGCGCTTCCGGAGCGCTTTATTTTCATAATTGGGAGATAGATACTTCTATTATGAAACTTGATTTAAGTGCAACTGTAGCAAGCTCCCCATTTCCAATTTTACACTCACAAGTGAGCTTTCGTTACCCTGATTACTCATCAGATTCAGAGCAGTTGCTTTTTATTTCTAATCAGTCTGGCTTTGATGAAGTGTGGATGTCTAACCTCAAAGGTGACGAGCGAGTACAGCTAACCCAATTAGAGTTACAAGCGTTGCATCCAGCATGGTCCAAAGATGGCAGCAAAGTGGTTTTTATCACTAAATCATCGCAGGGGAGTCAGCTCCAGCTACTGGATGTCGCCGACAAGCAAGTGATCCAAATAAAAACAGGTCTTGAGTATCATGGCAAGCCTAGCTGGTCCTCTGACGACAAGCATATATATGTCTCAGATGGCAAAGACATATTTCGAGTGTCAATAGAAGCACATCAAAAGCCCGTGACTAAGTTAACCGCTGGGACGACAGCGATCGAGTACAAAGATGCCTTATACATATACAAAAGTGAACAACAAGAAATGTGGAAAATGGATCTGATGTCTAAAGAACATCAGCATTTATTTACTGGGGCATATTTAGCATCAAGCGCGAGCTGGTCAGTGTCTCGTTCAGGTATCTACTACTTATCTGTTCATCGTGGTGATTTTCGCATTAGCTACTTTGACTTTGCGAGTAAACAACATAAAGACATTATCCGAGTGCCTGAGCGCAGTTTTAGCCGCAGTAGGGGACTGGAGTTTATTGAAACAAAAAACTGGCTATTGTTTACAGGCTATGAGATCCCGCAAGTCGATATAAAGCGTATTGATAGACTCTGATGTTGAGTGAAGCAACACGTTAAGGTTTTCTCGCCTCAAAAGAGACCACTTAATTAAGAACATTGGTATAAATTGAAGGAATTGAAAATGATTGAAGTTGGACAAAAACTACCTCAGGCGCAACTGAGCGAGCTCACCGCAGATGGCATGGTTAATCATGATGTCGCTACCTGCTTTGCCGGTAAAAAGGTTGTTCTTTTTGCCGTGCCAGGCGCATTTACACCTACATGCTCAGCTGCGCACCTGCCTGGTTTTGTGGTTAATGCAGATGAGTTTACCGCCAAAGGTGTGGATATTATCGCATGTGTATCAGTAAACGATGCTTTTGTGATGAAAGCGTGGGGTGAAGCACAAAATGCACAAGCCATTATGATGCTTGGCGACGGTGATGGCAGCTTCACAAAAGCAATTGGGCTGGACATGGATACCGGTGCTTTTGGTGGCCTGCGCTCGCAGCGCTACGCCATGGTGATTGAAGATGGTGTGGTGACCAGCCTGAATGTGGAACAACCAAAACAATTTGAGGTAAGCAAAGCTGAAGTTATCCTAGCTTTGCTATAGCCTATGAGTTGAGGGTAATTAATGCTTATTAACTAGCTGCTAGAAAGGCATTAGTTAAACCGAGCTCAGGTCAATTATCCGAATTTCAAGTCACTTACTCATCGTTTGGGTTGCTTAGCTGAAAAAATGCAACTTGGTCGGTGAGTAGTTTAGCTTGATTTTCCATGTGCTTTCCTGAGCGGGAAGTGGTTTCTACCAGCGTTACATTTTGTTGGGTGATGTTATCCATTTGCGCAATCGTGGTGGATACCGCAGAGATCCCATCAGCTTGCTCTTTGCCTGCATTGTCTATCTCTTCGACCATCTGACTCACATCCGCGATAGACTGCATCAGTTCCTCAAAGGTTACACCAGACTCATACACAAGCTTGCTGCCTTGTGCTACTGCATCCACACTATTTTTAATTAACGACTTAATTTCCCGCGCGGCTGATGCACTGCGCTGTGCTAAGTTTCTGACTTCACCTGCAACAACGGCAAAACCACGACCGGCCTCTCCTGCTCGTGCTGCCTCAACTGACGCATTGAGTGCCAGTAAATTAGTTTGAAAAGCAATTTCATCAATTACGCTAATAATGTCAGATATTTTCGTGCTGTAGGATTCTATTTTTCCCACCGCTGTGATGGCATCATCAATTGATACTTTTCCTGAATGCGCTTTCTCGCTAACAAATGTCGCTTTTTCGGCAGCATGACTGGCGCTATTTGCATTTTTCTTGACGGTGGCAGTGAGCTCTTCCATTGTTGCTGCGGTTTCTTCCAAGCTCGCGGCTTGGTTTTCAATTCGGCTATTTAAGTCTTCGTTATTGCTGGCAATTTGCTTTGCAACATCGAATACTTGCTCAGCGCCGCGATTGATTGTATTGACCAAATCACTCAGCTTATCAAATAAGCCATTCATAGCTTGCTGAAGTACGCTAAATTCGCCATCTAGCGGCACGGTGATACGATGCCTTAGGTCGCCTTGTTCCATCGCGAATATTGCCGCTTTAATACACTCAACAGCTTGTTTTTGAGCCGTAATATCGGTTGCATATTTGACGACTTTAAAAGGTTTCCCTTTTTGATCTAGGATAGGGTTATAAGATGCTTGGATCCAAACATGGTTACCATGCTTATCGTGCCTTAGATATTGCCCTGAGTCGAACTCGCCTCTATTAAGCTTATGCCAAAACGCTTGATACTCGGCACTGTTTGCTTGTTTAGCTGTGGCAAAAAGGCGATGATGCTTACCTTGAATTTCCTCCAGTTTGTAGTGCATGGTGTCAAGAAATAGCCCATTTGCCCATAAAATAGTTCCATCCATTGCAAACTCTATCACCGCTTGTGACTTGCGAATTGCAGCTAATTGCCCTGAAAAGTCGGCATGACTCAGCTTTTGCTTGGTTATGTCGGTCGCAAACTTGACCACTTTAAGCGGTTTACCTTGCTCGTCCAAAATTGGGTTATAGGTTGCGCTGATCCAGACCTCTTTGCCTCCTTTGGCCAAACGATGAAACTCGCCTGACTCAAACTGTCCTTGCTGAAGGCGTTGCCAAAAGGCTTTATATTCGGTGCTTTGAGCATAGTCTTCTGCAACAAATAAACGGTGGTGTTGGCCGATAACCTCTTCTTCTTTGTAACCCATAGTGGATAAAAAGTTTTGGTTGGCTTTTAAAATATTTCCCTGTAAATCAAATTCAATGACGGCTTGTGAACGATTGAACGCCGCAATTTGCCCAGCAGAATCAAAAGAAGCGAGTTTGGTAGCTGTGATGTCCGAGGCGTACTTTATAATTTTGTAAACGTCACCGCTTTCATCACGTATGGGTGTATAGGTTGCTTGTATCCAAAGTGTTTGCCCTGTTTTAGTGACGCGCTTGAATTCGCCTGATTGATGCAGCCCTTGCCGCAGAGCTTGCCAAAAAGCGATATATTGGCTACTTAAAGCCTCATTGTTATCCATGAATATTTGATGGTGTTGGCCTTGTACTTCTGTCAGCTTGTATCCAACGGCATCTAAAAAGAGTGGATTTGCGGTAATGATATTGCCGTTCGGGTCAAACTCAATAACCGCTTGAGTTTGCTCGATGGCGCTGATTTGATGCTGATATGTCGCCTCTTGAAACTTTTGCTCCGAAATATCAATAGCGTATTTAATTATTTTACTCAGCTGATTATTGGCGTTAACGATAGGGGTATAAGTGGCATGTAGCCATACCGTTTTACCGGATTTTGTTTTTCTTTTATATTCACCCTCAAAGCTTTTTGCACTGTTTAGCTGTTGTAAAAACGATTGATAGTCTTCACTTTTGGCATCGTTATCTTCAACAAACATACTGTGATGTTGATTCTGGATCTCAGCTAGCTCATAACCCAGCAAAGATAAAAACTTGTCGTTTGCGGATAAAACAGTGCCATCAACGTTAAATTCAACCATTGCAAACGAAGATGAAAGTGCTTGCAGGCTTGCTCGTGCGGTATTGATAGCGGTGCGGTAATGGCTAATATCTGTTGCAATCAACACAATCCTCCCTTGTGGTGTTTTGGAGAGCTCAAGCAGTAATGGCTTAATTACTTGCTTTGCGGTGTCGAAGGCTATTTCAACGCTAACTTGAGATTGGTTCGCCAATTGCGTAATGGCTTGCTTTAGTGCGCTTTTGTGTTTTGGGCTGCGGCAAATTTGATTGATTGAAGTAAGCTGTACATCGGGTGCATACCCCAATAGCTGCTTAAACCGATTACTGATCTCAATAGTATTTCCTTGATGATCAATCTCAAGGTACGCAGTGGTTTTTTTTATGTGCTGAAAAAGAGGAGCGTCTAGGTCATTGTCCCTTTTTGCCTTTCCTAAGCCAAACATGATCATAACAAACTTACCCATAGTAGGTTATTTAACAGTAGTAACTATAGTGTAGTTATTTAGCTGTGCCACAACATTATCGTATAAGCCAAGCTACTGGCTACTGAGTAAGTGAACCTCTTAAGCTTAACGTGCCGCTAATTACCTATACAGATAATTGGGTATAGCCGTAACTCAAATGTCTTGGTAAAATCTTCGACAATTTTTACAAAACGAGCATTAAGATGGGCAGAGCATTTGAAGTCCGCAAAAACGCCATGGCAAAAACGGCGGCGGCAAAAACAAAAGTAAACTCAAAATACGGAAAAGAGATTTACGTTGTTGCTAAAAATGGCGGCGCAGATCCTGAAACTAACTTGTCGTTACGTCGTTTAATCGATAAAGCAAAAAAAGATCAAGTTCCTGCGCACGTAATCGACAAAGCAATTGAAAAGGCAGCCGGTGGTGCCGGTGAAGACTACACGCCAGCACGTTACGAAGGATATGGCCCAGGTAACAGCATGATCATCGTTGACTGCCTAACAGATAACATGAATCGTACTATCAAAGATGTACGCTTACCGTTTACCAAAACTGGCTCAAACCTAGGAAGTCCAGGTTGTGTTGCGCATATGTTTGATCACTTTGCAATCCTTGGCTTTGCAGGTGATGATGACGAGTCAGTTTTGGAAGCGCTAATGATGGCTGATGTCGATGTGACTGACGTGGAAGTAGAAGACGGTCAGGTATCGGTTTTTGCTCCACATACTGAGTACTTCAAAGCAAAAACTGCATTAACAGAAGCATTTGAAGGCATCACATTTGAAGTGGATGAAATCACTTGGGTGCCGCAAACACATGTAGAAATAGATGATGCAGAAGCGATTGAAACATTCGAAAAGCTAATCAATATGCTAGAAGATGTCGATGACGTACAAAACGTTTATCACAATGCGATCATAAAAAGATAATATCTACGCTTACGTTCAAAGTAGATAGAAGGCCGACATTGTTCGGCCTTTTTATGTGGTGGTAGCTTAGCGTAAGTGTTGGTTCATTGTGTGAGTGCGTATCAGGGCGATAGGAAATAACAACAATAGTGCTTGAGAACTAATATAAATAATCCAATTTACATGTCTGGCAATGGGGAAATACCCTTCGCCATTATTAGCAAAGAGCCAAAATTGTCCGATGATAGCATCAGCAACCATGGCTAGAATAAAGCCAAGGGCAACAGCATAATTTAGTCGCAAGCCAAGACGTAAATTTTGAACCGCTAACCAGCCACCAAACACCGCAAGTAACGCCACCAAAAAGCTATAGCCAGCACTTAAAAGCAATGAATATAAACTTATATTAGGTAAATAGAGTTGGTAATAACTCAGTGAAGACAACACTGCTGCCACGACGATTAATAGCGTAGTTTGGGTGATTGTGAGCGAGAACTCCCGTTTGAGCATTCTAACGAGTAGCCACAGCAAAAGACCATAACCTGATGCAAATAACCAAATTGAGTCAATGAGGTAGTCGTGCTTTATTACGGTATCTTGGCGATGGTAAATCTGTAAGGGGTTAACATTGATGAGATCTCCACCGCTACATAACAGCAGCGCGACCCAACAGAGTTTGATGTCCAAATACAGCGCAGTAGTGCCAACACTCAAGCTAGCTTGCCTAATACGCCATCCCAAGTGTAATAACAGCAGCACTGACACCGCTGGAAGCCACCACTGTAGCAGCGCTTGGTGACTGTGCCACAGTGCACCATTACCAAAGATAGCCATAATAAATGCGATGCCAAGCAAACTTAGGACATGTAATTTATAGTGTTGTTTAGCCAGTATTGGTTCCAATTAAACTCCGTTTTACATTATATCGACTGTGCTGGGGCGTTATGCCAGCTTTAAAGCGCTCTGGTATAAATTAAGGTAAACTTAAAAAACAATATGTTAGCTCACTCCTCATTTAAACTATAGTTATAACCTGAGTCTGGGACAATAACTTGTTATCCAACCGCTGTTATCCCTTGTTACTGCGTTAAACTGGTTTGTAATAGACTAGCTATTGACGCACAAATGTACCTTGTATTAAAAAATAACTTCTTACTCCAAGTTTAGGTTAACTAGACGAAGCTGTATCAATTTACAATACAATCATTTACAGTATTTATCTTGCAGATGTATTACATTGCTACTTTTTCAAAGGGTAACTTGCTCATGTCAAATCTTAAACTCAATATTGCGCTTTCTTGTTCGGTTCTTGCATTAGCTTTTTCTGGGTTTAATGTTATCCAAACAAAGCTAGCGACTAGTCCTGTTGCAACTCAAGTCTATCCTGCACCCGCTTATCAATCTACAGAGCAGGCAACGCAATACCATGTCTTTGCAAACACAGCGAACGAGCAAACTCAAGATATTGCTGCGCTATTGACCCGAATCGATAAGCTAGAGTCACGTATACAAGCGCTGTCGATGGAAAAGTCAGAAATGTTGTCTGAACAAGCGCCTCAAGAATTTGAATCTTTGGTGTTTTCGTTAATAGAAAAGCGTGAGCAGCAAAAAATAGCAGAAATGAAAGCAGAAAATCCAATTTATGGGTTTTATGAAGACTTACCAGAAGACTATGAAATGCGGATCAAAACCGATCCTGAGTATGCAGGCCAAGTAAGTAACGAATTAAAACAGAAAATCCTCAATAGCAGCCTACCAGCAGCAGAGCGTTTAGCTGCAATGAGTCAGTTACAAATGAATATGTTTATGCTAAACCGCAATGACTTAGAGCAATATGATTACCAAGCGGTAGAATCCATTCTTAATATGACGCACAGTATGAGCGATGAAAAGTTAAGATTACAAGCATTAGAGCTAGTGTCACGCACTCCTATTGTTGATGAGCGTTTGTCACAATCGTTTGTGAAAATGCTTGAACAAGAGCAGAACGATTACGTAAAGAGCTTAGCTGCTGAAGGGCTGATGTCACAATATTTTCAGTCTGGATCAGACCCTAAACAGCAGAAGAAAATCGCGCAAGATTTGTTGTCTCTTTATGAAAACGCAGCAGATCCAAAGGTCAAAGCAATCTTGAAAAACTTGATGGGTGACGAGCGTATGCTAGAAGAGCTAAAAAGCCAATCTAATGGGTAATAGGGCCTGTTAACCTTTCAAGTTTGTTATTGCAGCGGTTTTATCGGTATTTATACAAGGCAGAGCCTAGACAGACCCTAGGTTGATGCTGATCCGTTGTCTGCCTTAATCTAAAGCATCGTCGATGAGGCAAATGTGTTGCCAATTAGCAACACATTTGCCTTTTGTATTTATTTCCTACCAAAAAATCTATCGAATATAGATTAACATTAGCATGAGTGTTTATATCTGATTGATATTTATGAGCTTATCATTTTTCTATGTTGTAAATTATGTCGATGGCTTTTTCGCTACAATGGCAACAGAACCATTGTTTTGATGCTTTTTCGGCAAATTTACTCTCCTTTCAAAAGACCTCTTATTGACTATGTCGCTTTTATGCGACAGTTTAACTTTATGAATTAATTAACTTTTTTCTATCTTCTTCGGATTAGTGTTGCTAAATGGCAACAACGCTACTGAATCGACTCTGAATGCGATCATATAAATAAATTTAACATATTGAAAAGTATTGCTTTTTTAATTTTGGCACTAAAGTTGGAATGGCCATAGCGACAGTAATACCAATTTGCTTAATTAAGTGGTCTATTTTGAGGCGAGAAAACCTTGTCGATAACTAGGCAAAAATTTTGATATTTAGTTGTTCTAAATGAGAAATTTTTAACGCTGTTAGCGTCAGATTTACTCCTTCAAATTGAGCAAGTATTAAGTCAAATTGGTATAAGCTTCAACACGCACGGTGGGGAGCAGGCATAACAAGTTTAGTTATTTTAGAGGAGTCAAATATGAAAACGTTAGCAATCACATTATCAACTCTTGTACTTTCTTTTGTATCTATCGCAGCTCATGCCAATGCAGACTTTGATAAATACGATACCGATGGAGATGGGTATATTTCTTTAGGTGAATCTAAAGCGAATCCAAATTTAATGGCGCAGTTTAAAGACCTTGGCGCGGATCAAGATGGGCAGTTAAGCCAGTCTGAATTTAACGACTTCAAAGGCTAATAAAAGAGTGTAATTCCAAATAATCTAGCATGATAAGGAGAATAGTGATGAAACTTAGAACAGTATGTGCAACAACGATTGGCGTATTAGTGAGCACAATGGCACTTGCGGCGACCTTGTCATTTCAAGATGTAGACAAAGATAAAGATGGTCAAATAAGTCAGCAAGAGGCTTCGATGTCCTCCTCACTACTTGGTCAATTTGAGAAGTTGGATGCGGACAAAAATGGTCAGCTTAGTGCGTCTGAATTTTCTAATTTTAAAGGTTAGGAGGGATCATGAAACCACTAATCACTCTCTGTTTGGCCATTACGGCACTAGGGTCAAGTGCTGTCATAGCAGCCGAGTTTAGCGACTTTGACCTAGACCAAGATGGGTTCATCTCAAAAAGCGAAGCCGCATTATCAGATTCACTCGCGGCTATTTTTGATAAACTAGACAGCAATGAAGACGGTAAGCTGTCTCCACAAGAACTAATACCACTTAATTAAGATAATTGGTTTTAGCCTCTAAGCGTGGAGCACTATGTCATCACTAACCTAGCTGTTTAGCTGAGTTGGTGATGACAAAAAGAACAAAACCTCATGTGAACCACTAGTTAACCTACTCATTAATCCAGCGACGCTCTCTGATCCATATTTTCATTTTAGGAAAACCCGCTTTAGGGCATGTCATTTCCCATGCGTCGAGCAGTGGATAGCCAAGTCCACCGCCGCTCTTAAAGGCATCAATTAAGTTTGAGGATGCCCCCTTATAGCCATCTTGGTGTAGTACGACTTCAATTGGCAATCCAATATGTTGGATTGCGGCCACAGACCAAGCAATTGCTGCCATTTCTTCAGCGTGCATGGCTTGCTTTTCTCTGCCATTTTTTAGTCCGTTTTTATACACATCTTCATGTAGTTGCTTGCGATATATAGGCTCGCATACTGCAATATGGCCGCTTTCATGAAGTATATCACCTGGGTACATGAGTTTATCGGTATCAATATAAAGCGTGCCCATGACAGTTTTTAAACCAGGTAAAAATGTGTCTGCTTCTACTGAGTGGAGTTTGTAAGGTAAGTTTATTTCGCTAAGAAAATCACAGATACGTTGTGTATGCTCGTGCATGGTACATCCTTAAACTGCGCAGTGAGATCTACGTGAGTGTAACTCAAGGCTGCCGCTACGCAAATTACTTTAGATTACAATGCCAAAAACGCAGGAGGTGAAGGCACGTATGCGTTAGGTTAAAATCGAGTGCCAACGAGCAAAAAGGTGTCTAATGAACACGGTTGTGTTTTACTATGTTGCTGGCCCCACACAGAGCGTGTCTATAGTGTATGAGCGTATCAGCGCTACGATAAAAACAAGGACTTTATAATGCAGCTTTCTACATTACTTAATATTTCAATTCCTATGATCCAAGCGCCAATGGCAGGCGTGCAAAATTGGCGCTTAGCAGCCGCAGCAAGCAAGGCTGGAATTTTAGGCTCAATCCCATGTGGCATGCTTAACGCAGAGCAGGTGGTGTGTGAAATAAAAAACTTTAGGGCACAAACATCCAAGCCGTACAACCTTAACTTTTTTTGCCATGATATGCCCAAGTTGGATACGCAACAGCAAAGTAAGTGGCTACAAAAACTAGCACCATATTATGCTGAATTTGGCCTAACACCCGACAATGAGGTCGGTGTACTTAGGAGGCCATTTGATGAGGAGATGGCTGAGGCGATTGCTCCTTACAGACCTCCAGTTATCAGCTTTCACTTTGGTTTACCAAAGTCAGAACTGGTGGCAAAGGTAAAGTCTTGGGGAGCGACGATTTTATCTTCAGCAACAACAGTCGAAGAGGGAATTTGGTTGGCAAAAAATGGTGCAGACATTGTGATCGCTCAAGGAATTGAAGCTGGTGGTCACCGAGCAACGTTTACTGAAGCTAAACTTGATGAGCAATTGCAAACAAAACAATTGGTAGCACAGCTGGTTGAGAAGTTACCTATTCCGGTGATTGCCGCAGGTGGCATTGCTTCACATCAAGATGTGTTGATGATGCAAAAACTTGGTGCATGTGGAACACAAGTAGGTACTAGTTTTTTACTCTGTGATGAAGCTGACACCACGCAAGTTCATCGTCATGCACTTAAATCATTAGCTGAGCCTTCTGCTGTGACAAATGTATTTTCCGGTCGACCAGCTCGTGGGATTGAGAATCGGCTAATGCTTGCACTTGATTTTATCTACGAGCAAACACCAAGCTTCCCATACGCATCTGCTGCGTTGACACCTTTACGCGTTGCAGCCGAAAAGCAAGGGAAAGGTGACTTTAGCCCGCTTTGGAGCGGTAGTAACCGACGAGGATGTCAGGAAGTCAGTATCGAAGCAATGGTCGCTATCTTGAATGGAAAGTAATACGTGCTTCTAATGCGATAGAGTTTTCTGGATACAGGCTAATTTAGCAGCGTAGGGTTTATATTTTGGATTAATATTGATTTAACATATTTGACACATTTCGAGTTTATGCTCTAGCGTTTTATGACAGGGCGATGATTATCGTGCCTTGCGCTTTATCACTTGAGAATAGCAAAGTGATCCTCAAGTGATGTATTTGTTATCGACAATAATAAACACGGAGTCGTGCATGAGACATTCTATTTTAGCCGTTGCGTTATTCGCTTCATTTTCTTCACTAGCAGCCCCAAAGTGTCCCAACATCAGTGAGCTAGAAACACAGTATGCTGCCCCTAATATGGAAAAGCGCAGCTTTTCTAATCACTTTAATAAGTATTTATCTTGGCTACCGAGCTACCATATGGTGCATGATCAAGTAACAGCAAGTGGTACCGTAACCCAGATCACCGCAAAGTTTGATTATGGTAGTATCACCCATAAAGATTTAGAGTTTGAAGCTGTGGAGTTTTACTATCGCAGTGAGTCAGACTCGAACTGGCATTATCTTGGGGAGCAAACGACAAATGGCGATGGCAAGGCCTTTATTTCTTTGCCAGCGCTACCTGCAGGACAGTATCGTATATACGCTGGGGTGCCCGCTGACGGTACTGGGGCGCAGGGTTATGTCACCGTGGTAGAGCCTGGGACTCAAGCTGTGTTGTTTGATATTGATGGCACCTTAACAGAGTCCGATGCGGAGCAAATCGGCGACTATACAGGAATAGATCACGCCTCACCAAAAGACGGAGCATACGATCTAGTCCGTCATTATTTAGATTTGGGTTATCAACCTGTATTTTTGACGGCGCGCGTATATTGGTATGCAAAAGGGACACGCGGTTGGTTAAATTGGATGGGCCTACCGCAAGGGTTTTTGCGCACCTCTTTGAGTAACGAAACCAGCTTATTCAAAACGGCTGAGTATAAAACCGCTGAAATTAATCGCCTAGAAGCACAGGGTATAGAGGTCGTGCGCGCCTACGGTAATGCAAAAACAGACGCTGAAGCTTTTATTAAAGCAGGGATCCCAGCATCACAGGCTTTTACCATAGGTGCTGATGCAGGGCATTACGGTACAACGCCGATTACAGGAAATAGCTATCGTGTTCATCTTGATGGCTTGGCAACCTATCCGCATGCAGATTGTCAATAAACGCTGATCCCGAAGCTTGGATAAGCCAGCTTGCTTCTTATCCAAGCTTCAGATAGACAATAAACCAGCAGCAACAATTTAAAGTGTAGATATTCAGTTACTAATTTTCTCATTCTGCATCCTTTTTATATTTACATTTGTTTACCTTTGATTCATTAAAATTTCATTTAACACATCATTCTGGCTTGACCTCTGACCATTGTCCTCTACAGTTGTATTGTTATTAAATTGTAACAATTGGAGCAAGTACATGAAAAGGTTAATTCTTGGCGCCCTATTTGGGGTATTGGCAATCGTGGGATCCCCCGCGCACAGTGAAGAGCAGCTAACATATCCGGTGATATTAGTGCACGGGTTGTTTGGCTTTGATAATTTGCTGGGTGTAGATTATTTCTATCGCGTCCCGCAAGTTATTCAAGAAGAAGGTGGTCAGGTATACGTTGCACAAGTATCTTCTGCCCATAATTCAGAATTGCGTGGCGAGCAGTTGTTGGCGCAAGTCGCAATAGTGAGAGCATTAACAGGGCAAGAAAAAGTTAATTTAATCGGCCACAGCCAAGGTGCACAAACTATCCGCTATGTGGCCTCGGTAAAACCTGAGTGGGTAGCGTCTGTAACCAGTATCGGCGGCGTTAATTGGGGCAGTCGATTTGCGGATGTTGTGCGTGGTGGCGTTGATAGTGGCTCATTCTCAGAGCAGTTTTTAGCTTCCCTTGCTAACGCGCTTGCAGGACTAATTGATTTACTGTCAGGTAAGTCAGGCGTACCAAAAGACGCGCTAGAAGCACTCAGCGCCTTAACAACAGAAGGAACCTTGGCATTCAATCAAAAATATCCTGAAGGTGTGCCGAGTAGCTACTGCGCTGAAACACAAAGCCTAGCCAGTAATGGCGTACATTATTTTTCTTGGAGTGGCAGCAAAGCATGGACGAATGTTTTTGACCCTGCCGACAATGCTTTGGCCTTGTTCTCACAAGTATTTGATGAAGCCAACGATGGTTTGGTGTCGGCTTGCTCTAGTAATTTAGGCCAAGTGATTAATAACCAATTCAAAATGAACCACTTAGATCAGGTAAACCAAACAATTGGCATTCACCATCTGTTTGAAACTGATCCATTAACAGTTTACAGACAACATATCCGCCGCTTGAAGGCATTAGCATTATGAAAAAGTGGAGCCTGCTGCTTATCGTATTTCTGAGTATGTTACTGATTTTTACTCAGCAGCAACGGTCAAGTCATTTCCCCCAGTTAGTGACAGCACCTGCTCTTAAATACGAACAGAGTAAGGCTCCACAATCTATCAATTCGGTATCTGTGAGTGCTGAGTGCAAGCCTTTCAGTAAAGAGGATAAATATCTAATCGATGACTGGCTTTTTGCATTACAGAATTTACAAGAAGTTGAGAAGTGGGCTGATCACCTAAGTTTATTGCCTGAGTGTCTTCATCAAATAGCTGGTAGATATGTGGAGTTTAAACAAGCATTAGGGCAAGTGGATGAGCACCTTAATTTGTTAGAGCGGCTTGAGCAATTGCACGCCTTACAGCGTCGTTTTTTTACCAAAGAGCTAATTGTGCTGTGGTTTGAGGAGGATAACGCATGGGATAGGCAAACAGTGAACCGTTGGCAGATTTTATCAGACACTCGCTTAAGCGATGCGCAAAAACAGCAACTTATAGAAGCAAATATCAGTCAGCTTTCAAAGCCCGAGCAGTCTTTGTTTCGTGCGACGGCGCAGCTTCATGATTTACACGCTAACCTCAAGCAACGAAGTTACAACGAATTAAGTGCTGATTTTGGTGATGACGTTGCGATGCGTGTGCTTGAAGTAACACAGCAAGACCTAGATTGGCAGCAAAAGCTGCACACGTTTCAAGCGCAAAAACAAACCATTTTAGCCGAGTATGGTAATACCCCAATGGCAACAGAGCAGATTGAAGCCCTATTAATAAAGAGTTTTACTGAAAATGAACGCAAGCGAGTGGCTGTATTGACCAAATGATCCATGCTGATAGGCACAAAGCGTGTTGTAGCGTGCGTTGTTAGCTGTACTGACAAATTATTGCTGTATATAAGTCGCGATTGACAGGGGTTAAGTTTTTTACATAGTGTATGGTATAAAATATGAAGTCGATTAAATCGCTAGGGCAGCGTACTCATCAAAACCCCAGGGATCTAGCGATTTTATAAGTTATTTAAAAATATGGAAAAACTTCTTTTCTTTGTCAGTTAAACGGGCATTAAACCCCATTTAACTGATAGTTAGCGGAAAACAACAATCCGTACTAGGGTTGTTGTGCCTTGAAAGCAAGGCTGTCGCGCCTCCCGCAGGCGCGTGGATTGAAACTCGTTCAAGCCAGTATCTTTTGCCAAGCGCATAGTCGCGCCTCCCGCAGGCGCGTGGATTGAAACGGTAGTTTTAAAAGATCCGTTTACGGTAGGATTAGTCGCGCCTCCCGCAGGCGCGTGGATTGAAACCGCCCGTCATAACGATAATCGCCATACAAATCAAGTCGCGCCTCCCGCAGGCGCGTGGATTGAAACAGCACCTCTCCACGCCACAAGTCTGAACTCACTTTGTCGCGCCTCCCGCAGGCGCGTGGATTGAAACAACTTTATTAAGTGCATCCCCCGCAAAGTCCAGGTCGCGCCTCCCGCAGGCGCGTGGATTGAAACTTTGGCATCATGCCTAAGACAGCCGAGGCGGATGGTCGCGCCTCCCGCAGGCGCGTGGATTGAAACAGAAATGGTGAGCGGTGCGCGGTTCACTACATCGTCGCGCCTCCCGCAGGCGCGTGGATTGAAACACTATCGTGACTAATGATGTAATCATCGGGAAAGTCGCGCCTCCCGCAGGCGCGTGGATTGAAACCCCGTGCCCAATCTGCCAATCATTGGCTGGGGTGTCGCGCCTCCCGCAGGCGCGTGGATTGAAACCGGTTAAAGGGCGCGTCAATGCGGCTGGCGCAACGTCGCGCCTCCCGCAGGCGCGTGGATTGAAACCTATATTTAGCTTTTAGGAATAGCTAGGATTTTAGTCGCGCCTCCCGCAGGCGCGTGGATTGAAACCAAGTTGTTATGCACTCTTGTCAAACACGACTGGTCGCGCCTCCCGCAGGCGCGTGGATTGAAACTTAGTCGGGCATGTAACCAACCTCAATTATTAGAGGTCGCGCCTCCCGCAGGCGCGTGGATTGAAACACGAATTGCGGTCATAGTTTTTCCTCCCAGATCAGTCGCGCCTCCCGCAGGCGCGTGGATTGAAACATCAATCAGATTTTGAGTGATAATGGCACTTCGGTCGCGCCTCCCGCAGGCGCGTGGATTGAAACGCCTGTATTTGAGTATGTATCTATTGAGTTGAGAGTCGCGCCTCCCGCAGGCGCGTGGATTGAAACAAAATACCACGAACCCAGATGATGGCGATGATGTGTCGCGCCTCCCGCAGGCGCGTGGATTGAAACTCTATAAGCTCTATCAAGCCGCGCTCGTCTTTGCGTCGCGCCTCCCGCAGGCGCGTGGATTGAAACACTTAACCTAACGGAAGGGTGGGCGGAAATAGTGTCGCGCCTCCCGCAGGCGCGTGGATTGAAACACAGTGTCGCCCTCAGCTACAAGAGCGATGCCTCGTCGCGCCTCCCGCAGGCGCGTGGATTGAAACTTCCATGCTTCGGCTCGGGCATACTTTGAAATATTGTGTCGCGTCTCCCGCAGGCGCATAAGGTTATTTTCATTTGAGGGCTAGCATAACAAAGGAGTAACGCTTTAAACTTTTTGCCTAAGTCACATATCAAGATAAGGTGTAATACCAATTTGACTTAATACTTGCTAAATTTGAAGGAGTAAATCTGACGCTAACAGCGTTAAAAATTTCTCATTTAGAACAACTAAATAGCAAAATTTTTGCCTTGCCGACAGGACGTAGGTACCTCGGCGTGAGCAGGACGCGGAAGCGGTGTTATCGACAAGATTTTCTCGCCTCAAAATAGACCACTTAATTAAGCAAATTGGTATAACAAATGAGAATTGAACCAGATTTATGGCAACTATACTTGGATGTGTATTTTAGACCAATACGGCCACTGCGCTTTGAAGCTTCAGGGGCGATTATCAGCCTCTGGAATCCTAGCGGTGAGATACAAAGTGCAACTAAGAATGAGCGGCTTTCACGATTTTGGCAAGGGGCTTTACAGCGTGCCAATAGGCCTTATCAATTACTTTGGGGTGGTGATAAACCCATGTTATACCGAGAGCTGAGTGTTTTTATTCGTTGCGATGTGGCTTTAGCATTTAAGTGGGCTTCGCGGTTGGATCAGCTAGGGTTTTATTATGTGCAACAGGATAAACAGCTACGTCTCTATAATAGCCGAGACATTACACAAACTGAATTGGTAACAGGTGAAATGCAAACGCGTCTGTGTTTTACTCCTTTGCCTAGAACCAATCTGGCGTTGCAATAATTTGAGTCAGCGCTTGGCGTGTAACCTAGCTTTGCCGACAGGCGCAGGTCTTGTTGCCAGAGTAGGGCTAAAGCCTCAGGCTAGATACAACAGGGTCTAGTGTAGACCCTGTTGAGTGAGCGCGGTTATTTTAGGTCAAAGCGGTCCAGTTGCATGACTTTTACCCAAGCTGCGATAAAATCATCAACAAACTTCTGCTTGGCATCGTCTGAGGCATACACTTCTGTAACTGCACGAAGTTCAGAGTTTGAGCCAAAGATTAAATCCACAGGTGTTGCCGTCCACTTGATTTCACCAGTTTTACGGTCACGACCTTCATATAAGCCCTCTTGACCATCTACTTTCGACCACTTGGTTGACATATCAAGCAGGTTGACAAAAAAGTCGTTACTTAATTGTCCTGGTTTGTCGGTAAATACGCCGTGATCAACACCTTGATAGTTGGCATCTAACGCACGTAGACCTCCAAGTAACACGGTCATTTCTGGCACGGAGAGATCTAGCATATTGGCTTTGTCTACCAACATGTCAGCTGGTGACATATAGGCATCCTTACTGTAGTAGTTACGAAATGCGTCGGCTTTTGGCTCTAAGTAGCTAAACGAGAGCACATCAGTTTGTGCTTGTGAGGCATCTGTTCGACCTGGGGTGAACGGTACACTGATGTTGTATCCGGCATCACTTGCTGCTTTTTCAATAGCAGCGGCACCACCTAATACAATAAGATCCGCGATAGATACTGCTTTTTTGCCTGCGCGTTTATTGAAGCTGGTTTGAATGTCTTCCAGCTTGGCCAGTACTTTTTTTACCTCTTCTGGATTGTTAATTTCCCAGCTGATCTGTGGCTCAAGACGTAAACGCCCGCCATTTGCACCACCTCGCATGTCAGTCACACGGTGACTTGATGCTGCTGACCATGCGGTTCTGATAAGCGCTTGTGTTGTCAGGCCAGAGTCGAGAATAGATTGCTTCAGCGTCTTAATATCTTTATCGTCAATTGTCTGGTGATCAGCTTGAGGAATAGGGTCTTGCCATGTAAGTACTTCACTCGGTACTTCAGCGCCGATATAACGGGCGCGTGGTCCCATATCTCGGTGTGTTAGCTTAAACCAAGCCTTTGCAAAGGCCTCTTCGTATTGCTTTGGATCTTTGCGAAAACGCTCAACAATTTTGCGATATTCAGGATCTTCTTTTAGCGCGATATCTGTAGTAAACATAATAGGTGCATGGCGCTTACCTTTTATGTGTGCATCTGGTACTAAGTTGGCTGCGGCCTTGTTATCTGGGATCCACTGTGTTGCTCCCGCTGGGCTTTTCGTTATTACCCAGTTAAAGTTCATCAGATTATCTAAGTAGTTTGTTGACCACTGAGTTGGGGTTACTGTCCAAGCGCCTTCTAAACCACTGGTTGTTGTATCTGCACCTTTACCGGTTCCGCACTTGTTTTTCCATCCAAGGCCTTGCTCTTCTATTGCTGCTGCAGCGGGTTCTTTACCCACACAGTCAGACGGTTTTTTGGCTCCATGTGCTTTACCGAACGTATGGCCACCGGCGATAAGCGCAACAACTTCTTCGTCGTTCATTGCCATGCGTCCAAATGACATGCGAATATCTTTTGCTGCAAGGAGTGGGTCTGGTTTGCCATGGGGACCTTCAGGGTTGACATAAATTAGTCCCATTTCAACTGCGGCAAGCGGCCCTTTCAATTTGCCTTTTTTGTCGCGTCGCTCGTCTTTTAAGAAAGCATCTTCAGGGCCCCAATAAACGAGATCTGGCTCCCAGTCATCTTGACGACCACCAGCAAAGCCAAAGGTTTTAAAGCCCATTGACTCAAGTGCTACGTTTCCTGCAAGTACCATAAGATCCGCCCAAGACAGACTACGACCATACTTTTGCTTGATAGGCCATAATAGTCTTCTTGCTTTGTCTAGATTGGCATTGTCTGGCCAACTATTTAAAGGATCAAAACGCTGCTGACCACCTGCTGCACCGCCTCTACCGTCATGAACACGATACACTCCTGCGCTGTGCCAAGCCATGCGGATCATAAATGGACCATAATGCCCCCAATCGGCTGGCCACCAATCTTGTGAGTCGGTGAGTGTGCGTTCAATATCCTGTTTAACCTGTGTTAGGCCAAGCTTGCTAAATTCGGCTGCGTAGTCAAAGTTTGCTCCGTATGGATTTGATTCTGGACTATGCTGTCTTAGAGGGCTGAGGTTTAATTGTTCTGGCCACCAAAATTGGTTGGTTTTTGCTTCGCTTATCGCTGCAAAACTTGGTGCAGATAAAGTCGTTGTCACTGCAAGTGCAACAGCTGATAACATCGTTCTTGATTTTTTGTTCATGGGTGCTCCCCTTTGAATAAATTGGTCGTAACGTTCGCGTTAAACTTTAGTTCACAAATCAAAAAGAGAAAATCCAGAAAAATAAATCACAGCATTCGGAAAAATGAATCATTATTTTTTATTAAATAACAGTGATTTACCTTTTATTTGTAATTTCGCTTAAGTTAGATCAAAATTATAAGAAACTTATAAAAATACCTTTCAATATTTTTTTTGATAACTAAAGGTTAATTTTTTGATGTTCAATGTTGGATTTTGATGGTGGATCAAACAGTTTTTAAAAAAGCATTGTTATGGAATTTGAGCGAAGTGAAGACAAATACGACGATTCAAGCAAATGTCTAAAGGTTGGTAACTTTTCTGAACAAAAAGCTTAAAACACGCAAACTACTCGTTTGCATGTTTTTTTGCCATGACTGAAAATAGTAAGGGAACTTGCTGACCTTTGTGAAGTAACTGGAAACCATGTCCAGGCACAGCCTCAAGCCCGTCAAAACAGTTATACGGACTAAAAGGATGTTCGTCGAAGTGTGTGATTGTAAGGCCTACTTGCATTAGTGCAGTGAGCACCTCGCCGATTGAGTGAGGCCAAGTAGCGATGGTTTGAGTATCGCTTTGTTGGTTTTCGGTGTAAGTAGCCTCTGTTGTTACATCGGGTTGCTGCTTTGCAAAGTATGAGTAGCCCATATTAAGATCAATACTTGGGTGAAATTCAACAAAGCAAAATTGACCTCCCGGTTTCAGGGCATTGGCTATCGTGGTGGCCCACGATGAAAGGTCGTGCAGCCAACAAATCGTACCATAGGATGCAAATACAATATTAAATTTGTCGGTATTGGTGCTGCCAAACTTTTCAATGTCCTGACAAATAAAAGTTGCATCCAGCTTTGTTTGCTGTGCTAGTGTATTCGCGCGCCTAATGGCCTCTTGCGAGAAGTCGACGCCCGTAACTTTGGCACCAAGTCGAGCAAGTGAAAGTGAATCCAAGCCAAAATGACACTGCAAGTGAAGTATGCTTTGCTCAGACACACTCCCCAATAACTTACATTCAATTGTATTTAGTGAAGATTTTCCCGCTAAAAAACTATTTACGTCATAAAACGTCGAATCAAAGTGCGCAATCGCTCTTTCTTCCCAAGCTTTTCTGTTTAGAGAAAGGTAATCCATATTGATCATCCTTAAAAAATTAATTTCTAAATAAACATTACTACGTACTGCTGCTAATACGCTCGCAATTATACTGATAAGGGCTCAATGAGTGCTATTCATACCGTGAGCAAATTTGAGATAAGTCGGTCATAATAAGTAAGTACACGCTACTGAAGCGAAAAAGTATTGTTAGTTAGGTAATCTGCGTTTCTTGCTAATATATGCTCACACTTTCCAAGTAATCGCCATAGAAAGTACGTTTAATATAGCAAGCGTAAAAAAGTTGCTGAAAAATAAAACCCCATTTTTTCATAGGGTTAGTTTGTACCATGAAGGGTTGTAAATGAAGTGAATATGCTTTTCACCTCTCAAGTTGGTCTAAGTGTTAATTTAATAGTTAAAAGCACACTGAGGTCGGCTGACCTCAGTGTTTTATCGAGTTCAGGTGATTTACTACTTCTTCGGATCGTGCTTATCAAACCACCACTGAATGTACGCCACTTTATTTAAAAGATTAGATGGTCTTTTGGTAATACCGTGCGAAGCGTCTGGGATTCTCACCATCGCGGTTTCTACTCCTTGCAGTTTTAGCGCTTGATAATATTGCTCCGTTTCTGAAATTGGTGTGCGATAATCTGCTTCCCCTGTCAGTAGCATAGTCGGTGTTTTCACGTTACCTACATAGCTAATTGGCGAGCGCTTCATATAATGATCCAAATGCTCCCATGGCTTACCAGGAAACCAATAATCTGCAAAAAATGGATAGAAATCAGCAGTTAACACAAAGCTATACCAGTTGATCACAGGCTTTGCTACTACAGCGGCGGCAAATCTGTCGGTATGGCCAACAGTCCACGCAGTTAATACGCCACCACCAGAACCTCCGGTAACAAATAAGCGGCTTTTGTCTATATATCCTTCACCAATTAAGTGATCTACGCCAGTCATTAGATCGTCAAAATCATGGCTGGGGTAATTATGGTGAATAGTTTGTGCAAACTCTTTGCCGTAGGAGTCGCTACCGCGTGGGTTCATATACAGTACAACATTACCTTGAGCTGCAAAAAGCTGAACTTCAGCGCTAAAATGTGGGCCATAATTAGCAACTGGGCCGCCGTGGATCTCAAGCACAAGTGGATACTTGTTAGATTTATCAAACCCAGGAGGGTAGGCGACCCATGCCTGAATTGGCAATTGATCATGCTTTGACTTTAACCAGACCTCTTCAACGGTTGCCAGTGTTTTATCGCCTAAAGCATCTTCATTTAGTGCTGTGATAGGCCTTGGCTCGCCGCGCTTAACGATGGCAACGTCGGCGGGTCGTAGCGGATCTGCCAGTGTAAATGCAACTAGGCCACGGTCGCTAATGGCATAATCGCCACCTGAATATGGACGTCCAAAGCTAACACTACCAATGGCATCGGTTATTTGTTCAAAACGTCCCTTTAAAGGCTGAAAAGCTAAAGTGGTTTTACCTTGATTATCGTAGCTAACATAGACTCCACGGCTATTGGCTGCCCATGTAACGGAGTCGAGACTTCTATCTAAATCGGTGGCATAGGTTTTGGTCTCACCAGATTTGAGGTCTTTGATGTAGAGTAGGCTGTTTTCATAATTGGTTTTTTCATCGTCATAGCCAAGGTAGGCAAGGTAGCGACCATCTGGTGAGACGGCAGGGTGGTTATCTGGCCCCTTTCGGTCGGTTACTGCAGTGATTTCAAGCGAGCTTAAGTCTAGCTTGTAGACTTCGCTATTGGTTGGGTTTAGTTGGTTGTCCTGATGGCGATTAGCTGAAAAATATAGGGTTTTTCCATTGTCAGCAAAGCTTAGTACGCCGCCATGATTAAAATTACCAGAGGTGATTTGTTTGGCATTCCCACCATTGGCATCCAGCTTAAAAATATGATTAAAACCAGAGTCTGTATAGCCTGCGCCATCAGCACGGTAATACACATCATCAATAAACACGGGGGGCTTTGCCCACTTTGCACCTTCAGGCTTGCCTTTTATGGAAACTGGAGGTGCTTTTTGGCTTGGTACAAATTGGCTAAAATAGAGGCTTTTGCCATCTGGTGACCAGTGCAGCCCTGATGGGCCATGAGTTAAGTTACTGATTTTTGCAATGGCACCGGTATCTAGCCATTTCACATAGATTTGGCTGCTACCATCACGAGTGGAGATGAATGCGACTCTGTCATTGCTCGGTGACAGAACTGGAGCATAGTCCATGTGGAGGCCAGAAGTCACAGGCTGCATCGCGTTTGTTGACAGATCAACAGACCAAATATTGCTGACTTTTCTGTCGCTTTTGATGTCCATGCGGTTACGCACGAAGAATACCTTGTCGCCGTTGTTGCTGATGTCTATTTGATTGGCGTATTCAAGGTTAAAAATATCGGTTGGTTGTAGCGGAGTAGCTTGCAGTGTCCATGCCGTACTGGCGATAGCTGCGCTTACTAAAAAGTGTTTCATAGCTGATCCTGTTGCTTATTATTTTCTCTACTATGGCGTTTATAACGGCTTAATCAACTCTTTGCGATGAACGCGCTGCTGTTTACTAATACAATGCTGTATTTCTCTGACTCTGGCCTAATGCAAGCAGATTTAACCCTATAGCAGGGTGTAATAACTTAAGAGAGTAAGCTGTTACCTCACGCTTAGGTTATACCAATAAGCCTTAATACTTGGTCAATGTGAAGGAGTAAATCTGACGCTAACAGCGTTAAAAATTTCTCATTTAGTACAATTAAATAGCGAAACTTTCTCGCCTCAACATAGACCACTTAATGAAGATAATCGGTATTACTGAATATTCCTGATGTCGAAATATGTGCTGTAACTTTGCTCTTTATTAAAAAATCACTTTACCTAAACTTAACTTTAGGTTTTATGGTATGCAGCGTATCAACAACACATCGAAGTGCGCACCGAGCGCAAAGTAAGGAATAGTATATGTATTTAGAGCATGTAAACTTAGTAGTAAGCGACCTAAAAGCAACACTGGCATTTTATCAAGCGGCTTTTCCACATTGGAAGGTGAGAAGTCAGGGGCAAGGAGAGTGGCACGGAAAATCACGGAATTGGCTGCACTTCGGCGATGACTATCACTATATTGCATTTAGCGATCACGGAGAGGGGCAAAACAGGGTACTTACAGGTCACCAAGTTGGCTTTGCACACTTTGCCTATGTTGTACAAAATATAGCAAGTGTTGTAAAGCGGCTAACAGAGGCGGGATACGACGTTGATAAAGTGGGTGCACAGCATCCATATAGAAAAAATGTCTATTTTATTGATCCTGCAGGTTTTGAAATTGAATTTGTTGAGTATTTAAGTGATTTACCAACGCAGCGCAACAGTGACTAGAGTCAAATTAAGTATTTCGCCACATCAATTCGAGAATTTACAGAGAAAATAGCCGCAAAGTTGCGTACAGAACCTGGCGGCTATTTGAGTTTGAAGGGCTTTATCCCTTAGTTTTGATAGTTTGACCAGCGTTTAATTTGCTCAAATACCGCTGGTGATGGTTCGCTTTCTTTCTGTACTGCTTGTCTATCACTGTGCATGATGGATTTCTGCATCCGAGACTCCATATCTTGCTTTACATGGCCGCTGTTCGCACCACTCCAAAATTGCGTAAAGTTGAGTATCAGACTTGACCATTCATCATAGTCATTGAGTACCGAGGTATTGTCATTGTCACCGTTAAGGTCAAAGTTGGTTAGGAGATCAGAGGTACTACCGTTACAGTCAAAGTCGATTGCCTCAGATTTATCGTTGTTTAGCCCTTTTGACTCATCGATATTCGCTTCATTTATTGGCTTATTATGACCATGCGAGTAGTCAATAATAAAATGTTCTAAGCCTTCTGCTGGGCTATTTACCAGTGCCGTTCCTTCAGGGAAGCAGTTTTCGTTACTATAAAACCATCGACTTAAGTACCGATCTCCTTCTTTATTCCCCACTGTTGGCAAGCCATCGAGTTGATATAGGTAGTTCATCACACTCACATGGTTTGGTTTGAAGTTTACATTTTCATTGCCACCATGATACAAGCCAAGGTTGTGACCTAGTTCGTGCATAATGGTGCCAGCTTGAAAGCTGTAAGTTACATTGGCTGCAATTTCTGAATCAACATTTAGCCCCCAATTACCAAGTGAAATCATCAAGTCATTGCCAAACAGTTCTGCTAAACCGGATGAACCTTGACTGCCGTTTTCTTTTTGGCTGTTGGCCATCAACATGTAGTGGAAAATAGGTTTACGTTTAAGGTCAAAATGCTTTGCTTTGTGATCCAGTACGCTAGGTGCGGCTTCTGTGCTGGCAAAAGTAGTGGTTTGTACAAAAGGAATTCGACTACCACCACCAAGGTCATAATGTGCCGGTGATAACCCATCTGCCTGATGGTATAAATTTCCTACATCAAAGTGTACCGCGATATTTTGTGCTGCAAAAGCTGCTTTCACTTTATCAAGGGCAGGTTTTTGCGGAATAATACCGGCATCTTCACTGTCCATGTAATCCACTTCAATAAAAATGTCTCTGATCCCAGCTCTTGCCCCCCATTCATATAAAGGTAAACCTGCAAAGCTGCCACCAGGCTGTTCAGCACAATCTGGGATCCCGTCTAAATCAGCATCCTCATCGCAAAGTACATCGTTTTTGCCACCTGGAGTGAAAAATGATGCAGGCTGCCAATCATCTATCGTATTACTGTCAATAAGCAAGTTTGTTCTAACTAAGCTTTGGCCTAACTGAGTAGAAATAGGCTGCATTTGATCACTTTGTTGCCACTGTGAAGCGGTCGCTGGCGTGTTCTGGCTTTCGCCAAAACGCACAAAATCAACGGTTTCTCCTTGCTTGTTTTGTAACTCTACGTATCCAGATTGATACCATGCCGGGGCGTACAAGCCTTCACCTATCAACATTAATTGCGACGAACTGGTGACGCTATTTTGCCACGTTTGCGGGCCATGCTGGTTTTGTATCACAATATACTCACCAGGTTGCAATAATAGCGCTGTTAATGGAAATACCCGCGTACCTCCATCAGTATAATTCTCAAGTGCAACGCTTTCGGCGACCAGCTGATACTGACTTAAGTCTATTGCTTCATTGGTACCGTTATATAACTCTACCCAGCGATTATCATCTATGAACTTGGATGATGAGATTTCAGTTATCAGTAAGTCTGTGTGTGCAGTGACAAAATTAATCGTCTGGGCTTGTGTCGCGCTTGTGCCATAATAATTTGTCACGGCATCTGTGATTATGAGCTCATACTGTGAACTGGCTTGCAGCGACTCGTTGGGTAGCAAGGTCAGAGTAAAATGTGCATCCTCTTGTGCTTGTCCAACGGAAAAAGGTACGCAAGTTTGGTCGTTCACCTTACGAAGTTGAATAGCGCCATTGCACTCAGGAGTCCCAATCTCAGTTACCCAAGATGCAGACATGTTGTCGTCGAAGCGCAGCACTAGCTCATCTGTTGTACTAAAGGGAGTCGTGTTAGACTCAGGGTAACTAGATAGTAATTGTGGCGCTGAGGTATCAACTACATCAATCAACACTTCAGCTTCGGTGGATAATGCGCCATCAGTTGCACTAAAACGCAACACTTCTCTATTAGTGCTATTTTTGTGTGGCGTGTAGCGGTATGTCTGTGTTGATCCATCAATTAGAGTAAGATCACCAGAAAGCGGTGGTTCATAAGTAACCGTAATGGCGTCACCCTCTGCGTCTTTGGCATCAAGGGTGAACTCAAGGGTATCATTAAACTCTACGTTGTAGGCACCGCCTGTCAGCTCAGGCGCTTGATTAACTTGTTTGATTGTAACCGAGACTCTTGATTCGGCTTTGTCACCATCATTGTCTGTAGCGCTGATTAAGAAAACGACATTGGTATCTTCTGAGACCTCAGGGGCAATAAATGAAAGACCTGAATCACTGAGTGTGAGGTCGATAACCTCTGGCCCTTCCGTTTGTTTTACGGTACGTGTTGCAACAGAGCCATCACTATCAGAAATTGTCACTGAACCACTGACGTAGCTTCTTTCGTCGGCACTGGACTCAAGTGCTGAAACTATCTGTGGCGGTGTGTTTTTATCGTCACCACCTGAGCCACCACAACCACTAAGGTGTAGCATCCCTAAACTTATCAAAGAAAGTTGGAATATTTTTTTATTCATTATTATTGATCCTGAACTATGGCGTACATCCGGCCATCAACTTACTTTTTTAGGGACATTAAGTACAGACTTGGGTGTGAATGAATGTAAAAATTCCGTATTAATTTACTAATTTGGGTTATATTTTTCCTGGAAAGAATGAAAGTTAAGCCAGTTATCAGCTAAAAGTGTATTAATTAACCCAAGAATCGGGGTGATTAATACCTCTCTGGCAGTCAGCTTTAGCGTTCACTGCGTCAATTTGCTTAGTTATTATCAAAATGCCCTAGATAAGGAAAAATTTGATGCGGGCTTAAAAACAATGAACTGGCGCACTTTTTATCCAAAGCTCAGGTTCGTTGTACCAAACACAGGTTATGGGGCTAGCATTCCAAATTTTTCATCGTTTACCCAGTGCCCAGCAATTTGATAGTTGTCCTTTAATGTGCCCTCTAGCTCAAAGCCGAGTTTTTTCAGCAGCCGATGTGAAGCTTGATTACCTTGAGTCACGGTTGCAACAAGCTTATGGTAATTACATTGCTGCCACGCGAGTGATAGCACCGCTTGAGAGGCTTCATAAGCGTAACCTTTTCCTTGAAACTCGGGGACTATCATAAAGCCCAGCTCTGCTTGTTGAAAAGGCGTCCACATACTTAAAAAGCCGTGAAGCCCTACGGCGATGCCGGTTGCTTTTTCCTCAATCACCAGCGTAAGCCAGCTATTGTCTTCCTTGCGCCACTGTCCAAGTCCTGCACTTAAGCGTGAGTTAAATTTCTCCCGTACTGTATCTTCGTTGGCTATATCACCGATATAGCGCATTACATCAGGGTGCTGGTGGAGTGCTTGCCAAAGCGCCCAATCGGACTCAAGAAGTGGGCGCAAAGTGAGTCGCTCAGTTGTTAGCAGCATGTATTATTCCTTAAATGATGAAATCCATCTCTGTAAAGTATCACAATCTACAGATTTATCATGCTTTTTATTTCTTGGATTAACGCAATGCTGGCCGCATTGTCACCGTGAACACATAAAGTATCGGCACGCAATGTCAGCGACTTACCTGATGCCGTAGTAACGCGACTATATTTGCGTAGTTGTTCAACTTGCGCTAGCAGTGCGGCTTTGTCATGCACCGCAAGTGGTTCGGAACGAGGTGTTAGAAGCCCATCGTCACGATAAAGCCTATCTGCAAAGGCTTCAAAAATTAGCGTGACACCGTGCTGCTCAGCGAGCTTTTGATGTATATCTTGTTTTGCACTGGCCAATATCATCAACTTCAGTTTTTTGGGGTAACACGCAATGGCGTCAAGAACTGTGGTCATCACAGCTTCTGATTTCATCATATCATTGTATAGTGCGCCATGTGGTTTTACGTAATGTAGACTCGTATGTTGCAC
This sequence comes from Pseudoalteromonas peptidolytica, assembly GCF_012641745.1. Lineage (GTDB taxonomy): Bacteria > Pseudomonadota > Gammaproteobacteria > Enterobacterales > Alteromonadaceae > Pseudoalteromonas > Pseudoalteromonas peptidolytica. Next base: position 78,865 of record NZ_WEHZ01000021.1, read on the forward strand.
CTGTGCCATCCCATCAATAGCTGCGATTTGATAATGCAGGTGATGTGTTAACTCTTGTGCACTGAGGGACATCGAGCGTCGACCAAACCCCTGCCGGTCTGGGTAGCTCGGATGTGCACCTAATATTACTTGGTGGTTTTTGACCAATGTCAGTGTCTTTGCAAGTACATCTGGGTCGCCCGCATGAAAGCCGCAAGCGACATTTGCCATATCAATATGTGGCATGACTTGTTCGTCTAAGCCCATCTTCCAAGCGCCAAAGCTTTCGCCTAAATCGCAATTTAACAACATGCTGTTTTCCTATTTGTGTACTGCTAATTCTAAATCTTGAATGTCTGTTACCAGCAAGTGATGTGGACAATTCATTATACAAAATTCAGGCGCGGCTTTGGTAATCGCTAACTGTGCCGTTAAACTGGAACCCCAAAATACCGGTAAGTGGTTGTGACTAAAAGTTAGAGGCTCTCCAAAATTAGGCTTACTAATATCGTCTATACCAACTTCTTGTGGTGTGCCAAAATGTAGTGGCATGGCAAAGGGAAGACGGCTTAGGGTCGCTGCTTGAATTGTCTTGATTAAGTCTGGTTTCGACAGCGCCCGCATTGCGAGTACTTGTGTTGCGGTGTATTTACCAACTGGGTTACAGGGAATGTTACTGATGTAAAGAGGTAAGGGAGTGGTTGGGTTTACCGAGTGAGAAGCAATACCATACTGGTTGAGTAAGTAGTCAAAAGACAGGTAACTGGCGAAGAAAAATGTGACTAAATCATCTCGCCAAAGTTGCTCAATCTGCTGGCACTTTTGTGCTTGTTGTCCATCCTTAAAAATTTGATATTTGGGTATGTGGTGGCGAATATCAATCTCTTTCCCCAGCTCATCAGCACGAAAGCAACCGGGATCCGTTGGTGGTATAAGCAGTTTACAAGTTTCTGGATTTCGTTGGCAAAAGTTGAAAAAATCATAGGCTTCACGTTGTGGCAAAATGATTACATTGCACTGGGTGAAGCCTGGAACAAACCCCTTGGTTGGCCCGCTATAGTCCCCATCTTTAATCATTTTTCTGATTGCGTATGGTGCGCTCAAAGAAGCACTGGGATCCATAAAGTCTCCATCACTTATCTATAGTCACGGGTAGAGAACCTTGCGCTTTTGCTATGCCCAATAGCACTTTAGCCAACGCGGTATAAGCAGGACCCGAGACCTTGTCACCGTTAACTATATCTACATTATAGGCGTAACTCGCTAACACTGCGTCACTGAAAGGTGCAAACGTACTAATTTCATAAGGGGCTCTTAGGCTAATAAAAACCTGTTTTTTTGCCAATTGTTGACCTTGTTTCAGTAATTTTTGCAGTGCGGCGGGCTGCTCGTTTTTCGCAACACCATGCGCACGTAGTTTTTTAACGTCGTCCATCCCACCTATCTCTACAGCACTTTGTGGCGGAGAAGCATGAGCGGCAATGACCACATCAGCTTGTGACATTGCTTTGAGTGCAATATCAGGGTCGTATGCTTGTAAACTGGTACAAGTCACCGTTAGTGGATGTTGACTTATTGTCTGTAATGCTTGCTCAAGGGCCAAGCATTTTTGTCTGTCAGGCATTATCAGATGAAGCGTTTTAACGTCATTTGAAAGTGGTATCAGGCCTTCATTTTTTACTTGTGTGATTGCAGCTAGGGCGAGCTCAGCTTCTAATGCACGATGTTTCGGGTTGCCAAGTGTAGAGTGAGCGATTGCAACGGATGCCGCGGTATTGGGTATTTTATTTTTTAGGGTGGTAATACGGGATATCGACTCATTCAGTTGGCTTTTATCAAGCCTACCGCTTTTAGCGGCTTGAACCAGCTTACTCATATATTGTTCAAAGCGTTCAATGTCTTTAGGGCTTCTAATTGCAATCGGCATCAGTGCAATATCAACACCGGCGTTAAACGTTGCAATAGTGGCGTCAACTGGGTTAAAAAAGTCACTGATCCCGGCCATATCCAAAGCGTCCGTCACCGTCACCCCTTGGTAGCCAAGCTCGTGCCGCAAAAGTTGTGTCATAATTTGATAAGACATGGTAGCAGGCTTAATCATGCGTTGACCTTGGGAATTTACAAGTGTGCTGCTATCAAGTGCAGGGTATTGAATGTGTGCAGTCATGATCATACCAGGTGGATGTGCCTTTATGATCTCTGCAAATGGAAATACATCCTGACTATCAATCGTTTCGCGGTCGTGATCAACTCGGGGTAAACCAGTATGACTATCAACGTAGGTGTCACCGTGACCTGGAAAATGTTTTAACGCTGAGATCACGCCTGTGTCTTCAAATGCTTTTACTTGAGCAAGTCCTAACTTTGCGACAACGTCAGGCGTTTCGGAAAATGAACGTACATTGATCACTGGATTATTGGGGTTGCTGTTCACATCGACTGTTGGTGCAAAATTAACATTAATGCCTAAACTATGTAGTTCTTTACCAATTGCCTCAGCGACTTTTGTTGCATAGCTATCACCGTGTTGTAGGTAGGTTGCGCCAATACTCATGTTTCCAGTAAATGAGGTGGCTTGTTGACGATTAATGCGAGCAACCCGGCCGCCTTCTTGATCAATAGCCACAAATAAAGGAAGCTTGCTTTTACTATTTTGTGCAGCGCGTTGAAGTGCGTTACTGAGGCCAACGATTTGAGTCGTATCTTGTACATTCTCGGAAAATAAAATAGCACCACCAATCTCGTGTTGGCTAATTAATTCTGCCAATTCAGGGGGGAGCGTGGTCATCGGTATTCTGCAATCGGCACTGGCTTTTTTGTGGTCGTGACAGTAATAACGAAAGTCGAGCATTAACTTTTGTCCAAGCATTTGAGGTGTGGTTAGCGGTGCTGTTGTTTCAGAAGCAGTAGACGAAGAAGTGAAACTCATGAATGTGATAGTTCCTAAAATAGTTCCTAAAGTGGAGAGCAAAGATAATAATCGCACAATCAATAATAAACGCTGAATAAAATTGCCTACACTGTATCACTGATATGGAAGTGACTACAAAGTGCAAAACCTGAAAACAAACGAAAATATTGGTAACACGAGAAGGAGAAACCAATGAATAATCATATTGACTATATTGAATTGGCAGCAAAAGACTTACCCGCTACTCAGGCATTTTTTGAACAAGTATTTAACTGGCAGTTTGAATCATACGGGCCTGATTATATTGCTTTTTCAAACGCAGGGTTGAATGGTGGTTTTTTTACAGCGCAAGGTAGCTCAAAGCAAGCTAACGGCGGTGCATTAGTGGTGCTATATAGTGATGACTTGGAATTAGCACAAAGTAAAGTAGAGCAAGCTGGAGGTGAAATAGTTAGAGCAATATTTACGTTTCCAGGTGGTCGCCGCTTTCATTTTGTTGAGCCAAGCGGCAATGAGTTGGCTGTCTGGTCTCAGTAGCCACAGCGCAACAGTATAATGTCATGTTAGCCAGATGGTTGGATATTACTCTTGTGGAGATCAATTTAACACGGCTACGGAATTGTCTCTGCTAGACAACAAGCAGTTATCTCGAGGTCTGTTACATTTTCTGTCAAACGCTTTGTAAAGCCTATTTACAGAGCGCTATCATTTACCATTATTGCTATTTAATTTCAGTTATCTTAATTAAGTGATGTATTTGGGGGTTAGCAAACCTTGGGATAACACCGCACCTGCGCTGTGTTCTCGCCAAAACTCTCTGGCTAGATTTGGAAACAATTTAGTGTGACGTTAAAAACTACCTATTAGCCGACTCCTTATCCAAATCTTTGGCTATTTACGCTTAGCCGTTGCTCCTACAAACTTGAATTTACTACTGTCGTGAACAATAGTTAGAACTTACCTAAGCTCGCATTTTTTGGTATCAGACAGTAACACAATATCTTATTGGCTCTGGGCTTTTTAGTGTTGTTTGTGTCGTGTTTTTACCAAAGCGTTTTCCCTTACTCAGTTCAGGTTAGTTGGGCGATGAAAGTAATATTTTCAGGTATTAGCATTGTGCTTCTGATAGTGGTGTTGATGGCCGATAAATTTGCTTTATTTAACCTGAACCTCTTTGTGTATTGTGCCTTATGTTTCGTTATATTAGCGTTACTGTTGTGGTGTTTCAGGTGCGGTGTATCACGGCAACAAAGTATTCACTTAGGAGCTGATGCACCCTTTCCTCAGCTGTTACTAGATGGCTCAGGGGTCGTTGTACAGGCTAACGATCAAGCGCGGTGTTTGTTTGCTGATGTTGCTTCTGTGGAAGGGGAGTCATTAGACGCTTTAATCTCGCTCTCAAATACTAAACCAGAGTCAGAACAAGGGTTATTACCTGTGTTACTTGGCCAACTGAATCCAAACTGTACTCTTAAGTGTGACGGTAGCGCGATGACGGCTATCGTTGTGCCACTGTATTTTAATGGCTCACATTGTCGCTATATATGTATTTTCAAAGACATGAAAAAAGAGGTAGAGCTAACTGAGGCCTTTAAAGCAGAGAAAGAGCTGCTCGAAGTTACAGTAAATTCAATAGGAGATGGGGTGATATGTACTGATACTCAGGGTGTTATTACTTATGTCAATCCTGTGACGGAAGCGGTGTTGGCGATGTTGAGCGAAGAGGTTGTGGGGCGGCATTTTGATGATGTGATGCCTATGTATCACGAGGTGACTAAAACACCACTCAACGAATTTCCTGAACGTTGTCTCAAGCAAGGCCATACAATTTGTCTACCTGAACTTACTTCTATCACTAATCATTTAGGGTTAACCTTTGCAATCCAAGATTCATTTTCGCCAATCATAGCTAAAGACGGCACATACTTGGGAACCGTGATGGTGTTTCAAGACGTCACAGAGTCAAGGCTTATGGCGAAGAAAATGAACCATCTGGCTCATCATGACTCCCTCACGGGCCTGCCAAACAGACTATTACTTCATGATCGACTCGTTCAGACGTGCAAAAGAGCCAAGCGGGTGCAGCATCAATTTGCTCTGATATTTGTAGATGTGAATAAATTTAAGAAAATCAATGACTCTCTCGGCCATGATTACGGAGACTTACTCCTCAAAGAAATCGCAAGTAGGCTCACTGGGCAAATCAGGCGGTGTGATACTGTTGCAAGAGTGGGCGGAGACGAATTTGTGATACTCATTGACAGTATCAAAAACAAAAAATATGTCCGAAAAGTGATTAGTAAAATATTGGCGTGTGTTAATGGTCAATATACGCTCGAGCGAGTAACTATCAAAGCCTGCGTTAGCGCTGGCGTCGCTATTTATCCAGATGATGGCGAGGACTCTGAAGCATTAATAAAACATGCTGATGCCGCTATGTACCGAGCTAAGAAAATAAAACAGACAGAATTTCAATTTTATAACGCTCGTTTAGACCATGAAGCTGAGAAGCGGCTGCAACAAGAGAGCGACCTTATTGCAGCGATACAAAATCAAGCATTTGTGCCTTTTTATCAACCAATTATTGACGCCCACACACGAAAAATTAAAAAGCTAGAAGTACTAGCTAGATGGCAACAGGGCGATCAACTACTGCTACCGAAAGACTTCTTTGAAGTTGCCTGTGACGGTGAATTGATGATTGAAATCGGTCAACAAATCCGTCAGCGAGCGCTACGTGCAATGCAGACTTGGTGTAGTACTTTTGACAATCTAATTATCACGTTTAACTTTTCTTTGGTGGAGTTAACAGATCAAACGTTGATGAAGCAGTTTTTAGCACAGATTGCACAACATCAAATAGCGTATCGCCAAGTTGAAATAGAAATTAAAGAAGTAGATATCATTGATTTAATCGAGACAGCACCAACTATTTTACAGGAGCTAGAACAAACCGGGATTCGTATTGCTATCGATCACTTTGGTATTGGTCATGCTAACATGCTGTACTTACAAGATTTTGTATTCGACGCAGTAAAAATCCCACCGGCATTTTTGGCTTCATCAGAGTCTTTAGCTTCACAGAATAATCTAATCAAAGTGGTAGTCCAAATAGCAAAAACACTTGAGATCGAGAGTACAGCTGTGGGTGTCGAAACACCGATACAAGTAAAGTCATTAAACCTTACTGGGTGCCACCTGATCCAAGGAAACCACCTATATCCCCCTCTATCAGAAACTGACGTCACGCCAATACTGAGTACTTACATGAGTATAGAGCGGCGTAAAGCCAAATAAAATCAGTGGATTGCTACTATGGTGTGTCGACGTGTAATTGATGTCCTTACGCAGGGCATTTCAAATAACTGTTGTATTGGGATATAAAAATTACTTTAAAAAAACTAATTCTTATATGCCTGTTCCATGGCTAAAAATAGCTCAATAAAGCTTCCTTAACGACAGGACCGCTTTTTAGTTTAAGTTAGGGTCCTAAGTGAACTTTTGCAGCTTATTTTGCTGTTTTTTTGATAAAATATTTCAATCGTCTACAAAAGAGGAAAGTAAGTATAACTTATGGATAGAAATGTCTCTCTCGATATTCTGAAACTATCAATGGCTTTTATGGTTGTTGGTTTACATGCTGGCTTTTTAAGTGAAATATCAGCGTTGGGATCATACCTTACAGTTCAAGGTGTATTTAGAATTGCAGTCCCCGTATTTTTGATCATTAACGGGTTTTACTTTTTTCCTGTTTTAGCTAAAGGAAGGCAAACCACGTGGTTGAAGCGAGTCTTTATTCTGTATGCAGTATGGATGCTATTTTATTCCTATTTTTGGTTTTCATTACCGAGTTTTTCGTTAAAAGATATTATTGAGCTAATCAAAAACATCATCGTTGGTTACCATCATTTGTGGTATATCGCGGGAATGTTGGGAGCAGCGTTATTACTATGCGCATTGCAACGATTTTCATCTACTATTTTGGTTATAACTATTGTTGCCACTGCCGCACTAGGAATACTGATCCAATACTTAGGAAATTATCATTATTTTGAAGGGAGTAGGCTAGATAACTTTTTCAACTTAAATTGGTTTCATCGAAATGCTTTATTTTTTTCGTATCCATTTTTCTGTATTGGTTTTTTGATAAATAAGCATCGCATTCATACTAAGATTAGTTTAACAAGCGCTACAACGCTGAGTGCTTTGGGTCTTGCTTTCTTACTGCTAGAGTCTTATATCAACTACTCCCAAGCCAGCATGGATGAAGGGTTCGATAACTATTTCTCACTTTTAATTCTGTGTCCTTTTGTTTTCATTACTTTTACGAAAATAAAAGTATCAGGAAACAGTAAAAATATTGCATTGTATTCATCAGCGGTCTACTTTATTCACTCATTCTTTCTTAGCTTGCTAAAAATGTTTACTGATGTTGAAGCAACCATGTTGACCGCTTTGTGTATCGGGCTTTCTTTGCTTGCTTCTCACTTTTTAATTCGAGTAAATAAAAAGCTTAAGTTTATCTTATAAAAAGCAAAAATTTAGATTCTGTTATTGCTGATTTTGGCTTGATAAACCTGAGATTTAGCTGAGTTCTTGCTTAAGTCTCAGGCGCAATGCTAGCCATAGCGAATTTGGTTATTAGCTGCTACATTGTTTCCCAAGTGGAAAGGTTAACATCAAGGAAAATAGATGTGTCACAAGCTGCTTTTTATATTCTGTATTGTTGCCAGTAGCACAGCCTTTGCGAAGGCTGTGCTTGAGCGTACCATCAAAGAGCGTATTGTTGTTGCAAATACAGTTTCACTGCAAGTGTATCATGTGGCAGGAAGCGAACCGGCTATTGTATTTGAAACTGGCTCTGCTGCGCCCGCAATTTACTGGACTTTGGTGTTAAAAGGTTTGTCACAGCGGGTGCCAAATACGCTGTTGGCATACAATCGTGAGGGCTACGGAAAGAGTGAGCTTAGCCATAGAGCTTATAGTGTAGATACTGACAATCGAAACTTGCAGCAGTTACTAAAAGCGCTGAATATTAGTACTCCGTTCATCTATGTAGGCCACTCCTATGCTTACTATATGATGCAAAATTACATTACTTATTACCCTGAGCAAATAGCCGCTTTACTCTACGTAGATCCTGTCACAGTCTACTTTATCGATAAAACCCAAGCACTCACCCCTGACAAATTACTACCACCTATAGATACGTTACCTGACAATGTTTTTGCCAGGGCGTTACGACGTGAAACTCAGGCATTGAGTGAAACTGTGGCGAGTGTTAGACCTCATCAAATACCTAAAAATGTCCCATGTCGGGTGATTGCAGCGCAGTATGCGTTTGACCCGAACAAACGTGATCTAAAAGCATGGCGAGAAGGTCAAAATATGTTGGCATCACATTGTAATACTCGGTTGATTATTGCGCAAAATAGCGATCACACCGTGCCTATGAAAGCACCTCAAGTAGTGATAGAGCAAGTGATGCAACTCGTTCAAGAGTTAACACCCAAAAAGGGGCTGTAATTTGATGAATACTTTATTGCAATTATCAATGGTGGCGCGGGATTGATGAAATAATGCCTTTAAAAATAAGACGTTGAAAAAATACACAAGAAAATTTTGAGGTTTGTCATTAACGAGTCATATTGCTGATTAAAAATACATTGACTTAGGGTGGAATCCCTATATGATGTTCATAGACAGAATTTGAGTCAGTGTTTTAAAATCTCCATTACGTTGTTGTATAAGTGTTTGCTTGTAGTAGTACCGTCCTGAAGTTTTATCCACTCTACAAATTTAGGTCTATGCGCCCACATGGGCATAGCTCATCAATGCAAAGCATTGGTTTTTGTTTTTATATCAGGATTAGTATTATGTCTAACACTCTTACAGGTACCGTTAAGTGGTTTAACGAGTCAAAAGGTTTTGGTTTCATCGCTCAAGAAAATGGCCCTGACGTGTTCGCACACTTCAGCGCAATCAAAGGTGACGGTTTCCGTACACTTGCTGAAGGCGAGAGAGTAGAATTCACAGTAACTGATGGCCAAAAAGGTCCTCAAGCTGAGAACATCGTTAAGCTTTAATCGCTTAATAGATGAAGAAAAAGCAAGCTATTGCTTGCTTTTTTTGTGTCTGTAATTTAACGAATATCAACTTGTGCCCATCAGCTTAATGAAGTGAGCTATTTTGAGACAGGAAAATCTTGTCGATAACACGGCTACCGCGTACTGCTCTCGCTAAGGTACCTACATCCATATAGGCAAGGCAAAAATTTTGCTATTTGGTTGTTCTAAATAAGAAATTTTTAACGCTGTTAGCGTCGGGTTTACTCCTTCAAATTGCGCAAGTATTAAGTCTAATTGGTATTTGCATCAGGTTTGCTTCCTCAAATTGGCATATTATTTCTGTGTGTCTTGGCGAGATTTTCAAGCGTAGTGATCGCCGAAGCATAAATCTCTCGTGATGTTTTACTGAGCCCGCCGCTAGCCGCTGAAATTTCAAATGTACGCTTCATATCTCCAAGTAAATCAATCTTTTCATGTGGGTTTTCAGTCATAGATATCGGCGCGCCGATAGCTATCATCTGGCCTGAATCAATAAACCCTCCTTCGAATAGTTCTCGGGACATAGCTCGTGCTTCTGCCGCAGAAATATTGTGAACGTTGTATTTAGAGGCAATAGTTTGCCAATTATGTTCGGCATTGTTAGCGGTTTGGCTAATGGAGACTTGGGCGTCTTTCTGTACCGCTTCAGCCTTTTTTGGTTGATTCAGGCTCTGGCTGCTATAAATTGTTGGTGAGCCAACCCCTTGAGTTTGACTAACAAGCATAGGTAATCCTTTATATGATGAAATATAGATTAATTACTAAGCAATTGCCGTGCCGCAACATTTTGGGTAGCTATTCTTAATTCAATAGCGATTTAAAGACGAATATAGAGGACGCTCTACTCACTTTTACAGTATCATATGCCGATGATACACAGCCTTAAAAGTGATACAGTTAATTATGTCTTTACCTGCTTGCCCCAAATGCAATTCTGAATATGTTTATCAAGATCAAAGTCAACTAATATGCCCTGAATGTGCTTACGAATGGGATCCTAATGCGACTGCTAAAGAGGACGACTTTCAAGTAAAAGATGCCAACGGCACACTACTCGCTGATGGCGATAAAGTCACAGTAATTAAAGATTTAAAAATTAAAGGTAGTTCACAAGTCATTAAAATAGGCACTAAAGCTTTGGTAAGGCGTGTGCTAGATAAAAAAGACCATGAGCTTGACTGCAAGGTTGATGGTGTTGGTGAAATGATGGTGACAGCAAAGTTTGTCAAGAAAGCAAATACTTAAGTGGACGGTGTTTAGGGGTTATGGAGCTTTATTAAAGTTGCTCCAGTGGGTTGAGAGTGGAACTAAGTTTTGGCTCAATAGCATGAGTATACCTTTCAGTTGTACGAATATCAGTGTGACCCAAAAGCTCCTAAACTGTCATGATATAGGTTCTACTGATTAATCGTTGTGTTGCAAACATACAGCGGGAAGTATGAACTTTAACTTATTTGGGATATTGCTTAGCTGCACACCTTAGCTATTTTCAAAAAGTGGTTTCGTGTATGTGATGCGGAAAAATATAGTCATCATAGGGGGGGTGACAGCGAGTAGTGAAAGGAAAAAAGTATTGCCTGATAAGCTTTTAATCGTGTTTTTAGCAATAGATATGCCTCTGAAATGAATAGGTTGTGCGCCGCGATTGTCTTCAGTGTAGGCAACCTCAATGATCTCTTTATGAGTATCTAAGCCATGAAAAGTATGTTACGTCTATTCATGCTAGCATCTGCTGTTTAGTTATTTGACAAACTAATTATGGCTCAGGCTTTTTAACTAACCCACGAAGGTCGAAAGTTAGCACTGTGTGGAGGTTATTATGTCTATATTGTATAGGGTTTCAACAAGGAGTAGTTGATGATTAAAAATATTATTGCCATTAGTTTGTTTATAGGTTCATTTTATTTGATTTTAACTAATCAGTGGGGAATTGGCTTAACTACTCTTGTGTTGTCAGCAGTACTTTCAAAATTTCTTACTGGGCATTATTGGTTTGGATTTGGCTCTATTTTCGGTGGTGATTCGGAGAAGAATAATAAAAATGCTGGAGATTAGTACTGCAACATAACACATATGAACCTTCTTCGATCCAGTAAGCATAACGATTCTTTTTAGCTGCTAATTTGTATTAGTCATTCCTAAACCTGTCCAACTTCGTTATGTTGGTTAGCCGTTAAAACCGTTTTTGGCAAACACAGATTGAGGGAGCTTATTGCGACCACCACTGCCCAAGTCAGTCGATACAACTTAATGTTTGGGCCACTAGATATTCATCAGTTAACCTTAATCTGGCGCCACTCAAACGGATGGCTCATTCGTCCAGTTAGTTAAAGGTTCAACTAAGGTGCAAACGATTTAATGCATTGCTTAAATTAGTGCGCATCAATCGGTGTCTAATCACGGCGAAATAGCTTATTACTCCGACAACACTTACCTGTCAAATTCAGCTATTACTGGCATAAGCACAAAATCGCTATCATGTTCAGCACATCAATTACTAATCCAATACCAGTAATGCATGACACGACACCAATAACAATATCTTCAAGATAAGGTGAAGTCAGTTTAAGTAATTCATGTTTATCAGCTTGTATTTTTTGATGAACAACCTTATTACCGCGTTCATCAGGTATGCAAACGTATAAAATGTGTGCATGAAGGCCAATTCCACAATAATATTAATGAAAAGTAGAATAGGATTTCATTGATCTTTCTCCTTTGGGTTTGGTCGCCTAGAAGTTTAGCTGTCAGCTAAACTTCTAGGAGAGGGTTCAATAATTATCAGACTGTTTGATAAGTGAATAAAATTGCGTTGGCTTGGTTTCGATCCGATTCAGATCATAGCCAACTAGATTTTGCGTTTTAACTGAGATGTTATAAGTAATCTCAATTTCGGAGTAAAAATAAGCTATGAAGTGTTCCGTTTATATTGCAACCAGTGCCGATGGCTATATAGCAACATTTGATGGCGATGTTGATTGGCTGCACACTGCAGGAAATTCTGAAGCAGATATGAGTGAGAACCCTGATATGGGATTTGATGAATTTATCGCCTCAGTTGATTGCATGATTATGGGGCGAAAATGCATGGATGCTATTGCTGGTTTTAACTTGACTCCTGAGCAATGGCCTTATGGTGATACAAAAATCTATGTATTAAGTAATACAATGAAAGAGCCACCTGAAAATTTACGTAACAAAGTTGAGATGTATTCAGGTGACATTTTGAAGCTAATAAGTCAACTCAAAAGTAGTGGCTATAAACATGCTTATATTGATGGCGGCACTACAATTACGAATTTTATTAATCTTCAACTACTCAATGAAATGACAATTACAAAAGCACCAATCATTTTAGGTAAAGGTATTCCGCTTTTTGGCGAATTGAATAAAAGTATTAAGCTTACAAATATAGAAGCCGCGAATTCAACTCCGAAGTGCACCACTCGCTAAATTAAGCTGCTTTACGTACTTTGCGTAATTTATTGAATACAACAGCAGGCTGTTTATACCCTAAACACTTTCTCGGTCTGGCATTTAATG
>NZ_WEHZ01000022.1 GCF_012641745.1 Pseudoalteromonas peptidolytica
TCTTCAAAAGCTGAATGAAGAGCTTGTTCTATATTCACAAAAAATCCGTAGTTAGTTGCCTAGCTACGGATTGTGCATGATCATTTTGATCGGTCAACCGATCAACTTCTTAACTGATCAGCATTAGGCTAGTGCCCGTTTTGCTAAATTTCAGCCAATTGGGTGGATTGTGCCTTTGCTTGTGAAGGAGATAATACCGCGGGTTTGTATGTGCGGTTTCTGGTTTTCTTCGGCATTTCCACTTTTTGTCCTAACTTGAACAAGATAGCAGCTCTGACTTCTGCGCTTTGGTAGCCGCTTTTGATCTTCATACGAATGTGCGGAATACCAGCTGACTCTAACGCGCCACTGACAAACCAATCCTTTTGCGCTTTATGGCCGTTTTTATTGGCGTTATTAACCAAGTCAACAGCGGCAACAATTTTCAGTGTTTCTTTATCTACAAGCACGTAATCAAGCTGCTTGTTTTTTGCTTTAGTCACCGCGGCACGGCGTGCTTTTTGTGAAATACCAGGTTTACATTCAATTACATCAATTAGCTTTATCCGACTTACAATTTTATACTTGTCGCCAACAGCACGTTCTAGTAAATGCAGAAACGACGCTTCGACAGTAGTAAAAACAGATTCTTTGCGGTTGAACGGATAAGGATTGCCACCCACATCGGTGTACTTAGAAGCGACAATGGAAGCAACGACCACTAGAGCCAAGATAGCAAGTAACGCAAATTCCATAAAAAACTCCAAATCAAAAAAATGACATCTGTGTTTTTATAAGCAATAGCTGTGCCAGAAAAGAGCCGAAATTCGTAGGTGATAAATATTTGGGCGGTGAGCAAGTCACTGAGAATAAGCAGCTATGGTGTCTTTCTGCTGATTTATGTGGCATAACATACACTGTATTAGCGCTATGTCGCTCAAATACATGATAAATTACTGTAAAACCAACCCGACTTTTAAAAATTAACGTACCTTAATAAGGTATTTTTTTATTAAGTTTCTGTATATCGCTAAGTCATGTAGGGTTGTCGTTTTTTCAGTTATGTTTTGAGAATATTATTTGGCGACAAAGTTACTTTTCAAGAAGTTCGATTCAACACACATACAATTATCAAAAAGTAAATAAAGTGTACGATAATAAGAAAGGATATTTATATGATAAAGCGTAAAGCAGTCGCTAAAATAGGGTTATTGATTTCCGCAATTTCTGTGCATTGGTCAGTACAAGCTGATGACAAGTTAGCTATGATTTTAAACAACCTAGAGCCAAGTTTATTTGCGCCAAACATCGTATCGACGAATCAATTTGAGTACGGCTCTAGTTTGTCTCCAGATGGTAAAAAGTTTGCGTTTGTTAGAGCGTTAGCCCAATTTTCACACAGTGCTCTAGTCATTTCTCATAAACAAGGGGGTGCTTGGCAAACCCCAACATTACTTCCTTTTAGTGGCGAATTTCACGATACTAATCCGTACTTCTCCAAAGACAGTAACACATTTTATTTTACTTCCAGAAGGCCGGTAGATAATGTGGAAAATGGCACCTTTCAGATGTGGCAAGTCAGCTATGATGGTGATAAATTTGGCCAACCCGAGTTAGTGCCTGGCAAAATTAACGGAGATCATACTGTGATCTACCCAACTGTACACACTAATAAAGATATCTACTTCTCATCTATTATAAAAGGAACGACGGGCAGCGTAGACCTTTTCCTTTCTAAGTACCACCCCGATGGATATCAAGCGCCAATTGAGATTTCAGAGCTCAATTCCACAGCAAGTGATGCTGACCCTGAGGTTTCAACGGACGGAAAACTACTATTTTTCACGTCAATGAGACCGGGGGGCTTTGGTCACTACGATTTACATGTATCGGTGAAACAAAAAGAGGGTAAGTGGGGAAAACCGATAAATCTAGGCGATAAAATCAATTCGCGCCGTATGGACTCAGATCCGATTCTATCAGCTGATGGTAATACTTTGTTTTTCTCCAGTGATAAAAACCCAGATGTGAAAGCTGTAAACAATTATGATGAATTGCTTCAGCGACAGGGAAGGATCCATAACGGCCTTATGAATATTTATAGCGTTGATATAACTGAGTTAAACCAACACCTTCGCGAGAAAGGCTAATTTGTTAGCGCAATTGCAGGAAAATGCTAAGCGCTACAAGCGCTAGGCTGCCGTGTCTTAGAACTGCGCTGCCTAGCACCATTATACCAACTAGCCTCGATACTTGCTCAACTTGAAGGAGTAAATCTGACGCTAACTGCGTTATAAATTTCTTATTGAGAACAAATAAATAGCATAGTTTTTGCCTTGCCTACATGGATGTAGGCACTTCAGCGATAGCAGGGCGCGATAGTGGTGTTATCAACGATACTTTCTCGCCTAAAAACAGATCAATTAATTAAGGTAATTAGTGGAATGGACTCTCTACTCCCCATCGGCGTCATGATGCGCCATATTAGTTTGGGGTAAGTTTTCGCATAAACAAAGCATAGAGAGTCACATGAATAAAGTAACAATAGACTTAGATATCGCCAAGGACATTTTCACCTAGCTTGGTTAGATAGTTATAATTATGCGCAGCCTCACGATGCACTATCTTGAGGCAACGTAATTCTACCAATGAGCTTTACAAAATCTGGGGTAGTTATAGATTAACTTGACTATTCAACAGTTAGATTTTGCCTCTCTACTATATAATCAAAGGTTATTCCGGATAAATTTTGTCCACCAACGGTTACATCCCAAGCGCCATGTCCAGCACCTTCTAAAGTAACAAGCACGTTATGAATACTTAAAGAATCATAGATTCCTTGTAATTCTATTGCTTCAGAATATGGTGTAGATGGATTCGCATCATTAGTACCATGCGCCATGAAAAGTTCAGGGTCGTCACTGTCATATAAATACGCTCCATACACATCTTCGAACAGGTCTAGTTTTACATTTGAACCCCAAAAATAAACCATGTTTTTTACGTCATAGGCCTCTTGTATGTTTGTTGTTGCAAGTGTAGGGTCGTTATTAATTGATATTTCGTCTCTAAAATCTTCTAGGTTTGATATACCTAGTGTAATTGCTGTAATTGCCCCTGCTGAGGCTCCGCCAACAGTGATGTAATCAGTGTTTATGTTGTAGATGCCCGCATTTGCTACTATCCAACGAAGAGCGGCTTTTGCGTCTCTTTGAGCCATATACATAGCGACAGCTTGTTCAAACTGTTTTATCGTTTCAACACCTTGGAGAGCATGTTCAATCCACTCTTGCGGTGCAAGGCCTTTAAAGTAAGAGAGTAACTCATCTTGAGGCATGCTTGTTCTCGTAATTAACGCTTCGGCTGTTCTATAATCTATTGAAATAAAAACCCACCCTCTTGAAGCATAGTAACTTGCCATGTCTACGATTTCTGGTTTAGTCTTTGTGCCCCCGGTAAATCCACCACCATGAATAAACATAAAAACAGGTCTGTTGGTAGAGCCATTACTAGGGTAATAGACATCTAATTTAAGCGGAGTTGCAACAGCTGTTGTACTTGAACTCTCGTGTCTAAGCCCTTCTGCATATGTAACATCTTCATCTACAAACGTTACATAAGTCGATTCAGCTTTAACGATAGGAATACTATTATCTGGTTCGGGAACAAATAAAAAAGGCGGAGAATCTATAGCATCGCTGCCTCCACTGCCGCAGGCAGTAAGTGCAGTTAAGAAGAAGAAACTACACACCAATAGTAAACGATTACTGAACATAAAGCCCCCCAACTCAACTACAGATTGATCAAATCATAGCTCATAATAATTAAAGCTGCTTGGGGGAAGGTTATTTACATAACTTTACTCGTCTCATTTTTTAGGTGCTCTTCCCCTGAAGAATATGAAATCTGATGTCAATCGGCTAGCAGGTGCCTAGTATTAGGGGAAGATCGCAACAGCGCAAAGTTTCCCCTTCATGGTCATAATTAAAATTAACGACAAACTTAATCAAACAAAAATGCAGCTGTTATCACATAGA
The DNA here is from genome assembly GCF_012641745.1 of Pseudoalteromonas peptidolytica. Lineage (GTDB taxonomy): Bacteria > Pseudomonadota > Gammaproteobacteria > Enterobacterales > Alteromonadaceae > Pseudoalteromonas > Pseudoalteromonas peptidolytica. The sequence goes on from NZ_WEHZ01000022.1 coordinate 4,017, forward strand.
TTGATGCCCACCTTTTAGTGGGCACTTTTTATTGAAAGTTATTTCTTTTTGGCTTGCTCTTTCAGAATTTCATTTATGAAGCTCTTGCGGCCATATTGGCGAGTGATAATACATTTATCTAAGTCAAAGCCTCTTGCAGGGCAATATTCTCTGCCATAGTAAATGATTTGAAGATGAAGGTCGTTCCAACGTTCTTTTGGGAAAAGGCGTTTTCCATCTTTTTCTGTTTGCTCTACACTTTTGCCATTAGATAGGCCCCAACGATACATTAGACGATGAATGTGTGTATCGACTGGGAAAGCTGGCACGTTAAAGGCTTGTGCCATTACCACTGATGCCGTTTTGTGACCTACACCTGGCATTGCTTCGAGATCTTTAAAATTCTGCGGCACTTCACCATTATGCTGATTGATAATCATCTCAGAAAGGTGCCAGATACCTTTTGATTTCATTGGTGATAAACCACATGGCTTGATGATTTCTTTGATGTCATCGATACTCATTTTTATCATGTCATAAGGGTTATCAGCTTTCGCAAATAGTTTTGGCGTGATCTGATTTACACGTTCATCAGTACACTGAGCAGATAGTAATACTGCAACTAATAAGGTGTATGGATCTTTATGATCAAGAGGGATAGGAACTTCAGGATAAAGTTTGTCTAGAATTTCGATAATAGCCTGAACTTTTTCTTTTTTTGTTATTGACTCACTCATCATTTGTTTCCTGATTCGTATGTTACTTTATGAATATAGGTTTTTACTATTCAAGCAGTCTTGTTGCTTAACATTTACAGATTCTTCTTAGTTATTCCGTAATTTGGTTTTCTAAGCAGCTTTGTCTTTAAACTCACATAGATCTTCAATGAGGCATGAACCGCATTTCGGCTTGCGAGCTGTACATACGTATCGACCGTGAAGAATAAGCCAGTGATGGACATCGACTTTAAACTCTTTGGGAACGACCTTCTCTAGCTTTTGCTCTACTGCAACGACATCTTTACCCATCGCGAACTTGGTGCGGTTAGAGACGCGGAAGATATGGGTGTCTACGGCAATAGTTGGCCAGCCAAAAGCGCAGTTTAATACTACGTTTGCGGTTTTTCGGCCCACCCCTGGCAATGCCTCTAAGGCTTCTCGATTTTCAGGGACTTCGGAACCGTGTTTGTCGACAAGAATTTGACACATCTTATAGACGTTATTGGCTTTTGAATTAAATAAACCAATAGTTTTGATATAGTCTCGTAAGCCCTCAAGGCCCAGTTCCAAGATTTGTTCAGGCGTGTTGGCAACAGGAAAAAGCTTGCGAGTGGCTTTATTCACCCCAACATCTGTAGCTTGCGCTGAGAGGGTAACGGCCATGAGTAGCTCAAATGGTGATGAATACTCTAACTCAGTTTCAGGGTGCGGGTTTTCGTCCCTTAATCGCGTGAGTATTTCTATGCGTTTTTGTTTATTCATAAGATTTACTTGCTAAGCTCAATAACGGTTTTGCTAGCAGCGACAGTGACGGTGTCGCTGCGAACCTAGGGCTAATTTAGGTTTGTAACTCGTGCTCTCGGCCCTTTAACTTGCTCGGGAGCTGGCACCGCGTTTTTGGTTTTGATTTGGTGGTCGATGACATTTTTAGCGGCGATAAGCAACCCCAGACCTAAGAAGGCGCCTGGTGGTAAAATTGCAACCAAAAACTGGTGATCAAAAGAGAATACTTCGATACGTAGCACACTTGCCCAGTCACCAAGCAAAAGCTCTGCACCGTCAAATAAGGTACCTTGGCCTAAAAGTTCACGCATGGCGCCGAGCACAAACAATACCAATGCAAAGCCTAAGCCCATCATTAAACCATCCCATACTGACAATAGCGGTGTATTTTTTGAAGCAAAAGCCTCCGCTCGGCCAATGATTGCACAGTTAGTAACAATTAAGGGAATAAATATCCCAAGGGACTGATACAGACCAAAGGTATAAGCATTCATCAGGAGTTGGATCACGGTGACAAACGCTGCGATTATCATAACAAAAACTGGGATCCGAATGTCTTTGGGTACCCAGTTTCTGACAACAGAAACCGTTAAGTTAGAACCGACTAGAACCAACAATGTGGCAATACCAAGCCCCAGTGCGTTAGTCACAGTTGAAGTGACGGCAAGCAGCGGACATAGCCCTAATAGCTGCACTAATGCAGGGTTATTTTTCCATGTACCTTCCAGGTACAGTGATTTGAGTTGGCTCATTGTGATACCTCACAAGTATTTTTCGCATCAAATAAGGCGTCAAAGTGTGTTTTGGCGAACCAAGCCGCTTGATTTACTGACGTAACCACAGCGCGTGGGGTAATGGTTGCGCCAGTGAAGGCATCAAACTGACCACCATCTTTTTTCACATTCAAGTGTGGATCAGCTTCACTAGTAACGTTGACACCATTAAAAGTTGTTACCCAGGCAGACTTTGCCAGCTCAACCTTATCACCTAGCCCCGGGGTTTCCTCATGACGTGTTATACGCACACCAGAGATCACTCCTTCTCGGTTAACAGCGGTTAGAATATCGATATTACCGCTATAGCCTCTTGGCGTGATATGTCGTACCAGCAACGCCGAAGGCGCACCATTAAGTCTAGCGCGATAAATTGTATGCGGCCCTTGCGGTCCTAATTCAGGGGCGTTGCTGGTGGTACAATCAAGATAAAGTGTATTGTCATATTGATCTTTGGCAATCACTTGAGAAAGTAACTGCATAAGGTGTTGCTGCTCTTGATTTGCTATTTTATCTTTGGTGATGTCGTTGATCAGTGCTACTGCGCCCGTGGTTGCCAACGCAAATGCAGCTAAGATCAAACCGTTTTTCTGCATCGATTGAATTATCATGAATTTGCTCCGTGGCCATAGGTGCGTGGTTGAGTATAATGATCAATCAGTGGCACAGCCATATTCATTATCACGACGGCAAAAGCAACTGCGTCTGGATAACCACCAAATTGACGGATCACATAAACAGTTAAGCCAATCGCTGCGCCATAAATTAAGCGCCCAAGGTTAGTTGTTGAGGCTGAAACAGGATCGGTTGCAATAAAAAATGCGCCTAGCATAGTTGCACCGCTAAACAGGTGGAAGAGAGTACCAGGTTCTGATTGCGGCGCAATAATGTAGCCAACTCCGCTGGCAAGGCCAAGGCTAACGATAAAAGATACTGGGATGTGCCAATTGATCACTTTGGCCTTTAAAAGATAAAGCCCACCAAGTAAAAAGGCTAAGTTAACATATTGCCAGCCCAACCCCGCGATTTCACCAAAGCCGATATAGCTCATTGCTTCTGTTACCGTATACCCTTGCGATACAGAAGTTTTTACTGAATCTAGCGGTGTGGCACTAGTCGCGCCATCAATGACGCTTGTGCTCCACTTATCTAAAGTCACGCCTTGAGAAGTTGCTTCAGTGAATATCATCGCAAACTGATCAGCCAAGCTTAGTGTTTGGGTTACTATCTCTTGAATCGGAGACCAAGAGGTCATTTGTACAGGAAAAGAAATCAGCAATAGTACGTAGGCAGCCATGGCTGGGTTAAATAGGTTAAACCCGAGTCCACCGTATAATTGTTTTACGATGGCGATAGCAAAGAATGCACCTATTACTGTCACCCACCAAGGTGCCAGTGGTGGCACGCTGATGGCAAGTAGTAGTGCTGTCAGCCAAGCGCTACCATCACTCAAACTTGGCCATATTGCACGGCTTCTTAGTTTCAGTACGGCAGCCTCGGTAAGACTCACAGTAATCAGGGCTAACGCTAGCTGGATTAATACGCCAAAACCAAAAAAGTAGGTTTGCACTAGGATCCCAGGAATACAGGCAGCCATAACCGTCATCATAATTTTGCTGACTGACTTGTGGCTATGGTTATGCGGGGATGAAGCCATGGTTAATTTCATGACGGTTCATTTCCTTCTTGTTCTTTGGCTTGCTTTTTCGCTTTTGCTTTTGCAATTGCGGCTTTAACTGCGGCTTTTTTACGGGCCTCGGGAGTTTGGGTATCAAGCTGCGCCTGCTCTGTGTCCGTGCTTTGTTGCTCCTCTAACGGTTCAACCGTGCTGTCGTTTGCTTCTTCAGCTTGTTTAGCTGCTTTTTTCGCTTTAGCACGTGCAATGGCGGCGGCCACAGCGGCTTTACGAGGGTCAGCTACGTCATCAGTACTTTGCACAGCCTCGCTCGGTTCAAGCGTGTTGTCGTTTGTGTCTTCTGCCTGTTTAGCAGCTTTTTTCGCTTTAGCACGGGCAATGGCGGCGGCCACAGCGGCTTTACGAGGGTCAGCTACGTCATCAGTACTTTGCACAGCCTCGCTCGGTTCAAGCGTGTTGTCGTTTGTGTCTTCTACCTGTTTAGCAGCTTTTTTCGCTTTAGCACGGGCAATGGCAGCGGCCACCGCGGCTTTACGAGGGTCAGCTACGTCATCAGTACTTTGCACAGCCTCGCTCGATTCAAGTGTTTTGTCGTTTGCTTCTTCAGCTTGTTTAGCAGCTTTTTTCGCTTTAGCACGGGCAATGGCGGCGGCCACTGCGGCTTTACGAGGGTCAGCTACGTCATCAGTACTTTGCACAGCCTCGCTCGGCTCAACTGTGTTGTCGTTTGCTTCTTCTGCTTGTTTGGCAGCTTTTTTCGCTTTAGCACGGGCAATGGCGGCGGCCACAGCGGCTTTACGAGGGTCAGCTACGTCATCAGTACTTTGCACAGCCTCGCTCGGCTCAACTGTGTTGTCGTTTGCTTCTTCAGCTTGTTTAGCTGCTTTTTTCGCTTTAGCACGGGCAATGGCGGCGGCCACAGCGGCTTTACGAGGGTCAGCTACGTCACCAGTACTTTGCACAGCCTCGCTCGGCTCAGCTGTGTTGTCGTTTGCTTCTTCTGCCTGTTTAGCAGCTTTTTTCGCTTTAGCACGGGCAATGGCAGCGGCCACAGCGGTCTTTTTGTCTTCAGGTGCTTGATCAGAAGAAACCTGTTCTTGAGCGGCTGCTTTTTTCGCTTTGGCACGAGCGATAGCGGCGGCTACAGCATCCTTTTGGTCAACACTACTTACTTGCTCGGTTTTCGCTTCTTTATATTTACGTGCCTGTGCTTTACGTTTCTCTCGCTCCTGCATGATAGCGCTGTTATCAGGCTCAAGTTCGCCGTTTTCCCCACGCTTGGCTTTAGCACGTGCTATGGCAGCTTGTACTGCGGACTTGTCTGATTGTTTATCTTTTACACGAGCCAGTGCTTCTTGCACTTTTTCTTGCTCTGCTGCTTTTGCTGGTGAGCTGGGTGAGCGGCGTTTGTGTTTATTCTGTCGCTCTTCTTGTTCTCGCTCTAGTCGCGCTTTTCTTGCTTCAAAGCGCTCTTTAGCACGCTCAGCTTTAACCTGCTCAAGTTTTTGTTCGCGAATATCAGCTTTCGCTACTCGGTAATATTGCACCAAGGGAATTTCGCTTGGACAAACGTAAGAGCAAGCTCCGCATTCAATACAATCAAACAGGTTATACTCTTCTAACTTTTCATATTCTTTACCTTTGGCAAACCATTGTAGTTGCTGAGGTAGTAGGCTCTGTGGACAAGCATCGGCACAAGCACTGCAACGAATACAAGCTTTTTCTTCCCCAGGAATGGCCAACTCTTTATTGTCTGGTGCAAGAATACAGTTTGTTGTTTTTACGACAGGGATCCTAACCGAGGGGAGGGTAAAGCCCATCATGGGACCGCCCATAACTACCCGTTGTGCGTCAACAGGAGAGAAGCCTTGTGAGTCTAGAAGATGTTTTATTTCTGTTCCGAGTAAAGCCCAGACATTATTTGGCTGGCTGATAGTATTGCCTGTGACAGTAACAACACGCTCAATCAAGGGTTTCCCTTCAAAAACGGCTTGCCAAATAGCAAATAGTGTCCCCACATTTTGCACCAGTACCCCTATATCAGCTGGGATCCCTGTACTTGGCACTTCTTTTGATGTGAGTAGTTTAACCAGCTGTTTTTCACCGCCAGATGGATACTTTGTTGGAATGCTACGAACTAAAATATCTTGATTGTGCTTCGCTGCGGCTGATACGGCTGCAATGGCTTCAGGTTTATTATCTTCAATACCAAATAATATTTTTTGAGGCTTTAGGATCTGTTGTAAAACCTCTATCCCTGACACAATTTGTTGCGCATGGTCACGCATCAGGCGATCGTCAGCGGTAATATAAGGCTCACACTCAACACCATTAATAACCAAAAACTCGATTGGCTTGGGGCTATCGGCTTTTACATAGGTTGGAAAGCCTGCACCGCCCATTCCTGCAATACCGGCTTGGTGAATTATTTCAATAAGCTGGGCGTTATCGAGAGAGGAAATATCACGGATAGGTGTTAATTCTATCCATTTATCCGCACCGTCTGGACGTAAAATAATACTTAATTCAGGTATAGCTGAAGGGTGCGCAGATGGCATCGGCGTAATGGCTTCAACCACGCCCGACGTCGGCGCATGAACCGGCAAAGACCAATTGGTGCCTGGAGCAGTTAGCGCTTGTCCTTTTAATACGTGATCACCGACATTTACCAGCAAGCTGCCATTTGCCCCTATATGTTGCTTTAATGGCAAAATGAGTTTTTCAGGCAGGGGCAAGCGCGAAATAGGGTGTTGGTTAGATTGCGCTTTTTGCTCTGGTGGATGAATGCCGCCTGGGAACTGCCACAGTTTTCCGCTTTCTATTTGTTCAAGTAATGTTTCCACTTAAACCTCTTAATCAATCTGTGTCACAGGAATGGCATCAAGTTGCCACTTCCACGTTTGTTTGGTCTGTGCAACCGGTACCATGTCGATACAATCTACTGGGCAGGGTTCAACACACAGATCACACCCTGTGCACTCGTCAATTAGTACAGTGTGCATTTGCCTTGTTGCACCAACGATTGCATCGACAGGGCAGGCCTGAATACACTTGGTGCAGCCAATACATTCATCTTCGCGAATATATGCTACTTTCTTAACCGGCTCAGCTTCTTCGCCACCGGCCAGTGGTTTAGCTTCGACACCCATTAAGTCTGCAAGTTTCTTGACGGTTGCCTCGCCGCCTGGAGGGCATTTATTCACCTCATCGCCATTCGCAATCGCTTCAGCATAGGGGCGACACCCTGGATAACCGCATTGTCCACATTGTGTTTGCGGTAAAATCGCATCGATTTGTTCTACAATTGGGTTGCTTTCAACTCTATATTTTACCGCGGCGTAGCCCAGCACGATCCCAAATACCAATGCTAGCGCCCCTAGCGCAAGTAATGCATACATTAACGTCATATTTTAAAACTTAACTAATCCAGAGAATCCCATAAATGCAAGAGACATCAAACCTGCGGTGATCATCGCAATAGATGCGCCCTTAAATGGACTTGGTACGTCAGCCACCGCTAAACGTTCACGTAAAGCGGCAAATAATACTAACACCATAGAGAAACCAACCGCCGCACCAAAGCCATACACTGCTGATTCCAAAAAGGTATGATCTCGCTTGATGTTGAGTAAGGCAACACCAAGCACTGCACAGTTTGTGGTGATAAGGGGTAAGAAGATCCCGAGTAAACGGTACAAAGTTGGGCTAGTTTTTCTCACAACCATTTCAGTAAACTGCACCACTACGGCGATAACAAGAATAAAACTCATGGTTCTTAAAAAAGTTAAATCGAGCGGTAGCAAAATATATTGATTTACAAGGTAGCTGGTAACTGAGGCAAGTGTAAGCACAAAGGTTGTCGCCAAAGACATACCCACAGCAGTATCTAACTTACCAGAGACCCCCATAAATGGGCACAATCCCAAAAATTGAACTAAAACGAAGTTATTCACTAGCACGGTGCCAATGAGCAACAAAATGTACTCGGTCATTCTTGCCTCTATAACTTACTCACGATTCAAAGCTTTTTGCACTATGATATTGCCGTGATAGTTAATCATAAAAAGAACCAGCTTGATGTAATACCAATGAGTCTTAATACTTGCTCAATTTGAAGGAGTAAATCTGACGCTAATTACGTTAAAAGTTTCTTATCTAAAACAACTAAATAAGAAGTTTTCTCACCTCAAAATAGTCACTTAATCAAGCGAATTGGTATAAGTGCAGACTCTGTTAGTGTTTTAGGTATATTCCTTAGAACAATACCACCTCTACTCAATATCATTGCTGTGTTTATCGCTGCCAGTTCGCACTACAGCACCATATCTTAGTCTACGTCTATTGCCACCCTTGGGTTTAGCTGGTTTACCAAAACTGTGGTAAGACCTAGTTTTAAAAAGTGTAGCTAAAAGTTAAAAGCTATTAAAATCATGGTGTTATTTTCTGCACTTGCTGACAATCTAGTATTAAACACATTGCTTTATCTTCCATGTTTATCTTGTTGATTTAAAAACATGCGAGGATAAATTGAAATGATAATCCTTGCCAATAATAACACAGAATGTATCTGCTTTGGCAAATTGTCGCTCATTAGAGGGGAGGGCAAATGTTGCCCTCATAATTTGAAGACAGTAGAGTCTAAATTTCTTTTGGCTTTTCTATATAATAGCCTTGCACACCATCGAGACACAATGTTTCAACAATATGCTTTTCTTCTTGACTTTCAATACCTTCCGCGAACACATTAACACCAATTCGGTGGGCAAGATCGACCATCAGGCGCATAAAGTATTGGTTGTTTTTATCTTCTTCAAGTCCTCGAGTATAGCTAGCATCCATTTTTATATAATCAGGTTTCAAGTCTCTGAAGAATTTAAATGATGTCAAACCGACACCAAAGCGTTCGACTGTGATCCGAGCGCCTGCTCGATGTACCATGTCAATGAAGCGCTTACTGGCTTTGATATTTTGTTGCAAACCAAATTCACTGACCTCAAATACCAATTTGGAAGCAAGATTTGTTTCTTTAAGGAGACGACGCTCTAACCAGATCACAAATTGATCGTTATGGGCGCTTGATGCAGTTACATTGATACCAAAGTATTTTTCATTGAAGTTTCGGGTCTTTATCGTTTCCAAAGAGGTATCAATGATCAACTGATCAATCTCGATAGCCATTTCTAGTTTTTCTGCCATGGCAAGAAAGGAGGCCGTCGGTAGCATTTGACCTTCCTCCGTTTTAAAGCGAGATTGTATTTCAGCATAAGCTTTTGAATTTTTGCCAATTGGCATAATGTTCTGCATCATCAAACTGACACGTTTGCTGGCTATTACATCACGGATCACACGACGCCAGTTTTGGTTGCCAAATCCAGCGCTAACATTATTCACCAGATCCGACTCTCGTTGTATATGCCACGCGTTGGCTTGCTTGCTTTGTGCCATACTCATGGCGTTATCAACAACAGACAGAAGTTCACCTAATGGTTTACCGTTTTCGTATGGAACAATTCCTGTATTTGCAACCGAAGACAGTTCTTGATTTTGTTGGAATTGAGTGAATCGTGATTGTAACGTGTCGCCAAACTCTTCTGCTTCTTTACTTGGCACATTGGGTAAGATAACGGCAAAGTCAGAGCTATTTAGTCGAAAGACTTGGCTGCCAGCATAAGTACCAGTGACATGCTTGATAATATCCGAGACTGACTTAATGTATTCATCGCCTTTTTGATAGCCACGAGTTTGGTTTATGACTTGTAATTCGGAGCAGCGTATCATTGCTAACGATCCAAACGCTTTTTTGGATGAAGACTCTATATATTGCTCATAATACTCAACAAACATGTTACGGTTACCAAGCTCTGTAACCACATCTTTATAAGCTTCTTGCTTGATTGAATGTGCTGCATTTTTGATGTCTTCTTGTTTCGACTTTAAAAAGCTCGCCAGACGCTTAAAAGAAGGGGTTAGCTCTTGGCCAAGTTCTGCTACTTTGCCATCATTAAAATCAAACTCTATGTTGTCAGTGGCTTGATTTTGCGTGATATACGAGTCAACAGCACTCGCCACTGTCATACTGACATTTCGGTTGAGCTTTTTGTACACACCTTGCATGAAAAAGACAGGAATAAAAGCAAGCAAAGCTGAAATAACGAGAAGCAGCAAAAGTGCTTGTTGCAATAACTGCGCCTGGCTCTGTGCATTTATTAAAAATTCAATCTTAATGTCTTTACTATCATTGACTGCAAATTGTGGACGGATCGCATTGATGTAGGTTTCTATAAAGTCAGCAACGAAAGGAAGGTTCGTCGGTGTATTAACTTGTAGAACGGTATTACCATCAAAATCTCGTACAATGAAGGTTGAAAATACCTCGCCGCTGTTTAGGGCCTGGCTAATGTGCTCTGGTGTTACTTCTGATAGCTTTTTGTCTTTTATGTATTCTGTCACCATGGCATGTGCACTTTGTTGTGCTTTACTAATTGCTGAGTCGAAACTAGTGGCGAAAAAAAAGCTACTAATCAAAGAGAGTAATAACCATGAGGTGACTTGGAGTATGATGAGTTTTCTAAAACCAGCCATAGTACGCTTCTTAAAGAGGATTATTCTGATAGTATCGGGTGTAGTGCCAAATTCTTTATCAAATTCATCAATTTAATTATATATTTTTGATGTGTTTAGAGAGTTATTGTTATATAAGATAAAGCACTGAAAATAATGATTGTAGGGTAGTGTAATTAGGCAGAAAAGTCTAATAATTTATTGGAAGTGGCTCCCCCTCCCCGACTCGAACGGGGGACCTGCGGATTAACAGTCCGTCGCTCTAACCAACTGAGCTAAGGGGGAATCTTAAGTAGATAATTATTGTATGGCTCCCCCTCCCCGACTCGAACGGGGGACCTGCGGATTAACAGTCCGTCGCTCTAACCAACTGAGCTAAGGGGGAAATACAATACAGACTAACCAAGTTTAATTTGGCTCCCCCTCCCCGACTCGAACGGGGGACCTGCGGATTAACAGTCCGTCGCTCTAACCAACTGAGCTAAGGGGGAATAGTCAAAAATGCGAGAAATTGGCTCCCCCTCCCCGACTCGAACGGGGGACCTGCGGATTAACAGTCCGTCGCTCTAACCAACTGAGCTAAGGGGGAAGCGTGTCTCTCAACGGGGCGAAATATTAATGACGACATTGCAAGGTGTCAACTACTAAAATCACAGAAACGTAAAAAACTCTATTAAGCGATGAATTTATGCACTATTTGAGGTCTTTTTGTGACTTTATGACATTGCAACGTACAAATTTGCGCTATGAGTTTAACGCTATTAGCAGTGAAACTGTTAAATTATCACGCGCCCGTATTTAGCTCTTCATATCTCTTAGGTCATTTCTTGTTCTGTGGCTTCAATTTTACGATAGAATTTATGAGTGAAGAAAATTAACATATCTCAACGGTGTTGTATGTATATACAGTATCGAGTGGGGTTTTATGTATTTTTTGAGCGTTTTGCTTGAATAATACGCTTAACAGCTTATTTTATGATGTTTACTTACGATCTGTGGTTGTAGTCAGGAAGCCAAAGTTGTGATCATAATAATCTATGTGAGGCGCGGTATTGGCCAAGGTAATGAATGCAACCATATGTAGTTTGTTATCCCCACCTTGTGAGATTAAAAATCAAAGGGTTACACTTAATCCTATAAAAAACAATGTGTTGTGTGGGTTTCCCTTCAAGTTTTTGCTGAATATTCAATAATGTTGAATCAAGGTTAGTATAGAGATCCAATTTGATCCAGTTACGATTTTAAATGCGATCATTTGGGAGAGTGGTAGGATCGCATTTTGGATAGGCTGGATGCCTTTATTCTATTGGCTTAGCGAGACTTATCCACGGAATCTGTGGATAACATTGTTTATTATTATTTGAGAAGTATTGCAAGACTATGAAATTAGGGCGCTATAGAGGTTGCAAGTAAATTTTGAAAAATATTTAATATTTTAAATATCAATGGGTTATATTTATTTGGAAGTTTTTGTTTATTTGTTGTTCAGTATGAAGCTTTTATGAACTTTCAAGCCATAGGGCTGTGCAAAAAACATGCTGCTTTAGCGCTGGTATTGTAACTTTTTTGTCAAAACTAGTGGATTCGTAATTCTTAGCAAGAAAAATCACTCCCTTAATATTTATTTAGGTTTTAATGGCAAATATTCGCTATTTTTATTTTGCAGAACCATGTTGACGTATCCTGCATAGCGTCAACGTGTTGAATAGCATACAATGAGCCGCTTAACATATCAGAAATAGGTTGTTATGACTCAAGCTAAGTCTAATTTCAATGGTAATGATATCCTTCATGGTGATATTGGGGCAACGTTAAAGCGCATGACGATCCCAATGATATTCGGCATGATCACCTTAATGACCTTCAATCTTGTTGATACCTTTTTCATTAGTATGCTCGGCACCGAGCCGCTAGCCGCTATTAGTTTTACGTTTCCGGTCACTTTTACCGTAATTAGTTTGGCCATCGGATTAGGAATAGGCACTTCCGCTGTTATTGCTAAAGCGCTGGGTAGCAACTTGCTAGAGGAGGCTAAGTTTGACGCTGCCGTTGCAATCATCATTTCGGCGTGTTTTGTTTCGATGCTTTCACTGTTGGGTTTCACCTTTGTTGACGAAATATTTATCTTGCTAGGTGCAAGTCCGGTCGTCATGCCTTTTATTCATGATTACATGTCGGTGTGGTTTATCGGCTCTATTTTGCTAATTACGCCAATGATTGGTAATTCGGTTTTACGTGCCAGTGGCGATACCAAGACACCGAGCCTCATCATGGCTCTTGGCGGCTTAGTAAATGCAGTGCTGGACCCGATATTAATCTTTGGCCTTGGGCCTATTGAGCCGATGGGGGTTAAGGGGGCAGCGGTTGCAAGTGTGTTGTCGTGGAGCTTGGGCGTTAGTATTATTCTATACTTACTGATTGTTAAAAAGCGCTTGATTTCTTTATCTGCAAAATACGCGAGTTTTTTTGCTGTGGCGCAAAAAATTCTAAAAATAGGATTACCAGCAGCGGGGGCGAACATGTTAACGCCATTAGCGATGGCGGTGATGACGGCGGTGATAGCCAGTTATGGGCCTGAAGCGGTTGCAGCTTTTGGTGTGGGCAGTCGTATCGAGTCGATAGCAAGCCTTGTAGTGTTAGCGTTATCAATGACGTTACCCCCTTTTATCAGCCAGAACTTTGGCGCTAAGCACTATCAACGTGTTCGCGATGCGTATACACACACGCTTAAATTCGTACTCGGTTTTCAATTTTTTGTGTATATCTTATTGGTATTGAGCGCCTACTATATTAGCCATACTTTTGGCAATGAGCCCGCTGTCGTTGAAACTATCCAGTTATTCATTTACATCATGCCATTAGGATATGGCTTACAAGGGGTGATCATTTTAACCAACTCATCGTTTAATGCTTTGCACAAACCAATGAATGCACTCATGCTTAGTATTATTCGATTGTTTGTGTTTTATGTACCTATTGCCTATCTAGGCTCCCAGCTCGCGGGCTTACCTGGGCTATTTGCAGGGGCTGCTTTAGGTAATCTGTTTACGGCAGTGATAGCTTATAACTGGTTTAAAAAAGCAATTGATGAGATTGTGCAAAGTGAGCTTCAAAAGGAGGCGTAATGGAAGATAAATTTCAGCTGGTTTCTGAGTTTAAGCCAAACGGCGACCAACCAACGGCGATAGCTCAGCTTTGCGATGGTCTAGAGAGTGGGCTTGCGCATCAAACTCTGCTAGGTGCCACAGGAACTGGTAAAACGTTTACCATGGCTAATGTGATTAATAATCTCAATCGCCCGACGATTATAATGGCGCATAACAAAACTTTGGCTGCACAGTTATATGGCGAAATGAAAGAGTTTTTTCCTCATAATGCCGTTGAATACTTTGTCTCTTATTATGACTACTACCAGCCAGAAGCCTATGTGGTTGCGAGTGATACGTTTATTGAGAAAGATGCTTCGATTAATGAACATATTGAGCAAATGCGACTTTCGGCAACGAAGGCACTACTTGAGCGCAGAGATACTATTATAGTGGCGTCTGTTTCAGCTATTTACGGCCTTGGCGACCCCGACTCATATATGAAGATGATGTTGTTACTCAAAGTCGGGGAGACGATTGATCAGCGTGATATGCTCAGAAGGCTTGCTGAACTACAGTACACACGAAATGATATGGATTTTAGTCGAGGCACATATCGTGTTCGTGGAGAGGTCATTGATATTTTCCCTGCTGAATCAGAAACCATTGCCGTTAGAGTGGAAATGTTTGATGATGAAATTGAGCGGATCAGTCTATTTGACCCGTTAACAGGTGCTGTTGAAAAGCATTTGATCCGAGCAACTATTTACCCGAAAACACACTATGTGACACCGAGAGAAAAGATCCTTGATGCCATTGAACGGATCAAGCTTGAGTTAAAAGAACGTCGAGCGCAACTACTGGATAAAAATCGCTTAGTAGAAGAGCAGAGAGTTGCTCAGCGTACTCAGTACGATATTGAAATGATGACCGAGCTTGGCTATTGTTCTGGTATTGAAAACTACAGTCGTTATTTATCGGGACGAGCTCCGGGTGAACCACCACCGACACTTCTAGATTATTTGCCGGACGATGCGTTGATGATAATTGATGAATCTCATGTTACCGTCTCGCAAGTTGGGGCTATGTATAAAGGCGACAGAAGTAGAAAGGAAAACTTAGTCGAATATGGCTTTCGATTACCTTCAGCACTAGATAATAGACCATTAAAGTTTGAAGAGTTCGAGGCGATTTCACCACAAACGATATATGTGTCAGCAACGCCTGGAGATTATGAACTGGACAAATCCAGAGGGGATGTTGCGGAACAAGTGATCCGTCCTACTGGTTTGCTGGACCCTGAAGTGGAAGTGCGACCAGTTGCAACCCAAGTCGATGATCTTTTGTCAGAAATCTATCAGCGTGTAGGTGTTAATGAGCGAGTACTGGTCACAACATTGACCAAAAGAATGGCCGAAGATCTCACCGATTATTTGAACGATCATGATGTTAAGGTACGTTATTTACATTCAGATATCGATACGGTGGAGCGAATGGAGATCATTCGAGATCTGCGCAAAGGCGTGTTTGACGTGTTGGTAGGTATAAACTTGCTACGGGAAGGCTTGGATATGCCTGAGGTTTCCTTAGTCGCAATTTTGGATGCGGATAAAGAAGGGTTTTTGCGTTCAACACGTTCATTGATCCAAACCATAGGCCGCGCAGCACGTCATCTTCATGGCAAAGCCATCTTATATGGAGACAGAATCACCAATTCAATGCGTCAGGCCATTGATGAAACTCAAAGGCGCAGAGAGAAGCAACAAGCCTATAATGAAGCGAATGGCATCATACCGACGGCGTTGAACAAAAAGATCACTGATGTGATGGATTTAGGCGAAGAGGTTGCAGACGATCAGGTTGTAGATATTGACGTTAAGTTCAAGCCTGGCATGCCAGCCATGGATGCAAAAGAAATAGCAAAAGAAATCGATAGGCTAGAAGCCCAGATGATGAAGTTTGCCAAAGAGCTTGAATTCGAAAAAGCGGCTCAAGCACGAGATCAGGTGCAAATTCTACAAAAACGTTTGATTAAAGCGTAGTGAGGGGTTGCTGCTACAGAGCATAAAAAGCATGTGAGAGTCACATGCTTTTTTATTGGTCGGGGAGTTACTTTAGAATCGATAGCTTATACCTAACGCTAAGTTAGAGGTATCTAAATCACCCATATCAAGGTATTTGTAGCCAAGGTTAACTGCCATGCCATTGTCCCAGTCATATTGCCAGCCCGCTTCTGCAACAAATCCTATCCCATCATCGCTGACCAATTTGGTATTACCTTGAGTGATCTCGTAGTCATAATAGTTGGCACCTAATTTACCGTAGAAGTAGCTATTGTCCGAGACTTGATAATAGCCTTTCGCGGCAACGACAAAGTTGTCAAAGTCGAGGTTGTTTGCACCTAAACCGAACAAGGTTTTATTGTTTTGGGTGCAGATGAATTTGCGGTCGTTTTCATCCTTACATTTCCAGTCATCAAGATCTTCTCCACTGTTGTATCCTACCTCTAAAGCGAAAATTGGGGTGAAGTGATAGTTATAATATAAATAGGCTTGACCAACACCATCACCGTCTTGATTGGAACTTTTATAAGAAGCTGAGCCACCAGAAATATCCAAACCAATGCGATGAGTTTCATTACTTTGTTCAGCAAACGAAGATAAGCTTGTTGCTAGCAATGCAACAGATAAGAGCGCGTTAAATTTCATAATCAATGTCCGTTGTAGTTAACTTGAGGACAGTATAAGCAGAGCGGTTGTCAAGGTCTGTTGTAGGGCTGTCATAAAATGTAAGAAGACGTCTGTTTTTATGGCCTTTATTTTACAAATAGCGACAGTCTTAGTTGGCTAAATGGCATTTTGTTGGGCTTTTAACTGGAGATAATTCACTATCGTCATAACTGTTAATGTTGCTGCTATAAATGCACTCCACACGTGATGGATCACGATATGGCTGGCTATAAATAAAGGAAGGTCGTGCCAACCGTCAATAAGTAGTAATTTGGCGAGCAAGATAACGTACCCGAATAGCTGGGTGATGAGCGCGATTTGATAGAGTTGACAAAACTTGGTCTTAACCGCTGAGCGCAGCTCAATAATATTGCGCTTAATAAGTAATAAAAAGCAAGCTGCAAGCACTATTGTTAAGCCACTTAGCCCCAGTAATGAAGTCTTAATTAACACGATAGAAAAAGCGAAAGCAACCAGCATAACTAAGCTCACAAGTTATTGAGTGGTAAGCTTATATGCAGTTAGGTTTATAGTCTATTCGATTTATTCTAAGGATTTGGTAGTGATTTTCTGAATGATCACTCTATACTAACCCTCGATTTTATCAATAGTTTGTAAACCGATGTAACATTGCTATATATTTTAGTTGTCTGTTTAGCTATAAATGCAATGCTATGTTGTAGCACACACAAATAAAACAATAATTATTACAGTTATTAAGACCAAGTTGGGACTAGGGAAATGAAATTCGCTTTTAAGGATTTTTTGTTTGATAGCAAAGAACTTAAGCTTTATAAAGATGATCGAAAGCTAAACCTAAAACAAAAACCCGCTCAGATTTTAGAGCTATTTTTATCTGCTCCACAAACCATTCACAGCAAAGAAGACATACTAGAAAAAGTATGGCCAGACAGAAAGGTGACTGATCAGGTTGTTTTTCAAAATATAGGCCATTTAAGAGCGCTGTTTGGTGATGATGCGATCAAGACTTTTTCGCGTAAAGGGTATCAGTGGCAAATCCCTTGTAGCGCTTTCGATGGAACCGTTGAGCCAGAATCACAACCAAAAACAACGGAAACAAGTGAGCCAGCTTCGGATGTTTCTGAATCTGCTGACACACCAAAAAATCAACATGATAGTCAAGTTGACACGATAACAGTAGCGAAGCCTAGCAATAAGTTACCATTGTATGTTGCAGCGACGGTTGCAATCGTTGCGCTGGTTGCATACTTTGTTTTAATCTAATCAAGTTTGTGATAACTCGTGTTTAGGTTGAGTCGATTTTTACAGATGGTAAACCAATGAAAACGTTATATATCACCGGAGCAGGGGTCAGCGCGCAAAGCGGTATTCCAACATTTCGAGGTGAAGATGGCTTTTGGACAATAGGTTCTGCTAACTATACACCTCAAGAAATGGCTACTCGCGCGATGTATAAATCCAATCCCGGAGAGTTTCTAAAGTGGTATTACCATCGTTTTGTTAGCTATCGCAACCATGGGCCAAACCCTGTACATCAGTGGCTGAGTGATAAAAATGTTATCACGCAAAACATTGATGGTCTTGATGGTAAGGCAGGAAACAAACAGTATATCGCTGTGCATGGTCGAGTAGATCAAGTAACGTTGTTTCATACTCAAGGTGAGTCGGTTGAGCGTTATTCTGCACCTTGGGATGACGTTGATGAAAGTCAGTTAGCTGAGTCATTGTTAGCGGTGTTTAAGATCCCTAAGAATGGCCCGCAAAAAGGTCACTCACTAAAGCCTTATGTGTTGTTATTTGACGAATATTACACTGACCTTTATCAGATCAGCGAAGCACAACGCAGAATGTATAGCGCAGAACGGATAATATTTATGGGTACTTCGTTTAGTGTGAACATTACGCAAATGGCATTAGATATTGCTAGACAAAACAACATTCCAATTGAAGTGGTTGATCCTAACCCCGTTCATCTATTTCACAACAACGTTACTTATCACCGTATGACAGCAACGGAGTATATCTCAGGCTAATCTGTTAATGGTTTGATTTATAGTATGTCGCCAAGAGAAACTGTTTATAGTCACTTAATCGATTTTGCTGTCGTAAATGTGACTCAATGACCTTGGCATTACTAGCTTGAATGTCGGTTTGTCTGCGTTCCACTTCAATTAATCCCAATAGCGCACTTAGCTCTTGGATTGCGAGTGCATCAATATTGGCATTAAAGGCTAAATAACACTCTAGCGGGGTCAACTGCTTGTCATTTCTATGACTAATGGCGTTTTGTAAGATTTCTCGACTTTCGAACAGTAGCAGTGTTTTTAGATAGTTAAGGCCATTTTCCGATGCCGCAACGGTTGATAAGAATATATGCAAAATGGTATTTCCCTGTTGGTTGCTGCACATAATTTGCGACGATAGGATAAGAGGAGACGAGAAAAAAGAGAACTTTTCCAACGAATTGATTGCACCTAGTAGCGGCGTTGGAAATTCGCCACCTTGGAGACAAAGCGTTGCGATATCTTGGTAATGGCCGTACAAGGCATCATTATTTTGTGCGCTTTGAAATAGAAATTTGAGTACTTCTACTTTTCCCTCAGTAGTGGACTGACAATACATCGCTTGTATTTTGGTGATATCTGCGCTTTTCAAAGCCAGTAAAAACGGCGTTAGGCTGTTTTTCGACATCAATTGTAACCTTGTATCATTATTTTCGTCATATCATAGTTTAGCAGCTGTCTAGTTTGCGCCAAAGCCTAGTGATTTGTACAGAGATACTGCAAATATTTCTTGATGAACTAAACTTTGGAATATCTAAGCTGAGGTAGCCCAATGATCGATATAGACGACAAAGTGCTAAATGATTTACGTGGTGGATTTAACCTACCTGCTAAACCTGAAATTCTGCAAGCACTTCAAAATGAATTATCAAAATCAGAACCTGAATTATTTGCTGTTGCAAACATAATTGCTGCAGATGTCGGTGCGTCTGCTGCGGTATTAAAAGTGATAAATTCACCGGCCTATGGCCTTGCTCGTACTATTACAGATATACGACAAGCGGTGATGTTTTTGGGAGTAACTTGTATTACGCAGTTGGTAACAGGGTATTTGCTTAAAAACGCATTTGAGCAATCAAAGTGCTGCATTTCGCTGCAGCAATTTTGGGACAATGCAGCTGATATATCAAAGGCTGCACTTGTCGTCGGTCACTACTTAAAGTCTTCATTACCTTTAGAGAATTTACAATTACTGGGGCTATTTCA
This sequence comes from Pseudoalteromonas peptidolytica, assembly GCF_012641745.1. Lineage (GTDB taxonomy): Bacteria > Pseudomonadota > Gammaproteobacteria > Enterobacterales > Alteromonadaceae > Pseudoalteromonas > Pseudoalteromonas peptidolytica. The sequence goes on from NZ_WEHZ01000022.1 coordinate 23,534, forward strand.
TGATGCAGGGATCCCTGCAATGGCGGTAAAATATCCTGACTACGCTGAGGTGATAAAGCTATCAATAGAAAGGCCAGAACGAACACTGATTGATTATGAGCAGCAGAAATATCCAGTGCCACATACAGTGGTTGGGTATTTTTTAGCAACCTCATGGCACTTACCCAGAGAAATATGCCAAATGATTTTGCGTCATCATGATGTCAGTTACCTTGAAGAATCAGAAAAAAATCCACAGCATGCACAAACATTTGCTGCTTTAAAGCTCGCCGAAAACCTATGTTTTGAGGCAAAGCACTTTAGAAGTTCAGCAGATTGGCACTTGTTTAAAGACAAAGTCATGATTGAACTAAATATTCATGAAGACGAATATCAAAACTTAAAAGATGATGTTGATGAGGTATTTATCGGGTGAGTATATTTTGTCTGGGCAACAAAAAAGGCGCATATAGCGCCTTTTCTCTGAATAGCAGGGCTTATAGACCTGCTGCTGCACGTAGTGCGTCAGCCTTATCTGTTGCTTCCCATGGGAACTCTTCACGACCAAAGTGGCCGTAAGCAGCAGTAGGTTGATAAATTGGACGTTCTAGGTCAAGCATTGTGATCAGACCATAAGGACGTAGGTCGAAGTGTTCACGGATAAGCTCGATTAGACGAGATTCCTCAAGCTTAGCTGTACCGAATGTTTCAACGCTGATAGATGTAGGCTCTGCCACACCGATTGCGTAAGACACTTGGATCTCACACTTGTCTGCAAGGCCGGCTGCAACAATGTTCTTCGCAACATAACGTGCCGCGTACGCTGCAGAGCGGTCAACTTTTGATGGATCTTTACCAGAGAATGCCCCACCACCGTGACGAGCCATGCCGCCGTAAGTATCTACGATGATTTTACGACCAGTTAGACCACAGTCACCCATAGGACCACCGATAACGAAACGGCCAGTTGGGTTGATGAAGAACTTAGTTGCTTCAGTGATAAGCTCAGCTGGTAAAGTCGGCTTGATAATAGTTTCCATCACTGCTTCTACTAGGTCGTCTTGCGATACTGAATCACAATGTTGAGTAGATAAAACCACAGCGTCGATACCAACCGCTTTACCATTTTCGTACGCAAATGTTACCTGAGACTTAGCGTCAGGGCGTAGCCAAGGTAATGTACCGTCTTTACGAACTTGTGCTTGGCGTTGCACTAAACGGTGTGAGTACGTAATTGGCGCAGGCATAAGTACGTCAGTCTCGTTACACGCGTAACCAAACATTAGACCTTGGTCACCAGCACCTTGCTCTTCAGGGCGAGTACGATCAACACCTTGGTTGATGTCTGGTGATTGCTTACCAATGGTATTTAGGATTGCACATGAATCCGCATCAAAACCCATGTCAGAGTGGGTATAACCAATTTCACGCACAGTTTTACGAGTTAATTCCTCGATATCAACCCAAGCGCTAGTCGTGATTTCACCACCAACCATAACCATACCGGTTTTAACGTAAGTTTCACACGCAACACGTGCTTTTGGATCTTGCTCAAGGATGGCATCTAGAACCGCATCAGAGATCTGATCGGCGATTTTATCCGGATGACCCTCAGAAACAGATTCAGAAGTAAATAAATGTTTAGCCATTGTATTTATGCTCACAAATATTGCGCTTCACAAACATCAGGAACAGCGCGAAAAATTAAGGGGCGTATTCTAACCAAAAAACCTACCCATTGACTAGTTATTTTACGCCTAGACGTCCAAAATTGTTCAATCTTTTTTAATGGTCAGAAAAAGTCAGTCTGTACCTGTTTTTTTATGGTCTTTGCCGTTGCAGTAGGCCATATAAATAAGTAAGAATGGGCTCAACCCCCGCGAAACACATTTAAAGGTAGGAGAATTCATGCCATCTCGCAAAGAACTTGCTAATGCAATTCGCGTTCTTTCCATGGACGCTGTACAAAAGGCCAAGTCTGGCCACCCAGGAGCCCCTATGGGCATGGCGGACATCGCAGAAGTACTTTGGCGCGACTTTCTAAAACACAACCCAAGTAACCCTGAATGGGCTGATAGAGATCGTTTTGTATTATCAAACGGTCACGGCTCAATGCTTATTTATTCATTGCTACATTTATCGGGTTATGATTTATCAATCGATGACATTAAAAACTTTCGTCAGTTACATTCCAAAACGCCAGGTCACCCAGAGTATGGCTATGCACCAGGAATAGAGACGACCACCGGCCCACTTGGTCAGGGTATCACTAATGCGGTAGGTATGGCGATTGCTGAAAAAGCCTTAGCTGCGCAGTTTAACCGCGAAGATTATGACATCGTAAACCATTACACCTACACCTTCTTAGGTGATGGTTGTTTGATGGAAGGGATCTCACACGAAGCATGTTCGTTGGCAGGTACACTTGGACTTGGCAAACTCATTGCGTTTTGGGATGACAACGGCATTTCAATCGATGGTGAAGTTGAAGGTTGGTTTAGCGACGACACACCGAAGCGTTTTGAATCGTACGGCTGGCATGTTATTGCTGACGTTGATGGTCATGATAGCGACGCGATTAAAGCTGCAATTGAAGCGGCTCAAGCTGAATCTGACAAACCAACGCTTATTTGTTGTAAAACCGTTATTGGCTATGGCTCACCAAATAAATCTGGCAGCCACGATTGCCACGGTGCACCGCTTGGTGATGATGAAATCAAAGCTGCTCGTGAGTTCCTTGGTTGGGAGCACGGTGCATTCGACATTCCTGAAGATATCTACGCGAAATGGGATGCAACAGCGCGTGGTCAGAACCAACAAAGCGAATGGCTAATCAAGTTTACTGAGTATCAAATGCACTACCCAGAGCTTGCCGCTGAATTTGAACGCCGTATGAAAGGTGATTTGCCAGCAGATTGGTCAGAAAAAACAGAAGCGTATATCGCTGAACTTCAAGCGAATCCGGCAAATCCTGCAACGCGTAAAGCATCACAAAATGCCTTAAACGCTTACGGTCCAATTCTTCCTGAGTTTATGGGCGGCTCTGCTGACTTAGCGGGTTCTAACTTAACGCTTTGGGATCAGTCAAAAGGTTTAACAGCCGAAGACGCAGCGGGTAACTATATCTTCTATGGTGTACGTGAATTTGGTATGTCTGCCATTATGAATGGTATTGCGCTACACAAAGGCTTTATCCCTTATGGTGCAACATTCTTAATGTTTATGGAATACGCACGTAACGCGGTACGTATGGCTGCATTAATGAAGCAAAGAAGTATTTTTGTCTACACTCATGACTCAATTGGTCTTGGTGAAGATGGTCCAACGCACCAGCCTGTTGAGCAAATAGCAAACTTACGTACCACCCCAAATCTTGCAAGCTGGCGTCCATGTGACCAAGTTGAGTCTGCAGTAGCTTGGCAGCAAGCAATAGAACGTGCCGATGGTCCATCTGCCCTAGTGTTTACCCGTCAAGGGCTAGAACAGCAACCTCGTACTGCTGAGCAAGTAGCAGCTATTAAGCAGGGTGGTTATGTACTGTCTTGTGATGGTGAGCCGGAAATCATCCTGATTGCAACGGGTTCAGAAGTACAACTTGCGGTTGAATCTGCTGATAAACTACGTGCAGATGGCAAAAAAGTACGCGTTGTGTCTATGCCTTCAACGGATATTTTCGATGCACAATCTGCAGAGTATAAAGAAAGCGTTCTACCAAGCTCAGTAACACGCCGTGTTGCAATTGAAGCAGGTATTGAAGACTTCTGGTACAAGTATGTAGGGTTGAATGGGGCAATCGTTGGTATGACTACCTTTGGTGAGTCAGCACCAGCAGGTGAGCTGTTTAAACTGTTTGGCTTTACTGTCGAAAACATCGTTGAGAAAGCAAACGCATTATTTGCATAAGCGATTAAAAAGAAATAAAAAAAACCCATGCATTGCATGGGTTTTTTTTATTGTTATAGCAATTCTATTCAGTAAGTCGTGCGTCAATTATACCAATTTTCTTAATTAAGTGGTCTATTTTGAGGCGAGAAAATCTTGTCGATAACGAGGCAAAAATTTTGCTATTTAGTTGTTCTAAATAAGAAATTTTTAACGCTGTTAGCGTCAGATTTACTCCTTCAAATTGAGCAAGTATTAACTCAAATTGGTATTAAACTTTAAATTGATCGACTGACAAGCGCAGCTCTTCTGCGAGTTTCGCCACTTCAGAGCTTGAAATTGATGTCTGGCTTGCACCTTCAGCCGTTTGCTCAGCAATCGTAACAATAGACTCTAAACGTTCACTAATTTCTTGTGCTACTTGCTGCTGCTCGTTTGCTGCATTAGCGATTTCTTCACTTACATCATGCGCTTGTGAAACGGCTGCGGTAATAGAGTTCAATGCTTCGTTGGCAAGGTCGCTTTGGTTCACACAAGACTCAGCCTGCTGTTTACCTTTCGACATTGCACTTACGGCTTCTTCCGCGCCTGCTTGTAAAGACTCGATCATCGCCTGAATTTCTTGTGTAGACTCTTGAGTTTTACTTGCTAAAGAGCGTACTTCGTCAGCAACTACCGCAAACCCTCGACCTTGTTCTCCAGCTCGAGCTGCTTCAATTGCAGCATTAAGCGCAAGTAAGTTAGTTTGCTCGGCGATGCCTCGTATAACATCCAAAATACTTCCGATAGAAGCACTATCTTGATGTAGTTTATTGATAACACGCGATGCCTCGTCGACTTCTTTGGCGAGTTGCTCAATGGTGTGTTTATTTTCGTGTGAGATACCTTTAACGCGCTCAGCTTCTTTGTCAGCATTTTTGATTTCTTGCAACGCTTGGTGTGCGCTGTTGCTTACACCATGAGAAGTGCTACTCATCTCGGTTGTTGCTGTAGCTGCTTGCTCAACTTGTGCTTGCTGATTTTTAATCGCTTGACTCGATTCAGTGGTAATCGTCGATGTTTCTTCAGAGGCCGCTGCCAGTTGTGTTGAACGAGAAATAATACCGGTGATCAGTTCACGTAAACTCGAGATTAACGTATTACAGCTTTTCGAAAGTTCTCCAAACTCGTCTTTGGCGGTATCATCTAAGCGCTGCGTCATATCGCCACTGGCTACGATATTCAATACTCGATTTACTTCAGAAAGAGGTTTGGTAATGCGACTCACTGTAATGTATGCAACACCGACAGCCATAATAGTCGCCACCATCATACCTATCCAAGTCCATAAATTAGCTTTACCGACGTCACTGCGCACACCTTGTTGCAAATTGAACGCGACTTGGCTTGCTTCTGACAACAAATCGTCAAGCTGAGAAAGCGCCGCTTGTGTTGTTTTTTCAGCGTCTGCAAGTTCTTTTTGGGTTTCAGCAAGGGCGAGTATCAGGCGCTTTTGGTTTTCTGCAATACTGTTACTACCGGTTACTGTATCTTTTAGAGCCGTATAATATCCCTCAAGATCTGCGAATAGTCCGCTATCAAGTGCTGTCACTGGACCACGGATCAAGTCGATATTTCGTCCTAGCTCTTCAACTAAATACTTTTGCTCGTTTCTAACGATTTCTAGCGTGTTGGTGTCTTCAACAGTGACTAAATCGTTTGCACTAGTAACCACAGAAGAAAAGTTGTTCTCAAGACTATTTGCTGCTTGAAAAGCGCGTTTGTCGCTATCTTCTAATCCATCTAAATCGATGATGTCTACCGTTACCATGGTGGCATCCTCGGCAGCCATATCAAGATCAGATAACTGTTCTTTGAGCTTATCGCGCAAAGAAAGCTCTGACGACTTCTCAGTGACTAGGCTATTCATGGCTTTTACAAATGCGTCGTAACTTTTACCAACATCGCTGCTGCTTGAAGCAAGTTTATTGTTAGAAGCGACCACCTGTTGGAGTTCAGAGTATGTTTTATCAAAAATCTTCTGACGCTCAGAAAACATTTGTCTCAGCGTCGCAAGCTCTGTTTCTGAGCGCGCATAAAAACTACCTTGCGCCATCTTGCTCATTAATGTGAACTCAACTTTGAGTTCAGAGCTTTTTGAAAGTGCAGGTAAGGAGAGGCTGTTTACCTGCTGAGTTGAGTTGTCAATGTTTGCAATCCTAATTAAAGAATTACCCCCGATAAGAAGAAGCAACAAGGTGATGGTAATAAACCCACCCCAAATACGTTGGCTAACAGTCAAATTCATAGCTGTCCTACAAAATTTACAATGCAATACGGATACTTATCGGATTTATTGCGGATAAGTTAAGTATTTTATAGCAGATGTGACGAAAAAATTCAGCAAAAAAGGTCGGATTACAAAAAATAGCGACTATTTTGCCACAAGGGTGGTCTGTTTATCGAATATAGTTTAGTCAATAGAATAAAGATAGAGGCGTTTATGTTTGTAACTTGATGGCCTTTGGTGTTCAGGCTGGTACTGTACATACAAATTTGTATCTTGGAGAACCTGAAAAGGGGCCGTTCAAGTCGGTGTTTTCACTATGCTTGAGCAGATTAAGAGTAAAGCATTACATGGGTTATGCGTATGAGCCGCTTTGTTCTGCTAGTAACATCTGGTTAGTCGAGTTCTCTGGGCTTTGAGTTGACACTTTTACCGGACAATATCTCGATTTAATTGCATTGCAGGTGTTTTGGTCGGCTACGCTTGTTGGTACTTTTCACCGGTATCGATGTTAATCATGGTCATTGCCCCTCCCCAAACACATCCTGTGTCGAGTGCAATCACATTTTTTTGGTGTGTTTCACCCTCTAATGCCGCCCAGTGGCCAAAAAGTAATGTCGTATTTGGTGGTATTTGTCCATATTCAAACCAAGGGATAAGACCATCGTTATCTTTTAACCCAGATTTATTTTTTAGGTCTAGTTCACCATTTTGCTTAAGAAAGCGCATTCGAGTGAAGACGTTAACAATGGCTTTAAACTTATCTTGTTCACTGAGCTTATCGAGCTCAAGTCCGGGGTGAGCGCCGTACATATTGGCGTAAAACTCAGGGGCTTTTGTAGATTGATAATTGGCTTCGGCAAAGTGTGCATAGTTTAGCGCTTGTTCTATGCTCCAGCTTGGATGAATACCTGCATGAGAAATCAAAGTTTGCTGCTGTTCTAGCCAGATAGCCAGTGGCTGTGCACGCAATAAGTCAGCATACTTTTGGCATTTAGGGCTGTTAAACACTGCGTCTAATTTGTCTTTTGGATTGGGTGGCATTCCTAATGCTAGACAGGCTAAAAAGTGGAGGTCGTGATTGCCAAGTGTAACGCTAATGGAGTCTGCATGTTGATATAGAAACTCTAGGCAAGCAAGCGGATCAGGGCCTCGGGCGATGATGTCGCCGACAAAGTACAAATGGTCTTGGCTTGGATTAAAGTCGACTTGATCAAGTAGCGCGATGAGTGGGGTGAAGCAGCCTTGTAAATCTCCAATTGCGTATTTTGCCATGCTTTACCTATAGCCTATTTTATAACTCAATGTGTTTATTCTAATGCTGAGCCTCAATGAGGCAAGCAGGCTAGCCAGCTTGCACTGAATAACAGCGTCCTTATCCCAATTTACTTAACTCAGCTGCCTATTTTGAGGAGCTTGTACTACCCTGATGTGACCTTATCACCAAGGTAACTACACCCGTGTCGGCGAGGCAAGAATGTTCCTACTTCACTTGTGATCTATTGCCGAACTCTGGTTACCTAGTTGCTTTAGATAAACCGTTGACGAGGTCAGCGTCATACTTGCCCACTTATATTGAGCAAGTATTAAAACACATTAGCATTAATGCAAAATATTTGGGCAGGAGAGTCTAAATACATTAATTGGTGCTTTAAACTCGGTGCCAAATTCATTACGCATAACGTAGTAGCCTTCCATTGTACCTAAAGGGGTATCGAGAACAGCACCACTGGTATACTGATAGCTTTCACCAGGGCGGATGGTAGGTTGTTCACCTACGACTCCATCACCTTCCACTTCCGTTTCTTTGCCGTTAGCGTCGGTAATTAGCCAATAGCGGCTCTCTAGCTTGGCATTACACAAGCTATGGTTTTTGATAGTTATAGTATAGGCAAACACATATTTTTCCTTTTCAGGCTGTGATTGCGCTTCAACATAAAAGGTTTCTACCGACACTTTTATCGGTGAGCCAATTTTAGTTTGAGTTGTCATATAGCCAATTTGCAATTTCGATAAACTGGTTCAGCGACAGATTTTCAGCACGAAGTGTAGGATCTATACCCAACGCTTGTAACTGCGCTTCACTTAACAGGTTAGATAAACTATTTCTCAGCGTCTTACGACGTTGGTTGAATGCTTCAAGACATACAGTATTCAGTAGCTTAGTACTTTTGGCTGTACGTTGAGAAGCCTCTTTGGGGATCAATCTGACAACTGCTGAGTCAACTTTTGGTGCAGGCTTAAAGCAATGCGGTGGCACTTCAATGACGGGAATGGCATGGCAGTAATACTGCGTCATTACACTTAAACGACCAAAAGCCTTACTCCCAGGGCCTGCAACCATGCGATTAACGACTTCTTTTTGAAGCATAAAGTGCATGTGTGCAACCTGATCTGCAAATTCAAACAGGTGAAATAACAAAGGGGTTGAAACGTTATAAGGTAAGTTACCAAAAATCTTCAACTTCTCTCCTTCTTTGATTAAAGAAGAAAAGTCAAACTTCATTGCATCGCCTTGATTAACCGTTAATTTAGGTCCTAAAAACGGATGATGGATCAAGCGCTCAGCAAGATCTTTATCAAGCTCTACAACGGTTAAATGGCCACTTAAATCACACACAGGCTCAGTGATAGCACCTAAACCAGGACCAATCTCAACCAGGTTATCCTCTGGTTTTGGGTCGATGGCTGTTACTATCTTGTCGATAATACTGTTGTCATTTAAGAAGTTTTGACCAAAGCGCTTACGGGCTCTGTGTCCAAGATGTACTTTATCTGTCATGCATTCTGTGCTTTTTTGGTTGCGAGCTTAATTGCCTCGCGGATCGCTAATTCAAAACTACCTACTTCAACATCGCCCGAGCCTGCTAAATCAAGAGCAGTGCCGTGGTCAACCGATGTACGAACAAAAGGTAATCCCAAGGTGATGTTTACTGAATTTCCAAAACCTTTATATTTTAACACAGGTAAACCCTGATCGTGATACATTGCAAGCACTGCATCAGCATTATCTAAATATTTTGCTTGAAAAAGCGTATCAGCAGGCAATGGGCCAACTAAGTTCATGCCTTGCTGATTGAGTATTTCTAGAGTTGGCTCAATCGTGTCTATTTCTTCTCGGCCAAGGTGACCACCTTCACCGGCATGTGGGTTGAGCCCACATACCAGTACTCGTGGTTGTTCAATACCAAACTTTGTCTGTAAGTCGTGGTTGAGTATATGTATCACTTTGCTCAAACGCTCAGGGGTTATCGCTTTTGATACATAAGCCAACGGAATGTGAGTGGTTACTAAAGCAACGCGAAGCCCTTCCGTTGCAAGTAGCATAACCACATCGGCAGTATCAGACTGCTGCGCAAAATATTCAGTGTGGCCACTAAATGAAATACCCGCTTGATTGATAATGCCTTTATGCACAGGGCCGGTAACAACTGCAGCAAAAGTACCATCCATATTTTTTTCTGAGGCAATACGAAGCGTTTCGAGCACATAGTGGCCATTGGCTTCATCTAGTTGACCGGCAACCACCTCAGCACCTTTATCTACTTGTAGATAGTAGATAGCGCCTGCGGGGGCAGGCTGTGGTGCTTGAGTGCTGTCAAATGGCAATAGGACGATTTGCTCGTTGAGCTCTTTAGCGCGTTTTTCTAGGATACTTTTATCAACTACCGCAACTAACTGAGCAGGCCAAGCATGCTGAGCCAATTTGATAACAAGATCTGGACCTATGCCAGCAGGCTCACCCGGTGTAATTGCGATTCTGAGGGTCATGGTCGTTATTCCGTTTCCATTATTTCAATATGTGCTTGATCACGCATTTCTTTAATCCATTTAAAGCTTTCTTCTTTAAATTTACGATTAAATAGTAGGCGATGAGCGCGGTTTAATTTAGCCTGCTCTGTTTTGTCTGCAACGCGCTTATCAAGCAGTTGCACTATGTGCCAGCCAAAAGTACTTCTAAACGGCTCACTGATTTGATCTTTTTCTAGAGATAATAAAGTATCTCTAAATGCTGGTACGTAAGTTGTTGGATCTGTCCAGTCGTACTCGCCGCCTTTAAGGGCAGAGCCTGGATCTTCAGAGTGTTCTTTCGCTAGTGCTGCAAAGTCTGCGGTACCAGCTCGTAGGTCCTTAACAAAGCCAGCAAGCATTGAGCGTGCTTTTTCTTCACTTAAAATGATAGAAGGTTTGATTAAGATATGACGAGAGCGTACTTCGACTGTCTCCACCACTTCACGGCCGCGAATATCTTGTACTTTCAGAATGTGGAAACCCGCGCCTGAGCGCAGTGGACCGACGATGTCGTCTTTTTTCGCTCCCTTTATTGCTTCTGCAAACAAAGTTGGCATCTCGTTGATACCCATCCAGCCTAATTGGCCACCATCTAGCGCCTTTGAACCACTTGAAGAGGCGATAGCAATACGCTTAAATTCTTTGCCTTCGTTCAAGAATTTGATTACGTTATCAGCACGCTGACGGGCATCCTCAATTTCTTCAGGCGTCGCTTTTGTTGGTATCTTGATTAAAATGTGGCCAATGTCATATTCCTCGGAGTTGCCAGTTTGCTCGCTGAGAATTTTTTGTAAATTCGTCACTTCTTGAGGGCTGATATAAATACGGCGGTCGACACTGGCTCGGCGTACCTGGCTTGTGGTGATTTCTTTGCGGATCTCTTCACGGTATGCTTGGAAACTTTCTCCGCTCGCTTCTACCGAGCGACGTAGATCAGCAATAGTGCCACCTTGGTCTTGCGCGATATTGGCAATGGTTTGGTCAAGTTGTGCATCAGATATTTGCATACCCATGCGCTCACCTAGTTGTAGCATCAGCGATTGCTCAATGAGCTTGTCAATCGCTTGCAAGCGAAGTGTCCTGTCACTTGGAAGCTCGGTCCCTTGCTGGTCGGCTTGTTCCTTTACACGGTTAATTATTTGGTTAACTTCACTTTGTAAAATAACGCCGTCGTTGACGGTGGCAACAACAGTATCAAGTTTTACACGCTCAGCATGTGCTTGAGTAAATAGGCCTGCACTCAATGAGGCCACTAATAACAACTTTTTTAAATTCATACGGCTTTCTAAATTCTATTTATTCAAAAAATACGGTCTACGGTAACCAAAAATACCCTGTTGAAGGAGCTTACTTGCATCACCACTGCGTTGACTTCCAAGTCCTGAAAGAACAAATTTCAGGCTAAAGCCAGAGTCAAACACTGCCTCATCATGAGTGAGTGTTTGGTTTAAGTTTGTTTCAATTTGTCGGTTTGCTGTCACTTGAATCGCCCAACAACAAGACTGGTATTGAACGCCGACAAAGGATTCAACGCTTCTGTTTGCTGTCATATCACGGTGATAGCTTGCTACAAACTGCCAGTTATCGTCAATTGGTAAACTCGTGAATAAACCGACTTGGTCTATTTCATAGTCTGAGACATCATTTACATAGCGATGGTTCAATTGCACAAGCTGCTTGTCGTCACCTTTGTAGTCTAAAGTAAAGTGAGACTGTACCAAATCTTTGCTATCGACATCGTATTGAATACCACCAGATAGATACCAGCGTTTGTGCCAATGTAGCATGGATTCAGCTGCAAACAGCGAATTATAATTTGTATCGTCGCTGAAGCGTTGTGCAGATGGCTTTACAGAGGACTCTAGATAGATGATTTGACCGGCACTAAAGTTAAAGCGCTCGACATTGCTACTATCAAAAATTCGTGTGGTTGCACCAATAGTGAATTGGTTTGCTTCTGCGATACGGTCGTAACCTGAATATCTGCGGGCGCGAAAGAGACCAATGAAGTCATCTTGTAACTTAGCAGTATCATACCAACCGATTTGACTTTGTTCTCTATGTGGAGTGTATAAGTACTGTAGCTGTGGTTCTAATGTCTGTACCCCTTGCTCGAAGAAAAACTCTGTACTGCGTTCAAAGTTAAGCTGGCCGTGCATACGGACACTTGGTAACGTCCGGCTGACAGACTCTGCATAGTCCGAATTGAGTTCTTTGATGTTCTGATCATAGCGAGTATGAAGTAAGCGAGCCTCTGAGGTAAAAGACCAAGCATAATCACTGCGAGAGAATGAGACTCTGGGTTCTAAATGTAGTCTTGACGCTTCAGTGATCGCTAATGAATCATTTTGAAAATAAGCAAATTCACCCTCAAAATCCCAATCAACGTTGGCAAACTCGTAACTTTCACGGGTACGGAAGCTAATTTGCGGTAACGTGGTATAGGACTCTCTGTGGTCGCCAAGGACTTCAAAGTCTTGCAGTTTAATGTCGACCAACCAGTCCTCGCCTAAGTAGCTAACACTACCAGTGCGATACAGTTGAGTGTCTGTTTCATTGGCGTATTCTGAGGTTAAGTCAGTCAGGTAGTTATCATCGCTGACATTGGTAATATCAACGAACGCACGCCAGTTATCGCTCAAGTAACTTTTTTGCTGCCAATGCACTAAATATCGGTCATCTAGCTGTGGCTCTGAGTCATCTTTACTTAAATATTCAACAGCAACTTTACCTTGGTGTTGCTCAGTCAAATATCTGAACTCAGTGTTAAGCTGGAAGCCTTTATTGGCCATATATCGTGGCGTTAAGGTAGCATCGTAATTTGGTGCTAAGTTCAAGTAATAAGGAGTGATTAACTCCAAACCAAACTTATTTGAGCTAGAGATGGTTGGTGTGAGCAGCCCTGACTTGCGCCTACTGTCGATTGGAAAGGTAAAATAGGGGAGGTAAATCACCGGCGTGTCCAAAATTTTGAACACCGTATTATATGTTTCTCCCCAGCCATCCTCACGAGAAAGCACGATACTACTTGCTTCTATTTTCCAAAAGGGATCATCGCTTGGACAGGTAGTGAAGCTAGAGTTATCGAGTGATATTTGATTTCCAGACGCGTGTAACTTTTCAGCACCACCACGACCTAACTGCTCAGTAAGCTCATATTCAGCACCAAGCAAGCTGACCGTGTTAGCATTTAAATCAGCGAAGAGACCATTACTATGTACTTTGGTAAATTGATCGCGATAAAGGAGCGGGCCTGAAGCACTTAGTAGCCCTTCTTTTTTATCAATCAGTGCACGTCGGGCTGCTAAGCTCATGGTTTCGGTATTAATAATGACATTGCCTGAAAACTCTGCGCTGTCAGCGCCTTGCAGTTCCAAGTCATCAGCAACAATATCAATGGCGTTTTTGGGCAGCGAGGCTATTGGCTTCCAGCTTTCTGGCTGCATATAGTCTTTACATTGTGCCGCGACAATGTTCGTATTAGCAAAAGCAGTAGAGTGAATAGCAGACAATACAGCTAAGCCCAAAATTTTGCGCATTTAATAACCTATTAGCTGAGCATTTAATAATAAGCTCATCATGATAAATGAAAACTGTCGGAAATACAGTAGCATTTAAATATTTACAAGTAGAAGGTGTAATAGTTAATCCATGAGTAGTCAAAATCAGCGTGTAGAATTTATACAGCGAGCATTGCAAACCCATCAATTCAGCTGTGAACCCATCACCTCAGATGCTAGCTTTCGCCGCTATTACCGCGTAACAAAAGGTACAGAAGCATCATGGGTGCTGATGGAAAGTCCGGTGGATAAAGTGGATAACACCCCATTTGTAGCATTAAACAGTGTACTCACACAGCAAGGGCTAAATCTGCCAAGCATTATTGCACAGGATGAGCAGTGCGGTTTGGTATTGCTACAGGACTTGGGCTCTACTCACCTTGCTGACAGGCTAGATACACACGCCCGATTGCATGACTATCAAGCGTTGCTAGATTTGCTACCAAATATTGCTCAGACGCCGACCAGTAAGTGGATGAAACCCTATGATGCTGACTTTATTGCCATGGAGCTGGAAATATTTCATGAGTGGCTGGTGACAAAGTGGCTAAAAAGCTCGCTGACAGAGCATCAACAGATACAGTGGCAAAACGTCAAGTCAAGGTTGGTTGAGGTTATGCTCGAACAGCCACAAGTGACGATGCACCGAGACTTCCACAGTCGCAATGTTATTTTTCATCAGTCAAAGTGGTATTTGATTGATTATCAAGATGCCGTGCAAGGGCCTGTTACATATGACAGTGTGTCTTTACTAAGAGACTGTTACACGCGATTGCCCACAGATGAGTTTGCAATGTTGCAGCGATATAGTTTTGATAAATTACATGCCGCAGGTCTGTTAGCTGATATGGATTTTAGTCGATATCAATATTACTTTGATCTTACAGGGTTGCAGCGACATCTCAAGGCTGCGGGAATATTTACGCGGCTATTGCAACGAGATGGGAAAGGCGGGTATCTAGATAATATTTTGCCGACGCTCGATTACATTCTTGAAGCTGCTCAGAAGTATGATGAATTTCAGTGGCTTGCAAGCTGGATTAGGCATGACATAATGCCTAAAGCAAAAGTCAAACTGAGCGCCAAATAAAGCGAATATGAAAGCAATTATTTTATCAGCAGGTCGTGGTAAGCGGATGATGCCACTTACAGCGACACAGCCCAAACCGATGTTGAAAGTAGCGGGTAAGCCACTCATTGAACATCACATTGAACGACTAAAGCTAGCTGGTATTACCGAGGTTGTAATCAACCTTGCATGGCACGGTGAGGTGATTAAACACTACTTTGGTGATGGTAGCCACTTTGGGGTAAATATTACCTACAGTGATGAACCAGAAGGAGGGCTTGAAACCGCAGGAGGAATTATTCAAGCACTACCGTTACTGTGCCAGGATAGCGACCGCTTTGTGGTTATAAATGGCGATGTTTTTACCGATTATGATGTGCGTAGCCTTATTCAGCTGCAACTTGGAAAAGCAGCCGCTGGACATTGTGAAGCACATATTGTGTTAGTGGAAAATCCAGCACATAACCCCAATGGTGACTTTTGTCTCGCTCACCAGCCTTTGAACCAAGAGCAATATACATTTTCTGGGATAGGTATCTACCATCAATGTTTTTTTGCTGGGCTAGAGCGTGGCTTTGTTAAGTTAGGGCCACTACTTCGCAGTGCACTTGCAGAGCATAGAGTGTCAACAGAACTGTATCTTGGTCAATGGGACGATATTGGTACTCCTGAGCGACTAAGCACAATAAATAAAAAGTTAGGATATAGCGATGTGGGGTAAATTATTAGGAACCATGTTTGGTTTTTTGTTTGGTCGGTGGTTGGGTGCGATTCTAGGCTTTTACCTCGGGCATTTGTTTGACAAAAGCTTACGTCAAGATTTTGATAAGGTCGGTGGTTTTCAGGGCTTTATTAAAGGAGATGAGCTGCACGAACGACAAGCACTGTTCTTTTCCAGCTGTTTTGCTGTTATGGGGCATATTGCTAAGTCTAATGGCCGTGTTAGTGAAATTCATATTCAAGCCGCATCAGCATTTATGACCGAAATGGGGTTGCAAGGAGAAGACCGAAAAGAAGCGCAGCATGCTTTTACCGCAGGAAAGAGCAGTGACTTTTCAATCAAAGAAGCAGTAACAGATTTTAAAGAAGCGTTTGCTCGGCGCTATGATCTAAGGCAATTATTCTTAGAAATTCAAATCCAAATGGCATTTTGTGATGGTCATGTATCAGACGCTGAAAAAGCGTTACTAAAGCAAGTCAGCAAATATTTAGGTTTCGCTGAAACGCATTTTTTGTTTCTGCTAAAGCGTTACCAGGCTGAGTTTGAGTTTCGTCGTGCCCAACAAGCTGGAAAGTCACAGCAACAGCATCAGCATCATGGACACCAAGGAGCACCGCAACCGAGCGGGCTTACACGCTCAAAAGCCTTGGCTGTGCTTGGCTTAGGTGAAAGCGCAAGCGCGAGTGAAATTAAAAAGGCGTATCGCAAACTGATGTCACAACATCATCCGGATAAGTTGGTATCGCAGGGGCTGCCGACTCATATGATGGAAGTAGCTAAACGGAAAAGCCAAGATATTCAGTCTGCCTACGAGTACCTTAAAAAAAGCTAAAGTATCCGTAAAAAACCGAGTAGTTCCTTGCGTAAGCGCTGGTGCTGGAGCGGATCGGTTTTTTCCCCAAATAGCTCTCTTTGGCGGTAATCTAGCTTACTATTTTTTCTTGCCCACCTTACTCTGTCAGCGGTGCTATCGACTACCATTGGGTTATCAAAGCTGTAGTAAATATCCAAAAGAGCGGGGCTTATCAAAGACAGGTTTGATGCTAGGTGCTTTTGTCGCATAGCATTAGGCAGCTGGGGGCTGACGACGGTGTAAGCATCAATACGAAGGTTGGGTAAGGTTGCTAAATGTTCTGCGAACACACCAGCACTATTGCCAAATGCAACAACGACAAGCTTCTCTGTTTGTGTCATTGACAATGTATTGTAAAGTGCTTTAAAACGACTGACTAACGCGGCTTTATAGTTGTCTAGGTTTATCTCTGAGACAGGCTCAACGGATTGCGGCTTTGGCTCAGCTTCTGGTGTTTCAATATCTTGATCTAAGAGACTTACAGCATAGGACAAATCTGGTGGCGTGATGGTATACGTATCATATCCATCATCACTCAAACGCTTAGCAAGGAAACTGATCCCGCTGTTATTAAGTGGCGGCATTTGCATATCAGGCAGGAAAATGACAATACCTGCCCGCATCGAAGCCATGTGCTCTTGATGAAAAACGTAAAACACTTCTTCTTCATTGTTTAGCTCCAGTAACCCCGCAGGTTCATAAAAACGCTGTGCATCTTGTTGAAAAAGCGCTGTTAGCGGTGCTGGGGCTATATGTTCGGCTGCGAAGCAACTTACTGATATTGAAATTAATAATGTAAAAAGTGCTCTGCTTAGCATAATACGTGTACATGATTTTCCATGGTTTAGTATCGGCCTACTTGGCAAAAGCTTTAGCAGTCGCCTTTATTTATGGTTTTAAGGTAAACTGCCGCACAGAGAAAATAAATGGAGAGTATGCGTGCAATACAAAGATAGCAAACGAGACTATCTCTTTATGTTTTTAAAAGGGGCTGGGATGGGTGCTGCTGATGTTGTACCCGGAGTATCAGGTGGTACTATTGCCTTTATCACTGGTATCTATGCGCGTTTTTTAAATGCAATAAAAAGTGTTAATTTGCAAGCATTAGGGTTGTTGCGCCGTGAAGGTATAAAAGCTACATGGCAATATATCGATGGTAGCTTTTTAGTCGCGGTGTTTTCAGGGCTACTTATCAGTGCAGCATCTTTGGCTAAAGTTATTACTTACTTGCTTGCGCACCACCAAATACTGGTATGGTCATTTTTCTTTGGCCTTATTGTCGCTTCTTTTATTTACGTAGCCAAACAGGTCTCGAGCTGGAACGGTAAAAATATTGCGGCCTGTGTAATTGGCGCTGTGGTTGCTTTTGTCATTACGTCATTGTCGCCAGCGGAAGCGCAAGCATCTCACTGGATGTTTTTTATCTCCGGTGCGATCGCCATTTGTGCAATGATTTTACCTGGAATTTCGGGTAGTTTTATCTTGTTATTGCTGGGCATGTATGGACATGTACTGAGTGCTGTAAATCAACTTGAAATAACACTCGTTGGTCTTTTTTTACTTGGATGTGTTGTTGGGTTGATGTCATTTTCGAGGCTGTTGAGTTGGTTATTAAGTCATTATCAACAAGTCACATTTTCGGTATTGGCAGGATTTTTACTCGGATCACTGAATTTACTATGGCCTTGGAAGCAAGTGCTGACCACGTATGTTAATTCTAGCGGTATTGAGAAGCCCTTGACGCAAGCAAATATTTTGCCGCAGCAATACAGTACGCTGTACGGGCAAGACCCAAATACTCTGGCCTGTGTGTTACTTGCCATTGCCGGACTTGCCCTGATTTTAGCAATTGAAAAACTGAGTGAAAAATATTAGCTCAGGCTATCGTTCTAAACCACCCAGTGACAGAAAGGCGCGGAGACTTTGCAAATGGCGCAACGTAGGTTACTGAGTGAATTTTGTTGACATCAAACACCACCAAAGAATTAAACTTGGGGGCGTAACTATGGGTTGGTGTGCCATCTGCTTCAAAAAACTGTAGTAGCCCACCCCAGTCGGGGTGCCAATTTTTGCTTAAGCTGAGGACGTAGGCATATACTCGTCCTTCGGCCTCTACAACGTCATTGTGGCGTGTTAAGTACTGACCTGCGATAAATCGAGTTGCTTGAGCCGAGGTACGCACGATTTGTTGTTCTGAGATATGTGAAAAGCAGGATTGCACCACCTCGCTATTTAAATCTTTATACAGACTTTGCAGTAATTCAGGGCTTTGTGCATCGACCGAGTGACGACCATACATAAAACCTACGCCGCGCGACGCGTAGTGATGAATGTCTTCAAGTAGCGCCTGTTGTTCTTGTGGCGTCAAGGCTAAAATATCGCTGTCTTTAACTGATTTGGCTGCACCATTGTGGAAAAGTGCCAGTTGATAGTTCAGTTCAGATAAGCATTGGTGTAATTGTTGCGCTTCCGTTTGTTCGAGAATGTTTTCAATTCGGGCAAATCCCTTCTCGCACAAATCCTGCTGTAATCTTTGTTGTTGTTGCGTTGAAAGTTGGAGCATAAATTCCTGCCGCTGATGTATAGCCATTTAGTGTGTTCATGGCATGCCTTAGACTTCTGTCCAATGCTGATTATTTTTTACCTATGCTAAAGTGAGTTTGGTTGAAATGCCATCCCTCTGCACTCATCAATAGGCAAAAAAATGAAAATCAATGGATTACTTTTACTCTGTTGCGCATGGGTCATGTTGTTGATCCCGTATCCATCCTTGGCTGCTCAAGGCTCCTTAGATCTCACAAATTCTACTTTGGGTTTCGTCTGTATTGTGATTTTTGTCATGGCTTACACTTTGGTCATGCTGGAAGAAAAAATCCATATGCGAAAGTCTAAACCTGTGTTGGTTGCGGCGGGGGTTATCTGGCTGTTAATTGGTGCATACTATGTAAACCAAGGCCAGACAGACGTGACTGAGCATGCGTTTCGACATAATCTACTTGAGTTTGCTGAGCTAATGCTCTTTTTGCTCGTTGCTATGACTTATATTAATGCGTTGGAGGAGCGGCGTCTTTTTGATGCGTTACGCGCGTGGATGATTCAAAAGGGTTTTAGTTATAAAAACCTATTTTGGATCACTGGGTTTTTATCATTTTTTATCTCGCCTATTGCTGA
Organism: Pseudoalteromonas peptidolytica; assembly: GCF_012641745.1. Taxonomy (GTDB): domain Bacteria; phylum Pseudomonadota; class Gammaproteobacteria; order Enterobacterales; family Alteromonadaceae; genus Pseudoalteromonas; species Pseudoalteromonas peptidolytica. Next base: position 42,827 of record NZ_WEHZ01000022.1, read on the forward strand.
CAACCTAACGACGGCACTGTTGATGTGCGCTGTTGTCATGAAAGTAGCGGAAGGAGATAAAGAATTTATCAACTTAAGTTGTATCAACATTGTAGTTGCAGCCAATGCTGGTGGCGCATTTAGCCCTTTTGGAGATATAACCACGCTCATGGTATGGCAAGCAGGCATGGTGCACTTTAGTGAATTTTTGGTACTGTTTGTTCCTTCACTCGTAAATTACGTCGTTCCTGCTTTAGTGATGAGTTATTTTGTGGCAGATAAAAAGCCGAGTGCTGTCTATGAGCGGGTTGAACTAAAGCGTGGTGCATTAAGGATCTTAACCTTATTTTTATTAACCGTTGCAACTGCCGTACTGGCTCATAGCTTATTACACCTACCCCCTGTGCTTGGTATGATGATGGGATTAGGTTACCTGCAATTTTTTGGCTACTTTTTAAGGATGACACTACCAGGTTCATTGGCAAGAAAACGCGCGATGGCGCAGCGAGAAGGAGACAAAGAGCGTCTCGAAAAACTCGGTAGTGTTGTTCCGTTTGACGTTTTTAGCAAGGTTTCTCGGGCAGAGTGGGATACCTTACTGTTTTTCTATGGCATCGTTATGTGTGTGGGGGGGTTAGGTTTTCTGGGCTACCTTAGTTTGATGTCAGAAGTGCTGTATGGTGAATGGTCAGCGACGTATGCCAATGTTCTACTTGGGGTGATCTCTGCAGTTATCGATAATATTCCAGTTATGTTTGCAGTTTTGTCCATGCAACCTGAGATGTCACATGGCCACTGGCTACTTATCACGCTTACAGCTGGTGTCGGTGGAAGCTTACTGTCTATCGGCTCAGCTGCCGGTGTCGCTTTGATGGGGCAGGCTAGGGGCTATTATACCTTCATGGGACATTTAAAGTGGGCGCCTGTTATTTTAATTGGATACATTGCAAGTATTTTATGTCACCTGTGGCTCAATAAGTCAGCATTTGATGTTTTTGGCTAGTGAGTAATAATACCAATTTGACTTAATACTTGCTCAATTTGAAGGAGTGGATCTGACGCTAACCGCGTTAAAAATTTCTTATTTAGAACAACTAAATAGCAAAATTTTTGCCTTGCCTATATGGATGTAGGTACCTTAGCGATAGCAGGACGCGGTAGCGGAGTTATCGACACGATTTTCTCGCCTCCAATAGACCACTTAATTAAGAAAATTGGTATAAAGGGAGCTAGTCTCCCCTTCGGCTAAAAAATCTCGATAGCGTTTTACCCAAGAGTCCGGAACCGGTTTCTGTCGTGTTAACACTGTCGAAATTGGGGTAGATGTTAATACGCCATTGATTTTACCTAGCATGAACGTGGCTGCTCGAAAGGTGTCATGCTGTATTGCTTGGTACACAGTTTCAACAGCTGCTACGCCTAACTCCGTGGCTAACATTCTATTTTCTGCTGAAGGGGCGCCACCGCGCTGAATGTGTCCTAATACGCATAACGCACAATTAATATTACTTTGCTCATTAAGTGCGTCTCTTAGCGCATGGGCTCCACCTGGCCATAAATTCTCAGCAAGTATAATCAAAAAGCTACCATGTTTATGCTGCTGCTCAGTAATGGCACGCTGCAATTGTTGTACTAATTTTGCGGTGTCGCTTTTGGTGTAGTTTTCAAATGAAAGTATGGCTTCAGCACCGGTGGCGATACCTACGTTATAAGCGATATGACCGCTATGGCGACCCATTACTTCAGTAATAAAAACACGTTCAAACGCATTTGCGGTATCACGAATTTTATCAATTGCGACAGTTGCTGTATTCACTGCGCTAGAAAAACCGATGGTGTGATCGCACCCCGCTAAATCATTGTCTATGGTGCCAGGAAGCCCAATAAGTTGGCCGTGCCAGTGTGCCGATAACGCATGAATGCCGCGAAAAGAGCCATCACCACCTATCACGATAAGGGCATCTATATGGAGTTTGCGAAGCGCATTTGCTGCTTGCTGAACACCTGTATCTTCTAACATAGCATCGCAGCGTGCACTTTTAAGCAAAGTGCCCCCGCGCTGTGTAATGTCAATCACACAATCTGGTGTGAGTTCAATATATTCTTGATTGATAAGGCCATTATAGCCATGCAAAAAACCAACACATTGCAGTCCTAGCTTAGCGGAAGTTAAGGTTATTGCTCTGATTGCAGAGTTCATTCCGGGTGCGTCACCGCCACTTGTGAGAATTGCTATCCTTTTGGTCATAAGATCACTTGAACGATAGTTTGGTTACTGAATGTATACTATCAGTGCGGGTTGCTAGCAAGTTGAACGATATTAAAAAAAGCGAGATCAGGAAGGAAAAACGGCATTTAGTGTAACCAAATGCCGTTCTTTTTATTGCTGTGAGATCTTGCTAGCAAGTTCTTCACGTTGTGCTGTAGGTAGGTTATCGACAACAATTTGATACGAATCATCGATCATTTTCTTTATTTCGTCTTCTGGAATAGTGCCGTCTAAAATAACCGTATTCCAGAGGCGCTTATTCATATGATAACCAGGTACAACAGACGAGTACTTGTCTCGAAGCAATAACGCTTCGTCAGGGTCGCATTTTACATTCAACCACCAAACAGGCTCACCATTTTCGTCTACTTGCCCTTCTTTCCCTTCGGTAAGAGTGGCAAACATCTTATGCTGAACTTTATACACATCGACATCTTGCGCAAAAGGTTTGGTGATAAAGGTTGCAGGCTTGGCCTGCAAATATTCATGTACGCTTTTCTGATCCATAGCCCGTGTCCTTGAAGTAACAGTTAATACAACATGAAGGTAAGTTTAGCAGCTCTTGTGATAATACTGTAATCGTCTATCAGTAAAAACTATCAGAAAGTCTATACCATGGCGTTATAACGCAGACAATTATTGAATAACTGAGAGTTTTATATCGGTTTCACTCACAGTTGACGATTAAAATAAGTACAGTGTTTAAAAGCACTACAATTTCAGTCATCTACAATATTAGAAAAGCTAACTTTCAAAATCCAATTGAGGATCAAGCTGGCTTTACAAGTTGTGCTAAGTATTCCTCCATAACCTAGGTGGACTAAGCTAGGAAATCATTGCTATTTGAGCGTTAAAAATTTCCCACTTGTCACTGTTTCCTATTGCTAGGAAAAGTTATGACACAGCGACATTAAATAACGCCATGCCTGTAAAGAGTCCGCTATTAAATTAAATAATACAAAAATATGCAACAATAATTTCCATGTTGATCAAATAATGGACGTTGTGTAGACTCCATGACCGCTTTAGTAAATGGTATAACAATGCCATGTTTCTTCAACATCATGTGCCCGGCTATTTTTTTGGTAGGATAAAAACTTTAGGAGTATCAGTGGCTTTTGTAGTTATTTCAATCTTGTGTATGTTTGCTGTGTATCTTCAAGCCCTCTCTACGGGCATGCCAATTAAGCGCTGGTTGGGCTTGGCATTATTTACAGGACCCGCTGCCTTGGTACTATTTCGAGTGCACTACCGTCGAGCTTGGATGCGTCGCTGTGCCAATCTAGTGATGTGGAAGGCGTAATACCAATTAGACTTAATACTTGCTTAATTTGAAGGAGTAAATCTGACGCCTAACTGCGTTAAAAATTTCTTATTTAGAACAACTAAATGGCAAAATTTTTGCCTAGCTTACATGGGGGTAGGTACCTTAGCGATAGCAGGACGCGTTAGCGAAGTTACCAACAAGATTCTCTTGCCTCAAAATAGCAAGCTTGAGTAAGCGCAGTGGTATAACTGCAAGCGATACTACTGAACAAGCTGTAGGTTGGGCTTGTCGCTGGGAATATGTTGCTTCAAAAACTGCTCAAACTCGCTACTAGATAACGGCTTTGAGTAATAATAACCTTGCACTGTTTGGCAGTTTAGCTCTTCTAAAATACTCAGTTGCACTTCATTTTCTACGCCTTCGGCTACAACATGTAAATCGAGGTTGTGGGCTATGGTGACAATAGAATCAACCATATTTTTTCCGCGTTCGTTGCCCATGTCGTCAATAAACGCCTTATCCACTTTGAGTGTATTGAGTGGAAATTGTTTGAGATATGCCAGTGAAGAATAGCCTGTGCCAAAGTCATCCATCGCCAGGTGTATGCCTCTTGCACTTAATGAACGCATTATTGAAATTGCTTCTTTTGGATCATCCATCACCGTACCTTCTGTGATTTCTAATTCCAAAAAATAAGAAGGAAGTTGATTTTTTTGCAAGATAATATCGATGCGAGTAGTGAGATCTGGCAAGCTAAACTGTTTTGCTGATAAGTTAACCGCGACTCTGCCGTTGAAAAGCCCCTTATCAATCCAGCGTTTCACATCTTGGCACGCTTTGTCTAAAACGACTTCACCAATCTCAATTATTTGTCCTGTTTCTTCCGCGATAGGGATAAATACACCGGGGCTGATAACCCCTTTCTTTGGGGTAATAAAGCGCACTAGAGCTTCCATTCCAACTAGTTCACCTGTTTTAATATTCATTTTCGGCTGATAGTAGACGACAAAGTGATCTTCTTTTAGGCCGTAGCGCATTAGGTTTTCTATTTGTAAGCGTTTTACCGCTTGTTCGTTCATAGAATCGTTGAAGAACAAATAATGATTACCTTTTTGCTTGGCGTGATACATCGCGGTATCTGCGTTTTTCAACAAGCTTTCTGGCGACTTGCCATCCTCGGGGCATAGTACAATACCCACAGAAGAGGTGATAACTAACTCGTGGTTAGCAATTTTAAACGGGGTCGCAATCGCTGCTAAAAACTGCTTAGCAGTACGTGTAATAGTATGAATATCATTGGTACCAGATATGACCAAAGCAAACTCATCACCGCCAAGGCGATAAAATGTATCTTGTTGACGCGCTAGTTTGTTTAAGCGCATAGCGAGTTTTGCAAGCAGGGTATCACCAAGCTGGTGTCCAAGAGAATCGTTGATTTTTTTAAAGTTGTCTAAATCAAAAACCAAAAGGGCATGGTGTGTGCCTTGCTGTGAAAGTTTTTGTAGGTTAGTAAAAAATAGATTCCGGTTGGGTAAACCTGTGGTGCGATCGCGGTTAGATAAATTATGAAGCTGTGATTCAGCTTTTTTGCGCTCTGTTAAATCTGAATACACCACTACATAGTTACTAATTTGACCATGGTTATTTTTAATTTCATCTATGGTAATTTCAATGGGAAGTAGCACATCAGCTGCATTTCGAAGCTTTAATTCTTCTTGCCAGTGTTCCGTTTGACTAAGTTGCGATTTTACTTGCGTAACAAATTTATTGTCGTAGCCAGGTAAGTTAAAAGGCTTATTGATATAGTGCTCACGTTGTCCCCCAAATAATTTTAGATAGCTTGGGTTGAGATCAACTAAGTTATAGTCTTTGTCATATATTGCAATGGCATCCGTAAGGGATTCAACGCACTTAGCGAATAAATTAAGCCTTTCTTCGGTGCTCTTAAAGTGGCCAATATCTCGAACCGTACCTGTCATTCTAAGTGGATTTAGGTTCGTGTCTTTTTCAATAATTTTACCTCTATCTAAAACCCAATGATATTGTCCTAACTCATCCTTAATACGATAGCTGGCTTCAAAAAATGGGGTTTTTTCTGCGAAATGTTGCTTCATTAACTTTTCAACAATTAACAGATCTTGAGGATGGATCCGATGCTGATTGGGAATGATGTTACCTGGTTTTGCTGAGTTCATCCCATATTTGTCATTTATCCGAACAATCTCACCAGATTGGATATTCCAATCCCATAGAGTATCACCGCTACCTTCTATGGTACTTTTAAATCGTTGTTCGGTATGTTTTAGTTCAATGGTGGACTTTTTTAGTTGATGATTAGCCCAGACTAAATAAGGGATACTGAGCAGTGCAAGAATAAAAGGGATGAGCCAAGCAAGTTGAGCATACGTCAATACACTAATGTCACTGGCGACCGCAGTAAACGGTGTAAGAGTGAATAGTATTGTACTGATTATTATTGTTTTTATTTGTTTGCTCATAAAATGCGTAACTCATCATTGCGATCTCTAATCTAAATCAAGCCCGCGTAGTAGTCAAAAAGAAAACGTTGATTAAGGTAAAATTCAGGTTGATTCTGCTTTTTAACATTAGATAAACAAAACTTTGGATGAAATTCATTACGATAGGGGATTAATGCGCACACTTTATTGCATAAAATGTACGCTTTGAGGTACCAAATAAATGAGAAAAGTCACAGTAAGTATGGCAACAAAGCTCTAGTTACATTGTAAAACTAACCTTGGAGAGTCTGGTTTGAGCATATTATCAACATAAGCAACCACATCTGAGCGCTCCAATTTGTCTAAAGCTGCAATTAACCGGCATTGCATATCAAATTGGTGGAAGTCATTAGTGATCGAGATCCACAATCGCTGTGCCCTTAATCGTAGGTTTTTATCTTTTTCAGAGATTTGTAATAGTAAGCTCTCTTTTGAACGTTGCCAGCTAGCTTCGTCACACTCTCGCAGCTGTTTAGCAAACGTTTTTAAAAACGCGCCATGTCTAGTAAGTAGATGCTCACTATTGAAGTTTGGTGATTGAATATAAAACGCCACACCTGCACGGGTATTAAAGGGGGCATAGCCTGCACCAACTAAGTAACCAAGTTGTTCTTTTGTTCTTAATTGCTCAAAGTAATCTTGATTTAGTAAGTTGTTGATCGCCATCAAGGTTACTTTTTCTTCTACGGAATTAGTTTGTGATTGAAAATATTCAATGAAGGCATGATCGTTGCCTTCACGTTGAATTTGTATACCCTCAACACGGTTAATCTCATTAAGCGGACGTTTTAAGTCATCCAGAATTTCACTATTGGAAAATAGCCCATGAACAGAAGTTTTTAGTTTTTCTGCATGGCGACGTTGCCAGTTGCCATGCATAAACGCTTTTACGTGAATGGCAGAGAAAAACTGCTTTCGAAACAATTGAAACTCATTGAAGCTTGCACTTTTTAAAGCGATGGCTAGGTCTTCAGGGCTTGGATTCCATGGCATTAAATGTGCTCCAAGGCAGCTGAAGAGTTCACTCACAGGTTTGTTTTTATTATGATTTTTCCAGTGCCGAATAAGCTGCTTTTTGTACTCGGCAAAGCGGGCTGCATGGATAGGTTGATGAAGCAAAGCTTCAACTAACTCAAGCACTAACGTGATCTGATTACCTGTTAGCCCCGCAGTGTGTAATGTTAACCCACCTTGATGAGAGTTGATGTGATAACTGAGCCCAGCGAGTTCAGCACTGTAAAATCGTTCAGCGACGGCATCCATAAAAAGGTCTGCAAATAGTCTCGAAAGCGCCATATGCTTGTGGCAGGTCACTGACGGTGCAGAGTCTATTTCGAGATAGAAATGTCCTTTTGTAACCCTAAAGGTGGTATCTTGTTTAAACCAAAACTCAAATCCTGGTTGGTCGGCTAATCGAACGGGTTTGTCTTGCTCGTATTCCACAGCATGAAGTGGGTTTTTAGCACTGAGGTATGGATTAATCGAAGGCAGTGACATTTGAGGCAATGGCATATGCACATTATATAGTGATTCAATCCATTCTTTCGCAATCGTGGTGACGCTGTACGGTGTGTTGTACCACTTTGCCTTGTGACTGACTTCAACATCAGGGTGGATCAGCACTAACCGCATGTTTGTTGGACACAAATACGAGAGTAGCTTTTCATGATGCGCTTGACTGAAGCCGTCCATACGATAATCACCGTATAAGAAGTCCGCTTCAGAGTAATGATGCATGTTAACGCTAATTGAGTTAACCCAATCTAGCATGCGTCCTACTTCTTGGTTATCGAATGCAATATCTAATAATGTACTTTTATCCTGGTAAAGGCGTGGTAGTGCAGCGGTGTTTTGTTTGATTAATGCCAAATACTCGAACAGCATTTCAACGATGTCTTCATAGTACTCTATTCCCTCATCGGTGAGTGCAAAGCTGATGTTGAAATCACGAAAATTACTACCTGTGATCCCACCGCCCGCAGACAAGGCGTTGATCCACCCTTGGGATTTTAAAATGGAATATAACGATCCCTTTCCCTCGTAACCCAATAAGTGTGCCAGAAAGCTAACGCTTTTGTGTTTGTATAGATCTTCAGGGTTTGGCATTGCAAAACTCACAATAAGCTTCTGCATGTGCTTTCGCGGCTTTATTTGTAACTCGAGTTGTAAGTCACTCTGACGGTACATTGGTACTTGTATGGCTTGTTTTTGCTCCTGTGAGCCAACAATATTACCAAAAGGAAGGCTATATTGTTTTAAGGTTGCTAATGGTTGAGGGGCAGCAATAACAAGCGTCATCCATTGTGCTTGATAGTGCGCATTAAAAAATGCCCTGAGTTCGGATGCGATATTATCCCCTCGGTCAGCTAGCGTATCTCGGGTACCTACTGAAAACTTAGCGAAAGGGTGGGCTGGATTGATGGTTTCTTTATGTACCTGGTAAATACGGCGGCCATCGTCTTTGATTTTCATTTTGAATTCAGCGTCAATGGCTTCACGTTCCTTTTCTGTATCACCTTCACTTAATAAAGGAGACACAAAAAACTGACTAAAGCGCTCTAAGGCTTCTTCTAATCGCTCCGCATCGCAATCGAAATAATAGCTAGAGTGCTCGGTTCCTGTCCAGGCATTGCTCTGACCGCCATATTGGCTAATAAACTGAGAAAAGCCACCCGAGTCAGGGTGCTCAATAGTTCCGAGAAATAGCATATGCTCTAAAAAGTGAGCCATACCTTGACGGTCTTCAGGGTCATCAAAATGGCCAACATTAACTGTTAACGATACGGCACTCTTGGCTGTTGACTCATCATTAATCAACAAAACTCTAAGACCATTGTCCAGTGTTAAGAATTGGTACTGCCGACTATCATTATTACTCAGTTTCAATATGCTGCTGCCGATAAATTAGTTAAAAGAAAGGTGAAGGTGATGCAAATTTCATTTCATGTTAATCCTTCATTTGTTTTAATATAGCGAACAAACTGGCTAGATAGCTACTGGTTTCAAGAAAATAATGTTAGCCATCCTAACGTTGGCATTGTTTAGACCAAGGTTTAAGTAGTGGTCTAGAGAAATATATTTTACAGAGTCATCAGGCCTAGCTGTATTAACTAACACAAAAGCGAAAGAAGAGCATGCTTTGTGTTAAAAGACGCCGAAACTGAAACGGGTATGGTGCAAGTGTTAATACGTATAAATGTAGAGTAGTGCAGAAAAGGTGCTAAATAGTATGAAGACTATCTTGATTATGCGTCATGGTGAAGCGCAAGCTATGCAGGCTGATGATGCCAGTAGGGCGCTGACACAGCTAGGTTTAAAACAAGCAAAAGACATGGGGCAATGGCTGGAACAGCACTTTAAGATTGATGCGGCCTTGGTTAGTCCATATACACGAGCCCAGCAAACGGCCGAGCAGGTATTTTCCTTCCAGTCGCCGCAATTTGTTGAAACCTGTGCAGATATTGTTCCCAGTGGTTCTGCAAACACAGCTACAGATTATCTCGAAACACTCATATCCATGCACCCAGAACATCAGACTTGGCTGTTGGTCGCACATATGCCGATAGTCAGCTACCTTGTTGACTGTTTGTGTCCTGACACTATGCCTATCTTTTCTACCGCAGCGGTCGCTGTGCTGGAGTATAGCGAAGAAACAGGTCGAGCAGAATTCATTTCCATGCAGTTGCCATAGCAAGGCGATTTGTCACTGACGCAGAAAAGTTAGCAATAATCGGTCTAATGTCCTCTTTTTAATTTTTATTGAACCTTATCATAACGGCAGTGTCGTAGTATTTGCACTGCAAAGCACCCGTTTGGTCAATATATTTTGTTTGGGCGCAAACTATATTGTACAAGTAATCTGCATAGTCTCGACCGCTATGTTATGGTTCTGTTATCGGTAAAGTTGTTTTTTAGAACTAGCATTGCTTTAATTTAAAAGGACAAATGTCCTCATTTTTTGGTTTTTTGTTGCTAAATGTTGTAAACTGTCAGCTAACATCGCTAAAAGTTGCAAAAAAATTGATTTTTTAGTCCGGTTTAACAAGCAAAGTAAAATTTACCTGCTATAATTACCGCCGTCTCGTTCAGCCTTGCAAAGTTGTATCGCACTCTCGACTGCAAGGTCCGCGTTATCTTATTCGAATCGCGAAAAATTGAACGTTCACGCCAAAGTGAAACGGCGCCCAAATTTAAACCGTTGAACAAAGAGTGCACTAAAAGGTCGAAAACCAACATGAAAGCAATGAAAAGATCCACGTTAGCTACGCTTATTAATGCTACGTTGTTCTCTGCTGTGGCAGGTACTTCATTCTCTGCACTTGCTGAAGAAGAGCAAGCCAAGTCTAATCAATTAGAAGTTATCCAAATTACTGCTCGTAAACGTGTAGAAAATGCACAGGAAGTTCCTGTGTCAGTATCTGCGCTGCAAGGAGATAATTTGAATGCTTACAGCTCCGCGGGTATGGACATTCGCTTTATGAACGCCAAGATCCCGAGCTTATCGGTAGAATCTTCATTTGGCCGTACTTTCCCACGATTTTATGTCCGTGGTTTAGGAAATACAGATTTCGATCTGAATGCTTCACAACCTGTGTCTTTGGTTGTTGATGAAGTTGTTCAAGAAAACCCAATCTTAAAAGGTTTCCCTGTATTTGATATTGCTCGTATCGAAGTATTACGTGGCCCACAAGGTACCTTGTTTGGTCGTAACACACCTGCGGGTCTAGTGAAGTTTGATACAGTAAAACCAAGCCAAGAATTTGATGGCTATGCAGCGCTTTCGTATGGCAGCCGTGGTGCTGTTGACTTTGAAGGTGCTGTTGGTGGCTCGGTAACTGACCGCTTATCTACTCGTATTTCTGCATTATGGCAGGAGCAAGAAGATTATATCGATGTTAAAGCACCTGGCTTTGAACAAAATGACGTCCTAGGTGGATATAGTGAGCAAGCGGTACGTTTACAGTTTTTATATGAAGGTGATGATTTCACCGGCCTCCTAAACTACCACTACCGAGACCTTGATGGTCGTCCAATTGCATTTCGTGCTAACTTAATCGAAGCAGGCTCAAATAATATTAACCCGCTTTACGACAATGACGTTGTTTATCATGATGCTGCATCTCGTTCGACACAACAAGTTGAAACACAAGGTCTAAGTTTAAAACTTGAGTGGGATCTCCCGGAGCACACAGTGACTTCGATCACAGCATGGGAAAGTGCAGAAATCTACTCTCGTGCAGATGTTGATGGTGGCTATGGTGCCAATCTTGATTTCGTTGGATACCAAGGGCCAGGCTTAATACCGTTTGCTTCTGAAACTGCTGATGTTATTCCAGATCATAATCAGTATACACAAGAGCTTCGCTTATCAAGTAACTTCTCTGGTGACTATAACTATCAAGTTGGTCTTTTCTTATATGAAGAAGATCTCACTATTGAAAGTTACAGCTTTGATACATTCGCGTATGATCAAGGCTTAGGCCAGTATGGCGCGCAAAATGGCTACGCCTATCAAGATCAAGACACGTCAGCATGGGCGATATTTGGTTCATTCGACTACACGGTTTCGGATGATTTAAAAGTAACAGCTGGCCTACGTTACTCTGATGATGAAAAAGAGTTTTACGCTAAGCGTACTAAAAACCCAACGCCTTGGAATGGTTCACCAGACGTACTTGACGATACTGCCAACCCAAGTGATAGTCATGTGAGTTGGGATTTAAGTGCGACATATAAACTGACTGACGACGTTAACTTATTTGGCCGCATTGCAAATGGCTTCCGTGCACCAAGTGTTCAAGGTCGTATCTTATTTGGTGATGAAGTAACAGTTGCTGAATCAGAAACAACTAATTCAATCGAAGCGGGTATTAAATCTGACGTGTTAGATGGTCAAGGCCGTGTAAACGCGACGGTTTTCTACTATCAAATGGATGACCAGCAGCTTACCGCTGTGGGTGGTGGCGCTAACTTTAACCGCCTTATCAACACTGACAAAACCACAGGATACGGCTTTGAGTTGGATACTGAGTGGGTACTAACTGACGAGCTAAATGCTACCTTTAACTTGAGCTACAATAATACCGAGCTTGAGGATGACAGTTTAGCTGTTGCGGTTTGTGCACAGTGTACGGTAACTGATCCAACTTATATGGTAAATGGAGCGAATGGCCCTGAAGCTCGTGCTATTTTGGATGGCAACAGCCTACCACATGCACCAGAGTGGATTGCTAACGCGACCCTTCGCTACACGAAAGAGTTAGAAGGTGGTGAGTTCTTTGTATATGGTGATATGTCTTACCGTAGCGAGATCGATTTCTTCTTGTACAAATCGGTAGAGTTTGAAGGTGAAGCTCTATTTGAAACTGGTTTACGTACAGGCTATCTGTGGTTCTCTGGTGATAATGAATACGAAGTATCAGCGTTTGTTCGTAACTTATTTGACGAGCAAGTTGTTATTGGTGGTGTAGATTTTAACAATAACACGGGTATGCTGAATGAAGCGCGCTTCATTGGAGCTGAATTCAAAGTGAAATTCTTCTAATTCATGCTACAGTGATTATAATAGAATAACTAAAGCCCGCATTAAGCGGGCTTTTTTAATGAAATTTTTATGATAGGAGTGGATATGTCAGGTTTTTGGAACTATCGAGTGATATATTGTGAAGCGACCAAAGAAGAGGCGGCTTTATATCAGATCCATGAGGTAGAATATAATCTCAACGGTAAAGTTACGAACTGGTCTGAAACAGGCGCAGCACCTTTTGGGCGCACATTAGAAGAGCTACAAGCAGATGCAGAGCGACTCAAGTCAGCATTTGATAAACCAATTCTAAAAGTAATTCGACAGCCACGTGGGTATACCTTAGTAGAAGTTGAAACAGGCGAAGAAGCCACTGCTGAGCCTCCTGCGGGTCTAAACAGCTAAATAATCTATTAGGAGTGTTGTGATGCGCTATCAGGCAGTTTTATTTGATTTTGACGGCACACTGGTTGACTCAGAAGCACTCCATTATCAAAGTTGGATGACAGTACTTACTCAGGACAATATTCATTATACTGAGTTGGAGTTTTGTGATGAGTTCTCAGGTGTACCAACATTAAAAGCAGCTCAGACGCTGAAATTACGGCATCAACTTCAGCCATCACCTCAAGCTTTGTGCGATCATAAAAATCGTATATTTGTGGCTCGGGCAGCAACTGTTTTCCCCAAGTTGATGCCTTATGCGAAACAAATACTTGAACTTACCGCTAAACGGGTGCCTATTGCACTTGTGACAGGAAGCAGCAAAGCCGAAGCACTTCCTGTGCTGGATCACTATCAACTCTTAGGGCTGTTTTCAGTGATAATTTGCAAAGATGATGTTACGCAGCCAAAGCCCCACCCAGAGCCATATAACAAAGCACTTAGTGCATTAAATATAGCACCGCATCAGGCTGTTGCAATCGAGGACACTTATACTGGGCTTACGTCAGCCAAAGAAGCAGGGGTAACTGCGGTCGTAGTACCAAACGTACATTCAAGTAAGCAAGATTTTATTCATGCTGATCATTTGTTTACCGACTTAGAAGCGGTATTTAAATGGCTCAGTGCTAGCGAATAAACCGGCTCAATAGGTTGTGAATCTAAATTTACTCTGACTCGGTTTTACAAACGCCAAGTTATATGTAATCTTTAAATTAGAAATGCCAACACCATAAAGTAAATTAAGGGTGTGAAGTACCCGGTGGTGTCAGGTGTGCTCCTTCAGATTGGGCAAGAATTACGGCTAATTGGTTTAAGGGGCTACTTTGAGCTTTTTCGCCTAGAATTATGTGTTTACTGTAGTAAGTGAACTTAACTTAATATCCACTGCAAAGGAATGTGCTATGAGATGTTACCTATACGTACTATTTTTCCTACTTTGTTTTTCTCAATATATACATGGAAGTGAAGTCCATAAAAAAATCCAACTTGCTTCGATATATCAAGGTGATGAGGATATCTCTGCATACCTGGTAAGTGAAAAGTTTGATGGAGTTCGAGCCATTTGGAATGGTCATCAACTACTTACTCGTGGTGGTCATGTCATTAATGCGCCAAAGTGGTTTACCCAAAAGTTACCGAGCGTTTGGTTAGACGGTGAGTTGTGGGCAGGGTATAACAACTTTGCATTTGTCAGTGCAGTGGCTAGGCGACACGCTCCAAATGAGGAGCATTGGCGTCAAGTTACCTATTATGTGTTTGATGCGCCAGATCCTAAAGAGGAATTTCAAAAGCGGAACGAGCGCTATGTTAAGCTAATAAACGATATTCAAGTGGCACATGTTAAGCCAGTTGAACAACACGTGTTTACCTCTGTTGAAATGCTTAACGACTATTATCATGGCGTGTTAAAACGCGGTGGTGAAGGGGTTATATTACACTCGAAAACAGCAAAACATGAAGATGGGCGAACGAAAAATCTATTGAAATACAAACCTCACTTGGATGATGAGGCGATAGTGATTAAACACCTACCTGGTAAGGGAAAATATCGAGGGATGATGGGGTCTTTGTTAGTGAGAGATGCTAATGGAAATGAATTTAGAATAGGGTCAGGCTTTAGTGACGAGCAAAGGGCATCGCCGCCTCCAATAGGCAGTCAAGTGACGTATCGATATCAAGGCTTTACAAAGTTTGGTAAGCCCCGTTTTGCACGCTTTTTAAGAGTGAGACCAGTTATAACACCATGAAATATGGTGGCATTTGTGGCATAACAGATAGTAGAAAATAGTAGGGAAGATAGCGAGGGTAGCTCGCTATCAAAGCAGTTGGCTTATTCTGCGCGGCCCATAAATTTAGACTCAGCAGTATTGATCTTAATCTTGTCACCACTAGAAATGTGCTCAGGAACCTGAACAACAAGACCTGTAGTCAGTGTTGCGGGCTTTGTTCTTGCACTCGCAGAGGCACCTTTGATTGAAGGAGAAGTATCTTCAATTACAAGCTCTACACTTGAAGGTAAGTCGATAGAAACTGGCATCCCTTGCACCACAACAACAGACAAACCTTTGGTTGACTCATCAATAAACAACAGTTGCTCTGCAATAGAGTCTTTGTTTAAGTGGTAAGGGGTGTAGTCTTCTTCGTCCATAAATACGTATTCGTCACCATCAACGTACGATAGCATTGCAGGACGGCGATTTAGGTCGGCTAAAGTTAGCATTTCTTCCGCTTTGAAGGTTTCATCGACTTTTGAGTTATCTACAACATCGTACATACGCATGCGGTACAGGCTTCCACCAGCACGACCTTGTGGTACTGAACGTTCAATATCACGAACAATCATTACACGACCATTGTACTCGATCGCGGCATGTTTTTTTATTTCACTTGCCTTTGGCATAGCTTGCTTCCTAATACAAATAAAGTTGGCACAATATAATCATTTTTCGACATTTTGGCGAGGTTCAAAGCTATCTGAAAACCTTAAATACCGTATAAAGTTTTCATGTCCGCGTACTTTACGCCAAAGTGCTGATCAAACCAGCGGTTAATATAGTCGTGTTTTGGTTCTAATTTTGCGCATCGTAAAATATTTTCACCCTTATTGGTACCAAGTGCTTGACCACAGTAGTTTTGCTTCCAAGTTAAAGTTAAATCTTGAGAAAACTGCTCAATTAATCCATCTAAAGTCTTTTCAGTGATGTGAGCAAGGTTAAGAAAATCCGGAGATAGCGGTGTAATATCAAGCTGCTCAAAATCAGCCTGATGTGAGCGAGTTTTGTTTTGTTTGCTATCGCTGGCATTCCCTTTGATATAACGACTAGCTAAATTGGCTTCATAGCTAATATTAATGTCAAATTTCTCATCATAGACAGTGACTGGGTATGCAAACTCTCTAGTGACTTCGGTGGTGTGGGTTTTATCGGGATTATTAGGATCTGTGCGCTCAACTTCCTGCTGATAGTGTTTTCGTTGAATATGTTGATTACTGACACGATAATAATCGGCGTCAGCATACAATGTTAACGAGAGCTGTTGAGCACCTTGATTGTAAAACCACAGGCTATTATTGAAAGTCGCGTTAAGGTCAGAAATAAAAGTGCCATATTGTCCTTTAATGGAATTGCCAAACCGTAGACCAATATCAATACGTTCACGTATATTCATTGCAAAATAACGACTGTTGTCTTGCTTATCTACCGTTAAACGTTTTGGGGTTTGCCATGCTAAACAGTACTTTTCAGTGAAGCTTTTTAAATAGAAGCGCTGTCCGCTGACCTGCTTTGCGAGCGTATCGCACTTCACCTGTGCTTGGATGCTTAGCGTGTCATAATAGCTGCTCATGGCGCTTGCTAATTGCGCGTTACTGATCAAATGACGGTGGTTGTGTTCAAATAACTTAAACCTATCTGGGTAGGGCGTGTTAGACAATGAACCGGCTTCGTCGAGTAGCCACAGCCTGGCGTAATCAAGTTCTTCTCTTTGGGTATTTGCCATTGCACCATTTGGCTTCATTTGCCACTCTGCTTGATTTCTCACTATTTCTTCTAGCCTGGTAGCTGCGGCAGTATAATTATTTGCCAAGCGTAGCATGCGAACATCAATCAATCCTTTGTCTATCAGCTTATCTCTAGCGAGTGTTAAACCTTGCTTTGCTTCAAGATCTTCAGGATCTTCTGCTAGAGCTTGTGAATAGTACTCCGCCGCTTGGCGGTACATTCCCGCTTCGTAAAGTTTATTGCCTTTATAAACCAGCGATTTACAGCCGCTGATAGCTGTTAATATTGCAATGATGATGGCGGTTTTCTTGATCATAATATCATTCCATTCGCGCAAAAAGTTCCATAAGCACAGTTATTTATTTTTGGTATCTACTGAGTCGGTATACAGACAGCCTGCTCTCAGCTTCTTATCAGTTTATAATACAGGGTTCTGGCGAAATCTACATCATTGAATTGTTAAGATTTTGTTTTGTCGCAACGGTTTTTGTGGTCAAAATAACCTCAACCGACAAAGGTCGCTAGTTGTTAACATATAGCCGAAACGAAAAGCAGAGAAGGGGTAGTAATCTTTGAAGTCTCACGGTGTTGGTTTGTTATCCTTTTGACTGGTTTCGACGCCCATCCATGGGCTACGACATACTTTTCTTTGATTCCTAAAGAGTTGTTGCGCGAAAGAAAGGGCACTCCCCACATCACATGGACTCCTCAGTAAATTGCCAATATGAACGTCACCGTGGTGTAATACCAATTTGACTTAATATTTGCTCAATTTGAAGGAGTAAACCTGACGCTAACCGCGTTAAAAATTTCTTATTTAGAACAACTAAATAGCAAAATTTTTGCCTTGCCTATATGGATGTAGGTACCTTGGCGATAGCAGGACGCGGTAGCGGAGTTATCGACAAGATTTTCTCGCCTCAAAATAGGCCACTTAATTAAGCAAATTGGTATAAGAGCCATCCTTGGCTCTGTTGCCGCTTTTCACGCATCCAATGACTTGTTGGCAATTTACTTTCGGGTGTGATGAGGGAGGAAAACGGTGCTGAGAGCCTTTTTGGTATTCGCAAGCTACTTAGCTGCTTTTAATAGAAAAAACCTGAACGCACGGCCAATACCACACCAGAAAAACATAACAGCTCGGCGGGTAAACCACCTCCCACAAAACTATTGGCACCGTGGACTAAGTTTGATTAAATCTGATTAATCAAACCCGAAAGGTAAAGCTAACTCTTGTTAAACCAAGATAAGGTTACCGAGTTAACTTATCTTGGGTTTTGGTATCAAAGTCGCTGGCGTCATGCCTTTCATGCAGTTGTTCATGAGGCTCTCCCCACGTTCGGTTGACCATCTTTCCACGCTTCACAGCTTCTCTTGATGCGATTTCACCTGCCCAGCGGATCACGTGCTCATAGCCATTGACGTCTAGAAATTCAGCGGCACCATAAAGGTGGCCTTGAGCGAGTACACCGTACCACGGCCAAATTGCTATATCCGCTATGGTATATTCATCACCGCAGATATACCGCCTAGTCGCTAGGTGCTGATTGAGTAAGTCTAGTTGGCGCTTGACCTCCATGGTATAGCGGTTAATCGGGTATTCGTAATGTTCTGGCGCATAAGCATAAAAATGGCCAAACCCACCTCCAAGTAAAGGGGCAGCTCCCATTTGCCAAAATAACCAATTTAAGCATTCTGTTCTTTTGGCTGCGTCTAGAGGTATGAATTTTTGGAACTTTTCAGCTAAGTAAAGCAAGATTGAGCCCGACTCAAATACCTTGGTTGGTTCATCTGTGCTGATATCGAGTAAAGCTGGGATCTTAGAGTTAGGGTTAAGTGCAACGAATCCTGAGCTAAACTGCTCGCCTTCTATTATATCAATTAAAAAAGCATCGTATTCAGCTTCTTCTACGCCTGCGGCAAGTAATTCTTCAAGTAAAACTGTCACTTTTACGCCATTTGGTGTGGCAAGAGAGTAGAATTGTAGAGGATGTTTGCCTTGCGGTAGGGACTTTTCGAATCTCGCGCCTGCGGTGGGGCGGTTAATATTAGCAAACTTACTGCCATCACCACTTTGCCATTGCCAAACCTTTGGTGGGGTATAACCCTTTTTACTCATTTGATGAACTCCTTCTGTGACTGTCCTTATTGATTATAGAGCTTAGAAGTGAAATGAAAATGAACAAGCTCTTTTTGTAAAATGCTTGAGTAATACCAATTTGAAGGAGTCAATCTGACGTTAACAGCGTTACAAATTTCTTATTTAGAACAACTAAATAGCAAAATTTTCGCCTTGCCTACACGGATGTAGGTACCTTGGCGATAGCAGGACGCGGTAGCTGGGTTATCGATAAGGTTTTCTCGCCTCAAAATAGACCACTTAACTAAGATAATTGGTATAATTTAAAGTAATAACAAGATTAAAAGACAAAAAAATGCCGATCTATGATCGGCATTGTCGAATTGGTTGGGAGTTAAAACACCACAGTTTGGGTCGTCGAGCAGGTTGTTTTACTACTTTGCTCACATATTGAGTAGCTATGATACCGCTACCTTTAACACTGATGCTGTCTGTGTAGCTATTATCGTTGCTAGTTGTGACAATTTTACTACCATCGCGATAAATATCGGCTTTTGACGTACCTACACCACTCCAATTTAGGTCTACATGGCTTGTAACCGAAAGTAATAATACCAATTAGCCATAATATTTGCTCAATTTGAAGGAGTAAATCTGACGCTAACAGGACGCGGTAGCGGTGCTATCGACAAAATTTTCTCGCTTGAAAATAGAACACTTAATCAAAATAATTGGTATAACCTTCTCAACTATCAACGTCCTAATAAGCTCACAGGGCCGCCACTGAGTAATTACTATTAAGTGGCGCTATGAAGCTGGTGGCGGTGTTTAGTTACCAATAGCGCTAAGAAAGGCAACGCGAGTAGAAGGTGCATTGCTAGTTGAGTTGGTGCCTTTAGTGCTAAAGGCTGACTCATTGTTGCGAGTAACCCCCCGCCACTCATTTGTAATACGCCAATAAGAGCAGAAGCTGTACCTGCTTGCTTTGCAAACCCTGATAGAGCTTTGCCAGCCGCAGCACCTATGGTAAAAGCAAAGCCGATAGATGCTAAGTACATTGGTAATACAAAATGCATAATGTCAGTTTGTGGTAACAACAATAGGATAACGCCACTGGTGCAAGAAATGCTTAATCCAAAAGTGAGGGATTTTTGACTGTTACGTTTAATAAAGTGTGGGGCGATAAAGCTTGCAGCAATACTAAATATTGCGTTACCAGTAAACCAAAAGGTAAAGTCAGACACACTGCCCCCCATTTTTGCCATGATCCAGCCCGGTGCTGAAATCACGAAGACCAGCATTGCGGCCATACCAAGCATAGTGAGCATTGCGTTGTAAACAAAGGTGCTGCTATTTAGCATAGGTGTAAAGCGTCTTAGGTCTAGAATATGACCACTGTAATGCGTGTCCTCTGGACGAGTTTCTTTATAAAGCAAGATGATGAGCAACAATCCAACTAAAGCAAATCCAGCCAAAAAACTAAAATTACTTTGCCAGCCAAATTCAACTGTAAGCCATGCACCAAGAATTGGCGCGAGGGCAGGGATAAAGCACACAATACCATTTAAGTAAGTGATCATCTGGCCGCTACCTTTATGGCCAAAGCTATCTCTGACAATCGCAAAAGCGCTGACGAAAGTGGCGCACGCGCCTAAGCCCTGCAAAACACGTGCGACCATCATTAATGACCACGTTGATACTGAGCTTGCCATGACTGCACCAATGGCAAACAAACTTATTCCAATAAGTGAAATTGGTTTACGACCATATTTGTCTGCTAATGGACCCGCGATGAGTTGTCCTAAACCAACCGCTAACATATAAATACTAACAGTTTGCTGGATCTTATTTTCAGATACTTCAAGGCTAGCTTGCATATCAACAAAAGCAGGGAGGTACAGGTCGATACCTAATGGGCAAAAAATCACGAGTAGAGCAAGAATAAAAATTAGGGCTTTTGAGTTGGTTGCGGTCATGATGTCTCCTTTTGGCCGCCATTGTATTGCGGAAAATTTGAAAAGACAGGACAAAGCGCCGATTTAGCAAATTTTTAAGATATTTGATTCTTTGTGCATTTTCGGTAGTTGATAAACTGGTCAGATGTGTTAATTTTAAGCAAATTAATATTTTGATTCTACTTATGTCTTCACCACTTCTAAAAATTTATAAAAGAATGAGTTGGTTGCCATTTGGCAAATGGATGTTTAGCAAAGCTGTTTGTCGTAAAGCACCTTACTTTGGCACCATCAAACCAAAAATAACACTGTTACAACCTGGAATATGTAAAGCGACAATTAAGAACCGAAAAGCCATCCACAATCACATTGGAACGGTACATGCGATAGCGCAATGCAATCTTGCCGAGTTGTGCGCAGGTGTGATGACCGATGCCACAATCAATCACAAGTCACATCGTTGGATCCCAAAGGGGATGACAGTACAATATTTGGCAAAAGCGGAAACTGATCTGCATGCGATCGCCAAAATTGAATACCCTCGGACATGGGAAGACAAAGAAGAGTTAATTGTGCCTGTCGAAGTGTTCAGTAACTCTGGAGAAAAGGTATTTCACGCTGATATAAATATGTATATCAGTGCGAAGAAATCCTAATTAACCAAGCCTCAGATTCATTATCCCCAGCTCAGATTCATTATCCCCAGCTCAGTTTAATTATTGGTGGTTTGCGTAGCTGAAGAGTCAATTAATGTCACATTATTGGCTCTTTCGCTGTGGTGAGTGAGCTTACCTTCCACATGCGCGCCAGCTTCAATTGTCAGTGTTTCATGCTCGATATTGCCAAATACTTGTGCACTTGGACGCAGAGTTACTTGCTTGGCGTGAATATCCCCCTCGACTTTTCCATGTATGGTCAAATCTGAAGAGTGAATGTTGCCTGTTACGAGACCGGTTGAACCTATAGTGAGCTTATTGACGTTTAAGTTACCTTGTACGGAGCCATCTAGTTGCAATTCTGTTTCACAGGTAATATCGCCAGAAATTTGGGTGGTGTGGGTGATGATAGCTGGGATGCTACTTGGCTGACTTTTAAATGAGTTAAACACGAGTCCTCACTGTCGCAGCGTCAAAACAATAGATGTGATGAAACCTGAATAAGTAGTGAGTTTGCTAATCACTTATTTAAATTTCAGTTTATTTATTGAAAGCGCGAGCGATTTTAATTGGGTTTAAGTGTTTTTTACCTTGGATCACCTCATAGTGCAAGTGAGTAGAGGTACTTCTTCCTGTACTTCCCATCAAAGCAATAACGTCACCCTTGTCTACTTGCTGACCTTTTTTTACTTTGATGGTATGTAGGTGTCCATATCGAGTTGTGATCTCATTAGCATGTTCAATTTCAATAAACTTGCCATAACCACCGTTTTTTCCAGCTCTTTTTACAACACCTGCGGCAGGGGCAACAATATCTGTTTTATGCCACCCAGCTAAATCAATACCTTTATGAAAAGCACGACGCCCTGTTATCGGATCTTTACGAAAACCAAATGCACTGGACACGTAATACTTCTCTTGCTCAACTGGGAGGGTGTCAGGCAACTGTCCTATCATGGTGGATAACTGTGCATAGCTTGTATAGTAATCGATAGTATTGATAAAGCTGGCTTCGACTAAGGCTAAATCAGCTTGAAAGTAGGGACCACCTTGCGCATCTGAAGAGTCTGCAAGTTGCAAACCTACACTATCGATTGAAGCTTTTATTTGTGCTATGTCAGTTGCGTATTTTTGACCAAGAGCGCGGTTCAAGGTTTGTTGTTGCAACAGTAATTTGGCAGCTTGAGGTGCGAAAGTATTGTCATTGTCTGGTGATGCTTCTTTGTCCGTTGAGTGTTCATCTGTCTTGCTATTGCTGGCCGCAAGTTCGGTTGCATCTATTAACGACTCGAGCACATTATGTTGCTGTGATAACTGCGCTAAAGTGTTTTGCTGCTGGGTAATGGTCTGCTCTAATTGTGCCTTTTCATGCTGCCACTTTGCTTGCAACTGAGTGAGATTTTGCTGTCCTTGAGAGAGCTGAATATTGTTGTTATGAAGTTGGATTGCGGCGTTTACAGACCACAGTGTAATTGCAGCGAAAATCATCAACAAACATACTTGAAGCCAAGATGGTAGTACGATCATCTTTACATTGGCGTCTTGACGGACAATCAATTGAGTGGGCTTAAACAGCTTCAGATATAGGCGCTTGAGTACTTGCAACATTCAACCTCAAATTAAATTCAGCGCTACACTCTAACAATTTTTAGTCAAATTTCCAGTTTTTAGAACTAAAAAAAGGCATGAAATAATCATGCCTTTGATTTAAAAGTAAATAAATTTGCGATTAACTCACGGCTAATTGCGATTATTTTGCTGGAAGTATGGTGCCTTCAACAGAGCCGAAGCCAATACGATTATAACCATCAGCTTCACACCAGCCGCGCATAATGACTTTATCACCATCTTCTAAGAACTTACGCTCTTCACCATTTTCTAGAGTGATGGTTTCTTTACCACCACGTGATAGTTCAAGTAATGAGCCTGCCTCTTCGTGCTCTGGGCCTGATTGCGTACCCGAACCTAGCATATCGCCTGGTAAAAAGTTACAGCCATTCACCGTGTGGTGAGTAACCATTTGTGCAACCGTCCAGTAACTATGCTTAAAGCTGGATTCAGACAATTTGCTTGCCTTAGCGCCTTCGCTACGCATTTTTTCAGTCTCAAGTAGTACATCCATACGAATATCAATTGCACCAGACTCGCGGTTTTGCGTTGACTCTAAGTATTCCAGCGGCTGTGGGTCGTTTTCATCACGATGCCAGTTAGTACGGTATGGTGCCAGAGCCTCTGTGGTTACAACCCAAGGAGAAACAGTTGAGGCAAAGTTTTTCGCAAGGAATGGACCTAATGGTTGATATTCCCAAGCTTGCAAGTCACGTGCAGACCAGTCATTGAACAAACAAAAACCAAAAACGTGATCTTCAGCGTCTTTAATTGCGATAGAGTCGCCAAGTTCATTACCTTTGCCAAGGTAAATACCTAGCTCTAGCTCGTAGTCTAGGCGCTTACAAGGACCAAAAGATGGCGTATCCGCGTCAGGTGCTTTGGTTTGGCCTTTAGGGCGAGGGAAGGCTTGACCTGAAACACCAATAGATGAAGAACGGCCATGATAACCGATTGGTACCCATTTATAGTTCGGAAGCAGTGGGTTATCAGGACGGAATAGGCTACCTACTGCCGTTGCGTGATAGATAGAGGTATAAAAGTCGGTGTAATCGCCAATGTGGCAAGGTAAAGCGTATTCCACGTCATCTTGAGCAACCAATGCGCCTTCAAGGCTTGATTGCAGCTCAGAGCCTTCACGTAATGCACGAGAAAGCGCAAGTCTTAATGCTGACCAGTACTGCTGGCCCATACCCATAAATTCGTTTAATGCTGGGGCATTTGCCGCTTCTGCAGCCTCTGCTGCATCACCTGAAAGTAGGTTAGCGTCAACAACAGCACCAAGATCTAGTACTTGATCGCCAATCGCAACACCGCCACGAAACTCTTCATTACTATTCTTACGACGAAATACTGCAAAAGGTAAGTTTTGAATGGGGAAATCAGTTCCAGTTGCATTTGCACTAGCTACCCAACTCTTTAACTGGATGTCGTGTGTTTCATTAATTTGAGACATTGCCTTTCCTTTAATTTTGGCTTTCAACTTGAGTTATGGTCAAAAATGAAAAACTCAAGTTGTAATAGCAATTTGATAAACCACAAAAAGCAGCTATCGCTAGCTGCTTTTTAATTAATTTGATAGGTGTGTTTAGATCACGCCACGGCGTTCTTGATCACGTTCAATCGACTCGAATAACGCTTGGAAGTTACCTTCACCAAAACCACCATCATCAACACGTTGGATCATTTCGATGAAGATTGGGCCGAACAGATTCTTAGTAAAGATCTGTAGTAGGTAGCAGTCTTCGCTTTGGCTATCGACTAAGATTTGGTGTTGCTTGATTTTTTCTTTGTCTTCTTTAACCCATGGTACACGATCAAAGATAGTGTCGTAGTAATGATCTACAATATCGAGAGTTGCAATTGTGCTCTTGTCTAGTTTATCTAATGAGCCAACTAAATCGTCAGTTAAGAACGCTAAATGCTGTACACCTGGACCATTGTACTCATCTAGGTACTCATCAATTTGGTTATTGTTGTCGTCTTTACCTTCGTTGATTGGAATAGAGAAGGTGCCACATGGTGACTTAAGTGCATATGAAAGTAGCGCGGTTTTTTGACCTTTGATATCAAAATAACGGACTTCGGTAAAGCCAAATACGTCTTTATAGAAGTTAGCCCAGGTTTCCATCGTCCCTTTATAAACATTGTTTGTGAGGTGGTCGATGCGCTTAAAGCCCTTATCAGCAACAATGCTTTGCTCTTCTAGGTCTACAAAGTCTTGCTCGTAGATTGAGCCTTTGTCACCAAAGTTTTCAATGAAATAGATAAGGCTGTCACCAATACCGTAAATCGCAGGGTATGGTAAGTCTTTGTGTGTTGAATCAGTTGCCGGTTTTGCACCACGCTCTACAGCAGTTTCAAACGCTTTTTGCGCGTTTTCAACACGCCAGCCCATTGAGCAAATTGCAGGGCCATGGCTTTTTGCAAACTCTGCTGAGAAGCCTTCACGCTCGTTATTCAACAGGAAGTGAATATCGTGTTGGTTGTAGTACACGATATCCTTATCTTTAAATTTCTTTAGCTTTGAAAATCCAAAGTCAGTGAATACCTTATCCATATAATCAGCGTCTGGTGTTGCATACTCTGTGAACTCGATGCCGACTAGGCCTAGTGGATTATTTACTTCACTCATTGTTTTACTCCCGTATTAAGCACTGGGTGACTTGTTAGAATTTATGACTGGATAATTAATCAAATTACTGCAAAGGGGAAGTTAAAGGGCGTAAATAGCCATAGCGCACTTTGTAAATTTAGTTGCACAATTGCCATGCAAAAGACACAAAATCGACACAGACGAAGTCAAACTTATTTTTGTTTAAATTTTGAGTGAAAATACCAAAGGAAAAATACGAGGTGTTAAGTATGGCTTTTCTTATATTTTGATTTTACTGGCTTTTATTGTTTTTCTAGATCAAGAGTATGAGGTGAAGTGTTCTGAACATAAGACTAATTGGAAAGGCGAAATAGGAAAGGCTGTATTTAAATCTTTACACTTAATGCTGCGAGAGGGGGTAAACCACGCCTGAACAGCGTGGTTTACGGTAAATATTATTGCTTCTCAGCGGATACTTCTAGCTCTTCAGCTAAATAATGCTCCTGAGTGTGCGGCTCATGATTGCCCTCTGCACCGTGCATCCAGTCAACGAGCTTATTGCTTAGTAGGTACATGAGAACTGCTGATAGTAGAGCGACACCGCCTAAGCCAATGAAAATGCTCATTGCATTGTTCATGGCTTCTTGGCCTTCACCGATGAATGAGCCCACAAGACCAGCTAGCTTGTTCGCAACTGCTGTACATAGGAACCAAATACCCATGAGCAATGACGCTAAACGTAGTGGCGCAAGTTTACTTACCATTGATAAGCCAATTGGTGATAAACACAGCTCGCCTAAGGTATGGAATAGGTAGAACAATACCAACCAGATCATGCTGATCTGCAGTGTGCTGCCTGCTTCTGCACCTTCAGTTGCCAGTGCTAACATCATAGTCAAGAAGCCTAACGCAAGGAAAACGAGGCCAATGGCAAACTTAACCGGAGAGTTTGGCTCTTTCTTATCCAGTTTTAGCCATATCATTGCAACTAAAGGTGCGAAAATAATGATAAAAATAGAGTTTAGAGATTGGAACCAAGAAGCAGGGATCTCAAAGCCCATCAGCATGCGGTTAGTGTAGTCATTAGCGAACAAGTTCATCAGACCACCGGCTTGCTCAAAACCCATCCAGAAGATAATAGAGAATACACTCATCGTGAAAATTACACGAATACGGTCTTTTTCTTGTTTTGTTAATGGTGCTTTTGTGGCTGAATCAGACATTTGCTGAGATAGCTTTGCTGAGGGTATTTTACCTATATCACCTAAATATTTTTGGCTTAAGATCAGCTGCATAACCACTGAAATAACCATACCAATACCTGCGGCGATAAAGCCAGCCTGCCAGTTAATTACCGCAGCAACATAACCCGCAACAAGTGGACCCAGTGCACCACCTAAGTTGATACCCATATAGAAAATAGTAAATGCACCGTCACGACGCTTGTCACCTTCTTGGTATAGATCGCCAACCATAGTGGAAATATTAGGTTTAAATAGGCCGTTACCTATACAAAGTAGTGCCAAGCCAAGGTAAAACACATTTACTTCTTGTCCTGCAACAATACTGTGTGGAATACCCATAATAAAGTGGCCTGCAGCCATTAGAATACCACCAATGATGATGGCTTTACGCTGACCTAGTACATTGTCGGCAAGCCAACCACCAAATAGAGGAGTAAGATAAACAGCCATGGTAAAAGTACCGTATAGGCTAAGCGCATCGGCATTATTCCAACCAAACCCACCATTTTGTACTTGAGCAACAAGGTAAAGAACTAAGATGGCACGCATACCGTAGTAGCCAAATCGCTCCCACATTTCGGTACCAAATAATAAGAAGAGGCCTTTAGGGTGACCCAAAAATTCTCCGGCCTTCGGAACTGAATTCATATGTACTTCCTAATTTAATCAATGTGTTGTATCTGGCCATTGTTATTTCAATCAACACTGAATAATGAGCAACTTACTTTAAATACGACGTTAAAAAACGAGACGCAGTAAACAGAACACTTTTCAATGCAGATTAGCGATGCGCGACAAACAATACTGCATGCTCTGATTAAGCATGGTGGTAAACTGTCATGGCATGCCTGTACTTTTTTTGAACGGGTGGCCAGTACCTATTTTAATTAGTGTTTGTTGTATGTAACGACTAACTAATTTAAAAAAGCGCGTCAGTATACTCACAGAGAATTAATAGGGGAAGCATTTGTAGGCAGAAAGCGAATAAAATGCGTTCAGCACTACAACGAATAGATCATTAGAGAGCATTTGATGCTAGTTTGGTGCGGATATATAAAGGCGCTGCTATCTACCGTGAGTTTGAGTGGGCATCACAATTGTGGATGTAAACGGTATTTGATGTGATAGCAGCTACTTATAACAAAAGTGTTATGCCTCTTGACTTAAATATGCTTGGATAAACTCAGTTGCAGCCAAGAAATCTTGCTCTAATTTATCGCGCATTTGGATCAGCTGATCGCCAGTTAAGGTGTTTTCTTTACATAGAGTTTCAAACTCAGTAGCGGTTTCTGCGACGCTTTGCGCACCAATTGTTTTCGAAATGGATTTTAACTGATGACACGCTTCTATGATCTCTTCTTGGTTCATAGTGATAACCGCGCCATTTATATCACGGGTCAATTGGCTACTTTGTTCTAAGTACATCCTAAAGAAACGATTACGTTTGGCATCGTCATGATTGACATACTTATTTAGCATCTCCATGTTGATCGCTGGAGTCGGTAAAGGTTCTGAGTCAACACTTGGACTATCAACTACTTCAGGTAAAGCGGATCCAGTACTTTGAACCGCAAGCGGATCAATAGATGCAGTATGTGAGGCAGCTTCGACTTCGGGGGATGCCGTGCTCTGCTGCGGCTGTTTTGCTTGAGGCAGCTGCTCAATACATTTGTTTAAAGTGGTTTCTAATACATTTAACTCCACAGGTTTGGTGATGTAGTCATTCATTCCTGCAGTTTCGCAGCGCTCCCGTTCACCTTTTAAGGCATTTGCAGTCACCGCAATTATGTAAGGCTGATCAAGGTTTTCGGGCGCAGTCTCAACATAATCTCTGATGTTTTTCACCATGTCGTAGCCTGACATTTTTGGCATGTGTAGATCGGTTAGAACAATCGGAAAGTGTTCTTTTTTCCAAAGCTCAAGTCCTTCCTCACCATTTTCGGCCACCTCTACACCATACCCAAGTAAGTGCAATTGGTCAGTAAGCACTTGTTGGTTTAATACGTTGTCTTCAACGAGTAATACGAGCTTATTTGTGGCTCTTGCTTCATCAACACTTAAAAAATCATTGATTGTGCGTGTAGGTTTGATCTCTTTGGGTTTATGAAGTCCAGCGGCCACAAGAATAGACGTCATAAAGCTCGACTTACATAAAGGCGAGGCATTGAGGTAGAAGATGTGCTTGTGATTCAGCGCAGCTTCGTCCATTTTGCTCAAAACAACAACCTGTTGTGCGTTTTTCTCTAATGAATAAACAATACTTCTTAATTCTTCATTGACCCTATCCATACCATCAAGACCATCCAATACCCAGATCAGCTTATCCTCATGTTGGTGGTCTGGAATTTCTGAATCGTCAATTACCATTACATTCGCTCCCATGAACGAAAGATAGCGGTTTAAGATATTCTGCCTTTCTTTGTTTGGCGTCAGTAAAGCAACGCTTCGGGCATTTAGAAGCTGTTTATTTGCATAATTTACTTTACCGTCAACGCTAAATGGCAACTCAACGATGAACTCACTACCCATGCCAATATCTGAATTAACTTGAATACTGCCAAGCATCAACTCAATTAAACTTTTACAAATAGATAGTCCAAGCCCGGTTCCACCAAATTCTCTTGTAATTGAGCCTTCGGCTTGGATGAATGGGTTAAAGATTTCCCTTAATTGTGCTTTAGTCATACCTTTACCGTTGTCGGTTACGGTAAAGCGTAAGGTATAATGCTCAGAGGTATTTTGTGAAACTTCAACTGCGATTTTGACATACCCTTGAGTTGACTCATCGGTCGTTGTAAATTTAATGGCATTACTACATAGATTGTATAGAACTTGCCTTACACGAACCGTGTCACCCACCAAGTTAGTTGGAATATCAGGTGCTATCACTAGCTGTAAATCTAGCTTACGTTTTTTGGCAACAGAGGAGAGCACTCGAGCAACCTCTTCTGTGGTTTCAGCAACTGAAAAAGGACTGTTATCAATTCTTAACTTACCTGCCTCAATTTTTGAAAAATCAAGAATGTCATCAAGAATGCCAAGTAATGAAAATGCAGAATCTCGAATGATGGTGGTTAAGCGGTGCTGCGCACCGTCGAGATCGGTTTGTCGCAGTAGATCGATAGTCCCAATGACGCCATTCATCGGAGTGCGGATCTCATGGCTCATGGTTGCTAAGAAAGTTGTTTTCGCATCGCTGGCACGCTCAGCATTTAAAATGGCTTTCTCCAGTGCCAATGTTCGCGCCTGAACTTCTGTCTCTAGGCTTTCTTGTAACTGTTTCAATTCGTGTTGAGTAGCCTGATCAGACTCAATCGAAGTCTGAACTTGCTTTAATAGCGTATTGATAGATGAAGCGATGTCAGACAATCCACCGCGGTAGTAGGTACCGACTGTCGCTTTATAATTTTTATCTGCGGTGAGTTGCTCTATCTCTTCTACGAGCGCTTGACTGTCATTGTTGGATGTCGCAGACAGCTTTCGTTGTGTAAATACAAAAACAAAGATAGCAGCCAGTAAACTTATAAATAGTAGCGCGTATGCGAGTATCGAGTTTTCTTCGGCTGTTGTACTTGGTGTTGGCGTATAGGTAAGGATAAGCTCGCCAACATTTTGCCCGTCTAACTGTAGTGGCATATGGTAGACTTGCATGTCGCCTTTGTTATAAAACTCCTCACGATTTAACGCATTAACTGGCTCCCCTGGGCTTTGTTGAAGTACCAAATTTGGTTGCCCCATGCCTGTATTGATATAAAGGTAAGCCCCAAGGTTGGTGTTCCCACTAAGTAGTGCCTGTACTACCTGTTTAGCATTATCAAAGCCATGTTGAGTAATTACTTTTGCTAAAGGTTCAGAGATGGTCGTTGATTGCTGTTTAAGGTTAGCCGTCGCTATGGTTGGCGCTTTTGTTTGCTTGGGAAGTAAATAGGCCCCAGTGGCGCTACACATTCCAACTATAAGAATTGCGACAAAAAGAAAGAGTACTTGTCCGTTAGTGTTTGCGCTATTTGGCATGCTTTATCTCGCAAGAATTATTTATACGTATCATCTGTTGCAATCGTAACACCTTCGACAGCTTTTTACCTCTCGTTTTTCAACCAGTGACTAAAATCGAGGTAAAGAAAAGAGTATTGAAAATATCAAAATAATCAGGGTGTTGAAAGTAAGGCTGTAGTCTTTTATTAGTATGGTTATTATGGCTTTTTAATAAATATTAAATATTAAGTAACGTTTTTATAAAGTAATATTGGTTAACTTCCCCGCTTATAAGGATATCTTAATGTTTTCACATCAATCTCGACGGGTACCAGCGTGGTTCTGTGCCATATTATGTGTGTTGCTGTTCAGCGCCTGTAATAACAATGATAAATCAATCATTACTCTTAAAACTCCCACCGAGCCCAGCGTCGGCTTTACTTCCCCATATGGTGTTGCCGGAGATGATCAACTCTTTCATCAGTTAGAGCTGATCCGTGCCGAGTTTAGCATGCCTGCATTGGGAGGTTTTATCATTTCTGGGGACGAATTAATCGAATTGGATGTTACTGGAGTGCGAAGCAGTACTGGGCAAGTCCCTGTATCTGCCTTTGATAGGTGGTCTATCGGTTCATTTAGCAAATCCATGACTGCCACATTGGCTGCACGCCTTGTTGAGCAAGGAGTCATAGAGTTTGATAGTCAAGTGGCCGACATATTTCCAGAGCTCATAGGTAAGATTAATCCAGAACTTGAGTCTGTTACCTTAAATAGCTTGCTTTCAATGACTTCAGGGTTGCAACGGGATTTAGCGTCTATGTATTCGGGGAAGTGGCACCGTGATAATAGAGACATGACGAGCCAACGATATGATTGGACTATCGAACTATTAAATGCACAAAGATCCGTGCCGCAAGGGACTTATCTATATAGTAATGCCGGTTATGTTGTTGCCGGCCATATGTTAGAGCGTGTCACTGGGCAAGCATGGGAAAGCCTTATTGCTCAAGAGCTATTCGAGCCACTAGGGATGGCGGATGTTGGTTTTGGATCTGCTAGTGATGATGACCCAGATGGACAGCCCAGTGGTCATCAAATGAGAGAAGGCAAATGGCACCCAATTACGCCAACAGATAGAGTGGATTTACCAAAAGTGATTGGACCTGCGGGGTTAATCAATACGACACTACATGACTTATCTATTTACTTGGGGGCGTATTTAGCCGGTGCTAGGGGTAATGATAATCTGATTAGTGCCAGTTCATATGCACGACTATTAACGTCAGTCACACCTGAATATGGATTAGGTTGGATCCTTACACCTAATGACAGTCGGTTTCATCATAACGGCTTTACCGGGACATTCTATTTAGACAACCTTGTATTACCTGAAAGAAATGTTGCGATTCTTGCAGTCACAAATGGCGACACGGTTAATGCTAAATTAGCTGTAGAGAAGGTAATTGATATCTTACTGAAGCGGCTGGATGCAAAGCAACATTATAGCGGCAAGTAAAAGAACCAGAACAACACAGTGGTGACTATTACTTGAGGGGGAGCTTACTGCTATATAAAGGTAGCTAGCCTTCATGCTATTTGTACAGGGATAGTCAGATAAAAGCGTTTAAAACTGGAAATTAGCCTGCCTTGCGTGTTTTTTCATCGAAAATGCGGTATTTTGACCGCTTTGCCTGAAAACTGTGCAAACGATAAATGTATTTAAAAAAAGGGTTGACTTAGAACCGCAAAACCCGTTTAATACGCCGCACGCCCAGATAGCTCAGTCGGTAGAGCAGAGGATTGAAAATCCTCGTGTCGGTGGTTCGATTCCGCCTCTGGGCACCAAATTAAAAACATTGCATTAGCAATGTGGTGCATGCAGAAACTGCATGGTACACGAATTAGTGTGCCGACTTAGCTCAGTTGGTAGAGCAACTGACTTGTAATCAGTAGGTCATCCGTTCGACTCGGATAGTCGGCACCATTTAATTTAGGCGTTAGCCTGTATTTTCTAGATAACTTAGTAGATTGAGTTGTTTAGATAAAAAAGATTTGCCCAGATAGCTCAGTCGGTAGAGCAGAGGATTGAAAATCCTCGTGTCGGTGGTTCGATTCCGCCTCTGGGCACCACTAATTTAGTGTGCCGACTTAGCTCAGTTGGTAGAGCAACTGACTTGTAATCAGTAGGTCATCCGTTCGACTCGGATAGTCGGCACCATTTAATTTAGGCTTTAGCCTATATTTTCTAGGTAATTAAGTTATTTAGAAAATAAAAGATTTACCCAGATAGCTCATTTGGTAGAGCTAATTGGAGTTGTATTGAAAATCCCTTTAAGGATTAAGATACTAAAAAGATTTGCCCAGATAGCTCAGTCGGTAGAGCAGAGGATTGAAAATCCTCGTGTCGGTGGTTCGATTCCGCCTCTGGGCACCATCATTTAAAAAGCCTCGCAATAGCGAGGCTTTTTGCTTTTATACAGTCTAAATTGACATATCTAGCTTATGGATACCTTGTTGTTCTGATAAACATCACTTTATTTTAGTTGCGTAGTAAAACATTAATACCAATTAACCTCAGTACTTACTCAAGTTGGAAGCGTAAATCTGACGCTAACTACGTTAAAAGTTTCTTATTTAGAACAACTAATACCAATTTGACTTAATACTTGCGCAATTTGAAGGAGTCAATCTGACGCTAACGGCGTTAAAAATTTCTTATTTAGAACAACTAAATAGCAAAATTTTTGCCTTGCCTATTTGGATGTAGGTACCTTAGCGATAGCAGGAGGCGGTAGCGGCTTTATCGACAAGATTTTCTCGCCTCAAAATAGACCACTTAATTCAGAAAATTGGTATAAATAGCAAAACCTTTGCCTTGCTACAGGACTTAGTGGGAGCGAGACGCGAAGCGGTGTTTTCCCTAAAACTCTTTGGCTAGACAAGGAAAAAACAAAGTTGTACTTTAGCAACAATGAGTTGGAACACCCCTTATTCAAACCTCGGGTTAAATAGGAAACCTATTGCTATTCTTTCTAGCCTATTGTCAATAAATTTTACGCAGTAGTGAGGGATAACAGCTGGTAGAAAACCAAGCGTAGATTAGGCACTCAACAGGTAGCAGGGCGCGAAAAGCGATGCTGCTACCGTTGACTTGTTTCAGAAGTGCTACTTACCCGAAAAAATCTGTGTAATAGGATATGTTCACTATTAGTGACGATACTGCTGTCGGTAGTTTTCTACCCAAAGTTTAGTAGCCCCACAAACCGCCACTGGCATTACTATTAGATTCACAAATGGAATTGAGGTCAACACGAACACCGCAAAGCCAAAACCGTAAGACAGCCCTTGCTTACTTTTTAAATCGTCCTTCATTCTTTTGAAGTGAATTTTATGGTTATCAAATGGGTAGTCATTATATTGAACACTGTACATCCAACATGTGAACATAACCCATAAAATTTGACCGACAATAGGTAGTACCCAAAGCAATATAAAAAAGCCAAGGGCGCGTGGCAGGTAGTAACACAGCTTTGTCCACTCTCGTCCTAGCATCCGTGGTACATCTTTTACAATATCAAAGAGCTTGTCATCATTGATTTTCTGGTTGGTAAGGTGAAGTTCCACTTTTTCAGATAACAGTCCATTGAAGGGAGCGGCAATAAAGTTGGTTATAACCGTGAAAATCATACTATAGCTAAAAAGTATCACTAAAATAGCTATGGGCCACATTAACCACTCTAGCCAACTTAGCCACTCTGGTAATAATCCATTCAGGTAATCAAACCCTTGAGTCAGCCAGTCGTAAAGAAAAAATAGCGATGCACCAAATAGCAATACATTTATGGTGAGAGGGATAAACACAAAGCGTTTAAGCCCTTTTTGGGTGATCAAAGAAAAGCCGGCAATAAAGTACTCGATACCGCGTGATAGTTGCACATTACACCTCGTGTTGTGATACCAATATGACTGAATACCTGAATAAACTAAGAGGATAAAGTGGGCGCTAACTTCGTAATAATACCTTATTTAACAACACTAAATCATAAAATTTTAAGCTTGTTAGCGGTAAAGGTGCTTATTCCAAAATAGACTATTTATAACGCCAACAGGTATGACTTTACGCTTTAATTTTAGACAGATATCAAAAATGTTGCCCCTAGTATAGCGCTAAACTTGGAGCGGCTAACAGGAGATTAGTAACAATTTATCTCAGCCTATATTATGGCAATATTAGCGTGTAAAAATTAACCTGAATACATTTAGTGGTTTAGTGAATAGATCAGAAATAATACTTGTAAACGCAAGAAACAGCCCATACACTCAGATTATGGCAGTGGAAGTGAGAGCGTGATGCAATTAGTTCGTTGGGTTATTACATTTTGTATGTTGAGTCTGTTGACTATGTCAACGGCCGATGCTGCTAAATGTGACTCTACACTGGCTGTTACGCCTATTATTGTTGATTTAGACAACTCGAACGTAAATCCTGACGTTGACACTTGTGCTGTCTCTGCCCCCCGCAGTTTAGTCGCCACTAGCGATTTTGTTATTGAACACCCAAAGCTTACCTATTGTTTTTCCAATGCTTTATATGAATCAATAAGAGCACCACCTGTTGTAGATTAATTTAGTCCTTTTCCGTGCTTAATTAATTTAAAGATAGAGGTGATCTATGAACACTAACACCGTTATAAAAACACAGCCTGTGTTTGCCTATGAACTTGCTGAAAATCATTTTCCTGCGTGCGGTACTGATAATCTTGAACAGGCTCCAGCGCATTGTCTTATGCACACTTTGCATTTGTCACTAATGCAGCATATTGATGAAAATAGTAGTATTGATGAAGCCGCACTAGTGTTGACTAAAACGCACCGCAGAGCAAGTTTCGTTGTTGATAGCCAAGAAAAGCTGGTAGGTATGATATCGAACGCTAGGCTTGGCAGCCGTTATGTATTGAGTATGGCCGAAAAACGTGGCTGTACTAGACGAGATTTGACTGTAAATGATGTCATGATCCCACTTTCAGAGCTGCGTCAAATTACACTTAAACAAACAAGTCAGGCTGTCGTTGGCAAAGTATTAAAAACCATGGAAGAGGCAGGTCACGAGTTCTTATTAGTGATAGATGACTCAACGCTTTACCCAGTGGGTTATTTTGATCTTATTGATTTGCTGAAAGCCTGTGGACGAGCGGTAAATTCAATTAAACCAGCGAATAAATTTAGTGATATTGTTGGTACTATTTTACACCACGCCGAAATTTAAATACTGAATCCCTAAAGTTAATGTAAATTAAAGTTAGCAAGGCGTCGCGAGGCGCCTTTTTCGTGGATGACTGTACTGTTACTGCTCCTGCTTGCAATGGATAAGGTTGCGGTATGCTAGGAGCGCTTGATATAGAGCTGGTTATTTTGCACCGTTAAAGTCAAGTTGTCGCCAAGACTCATATACAAATACTGAGACAGCATTGGATAGGTTCATACTACGGCTATCTGGGCGCATTGGAATACGCACGCGTTGTGGCTCTGGTAATGAGAAAATTATCTCTTCTGGTAGACCGCGAGTTTCAGGACCAAACAGCAAGCAGTCACCTTCTTCGTAGGCCACCTCGTGATGATATTTAGTACCTTTTGTTGTGCAAGCAAATACTCTTTTTGGGTTACGTTTAGCAAGGTAAGCCTCAAAATTGGGATGACGCTCGACTTCGCTAAATTCATGATAATCCAAGCCTGCACGCCTTACTCGTTTATCATCCCATTCAAATCCCAAAGGTTCAATTAAGTGCAGCGAATATCCAGTATTGGCACACAAACGAATAATATTACCAGTATTAGGTGGGATCTCGGGTTGATATAAAACGATGTCTAACATGATAAGCCTCAATAAAAATTTGCACGGCAGTATAGCCCATCTCCAATCAGAATTACACGTGTGACCGGGGTAAAAGAAAAGCACAGCAAGTATAGAGCTTTGCATCTCTTTAACTTATCAAAGTAATGAACACAGATAGGAGCGTGCAGCAACTGAATATGAGACTATTGCAAAAAAATTGACATTCGTAATCTGTTTTTCATTTCAAACCATTACCCTGTAATATAAGTATATCGCCATACTTTCGTGGGTGGTTCGTTAGTCAGTTGGGTATTTCTAAGGGGTAAATGTGAGTCGTAGCTACGAGTTTTGGGTGAGATTTTCCAGTATATTCACGATTGCTATTGTAGGGGTGATGATAGCAGCGAAGTGTTGGGCTTGGCTGTCTTCTGGAAGCGCAGCAATGCTCGGCTCTTTAACCGACTCATTACTTGATATTAGTGCGTCGTTGATGAACTTGTTTGTGTTAAGTTACGCATTGCGACCGGCTGATGATGATCACAGGTTTGGTCACGGTAAGGCTGAAGCGCTAGCTGGGCTCGGGCAAGCGGCATTTATTGCAGGGTCGGCCAGTTTACTAGCATTTCATGGTGTAGAGCGGATCATTAACCCTACACAAATTCCCCATTCTTTATTTGGGGTATGGGTGAGTTTATTTGCTATTGTCTGCACGTTGTTAGTTGTTGCGGTGCAGTATCAAGTTGTCAAACGTACTCAATCTATCGCAATTAAAGCCGATTCATTGCACTATAAAGGTGATATTTTACTTAACCTAGCTGTATTGGTCGCGGTATTGCTGAACTTTTATGGCATTGGCTACGCGGATCCTATTTTTGCTATCGCTGTTGCAATGTACTTACTTTACAACAGCTGGGACATTGCCAAAGAAAGCGCTGCGCACTTGATGGATAAAGAATTACCAGACGATGAAAAGGCGCAAATTGTGCTTATTGCTTCAAGCCATGAAGATGTTTATGGTGTACATGATTTACGTACAAGGCAAGGCGGAAAAATAAAGTTTATCCAGCTCCATTTAGAGTTAGATGATGATATGCCGTTGATGCGAGCACATAATGTTGCAGATGAAGTGGTAGCCAGTATTAAAGAAGAGTTTGAGTGTGAGATGGATATTCTTATCCATCAGGACCCTGTATCGCTTGCACTCGGTAATACCCCTGTAAATTCGTAAAAATCTCTAAGCACGGCTCTGCGAGTTATGTCTTGCTCGCAAAGCAGCTCATGTTTTCCTGCAAACTCGGTACGTGTCACCTTATCATGGTGCGCGGCAAAGCGGATCTGTGCCTTGTTGTCGACGATACTATCGTGAGTTGCACAAGCGACGCGGACTGGAATATTTAGCTCGATTTTGGTCAGTGCTCGACATTTTTGCAGTGCAGTATAAAGCCAGGCGAAGCTAACTCCTCCAAGTCGTAGTTCAGGATATTGATCGTATAACCCTCTAAATAAAGCGTAACGAATAGGGCAATTTGTCAGATCATTATCTTGAAACGGTTTACTTTGGTATTGTTGCTGACCGATAGCATATTGTTTGCCTAATCCTACTAGACATGCCAATCCAGCAATGGCTTCAGCAACCCAAGCAGGGTAGGGAGCGGTATTGATCCCAAGCATTGGTGCTGATAAATACACGCCTTTAATATTGCTAGGGTTATACAGCGCTAAGTAGTTACAGGTGATCGCTCCTCCCATAGAATGCGCCAGTATAAACAGAGGCAGAGTGTTGTGTGGATTGACAACTTGCTGCATAAAACAGTGGAGAGTCGCTGCGTAATCATCAAATCGTTTTACGTAGCCAATGTGTTTGTTTTTTAACAAGCGAGGAGAATACCCTTGCCCTGGGTGATCATAGGTATATACAGCGATATTATTTTGTGCCAGTTCCCATAACAACTCCCTATATTTATGCGCGGATTCAATACGCCCATTAACCAATACCAAAGCAAACCGTGGTCTTTTTGGTATATGATAAACATAAAAAAGCTTGCCGTGAGGAGTATCAAAAAAGCCTCGTTGACACTGTTGCCAGTGTTTATCTATTTCAGGAAGGTGAGATTCTAATTGCTCGCTGCAGCTATAAAACATGACTACCTATATAACGGAATACGAATGCTGACCTGAAGGCCAACATTGTTAGTAAATTCAATATGGGCATCATGCACTTTTAGTGCATGTTGGGCAATGGCAAGCCCTAAACCAAACCCTCCTTTTTGATTATGCTCTGGTGTGCGTGCAGCTGAAACTCGAAAAAACGGGATACAAAGCTTGTCTAACATATCTTCACTCACCCCCTTGCCATCATCTTTTATGATACAAAGGAGCTGCTTGTTGGTACTCTGAATATCGAGGTTAATCGTGCTATTTGCGTATTTAATGGCATTACGAATGATGTTTTCAAAGGCGCGATTTAGCAGCATAGCATCGCCATTGAGCGTTACTTCAGGTATTGTGCTGGCGAAAAATTGCTTGCTTAATTGTTGCGCCTCAAACAGAGCATCTTCGATAATTGGGTCGAGTAGCTCATTGAGGGGGATCGGCTGTTTTTCTATTGGTATTTGGTCGGCTTCTAGTTTTGACAAATGCAAAATATCACCGAGCATGTTCTCCACTAATTGTGCTTCACGCTCTATGCGCTCAAAGTAACCTTGGTTGTCTTTCGTTGCGTGGCCTGCGGCCAATCCCGTCGCCATTTGCAAGCGGGTAAGCGGAGAGCGAAGCTCATGAGAAATATCTGCAAGCAGGCGCTTTTGATTATTGACCAAAGACTCTAACTTATCAGCCATCAGGTTGAAGTCATGGCCTAGTTGACCAAGTTCGTCTTGACGCTTTTTGTCTATGTTTGCACGGCTGCTTAAGTCACCTTGAGATAGCTTGGCTGCGCTTATTTGCAGTGCCTTAATTGGTGTAAGCAAGTTTCTGGTAAACCAAAAACACAGCAATAAACTCGCGCCTAATACCACCGCAATTTTAGCCCACAGCGGCAATGCTCTAAGCTTAATAATTGCACTTGGCGTGTGATTTTCAAATACCAAATAAAGGCGATAGTTATCATTATTCAGTGTGGCTTCAAGCGGCCCGAATGCTTTATATTCAGGTGTGTAAATGGCCAGTGGTTTGGTATCTTCTGTAAAGCTAAGTAAATCGAGGTCAAGTGCTTTGATCCTTGGATTTGCGGCAATACTCTTTTCACGAACGCGGTGACTTAGGTAGATATTTCTCGCCTTTCTTTTGCGTAATTTTGCGATATTACTTAACTCAAAGTTGGGGCGTTGGCTGACTTGGGTTAAGACTTGCTCTAATTGCTGTAAATTATGCAGCATCGACCTTGAGATCTTTTTAGTTTCCACAACGTCTGGCTGTAACAGGCTTATCCCAAGCAAAAGTAGAAGGGTAGCTATGATGGTTAGCCAAAACCATGCAAATACCTTAACTAATAAGTACCGCTTCATTCATTATGCCTTCAAAAATATATAACCAGAACCACGTATAGTTTTGATATAAGTATGGTCGCTCAAAGCTGCTATTTTCTTCCTAACGTTGGATACATGCATGTCAATTGAGCGGTCATAGGGCACCAGTGGCCTGCCTAAGACTTGACGAGATATAGTTTGTTTATCAACAACCTCACCGGCAGATCTCACCAATAATTGCAGCACTTCATATTCAGTTCCCGTCAGTGATAAGAACTCTCCACTCACAGAGGCGCTCCTAGCGCCGATGTCTAAGCTAAGCTGATGAATAGTAAAGGTGTCTTGAGGGCTGTGGTGCTTATAATGATCCACTCTGCGGGTGATCGCTTTAACCCGTGCAAGTAGCTCTCTGTGATTAAATGGCTTGGGTATATAATCATCTGCTCCCAACTCAAGACCAAAAATACGATCAAAATCGTCCCCTTTTGCGGTGAGCATAATAATTGGCGTCATTTTTTGTAAACGCAACGATTTTAACACTTCAAAGCCATCCATCTCAGGGAGCATGACATCTAACAATATAAGGTCAAAGTTTTGCTTTAACGCGCGCTGGAGCCCTTCAGTACCTGTATGCTCCATGTCGACTTCAAAACCTTCAGCACTAAAATACTCGTGCAAAAGATCACAAAGTGCTTGGTCATCATCTATAAGTAAAATGCTATGTCTTATGGTCATACTTTATCCGGCGGCGATTGAAAAGATAATTACAGTGTCTATCCCATGATGTATTACACCTTACTTTATTGCGGTATGTAAATTGCCTTTGCGTTTTTTTGCAAAGCACTGACAAAACTTTACCCTGATTTGACGTTCCTTTTCTTGTCAATTGCTAGATTAGGAGGTGACAAAGCAACGGCAAACAAGGAGCCAAAATAATGAGATTACTATCAACTTTAGCATTAGCAACAGTACTGAGCTTATCAGCAGTTAGCTTCAGTGCAGATGCGGGATCTATGGGTCGGCAGTTAGAGCATTCAGCACGATTATTACTATCAGATAAAGGCCAAAAATTGTTGGAATTGAGCGATACGCAGCAATCACAATTAGCAACCATCTATGCTGATTTCAAAGCGGCAAAAAAAGCACTGAAAGAAAAAGGCAAAGACGTACGTAAATCACATCGTGAAGAGATGAAAGCATTAA
The DNA here is from genome assembly GCF_012641745.1 of Pseudoalteromonas peptidolytica. Taxonomy (GTDB): domain Bacteria; phylum Pseudomonadota; class Gammaproteobacteria; order Enterobacterales; family Alteromonadaceae; genus Pseudoalteromonas; species Pseudoalteromonas peptidolytica. Next base: position 83,945 of record NZ_WEHZ01000022.1, read on the forward strand.
TGGACGCAGAGGTATTTGACAAGGTACAGGCACAGCTGTTGCTTGAAAAGGGTCAAGACAAAAAACAAGCTTGGGCATTACTGGCAATGGAGACTCGACACAAAGTTTTTCACGTATTAAATGAAACACAACGTGAAAAAATCAAAACGCTTAAATCACACCGTAAGCACAAAAGAGCAAATAAAGCCGAGTAAATGATCCTTTTTCTTAAAATATCTCGCCCTTGGTCGTCTTTGCTAAGGGCTTATCTTATCTCTATTTCCACAATAATACCTACCTCACCAAAGTGTTTACTTAATTACCATTAAAATATAGGTGTGTGCGTAAAGCCCACGAATAGTATAGCCCAGAGTTACATGTTGATAACATGTGGATGTTGTGATATTTTTCGATTAAGAGTACATATGGCAAGTCTGCTGATAACTCTTTGCAATAGTGTTTAATTGAAATGGTTATTAATTTACGCACACAACCTTACCAGTAACTTTTATCTATAAGTAAAGTCGTTTTACGCACGCTGTTGATTGCTGGTTACTAGGTATCACTGAGGAAAACATGCAGACACCTGAAGAATATGAGGTGACACTTAGGATCCGAGAGTTGCTTAAAGAGCTTAAAAAGCGTAAGGGCTACACTAAAAAAACAGTGAGTCAAAAGCTTGGGATCGGTCTAACCACGTTAGATGATTACCTAAATGGAACCAGCTCATTTCGTTTAGGTACATTGATAAAATTATCAGAAATCTGCCGCATTCAACTAAGCGATATCTTGGAAGGAGCGGGGCACATAGCAAAAAGCTATGAACAAGGTACAAAAAAGATTGAGCCTGATACAGAAAGTAATGAACAAAGAGAATCAAATTAACGATTGTTAGCCGTCAGTATTTTTTACTTATTTAACCCGAGATCGGTTTAAGCCATCAGTTCATCAATAGAAATTGATGGCTTTTTTTCTTTGTGGCTGTATGCAATCAGCGCACCCAAGACTGTTAATATCATTCCATGCAAGCTTCTATGTCTTGA
>NZ_WEHZ01000023.1 GCF_012641745.1 Pseudoalteromonas peptidolytica
GGGCATTAAATGCCAGACCGAGAAAGTGTTTAGGGTATAAACAGCCTGCTGTTGTATTCAATAAATTACGCAAAGTACGTAAAGCAGCTTAATTTAGCGAGTGGTGCACTTCGGAGTTGAATTCGCGAGTCATGATATTGGCGTAGATAATCCATATTGCTCTCCAACATGTTCACTTTATTTCACACTAAAGTAACAAAAGCTTTGAGCAAAAATCTGCGCGAAGCAAAATTTTTTAAATTTACTGTTAAATTTATCAGTAAACACACAAGATAAATAACAACATAGCGGTGCTGAATTAAAATAACATTTGTGTGCTTCGCACAAAAAATTATGCGAAGCAAATAACAGTGAAACAAAATATACATTTTTGGTCTGACAAAGCTTGAAAAATAAATTTTCTAAGATAAACTCGCGTTTACTGTTTAGATACAAAAATGCAACCTGGTTAAGCTAATAAATATAACCAATCAGCGCAAAAGTACATTGCGCTATTTGTAACGCACAAGCGGCAAACAAAAAGGATTGAGTTGGTGGGTAAATTTGACAAGCGCTTTACCGCAGATGACTTGCGCCGTATGCGTAAAGTGGCCGGTAAAACAACACTCGAAATGGCTAAATTAGTCGGTGTAGAGCGCGGCACTTATGAAAACTATGAAAAGGGAGTGAGTAAATTCCCTTACGAGTATTTTGAAGTGTGGTGTGACGCTTGTGGGATTAACCTAAACCCATTAAGGGAGCAAATTTTAGCGCTTAGAGATAAAATTGATGATGCTAAGCTTTGGCGTAAGTCCCCAACCCCACGTAACAAACCAAGTAAAGAAGGTAGCCGCAAATGAATGCCCAAACCTTTTATCCGTGCCATCACACATATCAAACAATCACGTTACGTATCACGCATATTGACTACATGATGTTTTCAACTTGTTTATTAAGGAGTAAAGTAGGGTGTAATCAGAGCACCTTAAAACTTAACTTAGAAAGGATATCATTATGCGCTTTTCAATAAAAAATACGCCAAGCCAGCCTACACGCTCAACTCCACTAACACAGAATTTGATTGAACAAGTATCAGGGGGAACTCTGGGCGGTAAAACCAAAGACCCCAGAGGAGAGAAAGGCTCTTCAGCAAGAACAATGATTTATTGGCCATTACCAGTGGGGAATCAATGAAAAATTCTTGGTACTTTTTGCTACTAGCAATTTTAATGACTATTGGGTTCTCAGCTCTTCATTATTTCACTGATTTTGCCTATATGGTTCATATCATGGCATTGCTAGCTATCGTGACTTTTACGTCACGACAGCTAGTGAACTTGCAGCATATTAGTGTAACCCTATTCATCGTCACTATAATCGAATACATGCTCGTACAATATATTATTAGCTTGCGCACCTCAGTGTTGCCCCCGCACTTTGTAAATTTCTTTATTTTTGCTGCTCACTTTCTATTGGATCTTATGATTTTTGTTTTACTAAAACACAGAGTATATTGGTCACTTCGTTTTGTCCGCCTTACTAACCCAAAAAACTGGCGTAGCGTTTATTTAACACATGCCGACCCTATTCTATACGGTATTTTCTTTGCTTACATGATAGTTGACCTTGCAGCTTTTGGTGAGAATCTCATTAGAAATATGGATCTAATCTTCGGTGTATCAGAAGAAACATCTAAGCCCTTTTGGAGTTGGGCTTGGGTATATAAAAACTACGAAATTCTGAAATCAATCCTATGTGCTCTTGTGTTAACAACGATTCTAGCCACCGCCTTTGTTGAACGTCAGCGTCCTGATACGCCAGATGAGGAATTAGAAAGCGAATCTTAGTGATTCCTTATAAAAGCGGGCACAGTCGTGCTCTATGCGCTTATATGATGACTTAACAAGGAATTTCAGACATTAAAAAAGGCGCCAAGGCGCCTTTTACTGTTACTTATCCTGATACTACGGATTATTCCGTCTCAGGTAAATTACGACCGTAGAACACTTCCTGAATTTCACGATTTAGCTTTTGGCGAATTTCTTCTTCTTCGTCTTGGTCTAAATCATCGGTGCTCAATCCAAACAGATACGCATTTAAATCTGTTTCCTTAAGCATCATCTTAGTGTGGAATAAGTTCTCTTGATACACGTTTACATCTACCATGTGGTAGGCATCTTTAGTATCTTCCGTCATGTAATTCTGGATAGAGTGAATAGCGTGGTCAATATAGTGCTTCACGCCATTTACGTCACGAGTAAAACCACGTACGCGGTAATCGATTGTTACTACGTCTGACTCTAGCGAGTGAATCAAGAAGTTCAGTGCTTTAAGTGGTGAAATAATACCGCACGTTGATACTTCAATATCCGCTCGGAACGTACAAATACCATCATGAGGGTGTGCTTCAGGATAAGTATGCACACAAATGTGGCTCTTATCTAAGTGTGCAACCACCGAATCAGGTAAAGGACCTGGTGCTTCGTTGCTATCAAAAGTCTGTTGTTCAACAGGCTCTTCTGATACTAGAATCGTCACACTTGCCCCTTGTGGCTCATAGTCTTGACGTGCAATATTTAATACGTTTGCACCAATAATATCTGTCACGTCTTTGAGAATATCCGTCAAACGATCAGCACTGTATTGCTCATCAATATATTCTAGATACTCTTTACGTTGCTGCTCGGTCTTGGCGTAGCAAATATCGTAAATGCTAAAGCTTAAACTCTTAGTTAAGTTGTTAAAGCCATGGAGTTTAATTTTATCAAAGGGCTTGTTCACGATAGACCCACCTTAATACAAAAAATCTGCGTTGCAGAAACAAAAGTTCGCGGATTTTATACGAAAATAACGCCATGAAAAAGCGTTATTTTGCGTCAATTTCAATCACTTCATGGCTATGCGTAATTTCTACTGCTTTTTCAAGCATTAAAGCCACGGAGCAGTACTTTTCAGCTGACAAACTAATGGCTCTTACTAGGTGTTTTTCAGAGACATTTCGTCCCGTTACCACAAAGTGTAAATTAATTTTTGTAAAAACCCGTGGCGCACTCGGAGCGCGCTCTGCGGTAAGCTTTACCTCGACGTCAGTAACATCCTGACGCGCTTTTTGTAAAATACTGACCACATCAACCGACGAGCAGCAGCCAGCTGACATCAATACCATTTCCATTGGGCTTGGTGCGGCACTGTCGGCGCCGGTATCAAATACCACATTGTGCCCTGACGCTGAGCGCCCAATGAAGGTATCGCCTTCAACCCATTTAACGCAAGCTAACATAGTTATCCTTTATAAAAGCAATAACACCGCCACGAGGCGGTGTATTTTATATTCCACTTTTCACTTTACAGTGTAGTGTGGTTCTATTAACGATAATTGTGCCAACCTATACCGCTGAGTCAAACAGGTTTTTCACCAAGCCGGCAAATTCCTCAATAAACTCTTTTTGCTCTATGGTGACACGTCTATCAACAACGCTCGACAGTACTTCTTGCAAGTCATACACAATGCCATCTACCTCGCGCACAATCATGCTACGCTGCTCTGTAGAAAGCTCACTGTGTTGCTCGCAAATACGGATAACATTTTCAGCAATCACATCTTCGATCAATTCCAAGACTGTTGGAGCACCAGGCTCTACCGTCCCGGACTTCTCAAACAAGGCTAAATTTTGCGTCAAATACATGACTAAATCATCATATCCTTGTTTATCTAAAACCATACTTTGCTCACCTGAACCTATCAAAGACATCTCCTATTGATTTAAGCAGAAAGTTTTTTCGATTGCTACTTTTGTAGACAACTAGACACAAAAAAGCAGCCGAAGCTGCTTTTTTATCAATAAAATTGATAGTGCTATTTTAATCTAAAGATAAACCTGGGCTCAAGCTTGCAGGTAATGTTACCTTCTCTAATTCTACTGAAGCAACTGGGTATGCACAGTAATCTGCTGCATAATAAGCACTTGCACGGTGGTTACCTGAAGCACCAATACCACCAAATGGCGCAGCGCTTGACGCACCTGTGATTGGACGGTTCCAGTTAACAATACCAGCGCGAATACGGCGTAAGAAGCGGTCGTAATCCGCTTCGTTGTCACCGAGTAGACCCGCTGAAAGACCAAAGCTTGTTTCATTTGCTTTTTCAATTGCCGCGTCAAAGTCTGTGTAGCGGAATACTTTTAATAACGGGCCAAAGTGTTCTTCATCAGGGAAGTCTGCAATGTTAGTACATTCGATGATACCTGGCGTCACAAAGCCTGTGCCTTCTGTGTGCGTCAGCTCAATAAGCGACTCACCACCTAACTCAACAAGCTGTTGCTGTGCTTTTACCATACCGGCTGCAGCTGCATTTGAGATCATTGAACCCATAAATGGTTGTTCTGCATCATCAAAGTTGCCAACCTTAATCGCTTTAGTCGCTTTGATCAGTTGCTCAAGGATGATGTCACCTTGCTCACCTGCCGGAAGAAATAGCTTACGAGCACAAGTACAACGCTGACCGCTTGAAATAAACGCTGATTGAATAATGTCATGCACTGCCGCTTTGGTATCCGCTACGTCTTTTACGATGAGTGGGTTATTGCCCCCCATTTCAAGCGCTAAGATCTTACCTGGTTGGCCTGCATATTGCTCATGTAATAAATGACCAGTACGAGAAGAACCAGTAAAGAATAAGCCATCGATACCAGCATGTGACGCAAGTGCCTTACCAGTTTCAACTTCACCTTGAACTAAGTTAATCACGCCCGCAGGAAGACCTGCTTGTTGCCAGTACTTAAGTGTTAACTCAGCAACGTATGGTGTGAGTTCAGACGGCTTGAAAATAACCGTGTTACCAGCCAGTAGCGCAGGTACAATGTGACCATTAGGTAGATGGCCTGGGAAGTTATATGGGCCAAACACCGCAACCACGCCGTGCGCTTTATGACGAATAACTGCACGACCAACAGGCATTGGATTTTCAACCACGCCAGTACGCTCTTGATAAGCTTTCTCAGAAATTGCGATTTTACCTACCATAGCGCCCGCTTCGGTGCGAGTTTCCCAAAGTGGTTTGCCCGTTTCTTTAGCAATTGCGATAGCCAACTCTTCGCTATTTTCTTTTAGTACTTCAGCAAAACGCTTAACAATTTCTAAGCGCGCTGCAAAGCTCATGTCGCTCCATGAATAGAAAGCTTCACGTGCTGCTTTTACTGCGCTATCAACTTGCGCTGCTGTTGCTGCGTTTGCTGTCCAAATTACGTCGTTGTTTGCTGGGTTTACAGAGCTAAAGCTTTCGCCTTGTCCTGCAATCCACTCACCGTTAATTAGTTGTGCTGCATGTGTTGTCATAATCTGTTCCCAATCTTAAATCTTCACTAGGCTTACTTGATCGCCTTCTTCTACTTTTAGCGCCGCAGCAACATGTGGAGCAAGCGTTATCTCATTGTCATCAGACAAAGTTAACTCTATGACCGCTGCGCGATAGTCCACAAGTTTATCATTTGCGACCATAACAGGGAATCCACCTTGACTATCGCCTATTTTCACTGTGCGCTTTTCGCTATTGCATACCGTGCGAATATTGCTCACTTTGGCTTCAACAGTAGGGCCTGCGTCAAAAATATCAACGTAACCGTTAAAGGTGAAACCTTCACTCTTTAATAGCTCAATCGCAGGGCGAGTATTGTCATGTACCTCACCAATCACCGCTTGTGCTTCTTCACTGAGCAGGTTGACGTAGATTGGGTATTTTGGCATTAGCTCTGCAATAAAGACCTTTTGGCCAATACCCGTGAGGTAATCAGCAGTTGGGAAGTCCATAGAGAAGAAATGCTCTTCAAGCCACTGCCAAAATGGACTTTCACCTTGTTCATTCGACACGCCGCGCATTTCTGCAATCACGGTTTCGGCAAAGCGCGCACGATGTTGATTAATAAACATAAAGCGAGAGCGAGATAAGAGTTTGCCGTTGCTTCCCTTACGATAACCATCCTTTAAGAACAGCGTGCATAGTTCCGTTGCGCCAGTGTAATCATTACATAGCGTTAAAATATCCACTGCTTTGTAAACATTCAGCGTGCGAGAAGAGTGGATCACTTTGCTCAGATGGTAATGATAAAACGCATCATCCAAACCAACCGCAGCTTCGATACCACTGGTACCAACCACCTCGCCAGTTTCTGTATCTTCTAATACAAATAAATACCCTTCATCAAAAGGCTTGTCTGCTTGCTTACCAAATGAAGCAACTGAACGTGCAATCTTCTTCTGTAATAGCTCTTCGTTAACAGGCAAAGAGGTAAAACCGTGGCCTGATTCATGAGCAATGTTTAAAAGCGCTGGATAATCGCTTTCTTGGATTGGGCGAAGGATCATCATGAGCCCGCTTACTCCTCAAAAATGTGGATAACAACAAGGCCACCAAAAGGTGACCTTGCAATCAGTATTAGGCGTTGTTAGCAACTACCGCAGCAACCGCTTTTTCAAAGCGTGCCATTCCTTCGCGAATGTCAGCATCAGGAATAACTAAAGATGGAGTAAAACGTACCACGTTTGCACCAGCCACAAGTGACATCACGCCTTGTTTGATACCTTCAACCAAGAACTCTTTTGCTTTGCCTTGATACTTTTCAGTAACTACGCCACCAAGCAATAGACCTTTACCACGTACTTCACTAAATACGTTGTACTTTTCGTTGATGTCATTAAGTAATTCACGGAAAAGCTGTTCTTTTGCTTTTACACCGTCAAGCACTTCTGTTGTGTTAACGGTATCAAATGCAGCTTCAGCAACCGCACAAGCTAATGGGTTACCACCGTATGTTGAACCGTGAGTACCTACTTTTAGGTGCGCTGCAATTTCAGTGGTCGTGATCATTGCCCCGATAGGGAAGCCACCACCTAGTGCTTTAGCTGTGGTTAGAATGTCTGGTGTTACCCCTAAGCCTTGGTATGCGTATAGTTCACCTGTACGACCAACACCAGTTTGTACTTCGTCAAAAATAAGTAGCGCGTTGTGTTTATCACATAGTTCACGCACACCTTTAACAAACTCAGCGGTTGGTGAAATAATGCCACCTTCACCTTGTAGCGGCTCCATCATCACTGCACAAGTATTGTCAGAGATAAGAGCTTCAAACGCTGCTAAGTCGTTGTAGTTTGTGTGAACTACATCGCCAGGCTTTGGACCAAAACCATCCGAATACGCAGCTTGACCACCCACAGTAACCGTAAAGAATGTACGGCCGTGGAAACCTTGATTAAATGAAATGATTTGCGATTTTTCAGCACCGAACTTGTCAAGTGCCCAACGGCGCGCAAGTTTTAGTGCCGCTTCGTTCGCTTCTGCGCCAGAGTTGGCGAAGTAGACCTTTTCTGCAAATGTTGCATCAGTAAGCTTTTTCGCAAGACGTAGTGCAGGCTCATTAGTCATTACATTAGACAAATGCCAGATTTTTTCGCCTTGCTCTTTTAATGCGCCCACCAAAGCTGGGTGACAATGACCTAAACAGTTAACTGCGATACCACCAGCAAAGTCGATGTATTCACGACCTTCTTGATCCCACACGCGAGAGCCCTCGCCTTTTACTGGGATCACAGCAGAAGGTGCGTAGTTAGGTACCATTACGTCGTCAAACAATTCACGATTGATAGTCATTTTATTTCCTCATATTTGGTGAGTGAAAGTGCAAACAAGGAGTCATTCCGTTTGAAGGTTGGCGTATTGCCACCGCTTGATAGGATATTTATTCACACCAATTAGGTGCTATGTATTTTGACCCGCCCCTTGATGGCACAAAATTCATACGCTCATTATTTCAGAAAAAGCGCCATTTGTCTCACTTATAGCATGTTCCCAGCCCTTTGCATTCAAGGGTTTAACATATATTCTCAACTCAAGTGAATAACTATTTAGGGCTGATATTCAGGGCAAAGCAAGCATGATGCAGCCTTGCACTGATCATTAAAGGTTAGGTTCTGAATGAATAGTCGCAAAAAAAATTCCGTTTTTTTTTTACAAAATCGTCAACTGAAGGTTATGGAATGCACATTTTGCCAATTGCTGACGCATTTCTTCAGTGAGTTCTAGATGACTGAGTAAAATCTCAGCTTCGTCATCTTCTATCAACTGACTGTCTTTTAGAACAAGCATTTGAGCATAGCCATAGGCTTTTTGCATCACTTGTGTCAGTGGTAACGGATCCACTATTTTTTTATGCGATTTTGGTAAATAAGTTTGCGAATACTCTTCCATTACCGCATTAAAGGGAAGGTAACGCAGCTCCATTTTCTCTATTAGTTTTCGAGATATATCTGCGGAGTGTTCTAACAGCAAGTTACGCAAAAATAGGGGATCTGGAGATAGCTCCATTAGCGCGGTATGTAGATCTTTTTGCTTTTTATCACGGGCGATTTGTACTTTGGCTTGCCATACTCTTTCAAAAGTACGTAAATACAGTCTGACTAACGCAATTTTGCCCAGTTCAAGTAACATTCCCAAGGTAAAGGCATGTTGTTCTTTAACACCAAAAAATGGGGCAAGCTCCTTTGCTGCAATTGCAGTGCTCATACTTAGCTCCCGCATTTTACGCTTCATTAAGCCAAACGGTTCTGTTGCATGGGGCATCCAATGCCTCACCGCCATCGTCGGGATCACCATTTGCAGGTTTTCTAAGCCCAAATACCTCAGTGCCAGCGCGGGGGTATCGACTTTAATCGATGTGCCTTTGCTATTTTTCTTGCGATACTGCGGCAAATTCACCAAAGATACAAGCTCTCGCCCTAACCAACTGAGATCATTTACGAGTGGCTCTAATCGCCCTACTGACGCTGAACGCACGGCCAAAATATCAAAAATGGCAGGAACCGAATCTTGAATGCCAACCACTTCATGGTAAATGGTATCAAGATCATGTAATTGTTTTGCAATTGCCTCTTCAATAACTGAATGTAAGTGCTTACTTGCTTTAGCTATGTATTTATGATGAGTCGTACTGCTTTCCTGTCGTTTTGCAGCCGCAGCAATCTCCACCTCAAGCATGGTACGCTGGGCAATATTTTCTCCATAACTAATATCAAAAGTATGGATATAGCCGATTTGCTTTTGGGCAAAGTTAAGGCTGATAAGAAGGTCATGGGCGCGCTCAGAAAGCGCTTGTGCCATTCTAATTTGCTTATTTTCTTGCGTCATGCATGCTACTTATCTAAAGGAAACAATGAGTTTAGCACTCAACAGACAGTCGTATTGTTCGATATTATACCACTAAAGGCAATATTAAAGTTTTATTGTGCGTATCTTAAAGCACTGACAGAAACATCATCTCCAAGCTTATACCAATTTTCTTAATTAAGTGGTCTATTTTGAGGCGAGAAAATCTTGTCGATAACAAGGCAAAAATTTTGCTATTTAGTTGTTCTAAATAAGAAATTTTTAACGCTGTTAGCGTCAGATTTACTCCTTCAAATTGAGCAAGTATTAAGTCAAATTGGTATTATACCCACACGACCTCAAGCGTGCAGATTATTTGCACAATTACAAAACAGAGCTGGTTTTGTTTAAACTTTAGAAGCGTTTTAGGAAGTTATCAAGTAATGCCAACCCATGCTCGGTCAAGATTGCTTCAGGATGAAATTGTATTCCTTCAAGCGCCCTATCTGGTGCGACAAGTCCCATAATTTCATCAAACTTACCTTCTGGGGACTGTGTCCATGCGCTCACTTCAAGCGTTGCTGGCAAGGCGTTTTTTTCTACAATAAGTGAATGGTATCGGCAGACTTCATAAGGCGAAGGAAGCCCGTTAAATGCCCCTTTATTATTGTGATATACAAGAGAAGTTTTACCGTGCATGACTTGTCTGGCACGGCGCACATTACCTCCTAGCGCTTGCGCAATTGTCTGATGACCTAAACAGATCCCCAGAATAGGCAAACTGCCCTGAAGCTGTTCCACTACTTGCAGTGATATACCTGCCTCATTCGGCGTACAAGGTCCTGGAGACAACACTAGATACTTTGGTCGAAGCTGCTTAATTTGAGCGATGCTAAGTTCATCATTACGCTTAACCAATACTTCAATATTCAAACGTTGAAAGTACTGTACTAAATTGTACGTAAAAGAATCGTAGTTATCGATCATTAACAGCATATAAGCTTTACTCCACACCATAGCTTATGCCAATTTGCCTCATTAACTGCTCTATTTTGAGGTAAGACAATTTTATCGATAACACAGCAAAAGTTTGACTATTTGGTTATGCCAAATAAGCAACTTTTTACATCATTAGCGACTATTTTACGCCCTCAAGTTGAGCAAGCATCAGACAAAATGGGTTAGCGTTCATTATACGAATATCAGGCTCTTAAATTTGAGCATCGACTTTGTACATCGAGATAATGAGTAAAACTCACTCAGTACGATGATGGGCAAATCACGACGGCCAAATTACAAACGGCAGGAGTGTAGCACGGACTGCAAAGATACAGCAGCCTTAAAACGAATTTGGTAAAAGTGATAGCGCGTATTTAAGCCAAAGAACAGCGGTTATAAAGAAGTGCAGAGGCGGCGTAACTGTCTGCCACCTCAGAAAGTGATTTATACCAATTGTCTTAAGTAAGTAGTCTATTTTGAGGCGAGAAAATCTTGTCGAGCACGCTGTTAGCGTCAGATTTACTCCTTCAAATTGAGCAAGTATTAAGGCTGATTGGTCTTTTATTACGTTAAGCCGTACTTTCGTCTTTTTACGTAAAAATTATTTCTACTTAGCTGTAAACCTTGATAAACGTCAGAAACGCTGGGATTGAGACCCATTGCTTCTTCGATAATGAAGCATTCAACTTCTTCTATTGCTTCAGAAAAGGAGATATCTAGGCTAATAGCACGCTCTAATACCGACATGACTTTGCCATACCCACCTTTGTCACTTTTAGACACTGCTGATGGTTTTAGCATGTTGTTATATTGTGGAAAATAAGCAATATTCACTTTACCATCGCACATCGCAATCCAGGCGTTCAAAACCCCAAAAAGCTGTCTAATGTTGCCTTGCCAATAATACTTCTTACATAAGCTGACTAACTCAGTATATTGTGCAGGACTGAGCATAATGTCCTTATTTTTAAGGAAAACATCAATCAGTTTAGGAATATCGTCTTTGCGTTCACGCAGTGGCTTCATGGTTAACTCGATGCCCAGTAACCGAAACCTTAAATCCATTAAAAAAGTGCCCTTTTCAACTTCTTCATCCAAGTCTTTAGTCGTCGCAGCGATAACTTGGAATTTAGAGTAGAGCGTTTTGGTATCTCCTAGACGGCTATAAGAACCATCATTGAGTACCCGCAGTAATTTTTGCTGGGTCTCGATAGACAAGGTGTGGATCTCGTCTAAAAATAAAATCCCACCGTTTGCTTCTGCGATAAAGCCATCTGTGCTCTTTTCAGCCCCTGAGAAGGCACCTTTCACATGACCAAATAAAAGCGATAACGATAATTCGTTATTAAAGTTTGCACAGTTAACAGAAACGAAAGGAACCTCTTCTCCTTGCAGATAAATACGTTTGCGATGCACTAATTTAGCAAACTCTTCTTTACCTGTTCCCGTTTCACCTTGAATAATACTCGCAAGCTCTTCATTTTTAGCTAAGATGCAGGCTTTGAAGTCTTCATCTCTATCAATAATTAGATTTTCAGCTCCGACCCCGTTTAGTACTTTATTATACTTATCCATACTTCCCCTCTTTATGAACATCCGACGCAACTTACTACAGGAAAACGCTCATTAATCATTTACTGCAATGGTATTGCCCACCCAGTGCACCATGGCTCCAACTTTCTTTGTGTGACGAGAAAGGTAAAAAAGTAATAACAAAAACATCTCCTTACTTTGTTATTTCGTTTTTTGCCTTATAAAGAACTGTTGGTATTAGTTATTACACGGGGTTTTACGCTGCTATTTACCACCTATTGAGTGTTTCAAAATACTCAATAAAATAGAGAAAACCATAAGATAAAATAGCTAAATGCAACCTTGTTGTAACATTATGAACATTCCTTAAAACACATTATTAACCAGTTTAACAATGATTAAAATACAAAATACGTCAAACTATGATTGCATCAGATGCAACCTTAATTGTACGCTAAAAAAAGTCATGAGAATGTGAAGAAAAAAAGAAAAAACTAATAATAATCAAAAAGCTACAAACAACGTGCAACGTTATATATGTACTTGAATGAGTGAGAAGTTGAAAAAACTGCAAGTCAACAGTAATAAATAGTCAAAAAACGAAAGGATGAGTAGCTCAGAGTGCAAGCACCCTTGACTCTGAGCCTAACTAACCAGAACTTGGAATAATTAAGCAACTTGTTCTTGTTGCTTTTTTCTATAGCTAAAGTCAGTGTTATTTGAAAAGTGTTTAGTCAAACCAAAGTCGGTGATTGCAAGAATAGTCAGTTTACCCTCTCCGGTGTTCTCACTATAGTGATCAACCCAGCGTGGTACGTAAATAAGTTGACCTGCTGACACTTCAATATGCTCATCAGCAATATGCACTCGACCCTCGCCTGATACAACATAGAACATTGATTCGTGAGCATGCTTATGACACTCGTTGCGACAGCCTTCAGGGATCTCAAGTAACCTTGGATCCATCACTTCACAACCAATATTAAAACGGCTTACTTCAAAGTTAATGCCATCATCTTGTTGTTGGTTGCTATATAACTTCACACCGCTATTTTGCGTTAATGAGCTACTAAACAAAGGCACATCTTCAACTTTATAGTACGGTTGCTTACCACAAATAGCCGATACTAGCGGTTCAATTTTCGCTGTCGTAATATCTTGGTAGATTGCGCGGAAATACTCGTCACGTAAATCGAGCGCTTTGTTGATCGCTGCCTCAATCTCTTGTGCATGTGAAGACACATCATCATTGCACTGTGATAGTGCGATATTTTCGATAACTTCTGCGTGCTCATCATCACACTCCATGTGTAGACTTAGATAACGTAGCGCTTCTTCTTCTACACCTAAACCTTTTAGGCCTTCGAACCAATATTCATAAATATTGGCAACAACCCCTTCAGTACCCCAACCAAGGAATGCCGCAGCACCGATGCTATTCGTGTTTTTAAGAAAACGTAGGCACTCGTCAAAATACGTCACGGTGTAGGTTTTAAAATCGGTTCCGTCTGGATTTGCAATATCAAAAACATCATTCATCATTTTACGTAGTAAATTTGAATGGCGCTCTTCCATATTTTCTTCGCCAGCTTCTTCCCATAAGTTATGAGAAAGCTCAGCTCTGAACTTATCATCGTCACACTGCATCATTAGGGCTGACAATAGTCGTGTAAACCCTCTTGAATAGTAAAAGTGTTGAGCAATTAAGTAGCCATAGTCTTTAAGACTTAATTCGTTCTTAGAACATGCCACTAGAAGTGGGTTTTGCCACAGTGGATGTTTTGAGACTAGTTCTTCAAAACGCTCACCAACTCGAGCTTTTGATACGCTAGTTACTGTTCCTTGCATGATATACTCCAAGTTTTATTATTTAATATTAATGATTGAAAAGTAAATTGTTCAGCTCAGTCTCTACCTCAGGCTCATGACGGTAACCGGATACCAATAAAGCCACTTCTGAATCTGTAACGGGTTTATCTTCTACTAGTTTGAACATTGCGACAGCCAATGTGCACAACGTATTGAAGTTCTGTTTGACCTGCGCCACTAACGCTTCATCTGAATAATCTTGCACTAACGCTCTTTGTGCTCGTTGGCCAAAATTATCTAGCTGGTCGACAATAATGTCTTTGCGCAGCTCGCGGTCAGGAATTGAGGTACTCCAGCGACGGAATACTTGCTGCATTGTGGTATGCAGTTTGCCCATTAGCATCAGTTCATCTGATACTTCCATGGCAATTTTTGCATCTGTAAATCGGTCATTACAAAACATCAAGCCTGCGCCTGACCACGCTAATGTGCCATCCCACAACAGCTTACAGCTGGTTGCCAAATTATGTGCAAAGATGCCGTATTGATTCTCTACTGTGCTGATTAATGAGTCGTAGCCAGCAAAGTACATCTGCTCGGAAGCCATACATGGCGCTTTAAGATCGTTTCCAGCAAGATCTTCACCAACCAATTTACAAATCAGTGTGTTTGCAATGGCAATAAAGTCAGTGCCTGGTGAATAGAATGGATCTGTGAACGAACCACAAATACCGGTCAACGCCCAGCGATTTGGACTAAACAATGATTCACAACGATAAGTAAAGTTGCCCATCGCTTTGTAATCCATAACCTCAAACTGTTTAGCTTGTAATAGCGCTGCCAGTTGTGGCTCGTGCTGGCTTAACCAAGCGTGCGTAGACTCTAATGTCTTAAGCTGTTCCACATCGTGGTACTCAGGGTCAACCACCACACCAATACTGGTGTTATCTCCTGATAGTGGAATGATCCACACCCAGTAACCTTTGCCAATCAGGTGGTTAGTACATAATTGACGAGCAACTTCAGGAACTCGTGCTAACCATTGTGGATCGGTGGATAGATCGTTGATCTCCACTTTGCCAGCAACCCTAAACCATGCTGAGTGGTGACTTTTGGTATGCACCGCTTCAAGGTTAAGTGTTTTTTGCAATAGTCGCGCACCACCACTTGCGTCTAACACCCAACGAGCTTCTATCGTATGTTCTGAACCACTGTCCTTAACATAGGTGACACGGTGAGATGATTCATTGATAGCAATGTTGACCACTTTTGCAGAGTCAATAAAATCAACGCCTTGCTCAAGCAACGTCGCATGCATAAAGTTTTCAAATTTACCGCGATCTAGCTGGTAGCTTTTGGATAAAGGACGCTGACCATTACCAACTTCTACGCGAGTGGTAATATCCGTATTGTCACCATCAGGTAAGAAAAACCGTAACCCATATTTAGGTAATTGCTCTTGTTCTAAATGTGTTTCAAGTTGCAATACATTTCTAAGATAGTGCCCTGCCATATCTACAGTTGACTCACCAACTTTAAATTTAGCCAGTGGTACTGGGTAAGAGTTAAACTCTAAGATCTTAATATCTAAGTTGGGATACATCATGATCAGCTGTTTAGCTAATGTTGATCCTGCAAGCCCCCCACCCAGAATCACTATGGTATTGTCTGCTCCGTTCATTAGAACTGTGCTCCTTTGTTTTTGTTAAAATCTAATCCGTGTTTACGCCAATTTTGCGCATACTCGCGCCACTGCAATTGAGCGATCTCAGGTGTTCCTAGACGATCACCTAAGATCTGCGTCATTGCACTACAGTCCATTTCCAAAGATGAAAAGTAATTGAGCCAACTAGGATCATTAGGTGTGGTATAAAAAGGTAAAACATTTAGTAAACTATCGGCGTTGTCGATTACGCATTGGTGAATTTCTGTTAGCCATTGTTGCCAGCTGACCTCTGTTGATGGCTTACACCCCAAATCGTCCAATACGCGACTAAGCGGCGTAGGACTTGGGTTTTGCAAATTAAACAAGGTCACTTTTTGTTGCGCCATCGCCAGCTGAGTAAATTGCACCAACCAATCCACAGGCAACACATCCACCACCAGAGTCGACTCCGCCAATTCTGCTGGGTAAAAAGGAATAGCCGACATCACAGCCAATAAATTATGTACAAAGTCGTCGCTTCGGCCTTGCCCTGTCGTTCGACAGCCACCTATTTCACCAAGTCGATAAATGTTGATGGATGCTGCAGCTTGGCAGCTTGTAAGTAACTGCTCTGCGAGCCACTTACTTTGACCGTAGCCAGAAGCTATCGAGTCTGGGTTTTCAGGCACAGCCTCATCACGCCAATGCCCATCAATTAATTTACATACCGCAATTGAGGAGAAAAAATGAAACTGACTACCAGCACGGTTGATAAATGGCAGTAAGTTTTCCCATGTTTGCAGCACTTCAATACGTAAGTTTGCATAACTTTGTACATGGTTCACATTTGCCGCTAAGTGATACACAGTGCCAACCTCGTCAATGAGTTGCTCAAAGTGTACTTTTGATAAGGCAAAGTTGGGTTTGGTAATATCACCAGCCACTACGCGAAGGTTTTCAGGTATTTCAACCGATAAACCATATTTTTGTAGATTTTGCTGAACTTTGGCTTGTGCATGCTGTGAGTTTTGCGCTCTAACCGGGCAATAAACGATATGATGCTTAGTTAATTCGGCTAGCATAAATGCCCCGATAAACCCACTGGCACCGGTGAGCAATACACTGTTACCTGCGGGGTTAGACTGTGGCTGCAACGTCGTAAAGTAAGTCAATAAATGATCTACATCTTGATGTACTAATTTCTGTGTTGGTGTGACAAAGCGCCCTTGCGCTAACTCCACTAGCTCAGAAAAGCAAGTAATTGCAGCCACCTGCGCCAAAGAAACAGAGCGCGAAAACACCGATTCTATAGCATGCGCGACTTTCACTAGTCCTAATGAATCCACGCCTAGTTCAACCAGTGAATAAGCTTCAATATCAAGACTTGATAATGGCAGCTCCGTAATATCGGCAAGGATCTTGATAAGCTTATCTTTGGCTGTACTTTGGTTATGGTCAGCGTGCGTTTGTAATTTCTTCAACAGCTGCATTCGGTCTAACTTGCCGTTTGGTAAACGCGGAAAAGAGCTGACTGAAAAGAAAAATGCCGGACAGTAGTGCACTGGTAATTTATCTTTACAACGTCGTAGCAATTCAACAGCAAGATGCGAAGACTGGTAAAAAGCGATCAGCTGGGTTTCACCATCTGACTTTTTGCGAGCGACTAACTTGAGTTTGTCTATCTCTAATAATGTTTGTAATTGCTGTTCAACATTCACGATGTCGACACGCATTCCCCGCACTTTAACCACATTATTCTTGCGTCCTTGAGAATACAAATAGCCTTTTTCGTCAAAAAAAACATTGTCTCCTGTGACATACCCATATTGTGATTGTGGCAGCTCGGTAATTTCTCCTTGCTCGTTGACATACCCTTTGGCCAACGTCTTTCCATTTACATGCAGCATGCCGGCTTCAAATGGTAAACAAGGCTCACCAGCATCATTGATGATAGTTAACGATGCGGCACTAGAAGGTCTACCCAAGGTGACTTCATTGCTGATTGGATGGAAGAACATGCAATTACACTCAGTAGAACCGAAGTCATTAAATATCTGACAACCTACAAATGTGTTCCTTAGTTTTTCAACTAACTGCATGCCAAATTCTTCACCCGCTAACGAGCAAACTTGTAAAGAGCGACAATTTGCTTGCACCCCTTTGGTCTCAACCAACAATTTCGCTATCGAAGGCACTAGAGCAAGCCGAGTTATTTCATATTGCTGAATATAACTAATTAATTGCTTTGGATTTGCCACAATAGCATCAGTCAAGATAACCAGGTGCGCCCCCTTTAAGATGGCTCCTAAGATTTCCCAAATGTGTGGCCCAAAGCCAACATTAGTTCTTTGTCCGACAACATCCTCAGCGGTAATTGGCGAGACTTGCCATTGCCAATCAAATCGGGCTAAAAAAGAGCGCTCTGCATGAACCACAGCTTTAGATTTACCGGTTGATCCAGAGGTGAACAACACCGTAAATTCCCTGTCTGGGTGCATCACCTCTGGAACAAACTCTGTACCAGCTGAGGCAATCAGTGAGTCCCAATGATGGCTATTTGGTAAGTCTTGATAACTATCATCAGTCTTATCACAGATAACCACCGCCGCTGCAATATGATTGATCTGCTCGCAAATATAAGAAACTGGGTTTAACGTCTCTATCGGGACATACGTTGCCCCAACAAAGCTAATTGCAAGCATTGAAATAACGGTTTTATGGCCGCGAGGCAATACCACTGCAACTCGTTTACCTTGCACTGAAAGGTTAGCCAAGCGAGATGCAAGTATGCTTACTTGTTGCGCTAGCTCACCATAAGTGAGGCAAATATCACCATCAGTAATGGCTAGTCGCATTGGATATTGATCAACTATATGCAGAAACTGCTGATTAATATCAGCTAAGCATGCCGCTTCAGTACCCGAAAAATGTTGACGCTGCATATGTAGCGCAGCCGTGGCTCTTGTTTGAGCGTCCATTAACTGGGTTAAGGCGCTTTCAAGTATGGTGTTAAGTAGCGCTTCTGAAAAAATCGAGTCATCAAATGTAATGTTGATTTGCCCGTCGCCTAGCGCCAAAACTAACTGTGCTGTCGCACCACCATGCTCAGCTGTCCGCGGCTCAATCGTTAGCTGAGAAAAGCAGTTTTGATCCGTAAATACCTCGTTAAGTTGCAGCTCAATATCGCGACGTTCACTTTCTGCATTGAGCGCTATCAACCGATAACACTCATCTAGTGTAATCGCCAACTGTTCTACTTTTAGTACACGTTGTAATATTTGCGCCAATGCGGCTACAAAACCTGTACTAGCTACCGGTTGTAGTTCAGCTGAAACTGGAAAACTTAACGAGGATAAAGCCATCTTACTGCCGCCTTACACTAATTCATCAGTAAATAAAACATCTTCGATAGCGAGTTTTGAGCCGCGTGTAAGCGGGGCTTTTTTACGCTTACCCATCACCACAAAGTTACACAGCACGTAAGACTCTGGCAGCGAGATCAACTCACCAACAGGGCCAAACTGGAAACCTATCATTGGGCATGAGTCATAACCTAAGCTAGCTGCGCCAAGCATCAAGGCTTGTGAATATGCAGCACCATAAAACATCGCTTGCGTTCTTGCGTGCTCTGCTTCTTTAGTTGAAAGCGCTTTAGTATCAATACATACAACCCAAAGCTCACTTGCACCGGTGTGTTGTGGCTGCTGAAAGCCGACTTCTTTAATTTGCTCTCTTAATGCCATGTCTGATACACGACAGATCCTAAGTGGTGGCATATTAAAGCCAAGGTCTAACTCCGTAGCGAATGAAAGGATGTGCTTTCTATCACCTTCAGGAATAACAAAGCTTGGTTCAAAGTGCTTGATTGCGCGGCGCTCACGCATGGCAACAGCCAGTCTTTCGTTAGAAAACATATTCATAATTAAAATCCATCTTCAGAGATTAGGTTTAAATCCGGTTGGCATTTAAGTAGTGGCTTGGCTAATGCTTTGTCAAACACCACCACAGCCGACAGCGAATAGGCGTCAGATATATTCAATAAATCAGTGACTGAAGATGGACTGTCTATCTCAAGTACACGAGAACCTAACCCCAATTGATGTGCTTTCACCAACATGTTGGTAAATGCAAAGCCATTGGTGCGGTTAACTTCATCACGTCGTGTTACTTCGTTGCTGCTATAAACCATAGTGGCTTTTTGCTGCGACATTTCGACAAATTCATCACTTACGTGCTTGGCAAAATTCGCTGCCTCTTGCCAACTGTTGTTATCACCACAAAGTGCAATAACAAACTCAGGTTCACCTTCATCAGCCCAGTTAGCAGCTGCACTAAGTAGTGTTTGTTGCTTATCTTTATCTTGCACATCAATAAACCTAAAGTGCTGCAAGTTGAAAGACGTTGGCGCTAGAAAAGCAGCGCTAATAAGCTGATGTAACGTTTCTTGTCTATCCATCTCATTATCCTTTTAAGAAATAGTTATAATGTTGAAAGCGAGTATCTTTTTCGAAGCCAAATTGCTCGTATAGCTTCGCCGCTGCGGTATTGCTAAACTCAGTTGAGATGCGAATTAACTTCACTTGCAGTTGCTCAGCTTGTTCAACACATTGCTGCAATAACTGTTTTGCAACTCCCTGGCCTCGAGCACGACTGCATACATACAGATCATTAATAAGCCATACATTAGCCATTGAAATGGAAGAAAATGTTGGATAAACCTGTAGGAATCCTAGTTCGCTTTCCTCTGACGTTGCGAGAAAAATAGTTGAGTCTTTTTTCATCAAGCGCTGATGAATAAAGCTCGCAGCACCATCTAGATCGCTATCTTGTTTATAAAACTGACGATATAAATCAAACAAGTTTGCAACTTGGGCATTGTCTTCGAGGCTAGCTACTTTTATGTTAATACTCACGGGCACTCCTTAGCGCTGCATCAAAATGCGATGGAAACCTGTGACAACACTTCTAGCTACCGATTTCTGTCCTTGTAGGCTCCAATGTAAGCCATCTTCAAGGAACATGGCGTCACGCCTTTCACCTGCAAAAATCTCGGTAATATCGATGTGTTTTTCTGGGCGAGTACGGATCAGCTCAGCGGTTTGTAAGATCTGTTGATGACTCCAAGAAGCGTTAAACTTATTCAGTAGCCAATCTTCTTTGATCCAATCTTCTTGAACACCTACAGGAGTGATCCAGATAAACTCTTTTTGCACACAAGATTCAGCACGCGTAGCGATTTCAGACAGGTTATCAATCACCTCTCTAAATCCTGTGCATGACTTTTTGCCATCACCATGAACTCGGCCATCGTTGGTACCAATCAAGCAAAATAGGTAATCAGGTTTTACCGCTTCTATTTGAGTTAATGTTGAAAATAGCTGCATTGTGGTATCACCAGACAATGCCGTGTTTACCCAAGTGATATTGGCTTCAGGACGGGCAATCTGAAAACTTTTTTGCAAGATTTCAAACCAAGATTGATAATCATCCGTCAAACTATCACCGATCACTGCAATAGTGGCATTATCTACAAGCGGGATCTGTTGAATGCTTTTTAGGTAATCAGGTTCATTAAGCAGCTCTCGCGCAGCAAGGTTGACGTTAAGTTCAAACTCGTTTCGGATCGCAAGGTAGGTGTCTTGGGGTACACCAAACATTGCTGCTAATACCGCAGGGTCATTCGCACCCGACATAAAACTGAAACGTTTTTCCGGATGAAAAAATCGTATAATCCTTTTCGCTTTTTCTAAATCGTCTTGTGACATGGCCACACCCTCAAATAAAATTCAAATCCTCTCGTGTTACAGGGTAATAACCAAATTCCATGCCAAACATCCAACATATTGATAAATATAGATTTTTAAACTTTCACTTAGCTATTCAGTGGCGCGAAGTACTAGATTGATTACATTGGGTACTCAGAGCAAAACATAATTTCATCTTTCTCCATGCTGGAACCATGCCTCCCAGCAAAAACCAACAAAAAACCTATAAATATCATAATATTAAAAAAACAAATTAACCTTGGCTTAAATTTTGCCTTGTTCATTCTGGTTAACATACTAAATGTAAGGAGAACAACCGTGAAAGAAAGAATGACTTATAAAGATATGCCTGAGTTTGTCTTCAATTCTCTTATGAATATGGAGCAGAATATCCAGTCAAGCTCAATTGATAAGAAATTACTACACCTGATCAAATTGTATGCTTCGCAGATTAACGGTTGTGCATTTTGTGTTGATATGCACTTCAAAAATGCGCAAAAAGATGGGCTTGATGTTCATGAATTAATCAATGTGCAAAATTGGAGAGAAACGCCTTACTTTGATGAGAAAGAGCGTGCGGTTTTATTATGGACAGAAACGCTCACTAACATCTCAACAGAACAGGTACCAAACCACGTGTATGAAGAAGTCAGAGCCTATTTCTCAAACAGTGAAATTGGTGAGCTAAGCTTGGCTGTGATCGGTATCAATAGCTGGAACCGCTTGGTATTGTCAATTGGAACTGTTGCAGGAACATATAACGTATAAGGATAATTCCATGAGTGCTTTAAAGGTTGCGAAATTCGGCGGAACAAGTGTAGCTTCTTTTGAATCTATTTTGCAGTGCGCCAATATAGTCAAAAATGATAAATCAGTGAAAGTGGTTGTAGTCAGTGCCCAAGCAGGGATCACTGAAAAACTGGTTGCTTTGACCCGTTCTCGTTCTTTAGAGCACATCAGCTTGATCCATTCTGAGATCACCCAATTTTATGAAAACTTCACACTACCAATGTACGGCTTACCACTGCAACAGGTATGTAATGAAGCGATCTCAATATGGCTTGAACAATTGGCAAGGAAAGCCTCCCGCTTCTTTCACACTCGAAATAACAGCGACTATCACACGATTATTTCGATGGGCGAAATCATTTCCTCAAAGCTAGTCTCAATGATTTTTGCCAGCTGTCGCTTGCAAAATCAAGAGCGCAGTGCGTTAGAACTCATTTCTGTTAGCGGTGATGAGTATGATGACTATCAAGTCGATATTGCATTGTGCACTCAAGCTTGTCAGCAACAACTTGAGTTACTTCCTTCAGAGCAACTTATCGTTACTCAGGGATTTATTGCAAAACACATCGAGACTGACGAACTCGTTACTTTGGGTCGTGGCGGCAGTGATTTTAGTGCAGCAATCATCGCCCAAGCAAGCCAAGCAACAGAGTTACAAATTTGGACTGATGTCGAAGGTGTATATTCAGGAGATCCGCGTATTATTGCTGATACGTTTGCGATTGAGGAGTTGAGCTATCGTGCTACTGCTATGCTGGCAAACTTGGGAGCAAAAGTGCTTCACAGAAAGTCTATTGAACCGGCAATGCAAGGATGTATTCCTATTAAAGTAGCTTCTACTTTTAAACCCTCAGGGAAGCATACGTTGATCCATAATATCAATGAACCAACAGGTGCATACTCTGTCACTTATTTGAATAATGTATCATTGTTAACGATCAATCAAAGCGGTCTTGCAGAGCTAACACGGATCCAATTACTACTTGCATTGATCACACAATTGGGACTTCATTTTCAAGTCTGCGAGTTACATGCAAATAGCATTGTGTTGATCACCCAAAATATGGACGAAGCACGCCTCAATGAAATTGATCAATACCTGATCTCTAACGGTTTTGAAGATATTTTGATCCAATGTGAACAAGACTTATCTTTAGCTTCTATCGTGGGTAGTCAATTAAATCAAGCCAGCCGCTTTACCACCTACGTAACTAACTTGCTTGATGAGCACCCAGTGATTAGAACCTTTGGCCTTGGTCATGAGAGCGTGATGAGCTTTGTCGTCGAACCTCAACACTTGTTGGCACTGCTACAAGAGCTGCATCTGGCTATCGCCACAGAAAGCGTGACTCAGCTATAGTAGCCATAAAAGCAGGGGCAATTGCTCCTGCTTCCAATATGTGGTGTAGATTAAATAACCTGAACTAAAGATAATAACTTGCTCTCTAGCGACGGTTATCCCTTACTACTACGTCAAATTTATGTGTAATAGGTTAGCAGGTTAAATGATAAATTGACTTGGTAATTCTTGTTTGAGGAAATTAAAAAACGCCTGAATATTATTTTGAGTAAAATTATCTTTTAAATAAAACACATAAATTTGTGTTCGACCAATATCCGCTTCCCAGTTATCTAAACACTGAACTAAATTACCACTTTGTAAATCTTTTAGTAATGCCCATTCAGGCAATAGAACATACCCAAGCCCCTGCTTAGCCGCTTCAATTAACACCTGGCCACCAGCAGAAATAAGGTTTCCTTTTACATCAACATTAATTTTTTCTCCTTCATGGCAAAAACTCCATTTTACGCCCTTACCATTGCGACATAGTGACAAACAATTGTGTAGCGTCAACTCGTTAGGATGTTTAATGGTACCGTGCTGTTTTAGGTATTCAGGTGATGCACACAACACCATATTATTTTTGAGCAACGGCCTAACAACAAGACGAGAGTCTTTTGGCACGCCCAAACGAATACCTACATCAAAACGTTCTCGATATAAATCGACGACATCATTACTCAGGTCTAACTCCACAGATAAATTAGGATGCTGTTGTAAAAACTTAGGTAATAATGGAGCGATATACTTGAGACCAAATGATTCAAATACTGATATATTAAGCGTACCCTCAACCTCAGAACACTGAGATTGACCTATTGAATTTAAACTTTCAATGTCCTGAATGATTTTAGCAGCCTGTTTATAATACTCTCTTCCTACTTCTGTTAATGCGATAGACCTTGCAGTCCTTTTAAGTAGTTTACCTTTTACTTGATCCTCAAGTTGACTGATCTGACGTGAAATAGATGAAGGGCTAACTCCTAATACATCGGCTGCTTTACTAAAACTTCCACACTCTACGACTTTTAAAAATGTCGATACCTTTTTCAGCATTACTACCACCTGTTGTTATCCATTCCTAACTGAGGAAGATACACCACTTCAAACAAAACAAAAACAATACATTTGTATACATATATGTAAAACACTAAATACATATACCACTTAAAAACAAAAGAAACACAAAATTTACATATATAAGCAACCATCCAGACTGCTAAATCAACTAAAAACCTTTAACAATATGTTACGTTGTAAATTATCTAATAGATCAGTAACAAAAAAAATACACCATGTACTTTTTTCTATCCCGCCCCTATTAGACGAACAATCAAGCGCATGATTTAAAAGAAGTTTTATTGTGGTTCGTTTCTTGCTCTACCTATGTCGACCAAATCAACTACTCAATAATTTAAGGACAAGAAAATGGAAGCTACCGTCAAAAAAGATGAACAGGTAACTGAACAGTATGAAACAGCTGAAAATATTAATCGCCGTAATGCGATTAAATTAAGCAATATCGGCGAAGGTAAAAATGATAAAAGAGCCGAGCTGAATGGACCTATCATCTGGTTTGATACAAAAAATCTAAAGCAACAGTCTCCGGATGATGACATGTTTGCAAGAATAATTAATTTACAGTATTCAGGTATTATTACCTATTTAAATAATATCGAGAATTTAATTAAGTACATTCCTAACAGAATGTTAGTTATCTTAAAGCTATCTGATAAAAAAGAGCTTGAGCAATTTAAGAAGAGCAAGCTTTGTAAACAGTTTAAAGAAGATAAGTCAAAAAGATTGGTCGTTAGCTACACTGATAACCAGATGATTCTACCTCTAAAAGAAGAGGGTTTTTCAGTATGTTATCACTGTTATGTAGATGACAACGATAGCCTACACAGTTCAGTATATGATGGTTTAAAGGCAGATTATTTAAGTATCCTATTTAAAGATCCAACGAATATTCCACTCGAGCTTGTGATCGCATCTTTGCAAAAAACCAACACTATTCTAATGAAGCAAATCTCATCGCCAAGAGATGTTGATGACGCAATTGTTACATTAGGTGTAATGGAATACGGTGCAGAAGGTGTTATTTATTCACCTGAAGAGCACTCCTATTTAGATGAGTTTATCTCTCGTATTGAACATCGTGAGCAAGATAATCTACCTATCCAAGTTGGTACTGTAAAAGCCAGCTACCCGGTAGGTATGGGTTACCGCGCATGTATCGACACTGGTACGTTATTTGATGATGATGAAGGTATGTTAGTTGGCTCAACATCTCAAGGCGGTATTCTATGTTGCCCTGAAGTTTACTTCCTACCATATATGGAGCTACGTCCATTTAGAGTTAATGCTGGTGCCGTACACAGCTATGTCTATAACACCAACGACAGAACTGATTACATGTCAGAGCTAAAAGCAGGCTCTAATGTCATGCTAGTAAACTCTAAAGGTCGCGTAAGAACAGCACCTGTAGGTCGTGTAAAAATTGAAAAACGCCCACTACGTATCATTGAAGTCGAGTTCCCTAATGGTGAACAAGTGAACGTCATCATGCAGGATGACTGGCATGTTCGTATCTTCTCTGCAGATGCTAAACCACTGAACATTTCTGAACTAAAAGCTGGTGACAAAGTACTGGGCTACACCACTGAAGTTGGTCGTCACGTTGGTATCAAAATAGATGAAAACATCATAGAGAAGTAATCACAGCTCAACTCAAAGGATTAGTCAATATGAGTTATTTTGGAAGAAAGTTACGTTTAAGCAGACTGCTCTATCCAGAGCAATCTGCGGGGCTTATTGTGCCCATTGATCACGGCCTTACTGTAGGTCCTATCAAAGGAATTGAGTCTACTCAAGCAATTCAAAGCTGGGTAAGCAATGCAAATATTAGTGCAATCATCGCGCATAAAGGGATGATTGAGAAGCTAATCTTAGCGGATGCAATCCCCTCCTCAACAGGAGTGATGGTTCACTTGAATGGTATGAATAGCCTATTTGAGGATGCTGATACTAAGCAACTAGTTACTGATTTGGCCTATGCGGTTCAATTGGGAGCAGATGCGGTATCAATCCAGGTTAACTTTACCGAAAGCAACGCTGCACATAATACGCGATTACTCGGCGCTGTTGCTGATAAAGCACACGCCCTTGGGATCCCTTTGCTAAGCATGGTATATGACAAAGCAAATGCTCAAGGTATTGAGGCTGTTGATCGCATGCGCTCATTTATCCGCATGGGTGTTGAGCTTGGTAGTGATGCACTCAAAATTGGCTTTCCTGAGAAAGATGAGTACCTTCCTGATCTTCTGAGTGCTTCTGACGATGGCACGCCAATATTTTTTGCAGGCGGCGAGAAAGGTGACGAAAATATTCTATTGCATAAGGCACAATCAGCGATGGAATATGGTGCGAAAGGTCTATGTATTGGTAGAGGTGTATTCCAAAGCGATAACAAAGACTTTTTACTCTCTCGCCTCGCAAAAGTATTGCGTAACACTCCTTGCGCTTCACAACCATCTATGAGCGTTGTGGATGAGCAAGAGCCTGTTAGTTATGCCGGTTAAGGAGTAATCAATGAGCCAAATAGATCCTTTTGAACTTTGCAAATTACTTCAAAATGATCAGTTAGGTGCAGGTAATTTCCTGCACTATTTACTGCGAGAAAACAGCTATAAAGATCATGATTATATCTTTTTAGAGCGACCAATTATTGGTTTTGATAATACGCAAATTTTTAGCTTCTCACATCAGAGTTTGCTTAATACTGCAAAGCAGTGGTCTGCTTTTTATCATGCACAAGGGGTTACTGCTAAAGATGTAATTGCGGTATTTATTGATGATACGATAGACTATTTTGTCCAGTTTATTGCGCTATCAAGCTTAGGTGCGGTTCCAGCACTGATCAACAGTAAGCTTGCACCAAGTATTGCCATTCAATACATTCAACATATTGAAGCAAAACTTGTGTTAACTACTGAGAATCGATTATCAGAGCTCACAGCTGTTGATAAACATGATGATATTCAGTTTTTCATCATTGATGAAGTAGTCAAACAAAAAGCGACAACACAATTGCCTACGGTTTATCCTTTTGTACACAATGCGTTAGATCCTGTACTCCTAACTCATACCTCAGGTACGACTGGTATTCCAAAGGCTGTTATCGCTGCACATAAGCCATATTTTCATGGTATTCGATTCAGGTTGGGTAATCCAATCGACAATTTGGACCGTTACTTAACGGCGTTGCCACATTCCCATAACTCGGGATTGGCATACCTAATGGAAGCCAGCATGCGCGGTTGTCCAACTTTGGTACTGAGCGATAAATCACCAAAGAGCTTAGCGGCGCAAATTGATAGCTTTAAGCCAAACTTTGTTGTTGCATTTCCAAAGATTTTCGTTGAACTAGTAAGAGATGAGCCCAACCCAGAGTTGCTACAAAGCGTTAATTACTGGCGCAGTACAGGAGATGCTGCACATGAGAGACATGTGAAGCATTTAACTGAATGGGGCAGCCACTTTAACAATGCAGAGCGCAAGCCTGGCTCTGTTTACATTGACGGTTTGGGTTCATCAGAAATGGGATCTTCCCTTTTCACCGTAAATCATTACCGCGGTAAGCGCGACTATGATCGTTGCGTTGGCAAGCCACAACCTTGGGTTGACGCTCAGGTATTAGATGACGATGGTAATTTACTTCCCGCAGGTCAAGTTGGCCGGCTTGGTATTAAATCTCCTTCGCTTACTCCTGGGTATTGGAATAGCTCGTTGATCAGTGAGAAATCACGTGTCAATGGCTACTGGATCACGGGCGATCTGGTGCGTAAGGATACACTTGGCTATTTCTATCATTTAGATAGGATCACCGACAAAATTGAAACGCAAGACGGAACACTGTATAGCTTATTAACAGAAGAGCTGATCCTCAAACGTTTTGATGAGATCTTTGACTGCTCAATCTATACATACTTAGATGATAAACAAGCAACGAAGGTCGCTATCAGAGTTGATTTGGTCACTGAAAATACGCAAGAATCATACTTGTATGATTTATTAACCCAAATAAATGCCTGGTTACAAGCGCACAACGTGATATCACTCAACAGCATCTCAGTGGTATCCAACGCTAATGCCTATGCGCCAGAAGGGGTAACTGGCAAAGTACTTAAACGTGTACTTCGTCATGACGACCAAAGTGAAATAAAAGTCTTTATTTAATTTTGAGTTCTAACTGCTGGAGCCACAACAAAGCCTACTCTTTGTTGTGGCTTTTTCGCTTATAATATCAGCCTTTAAGCCGAACCTACATTCACTAAAGTACCTGCACCTATAAAACCTGAGCATCGGATAATTGATACTCTCAGACAGCCTGCTTTAACGGGGGTGTACTTCGGAGTTGAATTCCCGGCTCTTTCTTATATTAGGTAATAGAAAATTCTACTTATGAACCGTTTCATTTTTGGGGGAGTTACAACTTTTAGAGGTCATTCCCCCCCTACTTGTAAAGAAAAGTTCGCTTAGATTTAGGCAAGATCAGCCAGTTAAACTCAGCGCATGCTCATGATTACCCGATACCCACTTTTATCGAGTGAAGACTACGCGAGTACGGGGTCATTCGCGCCAGCAACGATAAAGTACGAATTAATAAAAACTAAAAAGCCATTGATGCTTATCGGATCAATGGCTTTTAAAAGGTAGCTTGAAAACCTTATTTAAGCTGCCTAGCATGCTGTTTCAAAGGTTTTTCATAGTGTGAAAGCTTCTTTCAAAGTGAAGGTGAAGCTTATGCTTGTTTTGGTGCTGGCACCAACATGCGATAAAACTTGTTACCGAATAGTCCAACGATCAATCCTGTCAAGATCAAGGCAAATGCGATGATCTTTTTCGCATTTATCTCTTCATTAAAGATCACCATTGACCCCATCAATCCAAATAAAGGTACAACCAAAGAGATCGGTGCAACCGTAGAAATAGGATATTGTTTCATTAATGAACTCCAGATCCAGAAGCTAAACAGCGTGGCTGGATATATTTGGAAGAAAATAGAAAATAGCGCCATGCTATTGATATTTTTGGTCATTAATAGCATTGCCTCTGCACCATTGACAAAATAACCTAACAAAAATAGCGGGAAAGCAGAAAACAGACACGCCCACACTACAAATGAAAACACATTGTTCGGTTTCACTTGCTTCACCACTACATTCGTTAACGCCCAACACAGCGCACCCAGTAACACAAAAGCGACACCAAGGTATGAAACACTGCCATCGGTCAAGTTTAATACCAACAGCAAACCTAGCATTGCTAACGAGAAACCTATCCATTGTTGTAATCCAACTTTTTCTTTAAAAAAGATCATCCCAAAGAAGACCGTAAAGAAAGCACTAAACTGTAACAACAATGAAGCAACACCTGCCGAGACGCCAAGGTAAACCCCTAGATTCACCATTCCCCAAACGCCGGTGCCAAATAACAGCCCATAAAAAGCAATGGCCTTTATTGAGGTATTCGGTCTTTCAATGAAAAAAATCAATGGGATAGCACAAAATAAAAACCTCAGTCCTGCCAGCATGAACGGGTCTAAAGTGTCTAGTCCCAACTTAATAATGGAAAAGTTCCAGCCCCAAATCGCGGTAACGAGAATCGCCAATGCAAAGTCTTTTAGTTTCATTTATTCCTCCAATTTCCTTTGTTTATATCTATATAAAACTAGGTATCCCGCAGGAATAACCAACATAGACATGATTGGGCTGACCAACATTCCACCTATCATTGGCGCAGCAATTTTCTGCATAATTTGATCCCCACTTCCCATACTAAACATAATGGGGATCAACCCTGCAACAATAGTGAAAACAGTCATCGCTTTTGGCCGTATGCGCAATAATGCACCTTCTCTAACAGCTTCAACCAGGTTACTTTGCTCGGCGCGAGCCTGATTTAAATACAAGGTGATCACCACACCAAACTCAGCTGCAACACCGCCTAGTGCAATCATTCCGACAACGACCGCGCCAGATATTGGATAACCACAAAAGTAAACAAACCAAAGTGCACCTGAAATTGCGATAGGCAATGTACAGAGCACCAGCAAAGCCTGCGCGCTCGAACGAAACGCAATGTAAAGCAACACAAAGATAACCAATACCGTCAGTGGGATAACTTCTAGTAACTTTTTCTCTAGTCGTTCAATGTGCTCGTATTGGCCTGTAAACGTATATGTATAACGCTCAGGCAAATCAATGTTACTTGCCAATAGAGCACTTGCTTCATCGACATAATCGCTAATAGCAACGTCAGGGGTAACAGAAATAAACACCCATGCGCTCATTAAGCCGTTTTCACTTTTTATTACCGCAGGTCCGTCTTTGATTTCGATGCTTGCAACTTGACCGAGAGTCACCCAAGCCCCTGTTGGAGTCAGAAATGGCACCGTTTCTAAGGCATCTATATTATCTCTATAGACTCTTGGGTATCTCAGATTAATTGGAAAACGCGTGCGTCCATCGACTACTTCTGAAACATTCGCGCCTCCTAAGGCAAATTTAACGACATCTTGAATATCTGAGATCATTAAGCCATATTTCGCAGCTTCGACTCTATTTGGCTCAATATCTATATACCTGCCAGATTGAGTACGTTCTGCATACACAGATCCTGTGCTTTCAAGCTGATTGAGTAGCCCTTCTATCTGCTCACCAAGCGCGGTAAGCTCGGTCAAACTCTCACCGGATATTTTTATACCAAGCTGAGTTTTTACGCCAGTAGACAACATATCAATTCTAGTTTTAATCGGTTGTACCCAAGTGTTTGTCACGCCAGGCAACTTAACTTTACTCTCCAGCTCTGCAATGATCTTTTCAAGTGTCATACCTGCACGCCATTGCTCTACAGGTTTTAGTTGAATTGTCGTTTCTAGCATAGTGAGTGGTGCAGGATCGGTTGCGGTATCGGCACGGCCAACTTTACCGAAAACAGACTCAACCTCAGGAACAGTTTTTATCAGTTGATCTGTTTTTTGTAAGATAGATCCCGCTTCGGCGATAGATACCCCCGGTAATGTCGAGGGCATATACAGCAAGTCTCCCTCGTATAGATCAGGCATAAATTCGCTATCCATTTTCATCAATGGGTATACCATTGATACTGCTACTATTCCGCCAATAAACATCACGAGCTTAGGAGATGCCAAAGCAAAATTAATAAACGGCGTATAACCGCGGATCAGTATGGCATTCAGTGGATTGCGAGTTTCATCTGGGATCTGCCCTTTGATCAATAAGCTCATTAATACCGGCACTAAAGTGACGCTGAGCAATGCGGTTGCTGCCATCACAAATGTTTTCGTCAGTGCCAATGGCGTAAATAGCTTTCCCTCTTGACCTTCTAAGGCAAAAACCGGGAAAAAACCAATTGTAATGATCAGCAGTGAAATAAATAAAACAGGCCCAACTTCTGTCGCTGCGGTTTCAATTATTTTGTATTTCTCTCGATTTGAAGGTTGTATGCCTGTACGTTTTTGATGATTTAATAGGTGTCTATTCACATTTTCAACCATCACAATGGCCGAATCGACCAAGGCACCCACGGCAATCGCGATCCCGCCAAGGCTCATGATATTTGCATTTAATCCTGACCACTGCATCGCTAAAAAGCCAATTAATAACGAAAAGGGGATAGACAGCACAACCACTAAAGTCGAGCGGATGTGTAGTAAAAAGGCAAAACAAACAACCGCGACTACAGCCATTTCAATGAGTATTTTGGATTGTAAATTGTCAACCGAGGCTGTGATTAACTTACTTCTGTCATACACCACTTCAAACTCAACCCCATCAGGTAACGCTGAGCTTAACTGTGCAAGCTTTGCTTTTACATGATTGATGGTCGTTAAGGCATTTTCACCATCTCGCATGATAACAATACCACCAACCACTTCTCCTAACCCGTTAAGATCTGCAATTCCTCTGCGCAACTGTGGGCCTGTTTTTATCGTGGCCACATGCTTCAAAGTCAGCGGCATACCTTCATCATTTACAATGCCCAATGCAATGTTATCAAAATCATCTAATGTGCTTAAATATCCTCGGCCGCGGATCATGTATTCCGCCTCAGCGATCTCCATCACAGAGCCACCCTGCTCACTGTTGGCATTATGAATTGCACTTCTTACTTGCGCTATGGTGAGCCCATATTGCATCAATTTAAGTGGATCAAGCACAACTTGATAGGTCTTTTCCATGCCACCAACGGTGGCAACTTCACTTACACCAGGCACAGATTGCAGTTCAAATTTTAAAAACCAATCTTGCAACTCTCTCATTTCACTAAGGTCACGAGAGTGTGTTGTGTCTTTTAGTACATACTGAAAGATCCAACCTACACCTGAAGCATCAGGCCCCATACTAGGTTTTGCAGCGTCAGGTAAAATGGTTTCTGCACGGCTTAAATATTCCTGTACCCGCGTTCTTGCCCAATAAGGATCCGTTCCATCT
Source organism: Pseudoalteromonas peptidolytica (assembly GCF_012641745.1). Classification (GTDB taxonomy): domain Bacteria; phylum Pseudomonadota; class Gammaproteobacteria; order Enterobacterales; family Alteromonadaceae; genus Pseudoalteromonas; species Pseudoalteromonas peptidolytica. The sequence continues at coordinate 32,513 of NZ_WEHZ01000023.1, forward strand.
TCAAAGATCACATAGACATAGGAGTCACCGAAGAATGACCATCCCCTCACAGCCTTCACTTTAGCCACAGACAGTAACCAAGTTGACAGTGGATAAGTCACTTGTTGCTCAACAATTTCGGAAGCTTGACCTGGGTAAGAAGTTTTAATGATGACTTGAACATCAGTAAGGTCAGGGATTGCGTCCAATGGGATTTTATCTAGTGCACGAAAGCCCATTAAGCCCAGCCCCAAAAACACCAGCATAACAAGAAATTTATTTTTTAAACTTTGAATTATTATTTGCGCTAACATGTTAGTTCTCGTTACTACTTAAATCGTCTCTTTGAGCCATTTGTAATATGGCTTCTTTGATACTAGACTCCGAGTCAATTAAAAACTGTCCTGAGGTAACGACTTTTTCTCCCTCTTGTAACCCATGTAATATCTCTACTCTTCCTTGGGTACTAATGCCAACTTTAACGACTTTGGGAATGAAACGATTATTACCTTCTTTAACAATGACTCTATTTTCATGCTCAGTTCGGATCACGGCACTTTCAGGAATATGGATTGCGTCTTTTTTACCACCGCCATAGATACGAACATTCGCTATCATATTTTTTTTGATAATATTTTCGGCGTTATCCAACGAGAGGTGCACACGCAGTGTTCGAGTAACAGGGTCTAATTCAGGATAGATGTGCTCAATTTTAGCTTCTAGCTTTTCGATACCTAACGCTGGTATGTCAACCTCTGCCCACTTGCCTGAGCGCACCCAGTCGATTTGATGTTCGTAGACATTAGCGACTACCCATACATTTGAGGCATCAGAGAGTGTCATCATTTTTTGTTCTGGGACAACGTAAGAGCCTTCTTGCATATTCATTGAAGAAACGACACCGTCAAAAGGCGCATAAAACGGTAAAATATCGATAGAGTCACCAAGCTTTTCTATTTCTTTGATTATATCTTCAGTGATCCCCAATAAAAGCAGACGAGAATACGCGCGCTCAAGTAGCTTCTTATTCATTCGGGTACTATTAAAAATACCGAGATAATAATCCTGAGCAGCCACTAAATCGGGCGAATAGATTTTATACAGCAACTGTCCTTTGGAAACTCTCTCCCCCGCTGTGTTTACTGCTAAAGCTTCAATCCAACCTTTCGCTTTAGTGTGTAGGTCAAGTACACGATTGCGGTCATAATCCACCTGACCAAGTGTCTCGATATATTTCCATAGAGTGGAACGTTCTACACTGGAGGTAGAGAGAGAAACATTGGCTTGCATTAAACCTGAGAGGGTAATTTCAGCTTTTGCATCAGCCTCTGCGTGTTGATGAGTTACAGCTTCTAGCTTCATGCCGCATACCGGGCATTCACCTTGATGGTTTTTTATTATGTGACTGTGCATCGGACAGATATACACGGGTTGCTTTGTTACAACGTTATTAGCAACTTTTGGAGTAGATAGTGTCTCATCAATATCTGAAGTATCGGAATAAAAAGCATAAACTAAGAATGAAGTACTCATTATTAAAATAAATACTAAGATCACGACTATCCAATGGAATATTTTGTTCATAAAAACTGCACTTTAATCAAGATGGAACATTGAAGTGAAAATAGGTGACCTAACGGCCACCTTTACACCTATTATCTACAACCAGGTGCGTTAGCACGCATAAATACGAAGTCCTTCATATACACGTCAATGTATGTTTGTCCTTCCGCATTTTGCTTATGCTGCCAACCGTACACTTTTGGATAGAAGCCTGTAGCTTCTACACACAATGGCATATCGATCTCTTTTTCAAAGAACGTTTCAGTCATAATTGTGTCGAACGTGATCATTGGCTCAACAAAGCTAAGCTTGCCGTTGTACGAACCCCACAACATAGTTTCTGTAAATACGCCACCGTTGTATTCAGGTGTATCTTCGTAATACCAGTGAACACCTTGACTTGGCACGTTGATATAGCTGCCGTCAGGGAAAGTTTGCGCAATTGATGTTGGTGGCATGTATTCTGCTGGAGGCAGAATTTGACCTTCCGGATCTGCAAACTGAATAGCCGCTAACTCTTCTTTTTCAAAGAATGATAAGTGGATATCAAAGTGTGCAATGTCATAGATGTTGGTTGGCGCGTGACCCGCTGGATTCCATGAGAAATAAGAATGCTTGAATGGGCTTCCAGCTAGACGAGGGAAGTCTAAGTAAGCATCATGGTGCGTCGCTTCAGTAGGCAGATTATTAATATCAAGAATTTCTGGTGAGAAAGTCATACCAATTTTATAGTATCCACCTGCTGCAAGAGAAATCCATGTATTAACAGTACCACCACCAAGGTGCATCACTTCACCATATACTCGTAGAGTATGCATGCCATCATCGAAGACTTGCTTCCCGAATACTTCAGGGTTTGTTACTGGATATTTATTTTCGACTAACTGAGTTGCTGCTGAAGCAGAAGTTGAGATTAGTCCGATTAATGCTAGAGATTTTAAATTCATTCTGAATTTTCCTTATTTTTGGTTAAAACCAACCTCGCCGCAGCAAAAACCACGCCATGTAAATAAAAAACTAATTTTTGTTAGCTATTATTCATTCTTCACGGAGAAAATTTATCTATTTAAATATTGAATTACTTATGAAATCCGACATAAATGACCACCTTACTCTATTAACTTTAAGAGTCACTCTTAAGACTTTATTAGCATTTTTTAAAATTTCCTCACGTTGTAGATAGCAAATTATTCATACCCCTCTCAGTAATGTACCAAAAGTAGTACATAGTGAAATATTTCTGGTACATGAGGTAAAATTTGGAATACTTTATTAATCCAGAGTATTTATTTCTCAGGTTATACAGCGCTTTCTAAAAAAGACTAAACAAGCCTCAATTAGTAATAATTATTATTTGCTTTTTGAGTTTTTATTAATTTGATAGAGTGGCTGCACGTGAATATCAATTGAAAAGGCAAGAGGAGCTATGCTGCAAGTGCACTTTGGGGATTTCGTATTGTCGGCCATAGAGTATAGCGAACTTCTTTAGCCATAGCCTGATAGAAAAGGATAAGAACTTGTTGATATACTTTTATTGTATAAAAGAATAAAAATAGCTATGTAATATAAATTTTTATAATTGAAAGGATAAGATTGTCACTATATAAAAACCATAAATTTATATAAGACTTATTGCTAATAGACATTATTAAAAATACAAAATTTCAAATTATTTTAATTTTTAATAAAAATTAAAAGTTAATAAAGAATTAAGGATTTAGTCCTTTACAGGTGATTTTATGTCTTTTTTTAGAATAATTCTTGATGAGGGTAAGTTTACTATTTCATTGTTAGTCGCAAGCCCCCCTACAACTAAAACAACAAACAAGTATTGATTAAATATAGTAAATGTAAATGCACTAAGCATACAAGGTAGTATATGATTGGTATTGCAGTAGAATTGTACCCTCATGTACAGTAAGCCCTACATTAAGCAGACCCTAGCTTCTCTCAATACCAATCACACCATTGTGAAAATAGGTTTAGCCTCTTGGAATAAACCCGACTGCGTTATATACCGCTTTTAACGTTTTCTCCGCACGAGCGCCTGCTTTCTCAGCACCTTTACGCATAATTTCGTCCAATAAAGCACGATCTTCACGGATTTCTTTAAAGCGGGCTTGTATTGGGTTTAGCATATTTACAACTGCTTCTGCTGTATCTTTTTTCAAGTGTCCATACATTTTGTCTTCGTACTCCGGCACTAACTCATCAACCGAACGCTTAGTTGCAACGCTCAGTAAAGTTAATAAATTAGATACGCCCGGCTTTTCAGCACGATCAAAGTAGATACGCGCTTGTTCATCAGAATCGGTGACAGCCTTTTTCAGCTTTTTCTCAATTTTTTTCGGCTCATCAAGCAGCATCACAAAAGCGTTTGGATTATCGTCCGATTTTGACATCTTTTTCAACGGATCTTGCAGGCTCATCACTCGCGCGCCAACCTCAGGAATATAAGGTTCAGGTACCTTAAATACATCACCGTATAGATTATTAAAGCGCGTCGCAATATCACGTGTCAGTTCAAGATGTTGCTTTTGATCCTCGCCCACAGGCACTTGATCAGCTTGATACAATAAAATATCTGCAGCTTGTAGAACAGGATATGCAAATAATCCCACATTAACGTTGTTTGAGTGTTTTGCTGACTTATCTTTAAACTGCGTCATGCGGTTTAACTCGCCCATCTGGGCATAGCAGTTTAACACCCAACCCAACTGCGCATGTTCTGGTACCTGTGACTGTACGAACAGCGCTGATTTATCTGGATCTATTCCACATGCAGTATAAAGCGCAACACCATCAAGTACACGCTCGCGTAATTGAGCTGGGTCTTGACGCACAGTAATAGCATGTAAATCAACTAGCATAAAGTGACAATCATGGTCATTTTGTAGTTTAAGCCACTGGTTTATGGCACCTACGTAATTGCCTATTGTCATACCACCGGTTGGCTGAATACCACTTAATACTACAGGTTTACTCATGTCGTTCCTTTATTTTTTCATTGAATTAACGTTGATTGATAATGGGAATAATATCTAAGAATCCATCACAAAGGTACTGTGGATTGAACTCTTTCAAATCGAATCCTTGATTATACCCATAATTAAGCGCAATCACAGGTATGTTGGCCCCCTGTGCCGCTAAAATATCGCTTTTGGAATCGCCTACCATAATCAACTTATCTGTCGGTATCCCTAAGCGTTCTGCTGCCAGCATTAATGGTGCTGGTGAGGGCTTTTTGTCTGTATCATCACCACACACAATACAAGTAAAGTGCGATGTGAGGTTTAATTTATCCAGCAGTTTTAATGTAAATGCGCGATTTTTATTGGTCACTACGACTTTTGGCACATTCGCAAATGCAGATAGTCCCGTTTCAACATGTGGATATAATCCAGCATACTGACCCACTAATTCATCATAGTGTACTTTAAAACGCTCAACGGCGGTGTGCACCAAACTTTCCGATAAGTTTTCACTGACCTCATTACTACCGCTGAGACCTCTTTTTACCAACATATCGATACCATTACCGACCCATTCACGAACCAGCGCATGGCTGACAATAGGATGGGCAAGCTCAGAAAGCGTTAAATTGAGCGCCATGTACATATCCTCGACGCTATCAACTAGTGTGCCATCGAGATCAAATAGAATCCCCTCAAAACGCATTATTTTACCTTTGCCAGTTCTTGACGCATTGCATCGATAACGGCTTTATAGTCGGGCTGGTTAAAAATCGCAGAACCAGCAACAAACATGTCAGCACCTGCAGCCGCAACCTCAGCAATGTTATCGACTTTAATGCCACCATCAACTTCAAGACGAATATCACGACCAGAAGACTCGATACGTGCCCTCGCTTCTTTTAACTTTTCTAGCGTGTGCGGGATAAAGCTTTGCCCACCAAAACCTGGATTTACCGACATCAATAAGATCTGATCTATTTTATCCATAACATGATCGAGATAATGAAGCGGCGTACCTGGGTTAAACACCAACCCCGCTTTACATCCAGATTCTTTGATCAATGCTAGGCTGCGATCAATATGATCACTTGCTTCAGGATGAAAAGTGATAATACTTGCACCTGCTTTGGCAAACTCAGGGATCAAACTGTCGACAGGTTTAATCATCAAGTGCACATCAATTGGCGCAGTCACACCGTAATTTCTCAGTGCCTCACAAATCATTGGACCAAAAGTTAAGTTAGGTACATAGTGGTTATCCATCACATCAAAATGGACAACATCAGCGCCTGCTGCCAATACCTTTTCAACATCCTCTCCAAGCCTTGCAAAATCTGCGGATAGAATCGACGGTGCAATTAAAAAATCAGACATACTTTACCCCTAAACGTAAGACCCCGATACTGTACCGTAAATTGGCTAGAAAGTCTGCGAATTACGACCTTTTAAGATTGTGCAATAAACGAACATTGTGTATTATTATCCGATATCTATTTTCTGGGGATAGGGTTATGGTTTCTAGATATAAAGCACGGATTGCTCTGCTGTCGGCAGTGCTCGCCGTATCAGCAGGGGTACTTTCTTTTGATAATAGCCAAGAGTTTGCCACCAACTACAACGCATGTGTATGTAATTCAAATAGTTTAAGCCAACGTGTTAGTGCTTTAGAGTGTCAACGTGAAGCACATACAAGTTGGGCTGCGTGGCTGACAGGTGGCAGTGCCAATGGTCAATTTCATTACTTAGATCTGTTAGAGCTATTAATTGGTTCTAAGGACAATCAAAGCAGTAGTAAAGTTTCATCTCCTTATTAATCGACCATTGGTCTGAGAGGTAAACACTATGGCTTCTTCTACTAATAAACTCGCACTAGTCCAAAGTGTATGCGCAGCAATGTTTGGTGTGCAGAGTGGCCAAAAACAAGAGTATGACTTTAGTAAAAAGCGCTTTTGGCCATTTGCTTTGGCTGGTGTTTTGTTTGTCTTTTTGTTTGTGGTAGGTCTTATTTGGTTTGTTAATGGCGTGGTTTTAGCCTAGCTGACCGGCTTATTTTTTTGGTTGGTGATACAGCGCCATTAGCTCGTTGACCTTATTACGCCCATTGCCTTTGGGGCTAATGGTTCGTTTTACTTTAATCACATCTAAACTGGCCTGATTATAAATCTTCCGAGTCCACACTGTATCATGATTTGATATGAGCACAGGCGTTTGCTGCTCAAAAGCCGCAGTTTCCGCTAAGTTTGCAAGCTCAGCCTGATCGTCCAAATTAAATCCACCTTTTGCGTAACTCGTAAAAGAAGCCGTCTTACTCAATGGAACATACGGGGGATCACAATACACTACCGCATTTTTGGGTATATTCTCAAATACTTGACTGTAGCTCTTACAAGTAAAAGTCGCACGCTGCGCCTTCTCAGCAAACACGTATAATTCATGCTCTGGAAAATAAGGTTTTTTATACTTACCAAAGGGTACGTTAAAAATACCTTTAAGGTTATAGCGGCACAAACCATTATAGCCATGGCGATTCATATACAAAAATAAGATTGCACGCTCATATACATCAATGCTTTCGTTGAACTGTTGACGATAGGCGTAATACGCATCTGGATGATTATTTAGATCGACAAATAAACGTTTAGCATCAGCAATAAACTCATCAGGAATTCGCTTTAACTCTTTATAGAGATTTATCAGATCTGCGTTAATGTCGTTGAGTACATAGTGTTTAAACTGCGTATTCAAAAAAACAGATCCCGCTCCAACAAAAGGCTCAACTAGTGTATCAGCTTCATAACTGGCTAATTGTAAGCGCTTAGAAATATCTTCTACTAAGCTGTATTTTCCGCCTGCCCATTTTAAGAAGGCTCTAGTCTTTTGTTGCATGCTCGTTCTATGTCGTGAGTGGTTGCGCGATTTTACACTAAATGTGGCTAATTACCGAGAGACTGAGCAATTTCTTGCTTAATTTTACTGACTCTTTTAAAAAACGGCTGCCCTTTACGCAATGCTTCGGGCAATTCAGCCTTCGCTTGCTTTGCCATATCTAAATTAGGATACACATCTGATGTAACAACAAACCAAGTTCGCCCATTTCTTATCACTGAAAACTGCCGCATAACCACATCATTATGCTCCGCCATGAATGCAGCGGCTATCCCAACCTCAGTCACTGCAAGTAGTTGTATGACCCACTCTTCATCCGTTCGATTGCTATACCATTCATTACCTGAAATAGGCTCAGATGCTACCGGTTGGCGCTCAGCACTAACAATAGCGGTGGTATTTTCAGAGGTGCCAACCTTGAGCTCATCGTCTTGAGGCTCCATACTTTGGTTAACTTGCGCCTCATTGTGTAGCATTTTTTTCTCTTTCTTCTCAGCTTCCATTAACGCCGACAATATACTCCCAACGGCAGCGATTTCCCCTTCATCAGTATTAAGGGCAGCCGGTGGTTGCTCCTGTAATGTCGTGCCTGGCACTTCACTTTCCTTTTGAGACGTATTCGACGGTTCAAAAACAGATTGTGCATTGAGCGCTGTTGCGACGCTTTGCGTGTTCGTTTGCGTCGGTGCCCAATATTGCTTTATTTCTTGTTGATAGACCAAAGCGACCATAGAAGCTGTCAACACTAAGCATAGTGCGATGATATACCACTGCCACTGTGTTTTTACGCGATCTTTTGACCCCGTCTCACGTAGATCCAAACGCTGCGATTCCGGTTGCCACGATAACAAAACACTGGGGTTACCCCGTGCTTCTGCTACAAAGGTGTTGAAAATAGGATCTTCATCAGGTGGAAGATCTTTGTAAAACATCGTCATCAGGCGCTTACTCTCAAGTAATGAAAGTGGCTCTATATGAATGTCTAGGCTACCTGGAAGGAGTTGTGGTTGCTGTGCTGTCGCTAAAATATAAATAGTTTCTCGGGCTGTTGTTGCTAGTTTTTGTAACTGTAGCGCCAACTCTTCAGTCAAATGCCGAGCATTGTCTAAAACCCATAAGCATGGCCCACAAGGCTGCTCGTCATGAAGCAACATAAAGTTTTCGCTAAGAGAAAGTTTTTGATCGATAAGAGGACTGCGAAAACTATGCTCAAGTAGCTGATGTATAACATCAAACTCTTTGGTATTGGCAGAGAGTTTTACAAAAGCTTTATTAAACTCTGGGTATTTATCAGTAAGAAATGACTCAGCAAGATAGCTTTTGCCAAGACCAGACGACCCGACTAAGGTTATCAGGTTTTGCCCATAATCGAACTGCATAGCAATTCTATCTACCAACGCAGATCTGCTTGGTAAAATTTGCGACTGCATTTAACGCCCTATCAGAGTGACCACATCTTCATCGCTTACGTCATCAACCAAAGCGCATTGTCCCAGCTGTGTTGGCAGTATAAAGCGAATTTTACCTTGTTTATTCTTCTTATCTTTACGCATGTGGAGTAAAAACTGCTCTGCGGTCATTTCGCTTGGTGGCTCTATTGGCAACTGATATAAGGCAATGACCTGAGCGACTTTTTCTACCTCTTCACTGTTCAACCAGTCTCGTCTACATGCCAATCGTGAAGCTATCATCATGCCTGCAGCAACCGCTTCGCCATGTAACCATTTTCCATAACCCATTTGCGCTTCAATCGCATGACCGAAGGTATGACCTAAGTTTAGTAATGCGCGAAGCCCTGCCTCTGTTTCATCTTTGGCTACAATTTCAGCTTTTATTGCACAGCATTTATAAATCACTTGCTGTAGGGTTTCTGTATCCAATGCGTTTAACTGGCTATGCTGCGCAGCTAACGTATCAAGAAACGCAGCATCGTAAATCAACGCATATTTGATGACTTCAGCCATACCCGCAGCAAATTCTCTTGCAGGCAAAGTAGATAACGTCTTGGTATCAATAAAAACAGCTTTTGGCTGATAGAAAGCGCCAATCATATTTTTACCAAGAGGATGGTTTACTGCTGTTTTGCCACCGACAGAAGAGTCGACTTGTGATAATAACGTCGTTGGTATTTGTATAAACGCGACTCCACGCTGATAACAAGCGGCAACAAAGCCCGTTAAATCACCAACGACACCACCACCGAGTGCAATTAAACACGTATCTCGTCCACAATTGTGCTCGAGTAAAAAAGCGGAAATCTTTTCAAACCACTCAAGCGATTTAAACTGCTCGCCATCCGGAATAATAAAGTGCAGCGGAGATTGTGTATCAAAAACACCAAGTAGCTTGTCCAAATATATAGGAGCAACAGTAGAGTTAGTGATAATAACAGGACGATTTTGACCGACATATTGCTTAAGTCGCACTTCGTCAGATAAGAGATGTTCACCAATAAAGATGGGGTAGCTGCGCTCGTTTAAATCAACCTTTAATTCAAGCATGGCTTCCCCTCCTACGGTGTTTTAATTAGAAATCTAACTTTTCAATAATTTGGTTTGCAACTACTTTCGCGCTTTGCTCATCCGTTCGAACAACGTGATCGGCCACTTCTCTATAAAGTGGTTCACGCTCATCGGCTAAGCGCTCTAGTACGTCACGTGAGTCTTCACTGGTTTGTAGTAATGGACGACGCTTATCACGCTGAGTACGAGCTACCTGTTTTTCGATTGGCGTTTCTAGGTAAACAACAATACCACGCGCAGACAATTTGTTGCGCACTTCTTTGCTGATCACTGAACCGCCACCTGTCGCTAACACAATGCCTTGCATTTCTGTCAGATCAGAGATGACGCTTTCTTCACGCTTGCGGAACCCTTCTTCACCTTCGATATCAAAAACCCAAGAAATATCTGCACCAGTACGACGCTCTATCTCCTGATCTGAATCGAAAAATTCAAGGTGTAATTGATCTGCAATGTGACGACCAATCGTGCTTTTACCAGCCCCCATCGGGCCTACTAGAAATATATTACGTTTCTCAGCCATATCTTTTTAGTACAAACGAACTCTAAAATTTGAAATAAAACCCCGCCTAACGACCTGGCCCCAAAATTAAGGAGGGGATTATCTCAGTAATCCGTGAACAATTTCAAGTCAAACTGCGCAAAAAGCGCAATACTTTTATTGTTACGGGCCTATAAACTGTCTTGAATGATCTTAGGTGTTACAAATATCAACAGTTCCCGCTTCTCGTTAATATCACGAGAGTTCTTAAACAATAGACCTAAATATGGAATATCGCCCAACACCGGGATCTTACTTACTGCTGTTTTTACCTCTTGCTGATAAATACCACCAAGAACGATAGTTTGACCATTTTCAACCAGAACTTGTGTTTGGATCTCTTGGGTATTGATTGCTGTTGCTGGGCCATTTGGCGTCTGCACAGTATCACCTTTAGTATCTTGTGTAATCACTAAGTCGAGAATTATTTTGTTATCAGGGGTAATTTGTGGTGTCACCTCTAAGCTGAGTACCGCTTTTTTAAAGCTAACCGTGGTCGCTCCACTAGAAGATGCCTCCACATAGGGTATTTCTGTTCCCTGCTCAATCCGCGCTTTTTTCTGGTTCGCCGTTGTAATGCTTGGGGTTGCGATTATCTCACCTTTATTTTCTTGTTCTAGGGCTGACAGCTCTAAATCAATCAAGGTGCCATCAGCAAGCTTTGCGATATGCATACCGATACTACCTGCAGGTACCCCCTTAACCCCCAAGTTTACATTTAGGCGGTTATCTAACGAAGGAATAATACCATTAGAAAGTGAGTTGGCCCCTTCGAGTGTACCGGAGATAGCATCACTCCCTTGCTGATCGCTGAACCCCCAACGTACGCCTAAATCTTCTTGTACGGTATCATCCACCGTCACCATTCGCGATTCAATCCGCACTTGCTTCACAGGTACATCCAGAGTTTCAACCATACGGCGGATGCTTTCAATACTACGCGATGTGTCTTTTATCAATAGGGTGTTGGTACGCTTATCCACAGAGACACTGCCTCGATGGCTAATAATAGAGTTAATGTCGGTTTTCAGCAAATCAGCAAATTCTTCCGCTTTTGCGTAATTGAGCTGAATATATTCGCTATATAATGGCTCCAGCTCTTCAACTTGCTGACGTGCTTGTAACTCTTTCGCCTCTCTCGCAGCTAGCTCTTCCGATGGTGCCACCATTAAGATCGAGCCGTCCATGCGTTTATCTAACCCTTTTACCCGCAACACCACATCAAGCGCCTGGTCCCATGGTACCCCATCTAAGCGCAGTGTGATGTTCCCAGAAACAGTATCACTGGTGACTAAGTTAAAGTTATTAGTGTCGGCGATAATTTGTAGCACAGAACGAATAGGAATATCTTGAAAATTCAAAGTAATAGGTTGACCTTTATACTCTTTCTGATCTCCAAACGTTTTGTTACCTTCATCTTTTTCTACGGCCAATGTAAAGATATTATCAAGCTGCTGATATGAGAACTTAAATGCCGCATTTGGTTCAATGACGATGCGGCTTTTATTCTCTTCTTTGAAAGTCTCAATGCGCGACACCACAGTACCGAAGTCTAATACATCTAGTTCGTATAACAGATCCTCTGCAATATCAATATGATGGAAATCAGCGATAATTTTGCCACCACGCTCTTGGACATCAATAGCGGCTTGATTATGTTCAAGAAAAGCTAAAATTTTACCTTCGCCTTGTTCACCACGGCGAAAGTCAATCGCTTGAATTTGATTGATAAAAGAGGTTACTTTTTCGCTTTGATCTTGCTCTGAAACAATAGGTTGACCAGAAACCTCTACAATCACCAAATTATTTTTCACTTCCGTCTTGTAGAGCTTGAGTTCGTCCATATTAATCGCAACAGTAAATCCGCCATCGCGCAGTTGACTGGTGATACCTTTGATACCTGCTTTGTTAATTTCCAGCATCTTTAAGCTTTCTTCAAATTCAGCTTGCTGAAAGAACAGTTCAAGACTTGTGTTTTCACCATTAACACTCACACTCGGTTCACCGCTCAGCTTTTCATCAAATACCAGCTGAAGCTGAGTTTCCCCAGTTGGAACCGGGTTATAGCGAATGTCATATAACATTGGAATAGCCTGAGCAATTGATGACAGGCCAACAAATGCAGCTCCTAGCACTGACTGAATTATCGTTCGAGTGCCTCTATACGTTAATGTTCTTTGATTATTGTTAGTATTCACTCGAGCCACCTTGTTCTGCCTCTAACATTTCCACTTTGGTTAGTCGTTCTTTCCAACATCCCGTTCCATCAGGAATTAATTCTAACAGCTCTAAATGATCCGCTTGTACACTGAGCACTTTACCATGGTAAAGTCCCATATATTCACCGCGCTGTATTCTATATAAGCCTTGTGTTGCCGCTTCGATTAGCGCCCAACGACCATTCTCTTTTGCAATTATCCCTTTCATTCTTAAATTGTCTAAAGGATACTTTTCTAGTGGGTATCTATTTCTATCAGGATCTGGATGTAAACAGTTTTTGACCTGAACCATCTTGTTCTCAATCACTTCTGGTTGCGGCGCTACAAATGGGCTACGTAATTGAGATGCACTATATTTAAAAGGCTCGTAGTTTTGCATTTCAGGAATAGGCTCTATCTTTGGTATCGAGCTGGCCTTAACTTGGTCGATAAACTCCTTTTGTTCAGCAGTGCTATCGTTGCATCCTGACATGAACAACACCGACAATGTACAGAGCAACAGTCGGATCATCTCTGGCCTCCTTGTTCATAGCGGTACGTCTTAGCCACCACGCTAAAAACCAGCTCCCCATTGCCAGCATTCTCAATTCTAAAGTCATGTAAGCTAACAATTCGAGGTAATTCTGACACTTTACTGACAAATTCACCAAACTCATGGTATTTACCAATAACTTCTAATTTAATGGGTAATTCGGTGTAAAACTCTTTACGTATTTCAGGCATCCAGCCGATTTTTAAAAACGTTAAACCGCTAGAAGTGCCAACATAAGTTAAATCGTCAAGTAATCCTGGGGTTTCATTTGAACTTGGTAAGCGTCGTAACAACTCAGTAAATTGCGCCTCCATATCAATCATTTGCTGTTTATATAACTCTAAGTTATTTGCTCTTGCATACTTGATACGATAACTCGTTCTAAGCTCTTGCTCTTTTTTCAGCGCTTGTTCATATCGATCAATGGAGCTTGAGACCATCAAGTTATACCCTAGAATGATCATCAAAATGACCACCAAAATAGAACATAAAACTTTAACAGGAAACGGCCAGTGACCGATATTATCAAGCTCTAATTCATTCCAATCTATTTCTTTTAAACTATTTAAGTCAAAGCTCATCTACTTACCCTCCACCCTATTTCGCTTTATCAGCTAGGCTAATGTCATCATGAGATTTGACATAAAAGTGCATCGTAAAATCACTTAATAGTTTTGAACTCTGCTCGCCAGCTACAATCCCTTGGATCACTGGCCGTTCAAGCAAGTATGATGATTCAACTTGTCTTAACATTTGTGACAAACGGTTGTTAGACTCACTGCGACCTATCACTTTAATCATATTACCTTGCCTATCAAGACTAGTGAGGTAGACCCCAGCGGGCACAACCCGAGCAATTTCATCTATGATTTGTGTCCCTAAGCTGCGATTTAGCTGCAACTCTTCGATTAGTCTAATACGGCGTTGCAAGTTTTCTTTTTGCTTGTTTAGATCATTAATTTCTACAATACGCGTATCCAATAATGATATTTCACTTTCTAGATAACGGTTTTTTATTTCTTGTCCTGTTTTTAAACCATCATAGAAGCTACCGGCTAGATACATAAAAAGTAAACAAGTTGCAATAATCGCCGCAATAATGGTCAAAAAGATCTGCTGAGATGCTTGTCTTTGTTGCTCTCGCCAGGGAAGTAGATTTATATGTGGCATGATGAAAAGCTCCGTAGTGCCAAGCCCGTAGCCAACGCAAATTGAGCCTTGTGCTTTTGTAGAACATGCCTGTCCACTTTAGGTGCGATCTCCATTTCTGTGAATGGATCAGCCACAATCGTGTGGATACCTAACTCATCGATCAATAGTTTATCTAGCCCTTCCACCAGCGCCGTCCCCCCAGTTAACACAATATAATCAATGTGATCTTTACCACTAGTGGTCATAAACATCTGAACTGCGCGACGTATCTGTTGAAGTAATGAGGTTTGAAAAGGGGCCAGAACCTCGAACGTATAGTTAGGAGGCAAATCCCCTGTCGTTTTCGCAAGTTCAGCTTCATCGTATGTCTTATTATAATAAGCCACGATACTATTGGTATACTGTTCTCCGCCAAACACTTGATCTCGGGTATAAATCGTTTTTCCTGATTGAATAACGCTGATGAGCGTAAGTACAGCACCAATGTCTATCATCGCCACGACTTTATCAAAAGCATCGTTTGGTAACTCAGGGTAAATTACATCCATCGCTCGACTCAACGCATAGTTTTCAACGTCCACGACTTTCGCTTTATATCCAGCCTCCTCCAAAGCACCAACTCGTGCCTGCACACTCTCAGTTCGTGCTGCTGATAACAAGACATTTACCTTAGAGGGATCCGCTTCGTTTACACCTATCTTTTCAAAGTCTAGACTTACTTCGTCTAATGGGTATGGAATTAAGCTATCTGCTTCAATTGCTATCTGAGACTCAAGTTCAGCATCAGTTAATGACACGTCCATAAAGATCACTTTGGTAATGACAGTCTGACCAGATACAGCAACTGCAGCAGATTGTGTAAGTTTTGGAATGCGCCGCTTCATTTTAGTGATCGCATTGCCAATAGCCTCAATATCTTGAATGGCTCTTTCATTTACTGCGCCTTTAGGAATAGGCTCAATGGCAACGGCTTCGACACGATAGCTGGAACTGGTTTTAGACAGCAACACCGCTTTGACACAATGAGAACCAATGTCGATCCCAATCATCAGAGGTGCTTGTTTTTTTAGTAGTTTGCTCAGCATGTGAAGCGCTCGTTTCCTTTTCAGTTTGTGTTCTATAAAAATTTAGCACACAAAAATATTAATCGTTTTTTAATCAAGATATACTAGCAGTGTCTACCTGTAATTGGGAGTCTAACTAGGGATAATTCCGTGAAATTATTGAAAAGATTTTTACAATTCGCTTTTGTTTGTACCCTTTTAGGCGTATTGACACTTATCAGCCTTTATTATTATGTCAAATCTGACATACCAAGTGTAGAGGTTTTGAAGGATGTTCAATTACAAACCCCTATGCAAGTCTTCACACGGGACGGCAAATTAATCAATCAATTCGGTGAGAAGCGCAGAATACCTGTACGTCTACAAGATGTTCCTGAACCGATGCGTAACGCTTTTTTGGCCACAGAAGATAACCGTTTTTATGATCATTTCGGAATAGACCCAATAGGAATTGTCAGATCAGCATTAGTACTGATCACAACCGGTCAAAAGAAACAAGGGGCAAGCACATTGACCATGCAACTTGCGAGAAACTTTTTCTTAACACGAGAGAAAGCCTATATTCGTAAAGTTAAGGAAATCTTTATTGCGTTGCATATTGAGCAGTTATTAACAAAAGATGAAATTTTCGAGCTGTATTTGAACAAAATCGAGCTGGGAAATCGTGCTTTTGGTATTGGTGCGGCAGCCCAAGTTTATTATGGCCGCACACTTTCTGAACTAACTCTACCTGAAATGGCCATGATAGCAGGGTTACCCAAAGCACCTTCGGCACTGAACCCTATTCGCAATCCAGAGCGCGCAAAAAGTCGTCGCAATGTTGTACTAGGCCGTATGTTAGCTGAAAAATATATTACCCAAGCAGAATATAATGCAGCGACTCAAGCCCCTATCACGGCAAAATTTCATGGTGCAGAAATCGAGCTGTATGCCCCTTATATTTCAGAGATGGTTCGCGCGTACATGGTAGAGCGCTACGGGACAGACAAAGCCTATAACTCGGGCATGAGAGTGTACACAAGTGTTGAATCAGAAGTACAACTAGCAGCGCAGCATGCGTTAGTCGACAACTTACATGCGTATGACATGCGTCATGGCTTTCGAGGCCCAGAAGCCATTTACTGGAACGCACAGAGTGAATCACCGTTAAGCCATGGAGGAATTGTAAGCCGCCTCAGAAAAGTCAATGAAATCGGATCATTAAAAGCTGCGGTGGTGTTAAGTATTACTGAACAAAGCGCTGAAGTCCTGCTTAAAAGTGGTGAACAAATAACTCTAACATGGCCAGGCTTAAGCTGGGCACGACAATACATCAGCGAGACACGACAAAGTTTACCACCAAAAACGACAGCGGATATTCTTGCACCTGGTATGCAAGTATTTGTGCGCAAGCAAGACAATCTTTGGATGCTAAGTCAGTTGCCTCAAGCTTCCAGTGCGCTTGTATCGCTCGACCCTAATGATGGCCGTGTAAAAGCCATCGTCGGTGGCTATAGTTTTGAACTTAGCCAATACAACCGAGCAACCCAAGCTAAACGACAAGTTGGCTCAAATATTAAACCTTTTATCTACTCGTCAGCATTAGAGCAGGGCTACACTCTTGCTACTATTATCAATGATGCGCCAATTAACCATTGGGATAAGAGTGTTGGTGTCGCGTGGAGACCAAAAAATAGCCCGGAGGTCTACAATGGACCTATTCGGATCCGCCGTGCTTTGGCTCAATCCAAAAACGTTGTCTCGGTGCGTCTCATCAAAGGTGTTGGGATCAATACGGCCGCAGACCATCTACTCAAATTTGGGTTTCAAGATGCTGATATTAATCGTAGCGAGTCGTTAGCGCTCGGCAGCGCAGCACTCACTCCCATTGAAATGGCAAGAGGAATGGCAACTTTTGCTAACGGTGGGCATCTGATTGAACCGTATTTTATTGATAAGATCACAGATTCATTTGGAACTGAATTAGGCTCTGCAGTACCACTGATTGTTTGTGATGAGCAACAACTAGAAGAGCAGCCTGAGCGCTGTGCGCCACAAATTATTTCTGAACAAAATGCTTTTTTGATTGCTGATGCCTTACACAGTGCAATTTGGGGCGGTGGTAGCTGGAAACACAAGACAGGATGGAGTGGTACAGGTTGGCGTGGTCAGTGGCTAAAGCGCCGTGATCTTGCAGGCAAAACAGGTACAACGAATGACTCAGTTGATACATGGTTTACCGGCTTTAATCGAAATGTTCTCACCACAGTATGGGTTGGATTTGATGATGCTAGCAAATCACTAGGTCGCGCTGCGTATAATGCTAATCTGGGTAAAAACCAGCTCGTTGGTGCCGAAGCTGGGGCGATTTCAGCGCAGCCGGCTTGGATAAACTTTATGCGCGAAGCACTCAAAGATGAACCTTTAGCACCAATAGAGCCGCCACCGGGTCTTATTTCAACCCGCATTGATTTAAAAACTGGGCTTTTGTCTCGCAAGAACGATCATACCTCTCGCTTTGAATATTTCGAGCAAGGTACAGCTCCCACTAAGTACGTGTTAGATACTGATAGCAGCACACCATTTGACAATAGTGCGCCGCTACCAACACACGAAGAATTGTTCTAAACAAAAAATGCCGATGCCTGTATCGGCATTTTTGTTAGTAGTTAAGACCAGGATACAGAGTGGACTGACGGATTACATTTAGAACCAACTATCTTAATCAATTGGTCTATTATAAGACGAGAAAATAGACCACTTAATAAGCAAATTGATATAACTAGCTGAAGTTCAGGTTATTTCAAATTTTGCGTCAACCAGAATAAATCTGAATGGATCCCAGCAGCGGTCACTTCTTTACCGGCACCAGGGCCTTGGATCACCAGCGGGTTTTGCTCATACCATTTTGTGTGGATCACAAAAATATTGTCACCGGGCGTTAAATTAGCAATGGCGGCACCATTGGGTACATGTGCAATCCCAACTTTTGCACAGACATGACCATTGTTCGCAATTTCCAGCGCCCCTGTGTAACGTAGTACAGCGTCATTTTCACGGGCTTTGGCGTCGTGTTCAGCGTAAAAGTCATCAAGCTGTTGGCGATTTTCCAAAAATTGTAACCACGAGCCTTGCGCCAGGTTATCTGGCATTAATGGTTCTAGTTCAATCTCATCTAACTCAAGTTCAATACCCAACTCTCTTGCCAAAATTAGCAACTTTCTCTGCATATCACGACCAGACAGGTCTTCTCTTGGATCAGGTTCGGTAAACCCAAGCGCTTGTGCGCCCAGTACTAACTCAGAAAAAGCCTCAGAGCCGTCATAACGACTGCACAGCCAAGATAGAGTACCAGAGAAAACCCCCTCGATTCTCACAATTTCGTCGCCGCTATTTTGCAGATCCGCTAAGGCAAAGTTAACAGGCAACCCAGCTCCAACACTGGTGTTATAACGCCATAATAAGTTACGTTCTTGCAGTTTTTGCCGTAGTTGTGTGTACCAGCTGTGCTTCGCTGTACCAGCGTATTTATTGGCGCTGATCAGATGACAGTCATGTTCTACAAACTGTGGATATAATGCACTAAAGCGCTCGCTTGCGGTAATATCAATAATTACTTTATGTTCGTAATCAAGCTCTTTTATGCGAGTAAATAATTCAGCTTCGTTATATTCTATGGCTTCATTTTGCCATTGCTGCTGCCATTGGGCTAAGTTTAATCCGCTTGGACAAAACAACATTTGTTTTGAGCGCAACAATCCTACCAACTTCAGATCAAAGTGCTCACTCAGTTTGTCAAACTGATCTTTACACTGCTCAATAAAAACCTCACCCACATTGCCAACACCTGCAACGATGACCGCGAGCTCTCTGCCTTTATTGACAAGCCGTTCATGTAATACTGCCAAAACATCACTATCAATAGACTGATCAGTCAGCACTAAACTATAGTTTTGTGCTTGTAATACAAAACGGGTCACTATCGCATTGTCGTCTAGCAATTCTAAAGCTTGCAGATGTAACCCTGCGATATCTTGGCTTGGCGCAACGACAGCAAAGCCTTGCACTTGTGATTCAATGATATTTGCACGAGGCTCTAAGGCATTGATAACCAGATGGCTAAACTCGGATGGCACCAATAAATGCGCCTCTCCACCTTTGATAAAATGATGAATACTATGCTGTATTAGTTGGCTAAGCTGTTTTACTTCACCACTATTTAATTTTTCAACACGCAGTAAATCTAGTTGTCCAAAAGTAGTGATAAAGCGCTTCTCTTTACTATAACCTGCTTTAACAATTTCAGTGCCTAGTGCGTCTGAGTCAAAACTACTTCGCACTTGTAGTTTTATATCAGTACCTTTCAAGGGAGAGAGTGTTTTTGCATGCAGGACAGGGTTCCCCAAACGTGCTAATAATTCAGCCTGACTTCGACATACTTTAGCGTATTTTATTGCACTACTGACTTTACGTGGATCGGTACTAAATACGCCTGTGGTATCTGTCCAAATCGATACCTGAGTGGCATCAATATAATTGGCCAGTAAAGTCGCACTGTAATCGCTTCCATTGCGCCCCAAAGTCACAGTTTCACCTTGACTATCTGCTGCAATAAAGCCGGTAACAATATGCACAGCATTGTCACCAATTGCGCTGTAACACACCTCTTTATTCAACGCATGTAATAATACACCATCCTGTTGCACAAATAGTTTTCTAGCGTCAATATCCCGAGCTTCAATACCTTGTGAGCTTAAGTAATTGGCTAGGACACGAGCCGACCACAACTCCCCATGCGCCAGTAGACTGGCATAGTGAAGTGTGCGTGCTTCACGCGCTTGCGCAAGGGCCTGCAATTCGTTCACGAGCTGCTTGAGCAAAGCAGCATGCCTATCGCCGGTAAACAACGCATCTATTAATTCACGTTGATGGTTTTCAACTTGTAACAAGACGTCGTTAAAAGCGCGCACATCTTGCTGCTCAAAACTCTGCCATAGCTTCACCAAAGTATTGGTTGTTTTTCCCGCAGCTGAAACCACTACGCTATCACCTAACTGACACTGCTCTAATATTATCTTAGCAACAGCCTGATAGCGCTCTGCAGAGCTTAAACTAGAACCACCAAACTTATGTACTACTTTTGCCATTTACTCACCACAACGCAACGGTATGTGCAGGCGTAAGCTTAAATGACTTCGCGTCATCACTTGCCTGGCTGTCATCAATACTGGAAAATCCGGCTTCAAGATCTGCGATTAAGTCTTGCACATCTTCAATGCCCACTGAAATGCGAATTAAGGTATCGCCAACCCCAGCTTCGAGACGTGCCTGAGGTTCCATTCCTGCGTGTGTCATGGTCGCAGGATGGCAGATTAAACTTTCAACTCCACCTAGTGATTCGGCGAGCGAGAACTGCTTTAACGAAGTTAAAAATTTAGCCGATGTCTGTAGATCACCCTTAATATCAAAGCTCACCATACCACCAAAGCCTAGTTGTTGTTTTTTTGCTAGCTCATGCTGTGGATGCGACTTGAGACCGGGATAGTATACTTGACTCACATACGGCGACTTCTCTAAGTATTCAGCAATCTGTTGCGCATTCTCTTGATGTTGGCGTAAGCGTACGTTAAGTGTGCGCAGTCCACGCAATGTCAGATAACTATCAAAAGGCGCGCCCGTAATACCAATGTTATTTGCCCACCAAGCCAACTCATCTCCTAGCTCTTGCGTGCGCGCTATCACTGCACCACCTACCACATCGGAGTGACCGTTAATATATTTAGTGGTTGAGTGAACAACAATATCGACTCCAAAAGCGATAGGGTTTTGTAATGCTGGTGACAAGAAGGTATTGTCTGCCGCAACTAAAGCACCGACCGCATGCGCAGCGGTTACAACTGCTTCAATATCGGTTAATCGTAAAATTGGATTACTTGGTGTTTCTATCCACACAAGTTTAGGCTGGATTTTTTCTAGTTTCTCAAGGCTTTCTGGCTGGGTTAAATCCACTACTTCTACTTTGAGTAGCCCACGCTTTGCCAATGACGTAAATAAACGATAACTGCCACCATAGCAATCGTGGGGGATCACTAAAGTGTCGTCATGGTTTAATAATTGAGTTACTAGGTGAATAGCCGACATACCTGTTGCGGTAATAATGCCACGTTGACCTCCTTCAAGTTCGGTTAACGCTTGTGCCAACACATCACGATTAAAGTTACCACTGCGGCCATAGTCATAATCACGCTTGGTATCAAAATCTGCAAATGAATAGGTCGTCGACAGATAAAGGGGCGGAACCACTGCACCATGTGCTTTATCAGCTTCTATACCGTGACGCACTGCAACCGTCGATTTGTTAATTTGACTCATAGGGTCACCTAGATAGTTGGATGTTTAGACGTCTAAAAGGTTAGAGCAACGACAACTAGAAGTCAAAACATTTATACTGCTAAATGGCTAAATAACTAGTATTTGACTATCTTTTTTAAACCGATAAAATTTCGCCACTTAAGGCGTTGCTAATACGACTGAGTTATTGAAAACTATGGCAGAGATCTATAGTTCTCGCCATAGCGGATTAATTTGCTCAACTATTCAAGTTCAGGTTTTATCTTTACTCTTTAAAGATTTCCCTGCTCCACCTGCTTAGCTGAACAATATCAATCAGAACCCAGTCATATTGGCATTGATGTAACTGAGGCAAGTACACAATTATGGCAAAATGGAATGGTGAGTATATTCACCCATATGCAGAACACGGTAAAAAAGCAGAGCAAGTAAAAAAAATCACAGTGAGTATCCCTTTGAACGTACTCAAAGTGCTTACTGATGAACGTACACGTCGTCAAGTAAATAACTTGCGCCATGCAACAAACAGCGAGCTATTATGTGAAGCCTTTTTACATGCTTTCACGGGTCAACCACTTCCAAGTGATGAAGACCTGAGAAAAGACAACCCAGAACGTATTCCGTTAGAAGTAAGACAAATAATGGAAGAGCGTGGTTTAGAGATCCCTGAAATAAACGAAGAATAATACCAATTTTCTTAATTAAGTGGTTTATTTTGAGGCGAGAAAATCTTGTCGATAACTAGGCAAAAATTTTGCTATTTAGTTGTTCTAAATGAGAAATTTTTAACGCTGTTAGCGTCAGATTTACTCCTTCAAATTGAGCAAGTATTAAGTCAAATTGGTATAATATCGACTCTTCATTTTTCACGGAAATAAAGACACAAAAAAGCCTCAATCGAGGCTTTTTTCATACTTAAGCTGGAATCGCTACAAGCAGTTATTTCTTAATACAAGGCAAATTTGTGCGTCAATAGCTGGCCTATTACAAACAAATTTACCGCAGAAGTAAGGGATAACAACTGCTAGAGAACAAATTATTAACCCAGTTTAGGTTATTTTATTCCATATAACCCAAGGGCATCTCGATTTGCGCTACGCCAGATTCAACCGCAGCAGTAGCAACCGCTTTTGCTATTCGAGGTAACAAGCGAGGATCCATCGGTTTAGGGATAATGTATTGCGGACCAAACTCAAGGCTGTCGACATCAGCTGCTTTTAACACCTCTGCAGGTACTGGCTCTTTTGCAATACTTCTAATAGCCTCAACTGCCGCAATCTTCATTTCGTCATTGATCGCTGTAGCACGTACATCTAGTGCACCACGGAAGATGAACGGAAAACATAGCACATTGTTCACTTGGTTTGGATAATCAGAACGACCTGTTGCCATAATCAAATCATCACGAGCACCATGTGCAACATCGGGGCTGATCTCAGGATCTGGGTTCGAACATGCAAATACAACTGGCTTATCAGCCATTAATTTTAAATCTTCAGCAGATAGAAGATCTGGGCCTGAAACGCCAACAAATACGTCAGCCTCTGCAATCACATCCTGTAACGTGCGCTTATCCGTATTATTTGCAAACAGCTCTTTGTATTCGTTAAGATCGTCACGACGAGTATGGATCACGCCTTTTCTGTCTAGCATATAAATATGCTCTCTTTGTGCACCACATTTTATAAGTAGCTCCATACACGCTATTGCAGCGGCACCAGCTCCTAAACACACGATGATCGCATCATGAATATCTTTACCTTGGATCTCAAGTGCATTGAGCATACCAGCCGCAGTCACAATTGCAGTACCGTGTTGATCATCATGGAAAACGGGTATATCACAGCGTTCAATAAGCGCGCGCTCAATTTCAAAGCACTCAGGCGCTTTGATATCTTCAAGGTTAATCCCGCCAAAAGTATCTGCAATATTCGCTACTGTATTGATGAAGTCTTCAGTGGTGTTATGTTTAACTTCAATATCAATCGAGTCCAGTCCAGCAAAGCGTTTAAATAACAGAGCCTTACCTTCCATAACTGGTTTCGAAGCCAAAGGACCTAAATTACCTAGTCCTAAAATAGCAGTACCATTACTGATCACAGCTACCATGTTCCCTTTACCTGTATAACGATAGGCATTCGCAGGATCTGCCGCGATTTCACGTACTGGCTCGGCAACACCAGGGCTGTATGCGAGTGCTAGGTCTTTTACGGTCTCGGCAGGCTTAGTCAGCTCTACGCTGATTTTACCTGGAACGGGCTTCTCGTGATAATCTAGAGCTTGTTGACGAAAATCTGTCATGGCGCGATATTTTCCTACGAAGTTAATGTGAGAGTGTGCTAAACATTCGCATTCTGAGTGTCGGTTGCTTCCATATTTACAACCACAAACAGTGCGATTAACTATATGAGCGACGACATAAAAGTACTCAAAAGCACAGTGCTTTAAGCAGATGTCAATAGGACATATAGGTAATCGACCGTCATCACACAATACCGAGTTTTCTTCATTATTCAAGTAAAATCAGGTCTATCCACTTACACGGTATTTATTCGTATTTTCTTCGACGTTCTCTTCAATTTTAAGAAAAATTTCACAATTTAGACCTGCAAAAGTAAGCAAGTAAGAGGTTAAAGACAAGTCAAAGTGATGAAAAATAGCACTAGCGTAAAATACCATGACTAAAGAGCAATATTTATAATTATTACTAAATTTAACTGCACAATTGAGACATTTAGAAGCACAAAGCACGATTTACCACTACGAAGCATAGTGTCTAGTAATATAATTAAATATATTCGTTTTCTGCCTAGGCACAACTTAAGCTCATTAATAGCCAATATTAACATGCGAAATAGAGCTATTACTCTATTCTAGGTTACAGTAAAGATTTGCTGCCAAATCAGTTGATTTTAAGATTTAAAAGGCGGGGGCGTACCAAGCACAAGCAATCAAACACTGCCTATTTGTATACATTATTATAATTGCTATTGAACCGTAGGCACAAAAAAAGCACCCTAGGGTGCTTTTTTCGACTAGACCAGCAAGATTACTTCTTGCTGCTAAGTGCACCGAAACGCTTGTTGAAGCGATCAACACGGCCACCTGTATCAAGGATCTTCTGCTTACCTGTGTAGAACGGGTGACACGCAGAACATACGTCTAGGTGAATATCTTTACAAAGCGTTGAACGAGTTTCGAACTTGTTACCGCAAGAGCACGATGCTGTGATCGTCTCGTAATTAGGGTGAATACCTTCTTTCATAGCAACCTCTAGTTAAGGCCGTATCGCTCTCCAAACCCGAAGTCTGGCACCATACGTAGTTATACAAAATTGTGGAGGCGTATTTTAGTGGTTAACTGGACAATCTACAAGCAATATTTCAGAGTTTTTTATCGTCATTGCTGGGGCTGTTTTCCAATACCATAATCTTAGGTATATACTTCGAGCCTGCGCTCACTTTATGGGATTGAAATATATGCTCATTCTTGAAGTAGCTTTGAAGCTACCATTACACCGCACATTCGATTATTTGCTACCAGCAACGATGCACGTTGTAACTGGGGTGAGAGTAACAGTTAATTTTTCTAACCGTCGCTGTACTGCTATCGCACTCAATATAAAAAAGCGCACTGATGTGCCACAAGAGAAACTTAAACAGGTTATCGCAGTACTCGACGAACAGCCTGTTTTAAATCAGGCACAATTACATTTTTTGCATTTTGTCTCACAATACTATTGCCATCCGATTGGTGATACATTATTCACAGCACTCCCTGCCGTGTTAAGAGATGGTGGCCACCCAGATAAAACCCAGATCCCTGTGGTAAGATTAACGGAAAAAGGGCAAACACTCCCCACACTACGCGCCAAAAAACAACAAGCTTTGCTTTTTCAGTTATATGAAGGTGGCGCAATAAAGTTAAGCGAACTCAAGGCGCTTGGGTTTGCGAGTCAAACCATCAAAGCGCTCGAGGCCAAAGCACTAATAATACAGTCTATTGAACATGACAGCGACTGGGCGCAAAACGAATTGCACCTAGGTGACAAGCCACGCCTAAACGATCAACAGGCTACCATTTGCAGTGCAATTAATGTACAAGTTGGCTACCGGACTTTCTTAATAGAAGGGGTAACGGGCAGCGGGAAAACCGAAGTGTATTTGCAAAGTCTTGAAAATATACTCAAGGCTGGAAAACAAGCGCTGGTATTGGTCCCAGAAATTGGCCTCACACCGCAAACCGTTAACCGTTTTAAGAAGCGTTTTACTGATCTTCCTATCGATCTATGGCACTCCAATTTAACCGATAACGAACGTCTACATACGTGGCGACGCGCCGAAAAGGGATTAAGCGCATTAGTAATCGGCACTCGTTCAGCCATTTTCTTACCGTTTAAGAGTCTTGGTATGATCATCGTTGATGAAGAACATGACAACTCTTTTAAACAACAAGAAGGTCTTCGTTACCACGCCAGAGATCTCGCTGCATTTCGTGCTCACCAAATAAACTGCCCTCTGCTTTTAGGAACAGCAACGCCCGCATTGGAAACGCTACACAAAGCCATTAATAACAAATACCAATTGGTGACGCTAAGTAAACGCGCACAAACTCAACATGATAACCAGTTTCACCTAGTCGATATGAAAGGCCAACCAGAGCAAGGCGGGTTTTCACCAATGAGTTTACATTGGATAGAAAAAACACTTAACCGCGCAAAGCAAGTGGTGGTGTTTTTAAATCGACGCGGCTTCGCCCCAACATTAATGTGTCATGAGTGTGGATGGCTTAACACCTGCAAACACTGCTCCACCAGCGCCACATATCATAAAAATATGAATCGTTTGGTATGTCATCACTGCGGTGAACAAGATTTTGTGCCAAGGCAATGCCCTGACTGTGGTAGTACTCAAATTATGCCTACTGGGCTAGGTACTGAGCAGCTAGAAAGCTTTTTAACCGAACGCTTTGCGGATATTCCCGTCACTCGGATTGATCGCGATTCGACACGCCGCAAAGGTAGCCTTGAAAGTGCACTAGAAGACATAAACCAAGGAGGGGCACGTATATTAGTTGGCACGCAAATGCTAGCCAAAGGGCACCACTTTGCCGATGTCAGCCTTGTCGTGATCTTAGATGTAGATTCTGGTTTGTATTCTTGTGATTTCAGAGCGACTGAGCAGATGGCTCAATTAATCACGCAAGTTGCAGGACGTGCTGGTCGAGCCGGTGAAGCAGGAACCGTGCTACTACAAACCCATTTTCCAGAGCACCCACTATTACAAGATTTAATCAACAATGGTTACGGTGACTTTGCAAGATATGCACTAAAAGAGCGTGAAGAAGCCATGCTCCCTCCTTTTGCACACCTGGCTATCATTCGCGCCGAAGCCACAAACATCAACACTGTGTTGCAGTTTTTATCAGATTTGGTTCCAGCTACCCCCTATCCTGGTATACAATTGCTAGGTCCAATTCCTGCGCCGCTTGAAAGAATTGCAGGAAAGTTCAGGTATCAGTTACATATACACGCACAACAACGCACTGTGCTTCGCAACTATCTCTCGCAACTTGCGCGCTATATTTCAACGCACGAGTCTGCAAACCGAGTTCGCTGGAGCATAGATGTGGATCCAATGGATAGCTATTAGAAACCAATGACTCATGGCACAGCACGATTACATCAATAAAAAACCCAAAGGGAAAGGCAAAACAAAACCCGAGAAAACCACAAAATTTCCTGTTGTAGCAACTATCGCTGCATTACTGTTAATTGGTGGTTTTGCTTATGGTCTATGGTTTATCAAGACCAATGCGGATCCTAAAGAAGTAGAGCAAGCTAAAAATCCACACCCTGCTCAAGAGCAAACCGTGGTTAAACCAAAACCGCGCCCACCAGAGTTCATCGAAGAAATCAAAAATCATGAAATCAAGGTAGAAGTCAAAGAAATCAAAAGTAAAGGCCCCTATCAAATGCAATGCGGGTCATTTCAGACCCACGCTCAAGCTGAAGCCATGAAGGCTAAAGTGGCATTTGCGGGTCTAATTGCCGAGATCCGCCGTACCGAAGGCAGTAATGGTGTGTGGTATCGCGTTCGTTTAGGGCCTTATGATACTAAGCGTTTGGCTGAAAGTGACAAAAACAAGCTCCAGCGAGTTGGGATATTTGGCTGCGGGATTTGGGGCTGGACTTGATTTTTGTCAGTCTACCCATATTTCTTACTAATCTTGAGTTACACGGGTACAAACCCGGATAAGGATTACTATGACTACCATCGTTAGCGTTCGTCGAGATGACAAAGTGGTTATCGGCGGTGATGGCCAAGTTTCACTTGGTAACACAGTTATGAAGGGCAACGCGCGTAAAGTACGCCGCCTATACAATGGTAAGGTACTAGCTGGTTTCGCTGGCGGTACAGCAGACGCATTTACATTATTTGAACGCTTTGAAGCTAAGCTTGAGATGCACCAAGGCCATCTCACCAAAGCAGCCGTAGAAATGGCAAAAGATTGGCGCACAGACAGAGCACTGAGAAAGCTTGAAGCTTTGCTTGCAGTAGCCGATGAAACCGCCTCACTTATCATTACTGGTAACGGTGATGTTGTCCAGCCTGAGCATGACCTTATTGCTATCGGCAGTGGTGGTAATTTCGCACAAGCGGCAGCAACTGCACTAATTGAGAATACAGACTTGAGTGCGAAAGAGATCGTAGAAAAGAGCCTAAAGATTGCAGGCGACATCTGCGTATTTACTAATAATTTCCAAACTATCGAAGAATTGTAATAGGACTCGTCATGACAGCTATGACTCCAAGAGAGATTGTGCACGAGCTTGATCAACATATTATTGGTCAGGATAAAGCTAAAAAAGCCGTTGCGATTGCACTACGTAACCGCTGGCGTCGTATGCAGCTTGATGAAGAGTTGCGTGCAGAAGTTACACCAAAAAATATTCTGATGATTGGCCCAACCGGTGTTGGTAAGACTGAAATCGCCCGCCGTTTAGCAAAGCTGGCAAATGCACCATTTATTAAAGTCGAGGCCACCAAATTCACTGAAGTGGGCTATGTTGGTAAAGAAGTTGAAACCATCATTCGTGACTTGGTTGAAGTGTCTTTTAAACTGACCCGTGAACAGCAAACCAAAAAGTTTAAGTTTCGCGCAGAAGAAGCAGCAGAAGAGCGTATTTTAGATGCACTTTTACCACCTGCAAAAGATGCCTGGGGTGAGTCTCAACCAAATGAAAACTCATCGACACGTCAAGTATTTCGCAAGAAACTACGCGAAGGCCAGTTAGATGATAAAGAGATTGAGATAGACATCGCTGAAACGGCTCCTCACGTTGAAATTATGTCACCTCCTGGTATGGAAGAGATGACCAATCAGCTACAGAGCATGTTCCAAAATATGTCAGGTGATAAGAAAAAGAGCCGCAAGCTAAAAATCAAAGAAGCACTTAAGCTACTAATTGAAGAAGAAGCTGCAAAGCTGGTTAATCCAGAGGAGCTTAAAGAGCAAGCTATTGAATCGGTTGAACAAAACGGTATCGTGTTTATTGATGAAATCGATAAGATTTGTAAGCGCGGAGAGTCTTCAGGGCCTGATGTTAGCCGTGAAGGTGTACAACGTGACTTGCTACCACTTATCGAAGGTTCTACGGTTAATACAAAGCACGGTATGGTAAAAACTGACCATATTTTGTTTATCGCATCAGGTGCTTTCCAAATGGCTAAGCCGTCGGACTTAATCCCTGAACTACAAGGTCGTTTACCCATTCGCGTTGAGCTAGAAGCGCTTACTGCTGGTGACTTCAAACGTATTCTAACTGAGCCAAATGCTTCTCTTACAGAGCAGCAACAGGCACTACTTAAAACTGAAGACGTTACTATCGACTTTACCGATGATGCCATCACCAAACTGGCTGAAGCTGCATATCAGGTCAACGAGAAAACTGAAAACATCGGTGCACGTCGCCTTCACACTGTGATGGAAAAGCTGATGGAAGAGATTTCATTCGATGCCAGTGAAAAGGCCGGTGACACCTTAACGATTGATGCTGCTTATGTTGAACAACATTTAGATATGCTTGTTCAAGACGAAGACCTAAGCCGCTTCATCTTGTAAAAGAAAGTCAAAAAGGCGGAGCAAAGCTCCGCTTTTTTATGAATAAAGACAAGTTAAGTTATACCGATTATCTTAATTGATTGGCCTATTTTGAGGCGAGAAAACCTTCTCAATAACTAGGGAGAATTTCTCTATTTAGTCTGAGGCTTGGATAGGGAGTGTTTCAACTCATTGTTGCTAAAGCACAACTTAGTTTTTCCCTTGTCTACCCAGAAAGTTTTAGGGAAAACACCGTTTCCGCGTCCTGCTCTCACTAAGGTATCTACATCCTGTAGGCAAGGCATGGCTATTGGAAGTGAATTCAACGTAGTTAGCGTCAGATTTACGCCTTCACATTAAACAAGTATTAAGTAAATTGGTAGCAGCTATTTTGGTTCAGGAATGGCTGTATAATGCACTACCCTTTATATTGCTTGAAGAGTTAATTTCATTGGTATGGAACAGTATGTATCAGGTAACTAAACTTCACTATCACACGCTAAGCAAAGTACTCGACGTTTATTTTGAGGACGGCAGCTACTACTGCCTAAAAGCCGAATACTTACGAACACATTCCCCATCTGCAGAAGTTCAAGGGCACACTCCTGCACAAAAACAGTTGGTACTAAACAAACAAAGTGTGAGCATCAAAGCGATTGAACCCATTGGCCATTATGCCGCACGGCTTATTTTTGATGATGGTCATGAATCAGGGCTCTTTAGTTGGCAATACCTACATACCATAGCCACACAACACGATAAATTATGGCAGGAATACTTGGATGCGGTAGAAAAGCATCACGCCAAAAAGGACAGCGTACCTATCAAGTTTGTGCCTTAATCAAACTTCCATAACAATGCCTGCAGCTCATGGTACTGAGTAAAGTCTTCTGAAATACAATGTACGTCTCCATATTTTGATTACAGACGTATACAACTTCTTGCTTTACCCTAGCATATTGCCTCGCAATATCTGAAAATGTAATTAACCTGAGGTTTGGATAAGGAATGCTCTAGCTCTTTGTTGTTAAAGTACAGCTTAACTTACCACCTTGTCTAGCTAGAGAGTTTTAGTGGAAACACCGCTTCCGCGTCCAGCTCTCGCTATGGTACCTCATCCTGTAGACGAGGCGAATTTACGCACCAGTAGGTGCCTATTGGAAGTGAGCTCAACGCAGTTAACGCTAAAACTGGCTGCTAAAAAGGCATTAATTATCCGCAGTTCAGGTTATACCTTAGAGTCAAAAACAAAAATCCCCACTATCAATCAGTGGGGATTTGGTATAAATAAGCAGTGGTTTCAGCGTTTATACTGTGTACTTCGCAACCGCCTCATGTAACACGCGCGCTTGCTCTG
This sequence comes from Pseudoalteromonas peptidolytica, assembly GCF_012641745.1. Lineage (GTDB taxonomy): Bacteria > Pseudomonadota > Gammaproteobacteria > Enterobacterales > Alteromonadaceae > Pseudoalteromonas > Pseudoalteromonas peptidolytica. The sequence goes on from NZ_WEHZ01000023.1 coordinate 63,736, forward strand.
CCACTTCTTCACTACTTTGTGCATTAGAATGTGCATGCTCAGAAGCGCTCTGTGCAATATCTCTAATTTTAACGACATTCTTATTCACTTCAGAAGCAACTTGATTTTGTTCATCAATAGCAGTGGCGATATGCGTACTCATTTCCATGATCGTTTGCACATCTTGCGTGATCATACTGAGTAGCTCGCCGGCCTTTTCAGCTTGAGAAACACTCTCATTACCCTGTTCACGGCACTGATCCATGATGTTAACTACCTCTCGTGTGCGCTGCTGCAACGTGGAGATAATACTTTCAATCTCTTGTGTTGAATCTTGGGTACGCTGAGCAAGAGAGCGAACTTCATCTGCAACAACCGCAAAGCCTCGGCCCTGCTCGCCAGCTCGCGCAGCCTCAATGGCAGCATTGAGTGCAAGTAAATTAGTTTGTTCGGCAATACCACGAATAACATCCAGTACTGAGCCAATAGTCTCACCATCACGCTCAAGTTGAGCAACAACGCTTGAAGCCCCCCCGAGTGACTCAGATAACTGCATAATATGCTCAATTGTAGCAGTCACTTCACGACGGCCTTGCTGGGCATTTTCGTTTGTGGTTTCTGCTTTATGTGCAGCCTCACCTGTATTATGAGAGATATCTTGAATTGTCGCTTGCATTTCAGTTGCTGCGGTTGCCACCATATCAGCTTCATGAAGTTGCTCAGACATACCAGCGCTGGTCTGTGCCGTCGTCTCGGTGAGGTGATTGGTGGCTTCATTTATTGTCGCCAACGCACCGTTTACATCCGCGATTAAATGTCTAAAGTCCGTTATTAAGCTATTGAAGTCTCGCGTCATAATTGTGATTTCATCGTTACCACTTTGCTCGATCTGCAAACTTAAATTATTATCACGACGGATCCGCTCAATCGTCTGATACACCCGTTCAACTGGTTGAATGATGGAGCGGCTGGTTGAAAGCACCAATGTCATTACAATGATACTGGCAACTATAAACACACCTATCGCAACCATTTGTGTTTGATCGACGTTTTCCTTAATCGCGCTTTTGGCTTGCTCCACCACAGCATTCACAATCGCATCGCTTCTCTCAACGATTGCCTTCATCTTCCCTAATGCCCCACTATCCAGATCTAAACCAAGCCTTTCTTGAGCTGCGACTAAACCTGCAAATTTAACTTGATAAGTATTAAGGAGAGTAAGTAGCTGAGATTGATATTGCGAGCTAAAGCCAGCTGCACGGATCTCTTTAGCAAACTGGGTGACTAGGTCATTAAATCGTGTCAAATATTTCGTGTCGAGGCGAAGCATAAAATCTTTTTCGGCTCTGCGAAGTTGCAGCATAGTCGCAAGCAACTGATAATTTTGCTGCTCTTTTAGCAAAGTTTCGACTTCATGCACTGCTCCCCTAAGCTCACCATATAGCGCATCTTTTGGGTGCAAACCTATCGTTCTTTGAAGCTCTACAACCTTTTGAAAGTCGGTAAAGTAACTTTTCGTAATCGCCTCAAGCTGATTGGTTTCACTTAAATCAATACCAAACTCAGTAAAAGTAGTTTGAAGTAAATCAAGTTTTGTCTGTAGTAGGCGATATTCTGCCTCAAACTTTTCTAGCGCTTCTTCCTCTTTATAGAACAGGAAGTTTTTCTCATGCTTACGCATTGCTAATTCATGAATTTCGAGCTCTTCTGCATATTGAATTGACTCATTCAATTTGAGCATAGTTCGAGCTTCGAACATGATCATAAATAACATTACGATTAAGGCCATCCCTACCACTAATGCATTCAATTGCAAACGACGTCTGATAGTTAGATTTTCTAATACCGCCATTGGCTTACCTACAATATGAAATGATCACAGTCAGTATAGTTGAAGCCGAAACGGATTACCTCATTCTAATTAGTTATTCTGGGCTGATATTACAAAATAATATATTCAAGCCACCTTTTTAAACATTAAATTAACATCGCGCCATAAATGCTGATGTAGCGATGCGACGTCATGCCATTGTCCTTTTACCAACCACTCAACTAGGAAGTGAGGATCTGATGGAAAGAAAATCGAATGCTCCATTGATGAGTTCAGCCATTCTTCCAAGGCGCCAGCATTTAAATAATTCATCACTTGCGCCAACCCAAGCGAGGCTAAAGTCTGGGCATTATTTTGTTGTTCAAACTGCCCTTCTAGCGGTTTTAATAATAGTTTTTTGCCTAACTTTAACGCTTCACTTGAAAGTTCAAATCCGGCATTCGCAATCACGCCGCTGGTATTTTTTAAGTCTTGAATAAACCCCGCTCTACTTGGCTTTCTAAGGTGAATATGCTGCCGTGAGCTATTTTGGGCTTCTGGGTGATAACAATAAAACTCTTTGTCAGGGAAGTCTTTTAGCAATTCAATCACACTTTCAAGCGCTTCAAATGGAAGGTAAACTAGTACTTTATTGGCGATTGATGCACATTGCTCTTGCTCTGCTTCGTACGGAATGAAGGGAGGAATAATGTGCTTATCAAAAGGCTGCCAATGTACTCCTAAATGGATATCAGCAGGTGCAAAATAGCGGATCAACGCACGGTGCCAAGGTTGAATAGCGAATTGTGGCACCGCACTATATAGATAAGAAGCTTGATGACTCATCGCAAGAACAGGTACTTTTGCCATTTTTCCAGCCCAAGCACTCACTGGCTCAAAGTCATTAAAAATGAGGTCATACCCTGACACATCAAGCTGCTTAACATCACGAATAAACTCTCCAAATTTAAGCGATTGCAATGTTTTTAAACGATTCAGTTGGCCATGCTCAGTCACAAACGATAAACCACGACAGCTACGGTATTCTCCAAAGTCATGCATATCGAAATAGTTCTTCGACGGGCGACCGGTAAAAAAGTAGTCCACTGACACACCCATGTCGCGAAAGCAATTCGCCATCACCCGTGCTCGAGTGGTATGGCCATTACCTGTTCCTTGAACACCATATAGTATTTTCATAAACTTCCTAACATCAAAATCGCTACACTTGCACATGCAATGCCCATTATGGCACCAAGTACGACATCAAGCGGGTAATGCACGCCAACAATCACTCGTGACAAAGACACTCCGGTTGCCCATATCATTAACGGAAAAGTAGCCAGAGGAAGATGTTCTATTAGACAAGTCGCATATAGCCAAGCACCTGCACTGTGCCCTGATGGCAAGCTAAACTTATCGCTTGGTGTGAGTAATGCTTTTACTGCATAGCAATCACAGGGGCGCAGTCGAGCAAAGCGATTTTTAAAATAAAAGTAAAGCGGTCTCTCTATTACAAAAGCCACCATTACCGTTAGCGCAAACTGCTGACCCAGGGGCTCTAAAAAGAGCGCACATGCAATCGCCACCAACACATACAGCCCACCATTACCACTTTTCGATAAGCCTAATGCTATTAACCTAAACCAATTTCTCGGTTTTGGGCAAAACACCACAAAATAAAGTGCAGTGTCTAACTCCGCTAATTTTGCCTTCATTACTTGGGTCACGCTTAATTGCTCACAATATCAGCATAGAAGAGCAAAATAACAAATCGGTGACACTTTTAAGACACAAATATGTAAGTTGAATCAAAGCATTGCTAAGCACAAGTATGAGAGTATACTGGGTAATGATAATCAATATTCGAGGATCCAATATGGAATACAGCACTTCTGATCTTTGCGACCACTTTGCCGATGTGGTGGACGTGCTAGAGCCTATGTTCATCAACTTTGGCGGCCAAATATCATTTTGTGGTCGAATCACTACCGTCAAATGTTTTGAGAATAACGAGCAAATCCAAGATGTGCTGCAACAAGATGGCACAGGTCGCGTTTTACTCGTTGACGGTGGCGGCTCTACCAGACGCGCCTTAATTGATATTGATTTAGCAGAGCTCGCTGTTGAGAATAATTGGCAAGGTATTATTGTCTATGGTGCTGTTCGCCATGTCGATGAATTAGAAGAGAGCGATATTGGCATTCAAGCGATCGCATCTATTCCAGTGGCAGCAGACAGTAGTGGCAGTGGTGAAGTCGGGATCCCTGTAAACTTTGCTGGTGTTTCGTTTTATGAAGATGACTTCGTCTATGCCGACTCGACAGGCATCATCATCTCAGCAGAAGAGCTGGTCTTAGAAGACGAAAACGAAGTAGATTAAACATCAGAAGAATAAGTCATGAATACTGCAGTTCGTATATATGATGAAAGCCATATCTCACAATTTGTAAACGCCAGAGCTGGGGAAACGCGCCTTTGGCAAAATATCAGCTTTTTACAATGTGAGCATGATTATGCAGCATCACTAAAAGATGCTGCACAATTTGGGATCCGCTACGTATTGCTCGGTATTCCCGAAGACATTGGCCCTCGAGCTAATTGCGGTTTAGGTGGCGCGGCACTTGGCTGGCAGGCGTTCCTCCAACGTTTTCTCAACCAACCTAATAACCAATTTCTTGGTGGCGATAAAATTCTTCTACTCGGTGAAGTGAATATAGAAGAAATACAAGCAGCCTCTTGTGAGTTAAGTAATCAAGATACTGAACAGCTAGATAGATTAAGACAGTTGTGCTCAGAGGTCGACAAGCAAGTGATTAGCGCACTGACTCCGATTTTTGCAGCCGGTTTGGAGCCTATAATCATAGGTGGTGGCCACAACAACGCTTATGGTATTTTACAGGCATATCACGTTGCAACTCAACAAGCGGCGTGCGCTATTAACTTTGATCCTCACGCCGATTTTAGAGCATGTGAGGGAAGGCATAGCGGAAATGGCTTTAACTATGCGTACCAAGCAGGCAGTTTATCTAGTTATCATGTTATCGGCTTGCATGAGCATAAAAATAATCAAACGATTTTGGAGCAGTTAGGTAAAGCTGGGTTTGGTTTTTCGAGCTATCAAGCAATAAAAACACGGCGAACTTTGAGCTTGCCTGAGGCGCTAGACAAAGCACTCGCACAACTTCCTCATCATGCCCCTCTGGGTGTCGAGTTAGATGTCGATGCAATTATTGAAATGCCAGCTAGTGCACTTACTTATCAAGGCTTTACCTGTGATGATGCAGAGTATTTTGTCTACCGTTTAGCTCAGCATCCGAATACAAAATACGTCCACCTCTGTGAAGCAGCACCGGCCCAGCATCCACTTGGAGAGCGTACTGGGTTAGCGCATTGTGGCCAAGTGTTAACTAGTCTTGCTAACGCCTACATCAGCACGCGACACACGTAATACCAATTAGCTGAAGCAAGTAAATTGGTATTACAGGTTTTGCTTCAGCCAACTAATCAATACATTACTATTTTGTGGTCTAGAAAAGTAAAAACCTTGAGCTGCGATTGTTCCGATGCTCTTAACAAACTCTAGCTGCCCCGTAGATTCAACCCCCTCACCGATGACTAAACAGTCTTTTTCTTGGTGCATTTCAACAATTCCCTTTACCAAAGACTTTGTATGTCCCATCGACTCAGGCTCCTGCGTCATGCTTCGAGAGAGTTTCACATAATCAAATCGTAATGCGGGTACCTTAGCCAAAACAAGCGGAGCATCCCCGAAGCTATCAACACACATTTTTACACCAAGGCTTTTCAACCTACTGATCATCGCAATTTCTTGCTCATTTAATTCAGCCAGCATATTCGCTGGGCATTCAATAATAATAGCCCCCGGACTTAACTGATGATGTAGCAAAGTATAATCAATAAATTCGATAAAACTTTCACTTAACAGCTCAGCACCAAAAACGTTAATACTGATCGGTACAGCGATCCCTTCCATCTTGAGCGCCAATGCTATCTCGCATGCTCGCTCCAATACATATTGAGCGACAGGAATGGCAAGCCCGACTAAACGAATATCATCAATAAACTCATGTGCACTTAAGATCCCTTGTTTGGGATGTTGCCAGCGCAGTAACAACTCAACAAACTCGATCCCATTATCTTCATGGCGAATAACTGGATGAAAATAAAGCTCAAACTCAGATCTAAAATTGATCTTAGCAAGCTCCGATAACCTAACTTGTTGCTCAAGGCGATGGATCTGCATGCGTTGTTGATAAGGCACTACCTGTTGAAGGCTTTGTTGGTGGGTTGCAATTTGGGAATCGAGTGCCAAAAATACACAGGAGATCAAATTCTCTAATTGACCCATTTCCTCATCACAATTGACATAGCTTGCTCTCATTGTGATTTCTAAAGTACAACTACCAACATTAAATGGCTTTAAGGTGCTGTTTGCGATTTCTTCGATAAGCTGCTCGTGTAAATGATTGCCGTGTTGCAAAGAGCATACAAACGCAAAGTTGAGACCGCCCAAATGTGCCATTTTAGCCGTTTCATTACCATGAGTGATCGCCATCACGTCGCCGGACTGCAAACATTGAGCAACACGGTTCGCTGACTGAGCTAAAAGCAGATCGCCAAACTCACGACCTAAGTGAAAGTTAACCTGTTCAAAGCCCATCAGTCGAACCAGTACAAGCATGCAAGAATGGCCGTTCGTTTGCCTATACTCATTAAACGCACGCTTAAAACTTTGTCTTCCTGGCAATCCTAAGCTTTCATGCTCAATGTCATCGCTATCTTCCTCCTCCCGACTTAGCATCTCTGTTTGTTGATATGTCTGATAAATCAGCAGCAAAATGTACATAACAACAATAGCAATAGCACTATATTGAGCAGCACTAACCCACACATATTCAGACACAACCCATGAAATTAGAGCAATGATAGCCGTCATACTAATTAATAGCATGCCGCTTCTGTGAGTTTGTAAGCCTTCGAACAAATATAAGAGCAATACCAAAGTCAGCAGGTATAAAAGGATGGCGTCACCAGTCAGTGCCAGTGACACAGCAACAATCGCACTAGTCACATGCGCGACTTTTAGCGTTGCGCTGGAGCGCGTGAGTAATAGAGCAAGTGCTCCCATTAGCACTGCGCCAACGATCCCCGCCGTCAATGGCGTAATGAGTAGCACGATTCCTTCAGACAGCAATATTTCTGTGACACTGCCATTTGCTGTTGAAATTGAGAGCATAATTAACTGCTTATAAAGGTTTCATTACTGACTAAGTTTACCCAAGATCCACAAATTTGACAGGTCAGCTATGCCAAATTGATAACTTAACTGGGCAGGGTGAGTAATATTCCATAACGCTAAATCTGCACGCATACCAATCCTTAAAATACCGCGGTCTTTAAGACCCAGTGCTTTGGCTGCATTTCTCGTCACACCACAGAGGGATTCTTCTGGCGTCATTCTAAACAAGGTACAGGCCATATTTAGCATTAACCTAAGTGAACAAAGTGGTGCAGTCCCTGGGTTAAAATCACTGGCTATTGCCATAGCCACTTGATGTTTTCTGAGTAATTCAATCGGGGGCTTTTGTGTTTCTCTCAAGAAATAGAAAGCGCCGGGCAGCAACACAGCTGTCACATCTCCTTTCGCCATCGCCTTAACCCCCGCTTCATCCAGATACTCAATATGATCAGCAGATAACCCTTTAAAGTCGGCAACCAGTTCGCTCCCATGCTGATTAGATAGCTGCTCAGCATGACATTTTATTTTTAGCCCCAGAGCTTGTGCTCGTTCAAAAACTTGTTTGGTTTGCTGATATGAAAACCCAACATTCTCGCAAAATACATCCACAGCAGTTGCCAATTGACGCTCCGCAACTAAAGGCAACATCGTATCGCATACTAAATCAATATAAGCTTGGCTATTATCTTTATATTCCGGCGGTAGCGCATGCGCACCTAAAAATGTGCTATGGACATCAATCGGGTGGTGATCATTCAGTAGTTGATTGATTTCCAATAATTTCAGTTCATTATCAACATCAAGACCGTAGCCAGATTTACTCTCAACTGTGGTCACTCCTTCTCTTAAAAGGCTGTTGAGACGGTCTTTGCCATTTACAAATAAGGACTCTCTATCGGCTAAACGCGTTGCTTTGACCGTGCTTGCGATCCCTCCACCTTGCGCTGCAATCTCCTGATAGGATGCGCCTAGTAACCTTTGTTCAAATTCGTTGGCTCGAGATCCTGAGAATAAAATATGCGTATGGCAGTCAATTAACCCTGGTGTTAACCATTGGCCATTCGCTTTGTGAATGGGCGTCGCTAGCGCATCGATTTCCGGCAGTGATGAACGAGGGCCAAGCCAGCTGATTTTACCGTCCTTGATAGCTATAGCCGCGTTTTCTATTGCTCCATAAGGGTTATCAAGGGCGGGATCCATGGTTGCCAGGTTAACATCAATAATCAATAAATCAGCTTCTAACATTATCGTTTTCCTATCTAAACCTGAATACTCTGAGGTGAAACAGTCCGCAATTGCTCAATTAGAGAAGTGTAGAGACCATAAATTTATGCCTTGAGTCTAACAGGCAAACTTGTATATACAAGATAAATGTGCCATCTTTATTTACATAAATACTAACTCGAGATAACAACAGTGGCCGATCTTCCAAAGTTTGCGTTGATAAAACAGTATATTATCGACAACATTCGTGCAGCTCGTTGGCACGAGAACGACCGGGTTCCCTCGGAAAATGAATTAGCGGATCAGTTTACAGTGAGTAGAATGACTGCAAGGCGTGCACTAAGCGAGCTCACTGAAGCTGGAATTTTAACTCGTAGCCAAGGGTTAGGTACTTTTGTAGCAAGCTTTAAATCTCAGTCTTCCCTATTGGAGATCCGAAACATTGCTGATGAGGTGAATGCACGTAATGGCAAGTACACCTGTACAGTATTAACGCTAGAATTAATTGCAGCCGTTGCACCTATTGCTATCGCTCTTGGTGTTGAAGCTGATGCACCTGTGTATAGAAGCGTTATCGTTCATAATGAAAATGAGCAACCGCTGCAAGTTGAAGAGCGCTTTGTAAATCCGCTGTCAGCGCCTGAATATCTTGACCAAAACTTTGAACAGATCACACCACATGAGTATTTATCTCACGTTGCACCGCTGACTGAAGCAAGACATACGGTGGAAGCCATTATGCCATCACAAGAAGTTTGCCAATGGCTTGGACTGTATAATGAGGAAGCCTGTCTGCAAATGATCCGCAGAACTTGGTCAGCAAAAGGGATTGTCAGCTTTGCACGCCTCATTTCACCAGGCAGTAAATACCGACTAGGTGGGCACCTCACCTTTAAACAGAAACAATAAATACAATACGCCGTGGCTAAAGCGCTACGGCAACATCATCAACACACATAATAACGCGCTTATTATGTAAAAAATAAGCACACAACCTAACGAAGCGAAGTTCAACTATGCTTTCCACTAGACTTCTCACTTAGGTTGTATATACAACAGGAGAGAGCAGAATGAGTGATAACCCAAGATTAGACCCAAATCGCGAGATCCGCGCACCACGGGGAACAGAGATCACCGCAAAGAGCTGGCTTACCGAAGCCGCAAAGCGAATGTTAATGAACAACCTTGACCCTGAAGTGGCTGAGCACCCTAATGCACTGGTGGTTTATGGTGGTATTGGTCGTGCCGCTCGCGACTGGGCATGTTTTGATAAAATCGTCGAAACGTTAGACCGCTTAGAAGAAGATGAGACCTTACTGGTGCAATCAGGTAAACCGGTCGGCGTATTCAAAACTCACAGTAATGCGCCTCGTGTCTTAATTGCTAACTCAAATTTAGTACCACATTGGGCGAACTGGGATCACTTCAACGAGCTGGATAAAAAAGGTCTGATGATGTATGGCCAAATGACCGCAGGCTCTTGGATCTATATTGGCTCACAAGGTATTGTACAGGGCACATACGAGACTTTTGTCGCGATGGCAAAACAACACTTCAATGGTGAAGCAAAAGGCAAGTGGATCCTAACCGGTGGCCTTGGCGGCATGGGCGGCGCGCAGCCACTCGCAGCAACAATGGCAGGTTTTAGCGCCCTCGTTGTTGAATGTGATGAATCACGAATTGATTTTCGTCTTAACACACGCTACGTCGACCGAAAGGCAACCACACTTGATGAAGCGTTAGCTATCATTAATGAAGCTAACGCTTCTGGGCAACCAGTATCCGTTGGTCTGTTGGGCAATGCTGCGGATGTTTATGCTGAGTTGGTTGAGCGCAACATCACGCCTGACGTAGTGACCGACCAAACTTCTGCGCACGACCCACTAAACGGCTACTTACCGCAAGAGTGGACTATGGCTCAGGCAGCTGCACTTCGTCAAAGCGATCCACAAATGGTTGTAAAAGCGGCAAAACAATCTATGGCGGTGCAAGTTAAAGCTATGCTAACGCTGCAATCGCGCGGAGCTGCAACAACTGATTACGGGAATAACATTCGCCAAATGGCGCTAGAGGAAGGGGTCGATAACGCCTTTGATTTCCCGGGTTTTGTTCCTGCTTATATTCGCCCACTGTTTTGCCAAGGCATAGGTCCATTCCGCTGGGTTGCGTTATCTGGCGATCCTGAGGATATTTATAAAACAGACGCGAAAGTTAAAGCGCTTATTCCAGACGACCCACACCTTCACAATTGGTTAGACATGGCACGCGAGCGTATTCAATTCCAAGGTCTACCTGCTCGTATTTGCTGGGTTGGGCTAAAAGATAGAGCACGCCTTGCACGAGCATTCAATGAAATGGTCAAAAATGGGGAACTCAAAGCACCAATTGTTATTGGTCGTGATCATTTAGATTCTGGCTCTGTAGCGAGCCCAAATCGGGAGACCGAATCAATGATGGATGGCTCCGATGCAGTATCAGATTGGCCGTTACTCAATGCCCTTTTAAATACCGCAGGCGGTGCAACGTGGGTCTCGCTACATCACGGAGGTGGCGTTGGTATGGGCTTTAGCCAACATTCTGGCGTCGTAATTGTTGCTGATGGCACGGACGAAGCTGACGCTCGTTTATCTCGGGTACTATGGAACGATCCAGGCACCGGTGTGATGCGTCACGCAGACGCAGGGTATGACATTGCAAAAGACTGTGCAAAAGAGCAAAAACTTGATTTACCAATGCTGGAAGGAAAGTAAGCATGTACTCACTAAATTTACTCCCAGGCCAGTTGACGCTGAATATTTTGCGTCAAATCAACCAACACCCTGTATCTTTAAGCCTTGATGAGTCAGCAAAAGCTGCCATTGAAAACAGTGCAGAAACTGTACAACAAGTGATTAAAGAAGGTCGCACTGTGTATGGGATCAACACCGGCTTTGGACTACTTGCTAACACAAAGATTGCTAAGGATGAGCTGGAGTTATTGCAGCGCTCTATTGTACTGTCGCATGCAGCTGGCATTGGCGAGCTGATGGACGATAGTACTGTCCGACTCATGATGGTGTTGAAGATCAACTCGCTATCTCGAGGGTTTTCTGGGATCCGCCTTAAAGTGATTGAGTTTTTGGCAGCCTTGCTGAATGCGCAAGTCTATCCATGCGTACCAAAGAAAGGGTCGGTCGGTGCATCTGGCGACCTTGCACCATTATCACATATGTGTTTACCGCTATTAGGGGAAGGCCAAGTACGTCATCAAGGCAAACTCATTGATGCCAAAGAAGGCTTAAGGATCGCTGGACTTGCGCCACTTACATTAGCTGCCAAAGAAGGCCTTGCGCTATTAAATGGTACACAAGCATCCACTGCTTTTGCATTGCAAGGCCTGTTTAGAGCTGAAGATCTTTATGCCCAAAGCTGTGTAGTTGGTTCAATGAGTATAGAAGCAGCGATGGGGAGTCGCTCACCATTCGACGCACGTATCCATGAGGTTCGCGGTCAGCAAGGTCAAATAGATACTGCATTTGCGTTTCGAGATATATTGCAAGCTCGTTCTGAAATCAGTGACGCCCATGTAGACTGTGAAAAAGTACAGGACCCATATTGTTTACGCTGTCAACCACAAGTCCTCGGTGCTTGTTTAACTCAGATCCGCCAAGCAGCTGAGGTGATCCTTATTGAGTCGAATGGTGTTACTGATAACCCATTGGTATTTGCAGATGCCGGTGACATTATCTCAGGCGGCAACTTCCACGCAGAGCCTATTGCTATGGCTGCTGATAACCTAGCGATCGCGATTGCTGAAATTGGTGCCTTAGCTGAGCGTCGTATAGCCCTGCTCATCGACTCAAGTTTATCAAAATTACCACCCTTCTTAGTTAATAATGGCGGTGTAAATTCTGGCTTTATGATTGCACAAGTCACCGCAGCCGCATTGGCCTCTGAAAACAAAACACTCGCACACCCAGGCAGTGTTGACAGTCTGCCAACCTCAGCCAACCAAGAAGATCATGTTTCAATGGCCACATTTGCAGCAAGGCGTTTGCAAGACATGGCCGACAACACTCAAGGTGTGTTGGCGGTAGAATACCTAGCAGCCGCACAAGGGCTGGATTTTAGAGCGCCACTTAAACCATCGAGTAAAGTAACAGAAGCCCACCATATTCTTCGTGAAGTGGTGACTTTCTATGATAAAGACCGCTATTTCGCGCCAGATATCGAAGCTGCAAATAATTTACTGGAGCAAGCAGCGCTGGCACACCTACTGCCAGCTCAGCTATTACCGTCAACTCCAGTTACATAATCTCAATAAATCGCATGACGATACTCAAAGCCGAGCTCAGTAATACGCTCGGCTTTTATAATGCGCTCCTGAGTTGCAGAGGATGCAAACGTCGGCTCTGGATTACCCAACTGTTTACAGTGGCGTTGGTAAAACGCTTTCCGTGTTGGATGAGATGGATAACAAATGTTATAGATATCTGCTGCTTCCTGCCAGTGAGCAACAATGCTAGTTATCGCCGCAACGACATCATCCCTATGTACCATATTGACTCGAGCATTTGCTGAGCTTGATAACGCTTTACCCGCAACAAACCTGCCAGGCTCTCGGTTTGGCCCTTGTAAACCAGCAAGACGTACAATCTTACCGCCACTATTTAGCACCCGCTCTTCAGCATCTCTAAGTATACTAACTCGTAAAGTTGACTTGTCAGCAAGTGCGCCTTGCTCGTCATATTCCGCGTCAGCTGTGTCATAAACCCCAGTGCTAGAACAAAGCAAAAACCCTTTAGCAGACATTTTCTTGGCAAGAGATAAAGCCTGCTCTAAGGTGTTAAGGTAATTACTATCAACCTGTCTGGCTCTTGGCGGGATAGCACAGATCCAATAAGCATGTTCTAGGGTCACAGAGTGCTCAACTTGGCCTTGCTCCGTCAACACGAATTGTCTAGACCAAGGATGAGTATGATGCAATTGTGTTCTCGTCCCCTCAACTTGCCAACCTTGTAGCTGAGCATGTTGACATATTGCCTCACCTAGCCATCCTGCACCTAATACCACAACATTATGATTTAATACTTTCATCTTAATAATAGCCTTACCCTTTGAGTTCACTTGTATTATCTATGTAAAACAAGTCAACGCAAACGGTAGCGTTCTGTTTTTATCTATGGTTTTATTATTGTTTGCACAAGCTAAAAATAAGAACTGTCATGCTCGAGAATTTATCCCTAAGAAAGAAAATATTGCTGTTGATCGGCGGTACTATTTCGATGTTGTTAATCATCGCATCAAGCTTTTTTGTAAATCATATCGCAACACTCTCAAGAGACGGGATTGAACGGGAAACACAAAGCTATATTCAGGCTGAAAAACTTGCCATGGAAGCATTTTTTGGTCAGTACGGCAAAGTCGTTGAAACCTTTGTCTCTACCCCACACAACATCCATTGGTTCGAGAATTACAAAACACGCGGTGCTGATCTTAGTCGTGATAAAGATTATCAAGAGGTTAACGAAGACTTAGTTCGGATAGCCCGTGGTGATGAAAATATTCTCTCGGCTTTCATCGCGTCTGCCAATACCGGTGAGTACTTTAAAGAAAACGACCGAACTTCAGCTTATTCTGATGGCAGACCTTACTACGCTTATAAACGTCCTTGGTGGCAAGAAACACTAGATGTCGGTCAGTTGTATGTTGGCCCAATTGCCACAGATATAAACACAGGGGCTGTTTCAGCCGTGATCCGCCAGCCCATTTATGGCAGTAATGGCAAACTCGTAGCTATGGGTGGTGTTGATCTGCAAATTAATAAATTAAATGACATGGTGGAGCAAATCCAGTTTCAAGGTAAGGGCTATGGCTTCTTACTCGATGGTGATTTAAAAGTGGTACATTTATCCGAGCGTACAGGGCATTCACTTTCAACAACGGACGAAGGAGCTAAAGGAAAAGAAGGGCTAGATGGGCTGGAGTCTCAATTTAATAATACCCATGGTTTTGCAGCTCTTAATAATGCAATAAAAAGTAACCCTGTAGGCTTTGCAAGTGTCACTTTCAAAGGACAGGAATATTATGTTGTATACGATAATGTAAAACTAGACAATCCACTTTTAGATTGGCATGTCGGCATCCTTATACCTGTTTCTTTAATTAACGAACCTGTCGACGAAGCGGTGATGGGTATCATCACCATTTTGATTGTTATTATAATGATTATTGTAGCCATGATTTTTATCGCTACACAGATGATCACAAGGCCGATTGTGGCGCTGACAGAAACCATGCGTGATATTGCATCTGGAGAAGGAGATCTAACAAGGCGCATCGAGATTGCCAGTAAAGATGAAGTGGGTCAACTTGCCCATCATATGAATACCTTTATTGATAAGTTAAGAGCCATGATGCTGGATACCGCCGCACAAGCACAGCAACTAAGTAGCGCATCGGCACAACTACGTGAAGTATCAAACAACACAAATAGTGAAATTCAGCGTGAGAAAGAGCAAGTAGATAGCGTCAGTGCCGCGGTCACTGAAATGGCCGCAACAGTCACAGAGATCTCTCGCAACGCACAAGAAACAAATCAAGCTGCTGACGTCGTGCAACGCGTAACCAATGAGGGAGCAAGCCGCTCTTCACAGGCACAAGACGTAATGACTGAATTGGCACTACATATTGGTGAGGCAACAAAAGTGGTAGCAGGTCTTGAGCAAGAAACCAGCAACATCGGAGCAGTGATAGATGTGATCAATGGTATTGCCGAGCAAACCAACTTACTAGCGCTCAACGCTGCAATAGAGGCAGCTCGTGCAGGTGAGCAAGGTAGAGGGTTTGCCGTTGTAGCAGATGAAGTAAGATCACTTGCAAGCCGGACACAAGAATCAACCGACGATATTCGTAATATGATCTCCCGTTTGCAGCAAATTGCGCAAAAAGCCTCTGTTATGATGCAACAAGGACAAGAGCGTGCAGAAGGTACTGTTGAAGAAACTCAAGCAGTCCTTAACGCTTTAACAGAAATTACAGAGTCAGTAAAAACAGTCCAAGATCAAAGTCATCAGATAGCTACATCAACTGAGCAACAAACGGTAGTGGCAGAAGATATAAATAACAGCCTCAATCAAATCAATGAGCTAGTTAATAGCACTGCCAACCACGCTAACGTATTGGCTGATGAGGCTCGAGATTTAAATGACTTGGCTAAAGCGCTTAACTCAACCGTTAATCAATTTAAGTTATAATCTATACGTTAAAGCATGCCGTAACCACGGCATGCTTTGATCTGAGGCAAACCCAAATCGGCTTGGACGCAGTACACTCTCGTCAATACTATAACTCGAGAGTGCGTATCGTGATTAATTTACCTATTTGGAATGACTCCCTTATCAGCAAGTATAATATCTCAGGTCCGAGATATACTTCCTATCCAACAGCGCTATCGCTAGAGACAGGCTATTCCCACAATGACTTGCAAACGGCAATAATGGGGTCAAACTCTCGAACGCTTTCCTTGTATATTCACATTCCTTTTTGTCATCAGCTCTGTTATTACTGTGGTTGTAATAAGATCATCACCCGCCATCAGTCAAAAGCCGATCTGTATCTTGATTATTTAGCCCAGGAGATTGTCGCAAAAGCACTTTTCTTTGAGCATTATACGGTAGAACAGCTACATCTAGGCGGCGGTACACCCACTTTCTTAACCGAACAGCAAATGACTCGGTTAATCACCATGTTGAATAACGCCTTTACGTTTTCAGATGGTGCACAGCGTGGTATCGAAATAGACCCCAGATCCCTCGCACCGAACATGATGCGTCACCTACATCAGCTCGGATTTAATCGTGTGTCTTTCGGTGTACAAGATTTTAATGACGAAGTTCAAACAGCAGTAAATCGCCCACAACAACTTAATGAAGTGCTCGCTACGTTAACTGAGGCAAGAGAGCTTGGCTTTAAGTCTATCAACATGGACATGATCTACGGGCTACCATTTCAAACGGTAGAGAGCTATAAAAAGACGATTGAACAGCTTATCGCACTGTCTCCTGACAGAGTATCAGTGTTCAATTACGCTCACCTTCCTGATAGATTTGCAGCTCAGCGAAAGCTAAAGGAAATCGATATGCCAAGTGCAAACGAAAAACTGGCTATCTTTAAACAAACGCTAGAGCAGATGACTACAGCAGGATACCAATTCATCGGTATGGATCACTTTGCTAAAAAAGATGATGAGCTGGCTATGGCGCAAAATGAAGGCCATCTTCACCGCAACTTTCAGGGCTATACAACCCATGGTGACTGCGACTTATTAGGCTTAGGTGTTTCTTCTATTTCGCAAGTTGGTCATATGATCTTGCAAAATGAGAAAGACTTAAAGCCATACTATCAAGCTATTGAAGCTAAGCAATGCGCTATTAGCAAAGGCATCACATTAAGTGATGATGATGAAATTCGTGCCTCGGTGATAAAGCAGCTTATTTGTCATTTTGAATTAGATAAAGAGCAGTTCGAACAACGTTTTGATATTGATTTTGATGAATATTTTTCTCAAGCTCTCACCGCATTAGCGCCGCTAGCTGCAGATGGACTCGTGACGCTAACTAAACGCACCATCAAAGTCACCAGTAGTGGGAACCTGTTTATCCGCATTATTTGTATGTGCTTTGACGCTTATTTACAAAACCAAATTAAAACTACACGCTTCTCACGCGTAATTTAGCCCTTACCTTTCAAGTTACTTCATTTTTGCCATTCGGTATCAAAAATACCGAATGGCACTTACCTAATTAGCCAAAAATAACGTCACAGCTTTGCTCTTTTCTTCTCAATCTGAAATGTTGATAATGAGTTTTTAACACCGTAGCATTCGGCTTGCGTCTGTAAATTAAGCAGCCATTAAAACAGGTAAATATTCATAGATTGATTGCTTTCATTGAGGTGAGTGCATGTAGTTAGTTTTTATTCTTTTTATTTGAAACCCAACAGCTCGGCGGGTAAACCGCCTCCTACCAGTGCTGCGCTTTGTTGATGTTGTGGTGGGAGCGAGTTTACTTCGCGATGTTACAGAGTAGACTGTTTTATTCTTTTTGTTTGAGAGACCCAACAGCTCGGCGGGTAAACCGCCTCCTACCAGTGCAGCACTTTGCTGGTGTCGTGGTGGGAGCGAGTTTACCTCGCGATGTGTTGATTGCTTTGTAATGTATTGATTGCTTTTCGAGGTGTTGATTATCTTGTGAGGTTTTCTTTTCAAATCCCACATAGCAAAAAACCCGCTGCATTGCTGCAAAGGGTTTCTTTTCGGCGGGTAAACCGCTTCCTACCAGTGCAGCACTATGGTGGTGTCGTGGTGGGAGCGAGTTTACCTCGCGAGGTGTTGATTGTTTTGTAATGTATTGATTGCTTTTCGAGGTGTTGATTATCTTGTGAAGCTTTCTTTTCAAATCCCACATAGCAAAAAACCCGCAGCATTGCTGCAAAGGGTTTCTTTTCGGCGGGTAAACCGCCTCCTACCAATGCAGCACTATGGTGGTGTCGTGGTGGGAGCGAGTTTACCTCGCGAGGTGTTGATTGCTTTGTGAGGTGTTGATTATCTTATGAGATTTTTTCCAAATCCCACATAGCAAAAAACCCGTCGCATTGCTGCAACGGGTTTCTCTAATAAGGCCCTGGCTCGCTACGAAGTAGGATGTTCTACTTTCACATGGGAAGCCCACACTATCATTGACCGGGACCGACCCTTCGCGGGCTCGCCTTCGAGCTGTTTTGTTTCACTTCTGAGTTTGGGTCACAAGAAACCGAAGCAACGCTTCCAGTTCGAGGAAGTGAGCGCATGGATACGCGAAGGGGAAATACTACATGGAAGTACTTTACTACAAATGCAAAAAACCCGTCGCATTGCTGCAACGGGTTTATCTAATAAGGCCCTGGCGATGTTCTACTTTCACATGGGAAGCCCACACTATCATCGACGCTGTTTTGTTTCACTTCTGAGTTCGGCATGGGGTCAGGTGGTTCCAAAACGCTATAGTCACCAGGAAATTCTGTTCATTAATGAAGTATCCTTCATTAATATAAATCTGGAAAAAGCTATTAAATTCTTTTGTCTACTTCAGTCTATTAACTTCTGTCGCTAAACCACTTTGGCGTTGTATGGTTAAGCCTCACGGGTAATTAGTACGAGTTAGCTTAATGCCTCACA
>NZ_WEHZ01000024.1 GCF_012641745.1 Pseudoalteromonas peptidolytica
CGATCAACTGCTTGTAACTCATGGTAACTACTCTTGTTTTTTGGCGATTACAGAGTACCACCAACAGGCAGTTGATCTCTCCTCACCGATTAACCATGAGTGGTGCACTTATTATCTGAATTCGGGCCTAAATCATAAATTTTCCTTTAATAAAGTCGTTAAATAATAGCCAAGCAGAGAGTAGATAGATTATCGCTCTCGGTACTGTGAAGGAACCATATCAAGGTCACTAAACAAACAACCAGGTTAGATAGGAAAAACTTGATTGAAAAGTCTAACTAGGCTCAATAAACCACTCACCCTATTAATTGGTTAGGAGATTAATGAAATTGGTATTAGCACGGTAAAAGATAAATATTTCATCAACAGCCTAAAAGGCTATTTATTCTATAGAAAAGGAAAATAATCATGAAAATTGGCGTATTATTCACACTTATTGCTACTGCTACAATTGCAAATGTCTCAGCTGAACCACTCCCTTCAGAGCCGGGCTATGCAAGTGTACAAGAAGTGTTGGAATATGGTCGAAAGTATCAAGCAGTCGATACCCAGCTGTTAGATGCTGGTTATCGCTTCCACGAGTGCCATACACAAGTTATTAATTATTTTGCACCGCCAACACAAGCAGAGTATAGATATGCGCAAGCTGAATGCTTGTACTCAATGCGCTCAGGTGGTGACTTTTCACTTCAGACTGATTATGCGACAGTTAAAATAGATATAAACTACAACCAAGAGATCATTGTGTATAAAGAAGCAGATGTATTGGTAAGGTACACAACGGTGTACTAACGAACAATTAGTTTATTTATATCAATTATAATTTAGAAACAGGGGGCTTCCCTTGTTTCTAAACTCCACCCACCCGTTAATTTAAAAAATTGAATTATAAAGACATAAAAACTAAATTTTCAAAAAACAACCTTATAAAATTAAAAATGACAATTGAAATACAAACACACCATCTTAAAAGTAAATCAAGTTAAATAAAGATTAAACCTCTAGATGGCTATCTCGAATTATTTCAGTTGATTTTTTTGACTGTGGGTATAATAAGTTGAAAACGCATGCTCACTAAATTTAACACCTGCCCTAAATAGTTCGCTTGCTCAGTTAAGAAAGGAGCAAACATGTAACCTTGTTGTGCAAGGTTACATGTGCAATGAGTCGCTTAGTTTACAGCGTCAATACCAAAAGTATCAGGGCAATTCCCCTGCCCGTTACCAACTACGCCTGGCGCAGACAATAGGTCTTTCATTTTATCTGTGTCAGTAACATCTTTGGGTAATGCAATTTGTAGCTCAGTTAAAATACCTTGTTTACATTGCAGTGCTACGCGGTAATAACTACCTTCACCAAACTCTTTATCAAACGCGGCTTGAAAGGCACTACGGTCAGTTTGCTTGCCAATGTTTTGATCAATATAGTCACTCACAAAGCCCGACTCATTCACCTGCTGCAATAAATTCATCGCCAACGTAAAGTAATTATCCTCACTTAATCCAGAGCAAGTACCATGTTTCCACCACTCGTGTCGTTGCAAACAAGTACCGCTGGCTTCACTGGGCATCACCTTGCCTAATCTCGCTCTAACATCGGCTGCCAAATCCAGCGCTGGATAATCACAGAATGTAGCGGGCTTGGTTTTCACTCGGCCACAGCTACCGTAGTTTCTGCCACATGACTTTTTGTTAGGCCAATAACCGTGCAAAGTAAAATGAGACGCATCCCATCGATTTGGTGTCAATGACTTACACTCAGGTTTATTACGACCGGTAAACTCACAAAATGCTGGTTGCCAACTAATGGCCAATACATGTGAGTCAAAAATACCCGGGTAATGACACTGTGGATCGCCACCTTGACGCCCCCCTCCTCGGCTATCTACGACTAAATTACTTAAATCTCCACAACTGGCCGACACCCAGCGATCAGGTGAAGGGTTATATGTTGTCTTCACTCTTACCCAATTTACTTGATGCGCCTCTTGGGCATCGACTTCAATAATAGGGTACGTTTCACCTGGACTTGATTCCAGTGAACCGGGGTTGGTTCCTTTACGCTTAGACTGGTACATATCACATGACTGGCTTGCGATAAAACTCCCTTTGGCAGGAGTAGCAGCGGCATAATGTGAGGTTAGCCCTAAGGCCAATGCGGTGGATATAATCATCATTTTCATTTAAGTAGCTCTCATTTATATTCAGTCTACGGCTTTGGGTTGATCGCCTAGCGCCTTAATTTAGGATTGTATTGCGCCCTATTCACCATTTAAGATGGTTATAAAGTCGTGAAAATATTTGTCATTTCCCTAGCTATAAGCGAGTTCTAGATTTATTTAGTGGCAAGGGTTCAAAATTGCTTACAGCCTCCATAATGTAGTTAATGCAAGCTAGCGCTGAAATTAGGAGCAGTCTCAAAACCAGTAAATTCACATTAAACAAACCTTTAATTACAAAAGATAGCAAAGCAACCTAGATAAAAGAATTACAACTCATTACAGTTATTCAGTTGCATCGTGACCCTTTATTAAACTCAGCTTTCGGTAGCATATAGCGCCGTGCACCCTGACCATTTGTAGCCGTATGTGGTAAACTCAAGCTGTTAAATTTTTTAGCCGTAATCGAGCGACGGACTCCAAGTCGCGACTCATAAATATAAGGAAATAAAATGAATGTTGAACATGTAATTCCAGAGGAGCACCAAGCACTATTGGAGGTTTGGGAAAACTCAGTTCGCGCGACACATGACTTCATCACAGAAGACGACATCGCATTTTTTAAGCCCATCATACTAGAGCAAGCTTTTCCAAACGTGACATTACACTGTGTGAAAGACAGACGTGGTGCTATTCAGGGGTTTATTGGTGTCCATGAAGGTAAAGTTGAAATGCTATTTGTTTTGGACAAAGCGAGAGGGCAAGGTATCGGCACAGCTTTGCTCATGTATGCCATTGAACAGCTGGGGGCGACTCAAGTGAATGTTAATGAACAAAACCCGTTGGCTGTTGGCTTTTATCAGCATTTAGGTTTTAACATTATATCGCGCTCACCAACCGATGATATGGGCAAACCATTCCCAATTTTACATATGAAAAGAGAACCCGCAGCCAAGCTCCCCCCTATTTGCTAAGAACAGTGTTTGGAGTCATACGCTTTGAGCACTTCCCCACACCTACTGCTATAAAGCTTCCAGTAAGACTATTTGTGATAATACCTTGTCGTCACGCTTGTGATTTTGAGTCGACATGTAGGCAAGGCAAAAATTTTGCTATTTAGTTGAGTTGCTCTAAATAAGAAACTTTTAACGCAGTTAGCGTCAGATTTGCTCCTTCAAATTGAGCAAGCATTAAGGCTAATCGGCTTTGGACAGTGCATATTCAAAAAAGTACATATTGCCGTTTGCACAGCCTTGCTCTGAAAACCCTTGCTTTTTTAATAAATGAACAGAAGCAAAGTTTGATTTGTCTACACCCGCAATGAGCTTGTGCCAAGAGCCTATTGTATTTGCGGTATGAATAAAGCCTTGAAGTAATTCACTGGCATAACCTTTACCCCAATGCTGCTGTGCTATCACATAACCAATATGCGTGTTAATTTCATTTTCAGTATTAGCGAACAAAAATCCAATGGTTTCTTTATCTTTTAACGTAATTTGCAACAAACGACTTTCAGAACATATCCTAGTTAACCATTGTTCAGCCTTACTTGCCGAGTCAATATGATGAAAGTAAGCAGGCAGGTGTGTTACTACATCAGCGGTCAAAATATAGGGTATCTTTGCTATCAGCTGTTGTATTTGCGCTGTTGAAGCCGAATTGTCAATCTCATTAACTTCTAGCCGCATAGTTTGAAATGATAGTGTCATCACATCCTCGTTTTTTTGCTTGTTCGCTCGATTGTTGAAAAAGTACTATTGCGATTGAGTGATTACTGAATCAAAATTGCAGGGTCATTCGCTTAAATACACTTCATTAAAATGAGGGTTTTTAGTTATAGCCTCTAATCTGTTTACTAGCTCTAAACATACCAATAGCGGCTCATTTCCTACATGTAGTTTTATACACTCTTCACCAGCCGTGTTTCTCGCAGTATCAATGGCTTGACCTTCTATCACTTCTCCCGTCTTCAACGTCAGTTTTACCATGTAATTAAATACACAAACCATTTCTATATAATCATGTTTGTCGCAGCTGATCATCTCTTTTACTCACCCCATTAGCCGACCAAAGTATATATTAACCAATGATAATATACCGTCCTATTGGCGACTTTATTGCAATAACTTTTAGCGTTTTATTGCATGATTTTCAGACACACAAAAAGCGATTATCGCAGTTAGTACCAAGCTTACTCAGACAACCTTAGCATGAACAAGTTGAGGTTGCTTCAGCGTTAT
Organism: Pseudoalteromonas peptidolytica; assembly: GCF_012641745.1. Taxonomy (GTDB): domain Bacteria; phylum Pseudomonadota; class Gammaproteobacteria; order Enterobacterales; family Alteromonadaceae; genus Pseudoalteromonas; species Pseudoalteromonas peptidolytica. Next base: position 4,399 of record NZ_WEHZ01000024.1, read on the forward strand.
TACCGTAACAGTTCATAAACGTGTTATTAAAAAATCTTTGATCTTAACTTTCCCCCTCAGCGTATTGCCGAAAAACTAACCACCCAACGGAGATGACCGTGAATATCATTGTAAAGCTCGCTCTTGTGGCTTCGTTTAGCACACTCGTGGCATGTTCTAGTGACGATGACCCTGTTATAACCCCCGCACCAGAATCTACCGAAACTTCAATCTATGACGCTGCAAAAGCGGCAGGCTCATTTACCACATTAGTAGCAGCATTAGAAGCAACAGGCCTTGATGCGACACTAGACAATACTGACAATAAATTTACTGTGTTTGCGCCAACCGACGCTGCTTTTGACGTGCTCGGAGCGGAAACCATCAACGGTTTACTGGCAGATACTGACACGCTAAGCGGCATTTTGACGTATCATGTGATAGGCGCAGAGGTGAATGCTGAAGCTGCACTATCGCTGGCCGGCCAAACAGCTGAAACTGTAAATGGTGCCAAAGTAGCGCTCTCGCTCAGCGGGGATACTTTATTAGTGAATACAGCAACGGTTACGCAAACAGACATAATAACCGATAACGGGATTATTCACGTGATTGATGCCGTACTAATGCCACCAGCTGACATGGCATCAACTCAAAATATTGCTGAGATTGCTACCAATGCGGGAACTTTCACAACGTTACTCAAAGCAGTTGAAACCGCAGGGCTGACCAGTGCACTCACCGGCTCTGACCCGCTTACTGTTTTTGCACCAACAGACGCAGCATTTGCAGCCCTTGGCACAGATACGATAAACACACTGTTGGCAAATCCAGAGGTGCTTGGTGACATTTTAAAGCAGCATATCCTCCCTGGCAGTGTTGATTCAATCACGGCAATGTCACTTAACGGCGAGCGTGCAACAACACTGTTAAACAACCAGCTACTTATAACCATAGACGCTGCGAATGATACGCTCAAATATGCAGGTGTAACCGTTACGCAAACAGACATCAATGCGTCAAACGGTGTGATCCATGTATTGGACGCCGTTGTGGTCGCAGATATTGCGGTTCCAGAGTCTCTTGGATTGATCCCCGCAGTTGCACAAAACGCAGGGTCGTTCAACACACTGGTAAGCTTACTTGGCACTACAGGACTGGATCAGACGCTTGCGGATCCCACCACTAAGTTTACTGTATTCGCACCAACAGACGCAGCGTTTGCGGCACTTGGGCAGGAAACTCTGGATGCGCTCGCCGCAGATCCACAAAAGCTTTCTGATATCTTGTTATATCACGTCGTAACTGGACAAAGTATTATGTCTGATGCAGCGGCTGCCGTAGCCTCCTCGGACACTAATATGGTAACCATGGCTAATTCAGATAACGCGGCGTTGAGCACCGTAAACAGCAAGCTATTCATTGATGACGCTGTTATAAGAACGGCCAATGTCAGTGCTGATAATGGTGTTATACACGTATTAGATAAAGTCATCATGCCACCTGCTGATAAAACACAAACCACCAAAACGATAGTAGATGTTGCAGTGGAAACTGACACTTTATCTACGCTTGTGACTGCGCTAACGGCTGCCGATCTCGTCGATACGCTATCTGACACCAGCAAAACATTCACGGTATTTGCACCAACCAACCGTGCCTTTGAGAAGATCCCAGCAACCACTTTAAACGCACTGCTTGCAGATGTGCCAGCACTTACGAACGTACTTACACAGCACGTTCTAGGGATTGAAGCGTCGGCAACCACGGCGTTAAAACTAAATGGTAAACAAGTGGAAACGCTAGCAGGTAACATGCTCGATATTAATGTGGTCGACTTTGCAGGTTCAGCAAACACAGCATCAGATGCAGTTGCCTACGACATCAGCGGGCAAAGACTAGTTGCGGGTAAAGCACTAAACAAAGCAGGCTTCACTTTGTATGTTTTCGACAATGACCTAACCGCAGATCAAAGTCAGTGTAACGACAGCTGTGCCACGTCTTGGCCACCGGTCATCGCCAACGAGGCACAAATAAGCAACATCCCAGGACTATCTTTGATTCCTAGGCAAGACGGCACTATGCAAGCAGCGTATTTAGGCCGTCCGCTGTACTTTTTTAGTGGTGACACCGAGCAAGGTCAAAACAATGGTAATGGAGTGAACAATATTTGGTGGCAAGTCACACTTCCTACGTCTGGTTTGCAGATAGAAGGTAGCAACGTTACCCAAAAAGACATATACACCGCCAATGGCGTGGTGCATTTAATCGATACGGTTATAACCAACGTAGATTAAGCAAGTTAAGTATTATTTCCTGACGACCTTAGGTACGGCATCAGCCGTACCTTTTTTGTGAGGCAGCCTTCACTTTCCTCGGCGCGCGTGTCATATCATTTACCTTAATAAAGCGGTCAAATTTGAGGCGAGAAAATCTTACCTATAACACAGGGAACAACGATGACACCCACTGTTACCTACTCACCAAGTTATGGTAGTTTCTCGTTAGAATTACAAAGAATTATTCATTACTCGTATCAAAAGTGCTTAAGAAAATAAGGTTCTTGCTGGCATTTAAGTACCTCCTGACACTAAAGCCAGTGTGTCGCACACCATAAAGGTACTGTGGTTAACGCAGCTTGAGGGTTATCGCTAAAGAATCTATTTGGTTAAGCCAGCAAATGTTCACAATTTGCTAGATTTGTGCGCCTTCGTCTTTTAAGGGTTTCACAATAAGCGGTGAGTACTCGCTCTCGACCAACAGCATCATGGAAAGGCAGCTAACGCTTTAATATCTATTAAACACGTTCAACTCTAAAACTGTAACAACCATAGGCTGCATATCTTGCAATTACAAAGCTGACCTTTTTATTGGTTAAAAATTCCTCAAGATCTGTTTCTGCATGTTCTGGTGATGTCAATTTTGCGTCTAATATACGCTCGTTTTCACAGTATGCTTTTAATACAAATGTGTGACCTAAATAATCGGTTGCTGACCCATTTGGCAATGGCAGTTTATTAACATCAAATTCCTGACTATTTGAGTTAGCCAACACAAAAATGGGCCCATACTCTTTATACGGGCCTGTTTTAGTGAAAGGACAATAACTGGCCAATATTAGTTTCTCACCAGCCTTTGCACCACGAAGCACATCTCGACATGGTTCACCACCTTTAGCTTCCAATACTTCTACAGGCTGGTTTTGATCGTCTATACCTACATTTCTAACTTTATCTAAGAAATCCGATCTTACAGGTACTATTTTATACTTCATTTGACTCCCTCAATGGCTGACATTTTTATCGACGAAAAATGTCGCATAACAATAGCGTATTCCCCGCCGCATAACAACGGCTACTCATACACCCACTCTATTACTGTCAACCATAACAATAACTTAATCAGGTGTTACCAAATCAGAAATAGTAAAAGTGTGTCGACTATCGCACAACCATGATACATGAAAAACACCCAGAAATATAAATATGCACAAGCAAATTGATCAAAATGGGACTTATTATGGGCGCTCTTCTTTAGCCATGTTCCAAGCCCCCATGACTAGACAAAAATATGCTAAATGTACTACTCATATTGCCTAAGCTGAATAACTGAAATCATTGGGGAGCAGTTAATGAATTGGTCCAAGTCTGCACATCATAAAACTTGAGTATATCTCTTTAAAGGTTTCTAAGATAACCTAGTTCGTCATGCCTTTTGCATAAGGGTCTGCTATTTGAGTTCAAATCCTATATTGAATTGGTTGGACTCACAGGCCAATGTATTCGGGCCGATAAATATGGCTATATCAACGAAGCACAACCCATACACTCTCGATTAAATATAGAGCCAGAAACTGGATAAAACTTACTACGCAATTTTCACGGTGCAGCTGGCCGATAGCGAACAACAACCGCTTACTGCGAAACACTTCAAAAGCGGCGGCGGACGAATCTAACAAACTGCGAGCGCCTGCTGGCTTAGCAAAACTCACATCCTCCATTCTAGAAATTTCTTACTGTTGCATTCGCAGCGCGTTTTCGTAACTCTGTTGGAAAGCGCCCACGACTTTTCCAATCTACGGGAACACGCTAATAAAGTGTTATTGATCTAACGAGCACAGAATGAGTGTTTTATTTGATTTAGTTTTTAAATTTAAAAAGATAGGAATTAGTATGTTCTAGTATACTTTTGAGTACTATAAATAAGACTTACACTTCAAACAACAATGAGGAGATTTGGGTGGCAGTCTTACCAGCCACATCCCGGCACACAAGTCATCCGCTGTGGCTGCTTCCTTCCGGACCTGACCAGGTTCACGAACTATTGTTGCGAGAGGACCAATAAGACTACCATTGAGGGCCTTGTTTGGCGCGGTTTGAATTATCTCGAAGATTACAAAAGGATGCAAGGGAAAAGTCAAAAAGCGTGGTTAACTGAGTGATGTTTAAACAGTTATCCACGCTTTTATGTTTGTTAAGAGGATATTTGATTATTTGTTCAACGCGCTTTTGATTTCTTCCAAGCGCTTTTTCACTTTTTTCATATTTTCTGGACCCATTCGTAAAAACTGCTTTTGCGCAGCCGACAGCTGCTCCCATTCTGCGTAGGCATATTTATAGGTCACCGACTCTTTAATGAGCGGTAAGGCAGTATCCGGAATAGGTGTTGCAAGTAGCTCGTCGATGGCATCCGCTAAGGTGCCATTAAACTCATTCCCTTCATAGCCAATTTCTTCATATGCTTCTTCAAACAATGGTTTGTATTGGTCATATAATCTTACAACCTGTGCTGTGCTCATCGTGTCAAACATTGCAACGTAAGGGGTGTAACGCTCATAACTATTTGGATCTGTGATAATTATATCGTCATCTATCACACTAAAGTTATCTTGTGGTTTTACTACTGGTGAGTGTTTTTCTGCAATTTTTCCGTTAGCTAAATTATCCACATACACCACAGTGCGACGAATTACATCATCATCAGCTAATAACTTGACCGCTTGATTTGACATAAAATTAGCAACGGCTGCTTTTATTTCTGTATCGCTTTGTGATAACGGCGGTAAAACTAGTGCTTCAGGCTCTGCGATTGCGGTGGGTGCAGGTGTTTCTGGCTCACGAGTGTCTGGTATTTCGCGCTCAGCCTCGGGCTCTACCAGCACTTCTGGTTCGACTTCTGTTGCAGTATTCACAACTGACGTTTGTGCTGGTTCTGGTACCACAATATCCTGTTTAACCTTTTGATTTTCCGATGGCGGAGTATCTTTTTGTGCGAGCACAAAAACAGCCACAATAATTAATGCTAATACAACTACTGCGGCAAACAGTAATTGGCTGTTAGAAGGTTTTTTGTTGCCTTCTCGATGATTCTCTGACATGGGGACTCCCTCTTCGTCATTGTTGATACGCGTTAATGTAAAACTATCACCAAATACTTGACTAATAACTTAATGCGCGCTGAAACCCTAAAAAAATGCGTTGTGGTGCAAACTCTGACTACACCTTGTTCAAACATTTGATCTTAATAAAAATACTTGAGCACCGAACTTAAGTTCAGTACATTGAAGTTAAACTAAATCGCCACTTCATTAAATACAAAATCGCGCCAATTAGCGACCAAATTCACGCGCTAGTTTGTTAAAATTTGTTTGTACCACCTTAGCGTTTTAGTGCTTTACCTTCAAAATAATAATCTAGGAGCGAGTGTTTCAGACAACTTGGGTTTTAGCTTGGTTCAACTAGAATAAATAATACAATCTACAGGCGACTTAAGGACACAGTGGCAGTTTACTACTAAAAATAACGTATTTACTGGAGTTATCAACTCTTTGTATCTATCGCATTACAACATCAACAAAGATAAATAACGCATAAAAAGACCAATTTGAACAGCAGGATAGCCTCTTTTGAGAAAGCATAGAACGAGTGATAAAAAAATTGCATTACTTCTGACCGGAGGTGGTGCAAGAGCCGCGTATCAAGTAGGCGTACTCAAAGCATTAGCACAAAGTATGCCTCGCACCTCCCCTTTGCCATTTGACATCATTACGGGCACCTCGGCAGGTGCAATAAACTCGGCAGGTATTGCATGCTATGCCTCTTGCTTTCATTTAGCTGTAAAGAAAGTAGAGTATATCTGGAAAAACTTCAGCACAGATATGGTCTATAAAAGCTCATTTTCAGGTGCTTACGGTCACTTATTAGTAAACATGCTGCGTAGCTTTCAAGCACAATATCTTAATCAGCCACCAGCAAGCTTACTAAACAATTCACCGCTTCGAAAACTGCTGGCTAATGTACTTGATTTAAATCGCATTGACCATAATTTACATCGCCGTTTTCTTGACGCCGTCGCAATTACAGTTTCAAGCTATTCAACTGGTAAGTCCGTAGCGTTTTATCAGGCAAACAATGCCACTCCTTGGCAACGTTCAAAACGAGTTGGTGTGCCTGGCAATATATCTCTAGATCTGCTCATGGCAAGCTCAGCCATACCTATGGTATTCCCAAGTGTTAGGGTTAAACACCATTATTATGGCGATGGTTCTATTCACCAACTTTCTCCATTAAGTCCCGCAATTCACTTGGGGGCAGATAAAATCTTTGTGATTGGCGTAGAACAGCCTAAACTGCCTCAGCCGCTTGGGTACGAGCCGCATTTCCCTGGAATGTCTGTGGTTGCGGGTCATCTCCTCGATAGCGTATTTAGCGATACCTTAAACTCAGATATTGAGCGGCTAGAACGAGTCAACCGAACTGTGAGCCTGTTACCAGCCCGAGAAAAGCATAAAGAGCTCAAACGGATCGATCACATGATAATCAACCCTAAGCTCAACTTTAGCGAAGTCGCTGATCATTATTATGATGATATGCCATTGGCCATAAAGCTATTGCTTAGGACTATGGGGGTTAAAAAATACTCACCGTCGAGTTTAACCAGTTACTTGCTTTTTGAGAGAACATACACCCAAAAACTTATTGAGCTTGGGTTTGAAGACGGCATGAATCGTTTGGATGAAATCAGAACATTTTTGGAACTCCAGTAAGATTTAAAATAATAAAACAGGTAGTAAAATGTATAAATTTGCAATAAGCGCATTTGCATTTATCGCACTCGGAGCCATGCCATTTAGCGCGATTAGCAATACATTCGATGTGGTTCAGACCATCCAAAATAACACGGCAGGGTTTAGTGGCTTAGATAACCCTAGAACGCTGCGTTTTAACCTTCAAGGTACGCAGGCTGTTGCAGTCAGTGGCGATGACAACACATTGGTTACATTTGCACTCAACGAAAATGGGCTCTTGTTCCAAGATCAACACTTTCAATCGAGCGATACTCAGCCACTATTACTTACTGGCGCATCTGATGCGGTATTTGTAAATAGCAATCTCATTCTTAACACTAGCTTTTACGATGGCGCCTTGAATGTGTTTGCAAAAGATAACGCGGGTAAGTTTAACCTTGTGCAAAGCTTTTCTGATGAAGTGCCTTACAAAGTGGTGTTTGATCCGACCAAGAACACCTCTGCCCAAGACACCCTGGGCTTATTTGCACCTTGGAAAATTAGCTTAAGTGATGACAAAAACGACGCCTTTATCCCAAGTTATAAAAGTAATACAGTCACTGCTTTTAAGATAACCTCAGCAAACAGAGTGACGTGGCTCGGCCCTATCGATGGCGCTGAGCAGACTGATATGGGTGGGCCTGTAGATGTGTTAGTAAATAAAAAGGTTGATGAGCTTATCGTTGCAGGGTACGAAGGTGATGTCATTACGCTGTGGCATCAGACCAACGGCACTTATGCGATGAAGCAGCGCATCGTTAAAAACGACAGTAACCTGCGCGCCCTCAGTAAACCACAAGCCTTGGCATCACGCCCAAACTTTACTATTTTTTATGTTGCAGCAGCAGGCAGTAGCAGCATTTTAGTATTTGAGCGTCAACAAAACGGTCAATACCATTTGCTCCAAACCATTGATGCAAGCCAAGTAGGCAAGCCTCTAAATGGCGTATCTAGCATATTACTTGATGCTGATGGCAAAAGATTGTACGCAGCCTCTGAAAGTAGCTCTGGCATTGCTGTGTTTAGCGTTAGCGCAACGGGCAAGCTCACACATATCGAAAATTTTGATGATTTGATCAATCCCTTAGCCAATATATCAGCCTTGGCTTTTATGGCTAAAACAAATCTCTTAGCTGTACCTCTTGCAAAACAAGATACCATCAAAATACTCAAAATAAGGAAGTAGTAACGCATGTGGCCAACTAATAAACCCCTGATAGGACACCACGTCACCCTTGAACCATTATCAACAACACATATTGATGCGCTGGAGCAGGCTGTACAAGACGGTGAAGCGTGGAAGCTTTGGTATGCTAATGTCCCCACGCCACAAGATATGGAACGCTATGTTAACACAGCGATAAGTCAAGCACCTGAAGGCAATCTTGCCTACGCGGTGAAGCTAAATAGCAGCAACAAAATCGTAGGAACCACCCGCTATTACAATGCAGATATCGCTAATCGCCGCGCCATGCTGGGCTATACTTGGTACAGCGATAAAGTGCGTCGAACGGCGGTAAATACGGAGTGTAAACTTTTGCTGTTACAGCAGCTTTTTGAAGATTTTGATGCCATTGCAGTCGAGTTTAGAACCCACTTTTTTAATCACGCCTCTCGAAGTGCTATTGAGCGCCTTGGTGCTAAGCTAGATGGTATCTTACGCAGCCACCAAATTGGTAGAAATGGTGAGTTAAGAGACACCGTAGTGTATTCGATTATCGCCTCAGAATGGCCCACCGTTAAGCAGCATTTATTGAGTAAACTCGACAAGTAACTCGAAAAAGCATAAAGATCGCGGCGAAAACCTGCTCCCACTTCGTGTTGTAGGAGGCGCTTTATGCGCCGAGCTGTGAAAACAGAAGAACACACAAGATTGCAGGGTAAAGCTGTTCCTACTGCGTTTAGTAGAAACAGCTTTACAAGCTGAGGTGTAGCTTACTGTACGATTTTACTTTTCGCTTGGGCTATCATACTTTCAAAGTAATCGTATACAGTTGGGTCATCGACTTGCTGTGTTTTAGCAAGCTGCAAGGCGTGATTAAAACTCTCCAAAGCTTTATTATAAGATTTGATCTCCAAATACCCATGGCCAAGGCTTGCATGGGCATAAGATGAGTCAGGATAACGCGTGACAAATGCCGTTAAAGTCACAAGTGCAGCGTCTAGACGCTTATGACTGGTTTGTGCGTCAGCAAGTGCTTTATATATAGACTCTGGCGCTAACACCGCAAACTCATAGCGCTTGGAAAGTTTTAGGTAGTAATCTTCAATATCAGAAATCTGTGCATATTTTCCAGATTCTTCATTGAGCTCAAAATAGAAGTCATCAAAAAGCTTCGTTAGCCCTTCATATAGGCTCGGATAAAATGTAGTTTGATGCGTTTCCGATTCTTTGAGGCTAAATTGCCATTTTACATCTGTTGAGCGAAGTGCTTTAAGGTTAGACGCAACTCGCATACCGTTAGTGTAAAAGTCACCACCTTCCCCCGCAATGCTGAGGTACAAGTTGCGGCTAAGATCATGACCTGAGTTGCTCAGAGCTTGAAACTGCAGGTCAAGCTCTTCCTCTCCCCACCAACCTGGCGGACTGATAAGCAGATAATTGGTAAAGACATCTGGCTTGCTTAAAAAGGTGTGTAATCCGTAAATCCCGCCATTGGAATACCCCACTAAAGTACGATTAGGCTTGAGTGAATATCGCGATTCAATGAAAGGAAAGAGCTCTTGAGTTAAGAAATTTGTAAATTCGGTCGTTTTACCAAATTGAGGAAACTTTTCCTTAATCCAACGCTGTCTGCTACTTTTCGGTTCACCGTTAATTGATGGTAAGTAGTCTCTTGTTCTTACCGTTGTTTTTAGTCCAACAATTATGGTAGCTGGTATTTTACCAGTGCTAACTAAAGATTCCACAGTACCCACGGTTTGGATAAAAAAGAATTCCGCATCGAGTAAGTACAACACTTGATATTGCTTCTTTGGGTCGTAGTCATTTGGTGTGTAAATCATGACCTCTCGATTTTCTTTTAATATCTCAGATGCAAAAGAGACTTCCAACCCAATCGTGATAGGTTGTTGTTTTAACGTTTGTCCATACACCTTACTTGATGTCGCAACTAGCATTATTACTAGAAAAATAATAAAACGCATGACTTTCCTTTTTAGTTTATTTTTATCAGTGTGTTACATTAGGAAAAAACAGTGCGGGAAAACAACAAAGTTTGCTGATTTTTCGCTGATAATTTGCTGAAAAAAGAATTTTGAAATGGAATTAAAGCAGTTTTTGATTGCAGATCACCTTGTGGATGTAACTCGCAATCATATTGTTATTGACCAACAGGCATATACCCTCCCCCCAAAAGCAATAGCAGTACTCTGTGAGTTAGCAAAGCAACCAGGAGAAGTGGTGAGCTTTGAGCAACTGCTTAACACCGTTTGGCACAACAGAGTTGTTTCTCTAAATACATTACAGCGCTGCATTTTCCAAGTTCGCCAAGTATTCAAATATGCTGATCGTGACTTAGAGTTTATAAAAACGCACAGCAAAAAAGGCTATAGTTTAGAGGTACCCGTTACGTCAATAGCTAATAAACCTGTCGCCCGTAAAGTGGTTCGAAAAAATCGTCCGCGCGCTGCAAAATTTGCTGTAGCGGCGCTCATGGTATTGATTGTGGCTTTTACCTCTACCTTTATAGCTAAACTCAAACTCAGCCCACAAATACCTAGTCAACCTCACTTTACCCCGATTACCACAAGTGACGCATGGGATGCTAATGCCAGCTATTCACCAGATGGTAAATGGATTGCTTTTCAGCGCTTTAGCGATAATTGTCACAGTCAACTTTGGGTAAAAAATTTAACCTCGCACAAAGAATTTCGTTTAACCGCTATCCAAGGCGTGTACGGTAAACCAAGTTGGTCACCTGACACAAAGCGACTGACTTTTACCGAGCGCAGTCATTGCAAGGCTCAACAATCCTCCCCCTTTTGCTGGTCCCTAAATACACTGGAATTTGAGACTGCACTCAACACACCACAAACACCACGTACCGTTATCGCTTGTAAAGAAAAACCTATGTGGCGTGCAAATTGGATGAAAAATGGGGAAATCAGCTACTTATCGCATTTGCGCCCTCAACAAACGGTGCTTTCCCTTTTTAACCCAAAAGAAAATATAAACAATACAATCAACCATATACAGAAAGGAAAAAGCTACACTCTTGACTACCTTGCAAGTAAAAATATTTTTGCACTTGTAAGTATTGACGAACACAACTCGCATCATCTGACTATATACAGTCCAGATAAAGCAACAACGAGCACTGCAAAAATTGCTCTCCCGTACGAGCTGTCGCCATTGCAACCGATTGACATCAGTTTTCATCCAAGCGGCGAGTACTTGCTGGCTTCGACGACCAACGGACTTTATAGACTAGAAACCAGCGGGAAAATGGTTACGCTTGATACTGGAGGTAGAAAAAATCTAAGAGGAGCTGCCTTTTCAGCTGACGGAAGACATATTTTAGCAACGCAGATACACGCTGATACTGATATTTTTACCTTAAGTCTTGCCCAAATACGAAATCACCAAACCGCTATAACAAAAAAGGTTGCTAGGACAATAATGGGAGAAGACAACCCGCAGTTTCAGCCTCATGGTGATCATATTGCCTTTACATCTACACGCACGGGTTCAAGACAAATATGGCTTTATAATAGTCAAAGTGTTTCGCAACTGACCAACTCACAGCATGACAACATTAGCAAGCGAATTGCTTGGTCTCCTACGGGGAATGAGATAGCAGGCACAACGCAAAAAGGACTTACACTGTGGTCTTTAGAAGGAGAAAAAACTTTTATCTCTGATTCTCTTGCTATTGATTCCGTTATGCAATGGTTGACGCCAACAACGTTATTAGTCACAGCAAGAGAAAATGGGCAAGCTGGACTTTACATTATTAACAAAGATACCAAAGAAGCCTCGCTCGTGGTTTCTGAAAATGTAGTTTGGGCTGCACAAGTAGATGATGGACATTTTATTTATCAAGATATGAGTAAGCGTTTTTGGTTTATTAACCTAAACATATCGCCTTTCCCGACTGAGCTACGTGAGCTTCGCGATCAGTTAGCTCAACCATTTGCCGTTTATAATGACGGTATATTGTACGGTGTAAATAACAATAACCAGCTCTGGTCTTATCATCTTAATAAAAAGATATATCAGCGTCTTACAACAATACCCAGTAATAGCCGATATTTGGCGGACTTTAATGGTGAAACCTTTTTATTCACCCAAATGCATTTATTGCAAAAAAATATCGTATCTTTGAATATGCCAGATGCTCAAAATTAAGTCAGTGCGTCCTGCACCTACCCGTGTAGTAAGAGACGTTTTATGCAGCGAACTGTGAAAATAGAAAAACACAAGATCGCAGGGTAAACCTGCTCCTACTCCATGTTGTCGGAGGCGCTTTATGCAGCGAACTGTGAAAACAGAAAAAACACGAGATCGCAGGATAAACCTGCTCCTACTCCATGTTGTCGGAGACGCTTTATGCGGCGAGCTGTGAAAACAGAAAAACCTGCAAGATCGCAGGGTAAACCTGCTCCTACTCCATGTGGTAAGAGACGTTTTATGCAGCGAACTGTGAAAATAGAAAAACACAAGATCGCAGGGTAAACCTGCTCCTACTCCATGTTGTCGGAGGCGCTTTATGCAGCGAACTGTGAAAACAGAAAAAACACGAGATCGCAGGATAAACCTGCTCCTACTCCATGTTGTCGGAGACGCTTTATGCGGCGAGCTGTGAAAACAGAAAAACCTGCAAGATCGCAGGGTAAACCTGCTCCTACTCCATGTGGTAGGAGGCGCTTTATGCGCCGAGCCATGAAAAGAGAAGAACACAAGATCGCAGGGTAAACCTGCTCCTACTCCATGTTGTCGGAGGCGCTTTATGCAGCGAACTGTGAAAACAGAGAAAACACGAGATCGCAGGATAAACCTGCTCCTACTCCATGTTGTCGGAGACGCTTTATGCGGCGAGCTGTGAAAACAGAAAAACACAAGATCGCAAGGTAAACTTGCTCCTACTTCGTGTTGTCAGAGGCGCTTTATGCAGCGAACTGTGAAAACAGAAAAACACAAGATCGCAAGGTAAACTTGCTCCTACTCCATGTGATAGGAGGCGCTTTATGCAGCGAACTGTGAAAACAGAAAAACCTGCAAGATCGCAGGGTAAACCTGCTCCTACTCCATGTGGTAGGAGGCGCTTTATGCGCCGAGCCATGAAAAGAGAAGAACACAAGATCGCAGGGTAAACCTGCTCCTACTTCGTGTGGTAGGAGACGCTTTATGCGACGAGCTGTGAAAACAGAAAAACCCGCAAGATCGCAGGGTAAACCTGCTCCTACTCCATATATTACGCTGATGCAACATCATTACGGAAGGCCGTCGAGCAAGAATTGCTCTGCCCTTTCAACGCGCCGGGGTTTCCCACGCAGCAGTAAAACGTCGTTCACTCGCAGTACAGTATGCTCATCAGGCTGTTCAATTTCCTCGCCGTCTCGCCTAAGTGCGGTGATATCGACACGTTTACCACTAAGTCCAAGCTCAGCTATCGACTTATCTACGGCATAAGCATTGTCTGGTAGTGCTAGCGCATGCAGGTACTCTAACCGCTCTCCTTTCATTTCATGTAAGTCACTACTTTCACCTGCAAAAAATCCATGTAAATAAGGATAACGGTTTTCTCGTTCTTGACTGACTCGACGAAAGATCCTGCGCATGGGCACGCCCGACATATAAAGAACGTGGGAAACCAACATCAAACTAGCCTCTAAGCTTTCAGGTACAACCTCCGCTACTCCCATACTTTTTAACTGTTCCATATGGTTATCATCTTTCATTCGTACTAAAATTTTGACCTCTTCTGTACGGCGACGAATCGCATCCACGATAACTTGTGTCTGCTCAAAATCGTCAAATGTGATGATCACCAAACGCGCCTTGTCTATATGGGCTGATTTTAGTAACGTTTTTTGCGCCGCATGACCATATAAAACAGGCTCTCCGGCAAGTTGTGCATCCTGAACTATTTGCGGATTACGCTCAATTGCTACATACGGGATGGCTTCTGGTCGTAAGAAGCGTGCAATGGTCTGGCCAACTCTAGCATAGCCAAATATCACCACATGGTTTTTTAAATCTGAAGTTTTATAACCACTGGGCACTTCTGGTTGCCAGTCTTTTTCTATACGCAAGATATTAAGTATTTGTGCCGTTTTACCGATAAGATAAGGAGTGAGCGCCATAGATAAAACACCTACTGCAATCAAAAATGACACAACGTGTTGCGCCAATAGTTGGTGCTTGCTCGCCAAAGCAAGTAAAACAAATCCAAACTCACCCATTTGCCAAATCAAAATACCCGCTCCCCATGCGTCTTTTTTACGCTCACCCATGAGCTGCGCAATAGCAGCAATAACCAATACTTTAATTACCAGCACAGCAGCAAGTGCGGCGACAATGTAGATGAATTGGTCAAGCACATAGGGAATGTTTAATTGCATCCCAACAGTGACAAAGAACAGCCCCATTAGAATGTCTCTAAAGGGTCGTATCTCCGCTTCGAGTTGATGACGGTATTGGCTTTCTCCAAGCATCATACCGGCCAAAAATGCCCCAAGAGCCATAGATAACCCAAATGAGTAGGTCAATGCGCCGGCACACAAGGCCACCACCAAAGTTGACAATACGAATAACTCATCCGTTCTAACAAGCGCAATTTCGTTGAATATTTTAGGTAGTAACCACTTACCAACAGCCCATAGAACAAAGCAAACAATCGCGCCTTTTGCAAAAGCAAAACCTAATGCTGACGCCAGTTGTGAATTACTTGCTGAAGAAATGAGTGGAAAGGCAATCAATAACGGCACGACGGCAATGTCTTGAAACAGTAACATGCCTATCCCCAATTGGCCGTGCCGAGCATTAAGCATCCCCAACTCTTTCAATAGTTTAACCACTACGGCTGTTGAGGAAAGTGCGATTAAGCTTGAGATAACAAACGCGGCAACCCAGTCGTGTTGCATAAAACGCAACACTAACATGCCAATTACCGTTGTGAGAATGACTTGTAAACTACCTAAACCAAAAACCACGTTACGCATTGCCATTAATTTTGGAACCGAAAATTCAAGACCCAAACTAAACAGCAAAAATACGATCCCAAGCTCAGCCATAAAGTGAATTTCATGGCTATCACTCATCCAACCGATACCATGACTACCCGCGATTACGCCTGTTAGTAAGTATGCCAAAATAGGCGGCAATCCAATCCTTTTAAAGCACCAGACTAAAATAACAGCACATAACAACAAGGCAAAAACTTGCGCGAAGATACTTTGCAATCGACCTCCTGAGCAAAAAAATGACGGGAAATTTAAGTGGATTTATTTTTCTCCCTATTAAATATAGCAAGCGTTTGTTTTTAAGCCAGTTTAGATTTTTGGCATAAAGTTCGCATAGTCTATGCGTATTGTTGTATTTAGGGGGAAGAAATATGGAAAACGTCCATATTTTGACACAAAGACTGCCGATCAGAGGCGATTATTTGCCGTTCAATTCTGAGCAGTATAATAAGCAAAACGGTGAGCAATATGCTCGCTTAGTAGATAAACTACAAACAACGTTGGACATAGAAGAGTTACTTACAATCTATGCAGAACACGTTGCTAAAATATCGAAAATTGCTGGTATTCAGTTTCACTGTAATCTCGGTGTTTTTCAGATGAAAAATAGCGATAGCCACTACCCTGCAAATAGCTTTGATTTGGAGCTAGGAAAAGAGCACTTGGGGCAATTGGTATATTTTAGTGAGTTTCCTTTTAGTGAGGCGATTAAAGCCAAACTGGTCAAGTTACATGCTTGCCTAATCTACCCAATGCGTAATGCCTTGATGTATAACAGGGTATTACAATTAGCAACCAAGGATTCACTAACGGGCTTGTATAATCGTAGTCAATTTACAGACAACCTTGAAGAAAAGCTTGAGCGTTGTCGTCGTCAGCACAGAAACTTTAGTTTGATGCTTTTGGACTTAGACAATTTTAAGCAGGTCAACGACGTTTATGGGCACAAAGCTGGTGATGAGGTGTTGATCGAATTTTCACGTATTTTACAAACTTCAACGCGAGCGACAGATGCTGTGTTTAGGTTTGGTGGTGATGAGTTTGCCATCTTAATCGACGATCCTGCGTTTACCACTAATAAAGTGATCGCAGAAAGAATTATGGATGCCGTCAGAAAGTCGACGATGTTGGCTAAATACACTGTAACGACAAGTATTGGCTTTACCTTAGCATCAAGCCATGACAATGCCGACAATATATTTGCGCGTTCCGATAGCGGGCTTTACCGCGCTAAAGCCGCCGGACGAAACTGCGCACGCGCAGTATAAACAACACGCTTTCCCCTTTTGCTCAGCGTTATCACGAGCGCTGAGCGTCTTTATCTACATACAGATAAGCGATTAAAGTGAAAGCAGCTCCATTAAAAAACCCATTCACAACCCACGCCAATGCAAGGAAGTCGGGTAGTGTCGAAAATACGACTGCAAATAAAGGCGACAGTAAGCCGAGAATAAAGTAAAGACCACCTTTCTCATGCCAGTAAAGCAATAAAAAAACTACGCTCATCACCCCTGAAGCTGATGCAAACACTTGATTCATCCACACTACTTCACCAAATACAAACAGTAAGGCAAAAATAATGAATGTGATTGCCAAAGCGTAAGGCGCTTTTCTTGCAAGCTGTCTACCTATTTTCAGATTTTCTGTCATCATTTATTATCCAATTAATTCCATCGTTGTCAGCGTATTCAGCATTAACAAACAAATCGACTACTGCAACCGGTGTATCATTGTAATAAATTACCGCGATAGATTCACGCGCCCAGCTTGGGATACGTAAGTCTTTTAGCCAATGCTTTAATGTGTTTGAGCCAGGCTTGCCCTTTGGCCTAATTTTATCTTTTAACCTACCATAACGAACGCTAACTACCTCATCTGACAATGGTAACCGACAGCCATTACCTGACATCATCGCTAGAGGGTGACTATGCTCGTTGAGTACACTGTGGTCTGCAATAACGATATCTTGCTTCTTTTTAACCGGTGTAACCCAATGCAGAGCGCCTCGATAGCTACGCACAGCACCTTGTGAAAGCGCGATTTTTAGTTGGTTATCTTGCTTTGCTGAAAACGCCTGCTGCACTATTTGATCTAGCTGCTTTTGACTAGGCATATCAACATTCTGATGTGCCAGCCACCGGCGTATGACGTTATCTCGCCGCGCCGGCGATAATTGAGACAAAGAAGTAATGTCTAATGTGTTTTGGTGCTGACATTTTTTTAAATCCTCTGCGCTTATTTCATCTATGATAGCTTGCTGGCTTTGTAAAATCTCAACAGTTCGCAGCACACTGGCAACAAAACCATTAAATCTCGACTTCAACAACGGAATAACTTGATTACGTAGAAAGTTACGATCAAATACATCATCTTTGTTAGACTCATCATCAATGTGGCTAAGGCCAAACTGCTGGGCGAATGCCTCGATTTCATCCCGTGTCGTATTGAGTAAAGGCCGCATACACGCTCGTCCACTTTTAAGCTGAGTGTATGGCTTCATTGCACCTAAACCCAATAAACCTGAGCCGCGTTTTAATCGCAGCAAAAACGTCTCAACCTGATCATCAGCATGTTGGCCTAACACGAGAATATATTCCGGCTGCGCGGCTTCATCTAATGCTTGGTAGCGAGCATCGCGGGCCTGAGCTTCCAAACTAGTGCGGCTTTTTTGGGTAATAAAGACAGATTTAGCAGTAAACGGCACAGCCAACGAATGGCATAATGATTGACAAAAGTGCTGCCACTTTTGAGCATGTTCAGATAACCCATGATTAACATACACAGCTTGTAGAGCAAGACCGTGCTTATCTGCATAAAGCTTACAAAGGTGCAGCAACACCACGGAGTCTACGCCACCAGATAAAGCTACACAAAGCCCTGGCGAAGTAGCAATAAATTGCTCCAGATTTCGCTGCACCTGATGGTACACGTGGCTATTTCTCATATCCTCAGCCATAACCCCAATAAAAAAACCGCTTAATAGCGGCTTTTTATCTTAAATCCAGTTGCTTATCAATACACAACTCAATTTGTATTAACAATATCCGAACGACATCAAACGCTTGTATCGCTGATCGAGCATCTCTTCTGAGCTTAACGCTTCAAGATCCGCAAGGTCACGCTTTAGCTGTGCCTTAAGGTTTTTCGCCATCGCATCATAATTGCGATGTGCGCCACCTAGTGGCTCCTCGATGATGTTATTAATCAAGTCTAATTCTTTAACGCGAGATGCAGATACACCCATAGCCTCTGCTGCCAACGATGCTTTTTCTGCGCTCTTCCATAGTATAGAAGCACACCCTTCTGGTGATATAACTGAGTATGTGCTGTACTGCAACATGTTTACTCTGTCACCGACACCGATAGCCAATGCACCACCCGAGCCGCCTTCACCAATTACCGTACAAATAGTCGGTACTTTTAGTGCAGCCATTACTTTAAGATTGCGTGCGATAGCTTCGCTTTGACCACGCTCTTCAGCACCAACACCTGGGTATGCTCCCGGAGTATCAATAAAAGTAATGATTGGCATTTTAAAGCGCTCAGCCATTTCCATAAGGCGCAGTGCTTTACGGTAACCTTCTGGCTTTGGCATGCCAAAGTTACGCTTAATTTTCTCAGCGGTATCACGGCCTTTTTGCTGGCCAATGATCATCACGGGTTTACCGTCTAACCGTGCCACACCACCTAAAATAGCTGGATCATTGGCAAATGTGCGGTCACCTGCAAATTCGTCAAACTCGGTAAAAATGCGTTCAATATAATCGCGAGTATATGGACGAAGCGGATGGCGTGCTAACTGCGACACCTGCCATGCACCCAAGTCATCAAAAATTTTCTTGGTCAACTCGACATTCTTGTCTTTTAGGCGGCTGATCTCTTCTTCAAGGCTAAGATCTAAGTCACCCGAACGGCTAACGTTTTGTAATTCTTTGATCTTTGCTTCCAATTCTGCAATTGGAAGTTCAAATTCAAGATAATTGAGGCTCATGCTCTAAACTACCTGTTTAGTTAAATTCTAATTCTAATTCTTGCGCCGCCAACAGTGACAAACGAGTTAAAAGTTCATCACTGGGCGTCACACACCATTGTGTTCCTAATGTTAACTCTGCTAATGCATCAGGACGCTGATATTTTATGATTACTGGACATGTTCCAAATTTATATGGTTCTAATACTTTTTTGAAATTATCAAAGAAGTTCGCGTCAATTTGAGCCATATTTAGCGTCATTTTTATTGCACTAATGCGTTTTTCTCGCGCTTGAGCAATGGTAGAGACTTCTCTTGCGGTCATTGTAATGCCACCAGAGAAGTTATCAAAGCTGACCTGTCCAGATATTACCAAGATTTGGTTAATTTGCAGCAATTCTTGGTACATTTCAAACTGTTCAGGAAATAAGCGTACATCAATTCGGGCACTTTTGTCATCTAAAGTGATAAGTCCCCAGCGCGCACCTTTTTTATTTATTAGCGTACGTGCATTAATAACTAATCCTGCTGCGGTAGCTACCGTATCACGATTACCCGGTTGCAAGTCAACCAACTTACCAGAGGTATAGTATTTTAATTCTTTACGATATTGGTTAATGGGGTGACCAGTAAGGTAAAGGCCCAGCGTTTCTTTTTCGCCATGCAGCCACTCTTTATCACTCAGTGGCGTCGCTTTAATAAAGGCCTGCTCTACTTCATCGGGTTCGACAGCCAATAACCCGAACAAGTCACTTTGTCCTAGCGATTCAGCTTTGTGATGCTGCTCAGCAGACTTCATTGCATCTTGTAGGCTTGCCAGTAAAGTCGCACGTCCGGGTTGATCTCCATCTGGGCCCAGCTTATCGAGCGCACCTGCATAAATGAGTTTTTCAATTACACGTTTATTAAGACGCTTTAAATCCACGCGAGCACAGAAATCAAATAAATCTTTAAATTCACCACCTGCTTCACGCGCTTCAAGAATTGCCTCTACCGGTCCCTCACCGACACCTTTTATGGCACCAATTCCATAAACTATCTCACCTTTAAGATTGACCGTAAACTTGTAAACTCCGGCATTGACATCTGGTGGTAGTAGCGTCAACTTCATGTTTTCGCATTCATCCACCAAGGTAACAATTTTGTCAGTATTATCCATATCGGCGGACATTACTGCGGCCATAAATTCTGCAGGAAAGTGGGTCTTCATCCACAGCGTTTGATACGACACTAAGGCATAAGCAGCAGAGTGTGATTTGTTAAAACCATAACCTGCAAACTTCTCTACCAAATCGAAGATCTTCATGGCCAGTTCGCCATCAACACCATTATTTTTGGCACCATCTTCGAACGTTGCACGCTGTTTTGCCATTTCTTCGGGTTTTTTCTTACCCATTGCGCGACGTAGTAAGTCAGCGCCACCCAAACTATAACCTGCAAGTACCTGTGCAATCTGCATAACCTGCTCTTGGTACAGGATGATCCCGTAAGTCGGCTCTAGAATAGGTTGTAAACTATCATGTTGATATTGTGCGTCAGGATAAGAGACTTCCTCTCGACCATGCTTACGGTCGATAAAGTTATCTACCATTCCCGATTGCAGTGGACCTGGGCGGAATAACGCAACCAATGCGATCATGTCTTCAAAACAGTCAGGTTTTAAGCGGCGAATGAGGTCTTTCATTCCGCGAGATTCTAGCTGGAAGACCGCCGTAGTTTGGGCATCGAGTAGTACATTAAAGCTTGCCGGATCGTCTAAAGGGATTGCTGCAATGTCAACGGGTTCGCGGTTCTCTCTGGCTAAACGTTCATTTGCCATATCGAGCGCCCACTGCAAAATAGTCAGCGTTCTCAATCCTAAGAAGTCGAACTTAACAAGGCCTGCGGTCTCTACATCGTTCTTGTCAAACTGAGTAACCGGAAACTTACCCTCTTCGTCACAATACAGTGCCGCAAAATCGGTGATCGTCGTAGGCGAGATAACAACACCACCGGCATGTTTACCAGCATTACGCGTACAACCTTCAAGAATACGACATTTATCAATTAGCTCTTTAACTTCCTCATCACTGTCATACGCTTCAGGTAAACGTGGCTCAACATCAAACGCTTTTGCCAAGGTCATACCAGGGTCACCCGGTACCAGCTTAGAAATCCTATCTACAAAGCCATAGGGATGCCCGAGTACACGGCCAACATCACGGATCACGGCTTTTGCCGCCATAGTACCAAAGGTAATGATCTGAGATACTGCGTCACGGCCATAGAGTTTTGCAACGTGATCGATTACCTCATCGCGCCTATCCATACAAAAGTCGACGTCGAAGTCAGGCATAGATACCCGTTCTGGGTTGAGGAATCGTTCGAATAGCAGATCAAACTCAAGCGGATCAAGGTCAGTGATCTTCAGCGCATAAGCGACCAAAGAGCCCGCACCAGAACCACGACCCGGGCCTACAGGTATACCGTTATCTTTACTCCACTGAATGAACTCCATTACGATTAAGAAATAACCAGGAAATCCCATTTGGTTGATAACGTCTAGCTCAATTTGCAAGCGCTCATCGTACTCACCGCGTTTTTCTCTACGTTCGTCTTCTTCAGGAAATAAGAATTGTAATCGCTCTTCTAGACCATCGCGCGACACTTTTACCAAGAAGTCTTCAATGGCTAGATCGCCGGTTGGATAGTCAGGTAAGAAATACGTACCAAGTTGTACGGTAACGTTACATCGCTTGGCGATCTCAACCGTATTTTCGAGCGCTTCGGGTATATCGCTAAAAAGCGCCTGCATTTGTTCAGACGTCTTTAGATACTGCTCTTTGGAAAAGCGCTTAGGTCTATTTTTGTCCTCTAATGTGTAGCCGTCATGAATAGCCACTCGGATTTCATGGGCATCAAAATCTTTTTCGTGGAGAAACACCACTTCATTAGTCGCTACAACCGGTAAGTTTCTTGCCGCTGCAAGCTCTACAGCGCTATGGAGATATTCTTCTTCTTGTGCTCTGGAGGTACGTTGTAACTCGATATAAAAATGATCGGGAAAGTGTGTTTCGTAAAATTCGAGTGTTTCTTCAATAAGTTTCGGATTGCCTTTTAAGATGGCTTTTCCCAAGTCACCGTCTTTGGCACCTGAGATCAAGATCAAGCCTTCTTTATATTTTGCTAACCACGCTTTATCAATAACCGGACGGTGAAATACGTGACCACGAAGATAGGCGTCCGAAATGAGTAAGGTAAGGTTTTTATATCCTTGGTTGTTTTTAGCTAGCACTAAGATCCTGCTAGGCTCATCAGGAAACTGATCTGACTTCAACCAAAAATCCGCTCCGATGATTGGTTTGATCCCAGCCCCATGTGCGCCACCATAAAAGCGTACCAAACCACATAAATTCATTTGATCGGTAATGGCCAGGGCTGGCATTTCAAGCTCTTCAGCTCTTGCAACAATCGGCTTAGTCTTGGCTAGGCCATCCACCATTGAAAAATCACTGTGTACACGTAAATGGACAAACTGCGGGGCTGGCATACTTACTCCTTCCCAGCTATGATGCGCTGCACAGGCTTAAAGCTTGTGCGATGATGGGGTGTTACCCCATGTGCTTCAAGCGCAGCAAAGTGGGCTTTCGTCGGATAGCCTTTATGGCCTGCAAAACCAAACTCAGGATATTCAGCATCCAGTGCTAACATCTCGTTGTCTCGAGTCACTTTCGCCAAGATAGAAGCTGCACTAATTTCCGCCACAAGGCTATCACCTTTGACCACTGCAGTCGCTGCAACATTCAATTTGGGCAATCGATTACCATCTACAAATACATGCTGAGGCTGAACTTCCAAGCCTTCCACCGCTCGAGTCATCGCCAACATGGTTGCATAGAGAATATTTAGCTCATCGATTTCGGCAACCGTTGCTCTGGCAATATGGTAGCACAGCGCTTTTTCTTTTATTTCTTGTGCCAATGCGATGCGTTTTTTTTCTGACAATTTCTTAGAGTCAGTCAAACCCGCAATCGGCTTATTTGGATCTAAAATAACGGCTGCTGTCACAACGTCGCCCACTAATGGGCCGCGCCCGACTTCGTCAACGCCTGCAATATACTGCACATCAGGACGTTCAATTTGCATCTATTAACTCCATCACTGCTTGAGCCGCTTGCTTGCTGGCATCTAAGCGTATGTTTTCGTGTATTTCGTAAAATTTTCTAATAAGTTTGCTGTTATCACCTTTTAACATCGGAAACAGTGCATCAGCAAGCGCATCTGGGTTACATTCTGCCTGCAAAAACTCCGGCACGAGCGGCGCATCGGCTAGTAGATTTGGCAAAGCAAAGTATTTGATATTAAAGGTAAAAAAGGTATTAAATATCCAGTAGCTCTTCGGATTTAGTTTATAGCCTACAACCATAGGTTTTTTATAGAGCATCGCTTCTAGTGTCGCTGTGCCTGACGCCAATAAAACAGTATCAGCCGCTTGCATCGCCAGTGCAGACTGACCATCTAGCATAATTGGATTAAGCTCTGGTGCGACTTCTTGCAGCGCATCTAAGAACTGCGCTTTGCGCTTTTCATTTACCAGTGGCACAACTATTTTTAAATTGGGAATTTTATCAACTAATTTTTTTGCCGTTGCAAGATAAGTACGACTTAATAATCCCACTTCTGAACCACGACTTCCAGGCAGTAAAGCCAATACTGTATCGTCAGGGCTGATATGTAGCTGCGCCCTTGCACCTTCGATATCCGGTTCAAGAGGGATCTCATCCGCCAGCGTATGGCCTACGAATGTACAAGGTACTTCATGCTTGTCGTAAAAAGCTTTTTCAAAAGGCAACAGGGAGAGCACTAGATTAGTCGCTTCAGCGATCTTGTGAATACGCTTTTGACGCCATGCCCAAACACTAGGGCTTACATATTGAATGGTTTTTATCCCAGCGGCTTTTAATGGCTTTTCAACTCTAAGGTTAAAGTCTGGAGCGTCAATACCTATGAATACATCAGGTGGATTATTGATGAAATAATTCACCAATTGCTTTTTGATTTTTAGCAGCCGAGGTAAGCGACCAAGTACCTCGACTAGCCCCATGACCGCTAATTCATCCATATCGAATAGACTGTTGCATCCTGCTTGTTGCATCTTAGGTCCGCCAATGCCCACAAATTGAGCGTTGGGGTAATGAACTCTTAGAGCATTAATAAGGCCTGCGCCGAGTATATCGCCTGATAATTCCCCTGCAACCACGCCAATGGTAATGTTTTTTTCGTTAGCCATTATTGTCTTTCAGTATAAAAAAACGCCATACAATTTGTATGGCGTAAGTATAACTCTTATTGCGGTTCAAGTTTAGCGGATCAAGCCACGGTTAGAGGTCGCAATAAAGTCAATCATTTGCTGTACGGCTGAGAACTGTGAAGCCTCTTCTTTTAAAGCTTCTAGCGCATCTTCTAGGCGCAAACCTTTACGGAATAACGTTTTATAAGCGCGTCGAGTAGCCATAATTTCATCTGACTCAAAACCACGACGTTTTAAACCTTCAGTATTAATCGCAACAGGTCTCGCTGGCGTGCCTGTGGTTGTGACAAAAGGTGGGACATCTTGATTAACGCCAGAGTACATACCAACAAAAGCATGTGACCCTACTTTACAAAATTGATGCACCCCTGAATTACCAGCTAAGATAACCCAGTCACCAATATACACATGCCCTGCCACACTGGCATTATTGGCAAAAATAACATTACTGCCAATTACAGCATCATGAGCTACGTGAGTGTAGGCCATGAATAAGTTGTTACTGCCGATTTTGGTGATCCCTTCATCTTGGATTGTGCCACGGTGAATCGTGGCGCACTCGCGAATAACGTTATTATCACCAATGATCAGCTTGGTTGGTTCATCCTTGTACTTTTTATCTTGGCAGGCTTCCCCTACTGACGCGAATTGGAAAATGTGGTTACCTGAACCAATCTCAGATGGCCCTTTAATCACAACATGTGATTCAATTTTACAGTTATCACCGATGACAACATCGTTGCCAATGTAACTATAAGGACCTACGGATACATTTTCGCCTAAACGCGCGCCTGACTCGATAATTGCGGTAGGATGAATAGACATTAAAACTCTCTTCTAGCACACATGATTTCAGCTGAGCACACGATGTTACCTTCAACTTTAGCCTCAGCACTAAACTTCCAGATATTACGGCGTTCTTTTACAAAATTAACGTGCAAATGCATTGTATCGCCAGGAAGTACTGGCTGTTTAAAACGTGCATTGTCGATCGCTGCAAATAAGTATAGTTCATTTTCACTGCGATTCTCGACAGTTTTAAAACCAAGTAAGCCCGTCGCTTGTGCCATTGCTTCTAGGATCAGTACTCCAGGAAAAATAGGCTGCTCTGGGAAGTGACCGGTGAAAATAGGTTCATTGATGGTCACATTTTTAATCGCATGAAGATGCTCACCCGGTTTATAGTCCACCACCTTATCAACCAATAACATGGGATAACGGTGTGGAAGAAGTTTTAAAATCTCTTGGATATCAAAGCTGTTTAATTCGTTAGCCAAAATAGCTTCCTTATTCTACATCAGTATCTTTAAGCTGTGCTGTTAGCAACTCAAGTGCCTTCAGACGCGACTTAAAGTCAGATAAATTGCGTAAGTGTGCAATCGACTTACGCCACTCTTTATTTGTTTGGTGAGGCAAACCAGAAGAGTAGATCCCAGGCTGCGTAATGCTTTTGGTCACCATACTCATACCGGTAATAACAACACCATCACAGACCTCATTGTGGCCGTTTATCGCTGACATACCACCTATCTGACAGTATTTGCCGATTTTTACACTACCCGCAAGTACAGTGCAGCCAGCTATTGCCGTGCCATAACCGACCTCAACATTGTGAGCAATCTGAATTTGGTTATCTAAAATAACATTGCTGTGGATGATGGTATCTTCAAGTGCCCCTCTATCTATAGAGGTGCTTGCACCAACTTCAACGCGGTCACCTATAATTACTGTGCCAACTTGTGGAATTTTAACCCACTCGCCTTTTTCGTTTGCGTAGCCGAAGCCATCACTTCCGATAACAGAACCAGATTGGAATAAGCAATCTTCACCAATCTGAACCTCATGATAGACGGTTACGTTCGCCCAGAGTTTAGTCCTTGTGCCTATTTTGGTATATTTACCAATAAAACAACCAGGCCCTATCTCAACACCATCACCAATCACTGCACCATCTTCAATAACAGCATTTGCACCCACACTGACATCTTTGCCTAGGGTTGCTGTAGCTGAAATAATGGCTGAATCATGAATACCATCTGCCGAGCGTGGCGTAGAATCTAACTTTTGCGCCAGCTTTGCATATGCAACATAGGGATCCGCAATAATAAGTTTGTTACCGGAGAAATATTCCGCATCCTTTTCGCTCAGGATCACGGCACCAGCAGCTGTACTATCGAGCTGACTACGGTACTTACTATTGGCTAAGAATGCGATTTGGTCTTCTTGCGCCATCGCCAAGGTGGCAATATTCCTAATTGGTTTATCGCCATCACCCTGTAGCTGAGCACCTAAGGACTCAGCTAGTTGAGATAAGGTGTAAAGTTTTGTCATTACTTGCTGCTAACCGCTTTTACCACTTCATCAGAAAGGTCGGCTACTTTATCAGGATTAAAGTAAATTGTCGTATCTTTTACTTTAACTTCGTCAAACTTACCTTTTTTAGCAACAGACTCAATTGCATCTACAATTAGCTTCTGTACTTTTGCAAGCTCTTGGTTCTGACGAACTTTAATTTCTTGCTCTAACGGACGACCTTTTTCAGCCAGTGTTTTCTGCATCCCTTGAATTTTTTCGCGTAGCGCTTCTTTTTGCTCTTCGCTCATCGTTGTTGACTCACGCTTGAACTTTTCTGCTTCAAAACGAATGTCACCTTGAATTTTTTCAAGCTCTTGACGACGCTCAGCAAATTCAGCTTGAAGTGTTTGCTCAATTTTCGCCATCTGTGGAATTTGTTTATACACTTCTTGCATATCTACAACTCCAACTTTATGTGCAAACGCACTACCTGATGCACCCATCATAAGTGCTGCTGTCATCGCTAGTGTTGATGATTTGATAAATTTTTTCACAATAAAACTCCTTAGAATGTATTACTGATGTTGAAGCTGATCGTCTTCGTATCGTCTTCTTCTTCTTTTTTAAGCGGGTAGGCGAAACTGATCAGCATAGGTCCCATTGGTGAGATCCACTGAATCGATAGACCCGTTGACACTCTGAACCTCGTTGGATCAGAGAAATCAGAAAGTAATTTGTATTGATCTTCCGTCAAGTTGTTGTAGCGGTCTACATCAAATTCGGTATCCCAAACGTTGGCCGCATCAACAAAGAAGCTGGTTCTTACTGAACTGGTGTTTTCTTCATCTAAGAATGGCGTTGGCACAATTAGCTCAAGCCCTGCAAGCGCTTTGGCATTACCACCAATACGGCCACCTAAAGATAACGTGTCGAACTCAGGATCAGCACCGATACAGCTACCAGCACTACCGTCTGGTTTAGCTGTACCTGGTAGACATTTAGGCGCACGCTGAACCGCTCTAGGTAAAATAGTATTACGATCAAAACCGCGTAATTCTTGTTCAGAAATACGGAAGAATTCCTGGAATGGTAATACTTGTTCAAAACCATTGGTTTCGCCATAACCATTACCATAGCCTAAGCCTGCTCTTGCTGAGAATACCCAGCGGTGGTCGTTACTAATTGGCCAGTAAAAGCGAGAATCATAGTTGATCTTAAAGAAGTTAAGATCCGAATTTGGTGTAGTCACACTTAGATTCACACTTTGGCGAGAACCAGCGGTTGGGAACATACCACGGTTAACCGTAACTCGTGACCAACCGGCACTTAGCTCATATTTCGTAAAGTCATAATCAGCATCTGGGTCACTTTCGTTTAAGAAGCTTTCACGTAGTACTCGAGTTTGCTCAAAGTCTGAAATTTGCGATAGGCTTTCTTCTATCCAACGAATACCAAAATTAACACGGTTTATGGCATTGATAGGGAAACCAAAATTAGTACCTAAACCATAGCTCGTTGATTTATAGTCGACGATACCAAACTCACTGGCGTCAAACTTACTGTAGAAAATACTACTACCTTGTGACACACCATCTGGCGTAAAGTATGGATCTGTGTAGGAAACGCTATAACGCTCAGAGCCACGTGACGTGTTGATATTGAACGCCACTTGATTACCAGAGCCAAGGAAGTTTGATTCACTAACACCAATGTTAAATTGCAGACCCGCATAGGAGCCATACGCAACACCGGCTTGGAAGCTACCCGCAGGCTGTTCTTTTACGGTAAAGTCAACATCGACTTGGTCTTCTACACCCGGAATTGGCTTAACTTCAAACTCAACCGTTTCCATATATGGCAAGCGTTGTATTTGTAATTTAGAGCGTTCAAGGTTTTGATTAGAAAGCCAAGCGCCTTCTAGCTGAGTCATTTCACGACGAAGTACTTCATCCGCAGTATTTTGGTTACCGTTTACTACGATGCGACGTACATATACTCGCTTGCCTGGGTCGACAGACAACGTTAATTGTACTTCTTTATCTTCATCGTTAATTTCTGGCACGGTGCGAACTTCCGCATTGGCATAACCGAAGCGCGCAAGATAGCTCTTAATAAAATCTTCCGTTGCGGTCACTACCGAGCCATTGTAAAGTTCACCTGCACGCAGTGGCACGATTTCTTTAATCAGATCTTCACGCCCTAGTAAGTCACCAATAAAGTCAAACCCTTTGACAGTATATTTTTCACCTTCAGTGATATTCGCGGTAACGTATACCGACTCACGCTCTGGACTTACTGAAACTTGTGTCGAGTCAATATTAAAGCGCAAATAACCACGGTCTAGGTAGTAGCTGCGGATTTTTTCTAAGTCACCTTCAATGGTTTGCTTCTGATAACGGTCATTAGATAAAAAGCGCCACCAAGGTAAGTCTTGTTGTGACTCAATGAGATTAAGTAACTCTTCATCTGAAAACAGCTCATTACCAACAAGGTTGATTTGACGTACAGACGCGGCATCACCTTCTTCGAATTTAAGCTTCAACTTTACACGGTTGCGAGGTAACTCAACAATACTGACTTCCACTTTCGCATTGTACTTACCAATGCTGTGGAAAAACTCTGTGAGACCTTTTTCGATGCTATCAAGCACCGTCTTATCTAACGGCTCACCTTGGCGAATGTTTTGCTGTTCTAAGCTTTCGTTGAGCTGTTCATCTTTAATGTCTTTGTTGCCATCAAACTCAATAGAGCTGATTGTAGGACGCTCTTTGACTTTAAAGATAATTTGGTTGCCATCACGAAATACCGCGATGTTGTCAAAATGCCCTGATTTGTACAGCGCCTTGATTGTGCGTGAAATCGTAAACTGATCAATATTGTCACCAACGTTGATCGGAATGTGTGTTAATGCAGCACCTAATGCTACACGCTGCAACCCTTCTACTTTTAAATCTTCTACGATAAAGGAGTTTTGCCCTAAGGCAGCAAAACTAGCGCCCAGTAAACTGGTTACTGCAATGTGTTTTTTTATAGGCATTTTATTATCTTTATCCTTTACAACAATTTTGGCGCGATACGCTAAGGCCCATTACATCACAACATTCAAACGTTACAGCTTGTGTATTGTGTTTTCCGTTGTATGTTTAACCAAACCTGCAAACATTTAAACTGTATGTTATGTGCGCTTTTTAGCACCGCACGGCTTAAAGCCGGGAAACGTCATTAAATAGTGCAAAAAACGTTAAGGCAAGCAGAAGCGCAGCTCCTATCTTAAACCCAAACTCTTGTGTCTTTTCAGAGACTGGTTTTCTACGAATTAGTTCAATTAAGTAATACATTAAATGCCCACCATCTAAGACAGGGAGCGGTAATAAGTTAAAAACCCCTAAGTTAACGCTAATAAGCGCCAAGAAGCCTAAAAATGCAACTAATCCGTAACTAACGCTATTTCCAGCGCTTACCGCGATCCCCACCGGCCCACTTAAGTTTTTAACTGAGACTTGACCGGTTAGTAAGTTACCAATCATATCAAAACTAAGGGCAATGAGATCGTAAGTTTTACGAATGCCAAGCACCATACTATCTAGAATGTCGTATTGTCTAGTTTCAATATACCCATTCGGCCATTTTTCCATCACGGGCACTACACCAAGATAACCTTGGACAATACCATCGGGAGATGTTTTTGCTTGTGGAATAACAGTTAAGGTTTGAGTCTGACCATCTCTAAGAATATCGACAACCAATGACTGATTGGCAGATTTTTGCACCCGACTCACCAGCTGCTGCCAGGTCTCTAACTGTTCACCGTTAATTGCAACGACGGTGTCTTGTACCTTAAAACCGGCTTTATCTGCAGCGGCACCCTGTTCGATGTAACCCAACTGCAATGTTAGTGGTGGCCGATATGGCGATATACCAACTGACGTTAACGGCGCTTCATCTTGTTTATCTAGCTTCCAGTTGGACAAGGCTAATGTGCGTATTGCCAAGCTACCTTTTTCATCTTGTACTTTTGCAACTAAGCTAGGTTCACCGAGATGTGCCATCAGTTCAAAGGTGACATCTTGCCATGAATGTACTAACTCGTCGTTAAGTGCAATGATTTGGTCGCCAGATCTAAACCCCGCTTTTGCGGCGATACTTGCTGGTGTGATTGCACCTACGACGGGTTTAGCTGACTGCACTCCAATCATGTACATGGCTGCCAATGCGATGATGGCAAATAAAAAGTTAGCGATTGGACCTGCTGCTACCACAGCAATACGTGACAAGACCGGCTTATTGTTGAAAGCTAAGTGCTTTTCCTGCTCTGCGACATCATCAACACGCTCATCGAGCATTTTGACATAGCCGCCCAGTGGAATTACTGCGATGACATATTCAGTTTGGTGTTTGTCATACCACTTAAGCAAAGGCTTTCCAAAACCAATAGAAAATCGTAGAACTTTAACACCGGCTTTTCTGGCAACCCAAAAATGGCCATATTCATGCACCGTAACTAAAATCCCTAGAGCAAGAATAAATGAACCTAAGTGCCAGAAAAATTCAAACATAGTTACCTCAATGTTGTAATGATTTGCTTAGCTCGATAACGTGCAGCTTGGTCTGCTTCCATAATAGACTCAACGGATTCTAATACGCCAAGCGTGGTTTGCTCAAGTGTTAAGGCGTTCACTCGGTAGATGTCACAAAAGCCTATTTGTTTATCTAAAAAGGCTGCGACCGCTACTTCATTAGCAGCGTTAACCGTCGTTGTCGCAGCTTGACCACTACGACAAGCATCAATTGCTAATCGCAAATTTGGATAACGTTCAAAGTCTGGTTTTGTGAAAGTGAAATCAACTATTTGTGAAAAGTCCAAAGGCTCAACGCCCGCATCAATTCGCTCTGGGTATGCCAACCCATAGGCAATGGGTGTACGCATATCAGGTTGCCCCATCTGTGCAATAACAGAACCATCACGATATTGCACCATAGAATGGATCATACTCTGAGGATGGATCACCACGTCAATATCATCCGCAGAACAATTAAAAAGCCATTTAGCTTCAATAAACTCAAGCCCTTTGTTCATCATAGTTGCTGAATCAACAGAGATTTTTCGACCCATAGACCAGTTTGGATGGGCTACAGCTTCTTCAACAGTAACATTCGGTAGCGTCTCTAATGGCCGCTGCAAGAATGGTCCACCAGACCCGGTTAATAAGATTTTACTCACACCACTTTCGCACAGGGTGTTGCTTTGCCCTGTTTGTATTGAGTTTGGTAAACATTGGTAGATGGCATTATGTTCGCTGTCTATAGGGAGCAAAGTCGCGCCATGCGCTTTTACTTTATCCATAAATAGCTGACCACTCATAACCAAAGATTCTTTGTTTGCAAGCAGGACCTTTTTACCTGCTTCAACCGCCGCTAGGGTAGGTAGTAAACCCGCTGCACCGACGATAGCGGACATCACAATATCAACATCATCATGTCGCGCCATATCTGCCATCGCGCTAACACCACTGAGCACCTTGGTAGCAGTATGAGCTAAGTGTTGAGCAAGCTGTTGAGCGGCCAGCTCAGAATTCATTACTGCATAGCGTGGTTGATATGCTAAACAAAGCTCTGTCATTTTCTCAACATTTTGACCAGCAACTAAGGCAAAAACGCGATACTGATGTGCATTTCTACTCACAACATCGAGTGTTGATAGTCCAATGGAGCCTGTTGCACCAAGTACGACCAAGCTTTGTTGATTCATAGTACAACCGTCCACGCGTAGCAAAATGCAAAAATCGGCGCTGCGGCAGTAAGACTGTCTATGCGATCTAAAATGCCACCATGGCCTGGCAAGCAACGACCAGAGTCTTTAAGGCCAACTTCACGTTTGAACATGCTTTCTAGTAAATCACCTACCGCGGAAAAAAGTGCAATAACCACTGTCATGACCGCATATATCGGCCACATATTCATATCAATCGCTGCAAAATGGCAGAAAATCAATACAAATACCACAGCGGTAACCAAGCCGCCAACTAAGCCTTCAATGGTTTTGTTTGGGCTGACTTTGGGCATAAGCTTACGCTTGCCCAAGTTTTTGCCAGCAAAGTAAGCACCAATATCGGCACTCCAAACAATCCCTAGTACGACCATAATGAGCACCGAGCCAATATGCTCGCCTTCTTGGTATCCCGCACTTCGCATCACATTCAGCGCCAGCCAAAGCGGGATCAATGTTAATACTCCCGCGATTGAACGCATCATAATACCTTCGTTCCAAGCTCTCGCAGCACGAGGGTACTTTACCACCAAGAAAGTTGCGACTAGCCACCATGCAAACGCTAACGTAAAAACGTAATTTGCATCTGCAACTAAACGCCCTTGTTGCCATAACTCTTGTATCGGCCAATGGCTATTAAGCACTAGTATCAATACAGCCATGATGCCTACAAAAGCAATTCGCTGACGCTTTTGACACAGACCAGCAAGCGCTGACCACTCCCATGCACCCAGTAAAACGATAAGTGCGGCAATGGTACTAAACATTGCCAACGGCGTATAAAACACCAAAAGTAGTGCCAGAGGTGCAAGCACAGCTGACGTTAAAATGCGTTGTTTTAACAAATTTGAACCCTTAACTTGTTGCGTCTTTCTCTGCAAGGAGTTGCTTAATTTGCTCTCCCGTACATCCGAAGCGTCGCTCTCTAGACACGTAACAAGCAATGGCTTCAGAGAATGCTTGCTCGTCAAAATCAGGCCATAGCGTGTCGGTAAAATAGAGTTCAGCATACGCTGCTTGCCAAAGCAAAAAGTTACTAATGCGGAAGTCACCTCCCGTTCTGATCAACAAATCAAGACTTGCTTGGTCAGACATAGTCATTTGCTTGGTGAGTGCATCTTCGGTTATATCGCTGGCTTGCAATTCACCCGAGGCGACTTGCTGAGCGAGTTGTTGTGCAGCTTGTGTGATATCCCAACGCCCACCGTAATTTGCAGCAATGTTTAAGTTAAGCCCAGTATTGTTTTGGGTCAATGTTTGAGCTTCATGAACTCGCTGCTGTAGCGCGTCTGGAAAACGAGAAAGATCGCCAATAATGGTTAGCTTTACGTTGTTCTTATGTAATTTTTTAACTTCTTTAGACAGCACATAAATGAATAGCTCCATCAATGTGCTTACTTCGTCTTCTGGCCTACGCCAGTTCTCACTACTGAATGCAAATAGTGTCAAAGACTCTATACCCAGTTTGGAACAGAATTGCACAGCACTTCGGACAGAGTCCACACCCTTCTTATGCCCAAAGGCACGAGGGCGCCTACGAGCTTGAGCCCAACGACCGTTGCCATCCATTATTATCGCAACATGTTTTGGCAGTGACTGCTGAGAAATAACCTCTGCTTTTAAAACCATAATTCCAATTTTAGTGAAAAAAAACGCCGCCTAGTATACCCTAGGCGGCGCTTCAAACCTAATAAATTTGTCCTTGTACCTAGGCAAAAATGCGCTAACTGCTCAGAAACAAAACAGATTTTTCTACTTTGTTTTAATGAACTCTGTACACACCTGCTAGGTAAAAGACGCTTAGATTTCCATTAGCTCAGCTTCTTTAGCACTTAGCTGTGTATCCATTTCTTTGATGAACTTATCTGTTAACTTTTGAATTTCATCTTCAGCTTGGCGTGCTTCATCTTCCGAGATTTCTTTGTCTTTTAGTAAAGACTTTACATCACCGTTAGCATCGCGACGGATATTACGAACAGCAACACGACCACCTTCTACTTCACCACGTACGATCTTGATCAGATCTTTACGACGTTCTTCAGTAAGTGGAGGAAGCGGAACACGAATAACAGTACCAGCAGACATTGGGTTCAAACCTAAATCAGACGATAAAATTGCCTTTTCTACAGCTTGAGCTAGAGACTTGTCAAACACACTGATAGCCAGTGTACGAGAGTCCTCTGTGGTTACATTTGCTACTTGGTTTAATGGTGTATCCGCACCGTAGTAAGAAACAGAAATACCATCTAATAGCGCAGGGTGTGCACGACCCGTACGAATTTTAGAAAGTTGGCTTGCAAGGGCTGCCACACTTTTTTTCATGCGCTCTTGAGCGTCTTTTTTAATATCTTCGATCACAATACTTTCCTAGTCTGTTCTTGTTATGCCAGATTATACTCGCAATTTAGAGATTCGCTACTTCACCTTCACGTCGGTTAATTAGACTCCGTCATCTAAACTATGCGTTGCCAAAATCGACGTTAGATTATTCTGCAGCCTGAGAAGAGATCAGCGTCCCCTCTTCTTCACCCATGATGACATTTTTCAATGCACCTGGTTTGTTCATGTTGAATACGCTAATTGGCATATTGTGGTCACGTGCCAATGTAAAAGCGGCTAAATCCATCACTTTCAATTCTTTGTCGATAACTTCGTTATACGTCAACGTGCGGTATAACGTTGCCTCTGGATTTTTCACCGGATCGTCGCTAAATACACCTTCAACTTTGGTAGCCTTAATTACCGTATCAGCTTCAATTTCGATACCACGCAAACATGCAGCCGAGTCGGTTGTAAAGAATGGGTTGCCCGTACCTGCAGAGAAAATAACCACACGGCCAGACTTTAACAAGCTGATTGCTTCAGCCCAGTTGTAAGCATCACACACGCCATTTAATGGAATAGCAGACATCAGGCGTGCATTTACAAAAGCACGATGTAGCGCATCACGCATCGCAAGCCCATTCATAACCGTTGCTAGCATTCCCATGTGATCGCCAACAACACGGTTCATGCCCGCTTCAGCAAGTGAACCACCACGTAAGAAGTTACCGCCACCGATAACCAAACCCACTTCTACGTCGAGCTCTACTAACTCTTTGATTTCTTGTGCCATACGATCCAAAACTTTTGGATCAATACCAAAGCCTTCATCTCCCATTAAAGCTTCACCACTAAGCTTTAAAAGAACGCGTCTAAAAACAGGTTTTTTATTGATAGTCATAATATCCGGGCCAATTAAAAGTGAGGTAAAAAATAACCGCGCTTATGCTAGACATAAATGCGCGGTTATTTTAGAGAATTTTCAGCAATGACGCAAAGCTAATGTCAGCTTTTACGTCATTAGGCATCACCGTTGGTGATTACTCGCCTTTCGCCGCAGCGATTTGTGCTGCAACTTCAGCTGCGAAGTCTTCTTCTTTCTTCTCGATACCTTCACCTACTTCTAGGCGAATGAATGAAGAAACAGATGCACTCTTCTCTTTAAGGTAGTCACCTACTGATTTCTTAGGTTCCATGATGAAAGCTTGACCAGTAAGAGAGATCTCACCAGTGAACTTCTTCATACGACCAACAACCATTTTTTCAGCGATTTCAGCTGGCTTGCCTTCGTTCATTGCGATTTCAACTTGAACCGCTTTTTCTTTTTCAACTACTTCAGCCGGTACATCTTCTGGGTTTAGGTAGTCAGGCTTAGACGCAGCTACGTGCATAGCAACGTGCTTAAGTGTTTCTTCGTCAGCTTCACCTGCAACAACAACACCGATGCGCTCACCGTGACGGTAAGCAACTAACTTTGCACCTTCGATGAATTCAACACGGCGGATGTTCATGTTCTCACCAATTTTAGCAACTAGTGCAACACGCGTTTCTTCGAACTTAGCTTTAAGCGCTTCGATGTCTAGCTTTTCAGCTAGTGCAGCGTCAGCAACTTCATTAGCAAAACCTAGGAAGCTTGCATCTTTTGCTACGAAGTCAGTTTGACAGTTAACTTCAACTAGTGCAGCAACGCCTTCGCTTTGCTTGATGATGATAGTACCTTCAGCAGCGATGTTACCTGCTTTTTTAGCAGCTTTTGCAGCACCACTTTTACGCATGTTTTCGATAGCTAGATCGATATCACCGTTAGTTTCAGTTAGTGCTTTTTTACAATCCATCATACCAGCGCCAGTGCGCTCACGAAGTTCTTTTACTAGGGCAGCAGTTACAGCCATTAGAATATCCTCAAATCTGAATTCAGTTCTTGATAAAACCAACCTTTAAGTTGGCTGAATATCAAATCAAGTACAGCACGCCTCAATTTGATAAAAATCCGTTATCTTTCAAGGTCTGCTTGGCAAACAACGGGGTAAGCAGTCAATCGCTTATAAAGAATATCAAGTCTTCACCAAAAATTTGATGAAGACTTGATGACAGCTAATACCTAATCAGGTAATTACTCAGCTTCAACGAAGTCGTCGTTTTCTGCTTGAGCAACGATGTTGCTTTCACGGCCTTCAGTGATAGCCGTTGCTACTGCACCAGTGTATAGCTGGATTGCACGGATAGCATCGTCGTTACCTGGAATGATGAAATCAACACCATCTGGGTTAGAGTTAGTATCAACAACAGATACTACTGGAATACCTAGGTTGTTAGCTTCACGGATAGCGATGTGCTCGTGGTCAGCGTCGATAACGAAGATAGCGTCAGGAAGACCGCCCATATCTTTGATACCGCCAAGGCCTTTTTCAAGCTTTTGCATTTCACGAGTAAGCATTAGCGCTTCTTTCTTAGTAAGCTTCTCAAAAGTACCGTCTTGGCTTTGAGTCTCAAGCTCTTTAAGACGCTTGATTGATTGACGAACTGTTTTCCAGTTAGTCAACATACCACCTAACCAACGGTGATTTACATAGAACTGCTCACTTTGGATAGCCGCTTCTTTAACTGCTTCGCTTGCAGCGCGCTTAGTACCTACGAAAAGGATTTTACCTTTGTTTGAAGCAACGTTCGAAAGAAACTTAAGAGCGTCGTTGAATAAAGGTACTGTTTTTTCTAGGTTGATGATATGAACGCGGTTACGTGCACCGAAGA
This sequence comes from Pseudoalteromonas peptidolytica, assembly GCF_012641745.1. Taxonomy (GTDB): domain Bacteria; phylum Pseudomonadota; class Gammaproteobacteria; order Enterobacterales; family Alteromonadaceae; genus Pseudoalteromonas; species Pseudoalteromonas peptidolytica. The sequence continues at coordinate 42,023 of NZ_WEHZ01000024.1, forward strand.
TGAACGGCTTCATCTTAGGGTTCCAGTAACGTGCCTGGTGACCGAAGTGAACACCAGCTTGAAGCATATCGCGCATTGAAACGTTTGCCATTGTATATTTCCTCTAATAGTTTAGGGTTAGGCCTCCACATATCCCATAGCACCAACACGAAGTTTTTAAGCTACATGCACCCAAGTGTATGTGTCGATATGTGTGTGTGTTAATATTAATTAAGTGTGTTGTCTTAACTACAAACATTCATATTCACCAAGTGATGAAGAATTATTTGTAAAAAGACGGCGCGCTTTATACCATATATAAAGAATTAACTCAATCTTATGCGTAAAATTTGTGCATAATGAATGTTCATCTAAATTGACTTGGAGCCTAAATGAGTGCAGTGATCAAAACCCCTGAAGAAATCGAAAAAATGCGTGTTGCCGGGCGCTTAGCCGCGGAAGTACTGGAAATGATCGAGCCGTATGTTAAGCCAGGGGTGACCACAGACGAATTAAACACCATTTGTCACAATTACATTGTTGATGAGCAAGGTGCTATTCCTGCGCCACTAAATTACCACGGCTTTCCAAAGTCAATTTGTACCTCAGTTAACCACGTTATCTGTCATGGTATTCCAAATGACAAGCCGCTCAAAGAAGGTGATATCATCAATATAGACATTACCGTTATCAAAGATGGTTATCATGGTGACACTTCAAAAATGTTTTATGTAGGCACACCGACTATCCAAGGTAAACGCCTAAGCGAAATTACACAAGAGAGCCTATATCTTGCAATAAAAATGGTAAAACCAGGCGCTCGTTTGGGTGATATTGGTGCTGCAATTCAAAAGTACGCAGAAGGCTTTAATTATTCTATCGTTCGCGAATACTGCGGGCATGGCATTGGTAAAGAGTTCCACGAAGAGCCACAGGTAATGCACTATGGTAAGCCAGGTACTGGTGAAGTGCTTAAAGCGGGCATGTGTTTGACTATTGAACCTATGGTCAATGCAGGTAAGCGACAATGCAAACTACTTAAAGATGAATGGACAGTTGTAACTAAAGACCGTAGCCTTTCAGCTCAATGGGAACATACTCTGCTAGTGACTGACAATGGCGTTGAAATATTAACGCTGCGCAGTGACGAAACGATTGATAGAGTGATCGAACATACAGCGTAAATTACTAATAACAATAGTAATAAACCTGAAGCCAACGCCATGTCGTTGGCTTTTTAATTTCTCTCACTGGCGATGATTTTCTGTTGCTACAAATTTGCATTCTACCAGTTTGTTAATTCAAAATGAAAAGTAGCTTTATCATCACCAGTCTCTGAGCGCTCTCAGCTTTGGATACAACCTAGTCTAACATCTCTCCCCTGAACTCTATCCCGATACCACCGACATACGACCGTCTTCCAAAAAGGATAACAGTGTTTGAGGGCGTTGGCGATTTTCATCAAATAAGTAACTATACTTTTTTAGTATGGCTTTTCTGGCTTGCTCATCCTTAGCCATTGCCATTTCATCGCTGAATGGTTGCGACTCCATAAAGCCCTGATATTGGCTGGCAATACCAATAGTTGCTCGCACAGCATTGAGTACTTCAGGCTTTGCTTCAAACGCAGCGATTAGTTCATCTTTGTATTTGTAATCCTTCGGCAAAATCAGCTTTCCCTCATCATCAAAGGTGATGCTTTTTGGCGGAAATGGGATGTCGTGTTCAGCGAGTAAAGCTTTTACTTTCATCTCAGAATAGGCTGATAAATTATCAACATTTTGTTTAGTCGGTAAAATAAGTACAGCTTTGGTTAACGCTGTACTGCCTGGCACATTGGCCGCTGCTTTAAAATGATTATCTAAGTTCAGGGCTGTCTTGCCCTCATTTGTCATCATAGTGTAATAGCTATTGCTACTCGTTGCTGCCTTGCCCTCATTACTCTCACTGTCAGCGTGAGCCACTGACAGTGCCGTGGCAAAATCACTCTGAGCAGAATGTTGCTTACGGTGAGCAGATTGATTTAGTGTGGCAGCTTGTGTTTGCATGGTTTGCGTAATATTCATACTAATCCTTTTGTGTTGAATGTATTCATCTTAAAAAACAAGCAACCTTCAAGCCAGAAATAACACTTCAACAAAATCCTATTAAAACCTTTAATTACAAAGGTTTAAACTTCATAAGCTCCACGCGGTACAATATCAATGGTAACATTAAGCAGCAAACATTCTCCTCATCACCGCAAACATGGTAATACTCATGATCAACTTTCTTATCAACCGCCTTTTGCTGCAATCCGAGGTACTCTCAAACAATCAAAACCGTCTCCAACTCCTTTTCGCGCTCTTTGGTCTAACATCATTGTGCAATCTTAATTATTAGCAAGCGAGCTATATAGTAAATTAGTATTAACCTCAATATCGAGATAAACGTTTCTATCTCTGAAACTAAATTTAACAAATACAACACCCTACAGCATCACAACTAACAATCACTTCGATATAAAAACTGCCTCCTTGTACCCCACCAGCAAAATAACTTAATAAAAATTTAATGCTTAAAAATTAGAACCTTAATCTTTAAGATTTAGATAGTACTGGTCAAACCAGCCTGCGCAGTCAAGCGCAAAAAAAACACCATCAAGACATCTAGACACAATATGTAATCAATTGATTAAATAATTTGACCATTGTGAAAAAAAAGACCATTATCTGCATAAGTAAACAAAAAAAACACATTGAATACAAAATGAAACAAAATTGTTAAGGAAAGCAGCCATGTCAAACACAAATAACGAGCTGATTGTAGTAACGTCCGCGATAATGCAACTAAAAGCAGCCGCAAAATACAAGAATTTTAATCATGATACGTTTCAGAGCGTCATGTCTTTTGCCAATAATTCCGGCCTGTATATCGCGTTAGTAAAGAAAAAAGAAAGAAAAGTAGTCTCAGACATCAATATATCAGCTTGCAGCCAATTAGTGAAAAAATTACAAGAAATGATTTACAACGATGAGTTCCCGCTGGAAGAGTTACGCGATGTCTGTAAAACCAGCAGTATTTTGTCCGATGTAGCACTTTATGGTCAGGACGATCCCAGTGCTGCATTTATGTTGCTGGTCATTTTCCAAAATAGCCTTTCTAGCACTTTGACACCCGCATCATACCTTATTGATTTGATCACTCCTTATTTACACAAAGCATATACCACAAGCCTAGAACCTAAATGGGCGGAGCAACACCCGCTAGATGCTTTGACAGCAAGAGAGAAAGAAGTATATGACTGGCTTTCGGCAGGAAAAACGAATAGAGAAATAGGCCTTATTCTTGGGATCAGCCCTTTCACAGTGAAAAATCATGTGGCGAGTATTTTAGATAAGCTCAATGCTCCAAACCGCTCTGCGGCCTTAGCACTGTGCAACTAGCGCATAAAGAAGCCCCTATATGCTGGATATGGGGCTTCAGAGGGGAAATTATTATTCAGAGGCTTTTTTATTCACATTGCAACCCATCTCTGAGCCACCTTTACATAATTAAAGAAATACAGACTTTTCGACATAAGATTTTAAGTCGCCATTAGTGCTTTACGGGCATATTTGCCGTTACGTGTTAATGGCAATTGCGACCAGATCTGTAGCCTGTCAATCAACATGTACTTTGGTAACAACTTTGCACAATACATTTTCAATTCAAGCAAGGTCGGTGCTTTTTCCTTGATTGTAATGTGGGCATGTAATTGTTTATCTTCATTTAGTACTACAACACATTCTGCTACGTGCTTGTGTTGATTCAAAGCATGCTCTACTTCACCTAAATGAATGCGATAGCCCTTTAATTTAACCATATGATCTTCTCGACCGTTGTACATAAGTTCACCGAACTCGTTAAAGTAGCCTAGATCCCCTGTATTATAATATTCACTATTCTGAGCAGTCTTTCCCCAGTAACCTGCAAATACGGTAGGCCCTGAAACACAAATAAAGCCCCGTAAACCTTGTGAAAGTTTGTCTCCTTGCTGATTTCTAATGGTGATAACGCTGTTACTGGCGGGATAGCCAATAGGAAGAAGATCAGGAACATGCTTACCCACTTCATAGTAGGTGCACACATTAGTCTCTGTTGGGCCATAAAAGTTGTACAGTCGCGTATCCGGTAATTGTGCTCGTAATACTTTTAATGCTTTTATCTCGAACGCCTCTCCAGCAAAAATAACGTGTGTTAAGCGTTCACAGCGCTCGCCAAATAGTGGTTCTGCTTCTAACATAAGCTTAAGTGCAGTAGGCACTGAGTACCACACTGTTATCTTTTGCTGCTCAATGAAGTCGATTAACTGCTTTGGCACATAACTTAATAACTCAGACACCAAATGTACGCTTGCACCAGACAGTAAAGACACATAAATATCGAATACTGAAAGGTCAAAATGCCATGGAGCATGGTTTGCAAACCTATCTTGCTCACTCAAGGTGAGCTTTTCTTTCGCCCAACAAATAAATGCTAGCGCATTTTCATGGGTTATCTGGACACCTTTTGGTGTACCTGTAGAACCTGATGTATACAACATATAGGCTACGGCCTGCGGATTGACCTTTACAGGGGATGAAAGCCTCGTCGCTTGCATCGCATCATTCCAGCAAGTCAATGACGAGATAAGTTCAGCTTTGCCATAGTACTCTTCATTCAGCACAATAACCTGACACTGAATCGAAAAGTCGCGGGTGCACTGATCTAACTGCTCAGCTGAGGTAATTAATACACTAAGCTGGCAATCCTTTCTTATTTCCTCCACACGCCGAATTGGGTTTGCAGGGTCTATTGGCACGTAAATCGCGCCAATATGAGTAACAGCAAGCATAGCAGCGAGGGCACGGCATGACTTGTCTACCCATAAGCCAACACGGTCACCAGAGCGGACTCCCAAGCGCTCTAAATGTCCTGCAAAATGGAAGACCGCCTCGCACAACTCATCATAATCCATGCTTAACAAACCATCATGAACAGCCAACTTGTGTTCACCTACAATAGACTTACCTTGGAGTAAAACCTCATTTAGATTTTTCATAGTAAGCCCAGCCTGTTACATATTAATTCTCTTTGAATATCAGACGTGCCAGAAAAAAGTACTGACCCTAACGCATCCTTAATGCTTCCGTTTACGCCGCCTTCATCAAGATAACCCAGTGCTCCATGTATTCTAATCACATCTAATCCTGATTGGACGAAAGCTTCACTGATGGCAAGCTTACTCATGGCCACTGCTTTGGTGTTGTCTACATCTTGCGACTTCTGCCAAGCGGCAAAATAAAGTAATAATCTTGCGCTTTGAAGTCTCACTTCCATATCGGCGATACGGTGTGATACCGCCTGAAATTTACTTATCGTCTTATCGCCCTGCTTTCGCAAGTTTGCATACTCAACACAGCAGTCTATATCGCGTTGCATCACACCAATAAATAATGCAAATAAGCAACAGCGTTCCCAATCCATTGATGCCGCAAATATCCTCGCACCTTGGCCCTCGTCGCCTAATACGTACTTTTTGTGGACTTTCACATCATCAAAAAACACCTGATTTAGCTGAGCCGAATGCAAACCCAACTTTTTATAACTATTACCTACCTCTATTCCTGGTAAGTTAGCGGGGATAACAAATGCTGTCTGACCGAGGTACCCGTACTTAGCATTGGTCGTTGCATAGGCAATAAAGTAGTCAGCAACACTGCCATTGGTCACATAGGATTTTGCTCCTTTGATGATATAATAATCACCCTCAAGACGTGCAGTTGTCGCTAACTTCGCGATATCGGAACCTGCTTCTGCTTCTGATATCGCATTTGCAGCAATTTTTTCTCCTGTGGTGAGCGAAGGTAATAGCTCTTGCTTTATCTCCTCACTACCATGTTCGTAAATTGGCATGACACAAGCAAAAGTATGTGCGGCTCCTGCAAACAATAACCCTGTGTCTGCACCGCCTTGCCCTAACCCTTCTAATACTTTTACTGTCGTTAAAATATCTAGGCCAGAACCACAAGGTGAGTATTTACTATCGACAGGTAATCCAAAGTAACCGAAATCACCTAAAGATTTCCATAAATCAAACGGAAATTCCCCTGCTTTTTGGGTGGTAGACCTTAAGTCAGACGAATAACTTAAAGCATGCTCAAATAATGACAGCTGTGCCTCATTCCATTCAAAATTCATTTGTATCCCCTACTTGTTATACGTTATTGGGTAATTCCCTTAACTTGCCATTTGTTTACGGTCGTATTCTTCAATCGCATTTCTAAAGATGGCAGGCGCTTTCCACCCTTCACAATCAAAACAACAGCCACCGAGCAGACGGATAACTTCATCTCTGAGGTCTGGGTTTTGCATTTGATAGCCAAAGAAAATAGGGTAAATCCAAAAATAGCGGATCAGATCAGCTGCAATCTGCTGACCGCCATTACTCCAATCACGATAAGCATAGAAAGGCGCTTTCCAATCCTGCCCAGCAACAACCTCTGCAATTGCTTCTGCAGCTCGGATCCCTTCTTTCATCGCGAATGACACACCGTAAGAGAAAATGGGATCTAAGAACCTATGTGCATCGCCGATACACATCCAACCGTCACCTACAAATGGCTCAATTCTGTATGAGAAATCAGCCATTGACTGAGAGTCACCTTGACGTTCAGCATTTTTAAAGCGTCGCTTAAGTTCAGGACTAATATGCTCCATTCCCCATGCGATCGCATCATCTGGGTTTTTACACTCTTTGTAATAAAGATCTTTTGGAATAACCACACCCAAGCTGTCAGTATCTGGTGAAATTGGGATGATCCAAGACCAGTGATACTGCTTTGAATACAGTATGGTGGTATTGGTCGAAAATGGTGGCAAGTCTCGCTCCACACCTTTGTAGTGAGCAAATGATGCAATTTGTTGTGAGAAAAACTCGATTTGTCGTTTTCCAGCCACGCCTTTTCTCGATAAGAACGTATTCTGACCGCTGGCATCAACCAATACCTTTGACCTAACTTGGTGTTCGACGCCATCGGCTTTGTAAAGCGCACCGACCACTTTCTCTCCATCTTTAATCACATCAGTGACCATACCAAGCTTATACTCTACGCCATGCTCAACGGCTTTGCGCTTGATCATATCGTCAAAGTCACTTCGACGTACTTGCCACGTGGGTGCAAGAATAGGGATGAAGAATTCATTTTTTGACAGTGAGCCAATTACGTTTACGCCCGGTTTGTCAGGAAAGCCTGCAGCATCCATATCCTCCGCTAAACCTAAGTCACGGATAATTTGTCCTGCATTTCCTGTTAACGACTCACCGATATGGAACCTTGGAAATTGCTCTTTCTCAATACACAAAACAGATAGGCCTTTCTTACGGCATTCTATTCCACACAAGCTACCAGCAGGTCCACTACCGATAATTACCACGTCATAATGTGTAAATCCGTTCATTACATTGCCACCTTATTTAAAAAATCTTCAACTACCCATACAAACTCTTCTGGTCGCTCTGAGGCAGAAAAGTGTCCACAACGTGATAAACGCGTAACCGTCGCATTTTCAAGGCGCTCGGCTGCTTTTTCACTCCACTCAGGGGGAATAATTTGATCATGGTTACCGGCAATAAATAAAGTAGGTACCTTCACGTCATCAAACGTAGTTGCCATTGATTTACGTGCATATTCATCGAGGAAAGAATGATATGCAGGGCGAGAAAGTACATCATTAAGTAAGTCTTCCAGAGCCGGTGTCATTTTTGGAGGATGGTAGTACGCAGCAGCTAAAAATTGTTCTGGGTTTGAGGACATTTTCTTCAGATCACCCCACCAGCTCTCGACATCATCAACCAAACCAAAGCCTGTACAAACTAGTGCTTTGACTTTATCAGGATAACGACGTGCTACTTCTGTTGCGATCATGCTACCAGCTGAGTTGGCCACTAATACCCACTCCTGCTCTTCCAACGTTTCTAGATACTGTAAGGTAAACTCTACATGGTCTACGTATGATGGTGCTTCGTTTTGACTCTGACTCAAGCCAAATCCTGCTAAGTCTAATGCCACTGCATTATGACGACCTTGCAAAGAGCGTAATGTTGAGGACCATGACGTTGAAGGGTTCCCAAGTGCAGGGAGCATGATCCACAAAGGGCCTTTACCTTTGACTCGTAGTGTATGCTGTTTGAATCCATTGCCTGTATCCACGAGTTCTCGCTGGATACCATAGCTTTCTTGTAAACAGACTAGGCGTTCCAACTCTGATACATCATCATTGCGCTCAGTATCATCGACCCCCGATAACGACTTAATTAGTAGAGAAAGTGTTTTTATATTTTCAAAATGCACAGGGGTAATATTATTCTCAGGGATTTTTGCACCATAACGTTGATCGACATGTGCGAGTAATCGAACCATAGATAAAGAATTTAATATACCAAGTTCAAGTAATGGTGTATTTCCATCTAAATCTGGTGCTGCACCTTCGAGTAGATCGTTATTTATAAAGTCTATTAATTCTTTTTCCACCTTTTAAAACTCCATTTGATTAAAATTCACTTAAAACAATATAGAAATATAAAAACAATAGAATAGCCAAGGGGGACTATAAAATTAGTTACATCGGACTATATGAAAAAATAAACCAACAGGTAATTTAATAGTTCTTATTTTTAAACTTAATAATGGAGTTACTATGCTAAAAATCACATTTATTCAGCATGACGGTGAAACCATCGAGACTGAAGTGGAGCCTGGGATGTCTATTATGCAGGCTGCAATAGAAAATCTAGTCGAAGGTATCGAAGGAGAATGTGGTGGCTCAGGAAGTTGTGCAACCTGTCACTGTTATTTATCAGAACAATGGTCAGATAAAGTGACGCAGCCCGACAATAATGAGAGTCAAATGCTTGAAATGGTTAACGATACAACTGCTTTTAGCCGCCTGAGTTGCCAAGTGAAAATTACCAAAGAGCACAATGGTTTAAGCGTTACTCTACCCGAGTCTCAATATTAAAAAGGAAGCACAATGAAAAGGTGTATTATCGTTGGTGGCGGCCATGCTGGTGCAGAAGCTGCTTTTGAGCTGCGCAAAAAAGGCTGGCAAGGAGAAATCGTCCTTATCAGTGCAGAGAGTTATTTACCCTATCATCGCCCTCCTATCTCAAAAACTTATTTAACGGGAGAGACACCTCTCAAGCGGCTGTACATTAAACCAGCGGCAGCCTACGAAAAAGCAAACATCTGTATCAAGTTGACAACAAAAGTTGTGGATATTAAACCGCTAGAACATACTGTCACTCTCGATTCAGGTGAGCTACTTACCTATGATAAGCTGATCCTATGCACAGGTTGTAGTTCAAGAAAACTGACTGTGCCAGGCGCAGAACTTGACAATGTATTCTCAATCAGAACATTAGACGACATCGAACATATTGCACGTACACTTGGGAGTAATCAGCCTCCAAAACATATTGTCATGATCGGTGGTGGATATATAGGCTTGGAAACCGCAGCATCTTTTAAAAAGCTAGGTCATCACGTTACTATCTTGGAACGAAGCAGCCGTATTTTGAATCGCATCGCTGCCGAACCCATTGCCGCCCACATCACAAAGCTACATCAGGCTCAAGGCGTCAATATTTTCACTGACAAAAGTGTCACTGCATTGACTGGAGAGCATGCAGTACAGGCCGTTTATTGCAGCGAAGGTGAGTCTTTTAAAGCTGATATCGTTGTGATCGGCGTAGGTGCTGAGCCAAACACTTGCCTAGCAAACTATGCTGGACTCCAAACAAAGCAAGGTAGGATAGAGGTCAATCAGCAAGGGAAAACCTCTGTGCCTGATATTTATGCGGCTGGTGACTGCACTATTGGTATTGAGCCCTTTAGTGGCCAAAATACCACTTTAGAGTCTGTACCTAGCGCTGTGCAACAAGCTAAAATGGTAGCAGCAACAATATGTGAAGTGCCCCAACCACAAATACAAGTACCTTGGTTTTGGTCTGATATCTTTGACTGTAAATTACAAATAGCTGGGTTGTATCAAGGTTACGACACGGTAATTGAGAGAGTGTATAACTGCGATAGTAAGAGCTACTGGTATGTAAAGTCTCACAAAATAATTGCGGTTACTTGCATTAATTGTCCTTCTGACTTTCAAGCTGGTAAGAAAATTCTAAAAGAAAATATTACTATCTCTTTATCAGAATTAAAAAATGTAGTTAACCCAATTATACCTAACACCAGTCCTGTACCAGCTTAATACTCTGCTGGAAGTATATAACTATCGCTTCCAGCATTAGCTCCTAGCTTATACCATTTATAAATAGGCTATAAATATAGTCTGCCCACTCATCACCAAAGACTTGATCATCACTAATATCCCAAACCCCCTTCCTAATATCGTCAAGCAAAAAAGGCGATATAATTAAAGAAACCAGATTAAATGCTGCAAGATTTGCCTTCACCTCACCCTCAATAGAGGTTTCTTTCATGATCAGTTTGGGGAGTAATTCAGAAACTTTTCCAGGAAAAGCATTGATAAAAGCGTCACTCAACGGTGTTGATTTAAACATAACTTCTTCTTTTAAGATCGACACCACTGCTGGATTAAAATTTATAATATCACTTAATGTTATTATAAATTCGTATAGTGGCCTATTTTCACTCTCTATTTTTTCAAGCTTATCCAGTAAGGGGGCTGACAAGCTCTCTACAACTGCAATAAAAAGATTTTCTTTGCTGCCAAAATAATATTTTATCATTGCTGAGTTTAGCTGTGCCTCATTTGCAATGTCTCTGATTGTAATTTTACTGTATGGCTTATTGTCTAGTAATGACTTTCCTGCTTCTATTAATTTGTTTTTTTGCTTGGCTTGTCTTTCACCGTCAACCGGACGACCTTTCTTTGTATTCTTCATAGATAGATTCTTGTTATTATTATAGAACTAGTGATAGTGTAGATAAATATGATAGCTTGTTGATCCAACCTCAGCCGCGATTAATAGCAATAAAAAGCTAACGAGTTGGCCTACGCTCACTTTTGAGCAAACGTATGCACCGAGCGGCGCACCAATAACCACAATGGGAATGGCAGCCAACAGGTAGCCCTGTATTTGATGGTCAATTACATTTAAATGCCATGCGTTAATAACACTCCCCAGTACAGATACAAACGCCATAACAATAACAGAGGTTGCTGTCGCTTTTTTCATATCCGCATGACAAAAAATAACTAAAAACGCGAATAGTATGATGTCCGAGCCAGACCCCACGAGTCCACTTGCAATGCCGCCAATCAAGGCAACCATCATAATCTGACGTTTTTTAGGTTGTATTGAGAAACATGTCACTTGATGGTGTAACTTTCCTCGGATCCTGTAGATCATTGTGATAGCAAAACAAAGCAATAAAAAGCTAAAAATAGCTTTGACAATAGTGCTTTCAACTATCGGAGCCAAAATGATTAAACTCAGTGCAATACCTACTGCCGACATCGGCAAAGCGACTAAGACTTCACGTCGGTAGTAAGGTATACCACGAGAAATAATGGTTAATGCCGCCGCAGTCATACCAAAACTCTGTATCGCTAGAGAAAATACTTTTGCTGTGTACGGTTCAATATTCAGTACTTTAGTCATAATTGGAAACGCGACGGCACCACCGCCTAGCGCCGTACCACCAGCCACGAATGAGCCAAATACCATAGTCAAGGCAATTTGAAACTCACTTACTATTTGATATAGCGCTGAGCTAAGTCCTTGAATCCATATTAGTGACAAATAGACCAATAGAGTGAAATATAAAGGAAAATAGCTCGCTCGGTATAGCTTATTTAAGTAGATCATTTTTATTTATAAATTTCAAAAATATAAATAAATACTACACAACAAATATAAATAAAAAATAGTCAATATGGACCATACTGACTATAGTAATGCTCAACTAAATTTTAGGCTTTGAATAATAGTAAGAACTCTTTTTTTATTTTCATCGCTTCAACCTTTATATCTTCATCAGCATTTTCCAAGGTGCGAGCAAGGATTGCATTAAAAAAACAGTTACTTTTAGAACGAGAAATAATAAATTCTGCAGCATCACTAGGGTCTACTGCCTTCAATTCCCCTTTGTCAATCTCAACGGCAAGTGAATTAGCAAGCTTTGAGACTCCTTTTCTAGGCCCAAACCGCAAAAATGCTTCTCCTATCTCATCAAAGTGTCCAGAATAGTAAATAGCATTTCTTAGCAAGTTTACATACCATGGATCGGTGATAAAACTGATGTACTCAAAAGCCTTTTTGTGAATAAAGTCCTCTAATGTTTGCTTGTCACCACGCGGTTCAAACATCTTTTCTATCTGCTTTTCACACTCACCAATTAAGATAGCGACAAACAACTTTTCCTTCGTTTTATATCTAGAATAGATAGTCGGCTTACTCACTTTAGCTGCTTTGGCGATGTCATCGACAGATACACCATCCAAACCATTTTTGATAAAAAGTTTGGTTGCCGCATCTTTGATAGCCTTGTCTTTTTGTTCTGCTCTGGTACTCAAATATTTTCTTCTCCCGATGATGTGAGTGGCTGCTCATTAATCTCAATGCTATTGCTGGCATCACGATGAAAGACTTTTTCTTTACTGGTTAGAATTTCATATAATACTGGGATCACAAACAAGGTTAATGGCGTCCCGATCCCTAATCCAAACGCAATAGCGACAGCCATGGAAAAAAACAATACATCATTGCCCATAATGAGTGGCAATAACCCCACTATTGTTGTAATTGATGTGATCAATATTGGTCTCATCCTTACACTGGCCGCCTCAACAAGTGCTTCTCTAAACGACACACCGGTGTTTTTACGTTCAATGTCGGCACGGTCAATCAACACAATTGCATTATTGATAATGATACCCGCAAGCGCGAGTAAACCAAGGATCACAATAAAGCCAAACTCTCCTCCCATCAGCTGTAGTCCACTGCCTGCACCAAATACCACCAAAGGTATGGTCAACAATATGACTATTGGTCGCCTAAATCCACCAAACTGTGAAATCAATATCAAGACGATGATACAAAATGCCAATGGAAAATTAGCCGCCAATGCCGCTTTTCCTTTTTTAGAATCTGCAATGATACCATCAAATTCAATGGAGTAACCCTCCGGTAGGTGCGCATTTAGCTCTGTGATTTGCTTCTGTACCATCGGCGCAAGATCTTCTGGTGAATATTTCAAATTACGCCCTTCGATTGTCACCGTAGGTATACCATCTTCTTTTTCAATGACTGGAAACCCTGTTTCATAACTCACGGTAATGAGTTGTTCCAATGGAATTGGTTCACCTGAAAGAGGTGAAATAATTGTCTCCGCTTTTAATGCAACCACATCTAGATGTTCAGCTCCTCTTAATACCACCGGCACATTGTCATCGTCCTGCCTAGATACAGACACAACCGTGCCATTCAAAAACTGAGAAATAGTAGTAAGGACTTGAACCTCTGAAATGCCAGCTTGCTCTGCCAATATCTTGTTGACACTAATATTGGCTCTTGTCGACAAATTGAACCAATTTGACCAAATGTGGATCATATCAGGATATGCTTCAAACATTTTGATCACTTGCTGTGATCCGTTAAAGACTTGGGCGTAATCAGGGCCTTTATACTGGACTTGTAACACTGTCGGATCAGAGGGGCCTGTAAACATCCCGGATACCCTAAATTGCACATCAGGTATCACAAGCTTGGCAACCTTTCTAAGCTGCACTAATGTTTCCTCTACCGCTTCACGGGATGTTAAATCGATAAGCAAAAAGCCAACGTTATTTGCTGGATCTAATGGCGCAAGAGAAAAAATAAACCTTGGTCCGCCAAATCCAACATATCCCATTACATGATTCACATTAGGAAAAGTGCCGTCATCATTAAGTGCCTCTGTCAGTTCTGTCATGGCCGCTTCTGTGACTAAGGTAGAGCTTCCCGCTGACGTATTGATATAAGCTAAGAGTTGATGCCGCTCGCTGGATGGAAAAAATTGCTTTGGCGTTGATGAAATTAGCTTTACACCGACAAAAAACAGCGCCAGCGCACCCAATATCACCCATTTTTTATGGTTAAGTGCAAGCGTTAGTAGCGTTCGGTATTGTGTTTCCAGCTTTTTAAATACTCGCGTGACCGATGTTGTTTGTACCGGCTTTTTAGAGACAAAGAAGTAGCACATAGTAGGGGTAACTGTCATCGCAAACAACCATGAAATTGCCAATGATATCAATACTACCAGTGAGATATTCCGAGTGAACTCACCAGCCCCATGTTCAGCCATCATCAACGGAATGAATACAATCACTGTCGTTGCTGTTGAAGAAAGTAGCGGTAATGCTAGTTCTTTGCCGACTTCAGCTAACGCGTGATATTTATCTTGGTGTTCTTCGTACCGTCGTTTAAATTGCTCTGCCACGACAATTCCATTATCCACAAGCAGACCTAGCGCAATGACTAAAGTGGCAAGACTCATTCGTTCTAGCTGCATTTCAAACAGTCCCATTACCGCAAGTGTGGCTAGCATCACACACGGTACTATGGCACCAACGATTAGCCCCATCCGAAGGCCCAAAAAGACCATCACTACTGCCAGTACAATAAACAGCGTTTGCAACACGTTTAGAGACACACCGTAAACCGCCTTTTCCACTTCAATGCTCTGTTTTGAAACAATATTCAGTTCTATTTCTTGGGATAAGTTTTTCTGGATATCGGATAATGCTTGGTCGAGGCGTTTAGTGTAATTGATCACACTTTGCTCTGGTTGCATCACTACAGATAACACAACGGCTCGTGATCCGTTAAAGAATGCCGCTTGTTGATAGGGACTTTTCGTTGTTTTAGTGACAGTCGCGACATCGCCTAGCGTGATGATCCCATGCGGGGCAGTATTGGTTTTATCGCGAATTAAAATTGGTAAGTTCAGTAACTTGTCTTCTCTATCCAATCCGATATTGGCGCTCACAAGAATAGAATACGCATTGGTATTTACGGCTCCAATCGCTTCATAGTTATTGTTCTTTTTTATCACTTGTGAAATTTCATTTTTAGTCAGCCCAAAGGCCTCTAGTGCAGCATCATTAAAATCAATATAAAACACTTCTTCAGGGCTACCATGAATGCCTACACGACGCGTCCCCTCGATAAAAACTAGCTGATCTCTGATACCTTGTGCAACATCGTATATGTCGTCCAATGCTATTGACTTTGATGTCAATGCAAAGGTCATAACAGCCACATCACCAAAGTCGTCATTAACTACCGGTTTACTCGCACCTTGAGGCAAGCTGAGGCTAGCAAACTCCACGGCTTCGGCTAGTTCATCCCATATCTGGTCAAGTTCACTATACTTGTCCTCAACCTTTGCATGGATAATAGAGCGTCCATCCATAGAGGAAGACCTGACTTCATCCAGTTCAGGCAAGGTAACGATGGCAGCCTCTAATGGCCTTGTGACCAACCTCTCTACATCTTCGGCCTTCATATTTGGAAAATTAGTTGAAATCACAGCCTCTCGAATGATCACCTCGGGGTCTTCCCTTGCTGGTAAAGTGAAAAAGCTCACTATTCCAAAACACATGGCTAGTAATACTGAGGTCAAGATTAACGCTCGTTGTTTATACGCGATTACCGAAATAGACATAATAGGCTCCTTACAAGTTAACTAGCTCAACAGCTTGTCCACTTGCAAGCCCCTGACCACCATGTAAAATAATTTTGCTATCAACTTCTAATTCACCATGTATAAATACTCGGCCGCTGCGGATCCGCGCGATTTTCACGACTTTTTTGGATACCGTTTGGGTATCAGGCTCTAAAACCCAAACAAAGTGACTATTATTGGTATCACGACGTAATGCTGTGACTGGGATAGAATAATTGTGCTGTATGCTTTTAATATTCAATGAAACATTAACTGGAGCGCCCGGCACCACAAACTCTGAATACTTACTCTTTAATACGATTAACGCTTCAATAAGGCCATTGGCACTTGCCTGGCGATTAATGCTCTTGATCATCCCGTAAAGTTGATGCTGCTCTAAGGTATACATGGATACCTGCTGACCTACAGTAAGCTGATTAACATGTTGATACGGGATCCGCGTCAATACTTCTAGCGTGGTATTGTCTGATTTTACTGATAATATGGCTTGATTGGCTGATACATGCTGATTTTTTTGCGCGAACTTTCCAGTTACACTACCATCAAAAGGCGCGATGATTTTAGTATCCAATACCCCTTTTTTTGCTATATCTCGTTTAGCCTCAAGTAGGTTCACTTGCGCCAATGCACTGTCTACTTTTAATTTCCATAAATCGACTTCAGTATCGGGAACTAATGAGCGTTTGCTCAGTGCTTTTCTTCGCTCCAATTCAATGACTGCGTTTTCTAAATCATATTTAGCTTGATTTACACTCGCTTCTGCTTCTTTCAAAGCAAGCTCAGAGGTAATTGGGTCTAACCTTGATAGTATCTGACCTTTGCTAAAACTATCACCGATGTCCAAATCCAATGAAACAATTTTACCTCTAACCTCAAAACTTAACTCACCGCGGTCATGCGCTCGTACATAGCCCAAATAAGATTGCTCAATATAGTCATTACCAGGCTCTACCCGCGTAATGCTCACTTGAGGTCTTTGTTCAACCTCGTCTTTATTTGGTGCAGCACTGCCACAGCCTAATAAATGTAACGCCAAAAAACCAACCAAATAAAGGCTATTAACTCTCGATACCAACATAATTTATCCCTTATGCCTGTGAGTAAGTTTCTTATCGTGAACAGTAAATGGCGCCACTGATCCGACGTGAGAAATGTATATGACGACAAAACTATACTACACGGTTTAGTTTATTTGCAAGTTAAACTAAAACGAACAAAATAACTGCAACTTAGTAGCAGTTAATTTATTACTTCGCGCCAGTTAGCAGCTTACTGATCAAACCTTGCACCATCGCGCGCTCATCACTCGCAATTGTTATCTAATTAGTGTAAAACAGGTTTCTATTGATGTTGCGTGCACGATACAGGATCCTAAGTGGCATTACCGAACAAAGTAAAAACGCTCCTTGATGAAGCACAAGCGTTGTCAGATTATCGAGACTGCCTGGCTTATTTTTATAAATGGTTAAGTAACCAGTTTTCCAAACAGCCCGTTCGAAACCTAATTAACTCGCGCGCTGAGTTTATCGACCGACTACTTATCAAATTATTTAATGATACCGGTCTTGCACAGTACCCTGACCTTGCGCTTATCGCAATCGGCGGCTACGGGCGAGGAGAATTACACCCGTTTTCTGACATCGACTTTCTGGTACTAACCAAAGATACCCCTTGCGAGCAAGTGACCACTGGACTTGAGCAATTTGTCACATATCTTTGGGATCTCGGTCTTGATATTGGTCATAGTGTGAGAACACACGAACAGGTACTTGATCAAAAACAAAATGATGTGCACTTCACTACTAGTCTATTAGAGAGCCGCTTGATCTGCGGTAATCACATTGAATATGAGCGCCTTAAGCGACACATCGTAGAAACTCCTATTTGGCAATCGAGTGACTTTTTCATAGCTAAGGTCAACGAACAAAAAATTCGCCACAAAAAATGTCATGGTACCGCGTATAACTTAGAGCCAAATATCAAAGAAAACCCCGGTGGTCTGAGAGACTTACAGACTATATTCTGGGTGGCCAAAAAGCACTTTCATGCTGAAACCCTCGAAGAGCTAATTAACCATGGTTACCTCACTCATGAGGAGTACCAAGAGTTACTGGAATGTATCGAAAACCTCTGGAATATCCGCTTTGCACTGCATTTAGCAGCAGGGCGCAGCGAAAATAGATTATTGTTTGATCACCAGCCTCACGCAGCAGAACTACTTGGGTTTGGCTCTGAAGGTAAGGCATCCGTTGAACGAATGATGAAGCGTTTATTTAGGATCATGAGCCGAGTACGCGAAATGAACCAAATGCTGCTGTCGTATTTTGAGCAAAGTATTTTACCAGAGCAGGTTGAACTTGAAGCCACTCCTCTTGATAGAAATTTCGAGCGGATCGGTAATAAGATCCGAGTGAAGAACCCCTCAGTATTCTTTCGTCGTGAAAACCTCTTTGTTCTTTTTGAGCATATTGCGGATAACCCAAGGATCACCCAAATTGACCCAAGTACCATCCGTACGATGCGTCAGGTTAGACGTCGTTTATTGGGCGACTTGCAAGATTATGCAGGGTGTCGAGATGCCTTTTTACGCTTGCTCAAACATCCAAATGGCATGGGTAGAGCCTTTACATTAATGCACAAGCACGGCCTTATTGCCGCTTACTTACCGCAATGGCGCAATATTTTCGGCCAAATGCAGTTTGACCTATTCCATGCCTATACCGTTGATGAGCATACGCACAAACTTATCAACAATATTTATCGCTACTTTGACAAAGAACACATCAGTGAATTTCCCATTTGCTCTGAGATAGTTGCACGCATGGACAAACCAGAGCTGCTGTACTTAGCCGGTATTTTTCATGATATTGCCAAAGGCCGGGGCGGCGATCACTCCGAACTTGGGGCAGTAGATGCCATGGCCTTTACTAAGATGCACGGATTTACACAGTCAGATGCGAAGCTTGTGGCGTGGTTGGTGCAGCACCATTTACTGATGTCAGTGACGGCTCAGCGCAAGGATATTAACGATCCTGATGTTATCGCGGAGTTTGCACAAAAAATAAAAAACGAACGTCAACTAGATTATCTTTATTGCTTAACAGTTGCCGACATTAGAGCCACCAATGACAATCTTTGGAATGACTGGAAAAACACGCTATTACGAGAGCTATACCTACATACTCAACGCGCGCTAAGATTGGGTCTTGAAAACCCTATGGATATGCGCGATCAAATCCGGGATAAAAAGCGCCAAGCAAAACAGCGGTTGATTAATTTAGGCTATTTTGAGGAATATATTGATTTAATTTGGTCACGCTTTAAAGCAAATTACTTTACTGCCTTTAGCGAGCAACAAATTTCGTGGCACTCAGAGCACTTACTGCAATCAAACGACCTTAGCCAACCAAGTGTTATTGTCTCAAATAAACCCATGCACGGCGGCACGCAAGTATTTGTGTATAGTCCCTATGAATCAGCACTGTTTGCCAAGCTAGTCAGTGTCATTGGCTCTAAAAAAGCACAGATCCAACACGCACAGGTAATGACAACCAAAGACAGTTACGTCGTCTTTAGTTTTGTCATTTTAGAAGTGAACGGCGATCCGCTCAGTACCAGCCGTGCAGCTGGCATCAGAAAAGGTCTGGAAACGCTACTTAAAGATCCGAAGAAAAAAATCCGAATTAAAAAGAACCGCTCGCAAAAGTTTAAAGACTTTAACATCAGACCAAAAATTATTTTGCGCCCACATGCACGCGAAAATCGTAGCCTAATTGAAATTCAGGCTATTGATATTCCTGGACTGCTGACTAAAATTGCTGAGGTGTTCCAAGCCTATTCACTTCATATTCATGCCGCACGCATTACAACCGTCGGCGAACGTGCAGAAGACTTTTTCGTGGTCTCGAACAAAGACTATGAGGCGCTCGACGAAGTACAAAAAGCCGAGCTTCACCGAGCGCTACTTAAAAAATTAAATGCTGAAACAGAGTAAAGAGGAATTTATGTCTGATTTAAAAACGACGATTGAAACCGCGTGGGAAAACCGCGATACCATTACCCCAACGGCAGTATCAGACGAAGTAAAGCAAGCGATTGTTCAAGCGCTTGAGCTTTTGGACTCTGGTGCTGCGCGCGTTGCTGAGAAGATTAGTGGTGAGTGGGTTGTGCACCAATGGCTAAAAAAAGCGGTGTTACTGTCTTTTAGAATTCGTGATAACCAACCGATGAGCGATGGTGTAAATCAGTTTTACGATAAAGTGCCACTGAAGTTTTCTGATTACACACCTGAGCAGTTCCAACAAGGCGGCATGCGCGTTGTACCAAATGCGGTGGCTCGTCAAGGTAGCTTTGTGGGTAAAAACGTTGTGCTGATGCCATCTTACGTAAATATTGGTGCTTATGTTGATGAAGGCACGATGGTAGATACTTGGGCTACGGTAGGATCGTGTGCACAAATTGGTAAAAACGTTCATCTATCTGGCGGTGTCGGTATCGGCGGTGTGTTAGAGCCGTTACAAGCTAATCCAACCATTATTGAAGATAATTGCTTTATCGGTGCTCGCTCTGAGATTGTCGAAGGGGTTATTGTTGAAGAAGGCGCCGTTATTTCGATGGGGGTATATATTTCACAAAGTACACGTATTTATGACCGTGAGACTGGTGAAATCCATTATGGTCGAGTACCAGCTGGCGCAGTTGTAGTGCCAGGTTCACTTCCAAGCAAAGATGGCTCTCACAGCCTATACGCGGCTATTATTGTGAAAAAAGTGGATCAACAAACGCGTGAAAAGGTCGGCATTAATGCACTACTTCGCTCAATAGACGATTAATACCCATTGTTTTAATTAAGTGGTCTATTGTGGGGCAAAGAATTCTTGTCGGTAACACCGCTTTCTTGCCCTGCTCACAGCGAGGTACCTACGCCCTACTGTCAGCAAGTATTAAGACTAATTGGTATAACAATCACACTTTTACTATGAGGGAGCTTGAGGCTCCCTTTTTTCAGGTATTACCAACGATAATCTAGTGAAACGAGGACATTTCTCGGCCTACCAGGAAAATACCTTTCACCGCTGAACGACGTATAGTCAGCTCGCTCTGCGTAACGCGTATTCGTGAGGTTTTTCACTCTCATAGTCAGTGCAAGTTGAGGGCTGATCTGCCACCTTCCTCTTAGTGTAAGTAGATCGTGACCTGCGTAACGATGTTGGTTTTCAGGATCAGTAAAATAGTCTCCAACATGATGCCAAGCTAACGACCAACGTAAATTTTCTAATGCCTGCCAATGTAGTTGCACATTCGCTAAATGCCTTGGTGCTGAGTCTAAATCATTCCCGTTGATATTAATGCCATTGAGGATGCTGTTCTGTTCAAAGGTGTGTTTGGCATGAGTCGCTGCAAGGTCAATCTTCCAATTTGATGATAGCTGATAGCGTAGTTCTAATTCCATCCCTGCATGTTTCGAACGTCCATTATTAATATAGAAAAAATCACTATCACGGAAAATCAGGTTTTCTTTTTCCATGACATAAACGGCTGCCTGGTATGTCAGTTTTTCTGTGCTACCCTTTACGCCAAACTCAATGTTGTTAGCGTTTTCCTCTTTGAGCGATGCTTTGCGCTGTGCTCGTTGCAACTGATATAACTCAGCGGCTTGTGGGGCACGATAACCACTAGATATATTCGCGTAGGCTATATGAGACTGCGCAAACGCATAACGTATCGCAAACTTTGGGGAAAAATAATCAAAGCGGTCTATGTCACTGGCTGGGCGACTATAACGACACCCCCCTTTGCTACATTCTGAACCATCTTCTTTGGTTCGTCCTACCGGTAAGAAGTTATGATAGTCATAACGCATTGATTCATAACGCCCGCCTAATTCAAGCAACCAGTTATCTTGCTGCCAGGTGAATTTTGCAAAAGGTGCGATTTGGCGAGCATCTACTTCATAGTCGTAGTGTCTTCCCGTTGGGATCGTAGCTTGTAAAAAAGGAGAACCTTGCGTTGGGGTTGGTTGATATTGCAACATCTCACCTTGGGTATACTCGGCATCCACCCCCCAGTCTAATTGAATATTTGTGCTTAGTTCACTTTGCACTAGAGTCTGCAACCCGACACCTGTTTGACCATTTTCTTCAAAGGGCTTACCTGGTAAAAAATGTTTAACAAACTCCATCTCCTGCCAACGTAAGTAAGGTTTTAGTAATACTGTATCGGTATTATTCCAAAGCCAAGAAACTTCACTCCATGCCCGAAATGATGAAGCTTTTCTAAATGCCTCAGGGTTTTCATTTTGCTTTGCTAGTGTCTCATCTTTATAACTATCAGCACCTGTTATATAGCCTGCAGTTTGCTGGTCTAAATGAGTATACGTCATACCTGAAACAACACTAGCAAACTGACCTTGGTGTTTGTGCTTGAGGCTTAACTTCTGCTGTTCTACGCCTTCACCATCGCGATAACCAGTATCTTTTGTGATCGTCAGCGCTGAGCCGAGCCCTAATGACTCACTGCCCGCTTGCATACGTGCTCGACTATAGCCATACGAACCAATATCCAAGCCAATACGTGCTTCATCCGAGGTAGTGTCAGAAGTGATCACGTTCACCACCCCATGAATGGCATTAGAGCCATAAAGTACGCTGTTTGGCCCTTTCAGCACTTCTATACGTTTTGCTGCTTCAAAATGAGATTCAAATAGTTCATTGATATTGCAAAATCCAGCGGCTCTAAGCGCAATGCCATCCTCCGCCGTTAAGAGTCCTCCACAGGCTCCGGCACCGGATAGTACTTGTGATCTTAGCGCTGGCAGATATTCTTGCCCATTTCCATGCTGCATATTGGCACCCGCTACTAGTCTAAGCGCCCTTTCAATATGAGTAACACCGATATCCTCTAACTGCACCTCGGACAATACTGACAGACTAACGGGGTTCTCTGTGCTAGTAACCGCCAGCCGTGATGCGGTTGTGGTTATAGTTTCCAATTCATTACTTGATGCAGCGATACTTAACTGTGGCGCAAAACCAAGCACTGCTAGAGCAGACACTAATTTTTTCATTCTATTACCAATTCAATTAACTTAATTAAGTGCTCTATTTGAAGCGAGAAAGCTTTATTGACAGCACCCCTAGCGCATTTTGCAATCTCCAAGGTACTATCAGACAAAAAGAAAGGGCTACTCAGCCCCTTATCATAATGCTTTACTTGGTGTTACGCTTGCCTTGCCTCTAGCATCAATCGCTTCATGTCGCGGACTGCCTTTTCTAAGCCATCAATCGCCGCCCTTGCGATAATCGCATGACCAATATTTAGTTCATAAATTTCTGGCATTTCTGCGATCGCTTTCACGTTGTGATAATGAAGACCATGCCCTGCGTTCACGATAAGCCCTAAACCGTGTGCATATTGCACACCTTCACGGATCCGTTCTAGCTCAGCCTTCATTTCAATGTCATTTTCAGCATCAGCATAAGCACCGGTGTGGATCTCAATATAAGGTGCACCTGTTTCCTTTGCAGCGTCTAGCTGCTTTTTATCAGCATCAATAAATAAACTTACTTTAATACCAGCGTCAGCTAAACGCTCGGTTGCTGCTGTGATCTTTGCTAAATTTCCAGCCACGTCTAGACCACCTTCAGTGGTAAGTTCTTCACGTTTTTCTGGCACGAGGCAAACGTATTCTGGCTTTACTTCACAAGCAATGTCGAGCATTTCGTCAGTCACTGCAATCTCAAGATTCATACGTGTTTGGATGGTTTTAGCCATCACATAAACATCGCGGTCTTGAATATGACGGCGGTCTTCACGTAAGTGAATGGTAATACCATCTGCGCCCGCGTGTTCAGCAACAGCTGCCGCATGTGCAGGATCTGGGTAACTTGTACCGCGAGCCTGACGGAGCGTCGCAATATGATCTACGTTTACCCCAAGTAAAATATCTCTCATTGTTTATCCCTTGATAATAATATCAATTTTCTTAATTAAGTGGTCTATTTTGAAGCGAGAAAATTTTGTCGATAACCCCGCTACCGCATCCTGCTATCGCCAAGGTACCTACATCCTTGTAGGCAAGGCAAAAATTTTGCTATTTAGTTGTTCTAAATAAGAAATTTTTAACGCGGTTACCGTCAGATTTACTCCTTCAAATTGAGCAAGTATTAAGTCAAATTGGTATAAGACATTGTGTGCGATTCATCGCCCACCACTGCAATACTGGTATTATTGTACTGCGCTTTGTTAAGTGATTTTATTTCTTTGAAATAAATAGTTCTCTGCTTTTAAGGCCCTGCTTACCAACCAAAGGCGCCATTAGCTTGCGAGTTAGCCACTTTGCCGCCCTGCGTACCGTAAGGTCTTCATAATCATGAGCAGCAATTGCCAATAGCATACTACCTGGTATCGTATCAGGTTCCCGACCAACTGCAATAAAACCATATTCAGCAATATACTTGTACGCTGCTTTTGGCTTGATTGGATTACCATCTGCATCAAATTCTAATTCGACTGCAAACCCGAGTTCTGCAAGCAGTTGTAGTTCAAAACTGCGCAATATTGGTTCAACATCGTCATCTTCGGCCAGACGAGTAAGATGAAGCTGATACAGCTCAAAAATTTGCTCTAAAGGTTCGTTTGTTGGCACAACTCGTTGTGTCAATTCGTTAAGGTACAAACCACAATAAAGCTGACGGCCAAGTAACTGTATTTGATTATCAGTAGGTTCAAATCGATTTACGTACTTGAAGTCATATTTACCGGCATATTGCAGCAATAGTAGGGAAAAAGGTCGCAGTTGAGCGTTATGTTTGAGGGCTTGCTTGCCCTTGACGCGGGCAAGCATTTTGAGTTGTCCAACACCTTCGACAAGCACATCAAGCAGCACCTGAGAATCGCTATAAGGTCTGCGATGCAACAGGTAAGCCTGCCGAAAGTCGCTGTCCAATCAGTCTTCTCCGTATCCTAAGCTACGAAGAGCACGTTCGTCATCTGCCCAGCCAGATTTTACTTTAACCCAGCATTCTAGATAAACTTTATTATCAAGCATGTTTTCAAGATCTTTACGCGCTTCGCGACCAATGACTTTTAGCTTCTCGCCTTTATTTCCTATGACCATACGTTTTTGCGACTCTCGCTCAACTAAGATCAAAGCATTGATCTGCCAAACTCCGTTGTCCTGCCACTTAAACTGTTCGATTTCTACGGTAACTGAGTACGGTAGCTCATCGCCCATAAAGCGCATTAACTTCTCACGCACAATTTCCGCCGCTAAGAAACGCATAGAGCGGTCTGTCACATAATCTTCTGGGAAATAAAACTCACACGCAGGTAGGCGTTTGTGTACTTCCTCTTTGATCATGTCAACGTTCTTACCTTGCTTAGCCGAAATTGGAACTATGCCGATAAAATCGCCCTGCTCACTCAGCCATTGAATATGTGGCATCAACAAGTCTTTATCTTTGACTTGGTCGGTTTTGTTCATGATCACCAAAATTGGACGACCACTGTCTTTTATCTTAGTTAGCACCATCTCATCATCAGCTGTCCAGTGCGTCCCCTCAACAACAAACAATACCAGCTCTACGTCACCGATAGAGCTTGAAGCTGCTCGGTTCATCAAACGGTTAATGGCGCGTTTCTCTTCAATATGAAGTCCAGGAGTGTCAACATACACCGCTTGATAGTTACCCTCAGTGTGGATCCCCATAATGCGGTGGCGTGTCGTTTGTGGTTTGCGTGAGGTAATACTTACCTTTTGCTCGACCAACTTATTTAATAGTGTCGATTTACCTACGTTAGGTCTACCGACTATGGCAATCATGCCGCAATGCGTATCAAGCGTCATTCTTTAAAATCTTTAGCGCTTTTTCGGCAGCTTTTTGCTCAGCTTTGCGTCGCGAGCTGCCTACTGAAATTATACTTTCCATCCCTTCCACTATACATTCAACCGTGAATGTTTGGTTATGAGCTTGCCCTTTTGTATCAATGACAGTGTAACCTGGCAGTGGCAACTTGCGTGCCTGAAGATACTCTTGAAGCAATGTCTTTGGATCTTTTTGATTGTGGCCTGGCGAAATAGCAGTCAGTCTTGACTCATACCAATTTAACACCAAGTTTTGGCATACCTCGATATCTGAATCAAGAAATACCGCGCCGATGATTGCTTCTACTGCATCTGCAAGTGTCGATTCTCGACGGAAGCCACCACTTTTCAGCTCGCCTGGACCTAAACGTAAGTAGTCTCCAAGCGCAAACTCCACTCCGAATTCAGCTAAGGTTTGGCCACGAACCAGTGTTGAGCGCATGCGGCTTAAATCACCTTCACGCGCTTTAGGAAATTTGTGATACAACGCATTGGCGATCACAAAGCTTAAAATAGAGTCACCCAAAAATTCTAGACGCTCGTTGTGCTGGCCTTTGTGACTGCGATGCGTCAAAGCCTGCTCAAGCAGCGCCTTATCAGAGAAGTTGTACCCTATTTTATTATAAAGTTCTTCTACATTTCTTTTCATTGTTACTGAATACTACCTAGGCGTTCAAAACGAACACCAGTTGGAACCCACCCTGGCAAAATACTGTCTGGGCCATTATCAAAGTCAAAGCTTAGCCAAATAAATACCGCTCGGCCAACCAGATTTTCGTCTGGTACAAAGCCCCACATACGACTATCTTGGCTATTATTACGGTTATCTCCCATCGCAAAATAACTGCCCTCAGGCACTACCCACTCATCGCGGCGAGTACCAGGCTGCTGATAGTAGCGATCTGTTAGCTCTAATACTTCAGGGTTAATTAAAATATCATGCTCTACATTAGGCAAATGCTCAGTTAAACGCACTAACTGCATTGGCCCTTGTTTAAATTCGTCGCGGTTAACAATATCGACATCAATCTTATTGTACTCACCACACGTTAGGCCATTGACTTCACTTTGTCCTTCATCACACTTTGGCTTTATGTAAAGCTGGCGATTGCGATAAACTATATGATCGCCGGGTAAACCAACGATACGTTTAATAAAATCAATACGTTCGTCTAGCGGAAACTTAAACACAGCAATATCACCACGCTCAGGTGTACCAGTTTCGATGAGTTTGCTACGCCATACCGGATCTTTTATTCCGTATGCGTACTTTTCCACCAAAATAAAATCACCATCCAACAAAGTTGGCATCATCGAACCTGACGGGATTTGAAACGGCTCAAATATAAACGAACGAAAAATTGTGATCGCTGCAATCATCGGGAAGATTGATTTTGCATTTTCAACAATGGCAGGTTCAGGTGCAATCTCTGCAATGACGTCGTCATCTAACTGTGTGTCAGACGCACCTTGCGCGATAGCAAGCCTAGCTTGTCTTTTTGGCGCGTACACCAAATGATCGATCAACCAAATAAGGCCTGAACCGACCGTGAGTAGCACCAATAAAATTGAAAAATAACCTGCCATTTGTATTTCCTGTTACTTGCCTACTTTCAATATTGCTAAGAATGCGTCTTGTGGCACTTCAACGTTACCAAGTTGCTTCATACGCTTCTTACCTTCTTTTTGCTTTTGCAGAAGTTTTTTCTTACGACTGACGTCACCACCATAACATTTAGCGATTACGTTTTTACGTAGCTGTTTAACGGTACTACGAGCAATGACGTGGTTACCAATTGCAGCTTGAATTGCAATATCAAACATCTGGCGAGGGATTAATTCTCTTAGCGCTTCAGCAAGCTGACGACCTCGGCTTTGCGAGCCATCACGGTGTACAATGATTGCAAGCGCATCAACGCGGTCGCCGTTAATAAGAATATCTACACGTACCATGTCTGATGCTTCAAAGCGCTTGAAGTTGTAATCCAACGATGCAAAACCACGGCTGGTAGATTTTAGCTTATCGAAGAAATCCATCACGACTTCTGACATTGGCAATTCGTAGGTTACCGCTACTTGCTTACCATGGTAACTCATCTTGGTTTGCACGCCACGCTTCTCAACACATAACGTAATTACATTACCCAAGTACTCTTGAGGAACTAAGATATTCGCTTCAACGATAGGCTCACGGATCTCAATAATATCATTAACTGGAGGCAAATCTGATGGGTTATCAATTTTTACCACACCGTGCTTAGTTTCTACTTCATAGATTACCGTCGGCGCTGTGGTGATAAGATCCATGTCATATTCACGCTCTAGACGCTCTTGGATGATTTCCATATGAAGCATACCAAGGAATCCACAACGGAAACCAAAACCTAGCGCCGTCGAGTTTTCAGGTTCGAAGAATAGCGACGCATCGTTTAGGCTTAGTTTGTTCAGTGCATCACGGAAGTTTTCGTAATCATCTGAAGAGATAGGGAACATACCAGCATAAACTTGCGGTTTTACCTTTTGGAAACCTGGCAAACGCTCTGTCGCTGAATCACGAGCCATGGTAATAGTATCACCAACTGGTGCACCATGAATGTCTTTGATACCTGCGATAACAAAACCAACCTCACCCGTTCTTAATACTCCGGTATTGGTCTGCTTTGGTGTAAAGATACCGACCTTGTCTACTTGGTGAGCTTGCTCAGTAGACATAATCTTGATCTTTTCACCCGCTCTTAACTCACCATTTTTTATACGTACTAATGATACAACACCTTGGTATGGGTCAAACCACGAATCAATAATCAGGGCTTGTAAAGGCGCGTCGATATCCCCCTCTGGCGGCGGAATATCGCGCACAATGACTTCAAGCACTTCATCGATACCGATACCGGTTTTAGCACTACAACGAACGGCTTCTAATGCTTCAATACCAACAATATCTTCAATTTCTTCGGCTACGCGAAGTGGATCAGCTTGTGGTAAGTCAATTTTGTTCAAGACCGGGATCACTTCCAAGTCCATTTCAATCGCTGTATAACAGTTAGCGAGTGTTTGTGCTTCTACACCCTGACCAGCATCAACTACAAGTAGAGCACCTTCACACGCTGCTAAAGAACGTGACACTTCATAGGTAAAGTCAACGTGTCCAGGTGTGTCGATAAAGTTAAGCTGGTAAGTTTCACCATCTTTGGCTTTATAGTTAAGCGTCACACTCTGCGCTTTAATGGTAATGCCGCGCTCACGTTCGATGTCCATCGAATCCAGTACCTGCTGCTGCATTTCGCGGTCTGTTAAACCTCCACAAACTTGGATTAAGCGGTCTGATAACGTCGATTTTCCATGGTCAATGTGGGCAATAATAGAAAAGTTACGGATATGCTTCATATACTGGATTCAATACTTCTGTTAGTCACAAATAGAGATTAAGGTCTCGATTTTACATTTTATTTAGTACAATCACCATCTATTTGCGTTATTGCTAGACTAATTGGGTAAATTTTTATCACTTTTACCTGATGTTTCAATGAGTCCCCCTTCATTTTGGCTAAAAAGAAACCAACCGAGGCACTTAAAAATGCACTTACAATTTGTAAGGGTTCACTGAGGTTAAGGACAAGCGCAGTAAAAAACATCGCAATGAAAGCAAAAAATAGCGGCAACATGTAAACGTAAAAGGCGTGCCTAACCACATTAGAGTCGTCAAGTGCCAGTTTAATTTTTTGTCCGACAGCAACAGAAGACTCTGGTAGTTCAATAGGAAATTGCTTCTTATGCGTGCCGAAAAGCTTAGCAAATACTTGTGACCCACATTTACCATTACAGCCTTCGCAAGCGGGCTTTGGTTCAGCCTCGAGGTATACAGTTGCCCCCTTAATGGCTGCAACTGTCAATGTTTGTTCAATCATAAAGGTCTTTTTACAGACTCAGCTATTGCCTTCGCGGTCATTGCAGGAATATTTCCCACTACAGATACATCAAACGCACCAGTATTGTGAACGTATACTGTAGTTGCCCCTGATGACAGTGCACCGCTTGGGCGCTGGCCTGGTAATGGGCGCTGCACGAACACCGATATATCTACTAAACCATCTGAAAACAAATAGTAGTCTGCTAACTCATTATTCAAATCTAATTTATGTCTATCGGATTTTAACAGCTCAAAGCCTTGAGGCAACCATCCAATTTGCCAGTTACTTTTGGCACCACTATCGATTGTTTGTAACAGTCCAGAGATCGGCGCTGGAAATTGCTTTTTTGATAGCTCAAGTAATTGTTCTGTAGGGTTCTCAGTGACACTTATGTGGGTAAGTTGGAGTTGCTCTAGCAATTCCCCTTGTTGATTAACATAGGCAGACTTAAGTAGCAAAGAAGACTCTGTATCAATCCAAAGCCAATAGTTGTATTTTGAATCATCTTTTGCTTCGAGCCTAACCAATTGCGCTGGTCTATCAACGATACGCCCTTTTCCGCCTAAAACAAAATCATAGCTGTCTTTCAAACTATCGATATTCTTGAATAGCACTTCAGGTATGGGGCCTGCTATAGAATCTGTTTGAATAGTATAGGGGTCAGATTTAGGCTCAAAGTAAGTTACTTTGTCGCCAATGCGAACCATTTCAAGCCCTGCGCCATTGAGCAAACTCAATAATTCAAGCTCGGTTCCACCTAAATTGCCATGCAGCCAGCGATATGGCTCCATTGACTTACCTTTGACCACAACAAATGAGGCATCAAAGTTGCGATGATGCACAGCATTTGCCATATCCTTTAACAGCTGTTTGGCTGAGATATTCTCATTTGCCCACAGCCAACTAGAGAAAAATACACTTAATACAACTACCAGTGCTCTCATTTATTGCTCTTTTTCCTCTTGTTTGATCTGCGTCTCTTCACCCGTCTGTTGCAGTGCATAAGCCATCCGAGACTGCCTTTGATGTTCAAGCACCAACGCGCCAATTCTTTGTTGCTGCAGCTCTCGGATCCCTTTCGCTGCTGACTCAAGGGCAGGCTCAGTAGATAAACTTACTGGTGATACACCACCAGCAAAGGGGGTTGATTGTAATTGCAAAGTATCATTAACCGGCTGCGCTGGATCACTACTCATGGTGTTAACGCCTAATATGGCGAATAACGAAACGCTCGCAGCGATGGCAACTTGGGCAAAAGGCTTACGCCACGCGCTTAATTCAACTACATTACTTTTTGTCGCAGGCGTTTCCTGCTGTGGTACTGAAACACTGTGTACTGCTTCATTCTCCAGCGCGATTGCAAAGCTTTTTGTTATATCAATACAAGGTGCTTCTTGTTTGTCGCTGCGCATTACATCGCCAATTAGCGCGTACCGCGCAAATTTTTGCTCATCTAGGCGAGCTTCCGATCCCGCATTGAGTGGCAGCTCACCGTCAAAAATTTCCGATGTTGTTAGCTCTTCAGCCACTTTATTTTCAGCTTGTGCCATATTTAAGACTCACCTATTAATGGGTTCAAATTGTTATCTATCGCTTCCCTTGCGCGAAAAATTCTAGAACGGACAGTCCCAACTGGGCAGTCCATAACAACAGCGATTTCTTCATAGCTCATTCCCTCGATCTCACGCAACGTAATTGCGGTTTTCAAATCATCGGGTAAACGGTCTATCGTTTTAAATATCACTGCTTTTACTTCATCACTTAGTAGCAAGTTTTCAGGTGATGCGTTTGACCTTAGCTGATCAGCACCATCATAAAACTCTGCTTCTTCTGCATCTACGTCATTGGCAGGTGGTTTTCTGCCTTGCGCTACTAAATAATTTTTTGAACAGTTAACCGCGATTCTATACAGCCAAGTATAAAATGCGCTTTCTCCCCTAAAGTTAGGTAACGCTCGATAAGCTTTAATGAACGTTTCCTGTGCCACATCAGCCACATCGCCTTGATTTGCTACATAACGAGAAATCAGCGCTGCAACTTTATTTTGATATTTAGCAACTAACAGGTTGAATGCGTTTTTATCTCCCTGTTGAACGCGTTTAACTATATTTAGATCTAAATCCTGCTCGCTCATTCGAGCCGGTACTCCTCTTTGTATTTTTCTAAATCGTAACTAGTTGCCATCATTTACAGCTACTCTGACTTAGTACCGAATAAAAAGTTCTGTTTTTTTGTATTTTTTTTTAAAATAAACGAATTCATCCATCTTTGCGTACTAATTCACGGCAGCTTTTTAGCGCTAACGCGTAAGCTATCTCACAAAAAGTTCTAAATGATTCTCATTAAACGGAGCAAACTCTCTGCCTTCTATGATAGCAGATGTGATATAAATAACAGAATTAAACGTAAAAACAGTTAAGATCTTCGAATATGAAAAATACGACTCACCATAGTACCGATGTTGTTATTATCGGTAGCGGCGCAGCTGGCCTCTCGCTCGCTTTATCCCTAGCGAATCACTGCCAAGTCACAGTGATTAGCAAAGGTGCTTTAAAAGAAGGTTCTACGCTATATGCTCAAGGCGGTATTGCTGCGGTATTTGATAAGAAAAACGATAGTATTGAGTCTCATGTCGAAGACACCCTTGCGGCAGGTGCGGGCTTATGTGATCGCGAAGCGGTACACTACACAGCCTCTAATGCAAGAAATTGCCTTAACTGGTTAATAGAACAGGGCGTTCCGTTTGATATGGAAGTCGACAGCAAAGGAAAAGAGCGATTTCATCTCACTCGAGAAGGTGGCCACAGTCACCGCCGAATTTTGCACGCCGCCGATGCCACTGGCAAAGCTGTGCAAACCACCTTAATTAGCCAAGTACAACTACATCCAAGAATTAACATATTAGAACAGTATAATGCGATTGATTTAGTCCAAGACAAAACCGCAAGCCCAAGCTTTATAAAAGGAGTTTACGTTTACAACCGTAAAGCGGATCGGGTCGAAAGTATTACAGCTAAGTTTGTCGCTTTAGCCACCGGTGGCGCGAGTAAAGTCTATCTATACACCTCAAACCCCGACGTGTCATCCGGTGATGGCATCGCGATGGCGTGGCGCGCGGGTTGTAAAGTCGCCAATATGGAGTTTAATCAATTCCACCCAACGAGCTTATACCATCCAGAATTACAAAACTTTTTGATCACAGAAGCCATGCGTGGTGAAGGTGCACTGTTAAAACGTCCAGACGGTACACGCTTTATGCCAGACTTTGACGAGCGTGAAGAATTGGCACCTCGAGATGTAGTTGCTCGTGCAATCGATTATGAAATGAAGCGGTTGGGCGCGAATTGCGTTTATCTCGATATTTCTCACAAAGACAAAGAGTTTATTATTGAACACTTCCCTACTATCTACGCTAAATGTCTAAGTGTCGGGTTGGACATTACCAAAGAGCCGATACCCGTTGTTCCAGCTGCACATTACACCTGCGGAGGAGTAATGACTGACTTTAACGGCCGAACCGATATAGACAATTTATATGCCATTGGTGAGGTTGCGTATACAGGTCTTCATGGAGCAAATCGCATGGCAAGTAACTCACTCCTTGAGTGCATCGTCTTTGCACACGCAGCGGCCAAAGATATTTT
The DNA here is from genome assembly GCF_012641745.1 of Pseudoalteromonas peptidolytica. Lineage (GTDB taxonomy): Bacteria > Pseudomonadota > Gammaproteobacteria > Enterobacterales > Alteromonadaceae > Pseudoalteromonas > Pseudoalteromonas peptidolytica. The sequence goes on from NZ_WEHZ01000024.1 coordinate 75,135, forward strand.
GGCAAAAATAAACGACAGCAAAGCGCCTGCTCTTCTCCCTGACTGGGACGAAAGCCGCGTCAGTAACTCTGATGAGGAAGTGGTGATCACCCATAATTGGCACGAATTAAGACTATTTATGTGGGATTATGTAGGGATTGTGCGCTCTACAAAACGGCTAGAACGTGCCTTGCGACGCGTCGAATTATTGCAACAGGAAATACACGATTATTATGCTAACTTCCGAGTAAGCAATAACCTATTAGAACTGCGCAACTTGGTGCAAGTCGCTGAACTAATTATCCGCAGCGCATTAGAGCGCAAAGAGAGCAGAGGGCTGCACTACACCCTAGACTTTCCAGATATGACCGACAACCCATCACCGACTATATTATCACCAGAAAAATAGTCTAAGATTTGGCTAGTAGTTTTGTAGTGGAGGCGCTACCAGCTCTCCGCTACACTTCCTGATATAGCAAACGCGTACTAAGAATAGATTGCTTTGACTCTCTCCTACCACCTTGGTATCTGTACCCTCTAGGTAACGCGACGTTACGTACCAATAGCTGGATAACTATTGGCAGTGGAGCCTCCAAAATTGGCCGCCTTTAATACCAGCTAGCCTTGCCTGCAGGACGTGGGTACCTCGGTGACTGCGGGGCGTGGTAGCGATGTTATCGACAAAAATTGCTCGCCTCAAAATAAACAGCTTAATAAGGATAATTGGTATAAGAAAGGGATTAACATGCGAAGTTCAGGTTACCTAGCATTTAGCATAAGACGACAAAGCAGTCGCCAATCCGACTCTCGAACGGCGTCACGTCTGATAAACACCCGCTGTTTTAGATGGTGTGCATCCTGTAACTTGAGCTCAATTTGAATGTCAAACCAGATTGTTGCGGCCATTAACCGCCCAGCCACATTCATCGTTAGTGATTGTACCTCTATATAGTTTTTTTCTGGCAACAACAACAAAGTTCCACAGGTTGGCGTGAGAGCTTGATACTGTCTCCAGCACCAATAACTGAGCACAAAACATACTGGTGTGATGAACCACCAAAGCAGAGGGAATAACAATAAAAATAGGAATGTGAGGCACAACGCTAGAACCACAAAGAACTTGTGGCTCTGTTGGTTATACTGAAATTCGACTCTAGACGCGGATCCGACCAAGGATAAATGTAACCATACTTTTTAGCTCTGGATCGGGACATACTTCATGACCCATAAACCAAGCGAACAAATCTGGATCTTCACAGGTAACTAAGCGCTGAAATACATATTTACCCTCGTCAGACAACGCATCATATGCCTCATCAACAAACGGCCCTAAAATAACGTCTAACTCTAACATGCCACGACGGCAAGCCCATTTAACTCGAGCTTTTGGCAGCAACTCAACCATAAACTGATTAACCCCTCATAAACTAATGATAAAATTATACCCACTCTAATGTGCTTATGCCATAAAACTTATAGAAATGGCGCCTTGAAATCGACACTCCCTATCTCCACTTCAGTTTTTACGATAACATTACGAAAACACTTTTATACGGATCAACATTATGTCTATTGCTCGTGCTTTTAAGCTACCGCTTCGGATTATTCGCATTTCAGGTCAAGATAAACTGAGCTACTTGCACGGTCAGGTTACCCAAGACATTAACCTTATCAAAGACGACAACTTCATGTGGTCAGGGCATTGCAGCCCAAAAGGTAAGTTATGGGCGGTATCTCGTATCACCCGCTTTGAAGATGAATACTTGATGATAGCAAGTGAAGCCGAAGCAGAGACTTCTCTACGTGAGCTGAAAAAGTATGGTGTCTTCGCTAAGGTTGAAATCGACTTCGCTGAATGTGAAGCCTATGGCCTGCTCGTTGAAGACACCCAGACCATAAAAGACGCATTTGACGTTAATTTAGACACAGACTCAACAGCATTTGACGTCGAAAACGGTAAGTTACTCAAGCTTGATGCACACCGCTTTATCCTCCTTTCATTTAACAATGCAGGTATACCTGCATCGCTGTCTCTGGAGGCTGACTCTACCCCGTTTATTACAAGCAGTATTCTCGCGGGCGAGCCTGCTCTGAGCTCTGAACACCTTGACGAATTTGTACCACAAATGGTTAATCTCCAAGCTTTAGATGGGATCAGCTTTAAAAAAGGTTGCTATACTGGTCAAGAGACAGTGGCACGCATGCGCTATCTCGGAAAGAATAAGCGTGCAATGTACATTGTTAGCGGAAGTGCGAGTCAACACATCGAAGAAACAGATATCGAGCTACAAATTGAAGATAACTGGCGTCGTGGTGGCAAAATAATCCATCAGACCTTTGACGGCAATACTAACCAGTTTTATGCGTTAGCAGTGATGCCTAATGACACGCCTGCGCATGCAATACTAAGAGCAAAAAATTCACCTGAGGTAGACCTTACCATTCAACCTCTACCCTATTCTTTAGAAGACAACTAACGGGATCTTATATGATTATTGGCCCTAACTCAGTAGTAACTATTCACTACTCAGTTCAAGACAAAGACAACAATACAATTGATAGTACATTTGATGATGAGCCAGTGGTGGCCATGCTTGGCTCTGGTTACTTGATCCCAGGTTTAGACGATGCACTGCAAGGTAAACAATCAGGCGACACCTTTAGTGTCACGATTGAACCTCAAGAAGGCTACGGTGAGCGCTATGATGAGTTAACACAAGCTGTACCTAAGTCCATGTTTGAAGGTATGGAAATTGAAGTCGGGATGCAGTTCAGAGCAACAACAGATGAAGGCGATCAAGTCGTTGTTATCATCGGGATTGAAGATGAAGAAGTCATTGTTGATGCCAATCACCCGCTTTCAGGGATCACACTAAACTTCGACGTAGAGGTCATTGAAGTACGCGAAGCTACAGCAGCTGAGGTTGCACATGGCCATGTACATGGTGAAGGTGGCTGTGGTCACGACCACTGATCTGCATCAAGCAATCAGAGTACTGAAGTGAACGAAAAAGCGCTGACTATTCAGCGCTTTGTTTGTTAATCAATTTACTTTCCATCGCAGCTACCAACTTTGTTTTATCATTAGTACCAACACGATACTTAGTGCCATCTTTCATGACCACCTCAAGTGCATCAAACCCCGCCACAGTATAGACCCAACCATCGGTGCTGATCCGCATGCCTAAGCCATGGCGTAATGAATTCTTCACAGGTTGTACGTAATCAATATCATCAAATTTCAGCGTAATTTTGGCAACCGATGGACCAAACCACCAGCTCAACGTTTGTTGCTGTTGGTTAACCTCAACCGTTAACCCATAAAAAATAAAGGCAACTATCGCGAGGATCACCAAAAATCCAACAAAAGCTATATTTGTGCCCGTAAGGTAGATTGCTAATGTGGTAAAACTTGCGATAAACGCCAGCAAAAGCCAAATGACCCATGCAAATTGAGTATTTCTATACATTTCTAGTCTTCTTTAATTAAAGCTGTAAACCAATGTCGCACCGAGCTCAGTATCCACTTTCTCTTTGTCGTCTTCAGGTTGTGAGTTATAGCGGTAGATAAATGCAAACTTCAACGCAATACCACCTAAAACTTGAGTAACAAGTGCTGATTCAGCAAAAAGCCGAGAGTTTAGGCCTGATAAAGATTGCTCGTAGCTCACATCCTGATTAAAACGAGTGCGCTTTGATACGTTCCTCTCCCATTGCAATGCCATCCGTAACAACTGACCTTTCTCTGTTCTTTTCTCATCGGATTCCAATGCTATTTCATTATCTACCCTTGAAATAGACATACCAGGGCCTATATCTATATCAACTGTATTTTTCTTTCCCTCAAACATACGGCTACCATAGCCCAGGGCAACTGTTGAGGTGTGTTCTTTGCCGTTAAACCTGTCCCGCTCATAGTCTCCATAAACGAAGAATGACGATTTATCATTGCCAAGCTTGTAATTCCCTTGCGCTGAGCCAAAGTAACGAGAGGCAGAGACATCCTCGACTCCCGTTTCAGTATCTTTTTCACGCCGATACAAGCCATCAAATTTATACTGATTACGCCACGTGGGTAGGTCTTGGTACAAATTACTTTTTAGTTTAAATGAGGTGTTTTGCGTATTGCCTTTGTTAACAATAAATCCAAACTCAACATCTCCATAAAGCATTTCACCCTGATGTTTTGTGTGTATCTCGTCATCAGGCATATTGCCATACTCATGAAAGTCTTCAAATGGATCGGTAGCCTCACTTGGCGATGATAACAGGCCAATGAACACAAAAGTTATAAATCTATATAATGCCACGCGTAACTACTTTTGACTCACTGCTTCCAAATAATATGACAAAAAGGTGCGTCTAAATCTCTGCTGATGAGGATCTTCGCATACACCTGATCAGAATCGTCAAACTCAATACCCACCAGTACTTGAACAAAGTGTTCAGGCTCGGCTTCTTGTTCGTATGTAGTGACACTGGACCAGCTTTCATCCGGCTCACTCTCCTCAATAAACCCCCGTGCTTCACGATGTTCATTAAACGTTTCTATATCGTGTTCTTCCAAGTTATCTGGTGCTAACTCAAGGAAAATGTCATATGCTTGGTGGGTTACTTCTTCGATTGTACAAAGTCTTGCTGTCATGGGGCTAGCCTGTGGCTTTTACATTAGCGCAATAATAGCAAAATGTGCAAAAACATAAATATCCCGTCGCGATAATCAAACATAAATTAGCGCTAAGTGGTGAAGAAATATCACGAACAGTTGGATCTCAAGACGCTTTTAAGTTATTACTCTAAAAACAGCGCTTCATGCCATAATAAAAGACAGGGACATTTCACTATGATTTCATACACTGAGACCAATAATATCGCTTATGTCACTTTATCTCGTCCCGAGAAACAAAATGCACTATCAGTAGATATGTTTGTTGGTTTAGACAATGCAATAAAAACTATTTCAAAAAACAAAGCTATCCGTGCGGTTGTGATCCAAGGTGAAGGCGCACACTTTTGTGCTGGTCTCGATGTCAAAAGTGTATTAAAGAAACCAACAGGTATTTTAAAATTATTAAGAAAATGGCTCCCAGGAAATGCGAACTTAGTACAACGTGTTGTCCTCGGTTGGCAATCGTTGCCTGTTCCTGTTATTGCTCGCATCACAGGAAATTGCTTAGGGGGAGGCTGTCATATTGCCCTTGGTGCAGATATTCGTCTCGCTGACAACAGCGCCCAGTTCGCTATTATGGAGGCAAAGTGGGGATTGTGCCCTGACATGGGCGCAAGCTTATTATTGCCGGCTAGTATGAATAAAGACAAAGCATTAATGATGACCATCCACGCACAGCGAATAGATGCACAAAGTGCATTAAAAGATGGCTTAATCTCAGAACTATGTGACGACATAGATACGAGACTAGACCAACTACTGTGCCAATTCAGCAACCGCTCGCCTGACGCCATTGCTGCAATAAAGAAAGTATATAATCAAGCCTACAATCAGCCATCTAGGAAATTACTGTGGCTTGAAACTTGGTCACAGATTAAATTACTGGTCGCCAACAACACTAAAATAGCAATGAGTAACGCCTCATCAACAGAGCAGCAGCCTTATCAACCGCGCAAAAAGTGGTAAGTCCCGAGCGGTGTCCAAAAGTATGATAGCTTGCACAACCAAAATACGTAAAATAAAGACTTCACAATCACTTGGGAGCATGAAGTACTGATGCAAAGGTTGCAGTTCATCATTAAATTTTCATTCGGCTTTGCTATTATTCTAGGATGCTTATTGGGTGCCAAATGGATCGTTATGCTGAGCGAGATTAAGCTACCAGCGGCACTACTTGGAATGGGTTTTTTGGTCATATTGTTATTTCTTGGCGTGGTAAAACCTGAGTGGATAACACCTGCGGCCAACCCCATTTTGAAGTACATGGCGCTATTTTTCATTCCTGCCGGTGTTGGTGTCGTTGAGCATATTGACTTATTTCAATCCCAATGGGTAATGCTAGCATTACTACTTACTATCGTGCCGACTCTCATATTGACGTCGTTAAGTCCTATCGTTAAACGTATTAAGTTCCGTGATTAATATACTGATTTACTCAACACTCACCATCGTATTGTTTGTCACAATGCGGGCGCTATATCAACGTTTCCCTATAACATTGTTCAACCCCGTATTGCTGTGTATTTTGACTATCTCTACTTTTTTATTACTCACTCAGTTTGAGTATAAAACTTATCAGCAAGGTACGTTGCCAATTCACTATTTACTTGAACCTGCAGTGGTTGCCCTTGCTTTTCCGCTATTTAAACAATTTCACCAAATTAAGCCGGTATTTTTTGCATTGTGCTTTACCAGTTGGCTTGGCGTTTCTTTATCAACCTTGAGCGCTTTTTTGATTTGTAATATGTTTGCATCAGATGACGCTATTGCAGCTTCAATGGCGGCATTATCTGTCACCACACCAATTACATTATTGATAAGCGATTTTCTTGGTGGGATCCCTGCTGTAGCGGCAATTATGGTGATCCTTATTGGCGTTTTTGGCGGCGTTTTTGGATTGCATATATTGCACCTTTGCAACGTACAATCCATGCAAGCGAAAGGTATTGCGTTGGGCATCGCTTGTCATGCAATTGGTACCAGTGCGGCAATGGAACATCACCCAGTAGCAGGCGCATTTTCATCCGCAGCAATGACAATTACTGCCGTGATCACAGCATTATGGGTTCCTGTATTTTATAATTTGCTAGATAGCGTAAACTTTGGATGAGATGGTAAGTAAATAATACCAATTTGACTTAATACTTGCTCAATTTGAAGGAGTAAACCTGACGCTAACAGCGTTAAAAATTTCTTATTTAGAACAAATAAATAGCAAAATTTTTGCCTTGTTATCGACAAGATTTCCTCACCTCAAAATAGACCACTTAATTAACCCCAGCTCGGGATAAGAATTTAAAAACTAGGGAACTATATGCCTGTTCCAAGATCAGATCTTTCGACCAAAAAAGAAAGTGACCCAGTAAGGAACAGGCATGAATAAGTT
>NZ_WEHZ01000025.1 GCF_012641745.1 Pseudoalteromonas peptidolytica
AGTTTCATGCTCATTGAATTCTGATTTTGATACCTTTCGGTATCGAATTGACTGTGCTGAATAAACTATGTTTATTCTGTTGGTCACTCAGTTCAATTGAGACTCTAAATTTGTTTGCGTCATCTAGTGAACTAGATTCTGCTGTTAGAACTCAACCTGTACGAGTGCCCACACAGATGATTGCTTCATATTGTTAAAGAACATTCCGGTTACCCGGCACGATGACTTATCATCGCTGCGCCGTTAGCGCTGAGGGTTGTGCATTCTAAGCATTTCCCATTTGTTGTCAACACTTAATTTTGATTTTCTTTCGAAGTATTCAAACTCAAGTTTTATTCGACTCCCAACTCGTTGGCTCGTTGCTTTTCAGCGCTGCTCCCCGTGTCGGTGGATGCGCATTATAGGGAGATCCGATTTAAGTGCAACCCTTTTTTAAAGAAAATTGCAAAAAACCCGTCGTTCGAACAAAAAACACACAAAACCTATTAAAATCCATACTAATGAAATGTTTCCTTCATAAAACTGTCACCAATTTCTTTAGAGGGAACATAAGTATTGATCAAATTTGCTAGGATGCAAGATACAACTGAATAATTTTTCAGCTGTATCTCAAGACTCGATTAGCTTCGCTTTTTAGTACAGGAGGCTATATAGCTTTCGACGGTACTGTGAAGCAACACTATCGCCATCTGGAAGTGAAGCGATAATATCTAAAAACCCCTTTTTTGCTTCACCAAAGTTCATGTCTTTCTTAAGTACCACCAGTAAACTTGCCAATGCCTCTTCTGTTTTACCTACATCTAGCTGAGCTTGAGCTAACTGGCAACGTAAGTCCAAAGATTCTGGTTCAGCCACCAATGCTTGCTCTAGGCGTCTTACCTCTGGTGAATCCTGTGCTGCCGTAGCTTGCGCTAGTTTGGCAACTAAATTGTGGTAATAAGGGTCTCGTTCTTCGTCATTAATGGAATCTAACAGAGCCTGCGCTTCATCAAATTTTTTAATTTGTATGCAGATATCGGAAAACACCAATTTGACTCGAGTATTTCTACTATCGATGTCATACGCTTTTTTCGCATACACAAAGGCATTGTTTAGATCATCTTCTGCTAAAAATTGCTTAGCTTGGTCTAGTAATATTAGTTCAGGCGATGGTAAGTGAGCCGACAACGCTTCTTTTATTTCTTCTTCAGTTTTTACACCTGGTAACATATCGACCGGTGCTCCACCTTTTAAAACCACGATGGTAGGTAAAGCTTGTAAGCCAATTTGTTGAGCAAGCTGAGAGGCTAGAGCTTGCTGAACATCACAATCAATAACACCAATCGTGATATGCTCACTATATGTCGCAGCAATTCCCTCTAATATCTGGTCCTGCTGAACACATTCGGGATTTTGGCCACTATAAAATGTCAACAGTAGCACTTTCTCAGGGTTTGGGTCTGTTATTACTTGCTGAATATTTTCAGGGGTAAGTTGGATTTTATTGCTCATGCTCTGTTATCTGTATAAATAGTTAATATGGTTGATATAGTGGCAATATCTGAATTTACAACTACGAGCATAAACAATTATGTAGAGCTTGGCTTTCTCTTTCGAGTAAATTTCCTCTTTTTTCCTCCGCGCTTTTTCAATGCCATTGTCGGTACTTCTTTTAGCGCAGTTATATTTATAGACTGAGCACTATTAATAAAAACACTCAGCTCGTCACGAAGTGGCTGCATAAATTGGTTATAGGAGGTTTCTTTGTTGGCAATCTTTCCAAGCAATGATTCCCAAAGCGCAGTCCTATCTGGTAATGAGAGCGACTCTGGTAAAGTTTGAATAAATGCTTTGCCAAGCGCCGTAGAGTATATCGTTTTACCGTCTCGTCGCAGAAACTGCCTTTTAAATAATAACTCAATGATCCCAGCTCGAGTTGCTTCTGTTCCAAGTCCATCTGTATCTTTCAATACCTTTTTAATTGATTGATCAGATACAAACCGTGCAATGCCTGTCATTGCACCAAGTAGACTTGCTTCAGTGTAATGTTTTGGCGGCTGAGTTTGCTTCTCTTTCACCTCTCCTTTGTCACATAGTAGCTGCTCCCCTATTTGCAACTCTGGTAAAAGACTTTCCTTCTCTGTTTCTGGTTTTTTATATAGAACTTTAAAACCTTTATCTATTACTTGCTTGGCTTGTGCTTTGAATTGGCCTCCACCGATCTCTAATTCAACCTGAGTTTCATTGTAGCGATATGGGTGAAAGAATTGCGCTAAGTATTGTATCGAGATAAGTTGATAAACTTGCAGTTCTTGATAACCAAGCTGCGCACTGCGAAGCTTTTTAGTAGTTGGAATGATCGCGTGATGCGCTTCGACTTTTTTATCATTCCAGCACGCTCCTTTTTTGCTCATGTCTGCTAACTTAACGTATTTGCTTTCCAACCCCTGATTATGTTCTGCCGCGCAAACCACTTGCTCTCTTTCAGCAAAGTGCTCTTTTGGTAGATAACGGTTATCTGATCTGGGGTATGTGATCAGTTTATGTTTCTCATAGAGTGTTTGACAAATATCCAGCACTTGCTGAGCAGATAAACCATAGCGTTTATTTGCATCAATCTGTAAAGAAGAAAGGTTGTAGGGTAATGGTGGATTTATCTTTTTGGGTTTTGTTTCAACTTGCTTTACCGTTGCTTGCTTTTTATTGATCCGAGCAGCGACATTTTCGGCCAAAGCTTTTACCAAGACACGTCCATCTTCATCCATATAAGGCTTACATGCTTCACTTGGCACCCACTTAGCTTCAAAAATTCCCCAATCCGGTTTATTGATGTGTGCAATCACTTCATAAAAGGGTTTAGATACAAAACTCTCAATTTCGAGATCCCTTCTAACAACCAAGCCGAGTACCGGAGTTTGCACTCTGCCAACCGACAAAACAGTATTCACACCCGCTTTTTGCCCAGCCAACGTAAATGCTCTGGTTAGATTCATACCAAAGAGCCAATCGGCTCGAGCTCTTGCAAGCGCAGACACACTTAAAGGGATAAATTCTTGGTTGGAACGTGTTGAGGCCAGTGCCTTTTTCACGGCTTGTGGATTCAAGTCACTGATCAACAAGCGTTGAATCGTTGCTCTTTTTTGCTCTGGCAGCGATACGTATTGAAATACTTCGTCTACAAGCAACTGCCCTTCTCTATCGGGATCTCCTGCATGATATATTTCGTCAGCTTTTGTGAGTAATCGTTTTAATGTAGTAAGCTGCTTTTTTGTTTTAGCTTTTGCTTTAAACTGCCATTGCGCTGGCATGATTGGTAGATCATGAAACTGCCACTTTTTATACTTAGCGTCATAATCTTCAGGCTCAGCTTGCTCAAGTAAGTGGCCAATACACCAAGAAACCACATCACCGTTGGCAAGCTCTATGTATCCATCTTGTTTTTTGTGAGGTTTTGGCAAAACATCTGCAATTGCTCTGCCTAAGGAAGGTTTTTCAGCGATATATAGTTTCATGATTATATTAACTGTATATAGATACAGTTAATATAATCAATTTTTTCGAGAAAGGCCATAACTATCAAGTGACTGCTATAACCTTCCACGATTAGCTTTACTTAAGTTCTCAACAAGTTCAACTGCTTATGCTTTTGCTCAACTATTTGTGTCATAGAACTTGCAGCTAGCTCTACTTCATCCGCAAATTGAGATAGCTCTGCCGCCGCATCTGAGATCCCTGTGGTATTTGTGTTAATTTCCTCCGTAACCATACTTTGCTCCTCTGCTGCTGTCGCTATCTGAGTTACTTCGTTAGAAATGCTGGTAAGCTCTCCTACTAGTGTGCTCATTAACCGCGCTGACTCTTGGCAGTAACTCACTGCGTCTTCGCCTAATTTTACAGAGCTTTCAATTATTCGACCGGAATTTGCAACTTCGCTTTGCAAGTTATCTATAAGCTTACTTATATCATCTGTTGACGCTTGAGTTTTCGATGCCAAAGCTCTAACTTCATCAGCAACAACCGCAAAGCCACGCCCCTGCTCTCCTGCTCTCGCGGCTTCAATTGCCGCATTCAAAGCAAGCAAGTTAGTTTGTTCAGCGATTGCTCTGATCACTTCGAGTATTTTTGAAATATCATCGCTACGTTCCGATACTTTAACCACAGCTTGTTTTGCATCAATAACTTGATCCGCCATTGATTGTACGGTTTCAGTCGTTTTAATAATGCTTTGCTCGCTTTGTTGAACTTGGTCTGCCGCTTGGTTAGTACTGGCTGCCGCCTTCTCGGACGCCCTTGCGACCTCTGAGGCTGTCGCACTTAATTCGTTAATCGCGGTTACAACGCTGTCGATTTCTAAATGCTGATTCGCGACTTTATTTTTGATATTAATAGCAGCTTCTGTAGTGCGATGAGACTGTTCATAAGAAGACTCCGCAAGCCCTTTAAGATCATCAATCATATTTCTGAGCTTTTCGGTAAAGCGATTAAAGCCTTGAGCTAATGCGATAAGCTCTGCATGATGGCTCACTTCTAATTCGTGCGTTAGATCTCCCTCGCTAGATGCTAAGTTCTCTACCCGTTTTTGAATATGAGTCAAAGGACCAATAATCGTGTTAACCAATACAAATGCAATCGCGATCCCTATTGCTGCGATCACCACTCCAATTGTCAGCATCCAGCGTCCTACAGAGTTAGCTGACTCCTCTAATTGACTTTGCAAAGTAGTAGCAGACTCGAGTGCTATCGCTTTTGGTAATTCAATGACCAAAGACCAGGTTGTATTAGGTAACTTGATATTGATTGGCACGGATACAACCAAGTCATTCTCTAAATCTTCAATACCAGATCCTTTGTGTAGCGACTGTAAAACGTCAGCGTGCTCGGTAGTTGTTGACTCGGCCAGTGGACGTGCAAGCTTGTCATAATGACTGGATCCGACCACAAGACCTAAATCACTCAGCAAGGTTACTTTAGCTGCTCCCGAATAAAGCGAGTCAGATAGCTCGTCAACCAGCGTCTGGAAAATAGGCAAATTAACATCCACGCCGACCAAGCCTTTAAATTGACGATTAACAACAACAGGGACTGTAAGCGAGGTCATTAGCATCTCATTGCCCGCTGATATTTCATATAAATATGGCTCCATGATACATGGCGCCACTTTATCTTTTGCACAGAGATACCACTCAGCTTCACGCAAACCAAATTCGTTGATGTTATCAAGGTACTTTGCTTCAGCTGACTCAACTTTTTGTTGCACAGGTCCTGTAGATTCTTGTGTAAAATAAAGCTCCAATGTTCCGGATTTAACGACTGAATGTGAAGCGCCTTCCGTAAAGCGAGTATCATCACCGTCATAACCGTTCGGCTCAAATTGTGCGTACATGGAAGAGACGAACCTATTTTGCTCTAGTGCACCAAATACCACTTCTTGAACTTGCTCTCGACTCAGTGGGTTTTCCTTGGAAGTATGGGACAATATCCCAGCCAAAGTATAGGGGACTCTATAGGCTTCATTAACAAACCCTGATACCCTTTGACCATATTGGTTGGCTTTTGCTACCAACCCTTGAGAAATTTCATCGTATATTGCTTGTTGAACTCCTTTGCTCTGCTTTGCATTTTCCTCCGCTAGATGAAACCACATCGTTGCCACTAATATAACAACTAAACTCGTTACTAATACTGTTACAAAAAATAAGAGTTTGTTTTTAATTGAAGCTTGTTTCATAACATTCCCAATTTTCAGCGTTTACATGCAAACAAATTGCACCATACATTCTTCTTAACTTGATAAAAATAGTTAACCTGAGCGCCGCACAATCAAAGCTTTCTAGTCGCCAGTTTTGTAAAAGCAATGAATTGAACATTTTTACCTGAACCACAAGTTACCCATATGTATTCTTATCGGCAAGTATGAAGTCTTGTTTAACTGTAGCAAAAAATTAATAACGCACCGAGAATTATGCAGCTAAAAATACTACTTATTTGAAAGTAACGTATTGACTAGTAAATAGAAGATACATTTGAAACTGCTAAAGTTTAGCGCAACGCCAAAGGAGAGAAGATAATTTATTTTAGTATGCTCGCCATGGCATTTAGACCAAGAGGCTCCTTTTCAAGCAATCTCTTGGAGTAAATGCCATTGATAGAAGCTGGTGGATGCTAAAAGTAGTGCCTAAGCACTACTTTTTTATTTTATCCTTACCCGTTGTTTTTTCATTACTAGGTAATCTGTGATGAATGGCCGACTTTATCAACATATAGCCTGAAATAGGGGCAGTAAGTAGCAAGAATATAGAAATTAGAATTTCTTTCACACTAATACCATCCGATGTTGTACTAAAATATACAATTGCAGAGGTTAGTAAGCATGCCATCCCTAACGTTGTTGCTTTTGTCGGGCCATGAAGGCGCATAAAAAAGTCAGGCATCTTCACCAGTCCAATTGAACCGACCAGTACAAAGGAACCTCCAAGTAACAATAATATAGAAATAATCCACTCTGACATTCTGTTGCCGCTCCTATTCAATAATGTCGCCACGTAACAAGTATTTACATACAGCTACTGTGCTCACAAAACCCAACATTGCAATCAGCAAGGCCGCTTCAAAGTAAAGTGCGGTCCCCATACTCATGCCGTACAAAATAATCAATGCAATTGTATTGATATACATTGTATCAAGCGCCAAGATCCTATCGGGAATAGATGGCCCGACAACTAACCGCCAAAGGTTCAGTAATAGAGACACACCTATCATAGCGAAGACAATGAGAATTACCGTTTCTAACATTCAAAGATCTCCTTTAGAGGCTTTTCATAGCGCGATTTTATGGTGTCAATCAGTAACTGCTCATCTTTAAGATCAAGTACATGTATCAACAGGTACTTACGTTCTGAATGCTGTTTATCTCCCAGCGACTCAGGCCATGGATATACTTCTGCGCTTACGGTACCCGGCGTTAACGATACCGTGCTGGCTAAAATAGTGATGGGCATCGCTTGGTCAATGTCAAGCGGTACTAATACAAAGCCTGGCTGTAACTTTTTTGTTGGTCCTAAGATTTTTATCGCTACTTCTACATTTGCAGTGATAATGTCGTATAAAACCAGCAGCAAATGAGTAACTGCACGCCAAGGTCTTATTATTAACGGTTGTTTTGTTCTGAAGCGATAGGTGATTAGCGGGATAACTATCGCCAGTATGGTGCCCAAAATAATGTGTCCAGCTGAAACACTGTTATTCAGCAATAGCCACACCAAAAAGAGTAGCAAACTGCGAAACGGCGTAGGTAGCCATTTAAATCGAGCTTCTAATCGCATTTATTTCGCTCCTTTTAACACTGCATTTGTCATGCTAGAAAAGTCATGCAAAGAATTTGCTGCTGAGAGTGCATAGTCAGTCAACGACCCAGCAAAAATGACCATTAATGGAGCACAAGTGATAAGTACAAGCACTGCGACTATTTGCGCTGGATGCACGTTTTCAGCAGAATGTGTATCCGCTTTACCTGTATGATGCCAAAACACTGTACTACCAGCTTTAGAGACACTGACCAAGGCGGCCAAACTGACCAACAAGTACACTCCCCAGAACCAGTAAGTGTGACTCGATTCAAGCGTTGATTTTAAGATCCATACTTTGCCGATGAAGCCTGATAATGGTGGCATACCGATAACAGTAATTGCTGCGATAGCAAAGAAGATACCGAGCAACATGGGTTGAGATACAGGACGACCAGCGGTTATTCTATCTCCGACTTTCCCTCTTTGTTTGCCAATTAAATCGGCGATCAAAAAGAGTGCTGCTGACACTAAGGTTGAGTGCACCAGATAGTAAATTGCGGCGGCGCTACTATTTACTGATTGTACCGCCACTAATGCCACCAAAGTGCCGACAGACACTACTACCAAATTCGCTGACAATTTACGTAAATCTTGACTTGCAAGTACACCTATTCCACCCATGATTATCGTTGCTAATGCAAGCCACCACAGCCACTCTTGCGCCATGTGGCTTAACTCACCTGCCTGGTCTCCAAATACTAAGGTATAAACGCGCATCATCGAATATACGCCCACTTTTGTCATTATGGCGAACAGTGCTGCAACAACCGGCAATGCCGTGGCATAAGTATTAGGTAACCAGAGATGTAGCGGTAACAATGCACCTTTGAGAGCAAATACGACAAGAAGCAGAAGGCCGCCAATTTTTGCAAGATATACATCATCGCCCTGCAAGAAAGTGATCTTATATGCCATATCAGCCATGTTAAGCGTGCCCAGCACACCATACAAAATGCCTAAGGCAATCAAAAACACCGAAGAGCCAACTAAATTTAGAATAACATATTGTAACGAGGCGCGCGTATTGTGCTTGTCGCCTCCATGCATCAGCAAGGCATAGGAAGCAATCAACAAAATTTCAAAAAATACGAATAAATTGAATGCGTCACCAGTTAAAAACGCACCATTTACGCCCATCACTAAAAAATGCAGCAATGGATGGAAGAAGCTGCCTTTTTCATCATCTCCAGCACAGCTATATAGTGAGCAAACGAAACAAAGCAGCGCTGTTAAACTTACCAACAAAGCCGAGAGCTGATCTGCAACTAACACGATGCCAAATGGGGCTTGCCAGTTGCCTATTGCATAAACTTGAATTCCTGTCTGATCCACATGCAGTAAAAGCGACACGCATACTGCAAATGTAACCAATGACATAATTACGGAAACTTTACGTCTAATGTCTACATTTTTTCCACAAGGAGGCATAAGCAGGATCACCCCTGCTAGCATTGGCAATAATACCGGTAAAGAGGTCAAATGTTGGATCATGCTTTACCCTTTTTCTCAGGAACAATGCCATTGACGTGGTCATTCCCCAAATCAGAACGCCCACGGATAGCTAAAATCACTACAAACGCAGTCATCGCAAAACCGATAACGATAGCCGTAAGCACTAAAGCTTGTGGCAATGGATCTGCATAATCACTACTGTAACCAAGCACAGCTGCCTTATTTAATGTTAACCGGCCTGATGCAAACAAGAATAAATTAACGGCATAGGACAACATCGTTAAGCCCAGTACCACAGGGAATGTTCTTGCTCTTAAAATTAAAAATACGCCGCAGGCAACTAACAGGCCTACGCACGATGCGTATAGCAATTCCATTATATATTCACCTCTTCTTTAGGCGCATTTGCCGTTACTTTTCCTAGGCTTGCCAAAATCATTAATGTTGCACCAACCACTGTTATGTAAACACCGAGGTCAAACGCAATCGCGCTGGCAAGTTCAGTTTTACCAACCAGAGGTATATCAAAATAATCAAACCAAGATGTTAAGAATGGGCGGTCAAAGAACCAACTCCCCACACCAGTTGCGAGTGAAATAGCGATACCCGTTGCGATAATCTTTCGATAATTCACATCAAAGCGCTCAGCTATCCAATTTGAGCCATGTGCAATGTACTGCAAAATAAAGGCTATTGCGGTAACAAGCCCTGCGATAAATCCACCACCAGGCAGGTTGTGGCCACGCAAGAAAATATAAACCGACACAAGTAACGCAAGCGGCAATAGGCTTTGTGAGATACTTGCTAGCAATAAAGGATACTTCTCTTTAGCCCAAGGCCTACCCTCACTATCGCTACCAGGCATAAATAGTGGAAGATTAATAAGCAATTTATAAATGCCAAGTGCCGCGATACCTAGTACTGTAATTTCGCCCAGCGTATCAAAACCACGGAAGTCCACTAAGATGACGTTAACAACATTCGTACCGCCACCGCCTACTTTCGCGTTTGCGATAAAGAACTCTGAAATACTATCCAGAGGCCTTGTGATCAACGCATAACTAATGCTCCCGATGATCACACCAATGGCTGAAGCTATCCCTAAATCACGTAACACTCGAATAGAGCTAGACTCTTTTGGCGTCCTTTGTGGTAAGAAGAATAACGCCAGCATTAGTAGAATTATAGTTACGACCTCTACTGTTAACTGAGTTAAGGCTAGATCAGGAGCTGAGAAACGCGTAAAGGCAACCGATACCATTAAACCAACGACAGAAATCATTAATAGTGCGACCATACGAGTACGGTGCCAAATCACGGTTCCTATCGCACCAATCATTAATAACCCTGCACCAATCGCATTGTGAACATCAATGGGCGTTGGCTCCATATTTCCAACCAGCTGCGACATTTCAAATAATGGCCAACCAGCACTTACTAGCACTACAATGAACATCAGCATTAAGTAACGTTGAAGTGAGCCATTTTCAATTGCGTTGATGCGTGCACGGCTCCATGAAACGATGTTGTACATGGTACGCTCAAAGACTTTTTTGGCATTCATCGGTGGCAGTGAAGCTTGGAATTGAAATAGATATTTACGTTGTGTGTAAATGAATAAGCCACCGCAAACAGCTAAGCCACTCATTAATAAAGGCAGATTAAAACCATGCCAGATTGCAATCTCAAACACGGGCGCGGCTTCGCCAAGTACAGCACTTGATGCCGTTTTCAACATTCCGTCCACAACAAAATTTGGGAACATACCAACAATCAAGCACAATGCCACAAGTATTTCGATTGGAAAACGCATATACCTTGGCGCTTCATGTGGCTCTTTTGGTAAGTCAATAGGTTCACCGTTAAAGAAAACATCGTGAATAAACCGTGCTGAATATGCCACCGAAAACGCACCCGCAACTGTCGCCAAGATAGGTATCAACCAAGACATTGAACCAAGCAATTGCTGATGTAGCGTTTCAGCAAAGAACATCTCTTTGGATAGGAAGCCATTCAATAAAGGAACTCCCGCCATAGCCGATGCCGCAACCATCGCCAACGTCGCAGTATATGGCATAAATCGCCACATACCATTGAGCTTACGCATATCACGAGTACCAGTCTCGTGATCGATGATTCCGGTAGCCATAAATAGCGATGCTTTAAATGTCGCGTGATTAATGATGTGGAATACCGCTGCAACTGTTGCAAGCTCAGTGTCTAAGCCGAGCAACAAAGTGATTAAGCCCAGGTGGCTAATCGTTGAAAACGCCAGAAGGCCTTTTAGATCATGTTTAAATAACGCAATATAGGCACCAACGAGCAGCGTTGCTAAGCCAGTTAAGCCTACGAGAATAAACCACAGCTCTGTACCCGCTAGCGCAGGATAAAAACGTGCTAGTAAGAATATACCTGCTTTTACCATAGTTGCAGAATGTAAATAGGCACTGACAGGTGTTGGCGCAGCCATCGCGTGTGGCAACCAAAAGTGAAATGGGAACTGCGCTGATTTTGTGAACGCACCGAGTAACACAAGGATCAAAGCAACTTCATACAAAGCATGTGATTGAATAAGCTCTCTGCTGGACAAGATAACATCAAGGTTATAGCTTCCAACAATATCACCGATGAGCATAAGGCCCGCAAGCAGTGCTAATCCGCCGCCGCCAGTAATCGCCAGTGCCATCTTCGCACCCTTACGCGCTTCAGATTTATGCCACCAATAGCTAATAAGTAAAAATGAGCTAATACTGGTAAGCTCCCAAAAGAGCCACAACTGCAACACATTATTGGACATTACAATACCAAGCATAGCTGTCATAAAGAGCATCAGATAAGCATACAGCTTGGGCATTGAGTCGTTGGCGCTTAGGTAATATCTGGCATAAAAGATAACCAGCATACCAATACCTAAGATCATAAAGACAAACAACAGTGCCAAGCCATCGAGTCTGAAGGCAATGTTGATATCGAGAAGCGGAACCCATTCGAATGTCGATCGAATAGTTTCTCCTGCAAAAACAGCAGGCGCATGGTCAATAGCGAGTAAAAGTGCCAATGCTGGCGCTACTAAGGTTATAGCAGTTGACTGATTACGAGAGAGCTTTCCCGTGAATGCAGAGATAAAACTGCCAATTAAGGATAGCAAGGGTATCCAAAATAAAGTCATAGATGAAACCTTTTATTTGCGTCGTTATGGCTCGTTTCGGTTAACATGCTGATGCGCCCTCCAAGTTGGAGCAATCGGTACACGTTCACCACACGTACATGAACCCTGTTATACTTGATTAGTGTTTGAGTTGTCTAGGGTTTCACTTTCTAGCTGATGCTATTTTAGACAACCTTAACAAACTATTCAGAATAAATTCAAAATTATTCGGCAGAATTAACCGCTAAGTTATCTTTGGAACGCTGTGAATTCAGCACTAAGAGCCATTTCTTACGGTAGGTTTCATTTAATTTGATTGATTGATATTCAAGTAAAGAATGTACTTTAGATGGCTTGTATGACGGCAATTTACCATGCTCGCACGTGCGACTGGGCACCCAATTGTTTGGTGCTTGTTCACCAACGTAAAGATTTGGTGCCTTATGGCCTGAATTGGCGCATAACCATTTTGCCTTTTCAGTGGCGACAGGGTATTCATCCTCAAAACCGCTAAAGTGCATCAGCTCATGAATAAACGTGTTATAGGTACTATCAGGCGTTAAAGTCATCGTGTGATGACGTACATTAGCTAAACCATCACGAGCCATTAATACCAGATGGTCATAATGTGCAAAAGTATCGCTATTTTGCAATTTACATGTCGCAAAGCCGCGGTATTTCTCGCAGTTTAACTTTTCAGCAACATAAATCGGTCTTGATAGGCAATATACTCCCCTCTTTGGCTCTGGCCTTAGCTCGAAAGCACGCTTTAGCACCTGCAGATGATGCAGCCCCTTAAGATCACTGGCAATAAGTGCTAACGTAAACTGGCAAGATTGTGATCCCCATTGCATTTGAGAACTTAGTTGAAATGGCGCTAAAAGTGCACTTTGTGAAAATGAGCTAACTGGCTTACCGCGCCAAACTTGCAGCAAAGTAGTATATTCCTCGCTCAATGTGTAACGAGTCGACAGCGCTTGTAATGTGTCAAAAGCCCCCTGCTTCACGATGTCGTGCAGCAGTGCCTGTCGTTGTGTTTGACTAAAACGCCCCCAAGCATCTAACAGAAAAAGCTCCGCTTTAATCATTTGACTAGCATCAAGTATTCTTTTAAGACGCTCAAATTCCCAATTAGGCTGCTGCAATCTCGCGATTGTGTTGAGTAATTTATCCGTTGCATGTTCTGGTGCGAGCTTGAACCTTGAGGCAATCTGAAAGTAGCTGGTGGGATTCGCCACTATGAGGCCAGATTGCTGCTCAGGCGACAGGTGTGCAAAGTTAGGGCTGCTAGAAACAAGCAGCCCTAATAAAATTGTTGATAGAAGAAAGTTAACTAGCGTCTGGTTCTTCATCTAAGCGAGCAAGCAAGTCAAGCTCTAAACGAGCATATTTATGCTCAACAAACTCAAAAACATTAGTCGCAAGCGCAAGTTTGAAATAATTAATGGCTGAAGCGATATCTCCTGTCGCCTGAGCTTGCTTTGCCAAATAAAAATAGGCCTCACACAAACGTTGTGCATATTCTTCTTGTGTACTTACACCTTCAGCAATTTGCGCCAAAAACTGTGGCTCAGACAAGGTGCCTAGATAAAGCTCCACGAGTTGAGAAGACCATTCATTTGGATCCAGTGACTCGCTATTCGCCGACAATGTTTGTTTTGCAAGCTCGGGATCCACTTGAGACTGAGCTAAGTACAACCACATTATCCGATATGCGTCTTTGGGCGCCCGTGCTAAAAATGCCTTAAAGTCTTGTACTGCTAATGCTGGTCTTTCGCCATAATATAGTGCAATACCTCGATTCAGGTAGGCGTACTCATGCTGTTCATCAAGCTCCAACACCGCATCAAACATTTCGTAGGCACGACCATAGTTTTGCTCTAACGTCTGGTGAATACCCAAAAAGTTATACACCTCAGCCAAGTCGGGTTTAAGTTGCACTGCACGGTTAAAATCGATACGCGCAAGTGTCTGTAACCCTATGCTATCGTATAGCATGCCCCTGTTATAAAGTAGCTGAGCACGCTGTTCTACCGCCATATCAGGCTGTAACAGTAGCTCGTTGAATCGAGCAATGGCAATTTCATTTCGAAAATTTGCCTGAAGTGGTACTGCAAGCGGAACATTTACAATGTTTTTAGTGGCCTCTGGCGGTGTGCTTTTACATCCAACCAGCCCTAATAGCATCAATGGCACAACTATATTCGCTAACTTCATTTCCTTCCTCATTCAATGGCATTCGCCCGTTTAGAGTTGCTATATCGGTTTGCTTAATTAAATTTTATATTTTAAAGCGATAAAATATTGCCAATAAAACCGCTTCCCAACTCAGCCAACGCCAAAGTATCTATGACCACATAAAAAAGCAATGGCGTTGCAACCTAATTACTCACTAAAAGCTCCTTTCACTCTGCTGACGTAAGCTCTCTCAAAGTGAGCGACTATTAAGCAAAATAGCATTACTAAATCACCAATATTACCTATTATACGATTTAGCTGTAACCTCTATAGACTAGGTAAAGTCTGTTTTGTTTCATTATTTTATATTAATTTGCTTAATTAAGTGAGCTATTTTGAGGTGCAAGATCCATGTCGATAACATCGTTACCACCACTTATACCGGCAAGGTGCACTCACTATTATACCTATGATCTTAATTAAGAGGTCTATCTTGAGGCGAGAAAATCTCGTCAATCAGTAGGCAAAAATTTTGCTATTTAGTTGTTCTAAATAAGAAATTTTTAACGCTGTTAACGTCATCTGCGCGTAAAAAAAGGGGCCATTCAGCCCCTTTGCACTTCTAATCTACGTAAAAAGTAATGTTTAAATTACTCTGCGCCTTCTTCTTTTGGCTGCTCAGCATTAGACTCTAGTGCTTCTTTGATACTTAAACGTACACGACCTTGACGATCTACCTCTAGTACCTTAACTTTTACTTCTTGGCCTACAGTTAAGTGATCAGACACGTTATTTACACGCTCTGTGCTGATCTGTGAGATGTGTACTAAGCCATCTTTGCCAGGGAGTACATTAACGAATGCGCCAAAGTCAACGATACGGATAACTTTACCAGTGTAAAGGGTACCTACTTCAAGTTCAGCTGTAAGGGCTTCGATACGTGAGATAGCTGCTTTTGCGCTATTACCATTCGTTGCAGCGATCTTGATTGTACCGTCGTCTTCAATTTCAATCGTTGTGTCTGTTTCTTCAGTAAGCTGACGAATTGTCGCACCACCTTTACCGATAACTTCAGCAATCTTCTTCGCTGGGATCTTCATCGTGTAGATACGTGGAGCAAATTCAGATAACTCTTCTGAAGGCGCAGCAATCGCTTGATCCATCACACCTAGGATGTGTAGTCGAGCCGCTTTCGCTTGGCGAAGTGCGATTTGCATGATTTCTTTGGTGATACCTTCGATCTTGATATCCATTTGTAGTGCAGTTACACCATTTGCTGTACCCGCTACTTTAAAGTCCATATCACCTAAGTGATCTTCGTCACCAAGGATGTCAGAAAGTACAACGAAATCTTCGCCTTCTTTTACTAGACCCATCGCGATACCAGCAACTGACGCTTTAACTGGAACACCCGCATTCATCAGCGCAAGTGAAGTACCACATACTGATGCCATTGAAGATGAACCGTTTGATTCAGTGATCTCAGATACTACACGTACTGAGTATGGGAACTCAGCTAGAGTTGGCATCACTGCCGCAATACCACGCTTAGCTAGATTACCGTGGCCGATTTCGCGACGCTTAGGAGAGCCTACAAAACCCGTTTCACCTACACAAAATGGAGGGAAATTATAGTGCAGCATGAAGTGATGCTTGTGAGTACCTGTTAGGTCATCTAGCATCTGCGCGTCACGCTCAGTACCAAGAGTTGCTGTTACAAGTGCCTGAGTTTCACCACGAGTAAAGATTGCAGAACCGTGAGTACGTGGCAGTACACCTGTCATTACGTCTAGTGCACGAACCATGTCTGGTTCACGACCGTCGATACGTTTTTCGCCAGCGATGATGCGGCTACGTACAATTTTCTTCTCAAGTGAGCTGAATTCTTTTCCTACCACTTGCTCATCTAGTGACTCGCCTTCAGCAACTTCAGCGCCTAGTTTTTCAATAACTTCTGCTTTTGCTTCAGAAAGTGCTTCTTTACGTGCAACTTTGTCAGTAATACGGTAAGCATCACCTACTTTTTGTTCAGCGATAGCCGCAACTTTTTCGGTAAGTGTTAGGTCTTTTTCAGGTGCAGTCCAATCCCATGCAGCTTTACCAGCTTCAGCGCGGAATTCTTCGATTGCTTTGATGATAGCTTGTGATTGCTCGTGACCGTATACAACAGCGCCAAGCATTTCTTCTTCAGTCAGTACTTCAGCTTCTGATTCAACCATTAATACTGCGTTTTCAGTACCAGCAACAACCAAGTCAAGCTTACTTGTCTCTAGCTCTTTAAGAGTTGGGTTTAGTACATATTGACCGTCGATGAAACCAACGCGCGCTGCACCTAGAGGACCATTAAATGGAATACCCGAGATAGCAAGTGCTGCCGACGTACCAATTAACGCAACGATATCTGGTTGAATTTCAGGGTTTACAGAAACCACTGTCGCGATAACCTGAACTTCGTTTACGAAGCCGTCTGGGAATAGAGGACGAATTGGACGGTCGATAAGACGAGCAGTTAGTGTCTCACCGTCTGAAGGACGACCTTCACGCTTCAAAAAGCCGCCAGGGATACGACCCGCAGCATACATTTTTTCTTGGTAGTTAACAGTCAGTGGGAAAAAGTCTTGACCCGGTGCTGCTTCTCTTTTACCAACTACAGTAACGAGTACTGAAGTATCGCCAATGCTTGCAAGTACTGCGCCGTCAGCTTGACGCGCGATAGCACCTGTCTCTAGTGTCACCGTGTGTTGACCTAGTTGAAATTCTTTAATAATTGCTTGCACAATATTTTCCTTACTAAATTGTTTTCAACGCCAACAGGGACCAATCACAGTCTTAAATAAACTCATCATAATTTACTTAAGCACTACAATTGGCAGACCAATTGACGCTCGTTTAAAAGTATTTTTAAACGGCTGTAAGTATACTGATAGAACAGCCACAAAAAAAGGGGCTAATTAGCCCCTTTTTTGCTGTTGGACAAATTTCCAACAAGAAATCAAAAATATTAGCGACGTAGGCCAAGCTCTTTGATTAGTGCAGCATAACGCTCAACGTTCTTACCTTTTAGGTAATCAAGAAGGTTACGACGCTGGCTAACTTTACGTAGAAGACCACGACGTGAGTGGAAATCTTGTTTGTGGTTAGCGAAGTGACCTTGTAGCTTGTTGATGTCAGCAGTTAGAAGTGCAACTTGTACTTCTGGTGAACCTGTATCACCTTCTGCACGTGCGAACTTTGCTACGATTTCTGCTTTTTCTTGATTGCTTAGTGACATAATAACTCCAAAATAAGTTTAGTAATGCTTTAGCCGATCACTAATTCAGCCAAAGCGGAAGCTGGCGG
Source organism: Pseudoalteromonas peptidolytica (assembly GCF_012641745.1). Classification (GTDB taxonomy): domain Bacteria; phylum Pseudomonadota; class Gammaproteobacteria; order Enterobacterales; family Alteromonadaceae; genus Pseudoalteromonas; species Pseudoalteromonas peptidolytica. Next base: position 17,443 of record NZ_WEHZ01000025.1, read on the forward strand.
ATTATATCAGTATAAACTTCCATTGCATAGGGGAATGTTACTATGATTCTGTTTGAGCCGAAGACAGCGCCCGTTTTGCTTTCAATAACCCTTGTGGATTGCGTTCACCAATGCCAACAAATTTACCATCGGCAACTACTTTTACAATGCCATCAGGTAAGTTAGCGACTGTAACCGTTTGTCCGTGACCAAAAGCAATACCTTGTTCAGCGGTAATATCAACAACCGGCAGATCAACCAAAGCCGTATCCATTGGCAGTAATAATTCATCCAAATAGGTTGAAGGTGCTACCTCTTGTGCTCTAGCTTTCTCAAGTAAGGCTTCCAACTCAACTAAAGTAATCATTTTATCACTAGGATAATGACCAACCTCGCTGCGATGCAGCATAATAACATGGGCACCACACCCAAGCTTTTCTCCTAAATCATCGACAATAGTACGAATATAAGTGCCTTTAGAGACATGTACTGTCATTTGGATTTGTTGAGTTTGCTCGTCGTATTCATCTAACGTAAAGCGATAGACATTAATCTTGCGGCATTTTCGCGGAACTTCAATACCTTCTCGGGCGTATTTGTATAGCGGTTGGCCCTGATATTTGAGCGCCGAATACATTGAAGGGTACTGATCAGATTCCCCCAAGAAACTGGCAATCTCTCGTTCTAGCTGTTCAAGCGTTATGTCCACTGGCCGCGTTTCAACAATCTCACCATCAGAATCTGATGTCGTTGTGCGTTCACCCAATTGTGCTCTCACTACATACGTTTTATCGGTATCTAGTAAAAACTGAGTGAACTTAGTTGCTTCACCAAAGCAAATTGGCAACATACCGGTTGCCAAAGGATCCAAAGCGCCGGTGTGACCCGCTTTTTGTGCAAAGAAAATGCCCTTCGCTTGCTGTAACGCTTTATTGGAGGAAATGCCTTGCGGTTTATTTAATAACAGGATGCCGTCAATCGCACGGCCTTTGGTGCGACGCGCCATTATTCTTCCTCTTGGTCTTTATCTCCAGACTCCGGACCACGCTTTGCGTTGTCTTCTCTGATCACAGAGTCAACCAAGTTAGAAATACGCATACCTTCCATTAACGAGTTATCGATAACGAATTTCAGCTCCGGCATGATACGAGCACGAATACGCTTGCCTAACAGTGAACGAATATAACCAGTTGCTTCATTCAAAATCGCAACGCTTTGTTTCGTTTTGTCTTCATCATTGGTATTTAATACAGTAATAAATACTTTTGCATAGGACAGGTCACGGGATACTTCAACAGCTGATACTGTTACCATGCCCAGTCTTGGATCTTTAATTTCGCGTTGTAATATCACCGCAATTTCTTTTTGAATCTGCTGTGCGACGCGATCTGTACGAGAAAATTCTCTCATTTTCACCACTTAAAATTTCAAAATCTATGAGATCACAAATGGGGGCTAGTGCCCCCATCTCAAGTATTTTAATAACTTACAATTAAAGCGTACGCTCTACCTGTACAGTTTCAAATACTTCGATTTGGTCACCGACTTTAACGTCGTTGTAGTTCTTAACACCGATACCACATTCCATACCGCTACGAACCTCAGAAACGTCATCTTTAAAGCGACGTAGTGACTCAAGTTCACCTTCATAAATAACTACGTTATCACGAAGTACACGGATTGGTGCGCTACGTTTAACTACACCTTCAGTTACCATACAACCTGCAACAGCACCGATCTTAGGTGACTTGAACACATCACGAACTTCAGCAAGACCAATGATCTCCTGCTTAAATTCAGGTGCAAGCATACCTGTCATTGCTTGTTTCACTTCTTCGATTAGGCTGTAGATAACGCTGTAGTAACGTAGATCTAGGCTCTCAGCTTCAATGACCTTACGAGCAGAGGCATCTGCACGCACGTTAAAGCCGACGATAATAGCATTTGAAGCCGCTGCAAGGGTTGCGTCAGTTTCAGTAATACCACCAACACCAGAACCTACAATCTTAACTTTCACTTCATCTGTAGACAGTTTAGTCAATGAATCCGCGATTGCTTCAATTGAACCCTGAACGTCTGCCTTAAGAACGATATTAACTTCAGATACATCGCCTTCAGTCATGTTAGAGAACATGTTCTCTAGCTTCGCTTTTTGCTGACGAGCAAGCTTCACTTCACGGAATTTACCTTGACGATATAGCGCTACTTCACGTGCTTTACGCTCATCACGAACTACCGTTGCTTCATCACCAGCCGCAGGAACACCTGATAAGCCTAGAATCTCTACAGGGATGGAAGGACCAGCAGTCTTGATTTCTTTACCATTTTCGTCGCGCATTGCACGAACGCGGCCATACTCTAGACCACACAGTACGATATCACCTTGATTTAAGGTACCAGATTGAACCAGTACTGAAGCAACTGGACCGCGACCTTTATCAAGACGAGATTCAATTACCACACCCGATGCCATACCCTCTTTAGATGCTTGTAGCTCTAGTAGCTCAGACTGCATCAAGATAGCTTCAAGTAAGTCATCAATACCAAGACCTGTTTTCGCTGAGATATGAACAAACTGAGTTTCGCCACCCCAGTCTTCTGGGATAACATCTAGCTGAGCTAGCTCATTCTTAACGCGGTCAGGGTCAATACCTTCTTTATCCATCTTGTTTACAGCAACGATTAGAGGTACTTCCGCAGCTTTTGCGTGTTGTACCGCTTCTTTCGTCTGAGGCATTACACCATCGTCCGCTGCAACAACAAGTACAACGATATCTGTCGCTTTCGCACCACGAGCACGCATTGACGTAAACGCCGCGTGTCCAGGAGTATCAAGGAAAGTAACCATGCCACTGTCTGTCTCAACGTGGTATGCACCGATGTGCTGCGTGATACCGCCTGCCTCACCGTCTGCAACTTTCGCTTTACGGATATAGTCAAGTGTTGACGTTTTACCGTGGTCAACGTGACCCATCACCGTTACTACTGGCGCACGAGGTTCAAGAGAACCTTCTTCGTTACGGTCACTTAGTACTTTTTCCTCTAGCTCATTCTCTTTTACTAGAACAACTTTGTGACCCATTTCTTCAGCAACTAGCTGCGCCGTTTCTTGATCGATCACTTGGTTAATCGTAACCATGTCACCCATCTTCATCATTGTTTTAACAACTTCAGCGCCTTTAACTGCCATGCGAGATGCAAGCTCTGCTACCGTGATTGTTTCACTGATACGAACTTCCTGCTTCACTTCTGCAGCTGGCTTTTGGAAGCCGTGTTGCAATGATGTAGGCGCTTTCAAACGGCCTTTTTTGCCTTTGAGCTTCTTAGCATTTGCTTCAGCGGCTTCATCTTTTGCTGACTTTTTCTTCTTCTTACGACGTGCGCTCTTTTCTTCGCGTGCATCAGACTCATCTTCCGCTTCACGTGCGTAAGTTGAAGTTGTCAGGTGGTGATCTGCGCTTTCTTCGCGACGAAGACGTTCCTCTTCTTCCGCTTTCCAACGAGCTTCATTTTCCTCAGCTAAACGACGAGCTTCTTCTGCTTGACGTTTTGCTTCCTCTTCTGCCTTTTTTAGGGCTGCTGCTTCTGCTTCTTGACGTAGACGTTCAGCTTCTTGACGTTCTTTAATTTGTTGCGCGCTATCCACTTCTTTACTCTGCTTATCTTTGGCTTGACGTTCAGCATCCGCTTTTCGCTTCGCCTCTTCTTTAGCTTTGCGCTCGGCTTCCTCGTTGGCCTTGCGTTCCGCTTCTTCGCGCGCGTTGCGCTCCGCTTCTTCTTTGGCCTGTTGCTCTGCTTGTTGCTGAGCCATTAACTCTGCTTCTTTGCGCGCAGCTTCCTCTGCAGCTAAGCGTTCTTGCTCTTTTTGCTGCTCGATTGCGCTCTTTTTAACGTAAGTGCGCTTCTTACGGACTTCTACAGATACAGACTTTGCTTTACCAGACGAGTTAACACTCAATGTGCTTTTACTCTTACGCTGTAGAGTCATACGCTCAGGACCGGTTGAACCAGTGCCACCGTGTTGCTTGCTCAAGTGATCAAGCAACGTCGCCTTTTCGGATTCAGTAACTTGGTCGCCCTCGGCTTTGGTGATCCCTGCATCTTTTAACTGTTGTAGTAATTTATCAACAGTTGTACCAATACTCTCGGCTAGTTTGTTAATGCTCACTTCTGCCATACGTGATGTTACCTCCGTTAATAAATTACTCTTCGCTGAACCAGCAAATGTTACGTGCAGCCATGATCAACTCACCAGCTTGCTCTTCAGATAACTCAGAAATTTCAACTAAGTCATCAATACCCTGCTCAGCAAGGTCTTCAAGTGTAACTATGCCTTTGCTAGCAAAAACAAAAGCGGTGTGGCGCTCAAGTCCTTCCAATGCAAGTAGGTCTTCTGCAGGTTCTGCATTTTCTAAGCTTTCTTCATCGCGAAGCGCTTTTGTGGTCAGCGCATCTTTCGCACGACTACGTAGCTCTTCTACGGTATCTTCATCCAGACCATCAATTTCTAAAAACTCAGCGACTGGTACATAAGCCACTTCTTCTAGTGAAGAGAAGCCTTCATTGATCAGTAGCGCCGCAAAATCATCATCGATGTCTAGATTTTCAGTGAATAGATTAACCAGTTTATCTGACTCTTCTGCGCTCTTGCGCTCCATCTCTTCCACTGTCATTACGTTTAGTTCCCAGCCTGTAAGCTGGCTTGCTAAACGAACGTTTTGACCATTACGACCAATTGCTTGTGCTAAGTTGTCTGCTTCTACAGCAATTTCCATGGTGCGTGTATCTTCATCCATTACGATTGAAGCAACTTCAGCTGGTGCCATTGCATTGATAACAAACTGTGCAGGATTATCATCGTACAGCACGATATCAACACGTTCACCACCAAGCTCTGAAGAAACGGCTTGTACACGAGCACCACGCATACCGACACACGCTCCAACTGGGTCAATGCGTTTGTCGTTTGATTTTACAGCGATTTTAGCGCGAGAGCCAGGGTCTCGAGCTGCACCTCTGAGTTCAATCATTTCCTCGCCAATTTCTGGAACCTCAATGCGGAATAATTCCATCAACATTTCTGGCTTAGAGCGTGTCACAAATAACTGCGCACCACGCGCTTCAGGCTTCACTTCATATAATAGACCTCGTACACGGTCGCCTGGGCGGAAACTTTCGCGTGGTAACATATCCTCGCGATAAATTACCGCTTCTGCGTTGTTACCTAGGTCGATAACAATTGCATCACGTGTTGCTTTTTTCACAACACCCGTTACAAGCTCACCTTTTTGATCTTTATAAGCATCAACAACAAGTGCACGTTCAGCTTCACGTACCTTTTGTACGATAACCTGCTTTGCCATCTGAGTTGTAATACGGTCAAACTTGATTGACTCTATTTGCTCTTCAACAAAGTCACCTAGCTGAATTTCAGGCTCGTCAACCTGCGCCGCTTCAAACGTAATTTCCGCATATGGGTTCTCTAGAGACCCATCTTCTTGAGGTTCAACGACTCTCCAACGACGGAAAGTATCGTATTCACCTGTTTTTCGGTCGATTGAAACACGCACTTCGATTTCACCGTCGTGCTTCTTTTTTGTTGCTGTCGCTAGTGCGAACTCTAATGCTTCAAAAATCTTTTCTCTTGGGACTGCTTTTTCATTGGAAACAGCTTCTGCCACCAACAATATTTCTTTTGCCATAGGTAATGCCTCGCTTGCCCTTTTCCTTCGCACTCAAAGTTAGAATTTTGCGATGATATTGGCACGTTCAATATTGCTTAACATCAAGATAAAATCTTGGTTATCAACTTTCAACGTGATCATATCGCCATTAACTGCTACTAAGTCGCCTTTAAAATTACGGCGACCTTCTTGCGGAAGCTTTGTACGCAAGCGTACTTCTTCTCCCACTGCTGCCTCATAGTGAGCTTGTTTGAATAATGGTCTGTCAACACCAGGAGAAGATACTTCCAAACTGTATTCGTTCGTAATCGGGTCTTCGACATCTAAAATTGCACTAACTTGACGGCTAACCTCAGCACAATCGTCAACGTTAATGCCGTTTTCATGATCGATATACACACGAAGTGTAGAATGACGACCAGCTTGCACAAACTCAAGACCGAGTAATTCAAAGCCACATGCAGCAACTGCTGGCTCCAACATTTCAGTCAAATCTTGCTCGAGTTTTGACACAGAACTCCTCCATACAAACAAAAAAAGGGCTTAAAGCCCCAAATCATAGCTGCTTGATCATGGGCTCAGCATACACCTTGCGCCAGATACAACAACGCCCCGAACCAAGCGGGGCGTCACACGAATAACAAACTGTGTGGCCAAAGGCCGTGCTTGGTTTGCGAGCTATCTCAGCCACATTAACCACCTACTTACAAAAATGCAGATGTTTAAACGCAAAACGCGCATTACAAAGAATGCGCGAAATCAAAGAACTCAATCTTTAACTTGGTTGCGGGAGCCGGATTTGAACCGACGACCTTCGGGTTATGAGCCCGACGAGCTACCAGGCTGCTCCATCCCGCGCCAACACATAAAATTCTTTTACTTCTATTTTAAAGAAGTGGCACTTAAAACGCCTATATATTAGCTCTGGGAATTGTAAGTATCCCAAAAACACTGGCAATCATACCGAAAATTGAAAAACTCGGTGCAATCGCTTAAATATGCTGCGTATTATAGAGACAGTACACTTAGATAGCAACCTTGATTTAGAACTATCTGCCTCTGCCGCATCTTGTTATCCACATCCATTACACAATTGACCTTTCCGACCTTATCAACTCATCCGTCCAGTTTTATTTTGACACATTTATTTATAACAAAAACGATACATTTGATCCATAATTGGGGACAGTGAAATCATAAAATAAAGGAAAACTCCATGAGAATGGTCATAAAATCCAGCACATTGGCTGCATTGTCTATCTTGAGCCTAGAAGCATTTGCAGCTCAGTGTGAATCAGCAGGCCCGCAAACCCCCAGAGATATAGACAGTGTTAAAGGTGATAACAAACGCGTTTTCTCTTTAGCACCGCCAAAAGAAGAGCTAAACCTCTGCAATATCCATTTCCATAAAAATGCAGAACACAAAGCGAAAGATTTTTCGATAGCGTCTAATGACCCAAAATACGGAGGCTTTCAATGTAATGCAACAACCAGCCTTAGTGCGGCAGAGTTAGCGCCGGTTGAAGGAAAAGTATGTAACAACGTCAAACCAGGGGATACGATAGAAGTACACTGGGTGCACAGTTCATGTGATGTAAAACCAGGGCCAACCCTCGGGGCTTGTCTTAATGATAGTTGTGCAAACCCTGACTTACGTGTAGAGACACAAGTCTTTTTAGTCGTTAACGATAAGAATGCGCAGGACTTTACTAAATTAGATTACCAAGGCCAAGTTAATGGCTACCATCAAGCGGGCGCATTGCCAACCAATACTGGCACTCCAGTTGAATTTTTGGGTTCCACAACAGGCCCTAGCTACAACAACCAGCAATGTTCACCATTACAAGTGAGCTGGAGCGTACGCCCTAATTGTGCCAAAGTTGACATCAATAGCCTTGCACGTTGGTGTGAAGACAACGCTTTTGATGAAGATCATGCCCATGGGGTACGAAAATTAGTCACCGATCCTAAGCTGCTATCACCCATCAAGCAATAGAAGCTAATATACTTAGGTTGCTCAGTGGCTTGCCTAGTAATCTGAGCAACCAATAAAGCCAACCGCTTTTAGGTAACCCTATAGGCCACGCTTGGTTGTTTATGTGAGTTAGTACACCACTGGCTCACATGATCTATGGTTCAAATTTATCGTTCTCTCATCTCACATAGAAAAAGTAAGAAAAATCTCACAAAAAAATATCAAAAAGTCTCGCATTTTCTAAAATCGACTATACTCAATTCAAGGTTTAATACCAATTGCAGTAAATAAATAACCTGTTTTCAAGTTGGAAATTGCGTTACCAGCCAAACAAGGCGTTGCTACCCGTTATTTTAAATAGGAATACGCAAGGCAGCGAATAGCGCATTAAAACTTTAAATTCGTTAGAAAATATACTCAATTGGTGTTATGTAATTTGAGCAAAGGATCCGCTCTTCATCAATTTGAAGAGGCGTCTATGAGCATTACTCCATACCAGTATCAACTGTTAACTCAGACTCTTGCGAGTATCCGGCCTAACTTTCATGGCTTTTGTACGTCTTGGTATAATCAGCTCCAACATTATGATCTGCGGATGCAGATCCCGAACAACGCCGGTCAATTGATTATTTGGGAGCATCAAATATTTGATTTTGTTCAAAGTTGCGTAATGCGACTGCCACAACAATCAAACTTACTACATTACTTAAGGCAACAAAAAAGTACGTTGCTGTTTATGGGAACATCGGAGCGAGATATTTCAGCGTTATTGTTCACCTTTATTAACACGCTGAAATGTCATCTTGGTCGGCATTTTACCAGCGCAGCAAAAAATGCTTGGAACAAGGCACTGCTGTTAGTAGAAAATATGCTTCGATCTGAGCTTTTTAAACGAAGCAATGTAGTAGAGTTACAAGAGTTCAAAAAGGCTCAACAGCAAGCAAATTAGCTCGCTTAATTCAGAGTTGCGCATGATAAAGCGCTCAAAATCAAGTGTGGAACTGCGCAAACTAAGCGTGACTTCTTGACGTTAGCTTATTAGACTTCCTTAAAATATTTTTATAGGAAAATGATATGCTAAGAGCGGCTATATTTGCATCTACTTTGGTCTTGTCACTGACAGCATGCGATGTGTTTGAAGACTCAAAAGCCAAAGTTGAGGCGAACTATTTATCTCAACACCAAGAATTACAGGAAGTGGTTGAACAAATAAGAGACAAAGGCTTAGAATCAGTACAGACATCAGCCGCAGCAGGCAGTATTGCGGCTTGTGTGGCTAATAATCTCGACGCTGACCCAATGGGAGCTCTTATTTCAGTCGAAGGTGCGCTACAAGACAGTGCCAATCTGAGCGATTTACTTAATTCAATTGCGCGTTTAAGTGATCAAGAAATCTCGATTGAACAGTTTCCGGAGCTATTACAGCAAGGTGCTGACACAGTCAGATATTTAAAAACCTTGCTTGAACAATACGACTTATCTGAGCTTAAGCAGCAAGCAAGTGCTTTGTTAGAGCAAGGTCAGACTAAAACGCAGGATGTAGGCGCTCACTTACGGTATTTAATTGAGTCTTGCCAGAAATAATACCAATTTGTTTGATTAAGCTTTCTATAATGAGGTGAGAAAAAAGTTATGCTTTAGCAGCAATGAGCTAGAACATTCTTTACACAAACCTCAAGTTAAAACGAGAATTTCTAACGCAGTTAGCGTCAGATTTCCCCTTCAAATTGAGTAAGTAGTAAAATTAATTGGCATAACTGACCAACTTTATCCCCTTTTCCGTATAGAGTCTTATTGTTCTACTATCGACCGAGAGTAAGTGTGAAAATAGGACTCTATGTTTTTGATAATGATTGTCGTTTAAAAGATAACCCCTCACTTGTTACCCTAGCATCGCAGGTTGAGCGTCTTATTTGTGTTTATTTACCCAACAACAACATCTGGAGCAGTAGCAAAGCACAGTGTTCAAAATCCGTTCCAGCTAGTGCTTATGAAGAAGCGACTGTGGCTGCGTTACAACAGGAATTAGACGCTCGTCATCAAGCGCTCTATATTGTGCCTGAGGCAAATAAATTGCAGGGGTTGGTAGCAATTATCCGCAACTGTGCTGTCACACATATTGGCCGCTCGGTACACTCAGGAGCAGATGAACACAAATACTGGCTACGATTGCAAACACACTGCCCTGAGGTAAAATTCATTTCAGAGTACGCTCATACTCTGTTCACGCCTGATATGTTGCCATTTTCTCTCAATGAGTTGCCACCGAGTTTTACACCTTTTAGAAAACGCGTTGAAGCGTTAGTGCCTAACGAGCCGTTACCTGCCCCGCAGTTACCCCCAAAACCACCTAATACTTCAACTTTAGTCAAGTTCACAGCAACGGGAGACTACAGCGGGGACTTTTATGCAGGAGAGAAGCAAGCGCAAGATAAGCTTAAACAGTATTTCCAAACTGACGCAGCCAAGCAATACAAAGAAACGAGAAATGCGTTGTGCGGCGACGGGTTTTCGACACAATTTAGTCCCATCCTAGCAACGGGTGCAGTGAGCCCTCGCCAGGTTAAGCACGCCCTTAACCAGTTTGAACATCAATATGGTGCGAATGAGTCAACCTATTGGATCTGGTTTGAATTGTTGTGGCGTGAATACTTCCAGTGGTATGCACTCAAACACCAACACCGGCTATTTGCATTTACAGGTGTGAAAAATAAAAAACCGACAACCAGTTTTTATCCAGAGCGTTTTCAAAAATGGTGTCAAAGTAAAACACCCAGTGCATTTATCAACGCCATCATGACAGAACTCAGAGAGACAGGCTGGATCTCAAATCGTGCTCGCCAAATCACAGCAAGTTATTTTGTCAACGAGCTGCAACTGGATTGGCGCTACGGTGCGGCCTTTTTTGAACAAAATCTTATCGACTATGACGTTGCCGCAAACTGGGGGAATTGGCAATATATTGCGGGAGTTGGCGCTGACCCCCGTGGCGGTCGCCATTTTAATCTAGCAAAGCAGCAGTCAATGTTTGATCCCAACGGTGAATATATAATGCGCTGGCGCGGTACATCTCATAAGCTATTAAATACCCGAGATTATGTAGATTGGCCATTGGAGGAGTAATAATGTCTGGACTGAACAGTAAATACCAAGGACTAAGACTTATCCTTGGCGATCAGCTAAACGCCAAACATAGCTGGTTTTCACAAGAGAATAAGAACGAATACCTTTATGTGATTGCAGAACTGCAACAGGAAACAGACTATACTAACCACCACATTCAAAAAGTGTGTGCTTTTTTTAAAGCAATGGAAAATTTTGCCAAAGCACTCACTAAAGCAGGTTATCACGTTCTCCATTTAACCCTCGACGACACTAAACAATATGATGATTTGCCGGCGCTCGTTACTCATCTATGCAAAAAGTTTCAGGTAGAAAGCTTTGAGTATCAAAGGCCTGATGAATATCGACTCTTAAAGCAACTCGGCGGGCTTTCTCTCGATAATTTGCAGTTACGCACCGTAGACACTGAACACTTTTTAGTACCGTTTGAAGAGTTGGATACCTATCTAAAGCCAGCCAAACACACGACCATGGAGTTTTTCTATCGGAAACTAAGACGGCGCTTTAACGTATTGATGGATGAAGATGAACCTGTCGGTGGCCAATGGAATTTTGATAGCCAAAACCGTAACAAATTAAAGAAAGCAGACCTTGATTCAATCCCGGAGCCACTATGCTTTGCAAACAATGTCAGTGACATTATCGACCGCTTAGAACGACATCAAATCAACACCATAGGCAAAGCACAGCCACTATTAATTTGGCCAACAACTCGCACACAAGCCCAGGAACTATTAAGTTTTTTTTGCGACCATTTGCTGCCTTTATTTGGTCAGTTCCAAGATGCCATGACATGTCATAGTGAGCACAAATGGACGCTTTATCACTCTCGGCTCTCATTTGCCATTAATGCTAAAATGCTTAGTCCCAAACAAGTTATTGACGCAGCAATTGCTGCCTACCAAGAAAACTCTAACATTGATATTGCACAAGTTGAGGGGTTTGTAAGACAGATCCTGGGCTGGAGAGAATACATTCGTGCAGTATATTGGCTTAACATGCCAGACTACAGCCATAAGAACTACTTACTTGCACAGCGCAAGCTCCCTGAGTATTTTTGGCATGGTAAAACCAAAATGCGCTGCTTGAGTGAAGCTATTAACCAAAGTCTTGAATATGCGTATGCCCATCATATTCAAAGATTAATGGTAACAGGTAACTTTTGTCTATTAACTGGAATAGACCCAAATCAAGTAGACGATTGGTACCTGGGGATTTATATCGATGCCATCGAATGGGTAGAAATGCCAAATACCCGCGGTATGACCCAATTTGCCGACCATGGTATTGTTGCAACTAAGCCCTACGCCGCAAGTGGTAACTACATACACAAAATGAGCGATTATTGCCGTGACTGTCATTATGACGTCAAACAGAAGTCAACCGATAATGCCTGCCCACTCAATAGCCTTTACTGGCATTTTATGGTTAGACACGAAGATAAGTTTGGCAAAAACCATCGCATAGGTATGATATACCGCAATTGGTATAAACAAGATGAACAAACGCAACAAGCGACTCTTCGCAGAGCTGACTGGTGCTTGAACAACATAGAGTCATTATAATGGTTTATTGCTGACAATCAGCTATGGAGTGACACACGTAAAGCTTCAGCGTGTCGGTTGACGACTACCCACAGAAACAACGAAAGAGCATCGATAAATAAAGCGTTTGGTCTCGTATAACAAGATTAGAACAGACGCCAACGACGCTTTTTCGTTTTCACTTTATGCACCCAATTTACCTCAATAGTGGTCACGGCTAGCACATCTCGACTTTTCTTTGAGATCAGCTCATAACTCAAGCTCTCATCGGAGCTAAAATCAAGTTCATACTTGAAGGTGTCAGCTTTAGCCCAACATTGCAGTATTTTTTTAGATAAGCTTTCTCTAATGCAGTAGTCACCTTCACTAGGCGCATTAACTGTCACTTTAACATCAGCATAGCACGTCCTCCCCTGGTTTAGGGCAACACATTTGCTCGGTACAGCATGCAGTATTCCCACAGTTTCTATCTCTTGCGCTTGCAATTGATAACTCAAGAGCATACTCAGAGACAGCACAATCCATGTGATCAATTTAGAAAACATATTTCACCCCAGTAAAGAAGACTCTGGCATGACGAGAACGAACTAATGGACTATTTAGCGTATCTTGCGAACCAATCAACCATGAAGCACCGGAGCTAAACACCCAGTCTTCTGCAATAGGGTAATTGAGTTGCATCTGAATAAACGCCGATGTCGATGAGCCCGGAGTGTATGGCGTAAGGTATTGGTTGATCTCAGTCTCAGAGACCCCATAGAAGTAATTGTGAAAATTGCTGGAGTAATAGTTAGCGCCAAAGTTGAGCCAAAGATCCCAATTTCTTAACTCAAAATTGCGTGTTGCCTCAACGTGAAATACCCAACCATCAGTATCTCCAAAAACATCGTAAACGACTTCAGCAACGGCTAAAAACTCACCAACATGACGATAATAGGAAAAACCAATTGAGTTATCTTGATCGCGTTTTTTTATTCCTCTAAGCTCTGGCACCACGTCATCGCTATCATGGTAGCCTCGCTCGGAAAACGGCAGCATATAACTACCGTAAATGGCATCGATCCCCCACTCACCGGTATTAATAATTTGATAGCCCACATCAGAGCCACCAAAAAAATCTCCAGAGTGAGTATTTAGATAAAAGTTTTTATACTCTATTTTGGCATCAACGAGAAAGGTACCATGCTTGAACGTCGAATCTGTTCCGATCAATTCAGGCATTGTCATATCAACGTAAAACGCGCCCACACTCAGCTGCCATGCGAACTCATCCTCAAGATCATCGCTTGGTTCCTCGCAAACGCCATAAAGTGGCAAGAGTAAACTAATTATTATTAGTAGTTTTTTCATAGTTTCTTTGTTTAGTGCACATGTGCCTAAATTCTACCCGAGATCATACCTGACCCATTTGTGACCAACAAGCATCTTAATATACTTTTTAACAGAATCCACATTTAACTTTATTTTAATATTTATTTCACATAGATTGTGTCAAATAGCCCACTTTGCTTATTCGAGCAAATGAAGAACTAATTAAAATAAATGAAAGGCGAACTATGAAACACTATCTACTATCTGCTGCACTGCTCTTTACAGCTGGCCACAGCGCAGCTTTCAGTCAAGAAACACACAAACGTATTGTGATTGATGCCGTTAACTACATGGCAAAAAACCCTACAACTACTCGGTACGCAAAGTTACAAGCGTATGCCCAAGCTAATGGGATGTCGGTCTCGGAACTTGCCAATGTTTTAGGTCAAGCGGCATTCGATGTAGATGATTTTGAAGACACATTTTTTTGCGGTTCTATCACGGGAGATTGTGTGCAAGCACCACTGTGGGGAGCTGCAGAAAGTATCGTAAAGTATACAAGTTATTGGCACTTTCAAAACCACACACAGGGAGCAGATACTCATGGCAATGACTTTGGTGGCTACAACTACCAAAAACTGACCGTATGGGGAACCGTAGATAACATGGCTGCGACTTGGTTAAAAGGTGATTATCTAGATGATGGACACGGTGGTGAAACGGGTTGGTTTAATGCCGATGACAGCGAATATAACAGTTACGGAGTTACTGAAAAAAACTACCGTATCGACAGTCACTCAACATATAGCATGTATGATGACTTTGAAGAAATGCCATTTCAACCTATCGATAATTTAGGTCAATATTGGTATCAAAGCTATGTAGAAAGCGGTAATCCGCAAGTATTAGGTTTTGTTTTTCATACCACCGACTTACTTCAACCACATCACACATGGACAACCTCAGATCTCAATCACTCTGGTTGGGAATCTTGGGTGAAAGATTATTATGATCAAGAGTCGCTAAATGACTTTAGCTTGGTAAAACAAGCAATGACAAGCTTTAGTGCCGTTGATACGCATTCGACTGATATCCGTCCATTACTAACCCAAGGCGGTGCTTTTTCATACTCACAAGGTGGCATAGTGCTCAACTCTAAGGATCATTATGATCGTGTGAATACAGCAAAACAGGTCATCCCTCATGCAATCGCTATGGTTGTTCACCTGTTAAATCACGCCATGGACGTGAGATAATGCGGTTTGTCTTACTTTTCTTGGTAAGCAATTTTTGCTTACCAAGCTTTGCATCACCTACTTTACCGCCAACACTACTGCCCTTGATCCATAAGTTGTACTTGGAGCAAGGTAGAGAATTCACCTTGCAGCAAACAGAAACTCAATTGCTAGAAAACCAATTCCTTCTCTGGCAGGCTAAGCGATTTAACCCAAGCATACTTGACCGTCAATCCAGTGTTGGCTTTAGCACTGAGTATCATATCGATAAATTTCTCGCAGCTGCGTTACTTGATTGGTTCACTGAGTTAAAGAAAATAAAAAAGCAATCCAATCCATTGCCGATTGATAGTTCACAAATTAAAGCACTGCTTGGAACCTATCCAGCAGATGGCCAGTATACAACCGAGCAATTACTCAAATGGAAACAGATTAAGCTGATTAACTCATCTGCGTTCTCCCTTGAGCAAGTCATGCTCAGCCTATCTATGCAGAATCGGTTTAAATTACATCAAGGAGATATTAAGTTGCTTCGTGCCATTGTGGAGCAACGCCTCTATCAGCAAGCTCTATTCAGCCAAGCCCGTGCTCATCTAAAACAACACAATCTCAACTTATCACAATTACGGCAAGTTGTGGCAGGTGAGCTGTTAAGACCAAGCATGTTAGCTTACCTTGGCGTCAAAGAAGAAATGCATGGGGCAACAAGTGAATATGTTGAGGCATTACGCGCTGAAATCCCGATGCAAGCAGTCGCTAGTTATTACGCTAAGCATAAAGATCGTTTTAGGTATATACAACAGGTCGATGCTATCGCTGCCAAGTTCAAAAGCAAACGAGATGCAGAGCAATTTAGTGCTTATACCAAGGCAAATTCGTGGCAAAAAGCAATCGACAAGTTTAGCCCTTCTTTGGTGTGGAAGTCGGCGCCCAAACCGCTAACACGACAAAGTGAACCTAAATGGGAAACCCAATTAGCATTTAGCAATAAACATGGTCAAATGACCCACAGTATCCGAACCCCTACCGGACAGTGGCTAGTATTATTCAGCACCTCTCCCGTCTATGGATATTATGATATAAATAGTGAGACAGTACGCTATCAAGCCCTGCTCGCGCTTACACAAAGCTTTGCTAAAAGTAAGTTTGAACAAGATTATCAACAATGGAAGCGAACAAATAACGGAACGATATTATGAAATATTGGCAGGTAGCTGTTGCTATTTTTCTTGGTTTAATCATCGCGCTATTTACGCTGAAGTATGCCAACAACAGTTGGCAGCCCCTCCAGCCCAGCCTATCAAGAGAAATACAGGCAGACCTGCTGCCTGCTGAATTTCCCACAGAGCTACGCGCAAAGAAAGACACCTCACAGCCGACATCGAGTAAAAAAGATGATACGTTTACCATAGCCCCCATTCATCCGCCACAGTATTTACCGCCCATCAACAATGCCACCAAAAATGAGCTTCAATACCAAGGTGATTTAACTGACCCCGAAGCGTACCAAGCATACTTGGATGATAAAGAGGTACAGTTAAAACAGGCATATATTGCTGCTGTGGATAGCAAAGTAGAACAACTCGACGCATTACTCACTCGAGGTGTTCAAGCAGGGTTACCTGAAGCACAACTACAAGAAGCAAGAGACAAAATCTCCGCACTTCAGCATATGCAAAATACACTACGAAAAGAGCTAAGTGATAACTGAAGCTAGACGCTAGAACCTACTGACCTTTGATAGATTACCCTTCACCGCGTTGTCAATGCACGCGTAATTTAGTGCTGCCATTCGCTACATTTGGATTGCGCAGCACTGCATTTATGACCACATTCTGTTGTCCATCTTGATAATATCCGATGATTTCTTCAAGCACCTTTTTAGGTGTACTCGGGTTAGATGCCAATGCTAAATGGGTACTGAAGTCTCGTCTCAAACTTAAATAGGTTAACGTCGCGGCAGAGGTATTCGAGTTGCTTGCAACCGCGATATCAATCACATCACCATGTTCTGGTAAATAAGAGACTAGTTTTTCCAATTGTGTCGGCGTGGTGCTTATGTCTTGTGCTTGCTGCAACACAGAAGTATGCTGCTTCATGTGTAGCAACGTATAGGTAGCGATGCCAATAACACCAAGCCACAACATTAGGTGCATATATTTTATGGTGATCACCAATCCATCAACGTGCATATGGTTGCGAGCATTATGTATTTTCAAGAAAAAATAGCTAAAGATACTACTCGACAAAAAAATCAAAAAACTATAAACCAACATCATATCGATACCCGACTCTCCCGAGAAAGGTGAAAATGGGATCTGGTGATGGAACTGTGCAGACATGCCAAATAATAGCGTATAAAAAATTGTTGTTATACCAAGCGACAAGCCACCAGATTTTAGCAATAAAATAAGCTTATCTTTTAATTCCATATCGCTACTCGCTATCGTGTTTACTTTGATACTAATTTGCAGACCTACTTTGAGGCAAGAAAATCTTGTCGAACACCGGTTGCGTCAGGTTTACTTCTTCAAATTAAGCAGGGAGTAGGACGTACTGAACTCACCATACTCGGTATTTAGCAAGAACACTAGGTTGGCCATTGTAAGGCATAGCGCATAAAGAAAAAGCCGCCTTACGGCGGCGGGTTGGAAAACTTGAAGGTTTACAAAAGTTACTTATTTCCTAGCAACTTGCCCGAAGCAATTTCTATTTTTCTTGGTTTCAACGCTTCAGGCACCACTCGCTCAAGGTCTATAACCAGCAAACCATGACTTAGGTCTGCACCTAACACGTTAACATGATCTCCCAGCTGAAACTTACGTTCAAATCCGCGCTGCGCTATTCCTTGATGAATAAACTTACGTTCTTTCGACTCGTCAGCGTCTTGCTTTTTACCTTTTACGGTCAAGGTGTTATTTTCTGATTCCAGAGTTAGCTCTTGCTCGGTAAAGCCAGCAACAGCCATGGTAATTTGATACTTATCTTTGCCTAGAGCTTCAATATTGTATGGCGGATAACTTGGTTGCTTATCTGTTCTTGCAGCGGCATCCATCATAGAAGCTAAATGGTCAAAACCGATAAATGAACGGTAAAGTGGTGATAAATCTACTGTACGCATAATTTGTATCCTCTTAAAGCTATACATCGTACTTACTCTTCAAAATGAACCAATAAGTACAAATAAAACAAATAGTTATTTAATTTTTCAGACCCTTACGGCGTCTTCATAACTGTATTTATGGTCAGCAAATTTATTTTCAAGAAAATTTTTCAAAAAATTTCATTTTTAATAAAAAACCTTTTTAAAACAGAAAGGTATATTTTTTCAATGGTATCAATATCCATGAGTGATACATGCTCATTAACTTGATGAATGGAATCATTCTTCACGCCACATTCAATCACTTGTGTTTTAGCTGTTGCAAAAAAGCGACCATCTGAGGTGCCACCCGCCGTACTCAATGCAGGGTATTGTCCTGTCATGTCTTTTATCGCTTGTTCAACCAACGTCAAAAAACATTGTGTTTGCTTAGCTCCAGTGTAAAAGGACTCACAGGGACGCTCCCATATCAACGCCAACGATGCTCCTGACTTTGCTAGTGACTCTTGTATATATCGCATAACCTCTTGGCTTTTATAGGCGTGACTGTAGCGAATATTAAATGTAATTTCACACTCTGAGGGCACTAAATTATCAACGATGTTTGGTACCGTGATCCCTGTGACCTGAAGTGTCGTTTGTGAACCTGCCTCATCCTTCCACCAAGGTAGTAATGATAGCTGACTTACGAGCTGCCCAGCTATGTGTGCAGCGTTGATAGTTTGTTCTGGATATGCCACATGTCCAGCCTTTCCCTTAATCTGAACTCGTCCAGATATTGCACCACGACGACCATTTTTAATCGTATCACCAACGGCCATATGAGCTGTTGGTTCACCAACTAAACACGCATCTAATTCGATACCTTTTTCTACTAGACGATTGGCGATAAGTTTTGAGCCAAACTCAGCCTCCCCTTCTTCATCAGAGGTAAGTAACCAGTAAAAGGTGCCATGGAGTTTATGGCGAAAATTAAGTAATTCACGTGTGGCAGAAAGCATTGAGGCAATACCCGCTTTCATATCCGCAGCGCCACGACCATACATTACACCATCGACAATTTGCGCACTAAACGGCGGTACAATCCAACCTCGATTGTCCGCAGGCACAACATCCACATGACCAGAAAAGGCCAAAATAGGGCCGTCAGAAAAGTGATAGCTCGCAATTAAATTTTTCACTCCCTGTACTTCAAACTGCTCAGTGGTAAAACCCAGCCCTGCAAGCTGTTCTGACATAAATGCGATGGTGCCTGCATCACAAGGTGTTACCGAAGGCGCTTGGATCAAACGGGTTAAGATCTCTATGGCATAAGATGTGCGAGTATTGAGATACTGAGGTGCTAGTGACATATATAGAAGCGACTACACTGTAAAATCGTACTCGTATTAAAAGCGTTAACTTTGACCATAGTATTGCAGTTTTAATGCAGAGCCATGACATCATCAAAACTTAATCTAAATCAAACTTTCAAAAATTTCTGAACGTATCCAATTTAAAAATTGATCTAGAACAGTTTTTCATTTTTTGAAGCCTTTTATGATGACCTCATTGAAAACACACACTGTTTCACAGTTTGAAAAATGTCCTCACATAGGGTTAGGAGAAGAATATGAAAACTTTAACTGCTGCACTTTTATCTACATTGCTAGTTGCTGCTCCATTTGCACAGGCAAATTTCAGTGTTAACGTTGGTGCAATTAATGTAAACCCTGACAACACAGCTTCTGCAATCAACGAAAACAATGCGCTTGGCTTAGTTGCTGATTCAAATACACAGCTAGGTATCACACTTGATTACCATTATAACGATAACATCGTTTTTGAATTAATCGCAGCTACACCGTTCTCTCATACAGTAGATGGTGCAGGCGGCCTAGCAGGTGCAGAGATAGCTGATATAAAGCATTTACCACCAACATTAATCGCTCAGTATCACTTTTTTGATGCAACGGCTAAGTTCCGTCCATTTATCGGCGCAGGTTTAAACTACACCGTATTTTTTGACGAAGAGCCAAGTGCAGCATTAAAAGCAACTTTGGGTACAAATGATGTAGAAGTAGACCTAGACAGTTCGTTCGGTATTGCGTTACAAGTTGGCTTTAACTACGACTTGAATGAAAAGTGGGGTCTACACGGTATGATATCTAAAATGGACATTGATACTGACGCAACTGTATATGCAAATGGTGCTAAAGCACTGACTTCAGATGTAGAGATTGACCCTGTTGTTGCAATGTTTGGTGTCAAATACAAATTCTAATACCTTTGCGGTATAAACAATAAATTACTGTTACTTTCTCAATCCCCAAGGCCACTATTGTGGCCTTTATCTTTTTGTTCACCGTTACAAATTACTGCTCTTTTTCGCCTCTAGCATAGCTTTCCAGTGCATAATCTCCGGCGATAAAATTGGTGCTTCGCCTTTAAATCCTGCAATTTCTAGCATTTCTTCAATGGTAACTATTCCACCTTTGCGTTTGAATACACCACGGACATAAGCAATAGCATGTAAACCACGGGACGAATGGAACCTTTGCTCGATATAAAAGTACTTATGATCCCAACCAACCACTTTCGTTGTGATGGTGAACTTTTGTAGCGGCTTAATATCACGAATGTAAGTGATCGCGGTAGCATTCACGATTGGAAACCAACGACGCTTCATCACCGCGGCGAATAAACCTACTCGCTCAGTCATCCAGGTCCGAGCTAAATCCATAAAGGCTAAGTATCTTGAATTCGTGAGGTGCATATTAATATCACAATCACTAGGTAGCGCGCGGTATGTAATGTCTATCGGGTCAAGAATAGAGTTAGCGTGTTGTTGGTTTTTTCTTATTTTCCAAAACAGTAACAGTAAACGAAAATATAAATTCATAACAATGGTCTTACCAGTAAATAATTTTCGATTCTAGCATAGCAATTCATATTCTAAAGAGATTATTTTGTTACCCTACGCTGCATTAATGTCCTCGATGTGAACTGTCTTCGTCTTGCGATAACCATCCAAGTAAACTAGATTGACTAACCTGAGCTTTGTAAAAGTAAGGCATGCTTTCAATACGATGAGTTAGCCCATTTATTTTTCAGCCCTCAGGTAAAAAAAAAAATAGGTGTGAAGCCCATGAACATATTTTCCCTCATTGTCAGCGCTGTAATCTTTACTTTTTCCAGCTTTTGCTACGCCGACTTCGACTTCAAAGGCGAAGGTACATTAACTTACCCTACCGGTGCAGATAAAGCATTTACGTTTGGTTTTGCTTGGAATAAACAAGCCGAAAAGTTTCGTATTGGTGCAAACCAATATGATATGTCGGAGCTTCCTGAGTCTTACTCAGTTGCAATCACGCTGAGTAAAGACGACGCAAAAGTGTGGATCCAAGAGTTTAATCAGGGGTTTATTTCTGAATTTACGTGGCAAATTGCTGACCATCATATTGCATTAACGAAAAAGGAATTTAGTGGTACCGTAAAAGGCAACTATATACTCACAGTAAATGGCATTGATTACTTTTTTGCCAGAGATAACGTAAGTATCACGCTCACTTTTGATGAAGATGGGATAGAAAATATTAAAGTTGATGGCGTTAACAAAGACATGGGCACAAAATCATAAAGGCTACTCCCTGTAGCCCTTATACTCGCTGTGTGCGTGCAGCTACTAATATTATACTTTTACCGTTTTTCTATTGATCCCGTATTCACGCAGCTTATTCGCAACAGCAGTATGGCTCAAGCCCAATCGTTTCGCCAACTGCCTTGAGCTCGGATAAGCTGGATATAGCTTGCGTAATAATGTCGCTTCAAAGCGCTTAACGGCCTGATCAAGCGTCCCTTCAAAGTCTGATTCTAAATAGCCCAAGTCATGAGTAAAGGTAGGTAAATTCAAGTGTTCTGTACGCAGCTCTTTATCATCTAATAGTGAAACCGCGCGATAAATTGCGTTTTCTAATTGCCTAACATTACCAGGCCATGGGTATTGCTCTAGAAACTCGATACACTCTCTAGCAAAAGTAGGCGCTGGATGACCATTTTGCTGCGCGTATTTTTGCACAAAGTGCTCAGCCAGCGGAGCAATATCAGCCTTGCGATCTCTAAGCGGTGCAATCTCTAGCGTTAGCACATTGATTCGGTAGTAGAGATCTTCTCTGAATGCCCCTTCTTGCACCATTGCTGGTAAATCTTTTTGGGTTGCAGCGATAATTCGCACATTCACTTTTACTTCATTTTCGTCGCCAACCTTACGGAAAGTACCGTCTTGCAAAAAGCGCAAAAGCTTAGTCTGCAATTGTGTAGACATCTCACCGACTTCATCAAGAAATACGGTACCACCATCTGCTTGCTCTAGTACTCCACGCTTTGGTGCCGCATTTTCTTCATAACCGGCGTAACCAAATAGCTCTGACTCCGCTACATCATCAGGTAATGAAGCACAAGATAGTGCAATAAAAGGCTTTAATGAACGATTTGAAGCATAGTGGCATGCTCGTGCCAAGAGCTCTTTACCTGTTCCTGTTTCTCCAGTAATGAGAATTGGTGCCTCTAGTTGAGCCATTTTTCTCGCTTCACGCACCACTCTGCGCATTGCTGTACTGTGATTGTGGATAGTGGCAAAACTCTCTTGGCCATAACGACGAAATGCACTCACTTGCTGCCCAAGTCTAGACTGTGACTTAATATTGATCACCGCTCCGGCTAAAACGTCACCGTCTCCCCCTTGAGGCACAGAAATCGGCAAAATATCCGCAATAAAGTCTTCGCCGCCTACTTCTACACGGGTCGTTTGTCCTAACACTTCTTTGCCTTCTAACCAGCGGGTAAAATTAAAACCTTTCAAAAGGTTGTTAATATTTGCGCCGATAACATCAGTCTCAACCATGTTTAAGTCGCGACAAGCAGCATCATTACAATGACGAACCCAACCTTTTGCGTCTATTGATATAACACCATCAGGCAAAGCACTAAGCAGTGTATTTAATTCATTATGTTCACGCTCAGAAGGCAAAAATGCCGTGGTGCGAACATCTTCTACACCATCAATCAAACGTATCTCTGGCATGATCTTTTGAAACTGTTCGAATTCTATCGGTGGAAAACTCACGTACATCCGACAATTTACTGAATCGACTTCTATACCTTTTAAGTCAACACGGTAGCTTACCAAGATGTTGAGAATCTCTTGGGCAATACCAATTCGGTCAGCGCAATGTATCTCTAGACGCATTTGTTCCTCAAAACGGGTTTACACGGTTGACGGGATCATACTCTAAGAATAGCTAGTCGACTAGAAAAACGTAAAGAATATTGAACAGAATTTTAGAGGCTGCATTAAATTCTTGTCCTATACTAATACGGTAAGGAAAAATTTGTTTTATAAGGTGTTTTTCCACATTTGTTAAACTCCTGATTTGGTGGCTTACATTTTCATCATAAGATTGCATCCGCTAAACAGTTACAGATACAATACTAAAGAATTTGATATTGTATCGTTTTTGAAAGCAGGCCGATAAAAATGAAAAAGATAATTGCGCTGATGTTACTCCTCACCCTTTCGGCTTGTTCAGTTGAAGACCCCAATGAAACGGGTCCCTCTGACACAGATAAAAACGAAGACCAAAGTCAACAAGACAGAGACAATGAAGCGACCAATCTAAGTGTTCAGATTCAAACTCGTGACGGTAACGCTGTCTCTGGCGCTACGCTTACCATTAACAGCCTACAATTTACTTCTGCTGCAAACGGTACAATTGATCTTGCCACATTGCCTTTCGGTGCCTACGTAGCGACAATACAGCACCCAGACTATTTACCTTTGGTATTTACTTTTGCAAATCAACATAGTGACCCACAAACCATAGAATTGCAGCTAAAGCCGTCTTCAGATTCTTTAAAAACGCTTTTATTCGCGGGTGACACAATGTTTGGCCGTCGCTACTTTAACCCTTCACTCATTACGATGGGCAATTCGTTGCCAAGCACCAGCGACGGACTTATCCAACCCCAAAGCGCCGGAGCTGATGCCCAAGCGCTAGTAAAATATATGCCTGCGCTGTTTAACAGTGTCGACTTTGCTTCGGTAAACCTTGAGTCACCCATTCTCCAAAATCCAACAACGGTTCACCCGAGTAAAGAGTTTGCATTTTTCAGTTTACCAGCCTCGTTAGTAGCTTTAAACGATCTTGGTATTGATTATGTTGCACTGGGTAATAATCACGTGTATGACTATCAAGCACAGGGACTTAGCGATACCATCCGCTATGTTGAGCAAGCAGGCTTAAGCCACAGTGGCGCAGGAAACGATACCGAATCAGCCCTAGCGCCATACAGCTTAACGCTGGGGGAAACGACCATAGATTTTATCTCGGCCACCTCTATCACGGGCGATCAACATACCATCACTTACGTAGCCTCAGATCAAAAAGGGGGAGCCGCTGATCTAACCGACACCACAGCCATAAGAGAAAGCGTCAACCAAGCAAGCAATGACGGTCGCTTTGTTGTTGCTCAGCTGCATGGTGGAGATGAATACTCCTACGCCCCAACCGCTTATATTGCAAATCGCTTCGATGTCGTCTCGAACAGTGGTGCAAATTTAATGATAGCCCACCATCCACATGTCGCTCAGGGCTTCGGTTTATATAACGGGGTTCCAGCAATATTGGGGTTAGGCAACTTTGTATTTGAGCAAAACCGACTTGAAACCTTCTTAGGGCTAATCACTATTGTCGAACTTGAAACAGCAGGAGAACCAAAAATAGACGCAATAAAAGCCTATCCTGTGTATTTAGAAGACTATACTCCCAAGCTAGTTAGTGGCGATCTTGCAAATGCGCTACTCAAGCGTATTGCAGAGTTTTCTTCTCCTGACGTTGGTATCTCATTGCATTCAGGCTTTGCGGAAGTGAACTTTGATACCCCATCAATAGTAGAAACTACTCAGCAACGTGTTATTTCTGTAGCTGCAGGTGAGCACATTATTGACTTGCGCCAATATGCGCAAAGCTCAGAGTATGTAAGTCGCATCGCACTAAATCAATCTCAGGCACAGCTAACTCTTGGTCGTGATTTACTCTTTTTCGGTGACTTTGAAGATTGGGATAACGACGCTGAAACAGGCGAAGTATCACGATGGCTTATCGAGTCTGACGATACTTATCCTTGTCTAGTTGGAAAATATCGTGGTGTTCAAGGCTTGTGTTTACAGCGAACACAATTCGATGAGACAGCAACACGAGTTCCTTTCAAACATACTATTCGTACTATGCCCATTACCCCTGCTCCAAGCACAGCTCAGGCCTATCATGAACTTACTTTATACGGCTATGCAAAGGGCAATAATGCAGGGAGATTTAATGCCGATATTCGTATTTTGACATCTGAGGACAGCCTACTATTTTCTGAGTCCACTCCTGAATTATTACCTGCTGGCACTTACGACTGGCAGGTATTTCAACAAGACATAACGCTTCCTGATGATTCAGTTACATTAGGCGATGAAAACTTGCCGGCAAGAGGCGTGCAATTTGGGTTGTCTATGACGCCACCTACAAGTGGCGAAAGTGCACTCTTTTTAGATGATGTCGCGATGATCTCTTGGCAACGCTCACTTTCTCTTACCAATAATCAATGGCAAAGCGGGGGGATTCATGGATTAGAGTTTATTAAAATAACGACCCCGTCTCCAACCGAATTGGTGCTTACTTTTAGCCAGCAGTAAAAGAGTAATTATACATGTCTATTTTCAGCCAAATAAGCTTTGTAAGACGCCAGCGCGAGTTTTGGCTATTTCTTGGTTTATTTGCATTTTTAGCATTGCTTTCATTTACTGGCGTCTACAAGCAGATCAATCTGTTTGGATTACAATGGTTTTCCAAATTTAATAAAACACAAGCCACAGAGATTGTTGTCATTGAGGCAAAAAACTTACAGCAGCAACATGAGTCACTAATCAATACTTTGTCTGCATATGACCCGAAAGGTATTGTGGTGTACTCCGATGTAGCTTTAGCACAAGACACAGGCAGTAAGCATGATGCTGTTTACTATCCTCTTAATAACCCAAACCTATGCTTACCAGAGACTCAAAACTGGTATGGCAGCGCGGTCAGTATTATCCCTCCACCACAGCCGTGTGATGTACTATGGGACGTGCTTTTTCCTGAGCATGGAACCTACCAAAACAAAATCATAGATTACTCTTTATCTTATTATTCCCTGCCAAAGTTTACCGCTGAACGAGTATTAAATGGTGATGTGTTTGCTTCTCAAGTTACTGATAAAGTTGTCTTAATTGCGCAATACTCTCCTTTTGCTTTACTTAACGCTCCTCGCACTTTTACTGATAAGGCACTTCCTCCAGTTTACCTGCAAGCTTTCATCGCCAACAACTTCGCTGCTAATAGTTTTATCAAACCGTTAGACAAAAGCATTGTTATCACTTTTGTATTCATAGCCACATTACTACTTCTAGTTTGGTATCAAAGAAATACAACGCTAATCAATGTGCTAATCGCAGCCTGTATGAGTGGGCTGCTACTGATCTTGGGGTTCGCTGCCCACTATTGGTATGCAGTCTTATTACCAATAGGCGAACTAATCACGCTAATATGGTCAACTCTATTGTGGGTTTTCATTTCATTGAAATGGTCGGAAGAAGAAAACCTGCAATCAATTATCACGTTGATCCAGCAGCGGATGTTAGGGCGCTACCTGCCGCGTCACTTTCTTGAACACCCAGAACCTTGGGATAGCATCATTCAGCTTGTAAACCAGCAACTAAATTTAGATAAAAGTATCTTTCTTACCCGCCTTGAAGGAGATCACCGTGTTTCGGAGGTACGTGCGCTTAATTGTCAGCTGAGTGACATTGTCGAGATGCGACGTGATTACGAGCGAGTTCCCTATTCCGATGCAATAAAGGCGTCTGGTACGATTAAAATCACCCGGGTATTCTTTAAAGATCTGGCTGAAAATGAACAACAATATATCGCCCCTTTAATGTATGCAGGAGATATTAGAGGGTTTTGGGCGTTAACTGTAATACCTCAAAAACACTTTGACGAACAAGCCTTTATTAAAAATGTGAACCTGTTTGCTCATCAAATTGGTGAGCTGCTTTTTCACTATAAAGTATTTACGACCGAACGTAAAAATCAAAAAGGTATGCTGGCTCGCGCCTTAACGTTTTCACTTAAAGCACCATTGAGTCATAAAATCAAAGATGCAGTGAGCGAGATGGATCAAAAATTGACTTCGCTTGAGCATGTCTTTAACCAGCTACAAAGCGCCAGCATTTTATATAATTTGTTTGGTCAGATAGTGCAGGTAAACGAGTCTTTAGAGCAATTTGCTAGGCGTCATGGACTATCAGTTTTTGATATGTCTGCACTTGATCTATTGTGCTTTTGTACCTCAATGGATAACGAAGTGGCAAAAGGGAAATTACGCTATTTAACTTTGCAGCGCGGCAAGGTAGTGTTGCCCATTTATCTCGATAATCATACATACCTACTCTGTATCCGTACCCTTGTTAAAGGCTCTACAGGGCTTAATACAAGCGCTCCCTTCGAAACCAGTGGGGTTTTATTTGAATTTATTGACTTAGGGGAGTTGCTTCAGCAAGTCGATGATCGTACTGAGTTTGTAACCCAACTATCCCGACAATTTTCATCAGACGACCAAGTACAGTTTCTTAAGTGGGGTGAACAGTAGTGGACTGGTCACTCGCTCTATTTCCAAGCGCTGGTGGACTCGGTCAATCGGTTATCACCTGTGTGTGGATAGGCATAGCAGTGGTTGCCTTTTTTAATCTTAGGTTTGGCTTTCCATTAACGGGACTCGTAGTGCCGGGCTATTTGGTGCCGTTATTTATCGTCAGCCCTACTTCTGCTTGGGTAATTATTATTGAAGCCATTGTGGTATATGGGTTAATGCGGTTTTTTGCCAAAACCCTAGTTGAGCGCTTTGGCTACGCAGAAATGTTTGGCAGAGATAGGTTTTTTGCTATTGTGCTCCTTAGCATTCTCGTACGTGTCAGTATGGATGTGCTTTTTTGGCCTCAAGTCGCAAGCTACTTTTTGCAGTGGGATATTACCTTTGACTATGCAGCTCAGCTATACAGCCTAGGCCTTATCATTATCGCATTGACAGCAAACGTTATGTGGAATGGCGGGTTTAGATATGGCATCAAAGTAACCGCAATCCAGCTTGTGGTCACTTATGTAGTCATCCGCTTTGGTCTTATGACCTTCACTAACTTTAGTATCGCAAACCTAGCAGTAATGTATGAAGCTGTTGCTGCTTCTATTATCGCCGCGCCTAAAGCCTATATTATATTGGTGATAACAGCCTTTATCGCTTCGCGTGCTAACCTAAAGTATGGCTGGGAATTTAATGGCATTATGTTGCCAGCTTTATTGGCTCTACAGCTCATGCAACCAACAAAACTACTCACTTCTTTTGCCGAAACAGCGATTATACTGACGCTTGGTTATTTCATTTTAAATTTCACGCGTTTAAAGCATGCTAATATTGAGGGCGCAAGGTTGATGCTACTCTTTTTCAACCTTGGTTTTTTCTACAAACTTTTTTTAAATTATGCCGTTGTCGCTTACTTTCCTAGCATCAAAGTAACAGATACTTTTGCTTTTGGTTATATGTTATCGACCTTGCTTGCGCTGAAAATCTACCAAAAAAATGCCTTAGGTTTGGTGTTACGGGCAACATTTCAAACATCCATTGTCGGCGGTTTAATTGCGATTTGTATCGGCTTTGCCATTATGGTGATCCCAAGCTTATTTGTAAAAATTGAACGCTCCGCGGTGGTCTCACAGATAGAAGATATTTCTTTGAATCAAGTAGTCAGTGACTACAAGAGTCAGCTTTATACTCAAAGTGCCACCGACATCAATGTCAGTCAGTACGTCACCGAGCAACAGAGGAATCAATTTAAACAGGCCATTATATTACTCAAAGAAAATAGCGAGTCATCTTTTGTAAAAGCGGCGGCTTTGTTACAACAGGCGGGTTTTTCACTACAACAAACCGCAGCGTTATTGGTAATAAAAGACACCCAGGAGAATTATAAAAGAGGTTTGTTTATCATTAACCTAGCAGCTAAGAAAAATCATATAATCAGCGTTCCTTACCCCACAACTGAACGCTTAGCAAGCGAAGCTGCACATCTTTTGTTTTCTTATTGGCAAAGTAGCGGCATGGCATTTGGTAATGCCAAGTCTATACAAAACAGTGATAACCAAAGCAAACAAAGTGAATTTTTCCACGACTTCTTTATCGCCATGTCATCGTCTGAAGTCATTCAACTGAGAGAAATTAACCGTCAGGTTAGTCAGATGATGCACAGCCACAAGTTAAAAGATAGTAAACAAATGTGGATTTTCAATACCGTACCAGCCTCAGTTCAACAATCAGAATTGGCCTCGCTATTGGGGATCCAGCAAAGCTATTTTGGTACTGCTGCGACTACGGTTCTGCCACATAAACAGTTCCAAGGCGCAATGATTGAGGCCTATCTTAGCTCGGATAGCTATTCAACATTGCTTAGCGCTTATGGAATGCAAAATGCTGGTATAACGGAAGATGAGATTAAGACTATAGATACTCCCATCCATACACTCATCGATGAATTCTCAACTCATATTAGCGCCAAAGGCAGTGGAGCGTTCAGTCCTCTTAGTGATACCAGTGCTGCACTTTGGGAATACGAAGTGTTAAGGCCATTGTTTGCCATCACACAAAATCCAGATATCGTAGCCACACCTAACACTTTTAAAGTTAGGCTTAGCCAAATTAACCGCATTGCAAATTTACTCCAATACCAACTGGCGCTGATTGACAGTGCACAAGGGCAATTTGTCGCTATTTCACCACTTGAAAATAGCCAAGCTTATGAATTAGGACAAGGAATTTACTTTATTTCTGTGCTCGCAAAACCCGCTCTGACAATTGCAGTGCCAAGACCCTTATTCGAGAGCAATACGCTTGGCTTTTCTACTCAACTATTTATTTCCACGCAGGCAAAGCTACTTGCTATCGCGGGCGCTCATCCATATACCAGTGTAGAGGCAAATGTGATGGCCGCTGATAATATCCGTTCGTTATTCAACGTAGTTTACCAAAGTGCCCAACGCTACTTCTATGAAAAACCATTGTTAAATTTACAGATCCGTAGTCATAGCGCACCATCAAGCATTAGACCCTCAGCATTGGCTTTTCAATTTACAACACCTAATCCCATTCACAATGAAACACTCAGCCAGTTAAAACGCGCACTCAAAAAGCTGGGCGTGAACACACAAACTGTCATGGGTCAACGCGCCACAAGAGGGCTAGAGCTGGGAACCACTCCTCAATCTGGCTATCAACTGTTTGCCCCCAACAGCGAACTTGCTGCACTGTGGTTAGCATCAGACTTTAAGTCAAATTTTGCCGTATCTGACGATGCGTTAGCACAGCGCTTGTTGGCAATATCACATTCTCCAACTCTCAAAAAGGTTGATTTGCTGACACTTTCTCCGACAGATTGGCATGACCCAGACGCCTTATTTATCGACGCCTTACAAAGTGCTAAAAAACAATACACGCATTCGCAGCACTTACCGGCTCTCAGTGCATTATGTGCTCGAAAAAATACCTGCCAACTACAAGCCTTTATTGCGCAGCGAAACACTGAGCTCGGCATTATGTTTATACGAGATGGATTGATATTGGCGCTCTACTTTCCAAGGCGAAACAAAGTCATAGATATCACCCGTTATAGCGCAGCAGTACAAGAGGGACGTTATGTATTGGATTAACCTTGCCTTACGTCTTTTGATTTTAATCGCGCTTCTGTTGGCAGCCATGTGGCAAGGGTTTAATGTTTATGTGTGGCTAAAATCCGCGGAGCCAACAAACACCTCAACGCTATTTAATATCCGCTCTAATGTGCACTGGCTAAATACTGATGCACAACTGACATTTTCCTTTTCACCTTCTCGTACTATGTCGGTAAGAGTGCTATCAAATGGTATATTTGAGTCCTCCCCAAGTGATGATACACCGGTAAATTATGCTATCGAATATCGCTTGTTGGATGCCCGAAATTCCTTGGTTTATCATGGGGTTTACCATCATGCAGCTAAGGTCGCTGCAAATGATGCAGAGCAACAAATTAAACAGCTCATAGAAAATAGAGAAGCCTTGGCGGTATCATCAGGGCAATCTTTTTACCTCAATAAGGAAGAGTTACAGCAAGCCAGTCGCGTTACGCTCAAATTAATTCCAGAGGATCCACAACTAAAGGGCGTGGTGGTTCGCGTCCATGCCCAAACTAGCAATAGCATAACTGATCCTGCAAAAGCATGGTTGAAAAGGCCAACAGAGTGGCGAGAACGCATGACTAATTACCATACCATTGGTGAAAATGCGCTAACCAATGAAGAAAGGTATAATTCCATTATGCTGGATTGGCAAAAGCTAGCTCCACAAGGGGTGCCGAATATCGACTTTCGTGCAGACTTGCTCTATGAGTCGCTCCCCTACAACGTACTCAACCATGATTTCTCTGCGCAGCAGAATCTAGATAACTTACACGTATCCGAAAAGATGAAATTGAGCTTTCGGGTTTTTGAAGGGGAAGCATACACAGTAGACAGTTTTGAAGACGCAAAACTTGAATTAGAGTGGCATGACTTAAGCCAAATAAGCGCGCCCAGCCAGCTCCACCCAACACTCACCACATCAGGTAAATTAAAGCTCAGCAATTTGCCCACGGGGCTGGTAACAATCAGCGCCAATGCGCCAACGAATGTACGTGTATTTAGTAATGACGTCGACCCAATACCTTTGCTACACAGCTATTATTATGACCTGCGAGCTGATTTACCAGTGTACTATTATGTCACCCCAAACAGTGAGATTGCTCTTGACTGGCGTGCCCCAGCGGGGACACAGATCACTCTTTACCTGTTACATAATGACAAAGAGGTGGGAAAATACACATTTAACGCAGCGGTAACACTGTCTTTATACGACCGACTGATCACGCAGTCAACAGAGCGCTTACCTATCACACAAGAAGAGAAGCGCTATTTAACTCTTCCTAACAAAGTGAATAAAATTAGGGTAGAAGCAGACAATGCCATGGTGAAATTACAAACTCGTAGCTCTAGCTTCAATTATGTAAGACACCGCTGCGAAACCATTTGCAATCCGACCGACACGGCTTATCAAGGGGTTGATGCGTGGTTTAGTCAAAAAGCAGACAATCATTACCTCTTTCATTCTCACGAGCAGATCACCGCGGTGCGTTTATTTGAAGCACCTCCCGAGATCCCAAGCCCCTTGCCACAATACGCGACAAAAAATCTAGACCATATTTTGCCGGTTTCGGATATTGTCTTGGTGCCAATACAACAAACGTACTTTGACACCGATGTACCTAATAAAGAATTTGAATATCGAGCAGTAACACACTCAGAGCTCTATACTCTGGCGGATACAACCGGCTACCCCACCAGCGTCATTGTGAAACAAACAAGTAAACCTAAGCTATTTGAAGCGCCTTTACAAACGCTAAAGCTTGAACGGCAAGACAGCTCAATACAAGCACTCTACATCAATAAAGGATCTCCTCGCACACTACGCAAGGTAAGAGTGTATAAGGTCGATAAATCAGACCCGCTAAGACTTGCTATTGGTGATGCTGATACTCAGCCTTCGGCTGTTATCATCAAAGTATTTAGCACGGGTTTTAGAGAAGAAATTAGAGTGAAAACCACACTAGATAGCACCAAACTTTCTATGCCTAGCACTGAATACACTATTACCAATAAACACTATGTTTTACATTCAGGTAATGATGCAAGCAGATTGTTTTTTAATCCCGAATACAGTGAATTAGTAGAGTACCCAAGTATAACTTTGCCTTTGTTCAATGATGTAAAGGCGCCGCACACACTGGCACTTTCCTTCTCTGATGATGTTTGGATAAGTGTGATAGAGGCGTACCTCCATCCAAACGCAACACTAAATTGGTGGCAGCATGAAACACATTAATATTTATTTTTTGATCTGTTTTTTATATATTTTGCCTGCAAGCGCGGCCGTGCCAAATAGTACCACGATGCAGCAGTGGCTTATTCAGCCTAAAGCGCTCAATGGGTGGCAGCTGGTGCAGTCAGGTGAACAGTTTCACTTAATGCCAAAGCAAAGCGGTGAGCAGCACGGTGAACTTTATTACGCACCACAACGTCTGCCATGTGTTGTATCTGTACCACACCGTTTTCATGATAAACATACTCTAGTCATCGGGCAGTCTCTATTTGAAAGCACGTGCCAATTGCTACTGGCGAATACCAAACATAGATACGACCGTGATGACACTCAACAATCAATGGATTATGCAAAACAGCACAATAACTTACACAGTGCCGCTATTGTTGCTTTCATGTTAGCCTCCAAAGACGCAAAGATATTTCAAATTCATGGATTTAGTAAAAAGAAACGTAAAACTGATGCCGGTCGAAGCAGTGACATTATACTCAGCCAAGGAAAACAGAATAATGCCGCGCTATGGAACTTAAAGACCTGTTTAGCCAAAGAAGGTTATCGCGTGATGGTATATCCGCAAGAGGTTAAAGAGCTCGGTGGTACAAAAAATATTTTACATCAACTAGATCTGCCCAAATATAGCTTTATCCATATTGAACTAAGCTATCAAATAAGAAAGCAATTAACTAAAAATAATCAACAGCTAGAGCAATTTAATTCATGCGTGCGATCACTTATCTAATCACTTTACTGCTCTTTGCCAAGCTCACCTTCGCAGGAGAAGTTGCTGTGCAAACTGGTGTACAGTGGATAGACTTGCAACGTATGGCACACCTTCAAGCAAGTGCTCAGCGTCATTTTGAGCCACAGCAAAGTCAATGGCTAGCCCTGCCCGCCCACGCTTGGCTCGTGATCAAGCCTGCGGCGCTTGACAACTTTCAATTTAGGATAGGCGAAACACCAAAGCTTCTGCGTCAAATTGATAAAACACAGTGGTTGTGTGTGGAACAGCGATGTCAACTTGGCAGTGCTCGGCAACATCGTTTAATTGAGGTGACTTATCATGGCCAGCAAGCACAATTATTGGCTCTTTGGCAAGGTAATGTACATCGTCATCGCGATCCCTTTAGGCGCGCCTTAGCATTGCCAGGTCTAGATACTAAGGTATTGCAAATCGCTCAGAGTACGCAGAGGTGGTACCACCTTGCACCAACCGACAAAACCACGGTCTTTTTTACGCAAGCTAAAAAGTTAAAAATAACAGTGCGAAAGGATCTCCATGAAGTAATCCAAAACGGTATCGTGACTGTGAAGGTTAATGGTAAAGTGATTAGTCGTATTTCTGTTTCAGATCTACATGCAGCTGAGTACTTACAACCAAAAGCAGGACTAGTTAACCAAGACTATGTCGCAGTACCACAAGGCAGCTACTTAACTATAACAAGCTCTGTACCTGTCTACCTCAATGTAGTGCAAATGCACCGTGGGATATTTGATGACAATGCCGGGCAAAAACAACTAGAGACTCTTTTTAATCCGTACTGGAGCCAACAATTAGATAGTCAACTTCAGCGCTTGTATTTTAGCAATGACCGAACCGATGTTGAGACAGCAGCTACTGACTCAGTGCTAACAATTGCGAGAAAGCAAGCCCTGCGGGGTATTACCTCTTCACTCAGCTTTGTCTCCCCAAGTAGCCCAAACAAACTCACCACCCAAGCAGCGAACGTCGCCGTCACGTTGGGTAGTCGTAGCGTAACCGATGATGTTAAAGTGGTCACTGGAAGTCAACATATTGCCTATACGCAATCCTCAAGTACGCTCACTTATCATCTTGATGACATCCCTATCATCGACAATGCCGTCACCGTCTTTGTTCGTGCAACGCAGCAACAACAGTTGCTATTACACACAGAGCATGACCAGTACAGACTACACCTTTCACCAAGTGCGCATTTTCAACGCTTAACGCTCCCTATCCATCCGGCTTCAACATTCATAACCGTTCAAGGAAGCATACTAAAGCGTGATGTTGCACTTGCGGTAAATAGACTACAACCATTTCCTAAGTTTAACGCGATGACTCAAGAAGGCTTACGTAGTAGTGAGTTTATCAGTCGATTATTGACGCATAACAGGAACAATAGAGCTAACAGTTACAATCTCTCTTTGACAACTCTGAGACCACCAAAGCTAAATCTGGGGCTAACTAGCGCTGCACAGTTTCATGCGACCAAATCACTTATTGAGCTGCGCATGCAGGCGAGCACATTACCGATACAGACATTGGCTAAAGTTAAACCCTTTCTTAATGGCTATAACGAACAAGTTACCCTGCTCGCATGGCAGCTTAATATTGATGTGTTGAACCAATTGGCGCGCACTGGAAATGCTGAGTTACTATTAAAGTCACTGCTACTGAGCAATTCAGACATGCTAAGGAAATATGCTGCTAATACATTACTGACACACTACGTGGAAGCAACAGATTATATACAAGCAGCTGGGCTATGTGCGGGGTATAGCCCCTATATCACTGAGTATCAATGTGACAACATTGAATTAGATTACTTGATACAATCTGGCGCGCATCAAGAAGCGCTGTGGATGAGCCAGACAATGTTATTGGCACAATATCAAGTTCAGCTGCTAGCTACACTTCAATCTAATCAGATTAGTTCACCGCAATATAGTTTAAGTCATCATGGTCAGCACCTTGCCCATACCATAGACAAACCAACGCAATTATATCGTGTAGATCGAGGTGAAGCGTTACAGTTAACAGCAAATACTCCCCTTACTTTGAAAGTAAGCGCACGCACAGCATTTCAGGGGCAACAATATAAAAATACGCAATGGCTATATTACCAGCAGGATAAAGCAATAAATCTACTGCCTGTCTATGCCGATATTCCTGCTAATATGCAGTTACAGTCTGACAATACTCGCTTGTCTATTGCCACACGACAGCAGATAAACTTAGCGGCGGGAGAAAGTATCCACTTATTTAGCAATAGTGAACTTTTCCTTGATATTCAGATAACACCACCACTAGCGGCAGCAACCCCTGCCGATAACCAAGCCGTGAAACTTATCAGTGATGCTCAATCCATTGTCAGTACTGAATTTTCAGTAATAGAAGTCGCGGTAAACGCCCTATACCATTTAAGCCAACAAACGCTGAACAATGAGCAATATCACTCAGCGCTACAGCGCTTACACACAAGCTTAACTGACAATATTACGCATCAAGCATTATATGCTCGCCTGCTGCGCTATGGGCAGTGGCGTCCAGTCCAGCAATATACAAGTTACCTTGGGACTCAAAAAGTTAGCACTGAAGCCGACTTAGCAAAAAGTTATGCAGATCAAATCACAGCCCATCTCACACAAACCCCGCTTTCAGGGTTACAGCTTCGTGCAAATGAGCTACTGACCATTGACTTTACACAGTATCAACACTTGCAAACTCGCATCACATTGCGCTTTTCCGATGCGATGCAAGTCAGTACACCACCCGCCCAAGTTGAACTTATTGGCCATGGCTCTGGCACTGTTTTAACGTTACAGGCCGGTGAGACTTTTACTCATGGTATTAAACCGGATGAAGCCAGAGCGAGTCACATACAATTACGCTGGCTAAACCCAATCTCTGGGCAGATGGTCGGGATCACTCCCCAGTATTACAGTGGAGGCCGCTGGCATGATATTGAATTAGATACTCGCCAAATTTTTTATCGCTCAGATAAACATACGCCTGTCACTGCAACGCTTTCGCAAGATAGCTTAATAAGAATCGAAAGCATGGAAAATGGAACGAGAAAGGAGGCCAATTACTTCCACCCTGCGGGGCAAGTAAGCCTCACCGCGACAGGTGCCGCTGCACTCGTGCGGATGTCAGTTTGGTCTTTAAGTCCCACACTATCACGCGTAAACTTAACTCCAACACCGGATGTACATCTCAATACACAAGTGCGCCCTGATCTTAACGCGATGCTTACGCCATACCAAAATCCTCACCTCGAAATGGATGAAAGCCAAATGGGTATCGCTGGATTTTTAGTATTTGATAGTGACGACATCGTCCAAACAACAGAACCAACCCCCAACCGCATCACCTTAGATCTCGGCCTTTCGCTGAGACTTAAAGAGGAAAATAGTTGGTATCGACTGGACACGTTTTATACCTTAGATAATCATCATCAAGATACATTTTCAATCAATGGCAAATATGACTGGCTATCGCAGTACACTAATTGGTTTGCTGAGGTTCAATTACGTAATCGCTGGCAAAACTCCACAGCGTTAAGCGACAATCACCTCACATCTCGTTTATCTAGCAAACTGGGACAAATACATCGCTATAACTCGGGATTTAGAAGCATTTGGTGGTGGCAGCCTTTCTATACTTACACCAGTATCAACAAAGATGAGTTTATAGCCGATGCGCAAATTAGCCCTGATATGTATACCTTCTACCGCAACAACCACCGGCACGGTTGGCAAGCACATGCAGGGCTACGCTATCAACCTTGGGTCGATAGTTATATTGACTCCAGTGCGACTTTGACATCTAATCAAGACTGGCAAACCTTTGATAATATGTTACTTTCAATTAATTGGAATCAATATCATGAAGGTCATATTTTCCGTTTAGGTCTGACATCAAGATACGTATTTGCGGATCAACACCGTCCAAACCCGACTTGGCAGTACTTGACCCAGGTAGGTTGGCAAACGGGTTTTGACTTTAGCACACATACCGCAGGCTGGCTCAGCCTTACGTGGACACAAGATTGGTTTAACAACACTCACCAAATTGGTTTTCAAGTCCATTTAGGCAATCTACAACAAACCGGATTCGCGCCATACGCGCATGATGAAATCGTCTTTGAGTCGTTGCAGCTAGGCCATTTATTAGAGCAAGATTTACATGACCAGTAATGTGTTAAAAAATCAATTAGAGTCCTTATTTTTTGCCGAAACTGAACAGTTTTGGCTTAATTTGTATCAACATAAGTATAATGCTTTAATTGATGAATTATGTGCATGGGAGCTACTCTATAATCGTCCCGAAAGCGAAGATGAAACCGATTGGCTCGTCCTGCAATCCATTGCCTTTTTGAGGCATAAGATTGAGACACTACACGAGCAAATATTGCAGCTAGATGTCTCCCATACCAGCTTTGTACAAAGGATCGCTAAATCCGAATTTGCAGCGGAAAAAGCCCTCCACATTTTAGCGTATGCCAAAGAGCTGGGTGCCACTAAGTCAATGCTAGTACAAGATAAAAAAGCATTTTCACGTTGGTTTGATGAAGGTGCTGTCGTGGCTCGTTATGAGCATAAAGTAGCGACAATGGGGCAACAAATTAAGTTTCTAATCGCCAAGCTTGGAACGCTGACAAACCGTTATCTACAAACGCACCAGACAAACCTAGAAAGCGCTTGGCAGCGATTAGATTTACAACCATTTTGTTTAACCTTATTAGCCAACAGCCAAAATCAGCATATTCGCCACGGCTTAATCCGAGCGTTGGTAAATATGGTCGCGACGCTCAACAAGCTAGAGGGCGACCCTGAATTAGATGGTGAGCTGATAGCCAAGCTCATTGAGTTTCTTGAAGCTGACAACATGCCCTATCAAGCCGTCGTTGACATTCTTGAACTACTCATTCATCAGCGCCCAACATTTAGCCGTGCATATATGTGGTCAATGTTAGCCGAAGCCAACGAAGTCGACTCTCCGTCAAAAATCGATGCTGAATTACTCTACATAGTAAGTACCTTTGCAAAAATACTTGTGAGCCAGAGCACCCTCACTGAGCAAGACCTAAAGATTCTCACAGCACTGAGCAAACACGTATTACCTCGAGTGCGTCAGGTCACTATTGAGTATGTGGAGTTTTACCCTCACACGTTTGCAAAGTCACTATTGACGGAGCGGTTCGAGCAAGAAACTGAAAACGCAGTGCGATTTACACTAATCAAGCAGCTGTCTGCTGATAGGTTCTGTCAGGATGATTTTTCATTTGACTGGTGGCAGCGAACGTTAATGAGTAAGCAACCATTACCCTTAAAGCGTTTGGCTCTTGAGCAAAGTGCGAGGATCATGCTGAATATGCAGCTTGGTGAGTCAGAACCACAAGCTTGCTTTAAGCGCTTTATAGACACGCTCAACGCTTGTTTAGCCTCTGAAGAAAATATCGCAGTGTGTCGGTATATCACAAGAGCTAGGGAGCAATTGAGTAGCTTTTACCATCAGGCGCTAGTTGCTCAGCTCAACGCTTCTCTTGAAGCGAATGAGCAAAGCGATACATTAATTACCTGCTCCCAGGATGAATTAGGTCGGGCGCTTTCTTATCTCGCTCAACATGGCCAGAGTCTCAACGCCAACCGCACAAAAACCGGATGGCGGATCCAACAGGGTTATAAGCAGGTGCGTCGATTGTGGCGTATTCTTCATGAGATCAGACACCCAAGCACAGATAAAAGGCAAAGCCACTCACATACCAAGGCCAAAAACCCCAGTGTCTATGTTCATGTACCTAGTTGTACCACTGCTGAAATCAGTGAAACCAAAGTGCCTGGAGAGCTTTTATTTAATATCACAGAGCAATCGAGTCGCCCTCACTTACCACTGTTAGACTTTATGCTCAGCGTACTGATTAACGATCATCACAAACAGGCCGCTAAAACTTACACGCCAGATGGCATTCTATCGGTCTTACCGCCGCCAACACTGTGGCAACGTCTCAAAGCTTATTGGGTCATTTCATGGCAGTTTTCTGAATTTGATCAACTGCGTAAAGGTAATGAGCTTGAACAGCAGAAGTACCTCGAAACACTCGAGCAATTGGGATTTACCATGCAATTTACTGGCTATGGAGATATAGCTGAGACACAGTTTCCAGTTCCTAAAGACATTCACCGTCTCTACAATCGAACCAATATCACCTCTGTTTTTCTGACAATATGGAGTAGTTTCAAAGAATACATGGATGCCATTTACCAAAATAGCATCTCTCAACTGGTATTTTTTGTGCTGGCATTTATCAGCTATTTTTGGACGCGACACATTGTCGCAAGCCAAAAAATCAAGCGTAATAGAAGACATATTCCGGTATCAATCGGTGGCTGGGGTACTCGAGGAAAATCAGGTACAGAACGCCTTAAATCGGCACTTTTTAGCAGTATGGCGCTTAAAGTTGTCAGTAAAACAACTGGCTGTGAAGCCATGCTCATCTATTCCAAAATATCTGGTGAGCAATATGAAATCCCGCTCTTTCGACCTTTTGATAAAGCCAGTATTTGGGAGCAAGCCGATGTGCTGCACTTTGCCAAACAAGTCAAAGCAGACATTTTCTTATGGGAATGTATGGGATTAACACCGAGATACGTAAAAATTCTTGTGCGATGGATGAAAGACAATTTTGCCACCATTACCAATGCTTACCCAGATCATGAGGATATTTTGGGGCCAACTGGACTAGATGTGGCCAAAGAAATGTCGGCATTTCTTGGCTACAATACCCAAGTTTTTACCTCTGAGCAGAACATGGCATCAGTGCTCAATTTGGCGGCAGAACAAAAGAATACCTCTTTGATCCAAAACCACTGGGGGGATGGCTACCAAATCACCGCCGATATTCTTGCAAAATATCCCTATGTTGAACATCCTGACAACATCGCGTTGGTTTGTAAAATGGCGCAGTACATTGGCATCAATAAGGATTATGTGTACAAAGAAACCGCATCACGAGTTATTCCTGATGTGGGAGTATTACAACAGTTTACTCTCGCAAAATATGGCCACGTTAGCCAGACCTTCATTAATAGTATGTCGGCGAATGAAAAACTGGCAACCATCGAAAATTGGAAACGCTTAAATATTGTAGAACAAGGAAAAAACGGCCAAGTTATTGCCCTTATCAACAATAGAAACGATAGGGTTGCTCGCTCTCAGGTGTTTGCAAATATTCTTGCCAATGACTTACACATTGATCAGATTGTCATTATCGGTACAAATATTGATGGCTTCTTTAAATACTTTCTGACCGCGCTAGAAAATCTGTTAGAAAACATTTTTGTCAATAATGATAAACAAGCTCTGTATGCCCTACTTACACGTTTCAACCTCATCCAATCACCACAAACGTTAAGTGATTTAATTGAAAAGTTTGCCCCCAAGTGCAGTGACATATCACCCTCTGAGATTTCCGCTTTGAAGGCCAAGTTAGACTTAGAAACGCAGAATCATTATTTGCTGTTTAAGAAGATTGAAGCAAACGAGTTGGCCCAGTCGCTCTTAGCATGTGAAGATCTCACCACACAAAAACCGCTTGCCCATGACATCGCGCAGCAATTAGCAACCCGCAAATGTACTTTAGTTCAGAACAGTGATATTAAACCAGATAGCTTGAACCAAATCATTGCTCAACTCGCCTTACCTCAAACACACCAAATTATCGTTGGTATGCAAAATATTAAAGGGGCGGGTTTGGGGTATGTATACATGTGGCAAAAATGGCATCTGTTCCATCAGCATTGTGAGCGCTTAACTCACCATAATATTACTCAAGCCGAATTTAGACATGGACTGAGTCGAATTTTACTGCAAGAGGAGCTCAGCGTGCTTGAGTGCCAGTACTTAGCGGAACATGTGGACATTCTGGCAAATCTACCAAATGCGCAAAGTGAATATAGCCAAGCTGAATTGAGTCAAATAAAAAGCAAACTTGCAAAACAGCAATTGCGTCTTGAAGAGCATAATGATACTCGTGAGCGCTCTGCAATATCACACTTTTTAAGTAAGCTTCTTGAATCGTTTTTAGATGCAGGTGCAGCAGTCAAACGAAAAAAAATTGCAGTGCAGATCTACAAAGATATTGCAGACTTTCGGATCACCATTGAAAAAGCGACTACTATTTTAAATGAGCTCAATCGCTCACAAAAGCCTGGCTGGCTAAAGCTACAGAACATCAAGCGTCGTAAATAGCGGTATTACAAAACATTACTCAACCAGCAGCATATATATAAACTTGATGACCAAGGTTACCATCAATAGCGGAAATACATATTTGCTGTATTTCTGCATTTTATCCAGCCCCATACGTTGCTGATGCTTCTCTAATAAAGGCACTAAAATCACTAAGGCTACGATTAAACACACTAATAGTACTATAACGTTCATCATCCCTCCGAGCCAAAAATTAACCATAAAAACGCAAAGTATTCAGGCAATATAACAGTATTACTCCTCAAAGTTTCAACAAGAGAGTATCTGCATGTTCACTTTACAGCAAATTCCAGCTATGCTCACCAACACATCAGACCAGTAGAATAAGAAAAATGAAAACCGCTATTACCGAATTATTTGCCATTGAAAAACCTATTATATTACCTGGAATGAGCTGGATTTCAGTACCCGAATTAGTTGCGGCAGTAAGTAATGCTGGTGGCTTAGGCATTCTGGCGACGGGCCCTCTCAGTCAAGACGAAACGCGTCAAGCTATCAAGAAAATACGCACACTCACCGATAAACCATTTGGTATTGGTGTTACCTTAATGATGCCCGGAGCAAAAGAAAACGCAAAAATCGCGCTCGAAGAACAAGTGCCTGTTATTAACTTTTCTCTCGGTAAAGGAGACTGGATAGTGCAAGCTGCTAAGCAGTATGGAGGGAAAGTTATTGCCACTGTGGTAACCCAAAAGCATGCTCTTGCGGCGCAAAAATCTGGGGTGGATGCCTTGCTTGTGACGGGACACGAAGCAGCAGCACATGGTGGTGCTGTGACTTCTCTGTGTCTTGTACCAAGTATCGTCGATATTGTTGACATTCCTGTTATCGCTGCTGGTGGATTTGCTGATGGCAGAGGCTTAGTCGCTGCACTGGCTTTGGGTGCAAGTGGTGTAGCAATGGGCTCCCGCTTCGCAACATCCAAAGAAAGTCCGTTACACCAACATGTTAAAAATACAGTTGTGGAAAAAGATGTAGAGCAAACAATTTACTCAAAA
This sequence comes from Pseudoalteromonas peptidolytica, assembly GCF_012641745.1. Lineage (GTDB taxonomy): Bacteria > Pseudomonadota > Gammaproteobacteria > Enterobacterales > Alteromonadaceae > Pseudoalteromonas > Pseudoalteromonas peptidolytica. The sequence continues at coordinate 60,468 of NZ_WEHZ01000025.1, forward strand.
AACTTTGATGGATTGTACGCTCGAGTAATGAAAACGCCCATGGCCGAAAAGGCAACGCGTCGCCCTATGCACTTTCTCGTCGCAGTAATGAAGTCATTTAAAGCAGCAAAAATGGTCGACATGCCACTTTGGAAACTACTCTTAGGTTTACTGTCTCAGTTCGACAAAATCAAATTGCTTTCGCTGTTTGGCGCGGCCACAGAAAAGCTTGAAGCAGCAACAATCCATGGTGACTTAGAGCACGGTGTGCAATTCATTGGTCAATCTCAAGGGCTAATACGAGAGATTGAGTCAGTACAGGTACTCATGGATAAAATTATGCTAGAAGCAGCTCAAGTAGGGTTAGAAACACACCAGCGTTTTACAAGGACACCCGAGGTAAAGTAAGACCAAAGTCGAGCGTGAATATAACGTGATTTCAAGTACGGTGGCTCTGTCAAAACTTTGTAATAAAGTGATAAAAACGGTATCATCAGCGGTGAAACTGCATTAATCAATTGATCTTTTAAAGTGACTTCCGATGCCTAAACACTACCTTTTTTATGTTGAACAGCCATATAGCTTTGCTATCTTGAGACCACTACAAGATGCGATCCGAGCAAATGGTGCAATCGTGAAGTGGTTTTTAAAAGGCCAAGAAGTGGCATCAAGTTCACTGCGAGATGATGAGCTTGAGCTCACTACTGTAGAAGCTGTAAAAGCGTTTAATCCAAGGGCGGTGTTTGTACCAGGCAACGTTGTACCAGACTTTTTCCCAGGGGCAAAAGTACAAGTCTTCCATGGTTTGGAGTACAAAAAGAAAGGGCATTTTGGGATCCGGGGCTTTTTTGATTTATATTGCACCCATGGTCCACTAACGACCAAACCGTTTGAAGCATTAGCGAAAAAACATGGCTACTTTTCTGTCATCGAAACCGGCTGGCCAAAACTTGACCCGTATTTTGATTACACCAAGTGTCATAACGAAAAGCCAGTATTACTTTACGCGCCAACATTCTCCCCAAATTTGAGCTCGTTAGAGGCACTATACGAACAGGTTAAGCAGCTTGCCAAATCTGGTGACTACAAAATCCAACTCAAGTTTCACCCAAAAACAAAAACGCAATGGCAAGAGTTATATGCCCAACTTGAAGCCATTGATGATTTTGAAATTGCGGGTGATGATAACTTGATCCCACTTATCCAACAGGCAGATGTCGTAATTTCAGATACCTCAAGTGCGGTTGATGAATCTTTGTTAATAGGCAAACCTGTGATCACCTTTAACAATCATCAACCTCAAGACGCACTGATCAATATCACTGATCCACAGCAACTACCCGCTGCGGTAAAGCAAGCACTAACCCTATCAGACACGCAAAAGGCGCGGATCGAACAATATATCTTACAAGTTCATCCTTATCGTGACGGGCAAAGTGCTAATCGTGTGCTTGCAGCTACAGAAGCGGTTATTGATACAGGCTTAAAACGCAAACCCTTGAATTTGATTAGACGTTATAAAATACGTAAATCCTTAAATTATATGAAAATGAGTTAATCAAAGCGCTGAATAAGGAATCGGCTGGATATTGAGAGATATTCAAGCCACTTGGCGGCTAAAACTGGCTGCTAGAAAGATATTAGTTATCTACAACTCAGGTTAATGAGGTATTCACCTTTATTTTTACCATCAAAAAAAGCTCACAGAGTGAGCTTTTTGTTATAAAAGCGAGCTATTAGCACTCACATTGCCAATATCTATTGCCTGTTTCAGACATTGGTGGGCGACAACGAAAACCACTCACACCACCTGCAACATTAGGGGTTTGCTGTTGTGGTAAATCCTGCTGTTTGTCTAATTGTTTTAACGCTGTTTTTTTAAATTTAAGTTTCATTTTCTTGTCCTTGATTTGTTATTTAAATTAATTGTGTTAGTGATTAAAAGATCTAATACCAATCATCTTAATTAAATGACCTATTTTGAGGCGAGGGGATCTTGTCGATAACACCGCTTCCGCATCCTGCTCACGCCGAGGTACCTAGGTCCTGTAGGCAAGGCAAAAATTTTGCTATTTAGTTGTGCCAAATAGGATATTTTTACCGCAGTTAACGTCAGGTTTCTCCCCTCAGATTGAGCACGTGTTAAAACTAATTGGTATTACTCACTAACAACGACAATGGGCAAAATCACCCGTTAATGTTTCTGTTAAACGGCACGGGATCCTCGTATTTGGTTCAGCTCCCCCACCTACATTAGGGGTTTGCTGCAAGGGCAATACTTGCTGCTTCTCGTTAAGCTGCTTCAGCGATGATTTTTTTAATTTTAACTGCATAATCATTTCCTTGAAATAAGAGTTTAGTGTTTTGATTTTGTCATCAACTCTAACTTGTCACACAATCGATAAACATTCAACAAAAAAACAACAACAACAAAGAAAAAATCATAAAAATTACAAAATCACCGATAGATATGCTTTAAACCTGAATGGACGATACGGCAAAAAATAACTAAAACATTGTTTTAAAAAGGTATAAAGCATTGTGGTGATATCGCTACATTTAGCTCAGCACCTCTCACCCACCATGTTGATTAACTATTTTTTTACCTATATGCTGTTACCGTTTTGCTTATAAAACATACAACATGTAAGGATTTAATATGAAACCAACTTCTATTCTTCAATTAATATGGACGAGTAGTTTGTTGACCATTGCAGGCCAAGCTGCTGCATATGATTGCAGTACGTTAGCTAATTGGTCACAACAGCAGGTCTACAAAAAAGGCGCACTTATTCAAACTCAAAACCAAGCATTTGAGGCCAAGTGGTATAGTCAAAACGAAGACCCGACGACATACTCAGGCCCCTATGATGTTTGGAAAAATCTCGGTATATGTAGCTCAGGTCAAGATCATCCACCAAGCATTACACTCACAAGCCCTAATGATGGCGCTGTGCTGGGTGAAAATGACAGCGCTGTTTTATCGGCAGATGCAAGTGATATCGATGGTGATTTATCTTATGTGGAATTTTTGGTCGATGGACAGAGTATTGCATTTGATAATACCCCGCCTTTTCAAGCAACATGGCGCGCAGCACTGGGTGAACATAGTTTGAGTGCGATTGCGACAGACGCTCAAGGGCACTCCACAACTTCTCGTTCAGCAACCATTTCTGTCAAGGCCAACGGTACAAACCTGCCTCCGGCGGTATCGGTAAACACCCCAACTAATGGCCAACAATTTTATCAAAACGACATAGTAAATATTGATGTTGCGGCTGAAGACACCGATGGCAGTATTACAGAAGTTATCATCAGTGCGAATAGCCAAACGATTTCAACCTTAACAGCTCCCCCATTCCAAGTTCAGTGGCAAGCGTTGCCGCTTGGTATTACTCAGCTCAATGTTAAAGTTAGGGATAACCAAGGACTTATCAGCGAAGCAAGTGTAGCAATTGAAGTGCTAAGCAAAACCGCAGGTGGTTGCCAAGGATTAAGATCCTATCGTGCTGGACAAAGTTATCGTGCTGGTGAGCTTGTCGCACACAATAATCACAAATACCGCTGTGATGTTTCAGGCTGGTGTAGTTCTAATGCGCTGTGGGCTTATGAACCTGGTACAGGCCAACATTGGCGTGATGCTTGGAGTGATTTAGGACTCTGCGCTATCGCACCGAACGTCACATTTACGACTCCCGACAATAATAGCACGGTGCTAATTAACACTCCGACAACTATATCCATCAATGCACAAGACCCCGATGGCAGCATCATTAATTTATCACTTTATGCTGACAACAGTCTGCTTTCGAGTGTGAGCCAACCCAGCTTAAACTATGAGTTTACACCTACAGCGGCCACGCCTGTGCTTCTAACAGCAAAAGCGATGGACAATGAAAACAACCAAAGTGAAGAAACCATTACTATTAATGTCACTGATCAGCCTATTGCAGTTGATCTATTGGCTCCCACTAGCGGTAGCCAGCTTACGCTTGGTAACTCAACCCAGTTAATTGCTCAAGCTACTGCTTTTGTAGGACAAGTAACACAAGTTCAATTTTATGCTGATGGTGTATTGCTCAATACTGACACCTCTGCGCCTTTTAAATATAATTATTCCCCCACGTCCATAGGCGCAAAAACCCTTCATGTAACAGCCACTAATGACAGCAACGAGCAGGTATCAAGCAGCGGTGTTACGCTTAAGGTTATTGATAAACCGATTGGGAAAAAACACAAGCTCATTGGTTACTGGCACAACTTTGTCAATCCAGCAGGCTGCCCCATTCCCCTTGATCAGATGTCACAGGCTTGGGATGTCATTGATATCGCTTTTGCAGAAAATGACAGAAGCTCAAATGGTACGGTACATTTTAAACCATTTGAAAAGGATATTCGCTCTAACTGCCCTCCTATCGATCCGGCTAAATTTAAAACAGATATGCAAGCACTACAGGCCCAAGGCAAAATTTTTGTATTAAGCCTAGGTGGAGCTGAAGGAACGATTACACTAAACACCGACGCGGATGAGGCGGCATTTGTGCGTAGCTTAACCGACATCATTCAGGAATGGGGATTTGATGGTTTGGATATTGATTTAGAAAGTGGCTCTAACCTCGTGCATGGGTCTCAGATCCAAGCAAGACTACCACGCGCAATCAAACAAATTGAACAAAATATTGGTGGCAACATGGTGCTAACCATGGCTCCGGAGCACCCTTATGTTCACGGCGGGATGATTGCCTACTCAGGTATTTGGGGAGCGTATATTCCTCTTATCAATGAGTTACGAGATACCTTAGATTTACTCCATGTCCAGCTTTACAATAATGGTGGATTACCTAACCCCTACGAGCCTGGCAGTGCGCCTGAAGGCTCGGTCAATATGATGGTGGCACATGCCAAAATGTTAATCGAGGGCTTTGACCTTGCTGATGGTAGCCGCTTTGCGCCGTTACGGGACGACCAAGTTGCAATAGGACTGCCTTCAGGACCACAATCCGCCAATTCAGGACAAGCACCTATCGGGAACATAATCAGTGCCCTAGATTGCTTAACCAAAGGAGTAGACTGCGGAACGATTCAACCGAGCAGAGCCTATCCAAACTTCGGTGGTGTCATGACGTGGTCAATCAACTGGGATAAATATGATGGCTACAACTTTTCTCGCCCGATTGGCGATAAATTAACGCAGATGGAGCAGCAATAACCGACATCAAAGCGATATAACGTCTACTATGAGAGCCTAAGCAATGAGTATCACTTTTTTGTTTAGGCTTTTTTAGTTCGGTATGCATTCTCCTGAGCTTTGGGTATTTAGCCTAAACTATATGTGGATAGTTTGGTAAAAATGGTACGCTGTAATGGATTTCACTCCTACCCCCTCCGCTCGATTAAAGACTCTGCTAACACGGTCAATTATTTTGGTCTCTTACTCCGCATCAAGCTTGGCTGGCACTGCAAGTTGTTGTTGAAGAAGACAGATATTACGATAACGATGGTGAGCTCCACAATAATGGGCAAAACGCGAAGCAAGGCTAACTAATTAAAAAACCTCAGCCATAGTCTGACTTATAAACGCTCGCAGCCAACGAAGTGCTGGATATTGGTGCTGCACTTCGTGCCATACCATTGCGACATCAAAAGTACAGTCTGGTATGGGATTGTCAACGATCGTAAAATCAGCTCCGAGCTTTGATGCCTGACGAGCTGGGATGAGCGCAACTAAGTCTGTATTTTTTACCAGTTCTGGAACCAATAAAAACGAGGGGACTGACGTCATTACCTGTCTCGATTTACCATATTGCTGCAAGATTGAGTCAACGAATGTAGAGGTGCTACTCCCTTCAAAAGAGACCACAATGTGTTCAAGCTTCACATAATCTGCAATTGTTATTTTTGGCTTTAGCTGCGGATGGTGCTTCCTGCCAATCAACACGTACTTCTCTTGATATAAGATTTTAAATCTTAACCAATCAGGCCCGCATTCCGGCGACATTAATGCCAAGTCAAGTTCTGAGTTTTGCAGCTGGACTGCAAGCGTTGCTATTTTCAAATGGCAAAGCACGACCTTGATATTAGGTGCCGCAACTTTTAAACGCTGTATCACCTTTGCCATCACCATCAGCTGTATATAGTCTGTACATGCCACTTTAAAAGTTAAATTGGCCGTTTCAGGGGTAAAATCTTGATGCTCTACTAACACATTACTCACTAGATTCATCGCGGTGCGAAGTTCCGGCAGCAAAGCAATCGCTTTGGCAGTTGGTAGCATGCCTTTATGAATAGGGACTAATAACTGATCATCAAATAATCCTCGTAGCCGACTTAACTGAGTACTTACTGCTGGTTGGCTGAGGTTCAGCCTATCTGCCGCTTTGGTCACATTGCACTCTTCCAGTAGCACCACCAAAGTCTGAAGCAGATTTAAGTCCATCTTTTTACTATCCATTTAATTTATACCTTGAGTAAATATATTCAATTTTATTTATAGCAAGATTACAGAGATAGTAACAACTCCTATTCGTTACAGAGTACTTATCATGACTAAATCCGCACTAGTGATATCGGCACATCCAGAGCCGACTTCCTTAACTCAGACACTCGCCAAGACAAGCGTCGAAACCTTAACGCGTATGGGCTTGCAAGTTCAAACTTCAAATCTATACCAAATGGACTGGAAGGCAGTAATTGATGCAACCGACTTCCCGCAAGATGACTCACAAGCACCACTTGCGATTATTGCAGCGTCTGGCAAAGCATATTACTCAAACACCCTAACCGAAGACGTTATTCAAGAGCAGCAAAAATTGTTGGCTGCCGACTTGGTTATTTTTCACTTTCCGCTTTGGTGGTACAGCGTGCCCGCCATACTCAAAGGCTGGTTCGATAGAGTCTATGCCTATGGCTTTGCTTACGGCTATCAAAACAAAGGAAACCAATTGCGCTACGGCGAGGGAATTTTACAGGGAAAACGAGCATTAATTTGTGTAACTACAGGTGGTGGCTATGAGGATTACTCTCCTTTAGGGATAAACGGCACAATGGACGAATTACTATTCCCAATAACGCACGGGACTTTGTTTTTCCCAGGTATGGACGTTCTACAAAACCATGTTATTTTCGACGCCAAAGGCGAGCCTAATCAACGTATAGCTGATGAAGTTACCAGTTGGTCAAAGCGCTTAACACACGTATTTCGTGAAAAGCCAATCCCTTACCGAAAACAAAATAGTGGCGATTATATCAACGGCCAAATGCTAAAATCCGAAGTCGCGATGGGAAAGTCGGGTATTGCTGCACATATTGCTTAATCGAGGTGTTATCAGCTATGTTTATAGGATGTAGCTGATAATCAATGAGTATTGTAATTTGCAAAACATCTGGATTGCCTTTTTTGGCGTTGTGCTGCTCACAGCTTGTACCCGAGTCAATAGCTGCGAGCTTGCAGTACTTGATGGTAATGTCGTGCTCAATTCCTCAAAGGTGCAGCCTAAATGTCGTTTTAAACAAGATCAAACCGGCCAGTTGTCTGCTGCGGCTAAGTTCACCTCTGCGCTAACTCATCAAACGCCAAACGTTAAAATAAATCGGCTATCACAGAATCAAGCTCTGCAATCATGCAACATCGACGCTACACAAGATAGTTTGACGTGTACATTTAATGGCAAAAGCGACCATTTCAAACTAACTAACACCGTTAAGCAGGGGAAAATCGCATCAACAAGCTGGCAGGATGATGACTATGTTTACCTTGGCTGGATGACTAAGTCTGAGGTATTAATGGGCTATATTGCGTTTGGCACACTTAACAAACGCAGCGCGCCCTTTTTCATTCCCGCCTCCCAGTTTTGCCAGTATGGTCTAAGCTCGCATATTATTGACCTTGGTAAAAGCGACTCACTATGCCAAAACCACGAAGGGCTTTGGTCTCACAGCCGTTTGCTCCCCCTACCCCAGCCCTGCAAACAACCACAGCAAATGATCCAAGATAAAGGTGGAATTTGGGCACTGGAGTTTATCGAAAGTAGCTATCAATGGCGGATCTGTAGATACAACGATAACGCAGGTAGCCTGTTAGCCGCATACGAGTACAGTATAGATTTAAAGGCAACGCTGGCTCGGTATGGCTTACAGCCCAGTGATTACACCCAACTTACTTTTTTAACCAATGGCGATACTAACGCCATTGCGAATGCGGTAGAAATAGATAACGTTTTTCCGGTCAGTGATATTACACCAAATCTTGACCCGCAGACGATAGAATTGCCTATTCAGCAACTACAATACAAACTGACCAAGCTAGATTAATTGCCACTTACTCTTGTGCTTCACGTAGCACTTGCATGTGGTTAGTTTGTTTTCTAAATTGATTTGGCGTGGTACCCGTGGTGATTTTAAATGCTCTAGTAAATGGTCCAACCGACGCAAAACCACTTTCCAGTCCAACAACAAGTACCGGCCAATGTTGTTTAGTGGGGTCTTGTAACAACACCTTAGCATGCTCAACTCTTAACTCATTGACCAATTGATTGAAATTTCGCGCCTGTAAGTTTTGTCGTATCACTCGGCTTATCTTATATTCCGGTTGATTAAATTGCTGAGCTAAATCAGCAACCTTTAACCCTTCTTTGAGGTATCCTTTTTGCGTAATAAGAAAGTGTTCGACCTGCTGCTGAAGTTCACTATCACCCTCGGCTTGCGTTGACTCACTTGATCTAGCGTACCTTACGGATGTTATTGTACGTTGAGATGAAAATCGCCAATACAGTAACACTTGCGCTGTCAATATGATGAGGATAGCTGCGCTTGTCACTGCCCATTCTTGAACCTCACGATTATCGGCAAAGCGATTTTCGGCCAATTTGGTGCCTGCGACACAAATAAAATAAGCGCATAAAAACAGCACCCTTTGTGCTTTTTCTGGCCCTTGAGACTGGGAGAATCCTCGACACCCTTCCCAAAATGCCAACATGAGCACACTAGATGACAACAATAGGGTAAGCTCATACGCCGCACTGTTAAGCCACTCCACGAATCCGCCAGCATTCATGTGTAACTGGCTGTCGATAAACAAATAGCCTTGTCGCCACACAACCAAAGCAGCAATGGCAGCTGCAAACACAATATGTCTCTGTAAAATGGCATTTTTTTCTCTAAATAATGCCCGAGCAAGCAACCAGAACCCATTACAGGTCACACAAGCACCAATGCCAATTAAATACTGATAACCATTTAAGGAATCTTGAGTTAGTTTTTTGGTCGTAGCCAGTGCTATTGAACCGCACACTAAAGCAAAGAGTAAATGTGCTGCTTTTTTTTCTTTTACAAAGAGCTGAGCAACAACCAAAGTACAACATAGGCTAAGCAGAAGTAGATAGTAATTTTCAATTGTCATGGTGATTGAAAGAATATTGATAGACACAGAAACTCTAACAGTCACACCAAAAGCATTCAAATTAACTTTGTAAGTAAACTTAACACCACCATTTTCAAAGTTTGGCCAACTTTCTTTGCTTTGATTTTCAAAATCAAAGCGACGAGATCGAAAAACCTTGTCATTTTATATATCAAATTTATTGATTTATAAGGATAAGTATTTTGTCTTCCCTCAACTTGACCAATTCAACAGGAGTTTCCTTAAATCCCTTTAGCGTATTGAATGGTGCTGCAAAGAGCTGGGTATGTGTTGCATTACTCGGGCAATGGATGTTTGCTGTTTACATCTTAAGCCTATATGCCATCCCGCTCATCACAGGGCTCACAGAGCAAAGTGCAGCTGCTTCTCCTGCGAGTGGACACACAAAAGATGCCAAGGTATTTTTTAGCCATGTTTTACCCGCTGTGATTTTGGCCACCAGCGGCTTATTACAGCTTATTCCTACGGTACGAAAACACTTTCCACGCTTTCACCGCTACAACGGAAGAGTATTTTTTATTCTCGGTATTTCGGGCGCACTCACCGGGTTATACCTCACTTGGGTAACCGGCCTTAGGCTAAGCGATGTTGGTGCCATTGGTATCACACTCAACGGTATATTAATTCCCATTGCGATATTTTTTGCTTGGCGTACAGCCATACAAAAAAATATCGCTACACATCAACGCTATGCCGTACATAGTTTTTTCTTGGTTAATGGGGTGTGGACGTTTCGCCTTTATTTGTTTGGTTGGTACATGGTCAACCAAGGCTTCAATGGCAATACCGCAACCTTAGATGGCCCCGTCGATATATTTATTTCGTTTGCCTGCTATCTGCTACCAATGACACTCGCAGAACTCTACTTTTGGGCAAAACGCCAAACCAAAGCTAGCGCACCGGTGTGGATAATCGCGGTGATGATGAGCTTAGGTTTTGTGATCACCGCGATAGGCGTTTGCGCGGCCGCTGTCATGATGTGGTGGCCACGCATTTCAGCGGTCTTTTTTAGTTAAATTACAGTTTAATTAGTTAGGAGTAGAAACATGCTTTTAGTCAAAGCGAACAAAATCAACAAAGGCCTAATTACATCGGCAATCTTACTCGTGATATCAACGCTGATGTGGCAACATTTAAATGGCGGAATAGTGAGTCACTACTTACTTCACAGAGCAGATCTTCCAGCAGTATCTAACGCATGGGGAATTATCATAATTCCCGTATTAGCTTGGCTTACTGCACTGCGGCTTCATAAAGCAAGTGGAACAGAGAGCATTAAAAAAACAGCCCCCGTAGTTATTCCTACTGAGTTTTTGGTCGCATTCTTTGTGATGTTAATCTTTAGCTTGTTGCAATCAGCCCTTTGGGAGTTCGGTTACCAAAGCCTCACCATGTATACAGCCTTAGGACTATTGATAGCTGGGTTATTTTATCCAATCTACCGCGCAGAATGCATATTGGGACACGTAGTCGGTGCTAGTTTTACCTTTGGTTATGTTATTCCACTAATTGGCATTTTAGTGATGGCAATCGTTTCAGTGTTTTCTCTTTTTTGCTTAAAACCTATCTTTTCTAAACTACTAGAGAGGACGCAAGCACCAATAAGAATGGAGTAATAGTGACCTTGGAAAGCTCAAGACAAAACAAATAACCCCTAAGCGCCGCTATATAACTCGTTCCTTGTCGTTTTGACTCGTGTTAAATTAGCGATGATTGTTAAGAAAGGAACGAGCGGTTATGCAAACTAAGTTAGTTACTCACATTGTTATCGTGGCTATTTTTACATTGCTGTCAATTGGTAGCGCTGTTGCTAATAACTCAGCAGATCCGAACTCGACACTGCAGCTTTCGTCCGCTTATTTTTCGCAAAAAAGAACGGTTCATATCGTCCTGCCACCAAGCTATGAGCAAGGCAATACAAGCTATCCAGTGTTATATCTAACTGATGGTCAGAGCAATCTTGAACATACCGCTTCAGCGGCTCGCTTCTTGGCACAACAACATAAAATACCGGAACTTATCATTGTTGCGGTCGAAACCAACGAACACCGCACTCGAGATCTGACCCCATCTTATCGCAAAGGCAGCCTTGCGGTACTGGGACATTTTGCAGGTTCAACACGGCAGCAAAATCCGGGCGGTGCAGAAATGCTACTGCAATTTATCGACAAAGAACTCATCCCTTATGTAGACAAGCATTATCGAACATCAGGCTATCGCGCGTTAGCAGGACACTCATTTGGCGGGCTGTTTGCAACCTATGCGCTACTTGAGAAACCCGATTTATTTAATGGTGTGATGTTGGCAAGTCCAAGCCTCTGGTGGGATAAAGAGCGATTATTAAATGACTTACTGGCAAAAGCGTTAATCAACAAGTGTATCTACATCAGCATGGCAGACGAAAGTGAAATCATAACGCAGCCTTTTCAACGTCTTAATGATGCTTGGCGAAAGCCAAATGGAATTGACTTCAAAGCGCAGCACTTTAGCGGCGAAACCCATATGAGCGTCGTCTACCCGAGCTACTATCATGGTTTGCAGCACCTCTTTAACCATTATCAGCCATCCTTGAAAGTAGCGGCTGCCAGTGTCACTCAGCTGGAAAAGCATGTCGCCATCGCTAAGTCACTATATGGACTCAAGGCTTACCCCTACGACGCACTGACTTCGCTAGGGTATACCGCCCTATTCGAACGTAACTTCACAGCGGCCATCAACCTATTTAGCTTTGTGAGCCAGCACAACTCAGAATCCCTCAATGCACTGCGACAATTGGCAATGGCTTATCAGCAAAAAGGAGATAAGCCATCGCTACTAAAGACCTACCAAGCCATGCTTAAGCTTGAAGGGCTAAGTGAACGCGAACAAAAGCATTTGTTCTATGAAATCAAAGCATTGCAACACTTACATTAACTGATTTTTTCTAAAGTGATGATATTCACTTAACGCAAGTGGCACTGAAACCACAGGGTTTTGTGAGTGCCCTGCGCCCTCGCTAATGCTGTGCCCCCATCGCACATTAGCAGGCGCATGCTGTTCAAGTGCATCTAATAAGCCGTGAAATGAACCCGTAATGATGTCATTCTCAGCACCGCCAATGGAGAGGTAAATATACTTAGGTTTGCTTTGAATATTGGCTAGGCTTTTTGCAAATTCTCTTACGACAACGGAGTCGTCGTACCACGCCGCAGGACTAAAAGCAAAGTAGCCATCAAAAAGCGTAGGTTTAGTCACCATGGTATAAAGTACAAAACTTCCACCGGCAGAGAATCCGCTTAAGATACGATTGTCATTAATTGAGTAGTTCTTTTCCAGATAAGGTAAAAGTTCGGTTTCAATGAACCGCAAAAACCTATCTGCACGACCAAAAATGGCAGGATCATTGTCACTCTCTGGACGGGCCTCAATCGCAACATCTTGTCGAGCATAAGGCGGCACTAAGTCGCGGTTGCGGGTCTGCGTCCAAAATTGATTGGGAATAGACACTAAAATGGCATCTTCTACCTTACCTTGTTCGGCAAGGCTGCTTAATACCTCATCCCAACGGGCGAGATTAAAGTTGCCGTCGGTGCGAATAATGAGTGGATAACTATGTGCCTTGTCATATCCTTTTGGGAGGCGAATAAAGACCTTGCGATCTTCATTAAGCACTTCTGAAGACAACACTACATCAACATAATCTGAAGTGTAATAAGACTGATACTGGGTAAACGTCCAACCAGCGGCGGCGATGACAATTAAACCTAAGAGGGAAAATAGATATCGTTTCATAAAACTTCCTGTCATTATTTTTATTATTATGGGTAATGTTACTCAAAGCCTGACTTATCCTACATTATACTGTCAAGAAACAACATAGCCTGTGGTTTTGATAATGAAGAAGACCAAGTTAACGCAAAAGATAGGCCATATGCTAATTCAAACTAGGCGTTCTACCCAAATCCAGCTCACGTGGAGAAGCGCAAAGAGCTCTTTGCAGAAGGAGTGACACTAGACTTGGAGCTTATTTGCTTTCCCTGAGTGGAAAGCGACGCTAAGTCCTAGCTATGAGAATGATATGTTCAGATTTGGCGCTTCTACCCGCTATGTTGGCATGCAAAAACGTAAAGAAAATTATGACGCATCTTTCGCTATACCATTTAAGACGCTGACTATGATTTATACCGACTTAACGGCGTCTTATTTCTACAGTGACACTCTGCGTTTTAACCTTGGTGCGAATAACGTTCTTGATAAGAAACTACTTGGGAACCGACAGTGGCTTGTTCGATACGATAGGTCGAACCTATTTTGCTAACCTAAACTGGACGTTCTAATGCACTAGCATAGCTTGTGAAAAGTACGCTATCTACAGTAAATTGGCGCGCACAGATAATAATGTGCTCGCCTTTTTATACCAATTTGCTTAATTAAGTGGTCTATTTTGAGGCGAGAAAATCTTGTCGATAACTCCGCTACCGCGTCCTGCTATCGCCAAGGTACCTACATCCGTGTAGGCAAGGCAAAAATTTTGCTATTTAGTTGTTCTAAATGAGAAATTTTTAACGCTGTTAGCGTCAGGTTTACTCCTTCAAATTGAGCAAGTATTAAGTCAAATTGGTATTATGTTTTATTGCACACGCATCGACACTGAAATAGCACAGTGATCACTTAGCATTTTGTCCTCTTGCATATCAGCAAAAAAATGCACGTTCGGTTCAATAGCAACTGAGCTTGCCAGCGCCTTGCTCACTAGAATATGGTCAATAGGCACAGGGTAACGCGGATGACAGCCCTGTAGAGGTTTTGTCACATTGACCAGCGGAACTTGTTCTAGAGTTTGGTTATCAATCAGTTTTCGCCAAAAGACGTTACCGTCCTGACTCAAGCGGTGGTTAAAATCCCCCAGCACTACATACTGCTCGTCAGCATGCGCTTGGATCCATGATTTCAGCACTGGTAGTTGCTGAGCCAATAACTGACACGCTGGCCTATCAGAGTCTTGATAATCGGAGACAAAACAGCCGCTTTTGAGATGGACATTGAGTACTGATACTTCACCAGTTTGAGTCTGTAAAGTGACTTCTAGTCCATGCCTTAAACCTTCAACTCCCATCGCTAACGGCCCAAAGCTCTCTACATTGCTAAGTGCTATTTCTTTTTTTATTGCAAAAGCGGTTTTTTGTTGCGTCGATGTGTAACTACTTCCTCTACAGTCATACGTACGGCTATTTTCTCTCGCCGATAATACCAGCTGCCACTTTTGTACAGGAAAAATTTGCTCCAAAGCAGCTACCGAGTCTACTTCTTGGAGCGCAATAACGTCAGCATCTAAACCATCAGCATATTGGCGTAGCGCCAATATTTCGTCCTGACTTCTTGGTCTACACCCTGAACTTGCAGGGTAAGCTAAATGTTCAATATTCCACGACGCTATTTTGAGCGGTGCAACTGAAGTCGACCCCTCTTCTGTTGAGCTGCACCCAGCAATCGTTATCGAAGCGCTAAACGCGAGCAGTAATGCTTTTAGTGTTGTTGTCATAATTAACCTAGTTTATGCAATAAAATCTAACGTTAGCAGTAGTCTTTTCTGATGATTTGCCGTTTTAGGAGAGCGGTGTACTAGACCATTGCCTTCATTTCCAGCCCACCGTTCCCCCTTTAAAAGCGCCACATCACCACATTCTAAAGACCTGACTGTTACATTAGAGTCAATGATCAGCCTGTCATTCTCTCTTTTAACTAAGTTATTATCAAGCCATTCGCTGCCAAGTCCAGCCAAAGTCGTGACCAACCTTACTGGTACTTTATCGACATGGAATTTAGGACACATCGCAGAATGTAAAGTTTTAAGTCGTAACCCCACTACAGTTAAGTCAAATAGACAACTAAACATGTCAACTATGCCGGTAATATAAACTAGAATCTCATCATCTATACGTAATCGACTGAGCGCATCTTTCATCTCAACAGCAATATTGTTAGCGGCAATTTGCGCTACTATATCTATGTCAGGCGCCGTTTCTAAAAAGTCATTTATCTGTTTTTGTAATTGGCTTGATAGCGACTGCTGCCATACCGCAAGATTGCACTCTGGCTGATAAATTTTGGTTAGCACGTTGGCTTGATCAGCACTTTGGTAATGGCTTAGTTGGGTAGATCTATCTTGTGCTACACAATTACTCATATTTGTTTCCCGATATAATGTATTTTTAGTCAATAAACTGGCGCAGCGAATAATTTTTGAAATGGCTATAAACTAAGGCTAAGGAGCCTATTACGGTCAAAAACACTTCAAGTGCTTCATTGACTCTATCCTCCCCGATTAGCCAAGGTGTGAGCAGCAAGGCTATACCTAAGACACCGACCAAAAATACTTTTGTAGATTTATGGCGCATGCAGCCAAGTGTAAGAATAGGTAGACTGATAGGTACAATTGCCAGTAATAACCATTGATGAAACGACTCATCAAACAGTACCGCGACACTTGCCATAACAGGTAGGGCGATGAGCAATAATGGGAAAATTAAGCAATGAAAAATACACAGTATTGATAACCCAATTGCTATTTTATCTCCCAGAATTTGTCGTTTCATTCGCTTACTCCCACCGCCGCTTTGATACAATATAACATACCAAAATAAAAATGGGAGTAGTACCACTTTATTCAGCTATTGGTTTATCTTGAGCTATCGGGATCTTGTTGATAGTACGAGCGAAAGTAATTTGGGAATACACAGCTATTCGGTGTTGAGTCTATAAAGAGCCATCCTTTTTTTCATTGTGAGCCACAATTAATCGATTCAGTTCTTGCTTACTTTGCTCTGGTGTTTTACCTGAGGTATCTAGCACGATACAAGCTGATTGCCATTGCTGGTATTTTCTTGACGTTACGCTTTCCCATGACGGCAATATAAGATTAGGAATATCTGACAGCCTTTTCTCTACACGCTCACGATGTATTTTTTGGTCAGAGCAAATCACTTCGATTTCGATATACGATGACTCTGCTGTGCGCGCAACATTCAACCATGCTTCCCGAGATGCGGCTACCGGATTGGTTGAATCAGCAATTACTGGAATACCATTTTTCAGATTTTCAAGTGCAAGGGCATAAGCAACTTTATAACCTTCATCGTAAAGATCACTAACACCACTATTTTTTAATGTTTGCTCTATTGTATCAACTCGTATGTGGACTGCACCGAACATTGATGAAAGAAATCTAGCAAGTTCAGTTTTACCAGTCGCAGGGAGACCTCCAAAAATATACAACATAATATTTCATTTAACCTAAATTAAAAAATAAAAGAGAAACCTTAATTAAGATTACACAGGCATTATTTCTTGCCCGAAATCAATTAATAATTAGTGCATCAAAGACTCAACACTTAAGCCTTTAGATCTCGGTTATATTGAAGCATTTAATGCTTGGTGGTGCAAAAAGAAATGCACTTAGCTTGTCTAACACTCCGTTATTTTCAATGAAACTAAGATATGCTTGATGGGACCCCTTGGATAGCCATATTTCATAGCAAAAAGCGCTTAGGGAGCACCAAAATACTGGACTGAGCGTGCTTGAAGATCGTTTTCGTTTTTATCATGGAGTTTGGTTTTTTCGGTTACATGACAAGCATAAATTAAACATTACTTAACACTGCCAATGAGCTAAGCACAACAACTAAGTCGTGGGTTTATTAAATTGTTTGCTGTGCTTACTCAGGATTATCAACTACTTCAACTGTTTGTGACTCTCGTATCACCCTCTTAATTAACGACTCTACTTCACTTCTAAAGTCAAATATATCACTTGAAGCCAATATATCGCCTCGGTAAAGTTTGTCACTCTTACTTAATTTAAAAAAGAAGCCTTCCTCCTCGTCCATTTTAATCACATGAAAGTTTATTTCATCACCAGCAAACTCTCTAATGTTATCAACTCTTGCTGCCAAATCTTCTTTTTTAGAAACAAAGCTAGTCAGCAATTCATCCTTGCCCAATTTCAACGATATATTATATCCATCACCGTATACTGGCTTTGATATTTCATAACGTGACTTAATCTCTTTTTTATCCAGCACCATGCTTTTACAGCTCCTATTTTTTAAAATAAAATTTAAAGCGATTTTTTAACGAAATATCTTTGTAACACGTCTACATCACATTAGCTTGTAATACCTGATTGTATTAAGTTTAATACCACTCAGGTTAAGCTTTGGTTCAATTTGTAATGAGGATAATGTTTTTCACATAAAAATAGGTCATGACTATGTATTACTTAATAATTATAACAATTTTATATAGCAGTTACACTGCTGCCAACGAAATAATACCTGAGCTAGAAATTGAACCGGTGACTCCGGGAGTATTTATTCATAAATCATATAGTCAGATTGCCGGCTGGGGTTTGGTAAGCGCAAACGGCTTAATTGTTGTTGAAGATAAGAAGGCATTTATTATCGATACCCCATGGTCTTCTCGAGATACGGAAAAGTTAGTTGATTGGATACACTCGCAGAAGTTTACTTTATTAGGGAGTATATCTACCCATTCTCATGATGACAGAGCCGCTGGTATTAAATGGCTCAATGAACATGGAGTCTCAACCTATGCAACAGACCTTACCAATAACTTGCTAGAAAAAGCAGGCAAGACCCAAGCTACGCACTCTATCAAGAAGAATAAATTTGTGTTAGCTGACGGCTTATTAGAAGTTTTTTATCCTGGTGGCGGGCATACAATTGATAACATCGTGGTTTGGCTACCAAAATCAAAATTGCTATTTGGAGGATGTTTTGTGCGTAGCCTTCAATCGCAGAGCTTAGGCTATACTGGAGAAGCTCAAATTGAGCAATGGCCGCATTCTGTTGCTGCTGTACTATCAAGATACCCTAATGTAGAGATCGTCGTTCCTGGTCACGGTGCGATTGGTAGTATTGAATTGCTCAAACACACAAAAAAATTGGCAAATAAAGCCACAAAAAGTGGGGGTTAGCTTGCATGACGAGGCAGGTGTTCCTGCCTCATACAAACTGATAGCGTATGAATCAAGTCGAGGTTAATTCAACCGATTTACTTCAATACAGCTATCCATATCTTTTAAATCACAACCTTTATGATAAAACGCATCGCGCTTTTCAGGGGTCGTTGCCATTTTTGCTGCTTGACGGCAACCTGAAATATCACCAAGTTCACAGCTTTTTGCATAATATAATGCCGCGCCTTTTTTATCTCGTATACGCTCTAGACCGCGCCATGCAAAGTTATAACATGCTTGTGCATCATTGTTCGTACAACATGCTGTATTTGCTTGCTGCAAAGCACGTGGAAACTTATCAATTTCGACTTGGCAAACTTGAGTCACTTTTTTCGGCATCTTTGGTGGTACACGCACAAAAAAGTTCTTGGTCGCGATTTCTTTCTGTTGATAAGCAACAGATATAGTCCACTTACCGTTAACAAGCTCATTCGCGTTTTCAAACTTCCACATCGCAAAATTATCACGGCCAAAATATAATGTATCTTCCCAAGAGGAGGTTGTTTCTGGTTTTCCATTGATCATGATCTCTGGATGCACAACCGTTACAGTAACTGGTACTTTAGTCGCAACATAGCCCGTACTGTTTGGATTGTCTGTCGTGCTATTGATTAGTTGATTCACTTGATAGCTAAAGCCAAAAAAGTTTCCTAGCTCAGCAGGTACGGCAAAGCCTTTTTTAAACTCATACCCCACAAGTTGGTTGTTTTGAAAAAGAGGCTGTGCATGACCTGATTTTTTAATCTCAGCACTGCCAAGCTCTATCGTATTTTTAACTACTTCTGTGCTTTCAGTGTTAGAAGCAGTTTTACAACCAGAAATAAAAATCGGTAATGTCGCTAAAAGGAGGGAAATGATGGTCTTTTTCATAATTTAATCCTTAAAAAAAGTGGCGCATTTTAAAAGAATTAAAAAGACATTGTCAAGTTAACATTATATATACAGGCTGTTTTAAATTAATATCATTTGTTAATCTAACTATGCTTCTATTGGTATTATTTTTAATAATCATAATTCTTAAGCCTCGAATTTTTTAATTACTTCAAGTGACAAGTGATACTTCATCATTTTAAAAGTGCTTAGCAGCTATAGTTTTAAATATTTTCGACTAACCATAGAAAGCAGCTTTCCCAACGTTTTGTCACTGTAATAGACCAAATGCAAGCAATTGAAAGCAAACGGTCATCAACAAGCCATACCATTATTGGGTCAGCACACATAAATACCTATAAAAGGTAATTGCATTAATGAACAATATATAATCTTTTAGCTACTTGTAATATTTATTTTGCTAAATCTATCCATTGACCCTGAGTAAGCTCACTTAACTTCTGTGGATTTAGTTTAAACACTGAGTTAGGAGTTCCCGCCGCAGCCCAAATCTCAGAGTACTGATTCAAGTCTTCGTCTAATATTGTATGAACTGATGAATTATGAGCGACTGGTGGCACGCCACCTATTGCATAACCAACTTTTTCACGTACAAAATTAGCATCAGCTTTGGTAAGCGTAATACCTGTTGCTTTTCTAACTTTGTCAGCGCATACCATGTTAGAACCAGAAGCAACAACGAGTACCGCTTCACCGGTTTCTCCATGTTTGAATATTAGTGACTTTGCGATTTGAGCAACTGTACACCCAATAGATGCTGCGGCATCTGAAGCTGTACGAGTTGAGCTAGGCATTTCCTGAACTACAAAGTCTTGACCATTTTTGGATAAAAACTCTTGCACTTTCATTGATGAAGGTTTCAATTCCTTTGACATATATTCTGTAACCTCATTAATTAAACTATAAATATAACGCCTTATTAACTATCAAAATACCTAAATAAACCGCTATGCTCTGGTATAATACTGACTAACAATTACACGACATTGTTACAAAGTAAACTGATAAATAGAAGCAAGAGAAATTTTCATCTTAATTATTTTATTTAGACATCGGCTACCTTGATAGGCTAAATACTACTAGCGCTAACTTCATAAGCTCCCCAGGGCGGGATCGCACTTTTAGCTAATTTATGATCAAATAGCGCCAATCCCATTGCTAGGCGCAACCAATGAACCTGATTGAACACCTTACAGTTGTAGAAGAAACTCGCTCTGATATTAAC
>NZ_WEHZ01000026.1 GCF_012641745.1 Pseudoalteromonas peptidolytica
CTCAACTAACTTATTCATGCCTGTTCCTTACTGGGTCACTTTCTTTTTTGGTCGAAAGATCTGATCTTGGAACAGGCATATAGTTCCCTAGTTTTTAAATTCTTATCCCGAGCTGGGGTTAATTAAGAAAATTGGTATTATTTTGTCATAAGTTGACGAATATACTTCACCGGGGCACTGCCAAAGCTTAAAAACTCTTCATGAAACGCCTTAAGGTCGAATGCTTCACCAAGCTCCTTTTTCTGTGCTTCACGGAAGTCGTAAATCTCACGATAGCCAGAGTAATAGCTGGTCAGCTGTACTTGACTTAATGTTGCGCGACGCCATTTACCTTCCGCTTCAGCGCGCTCTTGGAAAGCACCATTCATTAACAGGTCTAAGCCCGCTTCTTTGTCTATGCCATTGACTTGAATGTCATAATCTAAAATAGTGTTACAGATAACGCGCAGATTCCATTTGTAGTACATTAACCACATTTCAGGCTCGAAATTGCCATAGCCTTCTTCTAACATCATTCGCTCAGTATAAACTGCCCAGCCTTCGACCATGGCACCATTACCTAAAAGGCTCTTGATCAAAGAAGGGGATTCGTTAGCGTAAACTAACTGAGTATAGTGACCCGGTATTGCCTCATGAATATTGAGGATCTGTAGGATCCAATGGTTGTACTCACGCAAGTATGACTCAGCTTGTTCTTCACTCATTGAGTCAAGGGGAGTGACGTTATAATAGGTGTTTTCTTTTTTGTCATACGGCCCTGGTGCACTGATCGAGGCGCCAGCATAACCACGCATATATTCTGGTGTTTCACGCACAACCAATGGCTTTTCAGGGTCGAGCGTGATTAAATCTTTTTCCTTCACGAACTGCTCAAGCTCTGGAATTTGTGCCTTAATTTCAGAGACAAAATCCTCACGTTTAACGTGTTTGACTGACAGATGTTTGATAAGGGTTGCAATGGCATCTCTGTCTGACTGTGGGCGAGGTGTATCGGCAAAATATTTCGACCACAACTGATCTGTGATCTGCACCATTTCCCCGGTAATGCGGGCTTTATCAGCAAGTGCTTTTTCATACATTTGTTTTGCTGTATACCCTGACTGTATATCAAATGCGAACTTTTCTTCGTATAACTTTTCACCAATTCTAAAGGAGCGCGCGTTGCCGCTTTCACTTAACTCTTTTTCAAGGTTAGTGAGGAAAGAAACATAGCCGTTGATCGCTGATTTGGCAGCTGCAAAGCGTTGTTTGAATAGTGCTTTATCTTCTGCGCTAAGCAATGAAGTCGCTAATTTATCAAGTAACTCATCATTTAATACGCTAAATGCTCCTTGGTTTTGTGAAATCGCAAGTTGGGTATATTCAAGGGTTGGATTATGAATATTACTCTGTGCAGCTTCATAATAGGCGGGAACATATTGAAGGCGCTTTAATACCAGCTTTAACTTTTCATCGTCACTCTTAAAGCGGCTGTTCAAAATAGTAGCAAAGCCATAGGAAACATTGTAAGAAGAAGGATTCCACTGCCAGCTTTTAAACGTTTCGATGTGCCAAATATCGCGCTGTAGGCGATTTTCAATCAAGTGATAGTCGATTTTTTGACTGTTGCTAAGCTGTGATAGGTCGAATTGCTGTAATTTTGCCAGCTGTGTTTTTGAAAACGCAGCATTGGCGTCGCGGCTAGCCTGTGTTGGTATGGTAATTAAGTCGTCATATTTACCGAAACCTGCCCACAAGGAGGCTTCAGGATATTGTTGCCAAAGTTCGTCAATAAACTGCTCTGAAAACTGAGCAAATTGTTGGTTTTTCACCACAGTTTGTTCTTCCGTGAGTGCTACTGTCTTTGTAGAAGAAGACGGCGCGGTGCAGCCAGCTAGGCCCATTGCCATGGCAAGTGCCATACACAAGGCAGTTTTTTTCATTGTTGTGTCCTATTTATTAGTTTTCGTTATCATAACAAGATTTCGCTTTATTTGCTTTGTCTGGCTCATCTAACCACACGGCACCATTGGCCTGTGTCGCAACAATATCGCCCGGGTTATAGATGGGGCAGGACTTCATCGATAAACAGCCACAACCAATACAGCCGTCCACATAGCTACGTAAGCGCTGCATATAGGCGATTTTTTCATCTAGTTTCATTTGCCATGCTGTTGATAATTTTGCCCAGTCTTCTTTGGTTGGTGTTCTTGAATCGGGCAAGGTATCTAACGTATCTTTTATTTCACCAAGGGTGATCCCCATTTTCTGCCCAGCTTTAATAATGGCAATACGACGTAGCACGTCTTTTTTGTAGCGACGTTGATTACCATTGTTACGCCAACTGCGGATCAATCCTTTGTTTTCGTAAAAATGTAATGCAGAAACGGCAACATCTGCTCTGGTTGCAACCTTACCAACACTCAAGTTTGGCTCATCTCTTAATAATTTTTCAGTTTTCATAAAATAGTACTTTACCTCAACTTAAGGTGAGGTTTTAAGGTAGCACCCAATTTATTAATAGTGCAACTGGAATTGAACATTATGAAAACAATCGTTATTTACTCAAGCTCAAACCCAAATGGAAATACTTACCAATCAGCAAAAGCGTTAGCAGAAGAAAAAAGTGCTGAGCTTATCTACCTAGACCGTTACAAAATAGGGGAGTATTGCTACAAACATTCTCACAGCGATGATGACTTTATAAACCTATTTAGATGGGTGCTCGGGTTTGATCATATTATTTTTGCATCACCTGTTTATTGGTATGCCGTAACGCCAAGGATGAAAGCATTTGTTGATAGGATCACGGACTTTATGGATATTGAAGCGCTTAAACCAGAATTAAGAGCCTTGCGCGAAAAACATTTTTCGATCTTATCAACTTCATGCCAAGCACAAGCGCCAGCACCATTTACTGAGATGCTGGTGGGCACATTTGAATATTTAGGTATGACACTACAAGAGCAGCGTCACGTGCATTACCCTTATGCTGATTAATTTTTGTAGATTTTGCTGGGCTAATAGTTTAATGACAGGTGTGTATATCAAGAAGTGTGAGGGTTTTTTAAAGATCGCTGCGTAAAGCAGCTTCTTTGGTGTGGATCTAATCCGATAATAGGCGGTTTATCCGCCGAGCCGTTTTTCTGATTGGGTATTTCATCACCGTGGTTGTGCTTTCGCAACAATGAGTTGGAACATTCCTTATCCAGACCTCAAGTTAAATTATTTTATGCGCGCAAGTGTGTGCTTCCGCGTATGTGGGCAGAGATCAAACTATACCTTAAATTCACTGACCATCTGCGATAGTCGCTGCGACATTTCGCTTAATTGTTGACTTGATGCTTTAGTATGCTCAGCGCCAAGAGCAGTTTGGTTTGCGATAGTTGCAATGCCGCTAATATTGGTTGTCATCTCATTGATGTCTTCAGATTGCTTTTCACTCCACTTGGCGATATCGAGGTTAATATCATTTACGGTTGCGATAGAGTGGTTTATTTGCTCTAGTGCTTGCTTACATTCCAAACTGACTTTAAGGCTTTTCTCGGAAGCTGTACGACAGTTTTGCATCTCTTCAACGGTCGTGGCGACGCCATGGTGTAGACTATTTATAATGGCTTGAATATCATCGGTAGATTGTTGTGTCCGTTGAGCGAGTGTTCTTACCTCATCAGCAACCACGGCAAAACCACGGCCTTGTTCTCCGGCTCTTGCTGCTTCTATGGCTGCGTTTAATGCCAATAAATTGGTTTGTTCTGCTACTTTTTTAATGACATCAAGTACCACACCTATCTCCGTTGATGAGCGCTGCAGGTCTAGCACTGCTTGTTGTGCTGAGTCGACGCTCTGAGAGGCATGGTCTATGACTGATACGTTTTCGTCTACATGCGCCAGTCCTTTAGTGGTAAGTTCTGTTGTTGCCATTACTTTATCAAGGGCGCGTTTAGATTCATGATTGACCGATTGGGCTACCTGATTCAAAGAAAGCATCTGATTTTGTACCGATTCTGTTTCAGTATTTTGCTGGGCAATTCCGGCTTGGATTTGCTCGGTAATACAGGATAATTCCTCTGCTTGAGAGGCTAAAGAGTGCGTATTTCCATTAATATCGTGAAGCACATCACGAAAGTGTGCATTCATGTGGTTAAATGCAATGGCCATTTGTGTAAGTTCATCTCTGCCTTCACTTTTAAGTAAAATTGTCAGATCTTTTTGTGACGAAATGATCCCCATAGTACGGGTAAGCTTGTCCAAAGGCTTGGTAATATTTTTGCTTATCAAGCTAGAGAGGAAAATAAGCAATATAGCGTAGCCGAGGGTTTCCGCGGTCATGGAAATAAGCTGGTCATGAAACTGTGCTTCGACGTCTTCAAGGTAAATGCCAGTGCCGATAGCCCAGTTATAGTGGTTTAGATTAGCAATAAAAGAAAGCTTACTCTCCAGCTTTTGAGTCCCCGGTTTTGGCCATTTATATTGTGCAAACCCCTGTTTGTTTTGATTAGCAATCACAACAAACTGACTAAATGCTTCGCGAATAAAACTCTTGTCATGCCGTACCATCGATGCACCATTGAGTGTTGGCTTGATAGGATGCGTCACCATGTTGCCATGTAGGTCAAACAAGAAAAAGTAACCTGAGTCACCATAGCGCGCTGCATTAATGAGCTTTTTGATTTTTTCTTTTCTTTGTGTTTCGCTAAGAGTTGTCTCAGTGGCAACCATATTAAGTTGCGAAATGGTATTCTCTATTAGATTTTTTGCATGAGTACGTCGTTCTTCAGTTAAACTATCTCGTAAAGCAAGCGCTGAAGAAAGTTTAACGAGGGCAATGATGACAACAGATAAAATTAGGCTAAGCCTGAGTTTACTGGGCACTTTCATTAAACCTAATAATTTATTCATCTGCTTCATGAGATCCCCTAATAACAATGGTTTGATAGTTTTGACAGCGATGTCAATTGGTGGCCGATCATACTGAGAGCAGCGCAAAAATAAATACTCTGAGTAAAGAAGTAATAATCTATCCAGTCACAGAGGTGACTATCTATTTGATAGATAGCTCAAATGTTAACAATGATTTTTTGTAAAGGATTGTGAATGTTGACTGTTGCGAAAATTGGTATAAAGGGGGTTGTTAAGTTTATTCAATAAAAAACTGAGCAGTGAGCTAAAGCAGGATAAATTGATGTAGATCATTGCATAAAGCGCTTGAATCACATTTCGACTTTGTTATACTTCGACGCGAATTTTCAGTTTAAACTGAAAGTTCAAAACTAACTAAGCCCAATTAAAGATCAGGACTATCCGTGCCCTCACACAGCTTTGCTACAGATAAACCAGTCGTTAGTGATACTGCCGTTTCAGGAAGTACCACGTCGCGTGTTTGGTTATTTGGGCGTGTTGCTGCGGTACTTAGCCTGTTAATGGTAGCCAACTCAGTATTATTATTCAGTGGTATGTTAGGTGATGTAGCTGAATTAGAAGCATTATTTGCAGATAATTCGTTACCAGACTCTCTTGTGGTGATGCTCGGAGCGTTTTTGGCTCAGCCTATTTTATCATTACACTTGCTGGTTGGTATTTATTGGTTAGTTTTCCATACTATTTTGCCTACACGCGCTGGCATCGTGCTACGCAAAATGGTATTCGCCTCTACAGAGGCTATACACCCTCAACCGGCGCCCAGCGCACATGGTTGTCGTGCTCCTCCTTTTAGATACCGCTGTCTGTTTGCGTAATCGCAATATTTATACCAATTAGACTTAATACTTGCTCAATTTGAAAGCATAAATCTGACGCCTACAGCGTAAAATTTCTTATTTAGAACAACTAAATAGTAAAATTTTTGCCTTGCCTATATGGATGTAGGTACCTTAGCGACAGCAGGACGCGGTAGCTGAGTTATGGACAAGATTTTCTCGCTTAAAAATAGACCACTTAATCAAGATAATTGGTATTAGATCCAATGTGCTTAATATCAATTTGTCTTAACGCTTGTTCAATTTGAACGAGGACTCCTGACGCTAATTGCGTTAAAAATTGTTTATTTAGAACAACTAAATAGCAAATTTTTTGCGGTGTTATCGACAAAGTGCTCTCGTCTCTAAATCGATCACTTAATTAATCAAATTGGAACAATTTGCACTTTGCAGATCAGCAGTCAGCAATTCACTTTCAATTACATTAATCGGCTACTTATCGTCCTTTTAGAGCGAGTTGTAGGCTTGGTTATGTGATTGTCCGTTTACTGTATCAATCAATTATTTGGTAAATAGGTTAGTGACTGGTATCAACGAAGCGTTTCCCTTCACTAATATATTTCCTAATAGATACAGTGCAATTCGAACTTGTGCAGCGTAGCTCGCACAAATAGATACTCAGCGTGCTTTATAAATAAGCCGCAGCTTATCGTTGAAGGGTAATCAATTGAATAAACGTAGTGTCGTGAATTATGCGCTCGCTTCATTGGGGCTAATGCTCACCGGTTGTAATGGTGGCATTTTGGATCCCAAGGGGCAAATTGGCATGGATGAGAAGTCCTTGATCATCATTGCCACTGTACTGATGTTACTCGTTGTAGTACCAGTTATTATTCTTACCTTATATTTTGCGTGGAAGTACCGAGATGGTCGTGACCACGAAATCTATGCACCTAAATGGGCCCACTCTAACAAAATAGAAGCCGTGGTTTGGACCATTCCGATTGTGATTATTATTGTACTTGGGGTGATCACCTGGCGTTCTACACAATCGCTTGATCCATACAAGCCGTTGGAGGGCAAAGGAGAACATCTCACCGTTCAAGTGGTATCGCTAAACTGGAAGTGGTTATTTATCTATCCAGAGCAAGGCATCGCCAGCGTGAATGAACTGGTGTTTCCAGCGAATGTCCCGGTGGAGTACAAAATCACTTCCGAAAGCACCATGAACTCTTTCTTTATTCCGCAGCTTGGTAGTCAAATCTACTCGATGGCAGGGATGGAAACGCAGCTTCACCTGATTGCTAACGAGCCGGGAACGTTCAACGGTTTTTCTGCCAACTACAGTGGGGCGGGTTTTTCTGGAATGAAGTTCAAAGCCATTGCCACCAAAGACAAAGCAGATTTTGATAACTGGGTTGCCGATGTTAAAGCAAACGGCGACGCCTTAACCGCAGATCGTTACGCGCAGTTGGCAGAGCCTTCAGAATATCACCCCGTTGAGTATTTTGGCTCGGTAGAGCAGGGCTTATTTCACACCATAGTTATGAAGTACATGCAGGGTCATGGCGAAATGAACTATTACGCCAAACCAGAGCATGCTGCGCATTCACATCACGGCAAGGCTGAGGAGTAATTATGTCGTTGTTTGGTAAATTATCCATCGAGGCAATCCCCTATCACGAACCCATCATTATGGTGACGTTAGCCGTGGTGGCGATTGTTGGTCTAATCGTGGCGGCAATGATCACAAAATACAAAAAATGGGGCGTGCTGTGGCACGATTGGATCACTTCAATCGATCATAAACGCCTAGGCGTGATGTACATTATCTTGGCATTAATTATGTTACTGCGTGGTTTTGCCGACGCCATCATGATGCGTACACAGCTGGCCATGGCCACAAGCGGCGCAACCGGTTATCTGCCTCCAGAGCATTATGACCAGATCTTTACCGCACATGGGGTGATCATGATCATCTTTATGGCGATGCCATTTATGATTGGTTTAATGAATATCATCTTGCCACTGCAAATTGGTGCTAGAGATGTTGCCTTTCCGTTTTTGAATAACCTTAGCTTTTGGTTGACAGCGGGTGGGGCTATTTTGATCAATTTATCATTGGCATTTGGTGAGTTTGCAAAAACCGGTTGGGTGGCATATCCGCCCTTGTCGGAGTTGTCGTTTAGTCCGGGTGTTGGGGTTGATTACTATATTTGGGCACTGCAAATATCCGGGCTTGGGACATTGCTCACCGCCGTGAACTTCTTGGTAACCGTATTTAAGATGCGTGCACCTGGCATGACGCTAATGAAAATGCCTATTTTTACTTGGACTTGTACTTGGGCAAATATTCTAGTTGCGGCGTCTTTCCCAATCCTTACTGCATTGCTTGCGATGCTAACGCTTGACCGTTATATGGACTTCCATTTCTTCACCAATGAAGCCGGTGGTAATGCCATGATGTATATCAACCTGTTCTGGGCATGGGGTCACCCTGAAGTGTATATCTTGATCTTGCCTGCGTTTGGGATTTTCTCAGAGGTTATTTCGACTTTTACAGGTAAACGCTTGTTTGGCTATAAGTCGATGGTGTATGCCAGCGGTGCGATTTCTATTTTGGGCTTTATTGTTTGGCTACATCACTTCTTTACTATGGGTTCAAGCGCCAATGTTAATGCTTTCTTTGGGGTCATGACGATGGTCATTGCGGTGCCAACGGGAGTAAAACTCTTTAACTGGCTATTTACCATGTATCGCGGTCGGTTACGGATCACAGTGCCTGTCCTTTGGACGTTAGGGTTTATGGTGACTTTTACCGTAGGTGGGATGACTGGCGTACTGCTTGCAATTCCTGGCGCGGACTATGTGCTGCACAACAGTCTTTTCCTAATTGCACATTTCCATAACACCATTATCGGTGGGGCAGTGTTTGGTTATCTGGCGGGATTTGCTTACTGGTTCCCTAAAGTAATGGGTTACAAGCTTGATGAGCGTTGGGGTAAAGCCTCATTTTGGTGCTGGCTAGTTGGCTTTTTTGTGGCCTTTATGCCGCTTTATGTGCTTGGCTTCTTAGGCATGACACGTCGCCTTAATCATACCAACACGCCAGAGTGGAACATTTGGCTATACATCGCGTGCATTGGTGCCTTTATCATTATGTTTGGGATAGTTTTCCAAGTGGTACAGCTAGTGGTGAGCTACAAAAACCGCGAGCAATTGCAAGACACCACAGGCGATCCGTGGAATGGGCATACGCTTGAGTGGTCTACGGACTCTCCCCCACAGTACTACAACTTCGCGACAACTCCTGTGGTTGACGATATTGACGCTTGGACAGAAATGAAAGAGCAGGAACAGGCATACCAAAAACCTGCACACTATCAGCCTATTCACATGCCAAAAAATACCCCCGCAGGAGTGCTTATCAGTGCGTCATTGACCGCGTTTTGCTTTGCCATGATTTGGCATATTTGGTGGTTAGCGGCGGTGGGATTAGTCAGTGCTATCGCGGTATTTATTAAACGTTGTTACACCCGCGACGTTGATTATTATGTTCAGGTTGACGAGATTGAGCAGATTGAGTCTGCCCACCTTTCTCGTGCATTACAGGAGGGTTAATTCATGAGTGCTATTACTCCCGCTACGCTGCATGCGTTAGAAGATGCTCACGAGCATGCAGACCATGACACAGGTTCAAATACCGTATTTGGTTTTTGGCTATATCTGATGACGGATTGTTTGTTGTTTGCTTCCTTCTTTGCCACTTACGCTGTGTTGTACATGAACACCGCAGGTGGCGTATCTGGCAAAGATATCTTTGAGCTGGGTTTTGTTGCAGTTGAAACCGCAGCCTTACTGTTAAGTAGTATTACTTTTGGTTTTGCCATGATAGCGGCAAACAAACAGAAAAAGTCGCAAACCTTATCTTGGCTTGCGGTGACATTTGCCTTTGGTGCGGTGTTCATTGGCATGGAAGTATATGAATTTCATCACTTAATAGTACACGGTCATGGACCGCAAAATAGTGCTTTTCTGACTTCTTTCTTCTCATTAGTGGGTCTGCACGGCATGCACGTGACGGCAGGCTTGATTTGGATGAGTGTAATGATGATTGAAGTGACACGTCGTGGTCTTAAGCCACAAACGGTAACACGTTTGAGCTGCTTAAGCTTGTTCTGGCACTTTTTAGACATTGTTTGGATCTGTGTATTTACTGTTGTTTATTTAATGGGGGCAATGTAATGAGCCATAGTGGATCTCAAGCGTTAGCACAGACTGATGTTCATAAGCATGAACACGACAGCCACGGTAGTGTGAAGTCGTATCTAATTGGTTTTGTGCTATCCGTTATGTTGACAGCCATTCCTTTTGCTGCCGTGATGAGTGGCAGCTTGTCATCTAGCACGACATTTTGGACGTTAGTGACAGCGGCGTTAGTGCAAATTTGGGTGCATCTAAAGTACTTTTTACACCTGAATTTTGTTACCGAAGAAGGCAAGGCAAGCACGCTTTCCTTTATCTTTAGTGCGTTGATTATTGTGATGGTAGTGGGGCTGTCGGTCTGGATCATCTACGAATCGAACGCCATGATGATGTATTAACAGGAGAGTAGTCATGCTGCGTCGTTATTTTCAGGTGACAAAACCTGGGATCATTATGGGAAACTTGATTTCAGTCGCAGGAGGCTTTTTATTGGCCTCTCGAGGTGAAGTTGATTGGCTGCTATTTACATTGACTCTGCTAGGGCTATCTTTAGTCGTTGCGTCAGGTTGTGTAGTTAACAATGTCATCGACAGGGATATCGATGCGGCAATGGCTCGCACTAAAACTCGCGTGACAGTAACTGGGGAAATTTCCTCAGTTGCTGCACTGTCACATAGTCTGGTACTCGGATTATCTGGCTTTGGGCTCTTAGCCTATTTCACCAATTGGATTGCGCTGGGTTTTGCCGCATTTGGGTTTTTTATTTATGTCGGTGTTTACAGCTTATACATGAAGCGAAACTCAGTGTATGGCACTGTGGTTGGTAGCCTGTCAGGGGCAGTGCCTCCTGTGGTTGGTTACTGCGCAGTAAGCGGGGTATTTGACTCTGGCGCTGCCATTTTATTATTGATGTTTTGTCTTTGGCAAATGCCGCACTCTTACGCCATTGCGATTTTCCGTTTTGACGATTACCGAGCCGCGAATATTCCGGTGCTGCCAGTCGCGCAAGGTGTTGAAAAGGCCAAGCATCATATTGTTTTGTATATCGCCATTTATGCACTGGTGGTGATGTTACTACTGCTTAGCGGCTACACCGGTGTAGCATTTATGGCGGTGGCCTGTACAGCCAGTTTTTGGTGGTTATTGATGGCGCTAAAAGGGTACCAAAGAGACTCAGATTTACATGGTTGGGCGAGGCAAGTATTTGCATTCTCAATAGTCAATATCACAGTCCTAAGTATCGCGATGGCGATTGATAATCACAGCACAGTTTCTGCGATGCTGTACTGATCGCAGATTATCCCAAAGTAACTAAAACCCAAAGGCCCGCAGGGCCTTTTTTCGTTCTTATTTGTTTTACGTCGCTTGCTTTTTACCCATTTTATCTCCATATCAAGCTTATTGAATAGATGAGAAGATAATAATGGATTTAGGGATAGCTGAGGTATTGTTGTTATTTATGGCGATTTTTATCGCGTCCTTTTTACTTTTTAAGGTCGTGCTATGGGCCAAAAAAATGCCAAAAGGCGCCTATTTATTTTTGGCATTGATGCCGCTGATTTCTCTTTTTCCTATTCCACCACCTGTTTTTAAAAATGTCGCGAAAGCCAAACAAGAACAACGTAAAAAAGCCCCCAAATCAGGCGATAAACCTGAGCAATAAGCATAAAGTGGAACCTTCAAATAGCACGCTGTTTAGCTCGTGAATTCTGCTGCCCGCTTGGCCACGCTAGCATCGTGACAGGTATACGCCGTTGAAATAATCCCTTCGCCCAATAGAAACAGGCGCTCGACAGCGGCATCATCAGCGTCGTTGAGCGATTGTTTGAGTAACGCTTTTACCGCAAGTTTGTGCCGCTGGCATAGTTGATTAATTGGACTGGTAAGCTCACCAAATTCTGCCGCTGTGTTAATAAAGTAACAACCACGGAATTCGCCCAGTACCTCCACCTTATTATTAATCCACTGATCTAGCGCCAAGAACAGTTGCTTTTCGAGCATTTCGCTGGTCTGGACATCTTCAAGGCAACCAGATAACCAAGATATAAATTGGTGATGTCGCTGCTCAAGTGTTGCAAGCACCAACGCATCTTTACTCTCAAAATGGTTATACAGAGTCTTTTTAGCGATACCAGATGACTTTAATACTTCGTTAATGCCAATGGCATGAATGCCATGTTGATAGAACAGTTCCATTGCGCAATCGATCAGTTGTTGTCTTTTTGTACTCATCAGTCAGCCATGTTTATTACCGTGATTATAGGTTGACAGAAGTAGACCAACTTGTCTATCATTTGAGAAGTAGACAGATTTGTCTACTTCTTTGAAAGGGAACGTATACAATGAGAGAAATACAACTTGCTTTAATTGCTGGAGCGGGCGCGTTTATCGCCATTGCAATATTGGCGTTTAGTCAAACGATAAGTGCTGAGTATATTTTTTTAATGGCACCTTTAGGCGCTACTGCAGTGCTGGTGTTCGGTGTGCCAAAAAGCCCACTAGCGCAGCCTAAAAACGTTATTTTTGGACATATTATTACTGCAACAATTGGAATTATTTTTGCGCAATATATTG
The DNA here is from genome assembly GCF_012641745.1 of Pseudoalteromonas peptidolytica. Classification (GTDB taxonomy): domain Bacteria; phylum Pseudomonadota; class Gammaproteobacteria; order Enterobacterales; family Alteromonadaceae; genus Pseudoalteromonas; species Pseudoalteromonas peptidolytica. Next base: position 12,459 of record NZ_WEHZ01000026.1, read on the forward strand.
GTGTAAATGAACTCACCTTGGCAGCTGCAACAGGCGTTGGAGTATTTGGTATGTTGGCAACAAAAACGACGCATCCGCCAGCTGGGGCAAATCCCATATTGATAATGCTAGCAATGGAAGGGTGGAGTTTTTTATTTACGCCAGTCATCACTGGTGCTGTGATCTTAGTGCTGGTAGGCAAAGCGACTTTACTATTCACAAATAAGCTTAACGTAGCAACTTGACGCGAATTAAACTCAGTAGCACTTTAATCGACGTGCGGGGTTATGATAGCCTGCAGTTTTTATAATAGTTCGTTTACTGCATACAATTGGTATAGACTACACCTAAGAAAACGTCTCAATAATTCAAGTAACTTTTAGTTATTTGATACTAAACGAACAGTTGATGTTTGTTGGTAATAATAACAATAATAAACCTTACATGGAGTAGATGTAGTTTGGAGCGAATTCAATTTGGTCAATTTCTGTTTGATACGGGGTCATATGAGTTAACGTGCGAGGGTGAAGTGATTGTACTTGATCCCAGAACGGTATCATTATTGCTATTTCTGCTAGACAACCCCAAGCGGATAATCACACGCGATGAACTACAAACGGTGATTTGGCAGGGTGTAATTGTGACCGATAATGCCATCAATAAATTAGTCGCTAACTTACGCAAAACACTCAATGATGACCCTAAATCCCCACAGTATATTCAAACCGTACCCAAGCAAGGCTATCGTTTTATTGCTGAGGCGTCTGTACTTAAAGATGTAAAATCCCACCTCGATACTGATCAAAAAAGCGTTAAGTCAAACTACGTAGTTAAGGGGCTTGCCAGCTTATTAGTTTGTTTGTTGGCTGTTGTATTGGTGATGCTGAACAGCCGAGCATCTTCAGAGCTAAATTATAATGAAAATAATGTGTTAACTAGAGTAATGGGGGCTAAACGGAGTCTGGTCGTAGCACCTAGTGGGGAGTCAGTTAGTTTTCTCAATGACACTCGAGGTAAGGGGAATACACTTTGGGTCAAGCGCCTCAATGATCAGTATGATGATGTCGGTACACAGGTTGCAAGTGGCGCATACTATATTGATGCTTTAGTTGCACAGACTTCTACTCACCTGATTTTTACGGGATACCAAGAAGAGCAATGCGGTTGGTTCAAAGTCCCCTTTGCTGAGGGAACGCGAACTCTCGCCGCTGGCAAGGCACAACTGCTTGGTTGTAATAAATTAGTGTCTCATCAATTTACTTATGATACGCGGCAGGACGTGATCTGGCTGCTAGGGCACCCGAAGCAACACGAACATCAAAACACGTTATTCAAGGTTGACTTCACGACAGGGTTAGAACCTATTAATGTAACATTGCCTAAAGGATGGCAGTTTATTTCTCTTGACCTTAAAGCTGACTCGAGTGAGCTACTACTTATAGCTCACAACAGTCAAGGAATAAGTCAGTTCTTTACGTTTGATACCACTTCTCACACATTAACCGCATTGGGGAGCACTCATCAGCAAATTGAGTTTGGTATATGGGGACATGAGAGTGACCAAGTGATTGTGGTTTCTGCATCAAAGCCAACTCAACTGCAATCTATTAATGTACAAAAAGGTTCTGAACGTACGCTCGCGAGTTTAACGGATCGAATTTGCTGTGAGCTAGCACGCCATCCAAATAATAAAGATTATGTGTACTCAACATACGACAAAAACATAGACCTTAATTGGCGACTTACCGGTTTTGAATTAGACAATAGTAACGGCAACGAGAGACTTCCTGCGTTCGCTAATAAGCAAATAGGGATCTACTTTACTTCGAACCGTGCCGGTGGCAACCATATTTATTTCCAAGCACCAGCACAACGTGCGGCGCAAGTGATTATGATGGATGAGCATATGCGGCTGCGAGAGTTGGCAGTATCTCCAGATGATAAGTTATTGCTGGTGAATCATAATAATCATCAGCTATGGATAGTGGATAGCGAACGAAAAAATGTGCTCCATCAGACCTCTTTAGATGGTTATGGTTTTGCTCAGTCTTGGATTAATAACACTTTATTTGCTGTTACGGTAAAACAGAAAACGTCCCGCAGTGTGCGAGTATATAATCGGCAGTTACAGCTGGTGGCAGAGTTGCCACCATCGTGGATGCGTATTATGCCAGATAGAGCAAATAGAGAAGTTATATATGTCTATAATCAAGACAAAAACGTATACCGCTTTACATTGGCTGATTTACTCAATGGGCAAATGCAAAAAGGGGTTCAGCTTGGAGAAGTTGAGCATTTTCATCAAGGTATAGTCGAAGATAGCGTGTTATATGCAAGCGACCACATAGAGGCAGAATTAACAATTTATAAACTCAATGACCGTCACCTACAATTTTTAAGTCAAAACCCATTTGATGGGTATTATGGTTTCGATGTAAAGGACGGTCAGTTAATTTATGCGAGCACTCGGGTGTTTAGTAGCGACTTATATACCACTCAAGCGCGTTAGCGAGTCTGCTCTTACCATCTATAGGTATATGCTAATTTGATTGCGGTTTCATCCGTATTTTCAGTACGTTCATGCCAGCCATCTTCTATGTTATAACCTCGGTTGATACTGGCTATATAAACTTCGTCTGGTGATGGCTCGAAGCGTATGCGACTGAAAATAGAGAAGTTATTGGTCTGATCATTGTGCTGTAATAATGTATTCCAAGACCATTCTCTGTTAAAGGCTAGATTAACACTAAGTCTGGTATTAAAAAGTTGGTCATTGATGCCATCTTTTTGATAATAATACATATTGCGACTTACATTTAAAAATAGATGCTTATTTGGACGATAATTCAAATCTAGGCTAATGCGTTCAAACTCGGCATCATAAAAACTCCCTGTTAAAAATCGTGAAGTTACATAAAGGGGCCTGTTATTGGCACTTCTGATGTACAGTTCATTTTGAATATAATCATATTCTTGCGGCATAAAAGTGAGCTTATCCGTAAACCTGAATGGTTTTGTTAAGATCCTTTGATAGCGGTTATGACTGAAAAAGAAGTGATCATTATTTTTTAAATCAATTTGCAGTGGTCGTAAAAAAAGGCTTTGCCCTTGTCGGTTGCCTTGGGTGTCTTCCCAAAGATAATAAAATCCAGTAAATTGGTAGTAGTTAATGTTATCTGCTAACCACCCCGACTGTGGCCTTATTCGATAGTGGTTTATCGCCTCGTAAAATTGAAGATCCTTCCTATTTACAAAGCCTAAAGCAGGGTTAAAATCTTTACCTATATATTGATACCGACTACGAAGATAAAATGTGTCATTTGGCAGCTCTATTGATCCCCCGTAAGACTTGTTATCCTCATTGGTTATCTCCTCTGTTGAAACGGCTTCCGTTTCTTGATAGTAAGCGTGAGTGACGAAGGGGTATTGATCAAGCATATTGCCTTGGACGCGATAGTCTGCGCCTACTAATCTTCTTTGGGCTTGGCCATCAGGGCTACCATTGGTTACAATAGCACCAATTTGATGCTGCTGTGCAATTTGCTGTGTCACACGGGCGACACTAAGCTGTGTTTCTTCGGATTGATTACCATCTTGTTCTTGATTTACGCTTAAAATACCTAAGCGAGTATTACCAATCTGCCCTGTTAATTTGGTGCCCCAATTGATATCTAGAATACCTGATTGTCGGCCCTGTCCGATACGTCGTGAGTAAAAAGGCATACCATTGGCGTGGCTATCTCCCATACCACCAAATCGAAAAATTTGACTGTCCTGTAGAAAGAAATCGCGTTTTTCAGTGAAGTACTGAGAGTATTGAGTCATATTGAGCGGTACTTGATCTACCTCTGTGCCTGAGAAGTCAGTATTGAGTGTCAGCATCGCAGAGAGATTTGGTGTCACTTTGTAGAGTATGTCCAACGCTGGTGTGAGTTTACTGTCATCGTCATTGCCTTTTAGTGCCAAGCTCGGTTTTACCTCTACTCCCAAGCCTTGCTTTAAGCCTTCAAGCCCTTCAATGGGGGCGAGCTGGTTAGTATGCCAAGCGAAGTTACTCGGGTTATTAAGGTTCCAATAAATTTGTGTATTAGGGTTGGCTACGCGGTGCCTGAGCTGCAAGCCCCATTGTTTAGCACCTTGCTCAAACGAAATTGATTGCATTGGAATAGCAATTTCTACAGACCATTTATCTTCTTCGATGTGTGTTTTAGCAAACCAAAGAGTTTTCCATTGGGCAATATAATTGGTACCGTCAACTAAACCATCTTCTTTAACACCTGAAGGAGTGACATGGAATAGATAAGCGTCTGCTCTGTCAAAATTAGTGTCTAGAATAAGTCCAAAATAATCCTCATCCCACATGTATTCGCCTTGCGTCAACACTCGGTCGGTTAACGAGGCTTTAGGCTGATAAATCGTCGCCGCAACGTAGAAGTAATCACTATCGTAGCTGATATAAGCCTCAATATTATGATCTGGGGTATTGCCGACATTGGGTCTAAACACAACGAAGTCATTGATGTGTTGTGCCTCCTGCCATTCATGTTCTGAAAGCTTACCGTCAATGGTGGGTTTTTTTGTAACCTTTGGGATAAAGGTTGGGGGTTGAGTAAATTGCTGCCAATTCGCTTGGACGTTAAACGAGCTAAAGACTGATAGCAGGGTGATTATGGCAACACATTGTTTAGCATTAACTAGATTTATCATTGTTATTTTCTCTGATCACAATATCTATTCATCATGCTGCAGCCTTTGTAAAAAGAAGTGATTAAGCAGCGAAATAAGATGACAAAGTAGTGATTTTTTATGATGAAAATATGCCTAGCGTATTGAAAATATTAAAAATAATTAAAGGCATGTAAAAGTAGAGAGCTACAGCTCGACGGGGTGATTAGGTGCTACTAATCTTGACCTTAAATTTGAATTTGCTGTAATTTCATTCCCTTACACGTTTAAAGCTCGGTAAAAGCTTCTCTTTCTCTCGTCAGCGCGTTTGAGTGGGTACTATTTCGTATTTTTTTATTCATAGCTTAGCTAAGGGCTATAAATTACGCATCGCGGACTTATTGAGCGTTCGTTAATCAATCTAAAACGAACCGTGGGAGTTAAAATAAAAGTATATAAAACAGCAGATTAATATTTTTCACGCTATATATGTGGCAACAGTAACGAAAGTGATGAAATTTCATTGAAAGAGAATTTGAGTTTCGTGCTAGCATGTGGGTAAGGGAGCTAACTTGTCTGATTTATCAATTGATTGCACTACATATTTTTAGCCGGTTGTTCCACGGGATCCGTGGCGCTAAATATTCAAAAGAGGGGGTGTTCCTCAGCGCAAAATCTGCACATACATCGGTGTTATTTCGTGATATGTGTCAGCCTCCAACTCTTAGTCGCCGTTGGTTATATCAAGAACTCAAAATACAGACTGAAACAGCGACGTATTTGATATTGATAAAACATCATGGTGCGAATGAGTTGATACAGACATTACAGCAACACTGGATTAGGCATCATGGTCACCACTTACATGCCAAAGTGAAAAAAATAGAAACGCTACTCAGTAGTCGCTATCTTAGCCAAAGCATACAAAAAGTAGTGTTTGATGTGGCTGGCTCATTATGGTGCAGTTGGAAAGAGGTTGATAAGGGAATATTACCCAAAGCGCTTGAACCCATGGTGGCGACGATACGTGAAATTGCATCGTGGACTGAGAATGATATTGCTGAGTTTCAGTTTGCATTTGTCGCGTACTACTTGGGGCAAGATGTGCTCTATTTTGACCAAGTTGAATCCAACCCTTTGACTCTCGCACAGCGTAAAGCCTGCATTATTCAAGATGACAGGCAACTATTATTGGCTGCTGCAGGCACTGGAAAAACCAGTGTTATCAAGGCAAAATTGGGATATTTACTGCATCGAAAGCTAGCTAATGCAGATCAAGTGTTACTACTTGCTTATGGCAATGATGCTGCAACTGAAATGCGAGAACGTTGTAATGACATAGCGAATACTCTGAATTGTTCAACGTTTCACTCATTGAGTATGCAGATCATAGAAGCTGTAACAGGAACAAAACCCGTGTTATCAACGCTAGCAACAGATAAGGCGCAGTTTAAGCTATTTATCTCTGATGCTATCCAGTCTTTGCGACAAGAAACACACTTTGAACAAGCCTTTCATCAATTTTTGGATGGTCAAGGTATAAAGCAAGCCCAACATGTCATTGAACTACTCAGCCAAATGTTGCCGTTGATAAAGCAGGCGCAAATAATGGGAGAAGTAGAGTCATTAATTATGCGATTTAATCATCAAATGACGGTCCCGCTGGCAGTACTTGCTGAATATCAGTTGTATCTAACCAATGAGGCCTGTATCGATTTTGATGATATGCTAGAACGTGCTATCCATTATGTTGAAAATGACAAATTTAGAGTGCCTTGGCGTTATATTTTGGTTGATGAGTTTCAAGATATTTCTCGTGTCAGAGCAAAGCTAGTTCAAGCGTTATTGGATAAAAAAACTGGCAGCCAATTATTTGCGGTAGGTGATGATTGGCAAGCAATATACCGCTTTAGTGGTGGTGATATACGGCTGACTACAGAATTTGCCAAACATTTTGGAAAGTCTACAACTACCTATTTAGATAAAACTTTTCGCTATCCACAAAGTATTCTGGATACAGCTTGCGAGTTTATATGTCGAAATCCTGAGCAAATAGCCAAAGATCTCAGTTCAAACCAACTAGGTATCAAAGGGCAAGGAGTTATAAAAGTCCCCAGTGGTGACGAAATAATGGATGCTCAACAACTCCTTAATTTGATTGAGCAACGTAACGAAGGTGCGGTATCAGTTTTGTTACTTGCTCGAAACCATAAGGGTTTACCTGATAAAGCGCAGGTGGATAACTGGCGTCGACTATTTCCGCAGCTGGCGATCAGTACCAATACATTTCATGGCGCTAAAGGGACAGAAGCCGACTTCACGATAGTGTTTGGCCTTAAAGCACGCCTATTCCCATCAAAAATAAAAGTACCAGAGATAATAGAGGCGTTACTTCCAGCAAAAGGAAATTATGCAGATGCAGAAGAGAGGCGGTTATTTTATGTCGCGTTAACTCGAGCAAGAAAGCAGTGTTTTCTTTTGGAGCCTGATGAGTCACCGTCTTATTTTCTACAAGAAATTGCGTGATTAAGGTTTATCCACTCTTGATCTTTTATGACATTACACGCATACCATTATTATCACACTAACAATGTTGAGGTGAGGATGAGCACAGATCTATTAAAAGACGCGTTAAAAAGAGTAAACACAATCGTAGAGAAAACAGGGATAGAGCAGTCAACGTATCAAGCGCTTGCTCAACCCCAAAGAACCTTGTCTAGTAATATCTCTATCCGCAGAGATAACGGTAAGTTGGACTACTTTGAGGCACATCGATGTCAATATAATGACCTCCTTGGGCCAACCAAAGGTGGGATCCGCTTTCATCAAGACACCAACGTCAGCGAAGTCCAAGCATTAGCACTGTGGATGACACTCAAGTGCGCGGCGGTCGGTGTTCCGTTTGGAGGTGCAAAAGGTGCTGTAACCGTTGATCCTAAAACCTTGAGTCCAATGGAGTTAGAGCGCCTAGCACGTGCCTATATTAGGGCTAATGCCGATTTCATTGGCCCGGAGCAAGATATTCCAGCACCTGATGTTTATACCAATGCAAGAATTATGGGCTGGATGATGGATGAATATGAGAAAATTGCAAGGCAGAAAAGTCCAGCGGTGATCACCGGAAAGCCCCTTATTTTTGGTGGAAGCGCGGGACGAGAATCAGCAACAGGTCGTGGCGCATTTTTAATCATTGAACAGTTAAGTAATAAAAATAACTGGGATAACTCGGACAAAACAGTGGCAATTCAGGGGTTTGGTAATGGTGGCTATCATTGTGCGCGACTGTTACAGCAATCTGGATACAAAGTGGTTGCAGTGAGTGACTCTAAGGGAGGAATTTACTGTAAGGAAGGCTTGGATATCGAAAGTGTTTATCAAGAAAAGCAGCGCAGTAAATCGCTCAAAGCGGTTTATTGTAAAGACTCTGTGTGTGAAAGTGTTGAACATGATGTCATTAGTAACGATGAATTGCTGAGCTTGAATGTTGACATTCTTGTTCCAGCAGCATTAGCAGGCGCTATAACAAAAGAAAATGCTGACTCCATTGCTGCAAATTATATTGTTGAAATTGCAAATGGTCCGGTAGAAGCAGATGCTGATCCCATTTTAAATGATCGCGGCATTATGGTGATCCCTGACATTTTGGCGAATGCTGGAGGGGTAATTGTGAGCTACTTTGAGTGGTGCCAAAATCGCCAAGGAGAAGCATGGGATGAACAAGTTGTGAACGATAAACTGGCCAATTACATGCAGGATGCTTTTGATAAAGCATGGGAGCTAAACCGAGAGGAAGGGCTCGACATTAGAGACGCTGTGTATAAGCTTGCATTACAGCGAATACAAAGCGCATTACAGGCACATGGGACACAGTCTTACTTCGAAAATCGAGAGTAGTTTTTTAGATTGTGTCGATAAATTTTTTTTGCTGTACTGTTTTTAGGTGAATCCACATAATCGCGCTTTTGTTTATAGGGCGATAGCACTTACTGTCAAGCAGTGTTTTTACATTATATTGTAGATGTCGCTCTGGTTATCTGTTTTTCAAGGGGTAATTTGTATGCGCGGTTGGATCATCTATAAAGACTCTGCCAATTTAGTGAAACCTGAAATCTACGAGATAGGTTGATGGCGGTAGCAAAAGAAGAAGGTATCGATCTTCAAGTGTATTCACCGGATCGGTTTGATCTTCTGGTTACTAGGGAAGACGAAGAAAGCATTCTTATCGATGGGCAACCTGTTGCATTGCCTGACTTTGTGCTACCCAGAATGGGTGCTGGCACCACATACTTTACCCTTGCTATTATTCGTCACCTTGAGCGTTTGGGTGTGCACTGCTTTAATTCGTCACAATCAATTGAAACCGTTAAAGATAAATTATATGCCCAACAGATATTAGCTGAACAGAATCTACCTACGCCAAAAACCATGTTGGTTAAGTTTCCAGTTAATATAGAGCTAGTCGAGAAGCAAATCGGTTTCCCGGTGGTGATCAAAACATTATCTGGCTCTCAGGGCAGTGGGGTGTTTTTGTCCAAATCAAGAGGTGAATTTGACGATTTGATGCAGCAGATTGAGGCGACTAACCCTAAGGCGAATATCATTTTACAACGCTTCATCAAATCGAGCCATGGTAGAGACTTACGAGTATTAACTATTGGTGGCCGCGCTGTGGCATATATGGAGAGAAATTCAGGTGGTAAAAATTTCAAAGCCAATGTGAGCCTCGGCGCCACTGGAAGCCCTCATCCTATTACTCCAGAAATAGAGTGGCTAGCGACGCAGACGGCTAATATCCTAAACTTAGACGTAGCGGGTATTGACTTATTGTTTGATGAAGAGCACTTCAAAATATGCGAGGCAAACTCAAGTCCAGGTTTTGAAGGGCTTGAGCAGGCTGTTGACATAGATGTTGCAAGAGAGATTTTGCACTTTATTCGTATTCGACTTGGCATCTTCAACCGCTCAGGCCAAGTATCGAAAAATAACAATGGCGTGAAAAAAGCCTCTGCAACTCACGCAAAAAGTGAACAATTAACTGTTTAGATGTGTTTCGAGAAACACGATGAAATCAATCACCGTGTTTCTTCTGTGCTCACAGCTTTAACTGCTGTTAATGCCGTTTTTAGCGCGTCAATTTGGATTGGTTTGGATAAAAAACTGTCCATGCCCGCATCTAGACATGCTCGCTTATCCGACTCTGATGTATTGGCTGTCAAAGCGATAATGTGCGGTATTGATTGTGTGTTACTATTGAGTTTACGTATGGCTCTAGTTGCGTCAAAGCCATCCATATTGGGCATAATGCAATCCATAAAAACAATATCAAAGTGATTTTTACGGCACGCCTCTACAGCTTTCACACCATCATATGCCATGTCAATTTGAGCCGCACCAAATTGTTGCAATAACTTTTCCATCACTAATACATTAATCTGATTGTCATCAACCAGTAAGATCTTACATCCGGCTAAGGAAATATTAGCTGTCGATACAGGACAAGGCTCGGTATCATCGTTCTCGCGCTGCTTTGCAAAATCGACGGGAAAAGTAACGGTGAACGTACTGCCTTTGTCGACTTCACTTGAGACTTGTATATCGCCGTCAAATAGATTGCAAAGCTCAAACACAATGGATAAACCAAGCCCTGTACCACCAAAGCGGCGACTAATACTGGGGTCACCTTGGCTAAAAGGCTGGAAAAGCAAACTTTGGTTCTCATCGGAAATCCCAATACCAGTATCGCAGACACGTAATTGAAGCACGGGTTGTTCGTTTTCTGTTAAGACGTCGGCATAGATATCAACACATCCGACTTGGGTGAATTTTATTGCGTTACTGACCAAATTCGCGAGAATTTGTTTTATTCTGGTAGGATCAGAGTACAGCCAAAGGTTAGCTAGCTTGTTCATGTGTACATTGATGGCCAGCCCTTTTTCTTGGCTAGCTGGATGATATAAGCCAACAACTTGGGTAACCAGTTGCGTTAAGTCAAACGGCATATTGTCCAGCGTTAAGTTATTGCTATTAAGCTTACTAAAGTCCAATACATCATTGATCAGGGTGATCAACATATCCGCGCTATTTCGGGCAATTGTTAAGTTACTTTGTATCGCATCAATATCATTTTCCTTGTGGCATGCTTGAAGCATGCCTACAAGTCCATTCAACGGAGTACGCAATTCATGGCTTATCTTAGCAATAAAGTCACTACGAGTTTTAAGTAGCTGCTCAGCTTCTTTTCTTTGTTGATCCAAGGCTAAACGTAGTTTAACTTGCTCATCAATGTCTTGAATTGCACCAAAAACTCTAACGCATTCACCATTTTCATATTCCCCCTGCCCATGAGAGGCAACCCACTTTTCATTACCGTGTGCGTCTATGATAATTGACTCAATATCCCACTTTGTTCGAGAGGAAATTGCGTCATTAATCGCTTGCTTTATATCGTTTTGATGGGAGCCCGGTTTATAAAAAGCAATGGCATTATCCAGCGTCGGTACAAACTCTTCTGATACGCCGTGAATGGCTCGGGTTTGTTGACTCCAGTAGACTTTATTTTTTTTAAAATCTACTTCCCAAGAGCCAATATCTGCTAATCGACTCATTGCTGCAAGTGCTTCAGAGCGATGCTGTAGTTGTCTTAATGTTTTTTGACGTGAAATCTCAACGCCAATCCACTGTCCTAACAAGCTGACGTAATCTAAATGCTCCTGAGTGAAACTATCTGGTTTAGCATCAGGGGAAGAAAAGTTCACTGTACCATATCGATTTCCATCAACAATGATGGGAGCGCCAATGTAACTTTCTAGGCCAAAGTGTATATAGCAGGGGTGTGTTGCGATCTGGCTGTTTCCTGCATGAGAGAAAGCCAGCGCACTATCTGCTTTGAAAGTGTGCCAACAATAGGTATCTGAAAAATCAAATGTGGTACCAACAGACAGACTATTATCCGGCGTAATAACATGTTTTACTGTGTAAATATTGGCGTTTATTTCACTTACGATAGCAATGTCGAGCTGGAATACATCAAGCCCTAGACTGAGCAGTGCGGTAACTTTTTCATCGAATGTGGTTTCTTGGCTTGTTGTGATCAGATGTAGCCTTTTTAAAATACTCACAAATTTCACATCGTTGGTGTAATTAAGGTAATCTTTTAACTTTAACTGCTCTTTGCTAACTTGCCAACAATAAATCTTGCTACTTTGTCGAGATAACTTCCGTTTTTCAATAGATTATGAATAAAATAAGCGATGCGGGATTATCACTACTATTTAGGTGAATAGATGAAATTTATCAGTATAGCTTTTTTATTTATGGCGTCGTTTGCGAGTGCTCAAACGCTTCGGGTGGCAACTTTCAATGTCAGCATGGAAGCGACGAACTATCAACAGCAAGGTGAACCCCTTGATCCAGAGAAACTAAGCAAGTTACTTCAAGACGGTCAACATCAGCAAATAAAAAACATCGCAGAGATCATTCAACGTGTTCGTCCAGATATCATTCTGCTTAATGAGTTTGACTACATTGCTGAACCAGAGAAGGGCGTGCTGGCATTTATGAACAACTACTTGGACAAAAGTCAGCATGGTCAGCAGCCGATATCATATCCATACTTTTATATCGCACCGGTTAACACAGGCTTACCAACACGATTTGATTTAGACAACGATGGTAAAAAGTCGCGTTATGCTGGAGATGCGCAGGGCTTTGGCCTTTATGAAGGGCAATACGGTATGGTTGTGTTGTCTAAGTATCCTATAAAAAATAGCCAAGTGCGGACACTGCAAAATTTCCTTTGGAAGGATATGCCCAATTATAAAAAAGCCATAGATCCAAAAAGCAACTCACCTTTTTATCATGCTGACGAGTGGCAAGTCTTAAGATTAAGCTCGAAGTCACATTGGGATCTGCCAATTGACGTAAATGGAAAGGTATTTCATTTCCTTGCTATGCACCCAACCCCTCCAGTATTTGATGGTGAAGAAGACCGTAATGGCAACAGAAATCACGATGAAATTAGACTGATGGCGGACTATATAGACCCAAAACGGAGTGAATATATTTATGATGATAGTGGTGTAAATGGTGGCCTAAAAGCGAAAACACGATTTGTGATTGCGGGCGATTTAAATGCTGCAGATCAAGGCGATAAACATCGTCCTGGTGTAATCGAACAGCTATTAGAAAGTCACTATGTGTTCTCTGCTTTTGAGCCGGTGAGTAAAGGGGGCAAGCAGCATAGTGAAGCGCAATATAGTCGCAGTTACACTGCTCATTGGGGAGCTCGGGTCGACTATGTTTTACCTTCAAAATATGGCGTTCGTGTTTTAGACAGCGGCGTGTTTTGGCCTAGTAGCACGGATCCACTATATCGATTAGTTGAAAGCCGCCATGCTAGCTCAGATCATCGCTTGGTGTGGCTTGACCTTGAATTAAAGTAACAATCACTTTTACAACCAGGTGTTTATCAAACTAAATAGAAAGCAAACACGTTCTTACTGAGCGGTTGCTGGGCGAGTATTGGTATCGTTATGATCTGGATACTCGCTTTACGGCTTTCTTGTGTCCTTGTTATGTGAAGATTGACTGTCCTTTTCAGGCGACGTTGGCTCAAATGGTTTTAGCTGATCATCGATCTTTTTTTTCATTTCAAACTTTGCCGAGTATTTGAGTAAAGCGATATTGCTCCAAATGACGCCCAGCACACCGACGATAATTAACACAACTTGCCAAGTCTCGAGCTGTTCACCCATGGTAACTCCTTAAAAATAGTAAATTTTCAAATTTGTTTTGAAATAGGTGGGCATTTTACCTCGACTGTTGATATTATTCACCACCTAGTCATTTCGCGATAATTATGCTGCATATATTTACATTCTGAGGATAATAGCGCATTCATGGAACAAGTGTTAATTTGGCCTGCCCAATACCCTATGTTACTGAAAGGGTTAATCGAACAAAACGGTGCTTACATTCTAGATGCCATAGAGGCATGGCCGAATTGCCAACAAATAAAAGACGAGCAAGGGGTAACCACTACGATACTTCCTCCGCTGTTTTATCTTGCCTGGCTCAGGCCGTTGGAACCTTTTGAAGCTTGCTACTTTCAACATATTGACGATTATGACGACAAGCAACGCCAATATGTTAATAGTGTAACGCGACATATCGAAGAAAACGGTGTTGAACAAGATGAATTAATCAAGACACTTATCCAGCGCTTAGGACAGTATTCAAATATCCAAATGCAGCTCCAAAACCAGAGCTTGTCTTTTATTGAATTGCTGTGCGAAAAGCAATTTGAAAAAACACTGATATGGTTGATAGAAGTGGGTATTCAGTTTGTACCAGAAGAAGTTGTATCTCTTTGGTGTAACAGTGAAGAAGCAATTCATGCTACTTTGCTTGATAATTTAGAAACCTGTGTATGTGACCGTGATGAGACAGCGAAGCTTGCGACAGATGGTTTATTAGATGGCCGTCAAACATTCGAGTTACTATGCGCTATGTGCGACCAAGATGAAGTGGCAAAGCAATTGGAGCAAGCACTGTTATTTCAGCTCACACAGCAGCAAGTTAAACAATCCGCTATTCTCACGCTGGTTAATCAAGGAGCAAAAGGGGTAGCAAAAGATAGCAAAGGGCGCTCAGCAATTATGCTGGCTATTGAAAATGGTTTTGTAAGTGCTGTTGAGCCGATGCTGACATACCATAATGTCAATGAACTTGATGAGTGTGGACGAAACTTTATGCACTATGCCGCAGCATCTAACTCAACGGCTATGATAGAGATGATTTTTGATCATGGAGACGATCCTACATTAGCCGATATTTACGGTGATACCCCATATCGAGTTGCAATGAAACAACAGGCGCTAACGTCAAAGCAAACGTTTGAGCAACGTGGGATCATCGAACTATCCAATGATGCAAAGTATCAAAAAATCAAAACGGTTCACATGCTCTATGCCTTTGCTGCAATTTTGTTACCGTTGCAATTATTTCTCTTTTTTACCGATGAGGTCGATGAAAAAACCATTGCGACTTTGGTAACTACGGCAGCATCGATTGGGATATTTGCAATAGCAAGACGAAAGCGCAGCAATCCTTTATATCCAAATAACTCGACGCCTTGGTCGTTACTTGGCGTAAACGCACTGGCTTGGGTGAGTATTGGAATACAAGTTTTATTCTCTGTTTTGGTATTAATCGCAGTGCTCTCTTTGCGATAATGGCATAGTCACAATTTTACCTTCTTATACCGACTTAATACTTGTCAGCATTGAGCAAGTATTAAGTCAGTCATGGGGCTGGGCTTAAGTGATGAGTTCAGCCTCAAAAAATATATCACTGATCTTGGCTATGTTCGTGCGCTGCTTTCTCATCCGCTAAATCTTCTTTTAACTTCCTGATTTTTAAGCCTAACTCTTGACCTCTGTGCCTTGCATAGTAAGTACAACCGATAAACATCGATGTTGCTAGCGCTATTTCTAGTAATACTAAAAGCAACTCATCGGGAGAGATCCACAAGAGTGTGAATCCGTGGATGAAGTAAAACATAACGATAAAATTAGCCCATGCGTATGTGTATGGTTTGTCTTGGAGTATCCCCTTGAGCGGAAGTAACAGCGGTAAAACGTAAACCGCGAAGACAAAAGCTATGCTATAACCTTCTCTTGGTGCGAGTACAAAAAGCCACAATGGCATCAAAATTAATAGCCCAAAGTAACCTATTAGCGCCAAGAGCTGAAAGCGTTTTGTGATAGGCTTTTTTGCAATAGTGTTCATTTCAACTTTTCCGCTACACGCAGTAACCGACAGGCAGCTGCGCGACAAATTTTAATTTCTGTTTGAGTAAGCACGGTACTATTCTGGCTCCCAGAAATATGTGTTGCACCATAGGGAGTACCGCCACTTTCTGTTGCTAATAACTCGGGTACATCATAGGGTACTCCAAGTAACATCATGCCATGATGCAGTAAAGGAAGTGATAGGTTGAGTAAAGTAGCTTCGTTGCCGCCGTGCATGCTGCTTGATGACGAAAAGACGCATGCGGGTTTATCGATTAACGCGCCTTTCAGCCACAAATCACTGGTCGTTTCCCAAAATGCTTTTGCTTGAGATGCCATCATTCCAAATCGAGTGGGGGTACCAAAGGCTAACGCATCACAGCTGACTAAATCTTGCTTGGAAACTACGACATCATGCTCTTGACGTTTTTCAAATACCCGCACCACAGCGTTGCCACCTTGGGCGACAATAGTGTCTACAAACTCATGAGCCATGTTTGCCACAGAGCCATGGCTGGAGTGATATAAAACGAGAATGGTAGCCATTAGAGAATTTCAAGTACCGACTCGGGTGGTCTACCAATCGCCGCTTTATTGTCATTAACAACAATTGGGCGCTCAATAAGTTTTGGGTTTTCAAGCATCGCTTTACGAAGTTGTGCCTCACCTGTTTCTTTAGACAACCCTAGCTCTTTGAATAACGTCTCTTTGCTACGCACCAATTGATGAGCAGAGCTAAAACCAAGCTTTGTAAGTAGCGCCGAGAGTGTTTCTTCATCTATAGGCGTTTTTAAGTATTCAATTACTGTGGGGCTAATGCCATTAGACTCTAGTAGCGCCAGAGTTTCACGTGATTTTGAACAACGTGGATTATGATATATTTCGATAGACATTATTTAAGCTCTATTTTAGTAATGTTGGACTCTGCCTGATCATAACGTAATGTCTAGTTGACGAAAAGCTAAGTAAAAGGAAATCGGCTTTAATTCTACAGTTTTAAAGCCGAGATGGTATGAAAGGCTGACAAGATTACAACTTGGCAATTTCTTTTTGCATATTTCTATATTGGCTCAGTAATGCCTTGAGTCGCGTCCGTTTAATGTCCTCATTATCTTGAACGTGGTTAAGCGCACGTTGTACTTCATCTGCTGCCTTACTAAATGCGCCATACTGTGAGTATACACTGGCTTTTGACTCATGATATGCCGCTTTGTTATCCAAAAACTCGTAGGCTTGTGTGAGAAGATCCCTTGCTAAAATATGCTCCGGTTTCTCTAACAGGAAAATTTTAAGCAGCTGCTCTGCCAGTTCATACTGTTTTACTTTAATTGCTGCGTTTGCATAGTTTAGCGTGATCACCTGATTGTTAGGTCGTAGTTGATGTTGAGCACTGAGCATTTCAACTGCTTTTTGCGGGGCATCGGTAGCGATAAGGTAATCGGTATACACATCTAAATAAAACAGGTTGTTCGGCTCTTTTGCCAACAACTCATCTAGCAGCTTACCTGACTCTTGATATTGCTTTGTGTCTAACAGCGCGATGGCAAGACCATATTTGATAGCACGTTTATCTAACTTTTGGGACTGCTGAAGTTGATTTTGAAAAAATGCAACGGCTGTGTCGTCATCATAATAATAGCGAGCCAGTACTCGACTCTTTGCAAGGGCATAGGAAAGACTTGAAGAATAATGTTTCTTTTCAAACTGCTGAGCCCTTAAGCGCACATCCGACACTCGGCTGTCAGGCAGTGGGTGGGTGAGTAAAAAAGCTGGAGGCTTATTTTTAAAGCGTATTTGGTCAGATAGTTTGGTTAAAAACTCGCTGGCTGCGTTAGGGTCAAAACCCGCTTTGTAGAGTGTGTTCATACCAAAGCGATCAGCTTCTTGCTCAGCTTTGCGGCTATGAGTTAGCTGGTTTAACGACGACTGTGTCTGACTTGCCGATAAAATTGCAATCCCCGCATCGGGAGCTACTACGGTTGCCAAGATACCGGTAATGAGTCCGGCGATTGTTAATGCGCTATTGTCTTGAGCATTTTGTACTCGTCGAGCTAAGTGGCGTTGAGTGACGTGTGCAATTTCGTGCCCAATGACGGAGGCCAGTTGACTCTCGTTATCAGACTGTGCAATTAGCCCTGTGTGTACTCCTACGTGACCACCATAAAATGCAAATGCGTTGATGTCTTTGTTGTTTATCCAAAAAAAGGTAAACGGGAAGCGGACATCGTTAGCATTGGCAACAAGGCGGTTGCCCAAGCTGGCCAAATACTCTTCCAGCACCGGATCGCCAACCACAGGAGAGCGAGAGCGAAGCTGCATCATCATCACTTCGCCTATTGCTTGTTCTTTTTCAATCGGCAACACTTGCAACGCGGAAGTGCCAAGATCGGGTAATTTTAATTCGGTTTGTGCAATACTTGAATGTGTCGTTACGAGTGCACATGCTAATAATATTGAGTTTAACAGGGGTCTAAACTGCATTCTAATCCCTTTTAAGGTCCTCTCCGAGCATTATTCTAGCGAGGTCAACTTCGTCATGGCATGCTCGAGCATCTTTTTCGCAAAGTTGGTAAAAGTCTTTTATTGAGACCCCGTCAACTCCTGTGATGTTCAATTCTTTTTGCAAAAAGCTAATGGTCATATGCAATACTTTGTGAGCATGCAGGATAAGGGCTTTGTCGGCAATGTCACCGCGTTCAAAATAAAATGCGATGAACTTATGTAATTGATTGATACGAAGCAAGTTTTTCATGGTATGAGGATCCCATACACGGAACTCTAAAAATCGATTATCTTTCACATAAGCGTCAATTTTAGTACCTTTTGCAATTGGATATGCCCAAAGTTCAAAACCACGGTCAGTAAACACTTGATGTAAAGCTATTTTTGGTTTGTTTTCACATTGAATAATCCCACTATCATCTTCGTATCCACCTAGTAGCTCAAGATTCCAATTTCGTTTGTCTAATAATCGCTTCACTGCATTATCAAAGCCATGATGGAGCAGTCCCTCACATTCGCTGACCGCAGAGGCTACAAGATGATAAAATGGTGGAAGCTCACCCCAATTTATTTGTTTTTTGTACCAATTTATTTCTTTTAATGTTGGATTGGCTGGCAATTGGGCCTTATTATTAACGCCTGGCATTAAGATTCCCAAAAAGTAGAATATGTTACTAAGAATAAACCATCAACGCCTTGAGGGCTACCGTATTGACTGAATTGTGTAGCGGTCCAGAGCCAAAATCTGTTCATGATCTTAGAGGGTTAACTTGTCCAGCCCTGTTTGTACAATTTAAGTGGCACCTGAAGCACCACAATTATACACTGGGCAGACTTAAATTATTGTTAAACCAAGCACAAGATTTAACAGATATTACCCATTATTTAGACGGAGTTGCTGTGAAGTACCAAATAATTGAATTGGAAAACGGCGAGATGTATTTGGAGATCGCGGATGTTTGAGTTAGTAAAAGCATGGTATATCAAAAAGTTTTCTGATCCGCACTCGGTGACACTGTTGCTGCTTTTAGTTGCAACTGTGGCGCTACTGTACTTTTTTGGTAGCTATGTGATGCCAGTATTGGTCGCCATTGTGATCGCATACTTATTAGAATGGCCGGTTAATAAACTTGCGCGGATCACTGGCAGCCGGTTGATATCTGTTATCTTAGTGATGGCAGCATTTGCCAGCATCGCTTTGGGGCTAGTATTTGGTATCGTACCTGTGCTTTGGCAACAACTGAGTAATTTATTGCAAGAAAGTCCAACAATGATTGAAGAGGGGAAAGACTTCCTTTTACACTTACCGGAATATTACCCGGCGTTGATTTCTACGACTCAAGTACAAGCCATTGTGACATCAGTCGAGAATAAAATACTGGAATTAGGGGAGATCCTTGTTTCAGCCTCGCTTACTTCATTAAAGGATGTTGTGGCTTGGATGATATACCTAGTGCTTGTGCCTTTGCTTGCCTTCTTTATGCTCAAAGACAAAAAAGAGCTGACGTCTGGTATTTCACAAGTTATTCCCAAAGATCGCAAACTTATCTCACAAGTTTGGCATGAGATGGATCAGCAAATAATGAATTACATTCGCGGGAAAGTGTTTGAAATTATCATTGTAGGATTAGTTAGTTATGCCACCTTTTCGTTTTTAGACTTGCGTTATGCAGCGCTCTTGGGGGCGTTAGTTGGGCTCTCTGTTCTAATTCCATTTATCGGGGCCGCGTTAGTGACGCTGCCAGTTGCTGCAGTGGCATTATTCCAATTTGGTCTTGCTCCTGAATTTTGGACTATCGTGATAGCTTATGGTGTTATTCAGGCATTGGATGGCAATGTTTTAGTACCACTGTTATTCTCTGAGGCGGTAGATTTAAACCCAGTGTACATCATTGTTGCTGTGCTGTTTTTTGGTGGCCTTTGGGGTTTTTGGGGGGTGTTTTTCGCCATTCCTTTAGCGTCGCTAGTAAAAGCACTCATCAATGCTTGGTCAAGCAATAACCAAGGGCTGATAGCAAAGCAAGATTAATGGTGCCAAGTGGCGGAGCGGGATCTTCGTCACCAACCGAAAGTTTAATACCGTTCAACATCTGGGCGTACGTTGACACTGAATGAGTCAAAAGCGCCTTATCATGGGATTTGTCTGGCGCCTAAAAGTAGGCGCAAAACAAATCATATCGCATTTTAGCTATGCCAAGCTGTTACTGAACTACTCTGCCAGTACTTTCTCTGACTACCATATTTGGTGTAAACACGTGACAAATATCTTTGTCACTATTGCGGTGGCCTCTTGTTTTTGAAAACAGCAGTCGTGCAGCGTGCTCTGAAATGACATTATTTGCTTGGTGAGCTGTAGTGAGCTTGGGCCAAGTTTGGCGCGAGAATGGAGAGTCCTCGAAGCCACTGATCGAAAGTTGACTCGGGATCTCTATATTCATCAGGCGTGCGGCAAAAAGTGCGCCAGCAGCAACCTCATCATTACCTCCTAAAATTGCAGTGATGCTGTTTGGATTACCATCAGCAAGTAAAGATTTTGCACCTTGAACACCAGACTCAAACGAGTAAGTACCATGGTAGAGGAGGGAGTCATCTGGTTGTATCTTATGAGCCGCTAGGGCGTCTCTGTAGCCAGCTAAACGCTCGGCGGTTGATTTGTGCTCCTGATCGCCCAAAACAAAAGCTATTTTTTTGTGCCCTAAGCTAATCAAATGCTCTGTAATTTCATAAGCGGCCGCATAATCGTCCACAAAAATACAATTCTTGGCACTGCTTTGTGCTTCTTTTGCTCGACCAGAAAGCAGTCGTACGTAATGAATGCCAAGTTCATCTAGCAAGTCGATGATAGCTTGTTGCTCTGATAAAGGAGGCGTTAAAACAAGCCCTGCCAAGCGCGAGCGCTTGATCATTGTTACTAGTTCATCAGCCATATCTTCCGAGCTAAAACTGCAAGGATGTATTACCAGCTCGTAGCCTTCGTCTTTACAACGAGATAACACCCCATTCTGCATATCGATTACATAATATGCGTTGGGATTGTCGTACACTAACCCGATAGCAAATGAAGAAGTACCGGCTAAGTTTCTTGCAGCAATGTTTGGCTGATAGTTTAACTCTTTTACAGCCAGCATCACTTGGTCATAAGTCTTTTGTCTAACTGAAGGTTCTTTATTGATTACCCGCGATACTGTTTTCATTGATACGCCAGCTAATTTGGCGACATCGTTAATAGTGACTTTCATGTAGTTGTTCTTCTATTTACAGGAGTGTGTAGATCATTATTAAGCGCAGAGGAATAGTAGCGTTTTATGCAAGTTTAAGCTAGCGCACAGTATTCCATTGTAATTACTTATTCGCCATTACGTCTTAATAAAAGGATCATCTATTTTTCTTAGGCTATTTATTATATACAGAATTTAGCACTACATTTCGCAGAAATAAATGAATGATACCGGTGTCAAAAATTTAATTTTAGGTTATTATTCGCAATGTAAAATTGAAAAGAAGCAGTTTGACAGCGTTGTCATTTTGGCATAATGTGCTTAATTAAAAGTGTTTCTTTGTTGTTACTTCCTGAAATATAAGGAAGTAACACGCATCTTAGGGGAGTGTGTAATGAGTGGTCGTGTAGAATTGGATAGTTGGCAAAAGCTTCGTCAGTCGGTGCTGCGAGTTGAACAGCAGCATTTAAAAACGATGTTTGACAATGATACCCAACGATTTGATAAGTTTTCTCGTCAAATTGCCGGTGTATTGTTCGACTTCTCCAAGCAACGTGTTGATGACCAAACATTTTCTGAACTGATGCAGCTAGCAGACGAATGTGATGTTGCCGGTTGGCGAGAAAAAATGTTTTCTGGCCAAAAGATCAACATCACTGAAAATCGAGCCGTATTACATACCGCCCTGAGAAATAGAGCCAATACACCTGTTTATGTTGATGGCGTAAACGTCACAGAACAAGTAAATGCGGAATTAGAAAAACTAAAAGCGTTTAGTCAACGAGTTCGATCTGGTGAATGGGTAGGTTACACCGGTAAAGCGGTAAAAAATGTGGTTGCGATAGGGGTTGGTGGCTCAAACCTTGGCCCGCAAATGGTAACGGATGCACTGGCAGCTTATGCTGACGATACTCTCAATGTGCATTATGTCTCTAATGTGGATGGTGTGCAGATAGCGTCGGTACTCAAAGGACTAGATGCTGAAACAACGCTATTTGTGGTGTCTTCAAAAACCTTTACGACTTCTGAGACCATGACCAATGCAAAGACCGCTGTCGAGTGGTTTTTAGAGTCAGCGAATGATAAATCAGCCATAGCAAAGCATTTTGTTGCCGTAAGCACTAATCTCGATAAAACACGTGCATTTGGTATCAGCGATGAAAATGTATTTACCATGTGGGATTGGGTTGGTGGACGCTTTTCGCTTTGGAGTGCAATAGGCTTACCGATTGCGTTATATTTAGGTTTTGATGTGTTTGTTGAAGTGCTTGAAGGTGCATTTGAAGTGGATGAGCATTTTAAAAGTGCCAGTAATCAGGACAACATTCCGTTGCTGATGGCATTGTTAAGTGTTTGGAATACCAGCTTCTTAGGCTATCAAGCCCAAGCTATTTTACCATACGATCAGGCACTTCATATGCTGCCAGCATATTTGCAGCAAGGTGAGATGGAAAGTAATGGTAAACATGTTACTTTTGCAGGTGAGCAGGTTGATTACACCACAGTGCCTATTATATGGGGAATGACAGGGATTAATGGCCAACATGCGTTTTATCAGTGCCTGCATCAAGGTAATGTGATAGTGCCAGCTGACTTCATCGCATCAATTGAGCCTCAACAGCAAGTCGGAAAACATCATGAAATTTTGCTGTCAAACTTCTTTGCGCAAACTGAAGCTATGATGGCAGGTGTAAATGCAGAGCAAGTGCGAACAGATTTAGCTGCTAAAGGTAAATCAGAGTCTGAAATTGATGATTTGATCCCGCACAAAATTCATAAAGGCAACCGTCCAACCTCTTCGTTTATCCTTGATAAAATTGATGCCAAAGCGGTCGGTCGTCTAATAGCACTATATGAGCACAAAATTTTCTGTCAGGGCAT
Organism: Pseudoalteromonas peptidolytica; assembly: GCF_012641745.1. Classification (GTDB taxonomy): domain Bacteria; phylum Pseudomonadota; class Gammaproteobacteria; order Enterobacterales; family Alteromonadaceae; genus Pseudoalteromonas; species Pseudoalteromonas peptidolytica. The sequence goes on from NZ_WEHZ01000026.1 coordinate 35,494, forward strand.
TATTTTGAATGTGTGTTCATTTGACCAGTGGGGTGTTGAGCTGGGTAAAGGGTTAGCTTCAAATATAGAAGCCGAGTTAACGCAAGAAGGCATCACTCACCCTCACGATAGCTCTACAGCTGGATTAATGGCTTACTATAAGCAAAAAAGAAAAAATTAACACTTTAAGTGGAACTTAAAGTAAACAGAATACCTTTGAACGGGTAGCGCTGGAGTGCTTAGAGCCTGTATTTTTGTGAGAGGAAATACAGGCTTCTAAGGCTCATTTATACCAAAGCGCATTAAATATCTATTTTGAGACGCGGAGCTAGGCGAATGCTATACAGCTTAGTTATTTTAAACTGGGAACCTCTAATGCAATAAGCGTCGGGCCTCAGCCTCAAATTGAGTAGATATTAAGTAACATTGGTATTACAGTGCGTTGCAATCGAAACATCACCCGTTAGCTAAGTAATTTGGTAGGCTTTGGAGTAGCGCCAAATCGAATAAACAATGCGTGTAAAAAGCACGCGCCTAACCTATGAGAGTGAATTATGCTTAATCCTTTTGACATCGTAATTTTTGGTGGGGGGGGTGATTTAGCACTTCGTAAACTCCTACCAGCTTTGTATCGTGCATATCAAGAAGGTAACCTACCTGAGGGCACTCGCATTTTACCGACCGTTCGTGAGCAAAATAAACAACAAGAATTTATCGAAACGACTCATAGTGCGTTACAAACCCATCTCGGCAAAGGTGAATACAACAAAAAAGATTGGTCTGCATTTTCGCAATTTTTAGTTCCTGTTGTTGTGAATGTGACAGAAGAAGATGAATATTGGGATACACTAAAAAATATCTTGGCAGATGGTGAAGAAAAGTCTCGTGTATTCTATTTATCGCTGCCACCTGCGGTATATGGCCGTTGTTGTGAACTGTTGTCAGTTAAAGGATTAATCACTGAACACTCTCGTGTTGTGGTGGAAAAACCAATTGGCTATTGCGGCAAATCTGCTGAAGAGATTAACGCTAAAATTGGTGAGTTTTTTGCCGAAGAGCAAGTGTTTCGTATCGACCACTATTTAGGTAAAGAGACAGTACAAAACTTGATGGCGTTGAGGTTTTCAAATGCATTATTTGAAAACCTGTGGGATGCTAAAACGATTGATAATATTCAGATCAGTATTTCAGAAACTGTGGGCTTGGAGAGTCGAGCTGGCTTTTATGACAAAGCAGGTGCGCTTCGCGACATGGTACAAAACCATTTACTGCAATTACTATGTTTGGTTGCGATGGAGTCTCCTCATAAACTCAATGCCAATAGTATCCGTGCTGAAAAGTTGAAAGTGTTAGAAGCACTACGACCGCTGGTAGGTGAGCAGGTCGATGATAATGTGGTACGAGGTCAATATGTGCCAGGCGATTTGGAAGGTAAGTTAGTTCCTGGTTATCTTGAAGAGTTAGGTGAAGGTTCAAGTGAAACTGAGACCTTTGTAGCTATCCGCGCACATATAGATAACTGGCGTTGGTCAGGCGTGCCTTTTTATCTAAGAACCGGTAAACGCATGAAAAAACGCTGCGCTGAAATCGTGGTTGAGTATAAGCCGGTTTCTCACAATGTGTATGGTGACGCGGCAGGCCCTATTCAGCCAAACCGTTTGGTTATTCGATTGCAGCCAGAAGAAAGTATTCAGCTAACGTTGATGTCAAAACGTCTTGATAATCTTGAGATGCAACTTGAGCCTGTAACGCTCAATATTTCCTTAAGTGAAAAGTATAACAATGGTTACCACTCAGACGCATACAAGCGTCTAATGTTAGACGCAGCAGCGAATAATCCAGCACTGTTTATCCATCGTGATGAGGTGCGCCAAGCATGGCAATGGATAGATCCGATTGTTGAACGTTGGCAAGGTAAAGGTGCACCATCTCTTTATCGCGCTGGTTCATGGGGACCTGAGGATGCAGACGAATTACTAGAAGAAAATAAACATGTCTGGTTTAATGCAGGAGAGCATGCGTAATGGCTAGTATCACAGAAAGAGAATTTGCTTCTAAAGACGAAATGACAGCAGCGCTTACTGAATTGCTGCAAACAGCTCTCTCGGAGGGGATCGCAACAGATGGTAAAGCGGTGTTATTGGTTTCGGGTGGCTCTTCACCTGCACCAGCGTATCGTCACCTGAGTGGTGTCGAGCTAGGCTGGGACAAAATCACGGTTGCTATGGTTGATGAACGTTGGGTAGACGCTGAGCATGAAAAGTCTAACGAAGCATTTATCAAATCGACATTGTTACAAGACAAGGCGGCGGGCGCTCGATTTGTAACAATGAAGAATCGAGCTGCATCGGCAGAAGAGGGCGTGCAAGTGTGTGAGTCTGACTATGCTGCATTGAAACGGCCTTTTGATGTAACGATTCTTGGGATGGGACCTGATGGTCATACTGCGAGCTTATTTCCTAATGCCGATGGGTTAGAACATGCACTAACAACTACCGATACGGTGTGTGCAATCAATGCGCATCAAAGTGAAGTCACAGGTGAGATAACAGAGCGTATGAGTCTATCATTAGCAGGAATAGCTCATTCTAAAACCGTTGTATTATTGATCTCTGGTGAGGAGAAAAAGGCAGTGTATGAAGCTGCAAAGCAACCAGGCTCAGAGTATTCGGTTCCACTGCGTGCTGTATTAACTCATCCTGATATTGATTTGACTGTATTTTGGTGCCCTTAACTTCAAGCATACACAAATACATAGCTAGACTATAAGGTCGGCTCGAGAGCCGATTTTATAGTTTGATTTGTGGCTTGAATCTAAAAATTTAGTATCATTGGATATTTAGCAGATAAACGAAAACAATACTTCTTACTTCTTACTTCTTACTTCTTACTTCTTACTTCTTACTTCTTACTTCTTACTTCTTACTTCTTACTTCTTACGAGTAACAGCAATAGTTTTTACTTATTTAAAATTAAGCATTGAGCTTATCAGCAAGTCCCATAATGGGGTATTCTAATTTGTGCAAAAGAGAGCAATGACTTACGTGTCAATCGCAGAGTTTATGGGCATTTGTCATAAAAAATTCTCTTAAAATTACTAGACAGGAGTAACCCATAACACTATAATGACAGCGTTGTCATTGATATTTATTCTCATCTGTAGCTTCTGCCCAAGCTGAATGGGAAAATGAATACACATCCCCTTGTGTGTATTCACCATATTTTGACGTACCTATTTTGACGTCATTCCATCCTAAAAACCTACAGCAAAAAATTTTTTTGTGTTATTCTCAGCTTGTTTTTGTAACAAACCATATATTGGCCGTATTTAAATCTATATTTATCAACAAGATAAATTCTTATATGAATATTTTTTGAATAGCAGACCAAAAAAATTGTAGCGAATATGTAATTTACGGTGTATGGTTTGTTATTAGATGACAGCGTTGTCATCATCACTGGGCAGAAGTGATTTAAAAAACCAACAAAATGATTCAAGGGGAATCCTGTGTTAGCTAATAATTTCAAAAAAAGCTTACTTGCAGTTAACGTCAGCATCTCACTAGGTGCGGGCTTTTCAGGTGCTGTAGCTGCAGAAGAAAGTCAAAATCAAGTACAAGAAAACGTAGAAGTCATTGAAGTTCGCGGTATTCGCCGCTCTTTAGAAGCGTCAATGAACACAAAAAGATTTGCCAACTCCGTTGTTGATGCTGTATCAGCAGAAGACATTGGTGACTTCCCTGATAATAACCTTGCAGAGTCTTTAGGCCGTATTCCTGGTGTTACCGTTTCTAGACAGTTTGGTGAAGGCTCGGCTGTATCTATCCGTGGTGCATCAAATCAGCTAACCAAAACTTCATTGAATGGTCAAAATGTCGCTTCTACGGGTTGGTATACTGAGCAAGCAATTGATCGCTCATTCAACTATTCAATGCTTGCACCTGAAATGATTGCATCAATGGAAGTATACAAGTCTTCGCAAGCTGACATCGTTGAAGGTGGCGTAGGTGGTACAGTAATTGTGAATACTCGCCGTCCTTTAGATTTGGATGCTAATACGGTATTCGGTTCGTTGAAAGCTACAAGGTCTTCTATCTCAGATGAGACAGACCCTAATGCGTCAGCGTTATACAGCTGGAAAAATGAAGCTGAAACATTTGGTGTGTTAGGTGCAATTGCAAGATCTGAGTATTCGTTAGAGCGTTTGGGCGATGAAGGACTACCAGTTTGGGCCGGTCGTATTGCACCAACTAACTTTAAGCAAGAACGTGAAAGAACAGCAACCGATATTCAGCTTCAATATGCTCCAACCGATAGCTTAGATTTTGGCTTTCATTACATGAATTTAGAGCTAAAAGCGAATAATCTAAACACTCAAATCTGGATTCCTCAAAACCTCGAAAATTGCTCTACAAACGCACAAGGTGTTCCAGTCAAATGTACGTCTACTCAAGCTTGGGTAGATGAGACCGGTGGGGCACAGCCATACTACGATGTTAGACCACGTCAAGCAACGATGGAAACCGAATTATTTGCTTTTGATATGACTTATCAAGGTGAGCATGTAAAGATTGAATTCCAAATCGGTACAACTGAAGCTACTGGTGGTACCAACTTCGAAACTAACTATGCTGCCTTAACGGATGTTAGCGGCACTATAGGAACGATTGATGCTACAGGCGATAGAATCAAGTATGATATTGCTAACCCAAATTATGCGGTAAGTGAATTGGGTGTAGGTGCGAACTCAATTCTTAATGCGCCGAATATAGACGAAGAAGACTATACACAAGTCGATTTTACTTTCCCTCTAGAGGGAGATTTCTTCACATCATTAAAGACCGGCGTGCGATGGGTACACCATGAAGTAGAAAAGTCTGGTAACCGACCGCTTCTATCTAGTGCTGATCCTGTTTCTGGGCTGGTTACGGGTAAGTTCATTGATGCTGGCGAAGCTGGATTCCTAATTCCTGAGCCTGATGCTGGCGCGATGATCGCTCATACTAAGAGCTTGATATCTGATTGGGTAGAAGAGCGCGCAGCATACTCGTCAATTGTTGAAGATAACTTAGCCGCATATGTTATGGCTAACTTCTCGCACGAAAACGTGAGAGGTAATATTGGCTTAAGATATATTAGCACTGATATTTCTTCAGACGCATATGCATTATCTCCGGGTTTTGTTGACCCGATTATTGATAGAAATAATGGTTATTCAAACGAAATTGTAACTGAAGAGTCTAGTTATAATGAGTTACTACCAAGCTTTAACGTCGCTGTTGACGTAAGTGAAGATATTATCGTACGCTTCTCGGCCGCAACTGTAATCGCTAGACCTAATTATAATGACTTGTTTACAAGCTCATCGTTGAAAGGTTATGGTGATAATATTCCAACAAACCAATCGGTAGAAAAAGGCTCTGTAGCACTAAGCCCGTTTAAAGCGAATCAAGCTGACTTAGGTGTAGAATGGTACTACAACGCAAGTAGTTTGGTTGCAGTTTCATATTTCACCAAGCAAGTTGATACGTTCACAACTTTTGCAAGTATTCCTGGACAACAAATTGGTATCGTTGACCCTGACTCAGGTGAAGATAGCTGGACTGTTCAGTCATTTAAGGATGGCCAAGGTGGCGACATTAGCGGCGTAGAATTCCAATGGCAGCATACGTTTGAAAATGGGTTTGGTGGGGTATTTAACTATACCTACGCAGATGCAAAAGCAGATGCAAAGAACTACTCAGATAAAAACGATATCTTCTCTGATTCATCAAAGCACACGGTCAATGCAGTTGCGTTTTATGAGAATGATGATTTCTCAGCGCGTGCTGCATATTCATGGCGCTCTGATTACATGATCCGTGAAGTTGGTTTCTATGGTAACCGTGAACACCAAGACTTTGGTACGCTAGACTTGAGTTTTAGCTATAAAATCAACGAGAACTTTACGGTTGTTGCTGACGTAACAAACTTACTAGAAGAAGATAGTATCCAAGTAGGTCGTGACATTGGAGAGCTGCCTGTTGAACAAAGAACATCTTACGGCTACCCATCTTATAGTTATGAGGGTGAAGCGAGATACTCTTTAGGCCTTCAGTATCGCTTCTAATTTAATTGAAATTGTAAAAAGGCTCGGGTAACCGAGCCTTTTTATTTTTAAATAGATTCTTATTATTTCGGAAGATTTAATACCAATTAGTCTTAATACTTGCCCAATTTGAAGCCTACTGCATTAAAAATTTCTCACTTAGAACAACTAAATAGCAAAATGTTCGCCTTACCTGTATACAGCTAGGTATCTTTGCGATAGTAGGACGCGTAGTGGTGTTATCGACAAACTTTTTTTGCCTCAAAATAGCAAGCTTAATGAAGTGTATTGGTATAAGTTAATCCTAGATAGCTAGAAATATTTTGAGTTATGGTATGAAACTACAGAAAGTCATTATTTTAGGTGGTGGGACAGCTGGTTGGTTGGCCGCCAATCATTTAGCAAAAAGGTTGAATGCAGAGCTAAGTCTAGATATTCATATTGAGCTGATTGAGTCAGAGAGTATACCAGCAGTAGGAGTTGGCGAAGGTACTGTCCCTTTCATGAAGGAAACACTTAAGCATTTTGGTATTGACGAAGAATTGATATTTAAAAATGCGGAGGGGTCTTTTAAACATGGTATTAAATTTTCTGATTGGTTATATAACCCTGAAAGTAACAATGGTCATTATTACTATCATCCGTTTCAGCCATATCCCAGCGGCCACGAGCAATTAATACGGGCTTGGTTAAGTAACCCAAACCGTTGTAAGTTCGAACACTTTATGTCGACACAGGCCACGGTTGCGGAGTTGGGCTTAAGTCCCAAAGCAATCACTCAAAGAGAATATGATGGTGTATTTGATTATGCTTATCACTTTGATGCTGCTTTATTTACTAAGTTATTGAAAGACAATGCTGTTAATGAGCTTGGTGTACACGTGAGCTATAAAACTATTGATGATGTGGAAATTAGCCAAGATGGCAGTATCAAGGGTTTAATAGCAAATGGTGAGCGATTTGATGCAGATTTCTTTGTTGATTGCTCTGGGTTTGAAAGCCTTTTGCTTGGTAGAGCCATGAATGTTGGCTTTAAAAGCTTATCTAACACTCTGCTTGCCGACACGGCGTTAGCGGTCCAATCACCCTACCAGGATAATAGTACACCAATCAACCCGTATACTACTGCAACAGCTAAAGAACATGGCTGGATCTGGGATATTCAATTGCAATCAAGAAAGGGGGTTGGCTATGTTTATTCTAGTAATCATACATCGGACGATGATGCACAAAGGTGCTTAGCACTATATCTAGATGTTGAACCTCAGGAGCTCAATGTTAGAAAAATTGATATGCGTTGTGGCTATCGAGAGCAATTTTGGGTAAAAAATGTGGTTGCGTTGGGGCTTGCGCAAGGTTTTGTTGAGCCATTAGAAGCGACAGGGTTGTTAGTGTTCGACTTAACAGCTTCAATGCTTGCTCACGCACTGTCAAGTGGAGAGCTTAGCTTTGCGTTGGAATCTCAAAAGTTTAATAGAGATGTTGAGAGAATGTGGTTGAACATCAGTGACTTTATTAAGTTACATTATTGCTTGTCAAAGCGCACCGATTCATCTTTTTGGTTGGATAACTGCAGTACCGATACGATACCTGATTCACTTCAACAAAAGCTTGAAATGTGGAAAGTACGTGCACCACACAAATTTGACTTTACAGATAAGCTCGGGGTATTTGATATCTCGAATTACTTGTATGTGTTATACGGTATGGAGTTTTTACCTACTCAGGTTGTGACATCAGAAGCTTCTATGCAGATTTATAAAGGCTATCAGGAATATCAAACCAGTGTGCTAAAAGAGGTCAACAGTAATTTGAGACCACATAAAGAACTGCTAGAGAAGTTAAAGCTATATGGTATACAGCGTAATTAGTCGCTAGTCTAATTGTCGAATAAACTGAGCCGGGTTGCCTGCAAACATCGTGTTGGCAGGCACGTCCTTTGTTACAACACTTCCAGCTCCGATTACCGCATTGTCTCCAATTGTTACGCCTTTATTGATGATAGCTCCATAGCCTACCCAAACATTGTGACCGACTTTTACAGGTTTAACGATGAGTTTAGAGACTTCGTCTGGGGCGTTTCTGTTTGTTAGGGTGTGTCCATCACAGTCCATGATGACAACGTTTGGACCAAATAAAGCATTGTCGCCAATTTCAACACTTTGATAACTCACTATAGCCGTTCCTTGTAGGCAGGCATTATCACCAATACGTATTTTGCCGCAGGCGTAATCGGGGCGTTTTACCGCGGTAAGTTTTACAATATCATTGGGAAATGCGGCTGCACTACTGGAATCTAGTAGTGCGTCTTTGCCTATTTTAATCGAGTCGGTGAACGCTTCTACACTGATTTTTGAAGGAAGAGTAGCCGTATTCTCATATATTTCGACATAGCTAAACTTTGGTTTGCCCAAAATGTTGGGCTTCGAAGCAAATATTTGATTGCTATCATGTATAAGGTTGAGCCACAAGTGTGACTCCGTGCTCTGTGGAAAGGTATGGTTCAAAAATTTAGGCATTATGTGGTACTTCCTTTGATTTTGTAGCCTGATTAGCTATCGCTGATGAAACCTTGCCCATATTTCTAATTTTTGCTGAAGCTAAGCCAATAATACAGATGAGCGCTGTGGTTACTCCCAATAAGGTTGTGATCTGTGACACTTCAAATCTATCTAACAAAGTACCAAGCAACATTGAAGAAAGTGGGATCAAGCCATGGATAGCAAATAATACCAGAGCAATCGCACCTGATAGTTTCTCAATTGGGACATTTAGCTGATACCAAGTGGTACCAGCAACAACAGTAAAACCTGTGGCACAGCCAATGGCAACTAAGCTGATGCAAAGTAGTAGGAGTGAAGACTGAAAACCAAGCTGGATAAATACAATCGCAGTAAGCAAATCTAGTACTAAGATATATTTTCCTAAATTCTGCATATTTGGCTTACATATCGCAACTAAAGTGGCACCGATGAAGGTGCCGATCCCTTGGCTTGCCAATAAATAGCTTAATGCCGATTCATCCATATTTAAAGTTACCTTAACAAGGTAAGGAAGCATGATAAAAAGCGGCCCATGAATAAGGATGGAAATCAACATTAAATACAACAGAATAATTTTAAGATTTGGATGTGTGAAACTATATTGAAAGCTTTTGAGCATCGATCGAAAGACAGATGAGGATGTCATAGACTGCTCTTTATCTTGATAACGGATTTTTAATGTACAGCATGCCGCTAGTGTCACCAGTATGGCATCTAGAAAGAATGCCACAATAAGATGTTCGATATTTGTACGAAATAGCCCGTTAACTTCTAAATAAGATTTTATGCCTAGAAGGGAAAACCCCACTAATACAGGTGCACAGGCTTGGATCACAAAACTGCTACCCATTGTCAGTACGTTGGCTTTTAGAATATGTTCAGGTAATACGATACGAGGAATAAACGACTGATTTGCAGGAAAACCAAGGGCGGAAAAGCCTCCCGCAAAAAGTGCGAAAGAGATGAGTAACACGAGAGATGGTTCATATAGGTATAAGCATAGTGCAAACAGTAGTGTACTTAACGCAAAGCCAAAGCGTGATATCTTAATTACGAGCAGAGGAGAGTATTTGTCTGCGATTGATCCTCCCAACAATATAAATAAACTATGCGGTATACCAAAGCACGCCATGATCACAGCAAGGGTTGTTGGGTTGTTATTGGCAACAGACAAGGTTAACCATGGCAGGGCGATAAGCGTAAAATATGCACCTATCTGGGTTAGCATAACGCCAACCCAATGAAGGTGAAATTCACTATTTTTTGATAGTGACGGCATACTACTTTATGCTTCCTGATTGGCAAAAACCAACAAAGCGCCACACATCATATTGTTTTGATTTAGCGGGCACTTCATTACGAGTCCACCATTTTGCTTCAAATAACGCATGTTGATAAACCGCTTGCTGTTTCGCTCGGTAAACGTTGTTGCTTTGCCACGAGTTAATATTGTCACATTTTAGTGTAGTGCTCTGATCCCCAGTCCAGCTGGTTGAGATTTCAGGCCAAAATTGTAAGAACTCAATACTTGGAGCCGGGGTACGTGCCCGCTCTTTTTCTTCAGCTGTCCAACTGCGATTTTGTTCTTGATGGCATGTCTGGCAAGTCATCGTATTATCGCTCCATTGCCTATTCGTTCTGATGATCAAAGGTGTATCGTCAGACGGGTCGTCATTGTTCCACTGCGTATACAACTGCTCCATGTTTTGCTCTCTAAGTAGCCACTGTGCTTGACCTTGAGTCCACTCATGCCAATGAAAATCAGGCCAGAATTTTGCCCCTAGCAAGTTTCTTGCAGTATCAAAATCACCAGCTTTTATCGAATAGTCCATAACAGTCGTTAAAAAAACTAAGCGATTGAATGAAAATCTAGGATCATCTCCACAGCTTCTAAACAGCAGATCTTGGTTACAAATACCTAACCCTTGCATTAAATAGCCGTAGCCTTTGAAAAATCGAGGAGGCTCATTAAAGTAACTGGAGGCAAGCGTTATCGAATGGAATCCGGGGCTTACTGAAAACCACTGTTCATGCTCTTGATCTATCAATGAGCGGCTTAGCGTATCTTGATGTACCCCAGCTAACCAGCGCCTAGCTAAGGTAGTCCAGCCGCCAAGAATTGAAGAAAGTCGCATTGTTTTTTTGGTACTGGTTGGTTGTTTGGCTTGTAACTCTATTTCATGAGATAGCAAAATAGCTCTAGTACTGTAGAAGCCGGTAAGGATGAAATAATACAGTGTATTTGGATCAGAATATGATACCTCACTACCTAGCCAAAGCCTTGAGCTGGCGACAAGGGTCAGTGTCATTACATTGCCCGGATCTGTAATTAAACTTTCAACGAGTGCGTTGCCGGCGTCAACGCCTTGCTCTGGTTGGACATTAAACGCATGGTGGAACTGAGTATGCGATGCTAGCTGCTCATTTACATTAAGGCTATCGTAAGCAAGTACTTGATTTACTTGCCTGCCAAGCGTTTCACGTACCTGATGTGCCCAAGTATGAAGGGTAGCCACTTTTTCTAGGCGTTCAAGGTAATAGAGTGCAACTATGCTATGTTCTAGCGATGTTGGTGTTGGGGATTTGCTGGCGATAAGAGAGCTGGACAAGTATCTTATCGCAGCCAGTGCGATGGCGTTTTCAGCATGTGGGTTTTCTAAATAGGTAATTTGAATTGCATCATCAATGGTATGACTACTTTGCTGTGTTACAACAGCGCTCAGTTGTCTATTTACCGCATCAAACTGCGTTTTGGTTAGCCCTAATTGCTGATGATACAAGTCAGTGTCGTAAAATGCTTCTAGTTTGAACTCAGTACTGTTGCTACTTGCAAGTGCGAAATTGCAAAATGCAAATACCATTAAATAAATATATCTCATTGCTACATTCCTTTTAGATTGTTTATATATTTTTCTATAAGTGTTGTTATTTGTTGTTCGTTAAATAGCAGTGCGCTGTAACCGACAAATACATGTTGTTGGCCTTGCTCGAAATAAGTTGATATGTACAAACTGTAAGGGCTTGACATTGTTTCGTCAGATACAACAAATGGAATTGTGTGCTTGAGCTTGGTGTGCCAATCTTCTAGCTTGGTGACAGTATGGGGGTTACTTGAGGTGTTTAGTTCACCTTGGTAATTGAAACTAAAATCAGCAGGTTGTAATACTGGTAGTGCTGATTTGACTTTGTCATCTGGATTTAAGTGCGACAATGCGTAGTATCCAGTCGCGTTGTGAGGGGCAGATGCCAAAAAGGTATCGATATGCACAGCGGTACTGTGTATTGACTCGAATGCGCATGATTCAAGAAGCAAATTCACCGGTGAAATTAAGTAGCCCACGATAGCTTCGGCAGAAACACCAAGGTACTGGTTGAAGCGATTGAATTGAGAAAGCTCAATGGCAACTTCGTTAAGCTCGAAAGTTGTTTTCAGCGCGTTTGCCAGAGCGGCTGTGTGTATAGTGGATTGTGAAATTCCAAGTTGTTTCGCGCTAGCACTAATTTGTGCACTGAGCCCTTTAGGGAGCGTAGAGACAGTATGGCGCTGAGCATCTCCTTGATTGGCTTTCATCACTTGCTCTACAGGGAATAGCCTGTCGCTTTGCTGCTTTGCGCCCTGCTGCCAAAAGGCAATATCGGCTTGCCACTTACCCGAACTAAAGGGTTGACTAAAATAGTCATAATACGCATTAGCAAAGTCGATATAACGATCTTTTTGGAGCTGGCATGTTGTGGCTCCAGCTTTTAAAGCGGTGATAATACGTTCTAAGTGTCGTGCTAAAACCTCCATACTAAAGCCATCAAAAATCAAATGATGTAGTGACAGTGTAACAAATACACTGTTACCTTTCTTAACATAAAATAATCTTAATAAGCTTGATGTTAAACGGATTGTTTGTACTTCTTTTGTGATAAAGGCCGCGACTTGATCAAGCGCTAAATGGGATAGATCAAAGCAAATTCTTTGAGATAGGGTGGCCTTTACACTTTCAATATATTCGTTACTTTTTTTGACATCAAACCTTGTTCTAAATGCAGGGTGGTGGGAGATAAGTAGAGTAATTGCGCGATTGAGCAAATCAAAGGTTAGTTTGTTATCTTCATCCGCAAGTGCCATAGAGTGATTGACAACCCATAGGTGATGCTCTCCCCCCATCGCGAGTAAATATTGACGATTTGGTAAACTGGGGAGTGGGATAATTTCCTCATCTTGATAATGGTGCTCATCAAGGCGCAAATCTAGAGTCACTAAATGCTCAGACTGGGTTTGCTCGACAAGGCCGGCCATGTGATCTAAGCAAGGGTTTTGGATAAACGCTTTTATTGTAATAGAGATCCCTAGCGTATGATTGATGCTTGCAATTAAGTCAATCACTTGAATTGAGTTACCCCCAAGCTCAAAAAATGACTTAAACGGATCAAAAACATCAACGTTTAGCTTACGTTGCCAAAGCTGAACGAGCACTTTTGGATAGTGTTGAATCGTACCTTGTGTAGTTTGCTCGTGATTCACGTATTTACTTTGCTTGGTCAGAGCAAGTTTATCCGTTTTGCCGTTCGGGGTCAGTGGCAACTGAGGTAGTGTTGTGATTTCAGCAGGTTGCATAAAGTAGGGTAGTCGCTCTGCGATATATTGGCGTAACGCGACGAGGTTTATCTCTGTGTTTGGCTTCAAAACGATAAAAGCAGAAAGTTTTTCTGTTTGGCTTAACACGATAGCAGCCGCATCAATATCAGGGTATTGAGAAATCATATTCTCAATCTCTGAGATCTCTATTCTAAAACCATTTAGCTTAATTTGTTGGTCGATACGTCCTTGATATATTAATCTGTCGCAGCTATCTATCTTGACTAAATCTCCTGTTTTGTAGGCACTAATGTGACCCTGATCGTGAGCAAATGAGATAAACTTATCAGAGGTTTGCTGAGCTTGGTTCAAATAGCCATTAGCGAGACCATCACCAGCAATCAATAATTCTCCGGTAACACCTCGTGGTACAAGCTGTAGCTGCTGATTAACAACATAGAATTGTGTATTGGCTATCGGTTTGCCTAGGTGGATGTCGTCATCATGACCTAATGATGCAACTGAAGACCACACCGTAGTTTCTGTCGGCCCGTACATATTCCACAAAGCAACAGCCTGTATGTTCAGGTACTGTTTTAACTCCAAGGGAAGTGCTTCTCCACCACTTAATACTGTCGTGTTTTCATGCAATTGCACATTAAAACTTTTAAGCATATTTAGTGAAGAAGGAGTCGCTTGAATAAAGTTAACCCCTGCACGATTGATTAGTGACTGTAGCTGCTGCGGATCTTTGCTTTGAGCGTTGGTGGCCAAGTGCACGGTACCACCTACGAGCAGTGGTAAATATAGTTCCAACACATGAATATCAAAGGAAATTGAAGTGATTGCTAGGGCTGATGTTTGTTCATCAAGCGCAAATGTTTCTTGCATTGCGTATAAAAAATTTCGTAATGCAAAATGAGATATTGTTACGCCTTTTGGTTTGCCAGTAGAGCCTGAGGTATAGATGATATATGCGAGAGAGTTGGCCGTAATACGTACTGCAGGCAGGTTTTTTTCAGTATTGACATCAAAATTTGCCTGCAAGCATTGCACGGTGACATCGAATGATTGGCAATGTTCTAACAATACGGGATCGCACAAGATGAGTTGCGTATCCGAATCGTCTACCATATGGGCAATTCTGGCAGTGGGGTAGTTAGGGTCTAATGGTAGATACGCATGACCGCTATGTAAAATGGCCAACATGGCAGCAACCATGTGTACTGAACGATGACAATATACACCAATAAAGCAGTTTGCCTCGAGCGACTGGGTTTGGATAAGTGCTGAATATTGCTTAACAAGCGCTTGCAGCATTTGATAACTGTATGTTCCAGATTGGTCGACTATGGCTATTTTATCTTTGTGGCGAGCAAAGGATTGCTGTAGCGCAAAAGGTAAAATATCGCGGTGGCTATAATCTCGCTGTACACCTTGCCAAGCCTGTTGCAGAGTTGCTTGCTGCTGCGGCGCGATAAGTGTGATAGCAGACATAGGTTGCGTCGCGTTTTGAAGTAAAGTATCTAAAACATTAGAAAAATTCTCGGCGAGCCGTTTGATGGTTTGATGATGATATAAATCACACGCATATTCCCATTCCAACAGCAAAGAATCTGGCTGCTCAAAAATATCCAATGTTAAGTCAAATTTTGCTTTGCGAAATTGTGTCTTTGTTGGGGTGATTTCTATATTTTTTAGCGTGGGCACAATCGGCTTCATATTGTGCATAGCAAGGAAAACATTAAATAGAGGAGGCTGATTGTGATGCCTAGTAATGGGTAGCTTCTCCAATAACACTTCAAATGGCAGGTGGGCGTGTTCAAAAGCATCTGTGGTCTGAAGTTTTGCTTCCTCCACCAACTCAGCAAAACATTTATTAAAGTCAATATGCTGTCTCATGACAACTGTATTGGCGATAAACCCAATGAGTGTTTGTAATTGAGCATGATCGCGATTGGCAACGGGTGTACCGATGACAATATCGGACTCGTTACTGTAAAACGCCAGTAGCACATTAAATACGCTATAAACCACGGTAAATGGCGTACAAGCATGTGCTTTGGCAAATGCTTTTATACTTGAAAGCTGACTTCTCTTTATTGAGCTGGTATAAAAATGTGCGCGAAGATCAGAGTGAAGTGGCCGACTGTTATCGCAAGGAAAAGTGACATTCGTGGCACAGCCTTCAAGCTTTTTTTGCCACCACTGGCTAAGTAAGTCTAACTGCTTTGGTGTTAATATCGCTCGCTGCCACCTTGCATAGTCAATGTAGCTGATTGACTCCGGCTGTGGCTTGTAAGCTGTCCCATCAATTAATTGTTCGTATCGTTTTGCTACTTGCTGACAAAATAGTGCAATAGACCAACCATCAGCAGCAATATGGTGGATCACAAACACAAAGTAATAGGCGTGAGGAGCTTTTTGAAAAACTTCGACACGAATAGGGCTTTGGTGGCGCAAATCAAAGGGGGTCTCTACACGCTGTTGAATTGCGCTAAATATTGCCTCTTCGCTTAATTTTGTACACAAGTGCAGGCGATAGACGTCAGCACTGGCAGGTGCTTGACGTTGCACTATGGTATTCTCTGTTTTTTCATATTGTGTCGTGAGCGCACTATTACAATCAATAACTTGCCTCAGCGCCTGTTCAAAAGCTACTTGGTTCAGCGCGCCTTTGAGCGCAAATATTTTAGTAAGATGATACTCAGTAGCGCCTTCGCGCAGGGAGTCTGCCAGCCACATACGCTGTTGCTGAAACGACACCTCAGCTTGTTTAACAGCATGGTTTGACGAGATAGGCTGCGCCAGCTGTTGTATCAGTTGTTTTAGCTTATTACGCTTAATTAGTGAGATAAGGTTTTGCTTCTCAGCCTTTATTTCGTCAATGAGTGCGGCGCTTGGTTGAGTTTTGGCGTGTAACTCAAGTTGCTCATCAGCACTTAGCGAAAATGAAATCCCAAGTGTACGGCATTTTTCAATTAACTGTTCCATTACAACATGACCTTTACAACTTGCTCATCGGTAACGGTATCGATAGCTGACAGCTGCTCATTGTAAAGCGTGGTAATAAAGTTGGTCAGTTTTGCCACCGAGTCATGCTTCATAACTAAAGAAGCGGGTAACGGATCATCACAAAGTGCTTGTAATCTTTGCTTAAGTTCGATTGCCATTAACGAGTTAAGACCGTAGTCGAACACGCTAGCACTACTCTCAATGTTATTTGCGTCTTGTAGCCCAAGTACAGTAGCTAAATCACACTTTATCCGACTTTCAATTAATGTTTGTCGAGCCGCTGAATTTGCAGCGTGTAATTGGGTTTTGATGGGATCTTCGTTTTGTTCTGGTGTTGATGTCTGAAAGTGTGAAAACACTGTGCTGCCAGTCGCCAGTTTGGCATCTTGCCAATCAACTTTAAAAATACCAATTTGCGACATCGCACTGGATATTGTGCGTTCTAGCTCTTCGAGCCCTTCTTTTGAGGTGAGTGGATACATGCCAGCTTGTTGCATTGCTTGCTGTTCTAATTCAGAAAGTTGTGCCGCCATTCCCGCCTCTAACCAAGGACCCCAGTTTAAGCTAAGCGCAGACTTTCCTTGCTGTCTTCTTGCGATACACAAGCCATCCATAAAGGCATTCGCAGCCGCATAGTTTGCTTGTCCCGCCCAGCCAACAATAGCAGCGATAGAAGAAAAACAAACAAAGTAGTCTAATGACAGGGCGTGAGTGGCAAGGTGTAAATACCATGCACCATTAACTTTTGGTGCCAGCACTGAATACATGTGTTCTGCACTTTGGGATGAAAATGTTGCATCTTTTAAGACACCAGCGGCATGGAAAACTCCTTTTAGTGGCGCACCTGAATGCGCAATATGCTCGATGACTTTTACGACATCGTCGTACTGGCTAATATCAGCTTGAATGTATTGAATAATACACCCCGACAGTGCAGCTTTTTGGATTGTGTCGTTTAGGCTATCGCTAAGGGCGCTTCTACCAGAAACAAAAATATGCTTTGCCCCTTTTTCGTATAACCAGTTCACAATCTCAAGACCAATCCCTCCTTGCCCTCCAGTAACTAGATAACTGCCCTTATCAAATTGCTCTGACGGTGTATGCCGCTTACGTGCAAAAGTCGGTAATGTGTCGAACTTAACTGACAAATATTCCGCTGCTAGCTCAGTCGGCAGGGCATTAACAGAAATGCAGTCTGAGGGTTGTTTCAGTACTCGGTCATCATTGTTGAGCAATTCAACGATTTGTACTGTCAGTCCATGTAGTGCGTGGATAGATTGGCTGTTATCTAACTGTATGGTTGGCTTGATAAAAGTATAGTCATCATGACTTAACTGTGTTGTTGGTGGAGGAGTGATACAGATGATATGGGCACCATAACATAGTCTCGCCTGTATCGAATTTGGTATGCTCGTGGCCGGATCTAGTACTAAAGTTGCAATTGATTCAGTTGTCTCACTCTTGTCTGTGGAGTCAATAACATGCACAACGCGCCCTGCGATCTTTAAACAAGATATCGCGACAAAGCTTTCAATGGTGGACGGATTAAAAAAGCTGACAGCAGTGGTTTGTGTAAGCAGTGTTTGCACTAACGCCAAAGCTCGGTGTAATACAGCTAAGTGCTCAGTTAACCATGTCGCACTTATGTCAGGCAGTGACACAAACGGCAAAGCGTCATCGATATAATTGGTTACACCAGCATTGGCGAATACAAGCTTAGGTTTTGTGTGATCCGCAAGCTGATAAATAAAGCAGCTTGGTCTATTGCTTAATGCTGCTCGACTAATTGATACCGCACGGACGGGGGTGATGGCTTTGTCATCATTCTTTTGTGCATAAGCCACCCAACAGTTGTCATCCATGAGCCACTGGTAATGGCCGGTGGGCGTTGTGGAAATGGTGAAATCTTTTGACTCAGTGCAGGCCTCGGAGCTTAAGTGGGCAAGTTTTTGTACGAAAACATCGCCATGACGGATAGCCATTTCCGTATCGTTCAGTTGTTGTGCGAGGAGCAGTTGCTTAAGTGTTTCAGCACTAGAAGGCTTAGCGTCAATATCGAGTAAGGTTACTTTAAATTGTTGGTTTTCTGTAGAAAATACTCTCAGCATACCCCATATTGCGCTTTGCAGCGGGTTAATTTCTGTGTCTCCAGCACCTTGTGAATGTTTGGTGATAATCACGATTTCTAATGACTTACCCCAATTGACAGCTTGGATAGCTTGAAAATAATGAAGTGGCGCAACTAAAGCACGTTCAATAACCGTTTGTGAGAGGCTACCATGGCGCATTTCTATATTTGCTAAATGACGAACATCAACAATCAAGCGCTCAGTGTGACTGAGATAGGGTTGTAGTTTTTCAATGAGTGACGCTGAGTCATCATCTGACGTGATATGCACCACTGAGTTATTTTTAAGAACGTGAAGAGCCGAGAAATCAGTATTTTCAGCTAAAATACTCACGGTATTTGGCTGAGTATCTCCTGCATCCTGCGTTACTGGAGCGTGTTGCCAATTGTAATGATATTTGAGCTCCTTTAATGAGTCTAATTGATGTTGAGTATTAGGTTTTAACTCAATCCCTTTAATGGCAACACAGAGCTGGCCGTCCAAAGTATAAATATGGAGATCGCCAATGCAAATTGGATCGCTGAGAAGGGTAATGTCAAGCACTGAAAAGCAACGATTTGTGGGCTTTTTGTAAAAGGTAAACTCGCTGATTTTAACCGGTAAGTAGGACTTATTAACAAGTTGAAAAAAGCTCTGAAAAGCGCCATCAAGTAACATTGGGCTTAGCATAACTTGTGAGTCATCTTGAGACTCACAGTGTATTTCGACGATGACTTGTGATGATGACTTCCAGCACTGTAGTACACTTTGAAATTGCGCTTGGTAATTCATATCAAGCTGGTGGCAATGGGCGTAGAAGTCGGCCTTACTTATGGCTTGTGGAAATTGTTGTATAGTGTCGCTTAAAGTGTCACCTTGATGGCAGCCTCTTTCATGCGTATCTAAGGTAAAGCGGGATTGTTGATGCCAAGTATCAGCCTCTAAACTAGACAATGAAATTGTCCCGTTTTGAGTATGGTAGCGAGTCTCTATGGTAATATCTTCATCGCCAAGATACAGAGGCCGATTAAATTCAATGTCGCAGAGCGTGAACTGAGCATGTGGCTCTGGCTGTTGCGTGCGGGCAAATTGTAGTGCCGCTTCAACATAGGCTGCACCAGGATAAATCACCTCAGTACCAACTTGGTGACCTGACCAATATGGCTGTTTTTTCACGTTAACTTTGGTTTGGAAAATGGGTTGATGACTGAGTAACTGTTGACCCAGTGTGGGTAAACAGAGGTCAGAAAAAGCATCGCGTTTTTGTTTGTTTTCAACCCGTGCGAGTTGAACATCAGGATGTTCAAGCCAGTATGATTGGTGCTGCCATTGATAATTAGGAAGCTTGATAGTGTGATTTGGAAAGCAGTTTATTGCGTTGAGTGCCAGCTTAGGAGCTAACAAACCAGATACCGCTAATGCGCCTAATGCGGCTGCAAACTGGACTTCATCGTCTTCATTTCGAAGGATAAGCGGTGTGGTGAACACAGAAAGGTCTGAAGCAACTTGCTTGATCACGTTACAGAGCACGGCGTGAGGGCTTATTTCAATAAAGTTTCTTACTCCGTTATCAAGCAGTGTATTTATCGCTTTTTCAAAATAAACAGGTTCGCGGACGTTCTTCGGCCAGTACTCAGCGTGCCAATCTTGCTGTTGGGTAAGTGAGCCTGTCACTGTGGAATACAGTGCAATGCTCGGCTCAGATGGAGACAGAAGGGCTAAAGCATCTAACAACGGTTGCTCTAGCTTATCCATAACAGGGCTATGATAGGGCACGTCAACATTGAGAAACTTTGCAAACTCGCCCTCGGCATCTAACTGTGCTGCAATTTCACTAAGTGTGTCGGTATCACCAGCAAGTGTGACGGCGGTGCTACTATTGATAGCTGCGATAGAGACTTTGTTTGGATATTCGTTACAAAGCGTTTGTGCTTGTGCTTGCGAAATCCCAACTGCCAGCATCTTTCCCTCACCTGTGGTCGTTTGCTGTAGCCGACTACGATGGTAGATGATGCGAATAGCGTCTTCGAAGCTGTACACTCCAGCGCAATAGCTTGCGGCAACTTCACCGGCGCTATGGCCAACGATGGCATCGGCTTTGATACCGTATGAAGTTAACAATTGAAACAAAGCGATTTGACAGGCAAATATTGCAGGTTGTGCATACTGGGTTTCATGGATCTCGTCACCGCCATTGTGCATTTTATCGATCAATGACCACGACACATAGTGCTGCAATGCGCTATCAACTTTATCTATCTCTTGTTTAAATATTTTGCTGCTGCAATACAGGGCTTTGCCCATCGTTTGCCAAGTAGTTCCCATACCGGAAAAAACCAAAGCAGTAGGAGATGATGCGCTCTGCTGAGAAGTTGCACTTTGAAAGACTTTATTGGGGCGCTCGAAAATGAAGTCTTCAAGTTGTGCCATCAAAGTCTGCTTATCTTTGGCTGTGAATACCACTCTGTTTTTAAAAGCGGTGCGCAATAGTACCGAGTTACGGCAGAAGTCGGGGAGCTCATGAGTTGCTAAAGGCGCTAAATAGTCTAAATACGCTGAGACTTGCGCTGTCAATGCCGCTGCCGACTTTGCACTAACAAAAAGTTGTAGCACACCTGCATGATCGGGGTTTGAGGTAGGGGTTAGAGTTGCTTGCTCTACCACTACATTTGCATTTGTTCCACCAAATCCAAATGAATTCACAATTGCACGCCGAGGTGTATCGTCGGCTCTATCAGGCCAAGGCGTATTTTCCGTGACTACTTTTATATTTAACTGTGCCTCATTGATGGCTGGATTTATGGTGTGACAGTGCAGTGTTTTTGGGATTACACCGCTATTCATTGCATTAATTGTTTTAATTAAGCCAGCTAATCCTGCGGTGGGCTCTGTATGGCCGATATTACTTTTAACTGAACCTATTAGGCATGGCATTAACTTGTTATCTCGAATGCCCAAAACACTACCCAAAGCATTGACCTCGATAGGATCACCCACAGCTGTGCCAGTGCCATGTGCTTCGGCATAATCAATATCCTGGCCACTCAAACCTGCAAATTCTAATGTTTTTGATAACAAACGCTGCTGCGCTAGACCATTTGGTACTGTGATCCCATTTGTTTGCCCGTCTTGATTCGTGCCACTTGCCTTAATAACAGCTAGGATTGGATCATGATCATTGATTGCATCCGCGAGTTTTTTTAATACCACGACTGCAACGCCTTCACTTCGAACATAGCCATTCGCGTCACTCGAAAAACTTTTACATAAGCCATCAGGTGAAAGCATAGAAGCTTTGCAAATAGACATTGTCATTTCAGGTCTAAGCAGCAGATTGACGCCACCGGCAAGTGCTATACGGCTATCTCCGTTTAGGATTGCCTTACATGCTAAATCAAGCGCTACGAGTGATGAGGAGCAGGCGGTATCGAGAGTTAAGCTAGTACCATGGAAATCAAAACAATAAGACACTCGGTTTGCCGTCAGCGTCATCGATGAGCCCGTTGCTGAGTGACTTGAAACGTAATCATGTGCGCAGCTTGCAGTTTGCAGTTGCTCAAAGTCGTGCATAAATTGCCCCATGAATACGCTGGTGTCACTGCCTTTTAATTGTTCGATGTCTAGCCCTGCGTTTTCTAGCGCTTCGTAAGTTGCTTCAAGTACCCAGCGTTGTTGAGGGTCAATATATGGGGCTTCTTTTGGTGAAATGCCAAAAAATGGGGCGTCGAATAATGATAAACCAGATAAGAATCCACCATTTTTTACATACATTTTCCCTGACTTTTCACGATCGCTGTCATAATAGGCACTAATATCCCAGCGCTCTTTTGGTATTTCGGTGATGCCATTACCGCCAGCCAATAAAAACTGGTGAAAGTCAGAAGGTGCATTGTTGTCTCCGGGGAGCCGGCATGAAACACCAATGACAGCGATGTCATTGCTTGGCATAGTTGCAGCTTGATTGTTGTTCATTGTTATTACTCCAAAATACGGTGGTGTTTACATGGCTTGGCTAAATGATGTGGCATGGGCTTGGCTGAATAAAATACCCTTCAGCGCATCATTGGGGCGAGTGTGGGCGGTTAGTATGTCTTGCCAACTCATTCCTTGTTGTAGTAGGTACGTTGCAACCGAACAGTGTTTGTCGTGAATATAGTTGATATTTTCTTTTGCACTTTTATAGGTATCAGCTTTTACTTTAGGGTGTGGGTAATGAATTGCTTTTGCATCAGTGATGAGCTCAAATTTAGCACCTATACCGTGGAGCCTAAGTGCTAATTCAACATCTTCCCCCCCCCAGCTTGTGAAATATTCATCAAAGCCTTCGATGTCAAAAAGCGCTTGTGTTTTGCACGACGCGTGACAAGTCCAAAAGATAAGCCAAGGTTCAGCAATATACTGTAGTGACAACCCATGAGAGTGTAAGTAAGGGGCGCGACAATCTTGAAATTGGTCTAAAAAAGTGTGATCAGCAAAAATATTATTATTGGATAAGCGATGCTTAAAAGCCCGTATACTGGACTCTTCGAGTTCTTCAAACCCAAAGCACAGTCCAATTAATACATCAATGTTACTCGACTGGTATTGCTTCAAATGTTGGGCTAAACATGATGCTTCTGCAATGACACCTGAGTCCAAAAATAATACATGCTCAAATTGCGCCGCTAATATGCCGATATTTCGTGCTCGAGCAACCCTAAATCCTTGATCACTTTGAAAGTAGTAATGTATCGGTAGCTTATCTGTGTATGAGTCAACAATGTCTTTTGTATTATCGTTCGAGCCGTCATCTACCACGATAACTTCAAAGAAAACGTTACTAAGAGTTTGTCTTTCTAAACTCTGTAATGTGAGTTGTAATAATTGGCTGCGGTTATAAGTGGGAATAATAACGCTGATCCCAGGTCTCCAATCTTTCATTTTTATATTCCTTTGAATTTGCAATCGTCGCAAAAGTTAGCACCGAAATTGGATACGTTATTTTTGATATGTGAATTATTGGTGTCAATATGTTATTTGGTTTTTTCAAGTTGTTATTTTGTGTGTATTTAGTAACCTAATGATTATTAAGGTTGTTGTTTTTTTGTTCGTCTTTTTTGGTTGAATATTGTTCATCAATGAGGTTCGATATGTATGTGGTAATGTTTTGTAAATTGGGAAGGTGATTTATTCGTGTTATGTTGTTAATCATTTTCAACACCAGCAGGGACACTGTAATGTGAAGAGCTTTATGGGAAGCACCTGTATGCGTGTATTAACATCGTATTTGCGTCTAATAGCGAGTTCTTTTATTGCCAGTATTGATGCTTACCAATATGAGTTTACAACCAATTCTTAACTTTGAGTCGATACCTTTAAGGTCTTACCAATCAAGTTGCATATTTAGTAGAAAAAGAAGATGACGGTCGCAACAATACAACTTTTTAATTAGGTAGAGAGCTAAATATAGCGAGTCTTAACAATCCCAACGTTAGCTCACTCCTTATTCAAGGCTCAGGTTAAATAAATATTTAACTTCCAATTTGCCCCGAAAACCGCTAGCCTTAGGGGCAATAAATAAAGTAACAAATACGTAAAATAATGGAGCAGTATTATGGCAGAGCAACAAGTGCAGCCTTTACACAACGAGAAGCACGCTAACATTAAAGTTAAAAACGGCGTGAATGTTGAATTCCTTAAAACTCAGCACTTAATGCCAGTGGTTGCACACGAATTTGCACGTGTAGCGACTGAATTCCCAATGGCTTTTGTTAAAAATTCAGAAACTGGTCAATTTCAAGCGGTTGCTATGTTTGGTCTTCAGCCAAATGAAAATCTATTTGTTGAAGGCGACAAGTGGACTGGTAGCTTTGTACCAATGGCAGCAGCTCGTTACCCGTTTGGTTTAGTTAAGCACCCAGAGCAAGATCAGTTTGGTATTGTGATTGATGAAGCAAGCCCGTTAGTTGGTGAAGAAGAAGGCAATGCGCTTTTTGAAGACGGTAAAGAGACTGAGTATTTAGCACGTCGTAAAGAAGCGTTAGTAAGCTACGTTGAGTTTGCTCGTGTAACTGAAGCATTTACTCAGTATCTTGCTGACAAAGAGCTTTTAGTTCAACAAACGTTAACTGTAGAGATCCGTGGTGAGAAGAAAGACATCAACGGTATCTATCTTGTAGATGAGCGCAAGTTAAATGAGTTAGGTGACGAAGATTTCCTAGAGCTACGTAAACGTGGCTATTTAGCTCCGATCTTCGCATTTTTAACTTCTACGCATCAAGTGGCGCGTCTAGCTCGTATTAAAGCACAGCGCGAAGCTAGCTAAACGCTTTTAGATATAGAATGATTCGATAGAAGCGCTTCCAGAGGAAGCGCTTTTTTTTATGCTCTAACAGTCACACCTTTGCTCTTTGTAAGTCTTGATGCTTCATGCGATAAAACTAATCGAATCGACCTTTTGCTATGATGAAATGTTTATATGACGGGTGGCGTTTTCAAAAACAATTTCCTCACTGTAATACCAACTAACCTTAATGCTTGCTCAATTTGAGGAGTGAATCTGACATTAGCTGCGTTAAAAACCTCTAGTTTAGAGCAACTTAATAGCAAAATTTTTGCCTTGCCTATAGGGCATAGGCACCTCGGCAGGAGCAGGACGCAAAAGCAGGGTTATCGACAAAATTTTCTCGCCTCAAAATAGACCACTTAATTAAGATAATTGTTATAAAAAATCATCTTTAATTTAATAATCCACAAACATTTCAACGTGAATACTTGCATCCTTCTATAGTTCATCACATGCTGTTGGCACAATAAAGAATCAAGGTAAAAAAATGAATAAAACTTCTTTGTTTGCATTCATGCTAGCGTTGACGACAACAGGTGTGATGGCTGAGGCGCAATCAAAGCCATTTGCAATCGCTATTCATGGCGGGGCGGGCACAATTGAGCGTAGTAACTTCACGCCGGAAAAAGAAAAACAATACAAAGCTAAATTAAAAGAAGCCGTTGAGGCTGGCTATAAGGTACTGGCACAAGGTGGAGAAAGTCTTGATGCAGTAACGGCAGCCATTAATATTCTTGAAGACTCTGCATTTTTTAATGCGGGGAAAGGTGCCGTATACACCTACGATGAAGGTCATGAATTAGACGCATCAATTATGGATGGTCGTAACCGTCAAGCAGGCGCAGTGGCTGGCGTAAAGCACATTAAAAACCCCATTAATCTGGCAAAAGAAGTCATGCAGCACTCTGTACATGTCATGCTAAGTGGTGATGGTGCAGAAGATTTTGCTAAGAGACGCGGTTTTGAGTTAGTGGAAAATAGCTACTTTGACACTGATGCTCGTTACCAGTCGCTCTTAAAGGCGAAAAAGCGATTACAGATGAAAGAAGCCGCCACGAAAGACTATCAAGCAGCACATCAGCAATTAGAGAGCGAATACAAGATGGGGACTGTCGGTGCAGTGGCGCTTGATAAGCATGGGAATTTAGCTGCAGGAACGTCGACAGGTGGGATGACGGCGAAACGCTTTGGACGAGTAGGTGACTCACCCGTGATTGGTGCAGGCACATTTGCAGATAACCGCTCTTGTGCAGTGTCTGCAACGGGCCATGGCGAGTATTTTATTCGGTATAATGTTGCGGCCGATATTTGCGCTCGCGTTGCTTATCAGGGTAAGTCGATAGAAAAAGCAGGCAAAGAGGTTATTTTTGACACGCTTTACCCTGTTGGTGGCACCGGCGGTGTGATAATTGTAGATCCCAATGGCAATATCAGCATGCCGTTTAATACAGCAGGAATGTATCGAGCAAGTAAATCCTCAAGCACCGAAACGTACGTAGGTATTTATCGCGACTAAAACAATATTAGATTAAGCAACTTCTTAAAACGCCAACTACTATTACTATGATAGCTGGCGTTTTAATGGAGATGGGCAATGCAATCAATAAAAGTCGCAGACTACTTAAATCATCGACCTGTAACATTTAATCAAGATATGCGCATAGAGGCTGCGGTTGAAAAACTGCTTCAAAGTGGACAATCTGGTGGCCCTGTCATCGATGAAAGTCGACGAGTCATCGGCTTTTTGTCTGAACAGGATTGCCTCAAAAAAATGTTAGAGGCAACGTATCAAAATGAGTCTCATAGTGTTGTGTCTGATGTGATGACAAAAGACCCGTTATGTGTAAATTGTGAAGATAGTATCGTGCAAATCGCAGATATGATGAGTTGTAATAAGCCCAAAATCTACCCTGTTGTTGACGAAGATAAGCGCTTACTGGGCGTGATCAGCCGGGCGAATGTATTACTCGCAATAGATAAACACTTACATGATACCTATATGTCTGGGCAACGATACGTATAACGTCTTTAGTAATACATTTATTAGCGCAAAATAAGACGTACTGATGAAATTTAGTTGGGTTCGTCCTACTTGATTTGCTAAACTACACGGCGTTTTATGTAATCACAAGGTGTCGTGTAGTGCAGGTTGACTCGCTGTTTAAAGAGCTAAATTCATGTCTTAAAAAGGATCACTTCGTCCTCAAAAAGCGCCTTCATGGTGCAAAAAAAATTACCGATCAAGAAAAACAAAAGCAGGTTATTGCAAAAATCGCAGCAGCAATTGCAAAAAGCCAGCAACTAAAGGTAACGAGAAGCGCAAATATCCCGGCAGTAGAGTACCCTGAACAGTTACCAGTAAGTCAAAAGAAAGAAGATATAAAAGCAGCGATTGCTAGTCACCAAGTGGTGATTGTCGCTGGTGAAACCGGATCTGGTAAAACCACTCAGTTACCAAAAATTTGTTTGGAACTTGGGCGCGGTGTGGATGGTTACATTGGCCACACTCAGCCTAGAAGGCTTGCCGCTAGAAGTGTATCGACTCGTATTGCAGAGGAGATTGGTTGTGAAATGGGGCAAGAAGTAGGGTTTAAAATTCGGTTTTCAGATCAAGTTTCCGATAACACCTACGTAAAATTAATGACTGATGGTATTTTACTGTCTGAAATTCAGCAAGATAGATTCCTAAATCAATACGACACCATCATCATAGATGAAGCGCACGAGCGTAGCCTTAATATTGACTTTATTTTAGGTTATCTAAAACAGCTTCTGCCTAAACGCCCAGATTTAAAAGTAATTATTACTTCTGCAACGATTGACCCTGAGCGTTTCTCCAAACATTTTAATGACGCGCCGATTATTGAAGTCTCAGGTCGAACCTATCCGGTGGAAGTAAGATATCGACCAGTCGAAGATATTGACCCACAAAATAGCGAAGCAGAGAACGATCAGCTACAAGGGATCTTTGACGCAGTTGATGAGCTGTGTGCAGAAGGGCCAGGTGATATTTTGGTATTTATGAACGGGGAACGCGAAATACGTGATACCGCTGATGCCTTGGCAAAGCGTAATTTAAAAGGAGTCGAAGTATTACCCCTCTATGCGCGCCTTTCAAACGCTGAACAAAATCGTATTTTTGCACCGCACAGCCAGCGCCGTATCGTATTATCGACAAATGTGGCAGAAACGTCTTTGACTGTACCTGGTATACGTTATGTTATCGATCCTGGTACTGCGCGGATCAGCCGCTATAGTTATCGCACCAAAGTTCAGCGCCTACCGATTGAGGCTGTATCTCAAGCCAGTGCCAATCAGCGAAAAGGTCGCTGTGGGCGGGTGGCATCAGGTATTTGTATTCGTTTGTATAGTGAACAAGATTTCCTTGGCCGCCCAGAGTTTACTGATCCTGAAATCTTAAGAACAAATCTTGCGTCAGTTATCCTGCAAATGCTTGCACTTGGACTTGGTGATATTAGTCAATTTCCATTTGTTCAAGCGCCTGACAGCCGAAATATAAAAGATGGTATGTCGCTACTCGAGGAACTTGAAGCGATTGTACCTGCAAAACGTAGAGAAAAAGCTCAACTCACTGATTCTGGGCGTAAGCTAAGTCGCCTTCCAATAGACCCCAGACTTGCCAAAATGGTCATGTCTGGTGCGCAAAATGGCGCACTTTGGGAGGCTATTGTAATCACTGCGGCTTTATCCATTCAAGACCCCCGTGAGCGGCCGCAGGATAAGCGTGCAGTAGCAGACGAAAAGCATAGTCGTTTTGAGAGCGAGCACTCTGATTTTGTCGCCTATCTTAATCTTTGGAACTATATTGAAGCCCAGCAACAAGCACTAACCCGAAATCAGTTTAGAAAGCAATGTCAAAAAGACTTTTTAGCCTATATGCGAGTGCGCGAATGGCAAGACATTGTGTATCAGCTCACAACGGTGTGTGAAGAGCTGAGTTTTAAAGTCAAT
Organism: Pseudoalteromonas peptidolytica; assembly: GCF_012641745.1. Lineage (GTDB taxonomy): Bacteria > Pseudomonadota > Gammaproteobacteria > Enterobacterales > Alteromonadaceae > Pseudoalteromonas > Pseudoalteromonas peptidolytica. The sequence goes on from NZ_WEHZ01000026.1 coordinate 64,091, forward strand.
AATACACCCGCAGCAGATGAAGCTATTCACCAAGCCTTACTCAGTGGTATGTTGAGCCATATTGGGGTGAAAGACGAAAAACAAAAGCAGGTCTTTAAAGGGGCACGCAATAGTCAGTTTCATATTTTCCCGGGCTCAAGTTTATTCAAAAAAAGTCCAAAATGGTTGATGTCGGCAGAGCTGGTAGAGACCAGTAAACTGTATGCACGGGTCAATGCAAAAATCGATGTGAACTGGATAGCGCCTTTAGCCAAGCACTTGGTTAATCGCAGTTATAGTGAACCGCATTGGGAAAAAAAGGCCGGTGCAGTAATCGCATTTGAACAACAAACTCTCTACGGTTTGATTATCGTAGGTCGCAAGCGCACAGTATATAGCGAGATAGACCCTGTAGTTAGCCGCGAAATCTTCATTCGAGAAGCCCTAGCCAACGGGCAACTTGGGCAAAGTGAAGGCTTTTTAACTGCAAACCAAAGGTTAGTTGAGGAAGTGCAAGCACTTGAAGACAAAGCTAGGCGTCGCGATATTTTGGTTGATGAAGAAGATGTAGTGGCATTTTACCATGACCGAATTCCACAGGATGTGAATAACCGCGCTGCATTTAACAAGTGGTGGCGAGTTAAAAAGCAAAAAGACAAGCGCGTTTTACATATGACCCGAGAACGGCTAATGAAGCATGGTGCGGATCATATTAATGCCACAGATTATCCCGATACTTGGCAACAAGATAACTTGATATTGCCGCTAAGTTATCATTTTGATCCGGGCCAAGCGCTTGATGGCGTGGTGGTTAATATACCACTGGCGTTACTAAACCAAATTAACGATGAGGGTTTTGATTGGCATATTCCTGCACTTAGGCATGAACTGGTATGTGGATTGATTAAATCTTTACCAAAAACCTTACGACGGAACTTTGTTCCCGCGCCAAACTATGCTGATGCTGTGCTTGCCTCTGTGGAGGTAATGCAAGGTCCATTTTTGGAAGCGGTTGCAAATCGTCTACTTAAAATGACTGGAGTGAAAGTTGCGCAGACCGACTGGGATACAAGTTCGCTTGAACCACATTTAAAAATGCAGTTTCAAGTAGTGAATGAACACGGAAAAGTAATCGCTCACGGTTTTAATTTAAGTTCGCTTAAGGCCAAGTTGCAGGGGCAAGTGACACAAACGCTCTCCCAAGTCGCCGAACAGGGGATTGAGCAAACCGATATTCAGCAGTGGAATTTTGGAGAGTTGCCAGAGCAGTACACCAAAAAACAAGGGAACTATGAGATTAAAGCATATCCCGCGTTGGTTGATAAAAAGCAAAGCGCAGCAATAGAACTTTTTGATAATGAAACAAAAGCACAAGCGGCACATCAGGCTGGTGTACGGCGACTTATCTTGCTTAATGTACCTTCACCCGTGAAGTACTTACAGCAACATTTACCTAATAAGGCAAAGCTTGGCTTATATTTTAATCCTTTTGGTAAAGTGCAAGACTTAATAGACGACTGTACTGCTGCTGGAGTGGATAAGCTGTTGCTCGAATTTGGTGAGGTGCGGGATGACAACGCATTTGAACAGGCTAAAGAATACATTCGAGTTGACTTAGGTGATACGGTTGTTGAGATAGCAAAACAAGTTGAATCACTGCTCAGCGTAGCTCATAGTATCAATAAACGCATGAAAGGACGTGTTGATTTAACCATGATCACTGCGCATGGTGATATTAAATCGCAGCTATCTGATCTTGTTTTTAAGGGCTTTGTAACAGCACACGGGGCACAAAAAATCGCAGACATTTTACGCTATATGAAAGCCATAGAAAAAAGACTTGAAAAGCTTGCTGTAGATCCAAATAGAGATAGGTTATGTGTACTAGAATTGGAAAAGGTAGCGGCGGCTTATCAAGATAAGTTAGCAAAAGTCCCATCAGGATTCCCGATACCACCATCGCTTAAAGATATTTTTTGGATGCAACAGGAACTTCGCGTGTCTTTGTTTGCTCAAACATTAGGAACCGCTTATCCTATTTCGGCTAAACGTGTTCTTAACGCAATAAAAGAGTGTGAAATATAAACTTGCATTTTAGAGTACGACAGTTACTTTATTATATGAGGAAGTAAAGTTTTGGATTGTGAGAAGGAAGCGGCATTGGTTATGTCCACACGAGAGAAAAGGAAAAATACGCCGCACCTGTTAGTGGTTGACGACGAGTATTTTAATTATGAAATGCTCGAGGTCGCATTGTCTGGGGTGTTTGAGCTTAGTTATGCCAATTCAGGTACCAGCTGTTTATCTAATGCAATTGCAGATCCTCCCGATGCAATTTTATTAGATGTATGTATGCCTGGGCTTGATGGTTATGACACATGTCGGATGCTGAAAAACACGCCAGAGACGAAGAACATCCCAGTGTTGATGGTGTCAGGCTTAGAATCTGAAAAAGAACAAAAAGCAGGTTTTGATGCCGGCTGTGATGCGTACGTAGTTAAGCCATTTTCGATGCAGTCGTTATTAGAAAAAATAAAATCAATGGTGTAGGAGCACACATGATCAATGAAGATAAACGTCGCTTTATGCGTATGTCTGTGGATGCGGTGGCACAATTAAGAGAGCTAGAGTCCGGAAAAACACACGAAGGAGTGTGTCATGATCTTAGTGCTACTGGCCTTTCTGTAACAATATCAGACCCTGTAGAAGCAAATACTGTTGTTGATATTTTTATTGATTCAAGTGGTGATATGATCCAGCCTTTGAGTGCCCATGCTACCGTGATACGTTGCAGTCAAGAACAGGATGGTCAATGGATTGCAGGTTTAGAGATCACCAAATTTAATTAGTCCAAGCCCTATATTGAGAGTGTCTTATCGTTATCAACTTGATGTTATGCCATCAAGCGCGTTTGGTTTTATAACTCACTGATCACACCACCACAGTGTCAATATTCGCAATATACTCGCCAATAAAGCCTCTACTGGCGAGTATGTACTTGACTTAAAAGATGTAGAGGTATCGAAGCTGATACCTAAAACAGCAGTGGTACCACCAGCATAACCCCATTTTTTCTAAATAACTTTATTGCCAACAGTGAGCTGGTATATAAAACCTATATCTACAGGGTATAAAACGACACAAAGAAAGTGGCGATGGATGCCAGTGCGAACATGGTGTATTCAGTGATTGATTGTTTGCGCTTTTCTTCATTGTCTTTGGGTGTTGTTGCTATCATTAATAAGCTCGTGATCAACATAGCTAGAGAGTATAAACATAAGATAGATAAAACAGCATCTGTAAACATATAAGCCTCGACTATAGGTTGGTATTAGTGTCTTTTTAGCAGACGGTTATGGCACTGCACGTATTGATTTGCGATAGGCTAGTTATACCGTTTCGACTTAATACATGATCAATCTTAGGGCGTAAATTTGATTCAAAGCATATAAATATCTTGATGATGAGGGCATCCAAAAGCGATGTTTTAGACGAAGGTTTTTGTACCTCAACATAGACAACTCTATTAAGCTAATTGATATAGATCCCTGAACAGCAGTGCATTTAATTATGTATTCGTCCCCAATGGGAGTAAATTATATCCTACTTTCAGATATTTCTAAAAGGAGTAACAGATGCGGTTCGAGTATTTTGTGGTAGACGCTTTCACTCGTAAGCGGTTTGGAGGTAACAACGCCGCAGTGGTAGAGGTTGAGCGGTGGTTTAGTGATAAGTTGATGCAGCAAATAGCCACTGAAAATAACTTGTCTGAAACCGCGTTTGTTAAGGCTTTAGATAAAAGTAATTATGAGATCAGGTGGTTTTCACCCATTACTGAAATTGATTTCTGTGGACACGCTACTTTAGCTGCGGCTTATGTATTATTTAACTGTAGAGGAAACTCTGGTGAAATATTCTTTCACACTCAGGAGGTTGGAACACTTGTCATCCAACAATCCGCTGACGGTAGAATTGTGATGAAATTTCCGAATCTAGCACCAATTGTAGCGGATGTACCAGATGCGCTACTCAAAGGAATTAGCATAACACCCACTCAAGTACTCAAAAATCGCCAAGCTTACTTCGTTATTGCAGATAACGAGCAGCAGGTACGTGATTGTAAATATGACAGTGAAGCGTTGAAACTGCTTGCACCACATGATGTTGTTGTTACTGCAAAAGGCGATAGTGTTGACTTTGTATCTCGTTATTTTTGGCCCGCCAATGGTGGTGATGAAGACCCCGTTACGGGTTCAATTCACGCGGGCCTTGCACCATATTGGGCAGATGTACTCGGAAAATATAATCTTCATGCGCATCAACTCTCTAAACGTGGTGGAGAGTTATTTTGTGAGGTAACGGGCGCGAATGTGATTGTGTCTGGGTTTGGTGTACTATATGCCAAAGGCATGTTTGACATTGATGACGAGTAGATATCAGGTTTTAGTACAAGTAAGGGCTTGAACCATTGCTCAAATTAATAGGTTAGCTGAGTGTCAAAGGTATTCAGCATTAAATTGAAAAAGAGTCACTATGACAAAACAAATATGGGTTGACGCTGATGCTTGCCCCGTGGTTATCAAAGAAATGTTATTTCGAGCGGCAGTGCGTACTTCTACCACTGTCACTTTGGTTGCGAATCAGTACCTAAAGACCCCGCCATCTCCTTTTATTCAGAAACTACAAGTCCCAAAGGGTTTTGATATTGCTGATAATGAAATAGTGAAGCGTGTCAATGAGGGGGATCTTGTGATCACGGGTGATATTCCGCTCGCTGATGAGGTTATTGAAAAAAAATGCACTGCGCTAAACACTCGCGGTGAGTTGTTAACCAAAGAAAATATAAAATCACGTTTAAACATTCGTGATTTTATGGATACTATGCGTGCCAGCGGAGTACAAACACAAGGTCCTCCGCCATTATCTCAATCTGATAAACAAAATTTCGCAAATCAATTAGATACTTGGATCACCAGAAATAAAAAGGATTAAATATGGGCTACAAAGCGAGCTGCTTGTGTCAAACTGTAAAAATTGAAATCCGTGGTGCTATCTCTGACATCATCCATTGTCACTGTTCGTTGTGTCGAAAGTCAACAGGAACCGCTTATGCAACCAACGGCTTTGTTAAAGCAGACGAATTTATAGTGCAAAGTGGTAAAGATTCGCTCAAGGCATATACAGTCAAACCGGGACGAAAGCGCCATTTTTGCGTACACTGCGCAAGCCCAATCTATAGTTCAAACGATGCAGACCCTAACCGTATTAGGCTCCGCCTTGGCATTGTAGATTCAGATATTAATGAACGCCCAATGTCGCATAATTTTGTCTCTTCCAAAGCCAATTGGGATGATTTAGACGACTGCTTACCGCGATATGATGCGTTTGAACCGAATCGAGATTTAATACCAACTTGACTTAATACTTGTTCAATTTGAAGGAGTAAATCTGACGCTAACAGCGTTAAAAATTTCTTATTTAGAACAACTAAATAGCAAAGTTTTTGCCTTGACTACATGGGGGTAGGTACCTTGGCGATAGCAGGGCGCGGTAGCGGAGTTATCGACAAGATTTTCTCGCCTCAAAATAGACCACTTAATTAAGAAAATTGGTATAACTTTAACATCAGGAGACAACAGTGGCAGGAATTAATGAACTTTCGCGGTTATTGAAAGAGATCTCACCACAGTTAGATAGCACACCTTATGTTTTTTGCACCGTAGACAAACCTTTGCTCGAGTGTCTAACACTAGACCCTATCGCCACTTTTGTTGAACACGAAGGGCTAACATTAGTTGTTAAACAATCGGTCGCAGATGCTCATGAACTGGCTTATTCATGTGTGATGAATAAAATCACTTTACAAGTCCACTCTAGCCTTGAAGCGGTGGGACTGACCGCAGCATTCTCAAATGCGTTAAAAGAGGTCAATGTTAGCGCAAATGTTTTCGCGGGTTTTTATCATGATCACATCTTTGTACCAGCAGATGATGCGAGTAAAGCGATATCTGCGATTCAAAACTTGGCAACCTAAGAGTGTGTATGTCAGTCATTGAATTTGTACCATACAAGTTAATGCCAGCAAGCTTTAATCCATGGCGCGAAATATTTATTGAAGTCGCTGATGAAGTGATAAAGGAAATTGCACATCCAGAGCTTCGTTTTTTACACTTTGGCTCAAGCTCGTTTAAAGTAGCAGGTAAAGGGATCATTGATATATCTGTGCTGTATCAGCCCGGTCAATTAACAAAAGCAGCTGCCTATCTAACCAAGCTTGGCTTTGAAAATCAGCATAGTGACAAACCATTTCCTCCTACTAGGCCACGTAAGGATATTGCGGTACGGTTTCAAGGTGAACTGTTCCAAATTCATGCTCATATTATCGAACAGGACAGTGAAGAACATCGCAAGCAGGTGCAATTTAAAGCGTACATGCTTGATAATGTCAAAGCTCGCTCAGAATATGAGGAACAAAAGCGGCAAATCATAACACAAGGTATTGCTCAACAAGATGACTATGGCAAAGCCAAAGCTCCGTTTGTAAAGCGTACATTATCGGCGCTATAACTTCGGCTTCAGATTTCAATATAATGGCGTCTCATCGGAGCGAGTAGCGTTTTTACATACGCTGCTCGCTACAAGGGTTTGGCATTACAGGTTAATGGTTTTAGTCAACTGAAGTGGTTCACCATCAACGTCAAACTCACCGGTTATTTTAAGTACGCCATCTTTTAATCCCCGTAACTTATCTACGCTAAAAGTTTTACTTTCATAAGGTGCAAAGGTAACGGGCAGCTGCCAAAGTGGCTCATCATTTTTGAATGAGTGAAATGGAATAAAATTAACACGCAATACACCACTTGACGCACCTGAATAGGGGCCGTTAAGTGTGATGGTGATATTATCACGAACACTAACTTTCATTTGAACACCATAAAAAGGTATCTTTGGCGTTAGAAGTGGCTTTTGTTGTGTTAATCCGTTCCAATGAATCACTAAGCTTTTAACGCTTGGTGTTGGCAATTCAATACGGTGCTCACCAAAATCCAGAGTTTCAGAGTAGTTAGCCATACTTAGTGTCATATGATGATTACTAGGGTTGTTGACGTACAGATAGTGCTTTTCGTCAGAAAAATAGCTTTGGATGTTGATACCACTTAGGGTAAAGAGCGCATTGTCGCCAAGTGTTGATTGCCATTGCTGCAGTAAGCGATTGAGGGTTTTATGCTCAGTTTCCGTGACTATTCTTGATTTCTGTTTGTTAAAGATTTCGCGAAGTGGGGTCATACAACCACTTAACTGAGCGCTATATTTCTAAAGGCTCTGCGAAGTAGCGCTGCATCGTTAAAGTGCCAAGGGTTAGTGGTTTGTTCATTCGTGATCAAGTAGTCATGCGCAGCAAAGTACGGCGTTATTCTATGATTGTTATTTCGGCCAATAAGGCTTATTTTTTGCAAGCTAAGGTCTGAAACACCAATTTGGATCAACGGTAGCCTAGCCAGTTGCTCATGGTGTTGTGTTTTCATTTTAATAATCAGTGCATCGTCCCGCTTTGAAAGCGTGAGCGCCACTTGATGATATAGCTTAATATCGTTGCGTAATTGCGGCAGCAGTGCGACGGATTTTGCGGGAAATAACTCTTGATTGCTAGAAACTGTTAACTTCATCCCTTCTTGAAGTGTAAATTGCAGTAGAGTGTCTTTATTAAAATCAATTTCTTTTGGTTTAACGCGTCCGAGACGCGCATCTAAGCTCTCGATTGTTAAATCAGCGATTAACGCAAAGCCAATTTCCCCTCGTTTACTCTGCTCTGGTTCTAAGTCGATTAGTGCTGCAACACTATGCTCATCAAGTGAGTTGATTAAAGGTGTTTTATCGGGGGCGGGAAAATCCATCACGGCATGTGTAGAGGAAAAGTTTGGATGAATATCGAGACGATTAAGTGTTTTGCTTTCGGTATTTCTGAGCCAATATGTGGCACCGTTTTGCTCCCAAGGCCCATCGACAATATAAAAACTTGGCGTGGCAGAGCGCACAAACGCTGCAAACTGCTGTTCAAGCTGAGGCCAATCGGGGAAGGTCTGTTTTAAGAGTGCATTGGCAGTTGGCAAGGTGTTTTCAGAGTGAGGATTTGCGTCCATTAATTTGCCGATAAAGCGTTTAAAATATTGATATCGCTCAGGATCGCTCAATAAAAAATGTACGATAAAGAAGTTGAGCCCGCGTTTGAGCGATGGGTCGTCATTGATGGCTTCAAAAGATGGCTGGCCATTTTGATAATACTGCTGTAAACCCAAGTGCAGATAATTCATTGGAGCACGGTCAAAAACCATCACAGTTAACTGCTTTTTATTTGGATCATATACGTGGCTTGCAATGGCATCAGCCATCCCCTCAGTGATCCAATTGGGTGCCCAAGTTGAGTGACCGTTCAGTGCCATATGAAACGCATGCATAGTTTCATGGATCACGATGTAGCGTTGGTGATGCTGGCGATGACTCGGAAAGTTGTACCCTGCACGGTTATAAAACATCGTTTCGCCGCCAGCTGTTTTATGTACGCCGCGCAAAAAGCCATCGTCCAGCATGGCTTCTTTTGTACGTTGGCGTGAACTGCCATAAACGACAGCGATTCTCTTCTTATCAATCGCGGAGGGTGCCATCCCAAACAATTCAACATAATGAGGATAAGACATTTCAAGTAATTCTAAATAAAGTTTTACTTTGTCTTCAGGCAGGTCACTTTTGAGTGCAAAATGTTTACTCACCCACCAGTCATATCCCCGCGAGTTAGCTATTTTTCCTTCGCTATAAGTGAGCGGAATTTGTTTACCAACGTGTTGGATATCGATGTGCTTCAGTGTACTAACTCGGCCATTAACGCTCACTTCAGAGCGCATATCAGCAGGGCTTGGAATAGCGACGATATTGCTTCGCGTAGTTTGGCATCCGCTGAGTAAAGCAAGTAATGCAATTAAAGGAGCAAATACAAGTTGTTGCTTTTGCAGGAAGAGTATTCGTCTATAAAAGGAAATGGTTGGGAATAAATAAAATAAAGACATGATACTTTGCTCTCGTTATTATTTGTGTATATTGTATGCAATATAAAATAACAAAGATAACAGGTATTGTCATTATGCAAAATCAGCAGCAGTGGTGTGAGCCAGATCTCAATGAGACAAATCGGTCAACTTCGTCTTCTGGGTTTGGCCGCACGTTTTACATTGCGAATATCATGGAAATATTTGAACGGCTAGCTTGGTATGGCTTTTTCGCTGTGTCATCAATTTATATGACAACCCCAAAATCACAAGGTGGTATTGGCTTTACTGATATAGAGCGTGGCGCAGTGCAGGGAATTATTCCCTTCTTTTTATATCTTTTGCCTGTTGTAACTGGTGCGCTGGGAGATCGCGTCGGGTATAAAAAGATGTTCTTTTTTGCATTTTTGGTAATGACACCAAGTTATTATTTACTGGGACAGGCACAGAGTTTTTGGCCATTTTTTGCAGCGCTGAGTTTTGTTGCGCTGGGGGCTGCTTGCTTTAAGCCTGTGGTTGTTGGCACCGTCAGCCACAGTACAAACGATGGTAATCGTGGTCTGGGCTTTGGGATTTTTTATACCATGGTGAATATTGGTGGGTTTTTAGGTCCTTTGGTTGCTGGGTATATGCGCGCCATTAGCTGGGATGCGGTATTTATGATGTCGGCGATTTGGATTGCCATAAACTTTATCCCCTTGATGTTATTTTACAAAGACCCGCAAACATTACCTAAAACCAAGCAATCTCCTACTCAAGTATTAAAAACGGCACAGTCGGTGCTGGGTAATACCCGTTTAGCACTTGCGCTGTTTGTCGCACTGGCGCTATTGATGTCGGCAGGCGTTGGGTTTTCTGACTACAGTCAGGCGTTTACTTGGATTGCAATCTGGTTAGTAGCTAACTGGGTGTGGGACAGAATGCTTATAAATCGAGCGTCGACTAAAGCATGGTGGCAACAACCGATGAAGGTGAGCAACCTGCCGTTTGCGTTATATTTGCTGATCCTTGCAGGCTTTTGGACTGTTTATAATCAGCTGTTTTATACTTTACCTGTGTATATCCGTGATTATGCAGATACCCGAGATATATTGGCGTGGTTTGGCGATTCTGGCGTCGCGTTTTTAGCGCATGTTGATATTGATAAGTTAACTGCTGCTATTTTTACGCTGTTCAATGAGCTTAAGGAAAGTGGCACGGTATCCATTGAAACCATTAGGCTGGAATGGGTTCACCTCAAAGTGAATGTCCCCCATGAGCAAATACAGTTGATACTACAAACGCTAAATGCGCTTCATGATAATGGACAGGCTCTTTCACAGCACCAAGCGCAAGCCCTTGCTAAGCAAATCGTACAATATCGTCAAATCAATCCTGAGTATCTCATCAACTTAGACTTTGCAGCGATCGTGGTCGCACAAATTTTGGTGAGTTTTGTCTGTCAGCGATTTAGACCATTTTATGTGTTAGTCACAGGCTTACTGGTGATGGCGGTTGCGTTTATCGCATTACTTAGCGATAGCGACTGGTTAAGCGGTCAGCTCATTGTCACTGTCATATTACTTATCGCGCTGGGTGAAATGCTTGCCTCTCCTAAAAGCCAAGAGTATGTCGCGAGTATCGCGCCTCAATCTCAAGCTGCGTTGTATATGGGATATTACTTTGTTTCTATGGCGCTGGGTTTCTTATTTGCTGGATTTTTATCTGGTTGGAGCTATAAAGTGTTAGTACAAGAAATGGCGGCACCTGAGTTAATGTGGGGACTATTTGCCGCTATCGCGTATATCACTGCCATTGCATTATTCTGGTTCAACAAAGTGATAATAGACAGAAAAACATAGCACTGTTGAAATGGGAACAGTTATTGGTCGCGATCGGTTTGTTTGCAAGCCATATTCTTTCTAAACTCAAGCAAAAAATGAGGAAGTAAGATGAATAAAAAAATATGGATGAGCACAGTGCTTTTTGTTTCCAGCAGTGTGTATGCGCAAACGTATGTTTTACACGCTGATTCTGCGATTGATGTGGTGTCAGGCAAGCTTATCTCACCTGCCACTGTGGTCGTTGAAGACAATAAAATTACCTCAGTCGGAAAGTCAAATCGTAAAGCCTATCCAAAGGGTGTAGAGGTGATAGACCTAAGCGGTCACACATTATTACCCGGTCTATTTGATATGCATGTCCACTTGACTTCAGACGCTCACGTTCATGGCTACAAAAGGTTGCAACGCACCGCTTCTCGAGCAGCGATCACCGGTGTTAGAAACGCCAAGCGTACACTGGATGCGGGCTTTACTTCTGTTCGTAACCTCGGTGCTGCTGGCTATGCTGACATCGCGCTGCGAGATGCCATTATTGATGGTGACGTACCAGGCCCGCGTGTAAATGCAGCAGGCCCTTCTCTTGGGATCACCGGCGGTCATTGTGACAACAGCCTTTTAACCCATGAGCATAAAGTCTTTTCAGAAGGGGTTGCAGATGGTCCTTGGGCGGTAAGGCAAAAAGTACGTGAAAATATTAAATATGGTGCTAACTTAATCAAGTTCTGTGCAACGGGTGGGGTATTGTCTAAAGGCACTAAAGTGGGAGCTCAGCAATATTCTCAAGAGGAAATGACGGCGATAGTAACCGAAGCGCACCTACGCGGCTTAACGGTTGCAGCCCACGCGCATGGTACTGACGGTATCAAGTCCGCAATTAAAGCGGGTGTGAACTCGGTTGAACATGTCAGTTTTGTTGATGATGAAGCCATTCAGCTGGCCAAAGATAAAGGCACGTACTTCTCTATGGACATTTACAATACTGAATATATTCTAGGCGAGGGCGAAAAAGCGGGAATTTTAGCAGAGAGCTTAGATAAAGAACGTAAAGTTGGGGCTACTCAGCGTGCCAGTTTCACAAAAGCGGTAAAAGCGGGCGTGAATATGGTGTTTGGCTCTGATGCTGGGGTTTATCCTCACGGCGACAATGGCAAGCAGTTTAGCCGTATGGTGAAATTTGGCATGACTGAACTACAGGCTTTGCAGGCCGCTACCATTAACTCCGCGACGTTACTCAAGCAAAACACACAATTAGGCTCGCTTGAGGCGGGGAAACTTGCTGATATTATTGCGGTTAAAGGCAATCCGCTTAAAGACATTGGTGTGATGGAAAATGTCACTTTTGTTATGAAAGACGGCAAAGTAGAGAAGCGGTAATAAAGCAGCCCAAGGCCGGTTTCGCATTCGTCAAACACCTTTTACCGACATTAATGTCTCTTCTAAACAGGCTACAAAAGGTAGCCTGCTATCTGTTTCACTGGCGTACATTTATCTATTCAGTGCTTCTGAAATGGTGTTGATCCAATCACCGTTTTGGTCGCTGGAGAATTGCCAATTCATAACGCCACCCAGTTTAGCAATGTTTTGAATAGGCATAATCACCTCGTTAACTATGGTTCTTGCTGGCATGTATCCGGAGCCTGCGTCGCGCATGGTAACGGGGAATCCTAACACTATCTTTTCAGGTGACATATTCGGCAACTTAATATAGTTAAGATATGAGTTAACTATTTGGTCTGGGTTGGCGCTCCAAGGTGGGTTGTTATAAAACTGCACATTTAACCAATCTATATCTTGCCCTACCTGTTCTGCTACCTCAATATATCCTGCCATAGCACCTCCTTGCTCCAGATAAGGAGGCTGAGGTGCATGGGTTATAAGAAAGTCTGGGCTTGGTAGTTGCCTTCTGAGTTCCTGAGTTAAGGCAATCAAAAACTGTGCGCCGTCGTATCCAGCCTTGCCGATGAATGCCGCACTGTCTTCGTAATCAATGTCAACACCATCGAGATGGTTGTCTTTTACAAATTTTGCGAGCGCTCTAGCTAACTGTGCTGTATCTGTGGATTGTAGACGATAAGTATTATAATCCATGTCTCCACCACCAAAAGAGATAAGCACTTTCTGCCCTTTTTGCTGCATAGCCTTGATTGCCTCAACGGTTGCGTTGGTGAAGCTGGAGTGAGTGGCTGCGACCGCACCATTCAGTATTAAAGTAAACGGACTGTCACTTGTTGCAGACAAAAATGCGAGGTTAACCACGTCATAGGGCAGATCGCTGGCATTAATAAGCGGGATAGCGCCTGAATTGTAGTATGTAATCGTTTTTGACATGCTAGTTCCTTTTATGAAAAGACAATCGACTATTACAAATTAGCTAAGTTTTCCGATATATGAAATTACAGGGGATTACAATAAATAGCCGGTTTGCTAAATAGTTCATAAGTGTAGATTAAATATAGAAGTGCTTGGCCAGTGGCTAAATAGGCTCAGGTAACCCTGCCTGTCTAGTTTGAGAATGACTTCACCACGTTGTGAATTGAATGAATAATGACGGGATAACCCAGACTGAGACATATAGCAGGCGTTGCAGCTGGTACTACGTAATGTAGTTTGCAGTGCGTCAAGGCAAGCACTAGCATCTTTTACCACGTCCTCAGAGTTAAGATCTATATTCAGGACAATACTAAGTAGTCCTGACGTGAAGCCACTAAACCCAAGGTTATTTCCATCTTGATACCAGCTTTTTATCATTTGTTGCAGGGTAATCACGTCTAGTTCGTAATTGGCAATTGGGTGGTTTAAGTTACTATTTACGATAGGTGCCAGTGTCTCAATGAGATGATCCGGTGAGGTGAGCGTTTTTGATTGGCTGTTTTCCCATACTAAATAAAGACAAAAATAGCGGGCAAAATCACCCAGGTTTTGTGCTTTTTGCGTCGCCCAATGATAAGCTGTAGTCACTGTTTCTTCAGACAATGTAAATGCCTGTTCACAATAACAAATAACATTATATAAGGTCAGCTTTTCATCAAATGATGCGCCCGAATTTATTGCTGGATAGTCTAAGTTATAACGGTGATAAAAACGCGCTATTTTATTTAAAGCGTTGCTATCAACTAGGTGGTATTTAGTCAATATCTCCGAGAGAATAATGCGCTCTTTCTCTGAATTGTGGCTATTTAAAACAGCTAGTGTCCTGAGGTCTTGGTTATGCAACTCAAACAGTTTTCCAGTGCCCACCGATAAATGAAGTTGGTGTAAATAAAGTAAAGTAGATCCCATTAATTTTAGGCATAACATTTCAATAAATTGTTCTTCTGAGTTGCACTTCACGATTTGTTTTGGTTTTATGAGTGCTTCGGTGCAGGGCATACCCTGGTGAATAAGCTGAAGCAATGTCTGTATCTTATCTGAAAATTGTTGCGGTTGTGATATTTCAGTCTTGTCAATTATGAGCGCCATGACTCTTCCTTAGTTGGTGTTAGGTGTGCCAGTTTTTATTTGACGTGCGATCAAGATGACATGGCATTCAATACAATGAAGTGATTGAGTATCCAAAAGAGGTAATTGAGCGATTAAAGAGGTGCTAATGCGCCTCTTTAATCTGGCGTATCACCATAGAATACAGCAAGCTCACGTTAGCTCCTCCACAGAGGAGCTAAATAGTGCTTTGTAGCACAGTGATAAAGCTTAACATTTTTGCGGGTCATGTAATTTTGCAATCGCAGAGCGTACTCGCAGGCACCCTTTTTCTGCAGGGCAATTCTCTGCACTTTTACAAGCTGGGAACTGCGCATCATCACTGGCTGGCTCTGCCATAAATGACGCTACCATACCGCGCTGAAATACCAATGCTAAGGTTGAGCCACCATAGCTGAAATAACCCAGCTCTTGACCTTTTTTGACGTATTGGCCTTCATCAACTGTGATTTCTACCGATGAAATTTCGGTGATCCCAATTGGGATCACAGCAACCAGCCCTCTACCGAATTCATCTTCGATAAAAACAATACCACGCGTGTTTACCATAGCTTGATAGCCTTGAGATTCAGTGCCAGCACTGGCATCAAAGCCCTCACTACGCAATTCACTGAAGGTAAATCCTTCAATAGTTTGTTTGCGCACGACTTTACCTGAAATTGGTGCATGCCAACGGTGGTAATCCGCGCCAGAGAGGAAGGATTGCATCACATCTCCACCAACAAAAGGCTCGATGAGATAAGAAGGGGTGGGAACATCGTGTTCTTTGCTAATCGCGTTACCGCCGAGCATATCAAACAATGAGTAGGGCTGGCCCTTCAACCAGAACTGGTTACAGTATTGCACGTCTCTTGCTATGCGATAAACAGTACCATCATTTGCAGATACGACTATTTTATTGGAGTCATTGGCAGGAAGTGGTCGATAAGTGTCAAGATCTAACTCTCGATGGAAAAAATCATTATATGAGGTAAAGCCCCAGTAAGTTTGCGTTCTATCTGCATAGTTTTTTGCCTGAGATAGACAAAGTTGCTCTTGGGCACTTTGAGATAGCCAGCCCGTCGGTGCGGGGATTGTGCCTTCAGGATTGAGCACAACTTTAGACTCTTCTGAGTCTAAGTAAGTCTGCCACGCTTGAAGTACTTGTGTAAGCCTAGCATTAAACTCATTCATAACGAATAGCTTATTCCCTGATGGAACAAACATGTAGAAAACAAACAGTTTGGACATAGGGAAAGTTTCTTTTTCGAACTCAGGGGCACGTTGAATAACGTAGTTAATAGCAACGAGCCATTGCGACAGAGTCTCAAAAGCTCGATATGGCTCGGGTACTTCAGTTAACATCTGGGTGGCGAAACGCCTAGCGGTGCTGTCGCTACTCGGTGTGCATGAAAGGTAATCCGAAAGTGCCTGAACTGCGGGTTCATAGCTACCAGAAAAAGCCAGTTCAGCTTGAGTCAAAGTTTCTTTTTGCCACTTTACAATTTGCTCAACCTTATGGTTATCCTCAGGGCTAATTTCTGCCTGACGACTTTCACTAACAACACGTAAAATATTCATGATTTCTTTCATTTGAGTGCTCTCCTTAATAAGAGCAGGGCGGGATCGCACTTTTAGCTAATTTATGATCAAATAGCGCCAATCCCATTGCTAGGCGCAACCAATGAACCTGATTGAACACCTTACAGTTGTAGAAGAAACTCGCTCTGATATTAACAAAAA
>NZ_WEHZ01000027.1 GCF_012641745.1 Pseudoalteromonas peptidolytica
TGCTCAAGCAGTGTGAATGCGGCTTACCGAGTCAACGCAGCAAATTGAAAACCGCTGGCTGGAACGACAAATTTAGGGCACAGGTATTCTTTGGTTTATAAGTAATCAAAGTATGCTCTGCCCCTGCGTTAACACCCACCTTCTCAAGGTTACGAATGAAGTTTTCAACTAGCGCAAGTAAATCTACAGTAGTCATAAACATTACCAAAAAATATAGTGGCCCTTCTGCGTAATTCTTCTCAAAAGCTGTGCAAGAGCTTCCTCGACTAACCAGTACAAGTAAAACTTGTCTATTTTTTAATAACGAAAGTAAAACTACATTAATACATAACTGAATTCCAAAAGCAGAAGTATTTTGTATGAAATTACTTTCAACATTTGGGAAAATTATATACTTAATAATAGCGATCATGAAAATATCTAGGCTAAATATAGCTGCAAAAATTAACGCTAAAGATGCACAACTCCTATCACTTCGGAAAAGAATTAAAAGTATACAGATCAAACTACAAATAATAGGCTCAAATACCAGCGAGCTTAATGCTGTAGTCATAATTAATGTTACGAGCGTGCTCTTATCTTTCAAGTTATTTGGATATAACCTCGAGAGCGTTTCTGTATCATCCAAAATATCAGCAAGTCTTACGCGGCATAAATCTGCAAACTTTAATAATGTCCCCAGCTTAAAAGAACTTGCACCACTCAAATAATTGTCCAGTGTACGTGTGCTAATATCTAAGTGCCGACATATTGTCTCTTTCGACATGCCTCGACGATGCTTAAGCCCTTGGATTAACTGTCCGACTCGCTGACTGACTTCATATTCTTCTGGTGTTTGCATCGGCTTACGTTCTTTCCCTTATATCCGTTACATTAAACGAGCTTTAAAGCAGTTATCTTCACCGGGTTACCAACTGTTCAGGCTAGCTTTATTATCTTTACGTGCGATTATTGCTGTAAACAGTACCATTACACATGCCCAAGTTGGAGCAGCCTTAAGGTACTCAAAATAATCATAAAAAAAAGTCACTTCCCAAAAAGCTTTAGCAACACTTTCTTCAACACCCAGCCTTTCCAGATTGCGAAGAAAATTCTCCATGAGCGCTAAAAAGTCGACTGATGCTAAGGTAAGAACCAAAAAATAAACGGTTGCCTCTATAGGGCTTCTCTCGAGCACAGGTGCAGAGCGACCCCTCGTCACCAAAACACTTAAAAACGCTCTATTTTTAAGCATAAAAAGTAGCAGTAAATTTATACAAAGCTGCAAACCAAAGGCATAAATATTTTCAAAGTAGTAACTTTCAACAGCAGGAAAGATAATAAATTTCAAGCAGTAGGCGACGATAACCTCTAGCATAAAAGCAATAACAAATATGCCAATGACACTTTGACTATTTTTATCTTTATTAGCGTAGAAAAACAACACGCAAAGAATTATCAGTATAATATTTTCAAAGAAAAACAAGCTCCAGATAGAGCTAAAACAAACAATTAGAATACTAAACTTATCTTTTAACTTATGAGGGTGTAATCGCGATAACGCTTCTGTTTCATCTAAGATATCAGCCAGTCTGATACGGCATAAATCTGCAAATTTTAATAAGGTACCTAGCTTAAAAGAGCTTGCTCCGCTTAGGTAATTATCCAATGTGCGTGTACTAATCTCTAAATACTGACATATTGTCTGTTTCGACATACCTCGACGATACTTAAGCCCTTGGATTAATAGCCCGACTCGCTGACTGACTTCATACTCTTCTGGCGTTTGCATCACCTTGGGCTCCCTGACAACAGACTGCAAAGATAATTTTTGAGCACTATTATGAATTAGCAAAGTGGTTTTCTAATAAACCAAAAAGTTTCAGAGCAAATTTTAGTTATAATAAGATACGAATATGGAATTAGTAGATTAAAACAAGTACGAGCGTTACTTCACTTATCTCTAATTTTCATCAGCTTGGATTGGAGTTCTTCTAGTCCTTACCACAATCCCAACGTAAAGCATAGCTATACACAAAAGCAAGGGAACTGATTTAAGATACGCAAAATAATCATAAAAAAACGTCACTTCCCAAAACACCTTTGCAGTTTCTTCTTTTACACCCAGGTGTTCCATATTACGTAAAAAGTTCTCCATTAACGCCATAAAATCAATAAACACAAGTGTTAATACGAGTAAATACAACGGCCCCTCGGCATGATTTTTCTCGAATACTGAAGCAGATTTACCTCGCGTCACCAAAACTGCTACGGCCATTCTATATTTAAGCAAAAATAATAACAGAATACTCAAAGTTAACTGCCCACCATAGGCAAAGATGTTTTCTATGTAAAAACTTTCAATTATAGGGAAAAGTATATTTTTTAAATAAAAAACCATTAAAGCATCAAGAGAGAGAACTACAGCAAATACTAAGGTTAACAATAAACTATTCTCGTCATCTCTTGCAAAAACCACTAAAATAAACAGCAAAGCACAGGTGATAGGTTCGAAAACTGTGGCTTGAGCTACCGATGCAAGCGCAAGTGCTAAAACGCTTGTCAACAATGTTAGACTAAATAGACTTCTCATATATCCAACCTTAAGTGTTTTTCTTGATTGAAGAGGATTCTGCCTGCTGGTTTTTAGGACCTCCCCCACCAAGAACCGTCCCTCCAACAACTTGTTTACACAATGAATGACTAAGGACTATCTTTTTTGGCTTCTTCTGAACAGCCTTCATTGTTCTCTTCCTCATTTTTCTCTCCGTACAGGCCTGAGAGCTTATCTGTATCTTCTAAAATATCCGACAGCTTTACTTTACAGATTTCAGCAAACCTAAGCAATGTACCTAACTTAAACGAACTGGAGCCATTTAAGTAATTGTCTAAAGTTCTGTTACCCACGCCCATACGTCGGCTAACTTCTTCTCTCGTCCAGCCTTTTTTACGTTTTAGCCCTTGTATCAGTCGGCCGATACGCTGGCTTACCTCATATTCTTCTGGCGTCTGCATCGCCCCACCATATCTCTCATTCACCCCAACCAAAGTTAACCAAAAGTTTACACATGGTTAAATTTAAAGACAAGTAGATGACGGTATTATTTTTATGCAGACTGACATACAAAAGTACGCCTTCAGCTGAATACCTTATCACTATCTTGTAATTTTTGGTATAAATGGTTTGTAAAAAATACTCATTATAAAAAGGGGTAAAATCTATTTTACTTCATTATTTTCGTACTAGCTTGCTATTACACCCTCGCTGCTCGCCGCTCTTTTTCTAATTTCGATCCCCATGTACAATACTGATAATATCATTAATGAAGGGACTGCCTTAAAATACCAAAAATAATCGTAAAAAAAGGTGACTTCCCAAAATTGTTGCGCTATTTCAAGTGGTACTCCTAACCGTTCACTACTACGAATAAAGTTTTCAATAAGCGCCGCAAAATCTACAAACATCAAGCAGCAAGCTAAAGAGAATAGCGGGGCATCAACATAATTTCGCTCAAAAATGCTAGGCACTTTACCCCTTGTTACCCAAGCAGCTATCAACATTCTGTGTTTTATCGATAGCGCCATCATGGTACTGAGCAATAAATGCAAGCTAAAAGCGTAAGTATTCTGCATATAATAGCTCTCAGCCATAGGAAAAATGATGTAATTAAGACAATAACCTGAAATCAACGTTAGGAAATAAATCACAAGTAGTATAGAGATAATGCTTAAACTATTCTTATCTTTATATGCGTAGAAGAATAACGCAACCAATAATAAAAAGACTGTCGACTCAAATACCATTACGCCTGCTAATGAGCCAAGCAATATGGTAAATATACCTCCTTTGTCTTTCATGTTTTTTGAGTACAAACGCGACAGCGCATCTGTGTCATCTAAAATATCGGCAAGTTTTAGTAGCGTACCAAGCTTAAAAGAGCTAACCCCACTTAAATAGTTGTCTAACGTACGAGTGCTAATTTCCAAGCGTTTACATATTGATTCACGGGTCATACCGCGTGTATCTTTTAAGCCAGCAATTAACCGACCAATACGTTGGCTTACCTCATACTCTTCAGGTGTTTGCATCTTACTACCATGATTGTGTTGCTATCCTTTTACATTTAACCCAAACATTACATTTAGTTAATTATAAAGACAAGTCTCTCACGATAAAGTACATAGATAAAATTGCAAAAGTACACGATAGAAGAGGCAAAATGCCAATATGTTAACAAGCATACCAGCCCCTAACATGGGAAATACTCTACGCATCACCATCACAGTAAGTACAATTACAACCTCACCTATACAATAAGATGTTGAAATAAAGCCTAACTTTTTAGCAGCCAATAATCGTCATGAACTTTGCAAAAGCAATTAAGAACGTGTTAGCTATTTTGTAAATAGTATGACAAAGTAGACGAGTGCGGCAGTGTTTCCAATGGGTAACGGTTATATACAGTATATTATGTGAGTTCGAGTCTCGCCCTGCCGCCATCTCCTCTTTCGAATTAGAACGCGATAACATATCAAAAACCCATTACGTCTCCTTTACCAAACAAAGACACAATCAGCTTAAACACTGAATTTCACGTTACTCACTGAGGTTGTAATCCACGCGCCTGCGGGAGGCGCGACTATGCTGCAAACGGTCACGGGTAAAAACGTCCAGGTTTCAATCCACGCGCCTGCGGGAGGCGCGACATCAGTAAGTCCCCTTAGCCCTCGCTTAGAACCTGTTTCAATCCACGCGCCTGCGGGAGGCGCGACCTCAATAGTATCACTACTCGTATCAAACCCCCCTGTTTCAATCCACGCGCCTGCGGGAGGCGCGACAAGGTGAATATTTACCCATAACCAAGCCAAGGTGTTTCAATCCACGCGCCTGCGGGAGGCGCGACCCATCTTTTCTGAGATTGGCGTAGTCAAATAAACGTTTCAATCCACGCGCCTGCGGGAGGCGCGACTTCATTAAAGCTAGGTGCAGAAATCACTCCTGAGTTTCAATCCACGCGCCTGCGGGAGGCGCGACGGGAGGTCAATTGCTCGTTATGGATGAAAAAGACCAGTTTCAATCCACGCGCCTGCGGGAGGCGCGACGTTTTTAGAGCTCAAAACTCTAAAATCAGTCTGAGTTTCAATCCACGCGCCTGCGGGAGGCGCGACAGTACATTTGTAAATAGTGGGACTAAACCCTTCATGTTTCAATCCACGCGCCTGCGGGAGGCGCGACTTAATATTGACCATTATGCAGATTGGTCTGGCTGGTTTCAATCCACGCGCCTGCGGGAGGCGCGACTTCTTCCACTGATAATGCTTTTAACTTTGGGTAGTTTCAATCCACGCGCCTGCGGGAGGCGCGACCTTGCCGTCCAATACTCAGTTCCATTTGCTCTTCGTTTCAATCCACGCGCCTGCGGGAGGCGCGACTTAACACTGATAAAATTGATTTTGATGCTTGTGGGTTTCAATCCACGCGCCTGCGGGAGGCGCGACTCCCCGGTGAAAAACTCAAATTCACGCAAAGCCAGTTTCAATCCACGCGCCTGCGGGAGGCGCGACCTAAAATCATTTCTCTAATCGTTGACGTAGATACGTGTTTCGTTTCAATCCACGCGCCTGCGGGAGGCGCGACCATCCGCCTCGGCTGTCTTAGGCATGATGCCAAAGTTTCAATCCACGCGCCTGCGGGAGGCGCGACTCACGTTAAGACCGCAGCGCTTGACGATTATGACGTTTCAATCCACGCGCCTGCGGGAGGCGCGACGGTGAACGCTCCGAATCTCGCGCCTTAAAGGTCGGTTTCAATCCACGCGCCTGCGGGAGGCGCGACATTGAGGGGTGAACCATGAGTCATTCAATCGTAGTTTCAATCCACGCGCCTGCGGGAGGCGCGACACTCCACTTCCGCAAAGCGCCCCATGCGTTCGGCGTTTCAATCCACGCGCCTGCGGGAGGCGCGACAACCGCATGAGCGCAAGCAAAAGGGTGGTGCTATGTTTCAATCCACGCGCCTGCGGGAGGCGCGACATATACACGAGTCATTGCAGCAATGATACACATGGTTTCAATCCACGCGCCTGCGGGAGGCGCGACAAACAATGGCGGTAAGTATGACAGCACAGGCATGTTTCAATCCACGCGCCTGCGGGAGGCGCGACTTTTGGTCTGTAATTAGGATGTTTACTCCATGCACTGTTTCAATCCACGCGCCTGCGGGAGGCGCGACTGCTGTGCGATAAAATTTTTAGAACTTTCAACATGTTTCAATCCACGCGCCTGCGGGAGGCGCGACAGCCTTCTCTCAAAGGCACAAATACACTATCATGGTGTAGAGGTTTCCGCTAGCCATGAGCAAATGTATCAATATCCTTAGTGCTAATCACCAAGAATAAAATTTTTCTTATATTTTTAAAGAGCTTATAAAATCGCTAGATCCACAGGGATTTCATGAGAACCAAGCCCTAGCGATTACAAAATTAATGGGTCACGAAAAATATCTAACGCAACTTTAGCACCATGATGCTCAACTTTGTTGTGCCAATTTTTGCCTAGTTTATAAAAACGCAGGCTATCGACTTCAGGGTCATAGATAGATAAAAGCTTATTTTTAAAAATAAGCCATTGTGTTGCATCTATTTCACACTCAAATACAGAGTATTGTACGCGAACGCCATAATCTAAACATACTTTTGCTAATTGCCTAAGGCGCTTTTGCCCATCTTCACTAGTAAACGAGACATCGTAAGTGACCAATACCATCATGGTTCATAATCCTTATTTTTTAATCACAAATGGCGGATAACTTGCTAAATCACCACGTAAGTGGCGTGCTAATAACATTGCCTGCACATGAGGCAACAAACCAATTTGCACTTTCTCTTGTAAAAAAGGGTGGAGTACTTCTTCTTGTTTCTTAGCTTGATATGCTTGGAACACTTGCTTTCGAGCATCATCTTTAATGGTCACGCCACCTAAACAATCAGTTTCAAAATCTCTCAAAGTGAGGGTTTGGTTGTTAAACAGTTTTAACGCAATACTATCGACGATATAGGCTCTAAACTCTT
Source organism: Pseudoalteromonas peptidolytica (assembly GCF_012641745.1). Lineage (GTDB taxonomy): Bacteria > Pseudomonadota > Gammaproteobacteria > Enterobacterales > Alteromonadaceae > Pseudoalteromonas > Pseudoalteromonas peptidolytica. The sequence goes on from NZ_WEHZ01000027.1 coordinate 7,050, forward strand.
CTAAAATATCGAGGGCTAAACTGTTTCTGCCGGGTCTTTCTTTATGTAAAAAACCTACTTGAGGATCAAGCCCGACGCTTTGCAATGCACCGCTTATCTCTTGCCCAAGGACTGAATAGAGTAAAGAAATAACGGCATTGACTGGATCTTTAGGTGGCCTGCGTGTGCGTTTATCAAATAGCTGCTTTTCAGCATTGCCTTTGAACATATCAGCAAATGCAGCGAAGTAATGCGATGCGGCTTCACCTTCTAGCCCTAAAATGGTTTCGTAGGCAGTTGCACCTTTTAGTTGCTCAATAATTTGTTTTAAGCGTTCTATGGCTTTTTCGATTTGTGGTGTGGCTGTGTGATTACGCCTAAAACGCAACAGTAACATACGTGATGAACGAATTTTTGCAGCAACAATATGTTTTGCCAGTTCGTTTGCGGTTAATTCATCAACATTAAACTGCTGCCTGCGCAGCAATACATTACCCGTTTGCTTACCGACCACATTAGCTAAAAAGCGGCCGTGCATATCAAAAAAAGCCAAGTGTGTACCGTTTTCGCCACAAAAACCCAATAACTGCGGCGAAACCATAATGTTACCAAAGCAAAATATACTGCCTATGGAGTGGATTGGCAGCTGCATCAACTTTTGCTTCTCGCCTGCTATTTTTTGCTCAATCAACAAGGTTTCTCGTTGTTTGTGTAAATACACGCCGTCTTTGGTTATATAGAGCGAATTTTGTAGCTTTTTCATTCAGCCTCCATGTTAAATAACGACTCGATATAACGGTTTGAAGCATCATGTTCAGCTAAGTTTGGTTGGCAAATATCAATGAGCGAGCAAGCTTTACAATGTTGGCCTGTTGTCGGTGCGGGTGTGCTGCCGTTTATAAATAATTGTTGTACTTGTGCTATTAAATCTTTAGTTTGCCTTCGCAAGCTTATGTCGAATTCAATTTCAATGCGTTTTCGTGTTTGCCAATACCAGAGCGCACCTTGCTTTACTTCAACGGCGAGCATTTCTTCAATGCACATTGCCTGCGCACAGAGTTGCACTTTATCTATGTCGTTAGTTTTTGGCTTACCGCGTTTGTATTCAACAGGAATAAACTGGTTACTTGTCTTATGGTGTTCAAGCAAATCAAGTTTGCCCGTTAAGCTAAGTTGTGGCGCAGTCACCACTACGCCACGTTCAAACCGCACGCCTTTTCGCGTTTCTGGCTCGCCATTATCTACTCGCTCATGTAGCTGCCTACCATGCGCGGTTAAATAATTTTCTTGCCACACTTGCTCAAGGTGGATCAACGCACACTGGCGCTGACAAAAAGCAAAGTGTTGTAGAGCGGAAATGTTGATAAGGCGTGCGTCAGTCACTAGAAACCCTCTATGACTTCAGGCTCCAGCCCTTGCAATGCACTGATCAATGAATCATTTAATGCTGCGGTTTCAAGTGGTAAACCTTTCTCGATATGATCTCTTAAGCTTTGATGTACTTTGGCTGAAGAATATTGCCCCGACTTTGAGCCGTGCTGCCACCACACAAGGTGTGAAATCCCCATTGACCCCTCAGGCCGAGCTGATGATGCGTCTCCTTCAAATAATTTCACTAATACTGCTTTTATCTTTTCTGCATCTGCATCACTAAAGCCGGTTTTTTCAGCCAGTTGCGGAGTCATCGCGCCAAATGCAACATACGTGGCTTTGTCAACTCGATGTTTCATCCCCATCGTATCTGAGGACTTTTTACTGCCATCCCCTTCACCGCTGACACTTTTGGTAATTTGGGTACTCGTAATGCTCACAGGTTCAATACTAAAGGCACTTTGAATAGTGACGGGGCCGCGGATCGGAATAGATACGCCATCGGAGCCTGTCCCCTTAAACGCAAACACTTGGCCAAATGCACGCACATCTAACCATTTTTCACAGCACTTTTTAGCGGCTTCATCAGGCGCTGTTTTTTTGCTGTTAAACGTCTCTTTACCTAACCCAAATTCATCAGACTCAGCACGGTTGCGTAAACTAGTCATACCGTCAGTTTTCTTTTCATCAGATTGTACAAAAATACTCTCTCCCACTTCTTGCAAACGGTCTCGTATTTTGCGCTTTAAGCAAACATCGGTAATTTCGCCAAAACCATCATAATCTGTTCGAGGACGATTGCCGTTGAGTGGATCGCCATTTGGGTTAGCGTTTAACACGTTAAAAATTAATGCAAAGTCGATTTTATTTTGTAAGCTCATTGTGATATTCCTTTTCTTAAACGGTTTCTTCTAGTGGCGCTGTTGTTTGCGTATCAGTTACTTTTTTAACCCACAGACCTTGCTCAACCTTGTGGCTCTCTAACCACATCATTTGATTGTGAAAGCCAAGTAAAAACTCTGGGCTTAGCTTTTGGTTTGACGTAAAGTCAGCGGGGTCAAACATATCCGTTATTTGACTAATTACTGTTTTAGTTGCTTTGTCATATCCTTGGTAATTATTAAATAGCCTTTGTTGGTAAGGCACTAACGCATTGCTGATATTCAGCCAAGTATCAGAAGGTTTGTTGACAAATTGCGTCATAAAACGCTCAGCTGTTGTTAAACGGTTTGTCTCACTACTTGAAAGCGCAATTTTTTCAATCTTATTTGCCACCGCCAGTAAGCGACCAAACAAGTAGTCGCGGCTGGTATTATCTTGTTGTAATGCCATTGGGTATTCCTTTTGAAGAATTGAATTGGTGGTTCTGATATAAAACCCTTTGATCAGTGAGCAAGCTATCCCCACGTTTTGTAACCAAAGCCATGTTTGATCCGATTTATAAGCAGCTCGGTTAATGGCGCGGTGAAAAGCGCTTTGCATGATGTCTTGCGGAATAGATTTACCCTCAACAATGCAGGGGTATAAGCGTGTGATCAGGTTTTTCTTTAGTGTGTCGGCTGACTTAAGCACGTCTCCATAAACACCATCAAGTACCCTGAATAAACTCGGTGCGCTATACACCCATCGCCAATGCTCGTTGATTTTGACTCTTTGCTGCCAACCCAGATCTCGCTGCCATTGCTCTAACCGAGCTAAAAACTCTTTTGCTATGGTTTCACGATAATACAAAATACCCATACGCCCCGGTGTGGCAGAGTCTAACCCCAGCAGAGCAATTTGCTCATTATCGTCTAATTGGTTTTTTACTTTTATGCCGTTAAAATAACGCGTTAACTGACTGGCATATTCCCGCCCTAAATCCTGTGTATGATCAACAATGTTGCTTGTTTCTAATAAGTTTGCGAAGTCAATAAAGTCTGGTTCGGTAGCTTTTGGCACCGTTTTGCCTGACACCGCCCATGCCAGATAAACTTGATCACCATTTCTAAATACACTTTGCTTCGTTAACAAACAACGCAGTGCATTATGGGCTTTTTGTGTCACTTCAAAGCTAATGTTGCACGCTTCTTCATTAGACAAGAAACGACCTCTAAAGGTATAACCGCTTTTGTCGTTTGCGGAGATTAATTTGGCTTTATCACCACTGTGGCGTATTTTTGCAGGATGATTGCTAGCAACAAGTTTATTTTCTCCGGTGGCATAGCACAACGCTGAGTTATCACCATTTTGGCTGTCAAAAGCAATCCAACTTTGCTGAATACTGGGGTCACGCCAAGTTTTCGCTTGCGGTTCGCCGGGAGTTTCTACGCTCCAGCATACAAGTGCTGAGCCTTGATCAAATAGTCCTTTTTCTTTTGGTAGTGTTTTGAGTAATGTGGGAGCTTCTCCAGCATCTTGCCACTTTGTCAGTAACTTTCTATCTTGCTGATGCAGCACTTTTTCAGCAATGAGGTCTGCTACCACAGTACCTTTGGCAATGTATTGGAGCACAGCAGTTACAGCGGGGTGGCTATACCCTGAATCACACCACGCTTTTAATTGCGCTTGATATAGTTCAAACCCTGGCTTTTTAACCCCACCAAAATCAGCGTAGTCTTTCGCAACGTATTGAATTTTATCCGCCAATGGGTGTGCACATAAACCGCTACTACGCCCCGCAGACTGCTCGGTTGCAGGTAATACAATTTGCGCTTTTTCAAGCACCTCAGCACGAAGACACTCACCTCGATTGTTGATGACAATATGAATGTGTGCATTTTGAAGAGTATGACAAATCGGCATGACTTGCTGTTCAAACGGCAATGTATCGTTGCGTTTTTCAAGCTCATCATAAGTTTTATAGAGTGTTGTTAACCAAGTCATAGGCAGCGCTCCGTTTGTTCAGCGCTCTGAATATTATGTTCAAGCTCAAAACTTTTGGCATTCATTTTTCTCACATGGCGCGTAACCGGACATGCGCTTACATGAGGATAATCAATCACTCCGTTTTTCATTACGCCATGCCAAAATCGGCTGGTCAATTCGTTGTTGCCGGTTTCATCAGGATACCCAAAACTGTGGAACATTAGGCCAAAACCTAGCTCGTCAATGTTGTCGTAAGCGCCTTCTCCTTCGCCAAACACGCAAGGCTCAACATATCCTTGGCAGTCACGAGTGCCTAAAAAAATGTCTTGTCGGCCACCTTTTTCAAGCATGCGATTTGCTATGGCAAAGTGCTTTCCATCAACCCTATCTCGTGCTAGTTCAGGTCGGTGCTCATTCCACTCAAAATGGGCTTCTACTTGGTATTCAACCTCATGCAAAAAGGTGTAATAAGCCAAGGTATTTCCCCCGCTCCAGTTTAATGGTTTGGTACCCTTGGTTTGAGTGCGTAGTGGTTTTATCACCCTAACTCGGTCAACATGCCAAACAAGCGTCGGCTTCCAGTAAATTGACTTTAGTACCCCTTTTATTGCCTCGTAAGTTGGAAGGTGGTATGTGCATTTTTCACCTCCTACTTTTGTTATAGGATCGGTAAACAATGCGTACCTTCCCCATAATCTAAAGCTAATACTGTTTTTCACTTAGCTCTCCTTGTTAAAAACACAATTATTTTTTAAAAAATTAAATCTTGCTGAGCATTTGCTACCTCTAGGCTCAAGCCAAAATCTTGACTGTAAAATGCTTCACTTAAATAAAACACAGCTTCGTCTTGCGCGATTGGGTATACAGCCTGTTGTTCATTGAGCTTTTGCCATACGTTAGGAAAAATGTTCACACTGTACTTTTGCGCGGCTTTTAATAAATTGTGAAAGGTCACAGCATCAAAAGCCTTATTGATAGCACATAGCTGTGTGATGATGGATTGCGCTTCATCATTAAATGGCACGATCACTGAGTGGATCGGCGCATCTATCGCTTTGAATTGTTTGGCGGCAGTCATAAATGACTGCTTTAAAGTAAACTGTGTTGGGTTGATATTATTTAGATTGCTACTTAACAAATTCAGTAAGCTTTGGCCGCCCTTGAGTGGATATGTCATCTCCTTAAGACGCTCGAAAAAGTAGTATTGGAAGTACCGCTCCATCGCCTCTGGTTTTAGTAAATCAGCTTCATCAAACTCCGTAAATATGCGGTTTGTGGCTGCAATTCCAGTCCTAATATCGTGTAACATGCCAATATTCTCGTCATTTGGATTAAGCACAAACACGTTACCTTTTTGCTGCTTACCATTACGGTTACAACGCCCCGCCGCCTGAGCAATCGAATCAAGGCCAGCCACAAAGCGGATCACACAGCCAAAATCGACATCAACACCCGCTTCAATAAGTTGTGTACTGATACAAAGTGTCATCACCCCCTCTGATAACCGCATTCTGATCTCATCTAAAATCGCTTTACGATGCGCTGGGCACATTCCCGTACTTAGATGGAATATTGCTATTTCATCACTAACTTGGTGTTGCAACGCTTGAAATAGAGTTTTAGCCCACGCTTTGGTGTTCACAATCACCAAACAGCTTTGCTCTGCCGCTAGCTGTTTTTGAATAAGTTCGGTGATTTCAGCTGCATTCCACCCTGTTTTTTTAGTGATGTCTTTTATACTTACTCTCTCCAATTGCTGATAAAGCTCGGCAATATTTGGAGTTAATTCATTTTCTCGTGGTAATTGCAGCTCACCTAAATGCTTTATCTGTTGTGGTAATTGATTAAGTAAAGGTTGAGTTGCTGTACACATCAGTGCTGTGGTGCGGCAAAAACGCGTCAAATAATTAAGGGTATTATTGAATAAGTGCACACAACGAATAGGAAGTGTTTGAATTTCATCAAACACCAGCACCGCATTACTAAGCTGGTGTAATCGCCTTGAGCCACGTGTACCACTTGCAAATACTGTTTCAAGAAATTGCACCATGGTGGTCAGTATGATGGGCTTATCCCAATTTTCACAGGCCAGCTTTGAGCGCCACGTTTGTTGCTCTGGTTCCAAATTAGAATGGTGCTCTAACACCCAATCGTCTGTATTTAGCCCCTTGAGTACATCACGAATAGCCGCGGCGTTTTGCTCGATAATTGAAGTAAATGGAATAATATAGATAATCCGATCAAGGTTGTGCCTGTTGGCATGGTGCAGTGCGAATCTCAGGCTCGCATAAGTTTTTCCACCACCGGTGGGTACCGTTAAGCTATAAATACCAATCTCTTCTTGAGCACGATTAACGCAGTTTTCTGATATTTCTGAGCGAATGTGGTCTATCGGGTTAACAGGTACATACTTAGCAATGAAGCTTTCTATTTTATCGCATGCCAGCCCCCAATCAGCGGGCTTAAAGCGTTCAGCTCGATTATCTGGTTGCTCAAAGTCCGTACTGTCGATCCGATCGGCATCAATTAAGCAGCTAAATAGCAATTTGGTAAACATGCCAAAATAATAATCCTGCTCAATTACAGAAAGCTCGTACTTTTGAAACATACTTTTAAGATTTTGACTGCACTTAAAAAGACCGTTATAGCTGGCAAGAGATTGTGCTTGCGTAAGTACTTCAGGATCAGCTTTTTCTACGCATTCACTCAGGTGCGTTAAGTCGTCGTGTTTTTTGATCCGATTAGCAAACACATGCTCATTTTTTGACAAGCAATCAATTAATCCACTGTGGTGAGATGCGATACAGATACTTAACGCTTGTACAATCGTAAGGCCGAAAGGCACTAGCGTTTTGTCTTGTTGCTGTAACTTGTCCAAATGCGCCAGCAATGCCTGATAGACCCACTGCGCACCCGCACTGGAGTGGTCAATTTTACCTTTTAGACTTTTACTCGCTGAACTTTCAGTACTTCCTTCATCATTATCTGGGTTATAGCCTGCTTGCTCTTGAATAATAAGGCGCATGTAATGCTGGAATGCGCTGCTGTATTTACCAAAATCATGCAGTAAACCGATTAACTGTCCTTGCTCAGTAAAGCCTATTTTAGTTGCTAGCACCGCGCTAATCTGGCTTACACCCTGCAAGTGCGCAAATACACTTTGATGATTACCATGCTGAATATCTGGATGCGCAATATGCGCTAATGACTTTGCCTGCTGAAAGTTACTCATTACCATCCCTGTCTTTTCATACCATCCATTAACATAATAAACATATCTATTTACTTTCCTGGAAACAAGTAAATTCATCCTAAGCAAGAAAACGAGTGGCGAAAAATTGCGCTTTACAAAAAAGTACAAGTGTACTATTTTAAAAAAGTACAAGTGTTCTTTTTTTGGAGATAAGGATGAAATTCAGCTACTTTAACGATAAAGATGGGTCTGTATTAACTCGTGCAAGCAGAGGGATAACAGGATTGATATGTACGCTTGCGCCACCAGTAACGGCAAGGCTTGGGCAAGTACTATTAATGAGTCCACATGGTAAGCGTGACTACCGGTTTAAAAATAAGAAGCCTAATGGCGAGATGAATATTTTGACTTCTCTTGGCCGTGTGCATGTGAACATCTTTGGACTTGGTTCAAAAACGGTTATTCTCAGCCATGGTTGGGCCGATAATAGTAGTTGTTTCGATACCTTAATACCTGAGCTAGTCGCAGCAGGCTATTGCGTGGTTGCCATAGATCATGCAGGTCATGGTCAATCTTGTGGTAAACGTGCACATTTGCTGGCGTTTATTGAAGCCCTTGACACCTTGATAGAGCAGCTTGAAGCACAACGCCATGAAATTGTAGCATTAGTTGGGCACTCCATGGGCGCGGTAGCATTAATGAACTTACCCGATTACCATTTACATAATCGTGTTATCATCAATATTGCAACACCTGTACAGTTTTTTGAGTTAATGTTCGAGCGTGTAACCCGTGCGGGAATTTCTGAAAAAATGCTAGCCCAAGTGTTAGACGCTATTACGGCTAAATATGGTACTCACTGGCACCGTATCCGAGATAAGTTTCATGATAGTGTGGCTCAGTTTCAACCTACTTTTATTCACGATACTCAGGATAAATTTGCGCCATTTGAGCATGTGCATGCGCTCATAGCGACAGCACCAGAGCGTTTAATTCAAACTTCAGGCCTTGGACATCGCCGCATTTTAGGCGATACTGGCGTTATCAAAAGTATTACTCAAAGAATAACCGCGTAACTGATGAATAAAGGCGAGAAAACACGGCTAAGCATATTAGAACAAGGGATGCGCTTTAGTAGCCAATATGGCTTGATTGAAGTAACTATCGGCGCTATGGCAAAACTTTGTGGCTTATCTCGCAGTGGACTTATCTCTCACTTTGACAGTAAAGAAGATATGCAGCTGGCGATTTTAGATTACTGCGAATCGCAGTTTATGCTTCACGTTGTAGCGCCAGCAAGAGATGACGATCCACTGACTCAGTTAACAAAACTGTTCTCTATTTGGGCTGATTGGACACGTGAGTTATTTAACGAGCCACATTTAACCTGTCCTTTTATAAAAGCCTTGGTTGAGTTTAACTGCCATACCAATAGCCCAATTCACAAAAAAGTTACCGAGCAGCATAATCGGCTTTTTGGTTACATAAAACACAAAGTAGAGCTCGGTATTCGTGCTGGTATTTTTAACCCTCAGTTGGATCCTCAGTGTGCAGCTTACGAGTTGTACAACTTGTATTTAGGACATGCCATCGCAAAAAACACTGTATTAACCGAACACGCAAGTGAGCTATTTAAACGCAATATTGAGCACTTACTCACCAGCTATACTAACAAAACTTAAAACAGGAGCCATTAGGGCATGATAGAACGTGTTTCTACACCAACCGATGAGATAGTTGAACAACTGACTGAGTTGTACATTGCAACCTTTTCAGCCCCTCCTCGTAATGAGGAAATTGATAGTGCTGAGATCCGTTTACTGATGATAAAAGAAATCACAGAAGGCGATGTACATGTGATTTTTGATACCTCAACACAAAAATTGATCGGTAGTTTGTCTATTGTACCAATAGCACACTTTAAAGATAGAGCACGGTTCAAATTACAAACTGGCTTATATATTTCTAATTTTATGGTAGACACCGAAACTCGTGGTAAAGGCATTGGTAAGCAGCTATTACACGCTGCATTAAGTGAAGCTCAGCAAGAGATCCATACACGCTGTCGCGTGGACGCATTAGCTGTAAATCACCTGTTTAGCACCCACGGTTTTGAATTGGTCGCAAATTACACCACAACAATGAATGGCTCTGTCGCTGAACGCAACATTTATACTTATAACGCAAAGCGCTAATATGTATTGTTATTAGAGCTTGGTACTCTAGCAAGCGCCAGTAGTTCAGCTTGCGCCAGGTTTACTCCTTCAAATTAGCAAGTATTAAGATTGGTATTAACTAGGCACATTATTACCGAATTCATCCTCTATTCTTTAACGCCAAAAAAAATGCCACCTTAGCGTTACTAAGGTGGCAAAACCACTATCTACAGTGTGTTATATCAACCCACATACATGGGTTAATAGAACTCGTCGAGGGAGTTATTCGTGGTCGTGAGACGCTTCTTCAGCAATACCTAACCAAACAAGCTTTTCAGGTACATAGTCAAGCTCAATAGTGTCTTGCAATGTTGCTGATGCTAAGTCATATTTTTTAATTTGCTGAGCAATTGGGTCACTCACGTAGACCGCTTGCTCTGCTTGAGAAAATGTCATTTGAAACTTGTGGCCTGTCGGCATGGCGGTAAGATCAGCATCACTCACTTGAGTCACACCGCTTATTTCCCAGTGCTGTTCATTGTCATGCTCATGGGCTGTGAAAACGCTCAATTTACCCGCGGTGTCCATTGCTACCAAGTGCTCTCCACCAAAACTAAAGCCATAGCTAGCAATACGATATTGTTCACTCGCTTGCCACTCCAACTTCTCAATATGACCAGTTGCTGGCGCTAGCAGAACAAGATCATTACCGGCAGCAGCGATAAACTGGTTTACTTCATGATGCCCTTTTATGGCGAAGATCCGCTGCCCCTGTGCAAAAAAGTCGGGGTTTGTTACTTTAGTAGCGTTAAAGCTTGAGCCTTGCTGACTGATAAGTGCAACACCGTCAGCACACGCAAACGCAACAACATCTTCGTTTTGTGCACTGCCATGTAAAGCAGGGCAGTTCAAGTCAAACACTTGCGCTTGATGAAAGTGGTCGCCATGGGCATGATACAAACCGATTTGCGAAGGCAGTGACGTTTCACTCTCTGGTGCTCTTATAGTGCTGACCAAATACTCGCCTCTAGCTTGCGCAGCGCCGTGCATATAGGTGTTATAATGCAGGGTTGCGGCCTCACTTTGCTCGCCACTAATGTGATGCTCACTAAACATAGTAACGCCTGCATTTTGTGCAGTTTCTTCGTCACCATCGGAGAATACCGCAATACCTGACTCGCCAACGGTTACATGAGTAGGCTTTACCGAACTTAACTGAAAATCAACCAAAGCAGGCGTATGTTGATAGGCATGATAATGATCACCGTGTGCTTCTTGATATAAGCCACCATCAACAAATTCAACTCTACCCTCATCGCGCTGTACTAAAATTGCAAAGCGATGATTTTCTGATGGGTAAATATACTGTGGGTAGCTAGTCGCACCGATTGCATCAATTAATGACTTATCTGCTGCTGAATACAAATTGACAACGTTACTCTCAGCGCTAGTAACTAGGATACGGCCCAGTGTATCTGTAATACTAGTGTGGTGATCGGTATCGTGATCATCATTGTGGCTGCTATCATCATGAGTTGATGACTCAGCTTTTACAATTGTGTGTTCAGTACCGCCGCAAGCAGAAAGAACAAGTGCAGAAATGGCAACAGCCAAAAGTTTACCTTTTAGTACCATGAAAGAGTCCTACTCATACATATGTGATGTTATAACTTTAATAAATGCTACATTATAACAAAACAAAAAACAACTCGAGGTTTAATTTGCTTTCTACTGCGTTGTGATATAAAAAAGTAAAGTGACAAGTATTAAGGAAAGAAACTTGGATTATCTGATTGCAGTCACCTTATTTGCTATTGCTTCTTCAGTAACCCCCGGACCCAACAACATCATGGTGATGTCGTCAGGCATGAACTTTGGGTTAAAAAACAGTATCCCATTACTTAGTGGTATATGTGCAGGCTTTGCCATCATGCTACTGCTAGTCGGTCTTGGGTTTGCAACACTGTTTGCCCGCTATCCCATACTGCATTATTTACTCAAGTGCATAGGCGTTGTTTATCTGCTTTTCCTCGCATATCAAATTGCCAAGTCATCAAGTATCAAACTCGCCGAAACCCACACAATGCCATTTTCATTTCTAAAAGGTGCATTATTTCAGTGGGTGAACGCTAAAGCGTGGATAGTTGCAGTTGGGGCGGTTTCAACTTATACAACGACGGGTACAGAGTTTACATATCAGCATGTCATGATTAGTGTCGTCTTTCTTTTGGTGTCATTTCCCTGCGTGGGAGTTTGGCTGGTGTTCGGTTCAACACTCCAACATGTTTTGAAGAGTGCTAAAGCACGTCGGTGGTTTAATTTTATAATGGCAATGCTCTTGGTACTTTCAGTTGTCCCCATCATCATTGAGATCTTTGCAGGTTAAACGGCAGACCTGCAAAGATGACCGTGACGCTTGTTACCTTCTAGCAATGACCCATACAGCATGCACAATCCCCGGAATGTATCCAAGTAACGTAAGCAAGATGTTCAACCAAAAAGCACCACCAAGGCCTACTTGTAAGAAAACCCCCAGAGGTGGTAGTAAAATTGCGATAATAATTCTCAATAAATCCATATTTTTCTCCTAGACGTGATGAATACGATGTAGCAGCAACAATGATGCCAGCAATAAACTTACTTCCTTATCTAGCCAGAGAGAACGGGGGTAACACCGGCGCTAATCAGGCGTTCGCATCTAATCGGTTGTCTCGTAATATTATGCGTTGCTGGACTAACAACTAGCTCTGGCCATAGTTAGTTAGAGAATTATTTACAGTATAGAAGATAAAAAATGCAGAGGGATGTAAATTATACCCAACAATTATAAGTGAGTTGACCATGTAGAAGTAATTGACATGCACATTCAAAAATCGTTAAACCAAAACAGGAGAAGTGTAAATATTAGGTTGAACTGCCTCTCTTTTTATTAACAACTTGTTTTGCCGATGAGCGCTCCAATTGTAGCTTCTCACCAAAGAAGTGATCGTATGCTAAAAGCGCAATAAAATAGAAAAAACCGAACACACTAATATCTATTAGCAACTTACCAACATCCAAGGGTTCACCTATCATGAGATAATCGAAATCCCATACATAAAAGACCACTTTGGTTAAGATCAGTGCTGGAAATAGCGAAATAATAAATTTCAAATTAATGTCCTTTTAATTTGTCCGTTAAGCAACCTATTGGCAGTGTACCTCCTTTTTATAGCGATTGCACGCAATATACAAACAACACAAAAAAGACACAGAATAAAAACCAAAAATTAACACAGCCAGATAATGGCAATACTTATACCAATTAGACTTTATGCTTGCTCAATTTGAAGGCGTAAATCTGACGCTAACAGCGTTAAAAATTTCTTATTTAGAACAACTAAATAGCAAAGTTTTTGCCTTGCCTACATCGATGTAGGTACCTTAGCGGTAGCTGGGTGCCTCCCAAAGTAAGCAAGGCGAATTTATGCGAAAAACGTGAAAACTAGCCATAAGAAAGACATAATATGACTTTGTTAGTGCGCATACCGATTAGCGCTATTTAAGGAAGACTGTCGATTAGCCAGTCTATAAATACTTGAATACGTTTGCGTTTAGGTGAATGAGGGTCATAAAGTACATAACGCTGCCAGACTACAGGATGCGGAATATCAAAAAGCTGTACAATAAGCCCTGCTTGTTGAAAGTCTAAAAATAATTCCTTAGAAACCAATGCAACGCCTTGCCCTTTTAATGCTGCACTCAGCGCTAAATCATTGGATGAAACACGTGTATGCGGCCCTTTTGCACAAGCACTCGTGGCACATAAACCTTGCGCCTCAAACCACTCCTTCCAGCTCACTTTATTGTCATCGTGATGGATTAAATCGCATCTTGCTAAATCCGCGGGCGTTTTAAGATCGAGTTTTGCTTTATAATTTGCTGAGCAAACTGGGTAACTTTTATCTCCCCCCAAGTAAATCTGTTCAAGTCCTGTAGGGCAAGCTAAATCGGCCTTAGTTGAGAACCGGATCGCTACATCAATATGATTAAGCCTGATGTCTTCTAAGCGGTTAGAGCCAAGTACACGAATTTGAATATCATCATAAGCGTCATAGAAGGAGCATAAATTGGGCATTAACCATAATGAACAAAATGACTGTGTTGAAGTAATAGTTAAACTCCCTGCCATTTCTTGCATTTGGATCTGATTTAAGCCATCAATTAGACGGTTAAATGCACCTTGAGTTGACGTCAACAGTACCTCAGCGGCTTCAGTTAGGTGCATGTTACGACCTTTTCTAACAAATAATTTAACTTCCAGGGCTGTTTCTAGTTGGCGCATTTGTTGGCTCACCGCAGCTTGTGTAATATTCAATTCTGATGCGGCTTGTGTATAACTTTGCAACCTAGCTGCACTTTCAAAGCAACGTAACGCGTTTAGGTATCTGAGCCTCTTATCCATAAGTTCAACTTATATTAATTGTAATTAAACATCGTTGGTATCCTGCCATATTTTGAACCAATATACAGTTATTGATTACGTAAAATTAGTAAAGGAAAGACGATGCACTACAGCAAACCCAAGCCTAAATGGACGCTCGTGAACTGGTTAAATTTCATTGGCTCATACTTAAAACTTGAACACGTGATAAAGCATAAATAGCCAAGCGCTCGATAATTATTACTTTTCGAGCCACCTACATTTTGCACGTAAATTTGCTTATTTAGCCGTGGTATACCTTGAGCACATTAGATACTAAAACGCGCAATACATTTGTATTTTTGCTATTTAAACTATCCTGTAGTTAACTTTCAAGGTGAAACACAAAAGCTGTTGAAGAACACTTTTTGTTACATAAAATTTAACGATAAATTGCCTACCTACAGACAGAGAAATTGTTATGGTAAAGGGGACGCAGGTAACCCCTGCTCACCACGATTGCTTGGTATCGATAAACCATTCAACGTGCTGAAAAGTTGGACTCTGTTTATCTTTCAAGTTTGTTTTTGCAGCAGTTTGGGTTCACTTGAGTGCACTTAGTTCATTGTTGCTCAACATTTGCCTAGATCACTAAACGGCAAACCGAGCGCTGCGACTAAAACTCACTCAGGAGAAAAAAGTAAAACGGTAAAGATCAACAAGCCCTTATAATAATAATATTTTTTGCTCAATTTAACCTGAGGTTTGGATAAGGAGTGGGCTAACTCATTGTTTTCAAAACCACATTAAATTATCCCTTCTCTAGTTAGACAGTTTTGGGGGAAACACCGCTACCGCGTCTTGCTCTCGCTAAGGTAACTACATCCTGTAGGCAAGGCGAATTTACGTACCAATAGCTGGCTATTAGAGGTGAATTTAACGCAGTTAGCGCTAAAACTGGCTGCAAGGAAGGCATTAATGATCCGAAACTCAGGTTTATTTAACTTATCGCTATGATGTAAGAAAGCCATGCTGACATAGAAGCAGCATTGCGACTCACCTGTTTTATTCAGGGTTTTCTGGTCAAATTGATAATTAGCCAAGCAAAAATAACACTATCACAATAGGCAAGGAATTTTATGCTAAATACACATCAATCAGTCGGTACTGTCTTGTTAATGATAAGTACTGTATCTCTCGCACAGGATAACGCAGCACTCCATCGCTTGGCACCAGTAGCAAAGCCACTATCGCAAACTGTGGCTTTTAATTTAGATCCCAAAAAAGATGTATTTTCGGGCAGTACAGTCATTACACTGGAGGTTTTAAACGAGACGTCATTCATTGAAGTTAACGGCCTTGATTACAACATTGAAACCGCAAAATTAAACGGTAAACAATTTTGCAATCTTGAAAGTCAAATGCTTAAAACTGGTAAAGTTAAGCTCAGCTGTGAGCATAGCTTCCCCAAAGGTCGTTACACCCTGACGATGGATTATACTGCACCTTATAATCGGAAAAGTGTTGGTTTATATAAAACGATTGATAATGGAGTTCCCTATCTATTCAGCCAATTTCAAATGAGCGACGCACGCCGTGCATTTCCTGTATTTGATGAACCTGAATATAAGATCCCCTTTAAAATAACCATCACAGCGCCTGAAGATCAAAAAGTCTTTACCAATACACCATTGCTAAAAACAACAAAATCAAAAGGGCTGGTTACTCATTACTTTGATAAAACACTTCCACTACCATCTTATTCACTAGCGATCGCGGTTGGACCATTTGAAGTGCTAAAAGTACCGGGAATGTCTGTTCCTGGAAACCTAATTACACCGCAAAACAAGTCAAGTCTTGCCGCATATAGCATTGAAAATACGCCAAAAATATTAACAGCACTGGAAAAGTATTTTGACATTCCCTATGTCTATAAAAAATTGGATCAAGTCGCCGTACCTGAGTTTCCTTTTGGAGCAATGGAAAACGCAGGCCTAGTAACATACCGAGAAGATATTTTACTTATCGACCCAGCTCGTTCAACTCAACGTGTTCGTATTGATCACCTCAATATTATTACTCACGAGTTAGCACATCAATGGTATGGAAATTTAGTAACAATGAAGTGGTGGAACGATTTATGGCTCAACGAAGCATTTGCGACATGGATTGCATCCAAAATCACCCACCAGCTCCATCCTGAACTGGAATCTAACTTGGCATTGCTGCAACACTACGCGATGGACTTTGATGCTCAAGCCACGACCTCTCCTATTCAAAAGCCAATCAATACCGAAGCAGACATTATGGATGGCTTGTGGCTAGCTTACAGTAAAGGCAGTGCCATTTTGTATATGGTCGAACAATGGTTAGGAGAGGACGTTTTTAAGCAAGGCATGCGAAACTATGTCCGTCAGTATGCACATAAAAATGCCGAGGCAAAAGATCTCTGGAGCGCATTGAGTAAAGTCTCGAATAAAGAGGTTGCCGCTGTGTTAAACTCTTTTGTTTCTCAAGCTTCTTTTCCACTTCTAACCGTGGAACAAAAGGGCGCAACACTGACAATATCACAACAACGTTTTGCGATTCACGGGCAAACAGTACCATCTCAAACTTGGCACATTCCAATCATTCTACGTTATGGGAAAGGGGAACAATCGGCCACCACATCGCTGCTACTCGACGCACAATCTAAGCAAGTCACGCTGGCATTTGAACCTGAGTGGATATTACCTAATGCCAATGTCACAGGTTACTACCGCTGGCAGCTTTCATCAGAAAACCTCATTGGCTTAACGCAGCACGCCACCAGCAAGCTCAATACACGTGAAAAACTGGATGTGCTTGATAATGTCGAGGCGCTATTAGATGCCGGAAAGATTGATACTGCCACCCTCATGACAACATTAGGCCACTATACTAATGATGACCACCCTGAGGTCGCTAAAACCGCATTGACGAGTTTACTCAGTCAATATCATTTGTATAAAGAGAATATTGACCAAAAGCGCTGGGCGGCATTTTTTGCCACCTATATTGAGCCTGCATTTAAGCATTATGGGCTAACAGCGACTAAAGAGGAGCAACCAGCTAGCTCTGAGATCCGCGCTCAGCTAATAGAAATACTGGCTTTTGAGACTAAGCATAGTGAGATTATTACCCACGCCAAAAAGCAAGCGCTACTTTATCTCAGCAACGCAGATAAGGTTGACCCATACCTAGTAGAAAGCTTTTTAAAAATAGCAGCTTATTATGGCAGTGCTGAGCTATTAAAGGCATATCAGCAGCAGTTTGAGTCAACGACTAATCCAAGCAAACGTACGCACTTGCTGTCAGCAATGGGTTATTTTGGTGAGCCAGCTTTGCAACAAGAAATGCTTAAGTATGCGCTCACTAAGCAGGTCACGGCCTCTGATTTAGGGTATATCTTAGCGGGTAACAAACAAGGTAAAGCGCGAAAAGCGCGTTATCAAAAATGGTTTTATAACAACTTTACAAGCCTTAAAACAAAACTCCCGCCATTTGCGGTTCCAAGGTTACCTTTCTATTTATTTTCGCGTTGTGATACATCACACCTCAATCAAGCTAAGCAGTTTTTCGAACCGATGCGTTCCGATATTGATGGGCTAGAAAAGAGTTTGCAACAGCTTGAGTTAGCTACAAAAACATGCGTCAATAAAAAGCAAAGAGAATTAAGTTCAATAACGGCATTTTTAAACCAATTAAGTTGAGCTTGTGGTAGTTATACCCAACAGTGTTGACACAAAGTCGATTTAAAACTTCGACAAAGGATAATAGCTAAGGGCAACCAATAATTATCCTAAAACAAAATTATATTTATACCAATTATCTTAATTAAGTGGTCTATTTTGAGGCGAGAAAATCTTGTCGGTAACACCGCTTCCGCGTCCTGCTCACGCCAAGGTATCTATATCCTGTAGGCAAGGCAAAAATTTCGCTATTTAGTTGTTCTAAATAAGAAATTTTTAACGCGGTTAGCGTCAGGTTTACTCTTTCAAATTGAGCAAGTATTAAGTCTAATTGATATTAATCACCAACCAAAGGCGGCGTAGCAATTAGACGCCGCCATTTTTAGGACTGCATACATGTTCAGAGCGTTAGTAATTTACTTATTTTTTCTACCTTTTTGTTCACTTGCACAAACAGTAACAGATCCCTCTCGTGATAGAGAGATCCCCATTGAAACCTACTTTCCTGATAACGCGGTTAACTGCTCACCCACTGCTCGCTGCGCCGTTGCAATGTTAAGTGCAGGGTATGGAGTGTCGCATAAAGACTACCAATTTTTGACGAAAACGCTCAATCGAGCCGGTTATTTAGTCGTCGCGGTTGGACACGAATTACCAAGCGATCCACCGCTGTCTGTAGAAGGTAACTTATACGAAACACGTGCTGAAAATTGGCAAAGAGGTGCAGACACCTTATCTTTTATTCGCGCCCATTTTAAAACTCAGCTACCAGCGTATAACTTCGATAAAGTATTGCTTATTGGACATTCCAATGGTGGAGATATATCCGCATGGCTTATCAATCATGGTGCTACATTTGCTGATCATATTATTACATTGGATCACCGCCGCGTACCGCTACCAAGGGATCCAAAAATCAAGGTGCTTTCCATCCGAGCAAGTGATTTCCCAGCAGATCCGGGCGTATTGCCAAATAACGAAGAACTTAAAAAGTATCATAGCTGCGTAGTGACCATAGCAAAAGCAAAGCATAACGATATGTCAGATGAAGGACCTCATTGGTTGAAGCACAGTGTTGCGCAAATGGTGACCGCCCACCTTAACGGGTCACCCTGCCAGAATTAAACAGTGCTTATAGTAAAGACTTTATCAAAAACACACTGTCTTATTGGTAAGGTCTTGTTAGCCCACACATTTTATTAATTCGGTTTTGGATTTCCCAATATCAAATTGCTCAACCATATCGCGAAGCTCATTCGCTTTACTCAGTAAAGAAAGTCCTGAGGCGTTGGTCATCTCAACCAATGTATTATTTTGCTGTGTAATGCCATCAATTTGCTTAATTGCAAGGTTGATTTGCTCAATGCCAGAAGATTGTGTATCGCAAGCTTCTGCTATTGTTTGCACTTGTGAGGCTAAACCATAGACATTTTCAACTATGGTTTTCAAGGTTTTTCCTGACTCTGAAGCCAATTTCGAGCCTTGCTTCACCTTGCTGGTGCTATCGCTCAAAAGCTTTGAGATGTCTTTTGAGGCACTTGCGCTGCGTAATGCTAAATTCCTCACTTCAGCAGCTACTACTGCAAACCCTTTGCCTTTTTCTCCAGCTCTTGCAGCTTCAACAGACGCATTAAGCGCCAACAAATTGGTTTGAAAAGCAATTGAATCAATAACCTCTATCACCGTAAGGATTTCGCTCGCACTTTTCGTTATTTCTGCCATTGACCCAATCGTCGCTTCGACCACTTCTCCACCTTGTTTGGCTTGTTGATTAACCGAGATTGCAAGTTGGTTCGCTGATTGTGCATTACTAGCATTAGAGTGTACGGTTTCGGTGATTTCTCCCACAGATACACGTGTTTCTTCAATAGAAGCAGCCTGTGAAGATGAGCGCTCACTTAGCTCTTCGATACCTGTGGTGATCTGCTGAACTGAAACAGTGATCGACTCAGCCATCGCAATCAGTTTTTGGATCATATCTGCCAAATTCGCAACACTGGTATTCACAGACTGTTTCAGCAAGGCAAAATCTCCACTGTAACTTTGCTCGACTTGTCGTGTTAAATTTCCCTGCGACAGGCCGTCCATCACATTCATACACTCAGTTAGTGGTGCTTCAATGGAGTCTAAGGTCTTATTCATCGCCAAAATTATGCTGGCATAAGCGCCCTGATGTGTATCAGCCTTTGCTCGATGATGTAAATCCCCCTCGCTGGCAGCTTCTGCAAGCTTCTCTGCATCTGTCAGCATTTTCTCAATCGCATCAATACTACGCACCAAGCTTTGATAAATACGCTCAAATTCGCCCTTGTAGCCAGCTTTATTTAGCTCTGGAAGTTGGCCATTTGCTATACTTTCTAGGTAGTCACTCGTCAATGCTACGGGCTTTGATACCGCATCTAATGTTTCATTAACACCACGGATAATTTTTCTAAATTCACCTTGATGCTTGGTTTCATCAACACGTGTAGATAAGGCTCCTTTGCCTGCTGCTGCAACCAAGCTATACGTATCTTCAATCAGTAGCGATAGGGATGCCGTTGCATGTTCTAATGCGGTATGGATCTGGGCAAACTCGCCTTTAAATTGCGTATTAACTTGCTCAGGGATCTCTCCTTTAGAAAGTGCGATGAGGTGCTGTTTTGTTTGTTTTATAGGTTGCTCTACTGCATCAAGCAGTTTATTTAAACCATTGGCAATCAGCTTCATTGAACCGACATAGCCTTCCAAATTCACACGTTCAGACAGCTTGCCAGCAGATGCTGATTGAATAAGTTGTTCAACTTGTTTTTCAGCGCGTCTTACTTGACTCAAATCTGCAAATTCAAACACGGTTCCAAGCAACACACCATTTTGATCAGTGACTGGGTTGGCCGTCGCTGCAATAATGACGGTGTCAACACACCATTCCCACTCCAGCTGCTTCAGCAGCGACCCGGCGGCTTGTGCAAGGGCATCCGAGCTATGGAGTAATGCACTGGGAATCGCGCTGTGTACTACTCGCGGTGGTAACTCTAGTTGTGCTTGATAGCGCTGGAACAAAGCCTCACATTGACGGTTTACATAAATAACCTGATTGTGGTCATCACATAGCATCACAGGAGCCGCTACATTGTCGAGCGCATAACGGATCCTTTGATTTTCTCGAGCTTGTAATTCAAGTTTTTTAGTCGCGTCAAGTAGGTTAGTTTGCATTTGCCGCAGGTTGAGTAGTAAGTCACCAATTTCATCGTCACTGTGAACTTCAACCTCATTGTCGAGTCGCCCCTGTGCAATAGCTTTAGCAACAACAGAAGCATGATGAATTGGTCGCGTAATTAAACGCTGCATATACCATGTCAACAGCGCTAAAGTCAGCAACGCGCTTATAATAGAGCCGATCGTGCTTAACAGAATAACCTGATGCTTCGTCGCTACAGTCACGGCTGTACGTTCTTCAACAAGGGTGTTGATCTGTTTGTTTATTTCAAGCAAGTAAGCACTTGCTTTTCTGTCAATTCCTTGAACAAGGCGATCTGCTAGTTGAGTATCAAACCCTGATTGTTTAAATACAGCAAAAGATTCACGATACTTTTGTCCTAATATGAGATGCTCTTCTTGGTAGCTTTTAAGCTTATCTTGAAGAGACTGTGGCAATGTGTAGCGCGATAAAATTGTGTCCACCTGTGACTGAACGTTACGCTCTTTCGCTTCAAATCTTGTCCAATATTTCTCTAATAAGGCAGGATCACTACCTCGAATTAGTACATTTTTCCATTCTTGTACTTGAGTTTTAAAGTCATCCAGCACTAAATTAATCTGCTCTCTGGCCGTCAACTCATTGTCGATAAGTTCATCATATTGCTCGGAAACCTGTTTCATCGTAAAAACGGTAATCATGGCCCCGACTAACATCACCGCTAACCCAACCGTGACTGCTATGATCAGTTTTGCTTTGACACTTTTCATCGCACGTATCCCTAATTATGAAAAGATTATTACATAAAGATAGAGCAGGATTAGGGATGTCACAAATATTGCAATTTTATTCATAAGGTAAAAGTTGTGACATTCGTCATCATCACAGCGTCATATTTATTTGATAGGATAATTTATTGAGTGATAAAGGAATAACGATACCCAATAACAGCTGTTGGGTAGGAGTAACTAGATGCCTGGCTTTTTTCGCTACCCAACTTCTTGGCTAATAACAACGCTTGTCACGTGGCTAGCGGTTGCTATACCGAGCTTAACGTATGTAAAGCAAAGTGTTCAGTGGCTGCCTTGGTTTCAGCATATCGCAATACTGCTATTGGTATTATTATGTATCAACGAATCTGAAAAGCACTATGGATATAAGGCAAGATATGCAATGCTCGTTGTACTTGCAATACTGATCCAGTCTATCAGTATCACTTCGCCTGCTGCCATCCATCTTATTTATAATGTAAAACTTGTCGGTATACTGGCATTCTATGTGCCGCTTAGCTTTGCTCTTGGCTACATTATATTTACATCGTGCTTTTACGTCGGTTCGCAGTACTTCTTCTGGCACAATGGATTTGAATACTTAAATGCCGTGTTGTTTGCATGCTTTCAACTTTTTGCCTTTGTTGTATGCAAGCGAATGCAAAAAGAGCAAGAGGCTAAAGAAGCGCTACAACTGGCGCATAGTCAGCTTTCTGCAACCCAGTCTCTACTCAGCCAAAGTATTGCTAAACAAGAAAGGTTACAACTTGCGCGTGAGTTACATGACGATGTTGGACACCAAATTACCAGCCTCATTGTCAACTTAGACGTTGCACGTCGAACCGCTGCGCAGCCGTTGAATGAATTGCTTGATAGTTGTTACCAGCAAGCCAGAGAAACACTTACGTGTATTCGTGATCTGGTAAGTGATAAACGTAGCAATGAGCATATAGATTTATACGATGCCCTTATCAAACTAACTGAATCTATACCAAGATTAAACATCGAACTTGATTACGAACATCATCCATTACTTGAAAAGCTGAGTTATGCAAACTGTGTTTTAAAGTGCTGCCAAGAAGCGATAACCAATACGTTAAAACATGCAAAAGCTGACAAAATGCAGGTGGGCGTATATAACCACAATGGGTTAATCATAAAGATAAGTGATAATGGCATCACACTTAACAGCATACGTTTTGGTAATGGATTAGTCGGTATGCAAGAGCGGATTGAAGAGCTTGGTGGCAGCCTGACGGTTGCAACCAAACAAGGTGTCACATTAACTATCCAATTTGGGGTGAATAATGACTAAAATTTCGGTGTACCTGGTCGACGACCAAGCGCTTGTACGACAGGGAATGCGAGCGTTGCTGTCACTAAGTGGTGATATCGTGTGTGCAGGTCACTGTGGCAGTGGCGACGAATTTTTACAGCTAGTACGACAGCATAAGATCAGTACCGATATTGTTCTTTTGGATATGCGCATGCCTACTTTAGATGGTGTTGATGTACTGAGCGCATTAGATAATTTCAACGTGAATTTTAAAGTGATTATTCTCACCACGTTTAATGACACTACCAAGCTGAAACAAGCTATGGCGCTTGGCGCCAAAGGCTGTTTACTCAAAGATATAGAATTAGAAGAGTTAATCGCCGCTGTCCGACAAGTTCATCAAGGTGAGATTATTGTTCAAGAAGAGTTGGCTGAGACAATGGAAAAGCCAGATCTCACGTTAGACAAACTGACCACCCGCGAGCGAGATATATTACAACTAATTGCCAAAGGCTATTCTAATAAAGAAATAGCCAACACCTTATATAAAGCGGAAGGTACTATCCGAAACTCCGTATCTTGTTTGCTATCAAAGTTGCAAGTTCGAGACCGGACACAAGCAACATTAAAAGCAAAAGAATTGGGGTTTGGAGAGTAGAATTACTACCTAGAACGAGGTAGCTTTGCCTTCATTTGCTTACTCAGACGGCCAACCCCGAGACCTGGCTGTATGTCAGTTCATGTCATTTATGTCTTTCCATGCTTCAAAATAGCGCTGTTCGCTAATACAATGGTTAACATACCTCTTTGTAACTTTTCCCGAGCTTTTTTTGAACAACCCAAACTTACCGCTGGTTTACCACCCCAATTACTCATTTAACTTTGATCCGCAACATCGCTTTGTGATGAGTAAGTTTGCACGTCTATATCAAGAGCTCAAGACACTAGGGCTAATACAAAATAATGTCTATGAGCCAGAGCTTGGCTCGCCATCGCCTCTTGAGTTGGTGCATTGTGAACAGTACCTTTGGGACTTGTGGCATAATCGACTTGACCCAAAGGCAATGCGAAGAATTGGCTTACCGTGGTCAGATGCACTGATGGCACGTACCTTTACTGCGCCACTTGGCACACTGAAAACAGCAGAGTTAGCATTGCAATACGGTACAGCTTGCCATCTTGCAGGAGGCACACATCACGCACATTTCGATTTTGGTTCTGGCTTTTGTATGGTAAATGACCTTGCTTTTGCCGCAACAGAGCTTATCAACACACAAAAGATCACCAATGCGCTCATTTTTGATTTAGATGTTCACCAAGGCGATGGCACAGCAGCTATGCTGAAGCACAACCCGTACGTATTCACCTGCTCAATTCACTGTGAAAAGAATTTTCCATTTCGTAAACACCAAAGTGACTTAGATATAGGGTTGGATATTGGTTTAACAGATAGCCGCTACCTCGATATCGTAGCGAACACGCTAGAGTCTTTGCTGCTGGACCTTAACCCTGATATTGTTTTTTATGATGCTGGGGTCGATGTTTGGCAAGGAGATAGCCTTGGAAAACTCGATATATCTTGGCTTGGCATTGCAAAGCGAGATGCGCTGGTTTTAGGGTTGTGCCATAAACATGGTATTCCCGTAGCCACCGTGATTGGCGGTGGCTACGACAAAAATCATCAGCGTCTTGCAAAGCGTCACGCAATAGTAGTTCAACAAGCTGCAAAAATTTAAAAAATAATTGATCTTTTTTCTGTCACCCTTCGTTTACTATCATGAAGGGTTTGAACAGCCCTCGGGCTATTAGGATAACCCCCCTTCACGATGGCACTGAATACGCGCACCAACGGTGCGCGTTTCTCTTTTTTCGTGTTACTCCCTGTCACTCAAATAAACGAAGTTTCTTCCTGAACAAATATATCGCACAGCTTGATGACAATAGTGTTAGCGTTACGACTGCAATAACAGAACTAAAAGTGTCATCAAGGTAAACCCCTTCACCAATATTTCCAAACCTATACACAGTAGCGGCAGCTAATAAACAAGATAGAAAGTGTATACCTATTATTGTGTAAAACATTTGATGAGCGATACGTACTTTGTCATTTATTAAATTCAGCGCAGCAAATACAATAGGCCAGATAATGGTCATAACGAACATCGGTATTTCCATTCTAAATACTTGTAAAATAGAAGCTTGTGGCTGCATACATTGAAGCCTCGTACAAATGATCAGGTTCGAGTCATCAATCAGAAAATAATAAAAAGACCGGCCAAGCATTATCAATCCAACTAAGACAACCAAGGCTTTGGCATTTTCAGGCTTTGAGATGGTTTTAACAATATTCATAACTATTCAGCACCCCCAACTTGACTCGTTTAAGCTGCACCTCATTTCATCATCTATTAAACGGAGGCAAGGTTTTTAAACTTCAATAAAAAATACAGCACATAACTCATACGTTGGCTGCAAATAACAAGGTAATGACTATGGGCCAACAAATTTATTATTATGCTCAGCCAATGCCCTTCGAACTTTTTTAATTATCAGCGGGTCGGTTTGTTTATTAAAAGCCATACAGCCGCGTTGTTGATTCGCTTTTGTTACTTCTACTAACAGTTCAACATCTTCGTATTCCATGTCAGCGGCAGCAAGCGCCTCCCCCATCAAGTACTCCGTTGACATAACAAGATCGATACGTCCTCTAAAGAATGGCTTGTAAAAACTAGTAGACTCCGCAGAAACTATCAAATGTTTACCAGTTATAAAGCCATTTTTAAGCAAAAATTCATGATAAAGGCTGCCCTTGACCACTGCCGAAGTATAATTTTTCGCGTCTTCAAGTTGAGTAACCTTAATATCCTTTCTTGATTTCAGTTTAAAAAAGTACATTGGTACGGGACGGATCAAGGGACACGCCCATTCGTAGTCTTCCTCACGCTGCGTCGTGCGGTAGATGGTATAAATCAAGGTGTTCGGCCTACTCTTTGCCGTCTCCATTGCGCGGATCCACGGAAAGCTTTTTATTTCATAGTTAACCCCTTCCATCGACAGCACTTCACGTACTTTGTCGGTCGCTCTACCAACAATGACTCCCTCATCATTGGTATAGTTGTAGGGACGCCACTCCTCAGTCACCACAAGCAAAGTGTTGGCATAACTTACACCACTTAATAGTAATATCAGCAATAAAGGCCACATTACAAAAAAAGGACAACGCCAAGCGGCTTTCTCTGTTAAGCTTTTGCAATTCCTATTTAACTCATGCAACATATTGCAAAATATAATTTTTAGATTATTAATATGAAAAGCATAGTACTATTTATTTTTCTTGCCGCTTTTAGTTTGACTTCTTCAGCTTCAGAGCAGTCCTCACAGAACAAGCCATCAGAAAACCAACAACAACAGGCTTTAAGCCAATTACAAGAACCCATGTACCGTCCATTAATCGAGCGTTACATTCTTGATGAGCTAAAAGCGGTAAGAGAAGATCAAATGCGTCTTAGAGCTGACATTGAAAAAAAAATCAGCCATTCACAATTAGATACCGCTGATCGTGCTATCACTTATACCACCGACACCATTAATAACGTGCTCTTTCTTATAACCGCAGCTGCTTCAATTTTAGTGGTCGTTGGATGGTCATCATTTAGAGACATAAAAAGTAAAGTTGAAGATATTGTTAGTCAGCGTGTAGGTACTATTACCGATGAATACGAAAAGCGCCTACAAGTATTAGAAGAAAAGCTACGTGAGCGCTCTGAGGAGATCCTCAATAATCAAAAGAAAATTTCAATCACCAACGAAGTACACTCACTTTGGATGCGAGCAAACCTAGAAAGTGATATGAATTCTAAGATTGAAATTTACGATGAGATCCTCAACCGTAAGCCCGAAGATGTTGAGGCTATTGCTTACAAAGCCGATGCGCTATTGGAGCTTGGGCAAACTAACACCGCTATCGACCTATGTAATCAGGCATTAGAAATCGACAGCGATTACGGCTATGCCTACTGGCAACGGGCTTGTGCATACGCCATGCTCTATCAACATGCAGATGCAATGGCTGATATTCGTATGGCGCTTGAGTATGCACCGAACTTAAAGAATGAGTTACAACATGAACCAGCTTTTGCTAGCCTTGCAGACAACCAAAGCTTTAACGAGCTGGTGAATAGTTAAGGTGTTTTAGCAGCTCGGTTTGTAATTGAGTCACTGTCTCGAGCTGCTTTTTTGACTTGATCAAAGGATTACCTATTTGATGGACCGAAGCACTTTGCAGATTAAAGTGCTTTTTTAGTTCATCCATCAAGCTACTTTCATAGAAAAGTGCAGCTAATGAGCCATCTTTAAGCGCTTGGGTTAAGCCGTATTCCAAGCGACGGTGAAGGCTGTTATCTTCCTTATTGACGTAGAAGTACACTGTAGACGGGTAGAGCAATAGATTCTTTCCATTGTAGCTAAGTCGTTGATCTCCAAAAGACCTTATTTCGGGTATTACTTCAATTATTCCCCTCGGAAAGACCCTGCCGGTACTATTTGTAAGCACTCGATAGCAGGTGAGGCCATCCATACACGTTTCGACTGTAAAACCTGACTTTTCGAAAATCTCAACATCAGGCCAGTCTTTACCTAATAAGACCTTGAACTTTTGCAACTCCGATAAGGACAAATGTGTATTTAGCTTGGCCTTATCAGCGACATTTTTGACCAATACCCTAATACCAAAACTGCCAAATGCAATTGGGATAGCTACAGGCTGTGCTTGCCCATCCCTTGCAGCTGTAGAGACAGTCCAAAATACATCAATGTTGTGCTTAATTAACTCTTTAAACTGTCGAGACTGGTTGATTGGTAAGTCGATGCGCTCCAACCAGTATTCGCCATATCTATGCTGTGATTTATCTAGGGCCAAGCGTAAAACCGACAGAAAGTATTGATTCTGGGGCGTTCCATTCTCTTTCGCTGCATCTACGACTTTGATGACTTTTGGGACGGCAATAACGCTACAAGATACCAGTGTCAGATATACCAAAAAGATAAACCTAGTCTGCATTGCTATTACCAGTATTGCTCGACAGTGATCTGACCGGGCTTTGCCCGCCTATGACGTTCAAAACCCATCTTCTGTAACTGAGCACTGAGTTGTTTTACCATATCGGGATTACCGCACAGCATAAAATGGCTTTTGTCTGGGAAGTGTAAATAACCAAAATGCGCTAATAATTGCTTGTTTTCCACAAGCTCCGTAACTCGTCCCTGATAACCCACTTCAGGTTGCTCTCGCGTTACTAAAGGGATATAAGTAAACTCACCTCTTTGCGCTTGCAGTTGCTCTAGCTTTGCTCGGTAGCACAAGTCAGCATTGAGTCTAACGCCATGAATGAGGTGCACCTGTTTTACCCGTTGCCATATTTCACCGTCATCCAACATAGACAAAAATGGTCCAATGGCTGTACCTGTGCAGATCATCCATAGTGTATCGCATGGCGGTAATTCATCTAGGGTAAAAAATCCATTGGCCTTATGAGAGACCTCAATGAAGTCCCCAGCTTTGAGCTGATGTAACGCAGGGGACAGGTTGCCTTCAGGTACACTTACAACCAGAACTTCATGAGTTGATTCTGATGGAGAGTTCACAAAAGAGTAGGCTCTGGACGTTCGAACGTCGTGTTCAACTAAACTTAGCTTAGTGTACTGACCGGCCTTAAAAGGCGCGATATCTGCTCTAAATCGAATACTAAAAAGCGTTTGTGTCCAATGAACAATGTCGATCACCTCTCCTTTTACCCACTGTGACATGATTTCTCCAAAAGTAGCTATTCACCAATAAAAAGCAATAACATAACCATGGCAAAAAACAGGCGTTTGTCAAAGGTTTAAACACCACGGCTTGCCCAGTTCAATTGGTAATGGCTCCTTAACCACAATCTGTGCATCGACTTTAGGTATTGAGAGAGAAAACTTATCAATATGGGCATTGACCATCGCTGCATAATCCTCTTTTGCAGCACCCAACGCATAAGCTTTCATAATATCTGGCGTATTCAAATTTGGTTTATTGCTACCTTGCTTTAACAGGCGCTCTAACTCAGTAAGCCAAGATAGGTAGTGCTGCTTGGCGCTCATCAACTCATCATCTAGCTCAACTTCTGCCAAAACTTTGTGATAGCTAGCAAAGTCTTCATTTAAGAGATGTATTCCGAGGCTGTTTACACTTACTTGCCTCATTGCTTTATAATTTTCATCATCTCGATATTGTTTTGCTGCTTCTTGAAAATAGCGTAGCGCCTCTTCAGACTCACCTAGTGCAAACGTAATATTCCCAAGTGCAGTTGCAAGTCCTGCCCGCATGTAATCTGGAAGGAATCTTTTTTCTATGTTTTTAAGCAAGCTATAACCAAGAGAAGGCTGATTGATTCGCGTATAGGCAATGGCAATATTCACTTTAAGTGCCGCTTTATACTGCGAGCTAGTCGCCTCATTCATTGCGCACCGATAGTGCCAAATGGCCTGTTGATTTTGTTCGCGATAGCGATAAGCGACGCCAATATTGGCGAGTAGTTTGACTTTATTTTCCTCGATGAGTGCATCAAAATCTTTATTTTTTAACGCTTCCAGTGCCGTTAACAACACTGAATTATTAAATGTAATTGCCCCCGCACGAATGGCAAGGCTATGAAGCCGATAGTAGTCACGTAGAGTGAGATCGTCTCGCGAGAGTGCAATTTGGTATGCTTGTATTGCTTCACCTGGTTTATTTTTAACTAGCGAGTTAAGGCTAACCCAATCCAGCCCAACCCCACTATTTGTCATCAAAGTAAAAAGAACTATAGCGAGCATCGTCACTACTCCTAACTCAAACCAGTTTATATCAATTATCTTTATTAAGTGGTCTATTATAAGGCGCGAAAATCTTGTCGATACCTCCGCTACCGCGTCCTACTATCGCTGAGTTACCTACATATATGTAGGCAAGGCAAAAGTTTTGCTATTTAGTTGTTCTAAATAAGAAGTTTTTAACGCTGTTAGCGTCAGGTTTACTCCTTCAAATTGAGCAAGTATTAAGTCAAATTGGTATTGATTTATATGAAACAAAGTGGCTTACTTAAAACTCTACCACCTTTATCTTGTGCGGGCTAATTTTCAATACATCAAAGAATGATGATCAAAAAAAAAGCCGCTAGGAGCGGCTTTTTTGGGTGTGATTCGCTTTGTTTTAGGCGTGTCTCCAAAACTCTGCGATTACGTTACCAAGGAACTTTTTAAATTGTATTAAATTGACTCTAGCGCAATTTTTACCATTTCATTGAACGTACTTTGACGTTCTTCAGGTGGTGTTGCTTCACCAGTAATAACATGATCACTTACAGTGAATAATGCCATTGCTTTTGCACCATACTCAGCCGCAACACCATATAGGCCCGCCGTTTCCATATCAACGGCCATTACACCTAGCTTGTCTAATTCTTTATAAAATTCGCTATCCGCTTGATAGAAAGTATCTGTCGTGAATACATTACCAATTTTTGCATCAATACCTAAACGACGCGCGGCATTTACACCATTTTCCAAAAGACCAAAATCAGAGATAGCAGCAAAATCATAGCCACGTACGCGAGCACGGTTCACGTTTGAATCTGTACTTGCGCCTTGGGCAAAAATAACATCGCGGATCTTAATGTCTTGGCTAATTCCACCACATGTACCGATACGGATAAGGTTCTTAACGCCGAAGCTAACTATAAGCTCACGTGCGTAAATTGACATCGACGGAATGCCCATGCCTGAGCCCATGATGCTGACTGGCTTACCATTATAAGTACCTGTAAAACCAAACATGTTGCGAACGTCAGTTACCTGACGAGCATCTTCCAAGAAGTTTTCTGCAATGTATTTTGCTCTTAATGGATCACCCGGCATTAATACCGTTTCTGCAAAATCACCTGGCTTTGCGCTAATGTGTGGAGTGCTCATATTGTTTCCTTTAGTTAGGCTTTTATTTCGGCCTTAAAGCCTTCACCGTACTGTGTTGCGTCTAAATCAAACCACTGGGCAAGCGTTTGACCTATGTCAGCAAAACTTTGTCTCTCTCCTAACGGAGTATTGTTCATAACCGGTGTATATGCCAATACAGGCACGTATTCACGCGTATGATCTGTGCCTTCAGCAGTTGGGTCACAACCGTGATCGGCGGTAATTAAAAGCAAATCATCTGCTTTTAATTTGGCAATAATCTCTGGTAAAAAAGCATCAAACTGAGCTAACGCTTCAGCGTAACCTACTGCATTCCTGCGATGACCAAACTTTTCGTCGAAGTCGACTAAGTTGGTGAAAATAAGGCTGTGCTCCGGTGCAGAGTCCATCACTTCGCTTGTTTTTGCTAGTAGATTCAACAAACCAGGGGCTTTATGCTTTTGCGTTATCCCTTGATGTGCGTAGATATCTGCAATTTTACCAATGCTAATTACTTCGCCGCCGTCGTTGGCTAGCTTATCCAACACTGTTGGCGAAGGTGGTAACACGGAGTAATCTCTACGGTTACCGGTACGAATAAAGTCGGCACTTGAAGTGCCTATAAATGGCCGCGCAATCACTCGTCCTATATTCATTTCATCAAGCAGTGCCCGTGCGATTTCACATACTTGATAAAGCTTGTCAAGGCCAAAAGATTGCTCATGAGCGGCTATTTGAAAGACGCTATCAACTGAGGTGTAGCAAATTGGCTTACCAGTTTGCATATGTTCTTCACCCAGCTGCTCTAAAATAGTGGTGCCCGACGCGTAGCAGTTCCCTAAAATACCTGGGATTTCCGCACGCTTGCACAACTCATCTATAAACTCTTGCGGGAAACATGGGTTAGTATTTGGAAAGTAACCCCAATCAAACAATACAGGTACCCCTGCCATTTCCCAGTGGCCAGACGGTGTGTCTTTACCACTTGATAATTCTTTTGCATATCCCCAAGCTGCACTTGGCTCGATATTTTGTGCAACGATGCAGGTTTCTTTACCCGCAGCTTCACATGCTGCGATTAGACCTAGTTTAGAAAGATTAGGTAAATCGAGTGCTTCACCTTTTTCTTCACTGTATGCCTGCAATAAATGTGCGAGAGTATTAGCACCTAGGTCACCAAACTGTTCTGCGTCTGGTGCTGCGCCAATGCCTAGGCTATCCGCCATTAATATGATTGCTCTTGCCATAGATACCTCTCTATACTGCTTAGGCTGTTATTTATTCTTAAATACATGGTTACCGTAAGCGTTGGTTACTTTATGTTTGGTTAAAAAAATCGTACAGGACATAAGTCCGCTGTCATAAAATAGTCACAAAATTCACGAAAAGTTGCGATCTTGCAAATTTCAATCAATTGCCTTCAGCGGACATAAGTCCTGTTTTGAGTCCGCCAAACCCGTTAAATTTGCTCATTAAGCGAGGCAAAAGAGATTAATCGTGTCTTTTTTGCTATTGTGATCTTCCAACATAAACAACTGCTGGGTGTGAACTTTAGTGACACGAACTATTATAGCCATAGCTGGCGCATCTGCGTCTGGTAAGTCTCTTTTTAGTCAAACGATTTACAACGAATTAGTGAATGAGCTTGCCTCAGGCGCTATCGCGGTAATCGAAGAGGACGCCTATTATAAAGATCAATCGCATTTACCTATAGAGCATCGTACTCAAACGAATTATGACCATCCTGATGCGTTTGAACACGAGCTGTTACGCGAGCATTTAACAAAGCTTCGCCAAGGTGAATCTGTAGAGGTTCCTACCTACGATTACGGACAGCATACACGTAGCGATAAAACCCGAATAGTTAATCCTGCAAAGATACTAATCGTTGAGGGTATTTTATTGTTAAGTGATCCTGCATTAAGTGAAGAGTTTGATATAAAGGTGTTCATTGATACACCTTTGGATATTTGTTTGCTGCGTCGCATGCAAAGGGATATAGAGCACAGAGGAAGAAGTTTGTCATCTGTGGTAGAACAATATCAGGCAACGGTAAGACCGATGTTTTATCAGTTTATCGAGCCATCCAAGCATAATGCCGACTTGGTTGTGACCCGTGGTGGTATGAATCGCGTTGCGATTGATATTATAAAAAGTAAAATAAAATATTTGCTACAAGAATAACGGGAAATTGGCATGACAACAATTATGAGCCTAGTGGGTATGATGATGCTCCTAGGTGTAGCATTTGCGTGTTCGACTAACCGCAGTGCTATTAATAAGCGCACCGTAGGCGTCGCATTTTTACTGCAAGTCTTAATAGGCGGCTTTGTACTCTTTATTGAAGCAGGCAAAAACGTTTTAGCTTCAATGTCTAGCGCGGTTGCAAAGGTAATCAGCTATGCTAATGATGGCATTGGCTTTTTATTTGGTCCTTTGGCTCAACAAGACTCGCTAGGATTTATTTTTGCAATTCAAGTATTGCCGGTAATCGTGTTCTTCTCAGCACTTGTGGCTGTGTTGTATCACCTTGGCATAATGAATTGGATTATTAAGATTTTAGGTGGCGGCTTACAAAAGCTGTTGCAAACGTCACGACCTGAGTCGCTTTCCGCTACAGCAAACATCTTTGTTGGTCAAACGGAAGCGCCTCTAATCGTAAAACCGTTTATCCCAAAAATGACGCAGTCAGAATTGTTTGCAGTCATGGTGGGCGGTTTAGCAACAGTCGCTGGCTCGGTAATGGCTGGTTATGTTGCGATTGGTGTTGAACTTAAATACCTAATAGCAGCAAGCTTTATGGCGGCACCGGGTGGTTTCTTAATGGCAAAAATGATTGTGCCAGAAACCGAAAAGCCACATGAAAATTTATCAGATGTTGATAGTGGCGAAGATAAACCTGTTAATGTAATAGATGCAGCAGCATCTGGTGCATCAAGTGGTATGCACTTAGCACTAAACGTAGGTGCAATGCTACTTGCATTTGTAGCGCTAATTGCCTTACTCAATGGTTTATTAGGTAGTATTGGGGGAATCTTTGATTACCCAACACTGACGCTACAAGAAATTTTAGGCTACGTCTTTGCCCCTGTCGCTTGGCTACTTGGGGTACCTTGGTCGGAAGCTGTAACGGCAGGTAGTTTTATCGGCCAAAAATTGGTAGTAAACGAGTTTGTTGCCTACCTAGATTATATGAATTATCGCGATACGTTGAGCACACACACTCAAGCGATTGTCACATTTGCTTTATGTGGATTTGCTAACTTATCGTCGATTGCCATCTTACTAGGCGGACTCGGGGGTATGGCTCCCAGTCGTAGAAAGGATATCGCTCGCCTAGGGCTCAGAGCAGTGTTAGCAGGGTCTATGGCTAACCTCATGAGTGCAGCAATTGCAGGTTTCTTCCTCTCGCTAGCTTAGAAACTTATTGAGATAAGCCGCAGTTGCAAAACAATTGGTTGGTTGCTTTAAGGGGTTAAAGTGACCATACTAACTTGAACGATACTTCACCAAAGGGCCTTTTAGGCCCTTTTATCGTTTCCAGCTATCGCTCACTCTTCCCCCTGTAAACTTTGCTCTTTAATACCACATTAAATTATACCTTTCCCTAGCCAGACAGTTTTGGGAATAACACCGCTCCCGCGTCCTGTTATCGACAAGATTTTCTCGCCTCAAAATAGACCACTTAATTAAGATAATTGGTATAAGCTAAAAAACGCTTAACGCGGCTAAAGCCTTAAATTGAATATGTATAAAAACATCGTAGTATTGCTAACATCACTGTATCTTGGAGCAACTATGATGCTTTTAACCTCTTTAACGTAAACAGCTTTTCATGCAGCCCTGTTACTAAACTCACACCAACTAGCACTAATACGCTGCCTAAAATCGTGTTTATACCTATTTTTTCATCAAGAAATAGATGTCCCCATAAAATGCCAAAAACCGGGATCAGAAAGGTCACTGATAGCGCCGAAGCCGCGCCTAACTCTTCTACAAGCTTGAAATACAAAATATACGCAATCCCTGTGCAAATAATACCAAGCCCAACGACCGCACTTATCACGGTTGAGTTGGGAGTTTCTCTTATCGGCATAAAGAATATGAAAGGTAAAACAAATATGGCAGCTCCCCACAAATTGCCATGAGCATGATTAAATGAAGTCATCTGTGGTGCACGTTTTGTGTAGTGCGATGCGCCCGCATAGCTCAGTGTCGCACACAATGCCGCTAAAATAGGCAACCATGCACCTTCTTTGATTACTGCGCTATCAAACCCCACTAACGTAACAACACCGGCAAGGCCAAACCCACACCCCATCCATACCGACTTATGCGTTGGCACTTTTAACCATAATGCTCCAATTACCACTCCCCAAAATGGCGCAGTTGAATTTAAAATAGATACCATTGACGCATCAAGCGTTTGCACAGCATATGCAAACAACATAAAAGGGATTGCTGAATTGAACATGCCTAAGATTAGAAAATGTTTTTTATAGCGCCAAAAATGCAAATTGCGCTTCAGCAGTAATGCCACCACACTCAGTGTAACCGCACCTAATATCACCCTAAATTCAATCAGTACAGCGGGTCCTAGCTCGCTCGCGGCTAGCTTCATAAATAAAAAAGAGCCCCCCCAAATTGCAGCTAATAGTACTAATCCCAATAATCCTTTCACGATAAACTCCAGAAAAATACTAATGAGCAGCTACCATAAGCCGATACGGTAATCGAGCACAAGCCATTTTTGGCACTCAAATTAGCAAGTGCGCGTTACACAACTTTTATAGCCAGCTTGCTAAGTGAAGTGGCCATTTATTTACGTAATCTGAGAGTGGGATAAAATAAGTTAACTCATTTTTTTACAATCACGTTAAATGATTGTCTTATTCTAGATAAGCGAATTTTGTAGAGCACGCTGCTCTTGCACCCAGACACCTGCACGCATTGCTAGCTAAAGAGACTTTAATTGCCTTAAGCTCAGGTTATGGTTAAGACTACCCTTGATAAAAAAGAGAAAAGCGGAAAGAGCACAGAATGAGACGTTATTTTTGTATATGTATGATTGCTTTGCTTATTCTAACTGGATGCAGCAAAAAGCAGGCTATAGAACCGATAACACAGGTACAGTTAACTCAATTACCTGTTAATCTTGCGACGCTCTCTCATGATGCAGCATTAACCTTACTACTTATTGACGATCATTTACTACAAGTGTGGGATAACCAAAGCCAACAGCTCATGAAACAGATTGAAGGCAGTAAATACCAACTTACTTTTCGTGACGCTTTGATAGCGCCGAGCAAGCGAAGTATTGTTAGTATTTCAGACACGCAACTCAACATCTGGCAATTACACACGAACGAGATAGTAAGCTATTCATTACCTGAATTTGACTCATCTATTCGTATTACGAAGGCACAGTGGTCCAGCGATGAGCAGCTTATTGCCCTTGGCTACAATGACGGCAGCGTACTGCTGTTGAGTTTAGATAAACAAACCATCACGAAAATACACCTTCATGAAAGCAGCGTCACACATTTGATTTTTAATCGGAGTTTAACCTCTCTCTACTCTGCCTCTTTAGATGGTCATGCTAAAAGGCTTGAATTACAGAGTAAAGAAATCACGATAGACTATGCGCTTCCTCATCGAATTACTAGTTTAGCTTTATCACAAAATGAAAATAGACTGTTTGTTTCAGACGCCCTCCAAGCACAGGAGCTCATTGATACTCGTTCTGGCGAGCCTGTTTTATCACTCTCCTACCCTCAACGCTTCAAGTTTTTTCGCGGTGCCCAATTTCTAGCTAGCGATGAGTTTTTGTTAACAACCTCATCCAAAGCCTATATCTCGTTATGGGAACTTGTATCTGGAACAGAAATCATAAGTTGGCCAATCGCACAACGAAGCGCTGGCAGTACCGTTTATGACTTCCACCTCTCTGATAGTAACGTGCTTACAACAATTAGTTCGGATGGTATGCTTGAAAAGTGGGCTGTGACACCCATTTTGTTTGCTCCTAAGAGACAATAAAAGGTAGCATTCGTTATAAGTAAAAAATAATAAAAAATCGTATGGATCACCTAAACTTCGAAAACCAATCGCACTGTTTAAACTGCCACACACCGTTAGCTGGCGAATACTGCTCAGGTTGTGGGCAAAAAAGAGCCTCAAGGCTCACTTTCAAACACTTAGGTGTACTACTTCAAAGTGCATTATTCGACTTAGAGTCACCATTTTTTAGATTGCTTTTTGGGCTGCTATTGCAACCCTTTAGCACCATTATTGGATACTTGAATGGACAGAGGAGTCGCTTTGGTAATCCCTTCAAGTTTAGTTTTATTCTACTCACCGTGATCGTGCTTGCCTCGCATCTACTTGAAACCAGCTTCATGCCCAGCAGTCAGCTTTTGGAATCGAAAGAGCAGCTCAAATGGCAATCTGAAATCGCACTATATGAAGCAACGCACATTTATCGCGTCTTTATTCTGGCATTCTTACTCGGATTAGCCTCTAAGCTAGTGTATCGTTCTGCGCCCTACACAATGCTGGAGTACACCATAGGACACCTACTCATTCTAACCCTAAGCGTACTGATATTCTCTATTCCACTCATGCTAGAGATCTTCAGCGAGCAGCTTTACGCTATTCTTTCGCTCTTATTTTCTGGTTTGTACAGCATAATACTTAACTATAAAATGGCGGAAAATGAGCTGGCAAAGTGGAAAAATTGGGTTCAGGCAATACTTGCCTACGCGATAGGCTCGACACTATTTTCTGCAATGCTCACATTTTTATTTGGGGTATACAGTGGTTTTACTCACAAGATTTGAGCGGCATGCGAATTAACTTAGATTAACTTAGCTAGGGCTAGACAAGGCTGAGCTTGTCTAGCCATTAACACTACTGTTTTAGCTGGGCTTTTGCAGCCTCAACCTTTTCAAAATCCAGACCTAATTCATCGACCGCTTCTTTGATCAATGCAGGATTTTGCATTACTAAACCCATTAATTGTTGAAGCTTTTCAGGTGGAATACCTAATTGCTGAATTGTTGCCATTGCCATCATTGGGTTTTCCGTCAGCTGGGTAAACACCGCTTCAATTTGCTCGTCTGAAATATTGTGCTCTTTAAGTAATGCAATAATTGGATTCATCTTGTTTCCTAACTGTTTTTTACTAATCGTGCGGCATAAAAACCATCAAATTCCGAATTTATTCCCGGAAGTAAGCAAAGTGAGTCCTCTAGTTGCCAGTTGGGGTTGTTCTCCAAAAAGCGTTCAACCTGTTGCTCATTTTCAGCAGGTAGAATAGAGCAAGTTGCATAGACTAATTTACCGCCCACTTTGCACATTTGACTGTAGCGCGCCAGAATATCTGTTTGTAAATCAATAAGTGTGTCTAAATTTTGCGAATTCAAGTGCCACTTTGCATCTGGGTTTCGCTTTAGTACACCTAAACCTGAGCAAGGTACGTCCAACAAAACACGATCAAACTTTTCTTTTTGTCGTTTGATGGTTTTGTTATTTTGAATAACGCGGGTCTCAGCAACATGAACCCCTGCGCGTTTCGCCCGTTGCTTTAGCGTTTCAAGTTTATGCTCATGAATATCCAAAGACAGTAATCGACCTTTGTTTTCCATCAATGCAGCTAAGTGCAAGCTCTTTCCACCAGCTCCAGCACATGCGTCCACCACTTTATGTCCAGGTTTCACATCTAAAAATGGTGCGATCTGCTGAGAGCCTGCATCTTGCATTTCAAACCATCCGGACTGAAATGCTTGAGAGCGAAACAAATGGCTATTTGACTCCACTTTTAAGGCAATATGCGCATCAAGTTCAACGTTTGAAACCTTGATCCCTTCTTTTGCTAAAGATGCTGTAACCGTTGCAATATCACTTTTGAGAGTATTGACTCGCAAATATTGCTGAGCACTTTGATTTAGCGCGTTGGCAATCACCTGCCATTTTTCACCGAGCTGTATATGCGCCACTTCATTGAGCCAATCCGGTAATGACAGACGGATAGCTTCGGGGGCCTGCTCTATCAAGCTTTGTAAACGCTCGACATGATAACGCTCGGTATCTACCCACTCCGGCAACGCCTGCTTGGTTACAACTTGACAAGTCAACCAATAGCCAAACCCATCTAATGGTAAATTCTCATGCTCAAGCAAGTAAGTCAGTAATCGTTTAAAGCGGAAAATATGGTAATAGTTACTCACTACATACTGCCTTTCATCAAGGCTCCACTGCGGGTTATTTTGCAGTAGTTGAGTTAATGCTTTATCGGCATGGAGGGAGGTGTCAAGTACATGTTCAATGCACTCAGATAAAGTTTGAACTAATGCGCGAGTTACAGACACAATATGGTCTCGGTTATTGCTAAAATACTATTTTAGCGTGCCTACAGAAGGGCTTCAATTGGAGTTTGTGATCTTTGCAGAGAATCTTGAAGTTGTGGAGCAAAACAATACCAATTTGACTTAATACTTGCTCAATTTGAAGGAGTAAATCTGACGCTAACAGCGTTAAAAATTTCTTATTTAGAACAACTAAATAGCAAAATTTTTGCCTTGTTATCGACAAGATTTTCTCACCTCAAAATAGACCACTTATGGTATAACGCGCTCCACAACGACTGCCGTATTATTTAACAGCTAACCAAGGGCCGTCAGCCGCTGGAATGTTCCCTTTGGTCCACCATTTAGCTTCATATATCACGCCATTGTAGCTAGCACGGTCACCTTTTAAGTAGACTTTATCAGCATCCCAAGCTGGTACACCACCCACTGGCGGTTCAACAGGGGTTGTAGGTAAGTCGTCAACCACTCGAACTTGAGGCCAACTTGCGTGGGATTGATAAAAGTTTGTCACGCATTTTTCGTAGTCTCCTGGTACAAGTGCCGAATAAGCCGTTTGATACCCAACAAGTTTACACTCGAAAGAATAGCCTCCGGGGCGGTCTGCGTAATATGTCCAGTCTCCTTCCCAGTTTGTGTATAGTACGTCAGTTGCGCCATCTAAATTTAAGCTACCATAAGGTGTTTGCTGCCAGCAGGTGTTTTCTTCATCCGCAGCAATGGCAATATTATAGTAATGTGATAGCCCTTCCCAATAACGGATGCGGTTAACAGGTTGACCTTTGTCACGGTTTTGTGCTCCGCACTCGATACCACCATTAATAATATTAATAGTGGTACCAAAACCATAACCAATCCCTGCATCTGCCTCACGCTGTGACGGCACCCAAGTTTTGTCAATCACATGCAGCATCGCCGGCTTTGGTGCTTGAGGAGTTAAGAAAAACCAAATTGCGGACGCTAAATTTAGCCAAGAATCAGCAACTAAACCTGGGTTATTAAGCAATACAGTGGCGTCGCCATTAAACATGACTTCACTGAACGCACCGTAATTAAAGTGATAAGATAGCTGCTTTGCACCACGACCAAAGTAGCCTTGCCCAGTGCCACAGGGCCAGCGACGATTCTGCCAATCATTTTGGCCACACCCTGTAGTATAACCGACCTCTCCTTCTGACCACCCCATTTCACGTACATGCACCAAGGCTTGTTGCCATTCTTCAAGACCTAATGGGTTATCAGAAATATTATCTTTGGCAATGTGGCTTCCAGTTTCTTGGGCGAAGTGCGCAAAAGCGGTGACGATTGAGCGTTTACAGATTGCATCAGCATCGCGACCATCGGTGTAGTCGCCGCAAAAAGCAGGAAACTTACCAATAGCACGTAAAAAACGGGTATATGTGTATTCAGGCGCAGCCATTTGGGTTAAAAATTGCCATTGTGCTTCACCGAAGACACGCTCAGCTCGCTTAACATTATTAGGATTACTAGCAAGGTTAGGAGCAATTCCCTCAACGATTGTGTTATCTCGAGTTTCTAGTGCCTTAGACCAGATTGCATACATTGGATTGTTTGTTTTTGCGCCCTCAGTTGCAGAAAGCTCTACTCGCGACACGATATAGCCCCCCGGGTTTTGCGGATCTGGTTGCGGACTCATAGCTATTGCTTGACTTGCAGTAATAGCCAGCGAAATTGCTGTTGCTAATTTAAGCGTTTTCATGTTTTTTCCTTTACACGTTGTTGTTAATAGTGGAACCCACTAACTTAACAATTATTAACAAAATGACATCGCTGTCAAATTTAACGATCCGAAGCTCAATAACAGAGTCTCAAAAAATGAGCACGACCAAGACTTTTTGGTACGTCAGTCAACGTGATATGCTAAGGCCAACGCTAATAAAAATTGATTATAAATAACAACAATAGAGCTTCTTATGAAAATCACTCCCTTGCAACCAGAGCATTTCTTACCCGTTATTGAGCTTGGTAACCTCGTTCATGGTGATAACTACTTAGATGAAACCGGTATCGAACAGATGTACCAAA
Organism: Pseudoalteromonas peptidolytica; assembly: GCF_012641745.1. Classification (GTDB taxonomy): domain Bacteria; phylum Pseudomonadota; class Gammaproteobacteria; order Enterobacterales; family Alteromonadaceae; genus Pseudoalteromonas; species Pseudoalteromonas peptidolytica. Next base: position 48,303 of record NZ_WEHZ01000027.1, read on the forward strand.
AAGGTTGTAAAAACGGTATCAATGCTTCTTTTGTTGCGCTGGGCGAGAATGGTGAACTACTTGGTTTTAGAACCACCTACAGTGCCGGACAATGGCCAATTGACAAATGGAGCTCGCCAACACTATGGCCGGTTGATGAAAATGATATGGCTTACTTTAAGTGTATTGCTATCGCGCCCAATGCACAGGGGCAAGGTATAGGACCACAATTATTAAGCCATGCAGTAGCAGCACTAAAACAACAAGGTGCAAAAGCTGGTGTCTCTCACCTATGGAAGCAAAGCCCAGGCAATGGCGCAGTAAAATACTTCACTAAAGCAGGTGGTAAACTCATCAAAGTACACGATGACAAATGGCTAGACGATTGTATCTATCATGGTTATGTCTGCACTATTTGTGGCACACAGTGCCACTGCCAAGCGGCAGAAATGGTGCTGGAGTTTTAGTATGTCCGGATTTGATCCTCTAACCCAGCCACATTGTCAGGGGCAAGCTTTTGCCAAGAGTTACTGGGCTGCAACCTGCGACATCGGTGAGCCATCCTCAGCACTTGATAGTCCCTTACAGGTTGATGTGGCAGTCATTGGCGGCGGCTTTACTGGCTTACTGACAGCTTATCATTTAGCGACTACTTTCCAGCAAAATGTGGCATTATTTGAAGCCAACCAAATTGGCTTTGGTGCAAGCGCAAGAAACGCAGGGTTTGTTTTACCAAGTACAGGACGTTTAGGTTATTCTCAAATTGCTAAAAGATATGGTGTAGACATCAGTAAATCCATCTACCAAGAATATAATGATGCGGTAGATAGAGTGCGTGATCATATCAAAGTGAACCAGATTGAGTGTAATGTCCAAGCATCGGGTTACCTTAAAGTAGCACATAATCAGCAAGCATTTTCGCTTTTAAAGGCGCAGTCTGAGTACTTAAATTCCACAATGGACTGTAACAAACACCAACTGCTTGACCAGCAACAACTCCGTGACGCTTATATGCGTAATCAACAGGGATTTGGCGCACTGCGTTTTGATAATGCCTTTGGTGTCCATCCATTAAAATTATTAATGGGTTACAAAGCGATGGCACAGCAAGCCGGAGTAAAGATATACGAAAATAGCTTGGTCACACACCACCAAAGCCCAAATGGTAAACACCATTTAGAAGTTAATGGTCACAAGGTATCAGCAGATAAAGTGGTGATTGCAGCAAATGCCTATAGCCAACGCAACTTATCTCCTTTAACACAAGGTCGTTATTTGCCGATCTTAAGCAGTATTATTGTTACCAACCCTCTTAGTGATGACGTGTTAAATGCCCATGGTCTATTCACTGAGCAAGTCGTCATGGATACCCGGCGACTCAAGTATTATTACCGCCGACTTCCAGATAATCGCATTTTATTTGGTGGGCGTGGTGCTGTATTTGGGCACAGTCAAGATAACTTAAAGTATCAACACAACTTACAGACGGCCCTCAAAGATTGCTTTGCAAAACTGCCATTTACAGTAGATTATTTCTGGAGTGGTTATATTGCGGCAGCGCTTGATGATATTCCACATATTTATACTGAAAATAACACCGGTTACATACTCGGCTACTGTGGCTCAGGAGTGGCATTTAGTGCGCAGGCCAGTAAACGCCTTGCTGAAAAGTTAATGGGACAACCTGTACCTAATTTACCTATTTATACTAAACCGCTACCCACATTTCCGCTGCCACAATTACGTCGATTTGGCCAGCTCGCTTATTACCAATACGCACAAATAATGGATAAACTAGGATAATGTACCACTTCCAAATTCGTCCAGCCCGACCATGCGACGCCTCCTCGCTCGCAGCCTTATCTATTCAGGTGTGGCTCGACACGTATGCGTTAGAGGGAGTAAAACAAGAATATGCCGACTATGCACTTACCACCTTTACACAAGCATATTTTTTAGCTTTGTTACAACGTGATGAAATCAGCATTTATGTTGCTGAACATGATGGTGCAATACAGGGATACATTCAAGCTAACAGGTCTTCACAATACGGCGACCAAGATCTTGGATTCGAGATTGAAAAGCTTTATGTATTAAGAAGATGGCATGGTAAGGGAGCCGGCTCGCAACTCATCACGGCCGCATGTGCCGATCTAGGTGAAAAATATTGGCTGTACACATGGGTAGAGAATGAATCAAATCAATTTTATCAAAAGCTTGGGTTAGCTCACTGTGGTCAGTTTGATTTTTCATTTAATGGCAAAGTGATTGCAAATCATGTTTATACCAGTCAGATTGACTAAGCACGCCATTTTTTAAGCTTAGAAGTTGCTTTGCTTATACAGGGGATCAGAGATACAGCCTCGTTTTACAACGACCTGTATCTCATCATTACATAAACTTGATTAGAAGCTATAACGCAAGTTCAAACCGAAGTTATCGTATTCATCTGCATTTCTGTAGCTGATATTAGCTGAAATGCGGTCTGTAAACTGGTAACCAAGCTTAGCTAGGTATACAAAGTTGGTTTCACTTTCGTCGTTTTGAATACGCTCAACACCAAGACCAATGCGCGCAGATAATGCGCCAAAAGCATGCTCATACGCAGCTTCTAAGTGATAGTGGTCACTATTATCACTGTCTTTATCTGAAAGTTGCTGCTGATAAGCTTGACCATTGTTATGCACTATTGTTGTAATACCTGAATACTCAACGTCTACCTCATACCTTGAGTAGCCACCGTAAATATCCATAAAACCTGCATCACTAACATCAAATTGGTGCCCCACCAACAAGGTCAAGTAGTCTAAATCTGTATCCACCTCTAGGGCTGTATTTATACGTATATCGTGATGAACCTCTAGCTGAGAGCGACTAATATCATCGCTAAGTACCGCATAACTTCCTTGAAGATAAAAACCATCGAAAGCCTTATTTGCAGTAACCACAACACCCGCTGGTTTTACCTCATCTAAGTTATCAATCGTTATTTTACCATAGCCAAGCTCAACAAAATCTGTTGAGTTTGCAGCGCTGGCGGTTGATACTAGTAAGGCTGAAACTGCTACTACTTGCTTTAATACTGAATTCACGATTTACTCCATATTGCTCGTATGTAATACCAATTTGCGGCACCGAATAGTCACGCATATTGGTACAATTCGCGGCGCATATTACTGTATTTTCGTGCAAAAACAACAAGGTTTTTGAATAAATACGGCTTCACTTTGTAACAAGCTTTGTCTAATTAACCAGTCAGCAACATAGGTAATAGCGCTTAGTCCACAGTTAAAATATCAGACATTATTACTAGATAAGGTGGCCGAGGTCATCCTGTTTCTTAGATTCAATATAATTTTTAGCGCTTATTGGTAGCCCACCAGCTCAGCGAAACCTTCTCCATCAAATCCTCCAGAGGTTCTGACTCGCCCCTCCCAATAGGGAATAGAGAGCTGATTCCTAGAGTCTCGATTAATGGCTTCAATGGTAATTGGTGACTTACCATCAAGCTCTAGCAGCCATTTAGAAGGATAATGAACACCATCAAGCGGTATTGACTTTAGCACCGTCAGTTTAATTTCATTATGTTCTATCTGCTGTGGCGATTTTCCATCGCTTGCAATCTTGGTACCTCGACAATCAGTGTAGCTTTGCTCACTATCACGAATGCAAAACACCATCAGAGCCCCCTGTTTTCTGTCTTTTGCGCGGATACTAAACCAATCCCATCCACGCTGTGTTTTACTTATAAAAGCTGATGACCACTCTCTATCAAGCCAAGCTTTACCTGATACTTGATGGCTTTCACCGTTAAAGTAAAGCGTGCCAGAGGCATTTAAAAATGGGTAGCTATAATACATGGATGCATGACCATCTGCGGTCTTTTCGCTATAGCCATTTTCCCCATGTAATACCAAGGGACTATCATTAAGCTTAAGATTAATACTGTTGCCGCTTTCGCTTGCATGCAGAGACAGAGGCAAAAAAGCGCTTGAGTCACTTTTTAAATACCAGTCGTCAAGGCGGGCAATAAAAGGAGTAGTCGCGATTTCTATTTGACCTGCGCGACCATAACGCTCATAAGCTTGATGAGACTCATCATTTTGAATCGCAAAATGCGCAAAGTAGAGCTGATCATCCCACCAATGACTCGCGTAATGTGTGTTTGGGGCGGATACTCTAAATAACGTCCATTGCACCCCAAACGCTTTGCCTAAATCGCTGTGAAGATTTGCCGTGATATACCACCATTCAATACCTTGATCTGGATGACTGCCATGATCATGAGGAAAGCGTAGTTGATAATCCGGTGATACAGCAGTGCCTCGCACTTGGCTAAAAAAGCGCGTTTGAGCCTCGGTGTCGCTGGCAGGCTCTGGCGTACAAGCCACACATAGTGCCAATATAAATAACAATAAACACAATCTAGTCTTCATGTAATAAGTCCGCAACTGCATATCGACTGAGCTTAATGAGCGGGGCAATACTTACCAACAAGGCTAAACTGTAAATACCCATGATAAACACCATAATACTTTGATACGGAATCAAAAAAGGAATGCTCCAGCCAAACCCAACAGGCATTACAAACTTCAGCAATACCCAGCCCAATAACCCACCTAATACCATTGCTAATACCAAGCTTACCAATAAGATAATCGAGCTTTGCGAAAGCTTAATCTGAAATGCTTGTAGTGTAGTGATCCCCAAGGTTTTAAGCACAGCCAAAGGCTGCACCTGCTTGACTCCCAAAGTGAGTAATGACACCCAAAGACCAAATAAGGCAATCACCACTATCATCAGGTTCAGAGCATTGGTCGCGTAAAATGTATGTTCAAATAATTGTGTCGCATATTTTTTAAACACATGATTTTCAACAACTTGTGATTCGGTAAGCTCAAATTGTTGTAAAAGTTGCTGTTTTAAGCCGAGCTCATCAGCTCCTTCTTTTAAACGCAATGAGAAGCCAAAAGCCTCGTAATTAAACTTGGCTTGTAAAATGGCTGTAGTAATCACCACAAAAACACTGCGCTGCTCACCATAATCATAGTAAAACCCTGTTATTTCGCAGTTAATCTGACGCTCACCCTGTTTGATGGTGACGTATTGACCCAATCTTATGCCATGTAATAGTTTACTTGGTTCATTAGCAAGGCACCCACTGCGCGGTATGCTGGCTTCGTGGTACAGCGTTTTTGAAGTTGGTGGAACTCCAGAAAGCAATGTAAGATTTTGATGTAAATCAGCATGAGAGCCAAAGCTGATTAATCTCACTGATTGTGTATTAGGGTCACTATCATTGCGCTGATAACTGCCTTCTGCTTGCCAAAAAACACCCACAGTATCAACTTCCTGCCTTGCTGATAACCATTGATACTGCCAGCTTTCTATATGATTTGGCCGAATATAGAGCTCGGCACTTAAACGACTATCTAAATGAATTTGCAACGCGGTGCTAAAGCTGGCAACCATAATTTGCAACCCCACCGACGTACCCACAGCCAGCAAAACTGCATAGACGCTTGTGGTTAATACTCTGATCTGCTCATGACTATCAGCTTTCATCCACTTGAGTAATGGCCGGGTTGTGGGTATACACGCAAACGATATTCGCAGTACCACAGGCGTAATAATAAAGAACACCAGCAATAAACACACACAAAGGCCAAGCGCGAAAAAAGGATTATCGCTACCAATATAGAAGTACCCTGCTATCAGTCCAGTTCCTATGACACAAAGTACTCGAAACCTTTTCTTACGATAGAAAGTCAACACATTGGTTTGTGCATAAGCAATGCTCGCCAATACCAACATATTTAGCATAAAGGCTTGTAAAACAACTACCCAACTGAAATGAACCGGTAAATGCCTGTCCAGTTCGAAGAGACCTTTCAGTGCGAGTGTGATTTCTGCCACCAAAGCATTCGAACCGACAAAAGCGATACCGGCACCGAGCAATGCTGCCAAAAAGCTAAGTAGTATTATTTCTATACTTACGGCGACAACAAGCGTGCGCTGAAGACAACCCAGCAATATAAGTTGCTGATGTAATTTTTGTCGGCTATGCAGACACAATTTAATGGCATTGAAACTTAAAAAAGCGCCAACAACATAACCCAATAACGCAAGCGCTTTGAGATTGAAAAAGAAGGCTTGTGACAGGGAGTCGAATGATTGCGCCTCGGCACTTTGCAGTCGCGCTTTGTTGGCAATAATGGCGTTTACCTGCGCACTATTCAAATGAAAGTCTGAAATTTCTATGTAACTGATTTTTCCTTCCAAATGTAACAGGCGGTCAACCAAGGCTATGTCTGCCAACGCGGTATTCCCGCTAAGCCCTGGTAATACGACAAACACACAATCAACACCGGCAATTTGCATACTCTGATGCTGCTTCAAGGAGAAGCGCTCCGCCAATGCATTGGAGATATAAATAGTGTTAAAACCAAACTGCATACTGGGATTTTGATTTTGTTGACGGCCTGAATGACTCCCTTTGCCAAGCCACTGAAGAGTATTTACACCTTTTATACGTACTTTTTGACCTTCGACTATTGTGACCACTCCTTCAGCCACCGGCTCAGCAGAACGTACACCTGCTTTTCGTAGCGCCCGCCAAATAGTCGATTCAAGTGTTTTACTACCGTGAATTGGCCTCACAAAGTGACTGATTGGATTATTTATCAACGCACTGGTTTGGTGGTAGCGGTTACTCGCTTCTTGATTCAGCCCTTGGATTGCACCTAATAACGCACTCCCCAGCGACAAACCAAGAACAAACAGGAAAAAGAGCCAAAGGTGTCGGCGATAAAACTGGAAAAAAACCCCCAGTATTAATCTAATTTCAAGCGCTGTAGGTAAGGCCATGTTTAACTGAGAGTGCTTAACCATAAGCGCGCTTATTCTCAATGGTCACTTTTCTATCTAGGCTATTGGCAAGGTGTTGGCTGTGAGTAACCATAATCAGGTTCACCGACTGCTCTTGGCATAGCTGACGTAAAAGTGACACAACTTCTTCGCTTTTGGCTGCATCTAAATTGCCTGTAGGCTCATCTGCTAATAGCAACAGAGGTTTATTCAACATAGCCCGTGCAATACCTACTCGCTGTTGCTCCCCACCAGATAATTGATGTGGTAAGGCATTGAGTTTATCTGCAATCCCCAAGCGTGAAGCAAGTGTTTTGACTGTCTGTGGTGCTAGTTTTATATTGTTGAGCTGTGCTTGGAAAGTAATATTGTCGTATACGTTGAGTACTGATAGTAGTTGATAATGCTGGAATATCATGCCCAGGCTTCTGCGATATCTGGCCTGCGCTGTGTCGTTAAATTTGGTAATATCTTGGCCGTCGATAATGATGCTGCCACTGTCAGGCCTGAGTAGCCCACCTATTAAATGGATCAATGTGGTCTTGCCTGAGCCGCTATCTCCTACCACTGCCACTTGCTCATTTTTACCGATGCTAAGATTAAGATCACTTAATATTTCTCTGCGAGACTCTCCGTCACGACGAGAGAAGACAACATTTTGTACTTCTACCACAGACACATATTCCTTTCTTATACTAATTATTTTAATTAAGTGGTCTACTATTTTGAAGCGAGAAAATCTTGTCGATAACACCGCTCCACGCCCTGCTCACGCCGAGGTATTTATGTTCTGTAAGCAATGCAAGGATTTTTATTTAGTTGTTCTAAATAGAAATTTTTAACGCAATTAGGCGTCAGATTTACTCCTTCAAATTGAGCACGTATTAAGGCTAGTTGTTATTAAACATAACTTATGCGGCGATCACCAAGGAATTGCATCTCCTTTGTAGTCATAAAAGCCGCCACTTTGTGCATCAACAAAATGTGATAACACGCTATAAAGCCCAGCAGCCGACTCCTCTGGTGTAACTGGTGCCTCAGCTCCCCCCATGTCTGTTTGAACCCAACCAGGGTGCAATGCAACGGTACGGATCCCATCAACTAGTAAATCATTTGATAAGCTTTTAATCACTGAGTTCACTGCAGCTTTGGAGCTGCGATAAATATATCCACCACCTTTGGTATTCATTGTGTGGCTACCAACTTTGGATGACACCGCGGCAAATATTTTTTCTGTTGAGTTACTTAAGTGGGTATAAAAAAGCTCAGCAAGTCGCATGGTAGCAAAGACATTGACCTCCATCACCTCACGCCACGCTTCAATATCTGTTTCTCCAAAGGCGTAACCCTTTGGTCCATATATGCCAGCATTATTAACGACAATATCAATGGCAACTGGCGCAAGCTTTTCGCTCAACTCCGTCATTTGATCAAAATTAGTGACATCTAGGGCGAACACCTGAAGTTCAGGAAACGTCGCAGATAACGCATTTAAGTCAGTTGCAGCTAGCGGATCTCTACATGTTGCCAGCACATGCCACCCCGATTGCAGGTAGACCTTAGTTAACGCAAGTCCAATCCCACGATTAGCACCTGTTATCAGTATTGTTTTCACAGAGTCAACTCCCAAGCCATTCAGATAAAAGCCGCTGGTGTTTATTCACTATACATGATGAGCAACTGGATAATCCACTTTTTAGACAAATGGGATTTCTGTATTCATCATTGCTCATCAATGTATTACCGTTTTGTGTATGGCTATGATTTGTTTTCAATCCAAAGTATTGCCTGATTTTTATCTCGAAAATATTTTACCTCCCCAGTTATAATCCAATTACCAATCAATGCAGCAAGACGATGCCACTTTTTGCCACCATAAATGGCCACTCTTTTAAACTCGTGGCTGTGAGATAATACTATCTGAAAATCGTCCCACATTGCTCTGAGCTCCCAGCCTTTAAAGTCAATTGCATCAATTAGTGCATACACCTGTGGCGACTTTACCGTTTTTATAACCTCTTCAATAATAGGCATAATAGTAACGTAATCTTCATGGGTAAGTTTACCGCTGAGTGTTAAGGTTAAGTAGATATCGTTTTGACGCCTCTCAGTGCCTATAGAAATACCATGAAACGAGTCTGACATTACGCTTCCTATTAACATGTAAACCAGCTAAAACCGAAGTTGCAAATCCAACTAAAGCATATGTAAAGCTGAGCATTTACGCCAATTCATAAATTTTTGACTTCTGTCAGTTCCTGTTCAGATTTCTAGTACTACTATGCGCGCCGTTGAGTTGATGTAGCTCAATATATGGAAATTAAAGGGATGAACATGAAAAAACTACTATCTATCGCAGCTGTTTCACTACTTGTTTCAGCGACCGCTCAAGCTAACGCAGGAAACGTTCAAAAAGAGTGGTTCAACGCTGCTAGTTACACAGACTACGATAGCTCCGATAACAGCCTACTGATGCTTTCTTCTGATTACTTTTTCGCACCTCAAGAATCAGTTGGCGTATGGGATGACTTTGGTTACCTAGATACAGACAGTAATGTTGGCCTAAGCTATGCCAACGATGATTTCTCAAATGCCTTTTCTGCTCACGGTGAAGGGTTTATCACTAAAGAGTGGTTTGTTACTGGTAGCATTTCAGATCTTGGTGAAGCTGACGATCATTACTCTTTTGGCTTTGGTTACTTATATAACGAGAACCTAAAGCTAAGTATTCGTCAGGAAGAGTTCGAACATGGTGATACAACTTGGTTCAAAGCAGAATATAACCATGAGCTCAACTCTACAGATTATATTGGTTTTACCATTGAAACCGAAGATGAGTTTGATTACCTAAACCTAAGTGCTCGTTATTTGATGCACGTGGGTGGCGAAAGCTACTTCACAATCGACGTGGAACATAACCGCATTGACATCGAAGGCTTTGATGACAATGTGACGAATGTACTAGCAAACTACTACTTCACTCGTAACTTTGCACTTGGCCTTGGTTCATATGACTCAGACTTAGCGGTGGAAGCGAAGTACTTCTTCAATGACACTTACTACCTTACAGGTAGTGTTGTTGACACAGATGGCGGCGAAACAAGCAACCTAACTTTTGTTGCACAGTTCTAAGTTGACACAATATTGAGGTACACCAGTACCTCATTGATACTCCCCCAACAACTCAACATCCCTTCGCGACCACACTCCGCGTTGGGGTGTTTTTCACATTTTGAAACAAGCTACTCATCTAAATTGGGTGCATTTCAGTGCTTAATCGTTATTATGTATCAAAATAATAACGGAAACGCCTATATTATGATGAAAATAAAAACACTCGTGCTCGCCATTGCTACGGCAGCCGCGCCTTTTGTTTCAGCGTATCAAACAGAAGATACTCGCTTACTTCGCTTTCCTGACATTCACAAAGATAAAGTCACTTTTGTCTATGCTGGCGACATTTATATCGCAGATACCAATTCAGGGAAAAGTCAGCGATTAACTGACCACATTGGTTTTGAAACTTTTCCTAAGTTTTCACCAGATGGTAGCAAAATTGCTTTTGCCGCTGAGTACAATGGTAGCCGCCAGATCTATGTCATCAATGCCGATGGTTCAGGGTTAAAACAGCTCACCTATTATAACGATGTCGGCGCGATGCCTCCCCGCGGTGGTTTTGATTATCGGGTGATGGATTGGACGCCTGACGGCAAACATATCGTGTTCAGAGCAAACCGCACCCCATGGGGTAAACGCATGGGTCGCCCATATATGGTACCTGTCGAAGGTGGACTTGAGCAGCCGATGGCCATCCCAGAAACCGGTGGCGGTATGCTCTCGCCTGATGGCAGCAAGTATGTTTACACCCCTATCGACAGGGAGTTTAGAACCTGGAAACGCTCACGCGGTGGCCGTGCACAAGATGTATGGGTTTACGACCTTGAAAACAACACGTCTAAACAGCTCACCACTGATAAAGCAACGGATCAGCAACCGACTTGGGTAAATGACAGTATCTATTTTGTATCTGATCGTGACTATACACTCAACCTGTATAAATATCGCGACGGTAAGTCTCCAGTAAAAATGACTGACCACAAAGACTTTGATGTCTTGTGGCCATCAGCAGGTCCTGACGCCATCGTTTATGAAAATGGCGGTTACCTATATCGTTTTGATGAAGCGACAAAGTCTGCCAAAAAGCTAAACATTGATGTTACTGGTGTGCGCCAATATGCCATGCCTTACAGCAAAAATGTCAGTGATTTTATTGATTCAATGGATATTTCACATGATGGTAAACGTGCATTGTTTACTGCTCGTGGTGAGTTATTCTCTGTTCCAGTAAAACAAGGTCCAACTCGCAACCTTTCTTACACCCCAGAAGGCCGAGAGATTGAAGCTAGCTGGTCACCAAATGGCCGTTATATTGCCTACATGAGTGATAAAACAGGTGAATATGAGATCTATCTTAAAGATAGAGCAAATAACAACAAAACCATCCAGTTAACCGACAATGGTACCATCTGGCGCTTTACGCCAATTTGGTCGGCTGATAACAGCAAACTGCTCTTTGCTGATAAAAACCACACGCTATGGTGGGTTGATGCGAAATCTGGTGATACGCATAAAATTGATACCGCCAAATACGATGAAGATGGTTTAACCGAATACACTTGGTCACCTAACAGCGAAGATATTGTTTTTGTTAAAAACAACGAGAACCGCTACGCCTCGCTATGGCACTATAATATCAAAGATAAAAAGGTCACTCGACTGACTGACGAAATGACCAGCGAGCGTAACCCGACTTTCTCGCCAGATGGTAACTACATTTACTTTACGTCTGAACGCGACTACAACCTCACCTTTAGTAGCTATGAATTTGATTATATTTTCAACAACGCCACACGTATTTACAGCGTCGCGGTAAACAATCATATCAAGCCATTAAACGCGTTTGAAAGCGATGAGTTAAGCATTCAATCAGACGATGAAGCAAAAGCTGATAGCACCAAAAAAGAAAATTATATTGATGCCAACGGCTTTATGTCTCGGGTTGTATCCCTCTCCGCTCCAGCCGGTAACTACGGTGCGCTAACAGGTGTCGACGGTGGCGTTCTAACACTAACAGGTGGTGCATTAAAGCTACTTGGTAGCGAACCTGATAGCAAACTAGAAACAGTTGCCGAAGGGGTAAGCAGCTATAAGGTTGCCGCTGGCGGTAAGCATCTAATTGCTCGTGCTGGCAATAATTACAGTGTTATCGCACCTAAGCCAAAACAGGACTTAAAGAGCAGTCAGCTTGACCTATCTAAGATGACACTGAAAATCGACCCTAAAGTTGAATGGCAACAAATGTATGTAGAAGGCTGGCGTACATTGCGTGATTGGTTCTACGATGAGAATCACCATGGCCAAGATTGGGATGCAATTTTAGAGAAGTATCAGCCTCTTGCCAATGCAGTTGCGCATCGTAGCGACCTAGACTACGTACTAAGTGAAATTGCAGGAGAGATAAACGCCGGTCACATTTACGTGCAATCTGGTGATGCTCCAACAGCCGAGCGCAAAAAGCACGGCTTGCTTGGTGCAGAAATAAGCGCTCACCAATCAGGTTATGTGAAAATTGAACGTATCTTTAAAGGTGAAAATTGGCATGAGAACTACCGCTCACCGCTTGACGAGACTGGCGTCAATGCCAATGTAGGTGATTACATCATCTCTGTAAATGGTCGCTCAGTAAAAGAAGTAGTTAACTTTTATGAGTTACTTGAAAATACCCAGGGTGAGCAGGTTGAGCTGGTTCTAAGCAAGTCTCCAAGTGCCGAAAATAGCTGGAAGACAACGGTCAAGCCTGTTGCCAGTGAGCAAGGACTACGTTACATGGCTTGGGTGCAATCACGGGCTGACTACGTAAGCAAGCTTTCCGATGGTAAAATCGGCTACGTCCACCTACCAAATACGCATTATGATGGTAACCGTTCTTTATTTAAGAACTTTATGCCACAAACAACGAAAGAAGCGCTGATCGTCGACGATCGTTATAATGGTGGTGGTTTTATTCCTGAGCACATTATTACTTGGCTTGCTCGTAAACCGCTTAATTACTGGAAACGTCGTGGTGTTGAGCCAACAAAAACTCCACAATTTGCCCACGACGGTCCAAAAGCGATGTTGATCAACGGCTATTCAAGTTCAGGTGGTGATGCCCTACCTTACTATTTCCGTCAAGCAGGTCTAGGTAAGCTAATTGGTACACGCACTTGGGGGGGCTTAATTGGGATTTCCGGAAACCCAAGCCTTGTTGATGGAGGCCAAGTGATAGCAGCAACCTTCCGTATCCTAGATAATGACGGCAACTGGATCATTGAAAATGAAGGAGTAAGCCCTGATATCGAGGTGATAGATAGGCCTGAATTGATCCACGCAGGTAAAGACCCTTCTGTCGAGCGTGCTGTCGAAGAGTTATTAAAAGAGTTAAAAGACAACCCGAAAAAAACACTAACAGTGCCACCTGCACCAACTAAGTTTTAAATTCATATTCAAAGTGGTTTAAAGGGTCACCTTTAAACCACTTTTCAGCCTCGCTTAAGTCACCGGCTTCATCACTCACACTAGCACGTTATAAAAAAGTTACTGGTACGTAATACTCCGTAATCGAATTTTTCCTAATTTACGTCTACTTTTATCTCGTGTGTTTATTACATATACCTATATGCTTAAGTTCTAAGTTGCTTTAGGTACGCAATCTGTATCCTAACTTATGCCAATTTGCTTAATCACATGATCTATTTTGAGGTGAAAAGGCTGTACCAGTAATCAGGCAAAAATTTTGCTATTAAGTTGTTTTTAACATGAAATATTTAACGCTGTTCGTGCCTTGTTTACTCCTTAAAATTGAACACATATTTAAACAGATTAGTACTATTTAAGCCTGTGGTATTGCACAACATTCACCGTCACAAAGGAGCAAACCATGAATGTGCAAAACAAAACGGATCAATCTGTTGTTGAAGTAAAAGAAGAAATTGATGCCGGCGCGATGCTAAGTAATGCCCAAAAGCAACAAATTAAAGCCCGTGATAGTCAGTATAAAGCTGCTGATTTATCCTGTTTGAGAGCAATTGCACAGGCTGCAATTAATGTTGAACTCTTTACCATCCCACTTTACATGACAGGACTTTATTCAATTCAAGGAACTCACCAAATTGCAGATCCGTCAGATCTATACCCCGGTCGCTACTGGCCTGGACTTAGCCCAACAGCGGGATATATTCCAGAGCAAGAGACTGGCACCACCCTTAACGCCATTTCAACTCCAATCGTTAATGACAGAGCAGAATTAATCAAATGAAAACGCCAGATTTAACGCAAACTCAGCAGTGGCTTAGCACAGTTTTAATGGTGCGAGGCGACCTAGAACAAAAGCTAAATATCGCAGCCAACCCTCATGGTGTAATGCTACATGACTGTATAAAAAGTACGAAAAAATTGGGGGCGATGAGAAGAGTCGACATCTATGCAGCAGGCTATGTGATACGGTTGGTCGAATGCCTAAAGGGCGAGTTTGCGCTGCTTAACCAATTTATGGGAGAGGAAGTGTTTGAAACATTCGCCAAAGCTTTCATCGTCAGCCTCCCCTCAGAGTCTTGGACACTGCATCAGCTTGGAGGGCGCTTCGCTGACTTTCTAAGACAAACAAAACCCATTGGAGATTTTTCCGCTCATCAGCAAGCGATGCTGAGTATACCCGCAGAGCTTGCCAAGTTTGAGCGAGCAAAAGCACAAGCTCTACTAAAACCCGGACCAGAAACCGCCCTGCCCACCCCAGCAATAAATGAAATAGAGCTACTGTGTGGGATAGCGGAGGACTTTACTATCGCAGTGCCAGAATCAGCACAGCTTATTCATACCGACTACCCCCTGCTACCACTTATTGCGCAACTTGAGCAATCTACACCATACACGATACCAGAGCCAATGCAGACGCATATTGCAGTGTCTCGACAGCAATACCGTATCAAGGCTTGCACGATAAGCGATTGGCAAGCAGACTTTTTACTCCATCTACAAACTAAGCCTCTGCGCTTACGAGATGCAATAAGCTCCTGTGCTCATCACACCAATGTGGCTGTACAAACGCTCCATTCACAGCTAGCCGTTTGGTTACCAAGCGCAATGAATGTGGGGCTGGTAATGCGAGTACCGTAGCAGTAAAAGCCTCTTTAGCCTTTAGGTGAGGTAGGGTTCTCACTGTTTCACAACACAGCGGAGCTACTTTTAATTTTAGCCTATTTGACTTTTTAAACTATTATTTAATCTGGGATTGAAATCGGTTAGTTATGCAAACCTCGATTTTTAACCAACCACAATATCGTTTCGCTGGATCGGCAGCTGATCGTACAAAGGTGACATAGCTATGCTCATTTTTGACTTAGGCTCATTGAACGATAACTCTACGGGCAAGGAAAAGCACGCTATCTACCAAATAGGTGTGTTATGAATTTAAGTAAAAAGCTCTTTGTAGCGTTCGGCGCATTAATACTGCTAATGACTTGTTCGAGCGCATTTGTTTGGGTTAAGGTTTCAACCGAAACAGCTCGAGCATTAGAAGTTAAAAATGACGACTTACCCGGTATATTGTTATATAACAAACTCATCGATATAGAGCATAAGCTCAAAACATCAGCGCTTGAATACATCAACGGCGACATTAGTAAAAAAAGCGATTTCAACCAGTTATTTGCTCAATTTAAGCAAACTCAGCAGGAGCTGTACAAGTACGAGTCAGCCAAGCAATCTGATCGGGAAAAAATGGCAATAATCTTAAATACCATGACTCAATTTCACGAAAAAGTTAACCGCCAGGTGTTCGATTCCTATGATCCCACATCTCACGAACGGATCAAAAGCCGCGTCTATAAGCTCAAACAAACCATAGGTGAAGATTTAGAGTCCATTTTAGACAAAGCCAAAGAGCAAGAATTCAATGATGCACTGCAGTCTACCAATTTACAGGAATCCCTCAGCGATGATTTACCTGGCGTGCGCTACTACCTTGAGTTAGTCGATGAATCAGGCGATATGCTCGCGGCAATTATTGCCTACACCATGGGTGAACCGGGAGCAAAAGCAGAATTTAAGGAAGATTCTGATAGTTTCAAGCATTATCTCGCAAAACTCAAACCACTTGAACAAGAAGAAAACGAAGTAAAAGACATTGCAACCATTGAGTCAATGTATGATGAAATTCAAAAAGAAGCGGAGTACATATTTAGCGAGTATGACGGCGGTGCAAAAGCTCGTGCAGTAGCTAGCCTTCAGCAGCTCGACAACAGCTTATTGGTCGAGCTTGCAAAAATTCTCAGTGTTTCATCTGAGGAAGAGCGCCACGATGCAGAGAGCGCACTCGACTTGCTAGTAGATGGATTAAATACCACGCTACTTATCATCATTCTAATCACATTGATTGCCGCAATATTCGGTGCAACCATTGCATTTTTCATCAGCAAATCAATTGTTTATAGATTGAACAAGGTACTGGAAGTGGCTGAACGGATCAGCGAAGGAGATATATCCCAACCAGATATTAGTCACGACGGTGTTGATGAAATTGACGGTCTTGCGGATGCCACAAACAAAATGTCAGCATCGCTGAATACTCTACTTGTGGCTATCACTAAAGTGGTTCACGATGTACAAGTCTCCAGTAATGAAATCTCGGATACTAATAGCCAGATAGCAAACAGAAGCCAAAGCGCGTCAGAGCAATCTACACAGGTCGCAACTGCAATTGAGCAAATGAGCGCAACGGTTTCTGAAGTAGCCTCGCAAAGCCAAGTCGCTGCGGGGCATGCAGATCAAGCCAGAGTTTCAGCCAGTGCAGGTGGCGACTCGGTTGGTCAAACCATAACTAAAATAAAAGAAGCATCAAGTAATGTACAAAACACCGCTGATAATGTAACCAACCTAGGAGAGCTTAGTAATCAAATTGGTAATGTAATAAGTGTGATCGGTAGTATCGCAGAGCAGACGAATCTACTGGCGTTGAATGCAGCCATAGAAGCTGCTCGTGCAGGTGAGCAAGGGCGGGGTTTTGCCGTGGTCGCAGACGAAGTAAGGACATTAGCAGAAAGAACATCCAAAGCCACCGATGAAGTAGTGTCAACAGTTCAATCTATCCAAACACAGACGGAGCATGCCGTAGCCTCAATGGAAAGCAGCGTTGCACAGGTTGAGCAAAGCGTTACTATGGCTGAAAAAGCCGGTTCGCTATTAGAAGACATAGTAAAAGGCGCATCGGAAATCGCAACGATGATTCAATCTATTGCAACAGCAACTGAGCAACAATCTGTTGTGGCCAGTGAAATGGCAAAAGATATTGCTCACATAGAGCAATCTAGCCAAAGTTCATTGAATGATACTCAAGTCGCTGCGCATTCGGCCAAAGAACTAAACCAACAAGCTAAAGCACTATCGGAGTTAGTTCAAAGATTTAAGCTAAAACGTTAGCAAATTAAGTGCGGTTAAAGCCACCGCACCTCTCCTTATCAACAATTATTCTTATTCGTCTCAACGGGTTTTCACATCCATAAATTCGCCTTTTAAATGACTGATTCACGTCAAATAAAATTCAACTAAGCGCAATAAATAATGCAATAACCCTCAATCCAGTGTATAAGTAAATCAGTGCAAAAAGCCTCTTTACGCTGCGTGCTATATATCTAAAAATGAAATACTCCAGTATGTCTAACTGGCCTATCTCATTTTCCTCGATGGCATTTAATCATAACAATTCGTTACGATTAAACGCCATGAAACCGCAGCTTTACTAAAAACTAATTACAGTGCACATAAAAATAATCTATCTCAATAAAGACTCTCTACTTTCTGGTTGTAACAATGAAGCTAAGTAAAAAACTCTATTTCGCATTTGGTACTCTGGTTTTACTCATGACACTATCCAGTATTTTCGTATGGTTTAAGGTGTCGACTGAAACAGCACGCGCACTTGAGATCAAAAATGATGATCTACCCGGGATGATCTACTATAACAAATTATTGGATATAAGTCATAGACTTGAGGCATCTGCACTGGAATATGCTAATGGTGATCTGAGTAAAAAGCGTCAGTTTAATGAGCTATTGGAAGACTTTAAGGAAACACACGAAACCTTGTATTTCTATGAATCAGCCAAAGCATCTGATCGGCAAAAGATGGCAGAGATTATTCGCTTGATGTCTCAATACCATAAACAGATAGATGCCACGATTTTCTCCAGCAACGGTAATGCACAAAGCAGCACCCGTGCTATTCAGCTCGCCGACACAAACTATCTCCAACCTTTGAAGAAAATATTAACCGTCTCTGCAACTGAGGAACGAGACGATGCGACTCAGTCTCTCGACCAGTTGGTTAATGGATTAAACTCAACGCTTTTGATTATTATTACTATTTGTATAATTGCCGCGATATTAGGCTTAGTAATTGCTTACTCATTAAATAAATCTATTATTACCAGATTAAATCAAGTAC
Organism: Pseudoalteromonas peptidolytica; assembly: GCF_012641745.1. Taxonomy (GTDB): domain Bacteria; phylum Pseudomonadota; class Gammaproteobacteria; order Enterobacterales; family Alteromonadaceae; genus Pseudoalteromonas; species Pseudoalteromonas peptidolytica. The sequence goes on from NZ_WEHZ01000027.1 coordinate 66,688, forward strand.
TAGAAATTGCTGAGCGTGTCAGTAATGGAGATATTTCTCAACCTGATATTATTCATCAAAACCAGGATGAAATAGACAGCTTGGCAACATCAACAAATAAAATGGCAGCCTCCCTTAACCACCTTCTAAAAGAAATTAGCAAAGTTGTCGGTGAGGTGCGTACCTCTAGCCACTGTATTGCTGAAACAAATAATCAGATAGCTGTGCGAAGCCAAACATCTTCAGATCAATCAACCCAAGTGGCTACCGCAATTGAAGAAATGAGTGCCACAGTGTCGGAAGTGGCAGCACAAAGTCAAATTGCGGCTGGGCACGCAGAGCAAGCTCGCTATCTTGCTAGCCAAGGGGGTAAATCCGTCGGCGAAACAATAGACAAGATAAGAGCCGCGTCAAAGGACGTACAAAACACCGCAGACAATGTTACTAGCCTTGGAGAGCTGAGCAGCCAAATTGGTAATGTGATAGGCGTCATAGGTAGTATTGCCGAGCAAACTAACTTGCTCGCGCTCAATGCAGCCATAGAAGCAGCGAGAGCTGGAGAGCAAGGACGAGGCTTTGCTGTCGTAGCAGATGAAGTTAGAACCTTAGCGGAACGCACTTCACAAGCCACTGAGGAAGTCGTTTCGACAGTACAGTCAATACAGCAACAAACTGATCACGCGGTCAACTCAATGCAAAGTAGCGTCAGCCAAGTAGAGCAAAGTGTCGTGATGGCCGAAGTCGCTGGCTCTCAACTTGGAGAAATCGTGAAAAGTGCCTCAGAAATTGCTTCCATGATCCAATCTATTGCAACAGCAACAGAAGAGCAGTCAGTTGTGGCAAGTGAAATGGCGCGTGATGTTTCGCATATTGAAGAATCAAGCCGAAACTCACTGCAAGACACTCAAGTTGCCGCACGCTCTGGTGAGGCTCTGAGTACCCAAGCAACAACACTGGCGCAGCTTGTACAAAAATTTAATTTGCGCACGTAAGGTTGATCAATCAAGCGCTTTATTGCCATTTTTAATCTATAAGTTAAACCTTACGTACTTGTGTCTCAAGTGCGTAAGCATTCTTATCTTGTAGGAATGAATATCGCGGCGCAGACGCCACTCTCAATTACGCAATAATTGGCCTATGAAATGGCTAGCTTACATCTATAACCCGCGAATTAAATTAGCCTCAGGTAGGGTCGAAACTAATTTCTTGTGTAAACTTGGAGCAATGGGAATTTACTCTCACCAAACGATAACGTTAACGAGAGGGTTTCCCCACCATTAAAGTGCTCTGAAAGCTCCATAGGCATGATCCGTTGACCATTTGCCGTCAATGCTAGCAGGTGTTTGTGCGTTAATGTGCGCCGTCCACTTGATTGGTTTTTAAGGGTAACTGTTGCAAATCGTTCACCGCTATCATTACTCATCAGCACAGCGTTAAGCACTGTAAAATCACTGCTGTCTGGATACACCTTAGCATCGTTTGGAAAGGCCAGCTCCATATGACTTGGTACTACACTGTCTATTGTCAACGCCTCTTCTGCAGCTTGGCTCTGCACAGCCAACAACATCCAAAGCGCGCTCATTATCCTTTTATACATTTTTTATTTTCCTATTCCTGTGAACTGTTTAACCTGAGACAGGGACTATGAGTAAGTTAGCTCGTTGTTTTTGAAAATGGAAGTAGCGCCAAACCAAACGTGTTAAAAAAGACATCCCTCATCCGAAGCTCAGATTACTCGAGTATGCCTACGATTTATATACGCTATAGCTGCCAACTCACTTGAAACTCAACTAGCTTAACAAGACTTGTCGCCACACAAGCTACTTTCTGTTGAACACAAAGTTGTGAGCCTTTAGTAAACCCCGCAGGCTGCGTCAATTATTTGCTCTTAGCTTCGCGATAACTCTCTCAGCGAGCAGTGTTGCTGATGCTGGGTTTTGTCCCGTAATTAACTGACCATCTTCTATTACATTGGTTTGCCATGCAGCTGCTGAGGAGTAAATACCGCCACGTTCGATAAGCCGGTTTTGCAATAGAAATGGGACGATATCCGTTGTCCCTAAATCACTTTCCTCTTGATTGCTAAACCCTGTAACCCGCTTACCTTTAACTAAATAATCTCCGTTCGCAAGTTTAACATTCGTGATCGCTGCTACACCATGACAAACAGCAGCAAGTACTCCATTTTTATTTAAAATATCGGAAGCGACACGCGCAACATCACGATTGTCAGGGAAATCCCACATAGGCCCAGATCCGCCACTAAAAATTACCGCATCATATTCATTTGCATCTATTTGGTTTAGTGGGATCGTATTGATCACCTTAGTCATTAACTCCGCGTCATTTAAAAAAACCTGATGGTAATCGTCCCACTCAGCCAATGCTTTTGCATCTATTGGTGCAAGGCCACCTTTAATGCTGGCAATATCCACGTTGATATTAGCCTTTTTGAAACGGTAATATGGGTGTGTTAATTCAGGGAGCCAAAACCCTGTTTTTCGCCCCGTAGTGCCAAGTTGATCATGGCTGGTTAGTACGATTAATACTGTGTGCTCATTAGATGCGTTTGCCGCCGAAGTAAAACTGCCAATCGTCAAAATAAAAATCAAAAATATCTGTTTAATCATATGCTAATCACCCTATTTTTTTCAGTGATTACACTGTAGCGCGCTTCATTACCTACTTCATTTACATAGGTTGATAACACCTGAAAGTTAAACTCATTGGACTCAAATAGATTGATCCAACTCAAGCATTGCGATAAAGGTTGCTTGTTAGCGACACTTTTACTTTGTCTATATGGGATAGCTATCTTGTTGATAGCACACTGCCGTAGCAAGGTTTTTGACAGCATTTTTTTATTGGAGAATAAGTTTCTTAATTACGAAGATTACGATTAAAAGTCGCAGATACAACATTAACCGCCTGTTTTTGTATCGGAATAACAACGACTCAAAGACGTTGCTATTCCGCGTACAGTTTTATTATTCAATCAATGATGATTGTTATATTGACTATAGTGTCTCATCTAACCACTTGAAGAATTCGCGCTGCCATACTATGCCGTTTTGCGGTGTCAGTACCCAGTGGTTTTCTTCAGGGAAATATAAGAAACGGCTTTTTAGTCCACGTAATTTAGCTGCCTGAAAAGCTTGCATGCCTTGGCTTAGAGGAACTCGGTAATCTTTACCACCATGGATCACAAACATGGGAGCATCCCATTTGTCGACATAGCTGATTGGATTAAATTGCGCGTAAGCCTTGTTGATTGCCGCGTTATTTTTCTCCCAATACGCACCACCAAGTTCATTGTTCACGAAGAACATTTCTTCCGTTGTGCCATACATACTGCGTAAGTCAAAAATACCACAGTGAGAGATAAAGGTTTTAAATCGCCCTTCATGTTTACCAGCTAAGTAAAATGCAGAGTAACCACCAAAACTTGCACCAATAGCTGCAATTCGTTTGTTGTCAACGTAAGATTCTTTAGCCACATTATCTATCGCATCAAGGTAGTCTTGCATTACCTTGCCACCCCAGTCTTGGCTTATGTCTTTATTCCACTTCACACCATGACCTGGCATACCACGACGATTTGGCGCCACCACAATGTAGCCCTGTGATGCCATCACTTGGAAATTCCAGCGGTATGAATAAAACTGAGACAACGGTGACTGCGGACCACCTTGTAGATATAACAGGGTTGGATATTGCTTGCGCTTATCAAAATTAGGAGGATAGATCACCCACGTTAGCATATCTTCACCGTCTTTTGTCTTCACCATTCGTTTTTCAACATTCGGTAAATCAAGACCTGCATACAGTGCTTCGTTTACGTTGGTTAGCGCGACAAGCTTTTTGCTATTGAGATCAAAACGGAAAATCTCTTTCGCTTGGTTCATGCTATTTCGCGTAACCACCAGCTGACCATCCAAGGCTGCAACGATGCCATTGACATCAAACATACCCTTGGTTAACTGCTTAATTTTTGGCTTATCTTTTGTTTTACGATTTACTGCAACCTGAAACAGCTGAATTGTACCGTCTATTGGCGCGATAAAATAAATGTGCTTACCATCGTGGCTCCATTCAAAGCTACTCACCGTGCCATCCCAGTGTGCCGTCAGGTTTACTTCTCTTTCATCCAGATTAACAATTATGTCGTTTTTATCAGCTTCGTTACCAGGCTCATCCATACGCAAAAAAGCAAGCTGGCCTGTTGGCGAAAATTCAGGGCTTTTATCATAACCTAAGTTTTGCTCTGTCAGGTTTGTGGTTTTCTTACTGGCTAAGTTGTAGCGATAAATATCAGTGTTGGTGCTTGTTACATACTCTGTGCCGGTCAGTTTTTTACTGACATAGTAGATATTCTCACCTTTAGGGCCCCAAATGTAGTCACTGGAGCCACCAAATGGTGACGTTGGACTATCAAAAGGCATCCCTTTCATAATGTCGACTTTTTCTTCCGTGATAAGGTCTTGATAAAAAACATGTTTAACGCTGCCATCTTTCCATGTATCCCAATGACGGTAGTTTAAATCGTCAAATACATAAGCATTGGCTTGAGTTAATGCTTGGTATCTATCTGTGGCTAAAACAGACTCTACTTTAACGCTATCATGGAATAACTTTTTGCTACCATCAGGTGACACATTGTTATCTGATAGCACTCCCTGATAAGCGGTGAGTAGCTGCGCAGTGCCGCCTTTTAATGGTACTTGATACACTTTACTATCAAAGTCATTATTCTCAACGCTTGGTGTAGTAACTCGGTAAATCACATGTGTTTTATCTTTAGATAACCCAAGTGCACTTACGCGCTTTACTTGCCATAGCTTCTCTGGGGTCATTACCTCTTGGGCTGATACCCCCACTATTGGTGCTAACCCTAAGCTAGCACATAAAAAAATTCGCAACATCGGCAAATGTCTCCACTAATCAAAACCCAGTTAGACTACATAATAAGAAGAAAACTTAAAAGAATACGCGACAAGATACTTTAACCCTAAGCAAAGTTGATGAAGCATGGCCACTTTACACTATAAGGTGATGGAGTTTTACTCAATGTAGTAAGCCAGCCTGCGTTTTACTGTAAGTTATCAGTACGGTACTTTTTTGGTGTTTGGTTGAATAGCTTCTTAAAAGCTTGGACAAAAGCAGAGTCAGAGGCATAGCCCAGCTCAACGGCAACTTCCTGTATGGTTTTTTGCGAGTCCAACAATTGCAAAGATAACACTAACCTTATGTTTTGCCGCCATCGTGCAAATGATTGAGAAAACTCTCTAGCACATAATCGAGACAAAGTACGCTCTGAAGCACCCACTTTAGTTGCCCATTCCTTTAACGTAAATGAAAGATATGGCTGCGCTTTTAGTTGGGAGAAAATGGATAAAAGCCGCTTATCAGCAGGAATGAGCAAAGGGATTTCATAACTTGTTGCCACATCAATTTGATCTCGCAATACCGTCAATAAATGCGTGATATTCGCTTGTGGTTGCTTGTGCGTATTGGTTTCAAACAGCATTAATATCAATGCTTTGATAAAGGGTGTGACCTGACAAGATTTAGGTTGCTGCGCATATTGAACATACTTTTCAGGGTTGAGGTAAATCGCTAAAAACGTTGTATTGGTCACTGCGATGGATTTATGAATTGTATGTGCAGGTATGTAAAGCATGCCATTGTGAGGCACTATGCTACGTTTATCCCCAATATTTGACTGTAGTAGCCCTCGCAATGGAAACACGATTTGGTGCCACGAATGACAGTGGAAGTCATCAATATAACCAGCCGCCATATTAATCGTCTTTGTTATGAATTGTGTATGCGGAGCGTTTTTGATTAGGTCATTTGCTTGCATTTTGGCGACTTATCAACATTAAACGTCAGTTATTATAAATGACGCCATGATAATTTGATATAACATCTATGGCTTACATTAATCGAAAGGTTGAAAGATGAATATTCACTTTATCATCCATGAACATTTTGAAGCGCCCGGTGCCTACGAAGTATGGGCTGAAAAACGCGGCCACACCATCACCTACTCACGAGTTTATCAAGCCGAACCACTTCCAAAAAGTATCGAAGACATAGATTTTTTAATAGTAATGGGCGGCCCTCAAGATCCGTCAACAACGATTGAACAATGCCCACATTTCGATGCAAAAAGTGAGCAAGCTATTATTTTAAGCTCCATTACAGCAGGAAAAGTTGTGCTTGGTATATGCTTAGGAGCCCAGCTTATTGGTGAAGCACTAGGAGCAACATTTGAACCTAGCCCTGAACGTGAAATCGGAAAATACCCGATAACCTTGACAGAAGCCGGGATGCGACACCCGCTATTTAGTCATTTTGGGCAAGTATTGGGTGTGGGTCATTGGCATAATGATATGCCAGGGCTTACCAATGGAGCACAAGTAATTGCATATAGCGAAGGGTGCCCAAGGCAAATTGTCGCCTATCAAGAGTTGGTATATGGCTTCCAGTGCCATATGGAGTTAACGAAAGAAGTCGTCGCATTACTTATGGCAAATGAGGACTTAACTAAAGCGTCTCACTACCGATTTGTCGACGAACCAGAGGTATTACTTAATCATGACTATCGAGAAATGAATCAAAAGCTGCATGATTTTTTAGATAAGTTAGAGCGCTTTTATAGCAATTCGCTTAATTAAGTGGTCTGCAACAGTTAGCATTTAAACGATATAACGTGATATGAAAGTGTTTAAGTACTACGGTTGCCCATACCTGAATAAAGCGTAGTGCTTTTTAGTTTGTTTAACAGAGGTAACACTATTGCAACCACTGAATAAAACGCCGACATAACACATTCTACTATAAGCTCTTCAGATTATGAGCACCGCGCTCGTGTTTTTTAGTTGTAGGCACTGCTGTTCAAAAGAGTACATCTTTTCAAATGGCGATTTTCCTCTCGATGTCCGCTTTGTTCTTTGTGGTGTAGGTCGCAGGGCGGGATCGCACTTTTAGCTAATTTATGATCAAATAGCGCCAATCCCATTGCTAGGCGCAACCAATGAACCTGATTGAACACCTTACAGTTGTAGAAGAAACTCGCTCTGATATTAACAAAA